>NZ_QJQX01000075.1 GCF_013393185.1 Sphingobium lactosutens | reverse complement strand
GATCTGGCGAACGTGAAGATGAGCATGAACCCGTTCGACGAGATCGCGGTCGAGGAAGCCATTCGCCTGAAGGAAAAGGGCGTGGCGACCGAGGTGATCGCGGTGTCGATCGGCGTGGCGAAGGCGCAGGAAACGCTGCGTACCGCACTTGCCATGGGCGCGGACCGGGCGATCCTGATCCAGACGGACAATGAGGTTGAACCGCTGGGCGTGGCCAAGCTGCTCGCCAAGGTGCAGGAAGAGGAAGGCGCTGGCCTCATCATCCTGGGCAAGCAGGCGATCGACGATGACAGCAACCAGACCGGCCAGATGCTCGCCGCGCTGCTGAACCTGCCGCAGGGCACCTTCGCCAGCAAGGTCGAGGTCGAGGGCGACAAGGTCAGCGTGACCCGCGAAGTCGATGGCGGCCTGGAGACGGTGAAGCTCAACACCCCGGCGATCATCACCACCGACCTGCGCCTCAACGAACCGCGCTATGCCTCGCTGCCCAACATCATGAAGGCGAAGAGCAAGCCGCTCGCGACCAAGGCGCCTGCTGACTATGGCGTCGACATTGCGCCGCGCCTCGAAACGCTCAAGGTTGCCGAACCGCCCAAGCGCTCGGCGGGCGTGAAGGTCGCCGATGTCGATGAACTGGTCGCGAAGCTGAAAGCTCTGGGAGTTGCCGCATGAAGACGCTTGTGTGGGTTGAACATGAGGGCGGCGCCGTCAAGGACGCCACCCTTTCCGCCGTCACCGCCGCTGGCAAGCTGGGTGAAGTGCATCTGCTGGTCGCCGGGCAAGGCGTTGGCGGCGTGGCCGAGGAAGCCGCCAAGATCGCGGGCGTGGGCAAGGTCCATGTCGCCGACGACGCGGCTTTCGGCCATGCGCTGCCCGAGAATGTCGCGCCGCTGATCGTCGAGCTGATGGGCAGCCACGACGCGTTCGTCGCGCCGGCCACCAGCAACGGCAAGAATATCGCGCCGCGTGTCGCGGCTCTGCTCGACGTGATGCAGATCAGCGACATTCTCTCGGTCGAGAGCGAGGACAGCTTCACCCGGCCGATCTACGCCGGCAACGCGATCGCGACCGTCAGGTCGAAGGACGCCAGGAAGGTCATCACCGTGCGCGGCACGGCCTTCGAGAAGGCGGCCAGGGAAGGCGGCAGCGGCACGGTGGAAGCGGTTGCTTCGACCGGGGACAAGGGGCTTTCCTCCTTCGTCGGCGCCGAAATCGCCAAGCTGGAGCGTCCGGAACTGACTTCGGCCAAGGTGATCGTCTCGGGCGGCCGTGCGCTCAAGGACGGCCCGACCTTCGAGGAAGTGATCTTCCCGCTGGCGGACAAGCTGGGCGCGGCGGTCGGTGCGAGCCGCGCCGCTGTCGACGCGGGCTATGTGCCCAACGACTATCAGGTCGGCCAGACCGGCAAGATCGTTGCGCCCGAAGTCTATGTCGCGGTCGGCATCTCCGGGGCGATCCAGCATCTCGCCGGCATGAAGGACTCCAAGACCATCATCGCCATCAACAAAGACGAGGACGCACCGATCTTCCAGGTCGCCGACATCGGCCTCGTCGGCGATCTCTTCAAGATCGTGCCCGAGCTTACCGAAAAACTGTAAGCTTGTCGTCGCAATGGTGGAAAGGGCGTGGGGAGCGATCCCCGCGCCCTTTTTGCGTCAGGTCTGTGTCATTCGCAGTTGATGTCGTTCTTGTCGATGGCCCGGCCGGCAAGGGCGCCGCCTGCGCCGCCGAGGATCGTGCCGAGCGTCTTGGAACCACCGGGGGCGATGACATTGCCGAGGACGCCGCCTGCTATAGCGCCGACGATGGTGCCGGTGGTGCCATCATCACGCTTGCAATAATAGCGGCCGTCGCGGTCGCGGTAGATTTCGTCATTGTCGCGGATCGGGCGGCGGTGATGGCGGGGCGGGCCGCGGCGGTCGTCGGGGCGATCATAGCCGTAGCCGCCGCCGCCATTGTCCGAGACGCAGGCGCCCAGCGGCAGCATCGCCAGGATGGCGGCTGCGAGGATGGGTTTTTGCATGATGGCTCTCCTTGTCAAACCCTGTCGGCGGATCAACCCCGGAGCGGGGCGATGGTTGCGTAAGAGTAACTATTTTCCACCGGGCAAAAAGAAACCGCCCGCCGATGCCGTGAGAGGGGGGGATGGCATCAGACGGGCGGCGGCCGGTGGCGTTTATTGCCGCCGCCGGAGGGGAAGAGATCAGTTGGGCAGCGGCCGGGCGGGGCTGGTGACGGGCGTGATCGGCGCGGTCACTGCGGCGGGTTCGCTTCCGGTCGCGGTGCGCTGGTCCTCCAGCTTCGCCTTCGCTTCATTATAGCGGGTGACGAGATCGTCCTTGAACTCGGTCAACTTGCCTTCATCATAGAGCTTCTTGCCGACATAACCGGCGATGGCGCCGAAGATCAGGGTGCGGATCATGGATAGGCTCCTTGTTGCGGGGTCGGAGCGATAACCGGTGGGGCGGCGAGGGGTTCCCCGGAATATGCAGGGCGCGACGGGGCGAGGGCGGGATGCGATGGACCCTATGCCGGGACGGCCGGCGCTTCGTCGATCGAGGGGTCTTCGCCCCGTTCGCGGCGGGCGCGGTTGGCGTCGCCCAGATCCTGGCGATGGGCCATGGCGAGGAAGGCGGCTTCGGAGCGGAGGCAGCGGTCGCGGACATTGTCCAGCGTGGCGGCAGCGGCTTCGTCATGCGCCTTGGCGGCAAGGGCGCGATAGTCGGTATTGGCCATGATGCAGGCTCCTTGAAGGAGGCCGGACGCCATGGGAGCGACGCCCGGCCGGCCCGCGCCGCCATACGACGGGTCGCGGGCGGCAGGGGCCTTTGGCCGAGGAGGCGGGGACGATGGCCCCCGCCCCGGACGCCGGTTATTCGGCGTGCGAGATGTTCACAGCCGCCATCTTGCCACGACGGTCCTGCTCCAGATCATAGGAGACGCGGTCCTTTTCGCGCAGCGTGGCGAGGCCGGCGCGCTCGACGGCGCTGATGTGGACGAACGCGTCCGGGCTGCCGTCATCGGGAGCGATGAAGCCATAGCCCTTGTCGGCGTTGAAGAATTTGACGGTTCCGACGATGCTCATGGAAAATTTCCTTCTTTCAATGCGACGCATCCCGTGTGGACGCGCCGGGTTGCTAGAGGGGCAGGGAAAGAAGGATATAGGGAGCCGCAAAGCGCCGAAGACCGTCGATTTGCGACTATAGCCCGCCCTATATAGGGCATCGGGCGCAAAATAGCAAATGACGGCCCGGTTCCGCCCGGCGCCCCGCCCATGCCGGACGCGTATCATCCGGTCGCGGCATGGCCCGCCGCGGTCGCCATCGCGCCATGCGCCGCCGCGCCGCTGGCCGTGACGAAGCCGAAAAAGGCGTCGCGGGCGCGGGCGGCGGCGTCCTCATAGGGGCGGCGCTCGGCCTTGTCGCGGATGGCGAGGGCTTCCTCCTCCTGCGGCGTCAGGTCGCGCTCATAATCGTCGATATCGTAGATTGCGTCGCTTTCCTCACCGTCGAAGCCGGGCGGGGCGGGATAGTCGGTGCGCCAGCCCTCCCGATCTTCATCCCACCAGATGCCGCGCAGCCGGGCGGCGGCTTCTTCGGGCGGAAGGGTGGCGCGATTGACGTGCTGTGGGCGAAGTTCACACCGTTGCAGGGTCTCGGAAACCGGCGGTTTCTGGGGCATGTTGAGGGCGAGGCGGGCGGCGATGAAAAGCGCCACCGACGCGCCGGGCGAAAGGGCGGTCGCGCTATCCTCCTCGACCGGTTCGGGCGTGTCGGGCCGGTCGCCGTCGAGCATCCGGGCGTCCGCCATTTCGCGCGCGCTGGGTATGTTTAAGTGGGTCGCCTCCGGCTCCGGGCCGGGGCGGGGGAGGTTCAGCCGGTCGGCCTCCTCCACCGCCGCCTGCTCCGGGCAGATCAGGTCGAGAAAGGCGACGAAATCCTGCGCCACGACGCGGGCGAGGGCGGCGTCGGACCCTTCGGGCGGGGAATCCGCCATGCGATCCAGCCGCGACAGCATCGACATGGCGAGGCGGTTGTCGTGGCGGTGGCGGGTGACTTCGAAATTCTCCTCGTCGCGGCGGATCGTGTCGGTGCAGCCGGTGATGGCGCGGGCGAGCAGATCGTCGGCGAGGCGCGCGCGAGCGATGAGGATGGCCGCGTCCCAGCCGAGGCGGAAGGCCGCGCCGTCGCGGCGGATGCGGAGGTTATAGGCGCTGCGCGCGGTGATGCGGACGGACTCGCAGGCGAGCTGCACGACGCCGCAGGAGGCCAGGGTTTCAAGGAAACGCCGCTGGCGCGCGGGCGACCAGCCATCCTCGCGGATCTGGCCGGACGGCTGGGGAAGGGGCGGGAACTGACAGGTCATGGCAAGGCTCCTGCTGCAAAGAGGGATGCTTGCCGGGAGGGTAGGCAGATCAGGGGCGTGTAGGACAGCAAATAGGATTTTGGGGTGGCTTAGGGATATTGCTGGCGGGCATGGACCAGCGTCAGCACCTCTATGGCATCAGCGGCGATGCGGTAGATGAGGATATAATTGGGGTGGACTACAGCCTCCCGCGTACCGGGTCTGCGGCCGGGGCGATGGGCGTAGGGATGGTTAGGCAGGTTGTCGACCATATGCCGGATGGCTCTGTAGAGCCGGTCAGCCGCCGGTTTGTTGCGTGATCCGATATAGTCGAGGATGGTGAGCAGGGCCGCTTCGGCTTCGTCATCCCAGACGACGGGCAGGGTCATTTATATTTGTCGAGAATGGCCTGTGCCTTCGCCATGACTGCGTCATGCGGGATGCGCGGCTTGGTGGAGGCGAGCGCCCTTTCCACCTTGGCGTGGACCCATGCATCATGGGCTTCGGCCTCCTCGGTCGTCGCAAATTCAGACTCGATGGGGGTTAGCTTGGTCATGGGACGATGATAGCGCGGAAGCATGTGGCTTTCCATATCGCGCAGAGGCGTGATGCGGGGATTGGTCCATATCGGACAAGATTCGGAGAAAATCTGGCGGGCAAGACGCTTGTCTGATAGTTTCGCCACCATGACCCTTGCAGGCTTTCCCCGTATCGCCGTCGATCCCGCCATCTGCGGAGGGCGTCCGATTGTAGTCGGCACGCGCGTGCGGGTGAGCGACATATTGGAGATGCTGGCCGGTGGGGCGAGCACGGACGAGATTGTCGAGGATTTTCCCTATCTGAGCGCGGATGATGTGCGGGCGGTGTTGGGTTATGCGGCGGCCATGGCCGATCATCCCGTGGTTATCGCTGCCGAATGAAATTCCTTGTCGATGCGCAATTGCCGCCGGCTCTGTGCCGATGGCTGCGCGATCGCGGGCATGACGCAGATTATGTCTCCGGCATTGGGATGATTGCGGCGAGTTACATCATATTTGTGACCGCCGAATTTCCTTCACAAGCTTGTTCAAATCATTAGATCGGCCGATCGCTTGACCAATCGATAATAACTCAAAAAAAACGCCATCCATGGTAAGCGCGCCTATTTTGTTTATTAACTCTTCAATGAGAGCGTAATTTTTTTCTTTTTCTTTTCTAGCGGGGCCAAGATGTACGCCGCCGCCAACGTTGGCGAAATATGTCACGATATCTCGTCGGGAAATTGTTTCCCCTTTTCGGACCATGCCAGGCGCGTCGAGGTATCGCGATAACATCCATTCTTTGTTAATCAGTCTTTCTAAATCTCCCTCGTCCGCTTCTCCCCGCGCGTCGCGGGTAATGGAGAATGTTACGACTGCGAAGCCTTCGTCCGCATCGACGCTCACTCCCGTCGTTGGATTGTTTGCCCGTGCGTGACCGAGCATAGCTAATTGAATGCCATCTATCGTTGCTCCGCCAGAGATCACCGATGTGATGTGCCTAATTTCATGGCCTTGGGTGGTTGCCAATTTGATTAGGTCGGGGCCTACTATCGAAGGCTGTTTCTGAAAACCAAAATGGCGCCATGCTTTGCCTATCCAATCCTCGATAAGCAATCTTCGCAGCGCAGCGCTGCCGCGTCGTATATCAGCGTCGGAGGGAGCTTCATAAAGCGTACACCACTCCTTCTCGAACCATTCAATATCGTCGGCGATAGAAGTCCAGGGGTCAGTTTGGTATTTAAAGGGGGTGGATGGCAGTTTCTTTTTCTTGAAAATCTGTTCAAGGATTTTTCTATCTATGAGGAAGGAGTATTGGTGTCCCGTCTCAAGGCGGACAATTAAAATGGGCTTTTCTGTTAGAGGGTCTTCTCCAAGAAAGATCGATTTTGCTTCTCGAGGCTGAATATTTACCTTTTTAATGCCTTTATGATCTTCAGTGAAATTGGCATCATGCCATTCTTCAGATGATTTCGTAGCTTGTTCAAGTGTTTCAAACAGTGCGCCACTTTGATCAAACGGTAAATGATGATGATATTCTAACCCAGAGTAATCTCGGAAAGATAAAATTATATCACCCGTTTCGGTGTTTACGCCGCCATTGATCGGCATGAGAAGATTTTTGCGCTTTATCACTGTTTCAGCGCCAACTTTGGTATCTGCGTCGAGAGCCGCTTGCAATTCATCAATCAAGCGGTAGGCATCAGATCGATTAAGCCTAAGATGCACTTTCAATTTATCGTCTGTTTCACTCCTAGATTGTGCACAGATTGAGATTCTGTGTGGAGCGGAATCTTCACGCATGATCTGAATAGGGCTTGCAGCATCAAGCCATAATTTTCCTTCACGATCATTTATTGTGAGCGCAGGCTTTTCATTCATTTTTGGCTGGTCCATTTCACTCCGCCGCCACAGCCTCCAGCCCCAACAACGGCGCGAGATACCGCCCCGTAAAGCTGCGCTTCTCCTTCGCCACCTTCTCCGGCGTGCCTTCGGCGACGACTTCGCCGCCCTTCACGCCACCCTCTGGACCCATATCGATGATCCAGTCGGCGGTCTTGATGACGTCGAGATTATGCTCGATCACCACGACGCTGTTGCCCTGGTCGATCAATGCGTGGAGGACTTCGAGCAGTTTGCGGACGTCCTCGAAATGCAGGCCGGTGGTGGGTTCGTCCAATATATAGAGGGTGTTGCCGGTAGCGCGGCGCGAGAGTTCCTTGGCGAGCTTGACGCGCTGGGCTTCGCCGCCGGACAGGGTCGTGGCCTGCTGGCCGACCTTGATATAGCCAAGGCCCACTTCGGCGAGCATCGCCATCTTGTCGCGGATCGGCGGGACGGCCTTGAAGAATTCGACCGCATCCTCGACCGTCATGTCGAGCACGTCGGCAATGGACTTGCCCTTGAACTTCACCTCCAGCGTCTCGCGATTGTAGCGGGCGCCGTGGCAGACGTCGCAGGTGACATAGACGTCGGGGAGGAAGTGCATCTCGATCTTGAGCACGCCGTCGCCCTGACAGGCTTCGCAGCGGCCGCCCTTGACGTTGAAGCTGAAGCGGCCGGGCTTGTAGCCGCGCGCCTGCGCTTCGGGGAGGCCCGCGAACCAGTCGCGGATATTGGTGAAGGCGCCGGTATAGGTGGCCGGGTTGGAGCGCGGGGTGCGGCCGATGGGCGACTGGTCGATGTCGATCACCTTGTCGCAATGTTCGAGGCCCGTCACCTTGTCATGTGGCCCCGCGACGATACGGGCGCCGTTCAGCGCACGGGCCGAGGCGGCGTAGAGCGTGTCGATGGTGAAGCTGGACTTGCCTGAGCCGGAGACGCCGGTGATGCAGGTGAAGGTGCCGAGCGGGATCGACGCGGTGACGCCGGTCAGGTTGTTGGCGCGGGCATTGTGGACGGTGAGCTTCTTGCCGCTGCCCTTGCGGCGCTTGGCCGGCACGTCGATGCGGCGGGTGCCGTTGAGGTAATCGGCGGTGAGGCTGTCCTTGTGCCTGAGGATGTCGGGCAGGGTGCCCTGCGCCACGATGGTGCCGCCATGGACGCCCGCGCCCGGTCCCATGTCGACGATATAGTCGGCGGCGCGGATCGCATCCTCGTCATGCTCCACGACGATGACGCTGTTGCCGAGGTCGCGCAGGCGCTTGAGGGTGACGAGCAGCCGGTCATTGTCGCGCTGGTGCAGGCCGATCGAGGGTTCGTCGAGGACGTAGAGGACCCCCGACAGGCCGCTGCCGATCTGCGATGCGAGGCGGATGCGCTGGGACTCGCCGCCCGACAGGGTGCCGCTGGTGCGGTCGAGGTTCAGATAGTCGAGGCCGACATTGTTGAGGAAGCCGAGCCGCTCGACAATTTCCTTGAGGATGGCGCGGGCGATCTGGTTCTGCTGGTCGTTGAGGGCGTCCGGCATCGCGGTGAAGAAGGCGAGCGCGTCCACCACCGAGCGGCGGGTGGAGAGGGAGATGTCCTCGCCCGCGATCTTGACCGCGAGCGCTTCGGGCTTGAGGCGGGCGCCGTTGCAGGTCTCGCACGGCATGGCGGTTTGGTATTTGGCGAGTTCCTCGCGCATCCAGGCGCTGTCGGTCTGGAGCATGCGGCGGTTGAGGTTGCCGATGACGCCCTCGAACGCTTTCTTGACCTCGTAGCTTTTCTTGCCGTCCTGGAAGCGCAGGGTGACGGGCTTGCCGCCGGTGCCGTGGAGGATGATGAGCTTCACCTCGCCGGGGAGGTCGGTCCACGGGGTTTCCAGGGAGAAGCCGAACTCCTTCGCGAGGGAGCCGAGCACCTGCATATAATAGGGGCTGGGCGGGTTGGACTTGGCCCAGGGGACGACGGCGCCCTTCTTGAGCGAGAGGGCTTCGTTGGGGACGACGAGGTCGGGGTCGAATTCCTGCCGTTCGCCAAGACCGTCGCAGGCGGGGCAGGCGCCCAGGGGGGCGTTGAAGGAGAAGAGGCGCGGCTCGATGTCGGGGATGGTGAAGCCGCTGACCGGGCAGGCGAACTTTTCCGAGAAGACGATGCGGTTCAAGGGGATGCCCGCGCCCTTCATCTTCTTGTCGGTGGATTGCACTTCGTCTTCGCGGCCGGGGACGATGCCGTCGGCGAGGTCGGCATAGGCGAGGCCGTCGGCGAGTTTCAGCGCCTGCTCGAAACTGTCGGCGAGGCGGGTGGACATGTCGGCGTCCACGGCGAGGCGGTCGACCACGACTTCGATGTCATGCTTGTACTTCTTGTCGAGGGCGGGGGCGTCCTCGATCAGATACATTTCGCCATCGATGCGGACGCGGGTGTAGCCCGCCTTCTGCCATTCGGCCAGTTCCTTGCGATATTCGCCCTTGCGGCCGCGCACGACGGGGGCGAGCAGGTAGAAGCGGGTACCCTCCGGCAGGAGCATCACGCGGTCGACCATCTGCGAGACAGTTTGCGCGCTGATGGGGAGGCCGGTCGCGGGGCTGTAGGGAATGCCGACGCGCGCCCAGAGGAGGCGCATATAGTCGTAGATTTCCGTGACGGTGGCGACGGTGGAGCGCGGGTTGCGGCTGGTGGTCTTCTGCTCGATGCTGATCGCGGGGCTGAGGCCCTCGATATGCTCGACATCGGGCTTCTGCATCATCTCCAGAAACTGGCGCGCATAGGCGGAGAGCGACTCCACATAGCGGCGCTGACCCTCCGCATAGATGGTGTCGAAGGCGAGGGACGACTTGCCCGAGCCGCTGAGGCCCGTGATGACGATGAGGGAATCGCGGGGCAGGTCGACGTCGACGCCCTTGAGATTATGTTCACGCGCGCCGCGGACGCTGATGTGTGAGAGACTCATGGAACCGTTCTTTATTTGTTCGGGAGGGGCGGGGCAAGGGCGTTACGATCCCCGGCGGGGAGATGGGATGTTCGCCGTGCCGGTAAAAGAGATGCGGCGCGGTTATTTTACGGCCATAAATATGGCGTTGATATTTCCGACTATTTCACCTTATGTCGGCGCTTGCACGGGGGTGGGTGATGACGACATTTGTGGGCGGGGACGAAGATAACGGCTATTTTATTTCGACGGCGGATGGGACGTCCAGCGTCGATGGTGGCGGTGGCGATGATGCCCTGGTTGTGGACTGGTCCGACACATTCAATCTGGATTTGAGCTGGTATGGCCCCGACCGGACATCGATATTCAACTATGCAAGCCGGTCGAACTATCCTGAGATGGGCACGCTGACCGTGCGCAATGTGGAATTTCTGTCGCTGAAGGCGGGAGACGGCAATGACGCGATGTCAGCATATAATGAAGCGGTCGTCTCGTTCGACGGCGGGGCTGGGCAGGATCGCTTCCAAGGCGATTTTTCCGCGGCCACGGCAGACATCAGCTTCCGGTTGAACGAAGCCACGGGCGGGGTGTCCACCTTCATTGGCCAGGGATCGACCCTGACCAATGTTGAAGCCGTTGGCATTACCACCGGCAGCGGCAATGATGTGCTGACCGGTGGCAAATATGAAGATGGCCTGACCGGTGGTGCCGGCAATGACACGATCGACGGCGGCGCAGGTGACGATTATCTGGACGGCGGCGAAGGCATCGACACGCTGAGCTATTTGTCGGCGACCGGAGGCGTCGCGGTTTCGCTGGCTGTCACCGGCGCGCAGGCAACCGGCGGGGCGGGCACGGATACGGTCAGCGGGTTCGAGAATATCCACGGCTCGCGCTACACCGACACCCTCACCGGTGACGCCGGCAATAATGTCATTGACGGCTGGTGGGGCGGCGACCGGATGGCGGGGCTGGAAGGCGACGACATCTATATCGTCGACAATGCGCGGGATAATGTCGTCGAGGTCGCGGGCCAGGGCAATGACATGATCTACAGCTTCGTGTCCTACAGCCTGGAAGGGCGAGACGTGGAGATGCTGGTGCTGTCGGGCGACGGTGCGCTGAACGCGACCGGCAACGCCGAGGCCAATACGCTGATCGGCAATGACGACGCCAATATGCTGGACGGCAAGGGCGGCAACGACATTCTGATCGGCGGCGCGGGTAACGATGTCCTGAGCGGCGGTGCGGGAGAGGATAGTCTGGAAGGCGGCAGCGGCAACGACTATCTGTCGGGGGGCGATGGCATCGATCGCCTGGCGGGCGGCGCAGGGAGCGACAATTATTCCGACTATGACGGCACCGACATCATCATCGAACTGGAAGGTGAAGGGGTGGATGGCGTCACCACCTATGCGCACAGCTATGTTTTGGCGGCACATGTCGAAAATCTGTATTTTCATGACAGCGGGGATGTGAACGGGACCGGAAACGATCAGGGCAACCGGATATCCACCTGGGGCCTTGGCAATGATGTCCTGCAGGGGCTGGGCGGCAATGACCAGCTCTTTTCCTATACTGGCGACGACCAACTGGATGGCGGAGACGGTGACGATGAGCTTCATCCGGGCACCGGCCACGATATCGTCGATGGCGGCGCGGGGTTCGATATGCTGGTGCTGTCGGGCGCTAAGGCAAGCTACAGCCTGATCGCCGCAGATGGATGGACCTGGCTCGTCGGCGAGGAAGGGGCGAGCCGTTTCGCGAATGTCGAGCAGGTCGAGTTCGCCGATGGCACCCTGGCGACGGGCGCGTTGGCGGGGAGCCTGTCGGCGTTCGACGGGCTGCGCTACGTCGCGGGTGCGCCGGACCTGATCGCGGCGATCGGACTGGATGCGGCAAGGGCGACCGAACATTATATTACATCGGGCTTTGCCGAAGGGCGCGATGCGCTGGCGTTCGATCCGCTCGACTATATTGCCGGCTATGACGACCTGATCGTCGCCTTCGGCCTCGATACGGCGGCGGCCACGGAGCATTATATCCTCACGGGCTTTGCCGAGGGACGCAGCGACGCGCAGTTCGACGGGCTGCGCTATCTGGCGTCCTATGTCGACCTGTCGGATGCGCTCGGCACCGATACCGAGGCCGCGGCGCGCCATTATATCCAGGCAGGCTTTGCCGAAGGACGCGATGCGCTGGCGTTCGATCCGCTCGACTATATCGCCGGCTATGCCGATCTGAGCGCGACCTTCGGCCTCGATACGACGGCCGCCACAATGCATTATCTGACGGTGGGGCGTGCACAGGGGCGCAGCGACGCGCAGTTCGACGGGCTGCAATATCTGGCGACCTATGCCGATCTGGCGGCCGCGCTCGGCACCGATGTCGAGGCGGCGGCGCGGCATTATATCGAGACCGGGCGGGCGGAAGGCCGGGTCGCCGACGGGTTCGACGGGCTGCGCTATATCGCGTCCAACCCGGACCTGATCGTCGCGCTGGGCAGCGATGACGATGCGGCGGCGCGCCACTATATCATGGCGGGCCGGGCCGAGGGGCGCGATGTCGACGGTTTCGATGCGCTTGCCTATGCGGCGGCCAATCAGGATTTGCGCGCGGCCTTCCACGCCGATGTCGAGGCGCTGACCGAACATTATATCGATGCGGGCTATTATGAGCATCGCGTCCTGGCGCCGAGCGCCGACATGTTCCTGGCGGCCTGAGCGGAGGCCGGAAGGGCGGCGCGGGCGGCGAAAGGCACTGGCCAAGCCCAGCCGGCTGGGGCACAGGCGGCGCGATGAACCCGCCTGACCCTTCGTCCTTCATCGCCGCCGGCGCGAGCGCGCAGGTCTACCGGCTGGATGGCGGCCGGGTGCTCAAGCTGTTCCATGCGGGTGTCGATCCGGGCATCATCGCGCGCGAACATGCGATCGCGCGCGTCGTGCAGGCGAGCGGCCTGCCGGTGCCGCGCGTCTTCGGCCTGGAAGAGGCCGACGGGCGGCAGGGCATCGTCTATGAAGAGATAAGCGGCCCCAACCTGCTGGCCTATATCGCCCGGCATCCCCATCGCACGCGCTGGGCGCTGGACCAGATGGCGCGGTTGCAGCGGCATATCCAGGCCTGCCATGCGCCGACGCTGCGCAGCCGCAAGGCGATCCTGATCGAGGATATCGAGGTGGCGCCGGTCGGTGCGGCGCTGCGCCGGGCGGCGATCGACCGGCTGGTGCAGCTCAACGAAGGCGATGCGCTGTCGCATGGCGACCTGCATCCGGGCAATCTGATCGTGACGGACGAGGGCGTGAGCGTGATCGACTGGTCGCGTGCGGCCTGCGGGACGATCGCCACCGATCTGGTGCGGACCGAGATGGTGATGCGATTCGGGCCGGGGCGCGGGGCGGGCGATGTCGGACGGGTGGAGGCGGCGGTGCGCGATGCGGCGAGCGGCTGGTATGTGCGGCGCTATCGCGCGCTGACCGGGCTGGATGCCGAGGCGCTGGCGGCCTGGCGGGCGCTGGTGGCGCTGGCCTGGACACGCCAGCGCGCGCCGGTGCGCGAATCCGCCTTTGCCGTCTATCTGGCCGATGCGCTGCGCGTGGCGGGGCTGCCGCCGATCGACTGATGTCGTTCGTCGGCGTGGATGGGTGGTTGGTCCAGCCCCCATGCCGCCCGGCGTCCGGGGAAGGCCGGTCATCGAACCATGGGTCACGCCTGCCGTCCGGGCGATATGATGGGGGCGTTAAGGGACGGTTCAGCGCCGATAGCGTCGTCTCTCTGGCATATAGTTCAACCCGATCCGGAGTGCCCGACAGCATCTGGATACGCCCCCGGCCTTCCCTTGCGCCGGGGGCGTTTTCATGTCTGGCGATATCGTTGCGATTCGCGCTTTCCGTTACGGAAAATGTCGTTTGCCGCCGGGCAGATGTCGTTCGTCCCGCCGTTCGTCCCCTTCCGCACAGTCATTGGTCGAAGCTGGTGCCGTTGGCCGACGACGGTCGCTTCCGGTCGAAGCGGACGCGCGGCGCGCGGCGTCCGGGCCTAAACAGGATGGGCGAGCGGGACAGGAGCCGACCCCGAAAACCTCCGGCTTCCCCGCCCGCACCCTCCGGCGCCGCGATGCCCCCCATGGGCGGCCCGGTCACAACAGGTTTCGAGGAGATATGCCCATGTTCCGTTCGTCAAAGATCGCCGCCGCCCTTGCCGCCGCCACCCTGACCGTCGCCGCCGGCGCCGCTTCCGCCGAGGACTTCCAGTCCAACGGCCGCACCAGCGAAGTCTATCATGGCGACCTGAACCTGGCGAAGGCCGACCAGCAGAAGGAGCTGCGCAGCCGCATCGCGCGCGCCGCTTCGCGGGTGTGCGCCACGGCGGATACGGCGACCATGGTGGCGTGCCGCAGCAAGGCGATCGCGCAAGTCCAGGCGCCGATCACGGCCGCCATCGCCCGCGCCGAAACGCGCGAACGCTATGCCGACGCCGGCGCCGGCCCGCGTTCGATGGCGGGCAACTGATCGTCGCGCCATCCGCGACGGCCCGAAGCGAAAGGCCCGGAGTCGATCCGGGCCTTTTGCCGGTTCAGCGCGATGCGGTGAGGATGGGATGGGCAAGGCGCAACTCGTCGGCGAGTTGCTCGACCCGCTCGACCTCGGCCGGAGAGCCGGCCGGATTGAGGGTCCAGTTGCAATGCGGGTGGGTCGCGCGATCATAGAGGCGGACCGGCCCCAGCAATGTGCGCCACTTGTGTTTCTGTCCGCCATGGGCGCGCAGGAGCCTGGCGACGAGCAGGTCGATCATCTGGTCGGCGGTCATGTCCGTCTCCGATGTCCTCTTGTCCCGCGGACGGCGGGAGGGACGAAAAAAAAGCTGGGGTTCCGATCGCGTTTGTCGTGCGCCATCCCATGGCGGTGACGAAATTCCCATCGAAAACTGGTGGCGATGGATTGAAGCTCGGCATCGACGGCCGGCGTGCAAACGGCTAGAGCGGGCGCATGACTGCTCAGATAACGATCCGCCGCCCCGACGATTGGCATGTGCATCTTCGCGATGATGAGATGTTGCACGCGGTTGTCGGCTATACCGCGCGCCAGTTCGCGCGCGCCATCGTCATGCCGAACCTGACGCCGCCCGTGGTCAGCGTCGCCGCGGCGCAAGCCTATCGCGGGCGAATCCTGGACGCCCTGCCGGCGGGCGCGGACTTCACGCCGCTGATGACCTGCTATCTGACCGACGATGCCGACCCGGCGGAAATCGCGCGGGGCTATGAGGAGCGGGTGTTCGCCGCCTGCAAACTCTATCCCGCCCATGCCACCACCAATTCGGCCCATGGCGTCACCGATATCCGCAAGCTGACCGGCCTGCTGGAGACGATGCAGCGGATCGGCATGCCGCTGCTGATCCATGGGGAGGTGACGGATCGCGATATCGATATTTTCGACCGCGAGGCCGTCTTCATCGAGCGTATCCTGACCCCGCTGGTCCGTGATTTTCCGGCGCTCAGGATCGTGCTGGAGCATATCACGACAGCCGAAGCGGCTGCGTTCGTCGCGGAGAGCGGTCCCCAGATCGGCGCGACCATCACGCCGCAGCATCTGATCATCAACCGCAACGCGATTTTCGACGGGGGCATTCGTCCTCACGCCTATTGCCTGCCGGTTGCCAAGCGAGAACGTCATCGCCTCGCGGTCCGCAAGGCGGCCGTGTCGGGATCGCCCAAATTCTTCCTCGGCACCGACAGCGCGCCGCATGGCGTCGGGCGCAAGGAAGCGGCCTGCGGATGCGCCGGCATCTTCAACGCGCCGTTCGCGCTGGAAAGCTATGCCCAGGTGTTCGACGAAGAAGGCGCCCTCGACCGGCTGGAGGGCTTCGCCTCCGAACATGGCCCCAATTTCTATGGGCTGCCGCTGAACGAGGGCGTGGTCACGCTGAAGCGCGAGGCGGTGATCGTGCCGGAGCTGATCACCAGCGGCGATATCCGCGTCGTTCCCTTCCACGCCGGCGAGACGATGCGCTGGCGGATGGTCGGCTGACCGGGGGCATCGGCGGCCGCCTCGCCCCTGCGTCTATGGGGCGGGGGCGTCCAGCCGGATGACCCGCGTAACGGGGCCGCCGACCCGGCCGGGCCGGGGCCGGAAGATGGCGAGGCTCTGCGCGCCGCGCATCAGCCTGTCATATTGGTCGAGCTGCCGGGGGAAGCGGGCGGCCTCGAGCCGATAGCGATCATAATGGGTTATGATGGCGATCCGGGCACGGCAGCCGTCCAGCAGGGCTGGCGCGACATTGCCGAGGTCGACGATCGCCTTGCCGGATCGCTTCTCGCCGACCTGCCGGTAGCTGGGGCCGGCCTTCAGCATCTGATGGACGTCGATGCAACCCGCATCGCCCAGCGGGAAAATGACGGGGCCAGGGCGGTCGAGAAGGTCGAAGGCCGCATCCTCGATCAGGATGGATTGATCGCCTGCGACATGGTCGCGCACCCATTGGCTCGCCTGCTGGCGGGTGTCGTGCGCGCGCACGATCGACCGCGATATGGCGGCATATCCCATCGGGACCAGTAGCGCGGCGAGCGCCGCGACCGGCATCCAGCGCCGCCACCCGCCACTGCCCGACAGGGTCGCGAGCCGATCCAGTGCGACGGCGATGGCCAGGGCGATCCAGGGCAGGAGCGGAACGGCCCAGCGTTCCCAGACCAGAAATTGCGCGGCGATCCCGATCAGGAACAGCGAGGCGCCGGCAAAGCCGGCGAGCGCGAGCGCCCGGTAGCGCAGGCAGATCGTCGCCATGCCGATCGCCGCCAGCACGGTCCCGAACCAGCCGAAGCCGTCCACCAGAATATGGCGCGCATACCAGAGGAGATTGTCGCCAGCCGACCCGCCGGTCGCACCGAGATGCGTCGGCCGCGCCTCTCCGCCCAGGTCGCGCAAGACCGTGCCATGGTCCAGCAGGAGATAGGGGGAGACGAGGCACAGGGTCGCTACGGCAACGACGGGAAGGAGCGGCAGCGATCGCAGGCTGCGCTTCCACCCCGCCTGCCGCCAGCGATGGCCGACGGCGCCGGCGCCGTTGACGACGAACAGCAGCGCCGGCCATTTCGTCGCGCCGCCCAGACCCAGCATCACGCCCGCCAGCACATGATCGCGCAGACTGCCGCTGCCCGCCGCCCGGACGGCGTAGCGGCTGCTCCACAGCATGAAGAGGCTGGCAAGCATGTCGGTTCGAATGACCTGCGACAGTTCGACATGGAGCCCGTTGCAGGCCAGCAAGGCGGCGGCGATTAGGCCGGATCGCGGGCTGACATGATCCCGGCCGATCCGGTAGGTCAGGTAGACGCAGCCGACCCCGGTCGCCGCGATGAACAGGCGCATCGGCAGGATCGCGATCGAAGGGTCGGCATAGACGGCCGAGACATAGCCGGCCGCATCCGGCCACTGGCCCGACAGGGTGCCCGCCCAGCCGACGAAGGCGAAGATGGCGGCGAGGGCGTAGAGCAGCATGGTCGCCGGATGGCCGAACCATTCGGGGTTGAGGCGGTGTTCGCGCACCATGTCGAGCGCCGTCATGACGAACAGCGGTTCGTCCGGATCGTTGAGCGCGGGCAAACCGAAATTCAGGTGCCAGAGGCGCAACGCGGCCGACAGCGCGAGGATGCCGATCAGGACGCCGGTTTCGACCCGCCGCGATTTGCCTCCCTTTTCCGGACGGGATGCGCGATCCGACACCGTCTTCATGCCAAACACCAGTTCTCGGAGGATGAATGCGCACCGTGATTCTGGCTGGCGGCCTTGGCAGCCGGCTCGGCGAAGAAACGGCCGTCCGGCCAAAGCCCATGGTCGAAATCGGCGGCATGCCGATCCTGTGGCACATCATGAAAATCTATTCGGCCGCCGGGCTGAACGACTTCGTCATCTGCCTTGGCTACAAGGGCTATCTGATCAAGGAATATTTCGCCAACTACTTCCTGCACACGGCCGACGTCACCATCGACCTGCGCGGCGGCAACGGCATGGAAATCCACCATGCGCGCAGCGAGCCATGGCGCGTTTCGCTGGTGGAGACCGGCGCTGATACCATGACGGGCGGCCGGCTGGCCGCAATCCGCTCCTATCTCGACCCCGACCAGCCCTTTTGCTTCACCTATGGTGACGGGGTTGCCGACATCGACATTGCTGATCTTGTGCGTTTCCATCGTTCGCATGGACGTCGCGCGACGATCACCTCCGTCACCCCGCCAGGCCGTTTCGGTTCGCTGGAGTTCGATGGCGATCAGGTGACGGCGTTCAAGGAGAAGCCGGCGGGCGACGGCGGGCAGATCAACGGCGGCTTCTTCGTCGCCGATCCGAGCGTCCTGGACCTGATCGACGGCCCCGGCACCGTCTGGGAAACCGGCCCGCTGGAGCAGCTGGCCGCCGGTGGCGAGCTGATGGGCTATCGCCATGACGGTTTCTGGCATCCCATGGACACGCTGCGCGACAAGATTCATCTGGATACGCTCTGGCATTCGGGAGGCGCGCCTTGGAAGCGCTGGTAACGCCTGCCTGGCAGGGCCGCCGCGTGCTGGTGACGGGCGACAGCGGCTTCAAGGGCAGCTGGCTGGCGCTGTGGCTGCGCGCGATGGGGGCGAGGGTCACGGGCTTTTCGCTGCCACCGCCAAGCGACCCCAGCCTGTTCGACGCGGCGCGGCTGGACCGGATGATCGATCATGTCGAAGGCGATGTGCGCGATCCCGCCGCCGTGCGGGCGGTGGTGGAGCGGGCGCGGCCCGAGATCATCTTCCATCTGGCGGCGCAGCCGCTGGTGCGCCTGTCCTACGAACAGCCGATCGAAACCTATGCCGCCAACGTCATGGGCACGGTCCATGTGCTGGAAGCGGCGCGGCAGGCGGGCGGCGTGACCGGCATCGTGTGCGTGACGAGCGACAAATGCTATGAAAACCGCGAATGGGAATGGCCCTATCGCGAAAGCGACCCGATGGGCGGCCATGATCCCTATAGCAGCAGCAAGGGATGCGCCGAACTGGTCGTGTCGGCATGGCGCCAGTCCTATTTCCAGCAGAGCGGCCCGGCGCTGGCGTCGGTGCGCGCGGGCAATGTGATCGGCGGCGGCGACTGGGCGGCCGACCGGCTGGTGCCCGATCTGGTGCGTGCGTTCGAGACGGGCGCGGCGCCGTTGATCCGTTCGCCGGAGTCGGTGCGGCCGTGGCAGCATGTGCTGGAGGCGCTGGGCGGTTATCTGATGATTGGCGAGCGGCTGCTGGCGGGCGAACGGCGCTTTGCCGAGGCGTGGAATTTCGGCCCGGCGGACGAGGATGCCCGGCCGGTGCGCTGGATCGTGGACCGGATGCGCGCGGCCTGGAGCGATGCCGCCCCATCGGCGATGCTGGACGAGGGGCCGCGCCCGCACGAAGCGGGGCTGTTGCGGCTGGACTGTTCGCGTGCACGATCGGCGCTGGGCTGGCAGCCGGCGATGGGGTTGGCGCAGGCGATCGACTGGATCGTCGACTGGCACAAGCGGGTGGGCGCGGGCGAGGATGCGCGCGCCGTGACGCTGGAGCAGATCGGCCGCTACAGCGCGCTGTCGGGGCGGGGGATCGTTCAGGCCGCGGCCTGAGCGATCGTCAGCATATTGCCGAGGCGCAGCGCGATGGCGCGCCTTGGCAGCGGGAGGCGGCCGGGCAGGGTGAAGCCCGCCGCCTGCGCGCCCTGACGGACGAGGAAGTCGATCGGGAAATAATTGGTGCTGGGGACGACCCGAATGGCGGGGAAGCCCGCGCGCGCCACCAGCCGCCGGATCGTGCCGGGGTTGTAGAGCAACGGATGCTGCAGGCAGAAGGGCGGCCAGCGGCGGCCCAGCGCGCGGCGCAGCAGCGACCCCTCGTCATGGGTAACGATCAGCAGCGTGCCGCCGGGCTTCAGCTTCGTGCCGATCGTGCGCAGCATGGTCAGCGGATCGAGCAGATGGTCGAGCACATGGACCAGGACCGCCAGCCCCACGCTGCCGTCCGGCACGGGCGACAGGTCGGTCATGTCGGTCAGGATCGACGCCGGCTTGCCGCCCGTGGCCTGTTTCAGCTGATCGTGGACGGCGCGATTGGGTTCGAACAGCCAGAAACGGCCGAAGCCGCCATGGGCGACCGCTTCGGTGACGAGATGGCCGATATCCGGCCCGATTTCGAGATAGTCGCCCGACAGCGGGCCGCTGCGCGCGGCGGCGGCGAAATAGCCGCGCTGGGTGTCGGCCACGGCGGAGAAAGGCAGCATGTCCATGTTCGGCGGCATGGCGGCGTAGAGATCGGCCAGTTGCGCATCGTCGAAGAAGACGGGATTGTAGAGCAGCGCGCAATCGGCGCAGCGACGGTAGGGGAAGAAATGCTTCGTCTTTTCCAGTCCGTGCCAATAGGGCCGCAACTGCGCCACGGTCATCGTCCCGGCGTCGCCGGGGCAGGCGACCTCGTCCTTTCCGGTCTTGGCCCCGCAGGCAGGGCAGGCGCGATCGCGCAGGGCCGGAAGCGTCATGATCTCATCTCCTCTCCTTGAAGGTGACGCGGCTGTGCCAGAACCAGCTTCCGGCGATCAGCAGCAGGGAAAAGCCGAACTGGGCAAGGACGGGCGACAGGCCGCCGGCTTCCACGAGCAGCGGCAGGGCCGCCCAGTTGAGGGCATAGTTGAACAGATAATAGCCGGCGAAAGCCGCGAATTCGCGCAGCACATGTCCCTGCGTGCGGAACACCCCCAGCTTGTAGGTGGCGAAGGCGAAGCAGAGGCACACCGCCTGCGCGACCAGCAGCGCGACCATATAATGGCTGTGGAACAGGGGCATGGCCCATAGCAGCAGCGGATAGAAGGCAAGGCCGAACGCGGTGTTGACGCCCCCCGCGACCAGGAAACGCAGGGGGCGGCGCTGGCCGGGCAGGGTTGCGGCCTTCACGATTCCTCCAGCAGCGGGATCGCCATATTCTCCCGCAGCACCTCGCGCGGGAGGAAGGGCGAGAGATCCTCCAGCGCCGGGGAGGTGATGCGTCCGTCGGGATGGACCTTCGCCCCGAGCTTTGGCGCGAAGGACACATGTTCGTCGACGATGATCTCGCACAGGGCCGGGCCGGGCGCGGCGAGCGTGTCGGCGATCGCCCGCGCCAGGTCGCCGTGCCCGTCCGCGCGCGCATAGGCGAAGCCGAAGGCGGCCGACACCTTGGCGAAATCCGGGAAGGTCACATGGCTCTTGGGGCCGCCGCCGACCTCCACGCCGTTGAAGAAATTGCGGTGGGTCTGGAAGATCGAGACATAGCCGGCATTGTTGATGAGGAAGACCTTGATCGGCAGGCCATAGCCCGCGATCGTCTGCATTTCCTGGATGTTCATCATGATGCTGCCGTCGCCCGCGATGCAGATGACGCGGCGGTCGGGACCGATGGCGGCGCTGACGCCGATGGCGGCGGGCAGGTCATACCCCATCGTCGCGCAGCCCGAATTGGTCCACAGCCGCTGGCCTTCCTTCAGATGCGCCGACTGGAAACTGACGACGCAGGCGCTGCCATTGCCGGTCACGACCACATCGTCCCCGTCCAGCGCGCCGAACAGCGCCTCCATCGCGACATAGGGGTGATTGGCCGGGCCATGGTCATGATATTCCGGCAGCACGGCGGGGAAGCGGGCGACCCGCTCGCGCGACCAGTCGAGCCATGCGCGATGCCGGTCGGTCGGGCCGGCATAATCCTGCGCCAGCAGGGCGGGGATGAGGTCGGCGAGATCCGCCACCACCGGCATGTCGGGCCTGACGGTCGGCTTCTGCAATTCGATCGGGTCGATATCGACCCAGATCTTGTAGGCGGCGCGGGCGAAGCTGCTCCAGTTGTAGCTGACCTGGCGGATGTTGAGGCGGCTGCCCAGCACCAGCAGCAGGTCGGCGCTCTGCGTCACCATATTGCCGCCGCGATCGCCGACCGTACCGGGGCGGCCGGCATGGAGGGGATGGTCGTTCCACAGCACGTCATGCGCGTTCCAGCCGGTGACGACGGGGACGCCCAGCCGCTCGACGAGGGCGATGAAGTCGCGATGCGCGCCCGACAGGCGCACGCCGCCGCCGGCGAACACGACCGGGCGCTCCGCCTTTTGCATGCGATCGAGAATGTCGCGCGCGACCGGGCCGAGATCAGCGGCGAGCCAGGGCTGGTCCAGTTCGGCCGGATCGAAGCCGGGCAGGTCGTCGGGATCGATTTTCGCTGCCTGCACGTCGAGCGGGATGTCGACCCAGACCGGGCCGGGCCGGCCCCTGGTCGCGAGATGAAGCGCCTTTTCCAGATGATGGCGGATCGACCGGGGATCGTTCACCATAACCGCATATTTGGTGACGGGGCGCACCAGTTCCTCGATATCCAGTTCCTGGTCGCCCAGCTGGCGCAGCGGCAGGCCGGTCGAGCGAACGGTGGTTTCCCGCTTCACCTGGCCGGAAATGACCAGCATCGGAATGGAATCGACATAGGCGCCATAGACGCCGGTGATGGTGTTGGTGCCGCCGGGGCCGGACGTGACGTTCACCACGGCCGGCCGGTTGGTGAGGCGCGCATAGGCTTCCGCCGCCATCGACAGCGCCTGCTCATGATGGGTGAAGAGCGTCTTGAGACCCGGATGCGTGCCGATGCTGTGGTTGAGGTGCATGGCGCCGCCGCCGGTCAGCATGAAGACCTGTTCGATGCCATTGTCGGCCAGCCAGTCGGCCAGCCAGTCGGAAAGTTTCACTTGTGTCATGGGGTCCATCCATTGGAGGCTGCGGTGCGGCGGATTGCTTCGTCGAGGTCGATGGCGGCCGATACGCCGAGGATTGTGCGGATGAGCGCGGTGGAAGGGACGTAGCGGCCGGGGTTCCAGCCGGGGTCGGGGCGACCCAGGATGCGGACGTCCGGGGCGCCCAGCAGCTGGGCGGTGCGGCGGGCGAGGTCGGCGATCGACACCGCCTCTTCGGAGCCGACATTATAGGCCGCGCCCTTGTCGCCGGCGATCAGCAGCGTCCACATCCAGACGGCGAGGTCGGCGGCGTAGAGATAGGAACGGACTGCCTGACCCGAGCCGTGCACCTCGATCGCGCGACCCGCGATCGCGTCTCGGATGAAATTGCCGGCGGCGAAATGGGTGTCGAGCGAGAGCAGGGGGCCGAGCAGCGCGAAGATGCGCGCGGTCACTGTCTCCACCCCGAACTGATGCGCATAGATGGCGCAGAGGGTTTCGGCGGCGCGCTTCCCTTCCGCATAGGCGGACCTGGGATCGCGGATGGAGGGCGCGCCGATCCAGTCTTCGGCGACATGGGTGACGTCCCATGGCTGGACGCCATAGACCGCGCCCGAACTCATGAAGAGCAGGCGGGCCTGCCGGTCGCGGGCGAGGTCCAGCATGGCGCGGGTGCCGTCCAGGATGGTGTCGAACATGCGGCGCGGATCGGTGGCGGTCAGCGCCGCGCTGGCGTCGGTCGCGCCATGGATGATGTGGGTGAAATCGCCTTGCGGCGCGGGGCCACCCCGAATGTCGCCGCGCAGGACGGTGAAGCGTCGGGCCAGATGCGGCGCGCGGGCGGCGAAGGCGGCCGGATCGCGGCTGAGCAGGGTGATATCGACCCGGACCGGCGCGCGGGCCAGCGCCTCCAGCATCCAGCGGCCGATGAAGCCGGTGCCGCCGGTGAAGAAGAGGCGCGCGCCGTCGAGGCGCGGCCATAGCGGGGCGAGGGCCGCGTCGATGGCGGGAAGGTCGGTCTGCGGGATCATGCGGGTACCAGTCCGAGGCTGGGGCGGTGCGTGCCATGGGCGCGGGCGATGCGCGCCAGCGCGTCGAGCGACAGCGCCCAGAGGATGAGGATGAGCAGGCCGGGACGCAGGAAATGGCCGATGGTGAGGCCGAAGCCGGGCGTCACCGGACGGCCGCTGAGCCAGCCATTGGTGTTGAGTTCGATGATCGTCGCGATCGGCACGTCGCCTGACAGGCAGAGCAGATAGGTGCAGATGATCGCGATCTTTGGCCCGGCGCCGTCCCATTTTTCCAGCAGGACAAGGAAGAGCAGGAACAGCTGGGTGTAGCCGCCCGGCGACTGGGTGACGAGATAGGCGCCCAGCAACAGGATGGCGATGCGCGCCCGCGGGAGGGCCGTCGGCTGGAGCCAGGCACCGGCGAGCGCGGCGAGGGCCAGGCACTGGCTGGCCCCGATCAGCAGCGGAACGGCATATTCGATCCCCTCCACCAGGCGCGAGGGAACGAGATCGAGCAGCGGGATCGGCGACGCCTTGCGGATGGAAAGCAGGGGGGCGTAGCTGGTGGAATAATTGACCTCGTTCCACACCTGCCCGCTCTGGAAGATAACCCAGTTGGCGGTGTTGGACGCCAGTTCGCCCGGCGTGCCCGACCCGACAAGGGCGAGGGTCAGCAAATATAGGGCGATCGTGGCAAGGCCCGCCCATTCCAGCGGGCGCCATTCGCGGCGGACCAGCCCGGCGAGCGCGGGCAGCAGCAGGTAGGGCTTGAAATTGATCGTCGCGGCGGTGGCGAGGGCGCGCACGAGCGGCGAGCGGACAAGGGGATCATGCGCCAGGATGAAGGCCGGCATGGCGACCAGGATCAGGTTGGCGCGCTCCAGCGTGAAGAGCAGGGGCAGGCCCAGCGCCATGGCGATGGTGCGCGGCAGCGCGCTGGGCCGGTCGTTACGCCGGAAGGCGATCCAGAGCAGCGCGACGGTGAGCGCATAGGCAGCAAGGATCGTCGCCTGGCCCAGCCAGTCGCAATCCCGCGCCGCGAAGGGCGAGGAGAGGTAGCAGCCAGGCAGGCTGAACAGGTCGAGAAAAACGAAGGAGAGCGGCGGATAGATGCTGCGCCAGACATCATAGGCGCCCGGCCGGTTCGCCCAGAAGGCGGTGTTGAACCAGTCCATGAAAGTGTCGTTGGTGTCCATCACGAACGGCTGCGGCAGGAAGCCGTTCTGCCGGAACCAGAGCGCGGCCCCGACGGCGCTGGCGACCACGGAGGCGGCCAGCGCATATTCGGTCAGCGCCGCGCGTCTGCCGCCGGTCATGCCGGGTCCGCGAAGTTGAGCCGTTCTTCCTCGATCACCAGCGGCACGCCGCGCGTGCGCTCCCCGATCAGGCGTATCTGGTCGCCGATCAGGCCGATGAACAGCAGCAATGTCGCGAACATGCCCGTGCCGACGCTGAGCGCGACGAGCGGCCAGACCGGACCGCCGGCGATGATCGCGCCCAGCGCGGCGACCGACAGGGCGATGGCAGCCATGCCCGCCCAGACCGACAGCAGGATCGGCAGGCGCAACAGGCCCTTGGCCGAGCCGGCGAGGCCCGACAGGGCGAAGGACAGGAGGGTGCGGAAGCCGTTCTTGGTTTCGCCCGCCGCGCGCTCAGGCCGATCGAAGGGGATGAGCGCGAGCGAGAAGCCGCTTTCGACCACCATGCCCCGGAAAAAGGGTTCCGGCTCGTTCCAGCGCTTGAGCGCGTCCACCACCGCCCGGTCGAACAGGCCGAAACCGGTCGCGTTGGGAATGACCGGATAGTCGGCGAAACGGCCGAGCAGGCCATAGCCGATCCGCCGGGAGAGGGAGAGCAGGGCGGAACTGCGTTCCTGCCGCCGCTGCGCCAGCACGACCTTCGCGCCGCCGCGCCAAAGGGCCAGAAGATCGCCGATCATGGCGGGCGGATCCTGGAAATCGGCGCACATGCCGATCACGGCGCGGCCATGGGCCTGATAGATGCCATGGGTGGGCGACCGCATCTGGCCATAGTTGCGATTGTTGAAGATGGCGCGGACGCGATGGTCCTGCGCGCAAATCTGCCGGATGATGGCGCGGGTCGCGTCGGTCGAATCATTGTCGATCAGGATGATTTCATGACCGTCGGCATGGCGTTCCGCTTCGGCCGTGACGGCCGCGCAGATGCCGCGGACATTCTCCTCCTCATTATAGCAGGGAATGACGACGGAGAGTTCGGGTACGGTCATGGCCGGCGGTCCGGCGGGGACAGGAGCGGCAGGCGCATGCCCGTCGCGGGCGCATAGATTTCCGTGAAGAAGGCCAGCACCAGGATCAGCGCCAGCAGCGCCACGGCGGGAATGTTGAACTTGCGGTCGATATCGAGCCGGGGCGCCTCCACCACCTGCGCGTCCGACGCGGTTTCGGCGGCCAGCGATTCCACCGTCACCTCCTCCGAGGAGCGCGCATAGACTTCGTAGAGCGCCTGGGCGAAACGATAGTCGCGATAGAGGTCGAGATAGCGGCCGGAGACTTCGGACAGGCCCGCGACATTGGGCCCGGCCGCGCCGGTGCTGGGATCGGCGCTGCGCGCGATCTGGGCGCGGAGCGAGGCGACTTCCGACCGGAGCGCCTGAAGCGCGGGATTTTCGTCCCCCTGGAACTGGCGCGCGGTCTGGAGTTCGACCAGCTTCGCCTGCAACTGCGCCTGAAGCCCGGCGCGGAGCGACAGTTCGGACCCCAGTTGCGCCTCGGGCGCGGCGAGATTGTTGCTGCGGCGGAAGGCGTTGAGCGCGGTTTCCGCCCTGCCCACGCGCGTGGCGGCTTCCCTGAAGCGCTTTTCGACGATGCCCCGTTTGCGCTGCACGCGGTCATTGCCCAGCGCGTTGAGGCGGGTCGTGATCGCCGCGACATAGGCGCGAGCGAGCGCTTCGGATTCCTGCGGATCGTGGGTGCGCGCCTCCACCTCGATCATGCCGCCGGTCAGCGAATGAATGTCGATCTTCTGCCTGAGCGCCTTTTGCGCGGCGCGGGCCGATCCATAGGCGTCCGGGGCGTCCAGCTTCAGCGTGCGGATCACCATGTCGCCGACCTCGGGTGTGCGCGACACGGCGAGATAGAGATCGATCGGCTGCTTCGCGCCGCCCAGCAGGGAGGCGAAGCTGCCGAGTTGGCCGCCCAGCGCATTCATCATGGAATTGAGACCAATGCTGCCGCTGTCTTGCGGCACGATCTTGGCGCGGGCGACATAGGGCTGGGGCAGGATGCTGAGCAGCGCGCAGGCGGCGGCGCCCAGCGCATAGCCGCGCCGGCGCATGCGCGCGTCGGCGATTAGCGCGCGGGACCGGTCGACCAGGTTCATTGCACCACCGCCGCGACCGACGCCGCGCCGATGAAGCCGCCGAACAGGCTGGAGCTGATGTCGCGCAGACGCGCCCAGAATTCGCCGCGATCCGCATCGATCGGCACGAAGACGAGATCGCCCGGCAATGCCTTTGCCCGCAATGTCGCGCGACCGTCGGCCAGAACGGTGCCATTGGCGCGGACGACGAAGATTTCCTTCCTGTCGCCCAGCTTCTGGATGCCGCCTGCGGTTTCCACGAAGTCGCCGATCGTCCTGCCCGCATCATAGGCGAAGGAGGCCGGGCTGGGCACGGCGCCGAACACGCCCACCGTCACCGGGCGGGTGGGAACAAAGACGGCATCATTATTCTCGACGACCAGATCGGCGGGCAACTGCGTCGCGGTGACGGGCAGATTGAAGACGAGGCGGCCGGTCGGTTCGCGGTCCTGCATTTTCTGCACGACCGACTGGATCAGCGCCTGGTTGCCCGGCGTCGCCAGCTGGGCGCGGTTGACCGACACGAGCGGCTGGGTGCTGAGCAGCATTTCCATGTCCTTGACCGCGCGGTCGAAACTTTCCTTTTGCTGCGCCTTCACGCTCTGGCGCGTGATGACGCTGGCATAGGGGAAGGCATCGGTGGTGAGGCCGCCGGCCTGCGACACGACATCGGCCAGGCGCGTGCCGGGCTGGACATAATAGCGGCCGGGCCGGGTGACTTCGCCGCTGATCGTGACCAGCACCGGCTGCTGGCCCAGCGGGCGGGCGATGCCGATGTCGGACAGGACGCGGATGATATCGCCGCGCTTCGCCACGCGGGTGGTGGCGTCGGCCGGGGCAAGCTGTTGCCAGCCGATCTCGCTCCGGCCGAGGGAATCGAAGAGGAGCAGCCGGCCGGTATCCGCCACGGTCGAGGCTCCGCCGGCATAGCGCAGCGCCGCGTCGACGGTCTCGTTCGGGCCGACTTCGAAGATCGCCTCGCGATTGACGCTGCCGATCACGGCGACCTGGGTGCCCGCGGGCGCGATATGGATGACGTCGCCATTCTGAAGCGCGGCGTCGCCGCTCTTGTCGCCGCGCAGCAGCAGGTCGTAGAGATCGAAGTCCGACACGAGCTGGCCGTTGCGGCGCAGCTGGATCGAACGGAAACTGCCGCCTTCGCTGGGGCCGCCGGCCGCCAGCACGGCGTTGACCAATGTCGACAGGCTGTTGACGCTATAGGCGCCGGGTCGCTGGGCGAAGCCGGTCACATAGACGGTCAGCCCCTTCAGCCGGGCCACCGCCACGTCGAGGTCGAAGCCGCGATATTGGCGTCCGACCTGGCGCGCGATCACATCATGCACGTCGCCGAAGCGCACGCCGCCCACGGTGACGGCGCCGACTTTCGGCACGAAGATGCGGCCGTCGCGATCGACGGTGAGCAGGACATCGTCGGCCTGAACGCTGCCCGACAGGCCAAGGCGCAGCTGGTCGCCGGGGTTGAGCCGATAATCGTCGGGAATGGCCGTGGTGACGGGCGTGCTGTAGTCGCGCGCTTCGGGGAGCAGCAGTTCCGATCCGAAGCGGCGCAGCGGCTTGCCGACTACGTCCGACACATAGGCTTCGAATTCATTGGCCGGGACGGGGTGGGGTGGAGGCGGCGTATCGCCGCGCGGCGGCAGCGCTGCCGCATCCGGCCCGGATACGGCGGCGCGGTTGCCCTGGATGACCGCGGGCTGGAACGGGGCGGGGGCGGCGGCGCTCGGCACCGAGACGTCGGTGCGCGCGCGGGCGACGGCGCCGTCGCCTTGGGCCGCGCCGGTCAGCGGCGACGCGAGCTGCGCATGGCCGGGCAGGGCGACGAGGCCGATCGTTAGGCCGATCGTCAGGACCGTGGCGGACAGGAGGAGGGAACGGGTCAGGATCATGAGGCGAGGGCTTCCGATGCGATCGGATGGTCGAGGAGAAGGGCGTGCAGCAGACCGGCAGCCAATGTATGGCGCCCTTGCGAAGCGGCCAGCAGCACCCCGGTCGAGGTCGATCCGACGCGATAGGGGCTGCCGTCCCAATGGGTTGCGCAGCCGCCGGCTTCGGTCAGGAACAGGACGCCCGCGGCATGATCCCAGGGCAGGATGCGCTGGAACAAGGCGATGTCGTTGCGGCCCAGCACCAGCCGGGGATAGCTTTCCGCGGCGCAGCGGGGAATGGATTCAAGGTCGAAGGCCTTTTCCGCCGCGGCGTGAACCGCGATGCGGCGGGCGGCGTCCATGAACTGGGTGCCCAGCGCGGCGACCGGGCGAGGCCGATCGCACAGCCGCACGCGGACCGGGACGCCGTCCATGGTGGCGCCGGCGCCGCGCACCGCTTCGCACATCCGCCCGCTGACCGGGTCGAGCATCCAGCCGGCAAGCGGCAGGCCATCCTCCACCAGCGCGATCATCATGCCGAAGGGCTGGCGACCGGCCGCGAAATTGGCGGTGCCGTCGAGCGGGTCGATCAGCCAGACGCGGCCCGCGCCGATATCCTGCAGCAGCGAGGGGTCGGCGGCGCAGGCTTCCTCGCCGACGATGCGTGCGTCCGCGCCCAGCCGGTCGAGACCGTCGCGCAGCGCTGCCTCCGCCTCATGATCGGCGCAGGTCACGATCTCGCCCGCGCCCTTGTCGGCGATTTCATGCGCGGCAAGGGTGCAGAAACGGGGCGCGACGATATCGGCCGCCACGCGACGCATCAGCGCGGCGACTTGCTGGTGCAGGGACATGGTAGCGACGGTCAGGCGGCGACGGACTTGATCGGGCCGGCATGGGCGGCCGAGACGCGATCGCGCATCATCCTGATGCGGGCCTGATCCTCCGCGCCGATCGCCTGATAATAGGTCTGCTTGTTTTCCAGCCAGGCCAGTTCGAAGGCCACGGCATTGGCGATGCCATCCTCGAAATCGGCGGATTCGGCGGCAGCGCCGTCGAAGATCACCTTGCGGGTTTCGAAGCGGTCCAGCCGGACCTTGCGGAAGGACCGCAGCGCCGGGGCGGCTTCGACCGCGACCGATCCGCCGACCACCAGGTCGAGATCATTGCTGGCGCAGACCTCCGCCACCCGAAGCACCGCCTGGGTGATTTCCGATGCGTTGATGGCGTTGCGCGGCATGCCGCGCGACAGGGTGAAGTCGACCCGCCCGAAGACGATGCCGTCCAGCCGTGCGCGCGCGATCGGCAGCATCTCGTCCAGCGCCCCCAGCGTCGCTTCGGTTTCCAGGTTGAAGAGGAACTGGGTATCGGTGGGTTCGGCGCCATAGACCTTGTCCCGGGCGTCGGCGAATTTGGACAGCGCATAGGCGGTCTCGACCATGGGCGCGATGATATAGTCGATGCCGTAGAGCCGGGAGGCGAGCAGATCGGAAATCGCCTCGCAGCCGCCGATCTTGAGCGCGACCTTGAGGTCCGCGCGGCGCGCGAGATCGAGCAGGCGCAGCAGTTCGTCGGGACGGGTGCCTTCCGCTTCGAACTCCGCCTTGACGGCGACGACGCCATAATGGTCGCGGCCCTTCTTCAGCATGTCCAGCATCTTGCGTTCGCGGTGGTTCATCTCTCTGTCCCCTATCCGTTATGCGGCATTTCAGGTGTCTTGCGGAATTCGAGACGACGCCGTTCAGAGCAATCCGTGGGGCAAGGCCGAAAATTTTTTGCAGATTTGTAGCGCATTCATGTCGCGCGGATTTTGGCAGAAAATGGCGGATTAGCGTGTGTTTTGGCCGCTTTTCGAAGCCAGCGCGCAAGAACATATTTTTGTCGAACGGATTTTGGCGGCCGACGGCGTCAGCTTGCCATGCAGATGTATTGCGCCTTGGTCGGCGGCCTTCTCGCGGTGCTCATGCCCGCTGCCGAACCATGTATCGGACGGACGCCGATCCCGCCCGTTGCATCGAACTTCGGCGTGCGGCGTGATCCGATCAGCGGGGCCGTGCGGCTGCACAGCGGGATCGATCTCCCGGCGAAAGCGGGCGCGCCCGTCCTGGCCGCCGCTTCGGGCAGGGTCGAATTTTCCGGCTATCGCGGGGGATATGGCATTTTGGTGGAGATCGCGCATGCGGACGGGACGCGCGCCCGCTATGCCCATCTTTCGGCGAGCGAGGTCCGCGCCGGAGAGTGGGTTCCCGCTGCCGCCGTCATCGGCCAGGTCGGGTCCACGGGAAGATCGACCGGACCCCATCTGCACTTCGAATATCGCATCGCCGGCCGGGCCGTCGATCCCTTGCCCTATTTCTCGGACGTCGCACCGCCGGTGGGAAGGAGGCGCCCGAAGCCGGTCGTGCACCGGTCCCAATATTCGGTGCTGCGCTGTCAGGCCGCGCGCGCGGCCATGACGGATGGTCTGTTCGCAACCGGGCTGGACAGCAAGGCGAGGCCGGCCGGTGAATGCGACTGAGCTGATTACGGAATTTGCTGGCGGATGACCGCAAAGGGCCGATGGCAGAAGCCGTTATTCTCGCCGTTCGCTTCCCGGGCTGGCCGCCAGGCACGGCACATTGTCGGCGGTCCAGTCGATATCGAATGTCGTGGGCACGCGCTTCATTGCCGACGCAGCGGCGTTCTTGCCGTTCGGACTGTAGCTTATCCATGCCATGCTGTTGTCGAACAGGGGAAGGCGGCCATTATCGCGCTGCGCTTTTGAGGCGTCCACTTCCTTCTGTTCGATCCGGGCTCCACGGATCATGCGCAGCGAGCCATCATATATGTCGAAGGCGCGGTAATAGGCCCGGCCGAACATCCGGTTATTGATATCGTCCTTGTGCGACCATTGTTCGGCCTTCGTCGTCGATGGGAGGCGAACCGTCGTGACATAACAGTCAAAATTCGGCTTGTTGTAGAATGGCAGCGCCTGGTCCTGCTCCGCCGCGCGTATCCGCTTTTCGGGTGGGCTGAAGCCGCCGCCAGGCAGTGCGAGCGACCTTGCTCCATCGCCATCATCGTCCCAGTCGACGGTGCCGGTGCCGACGACGGTCAATATGCTGGCCTGCGCTTTCACATCATAGCGCCACCGCACATCCTCGATCGTCTGCCAGGTATTGCCGATTGCATTCTGGCGAAAAGCGCTCAGCAGTTGCGCGGGCGTTGCGGCGGAGAATTGGACTTCCTGCTGCAAGCCTTCGATCCCGCGCTTGATCGTGGTGTTCGTGATCCGCGCCGGCTTGTCAAAGCCGGAGCGGGCGTCGATTTCAAAGAGCGTAATCTCGTTCGGGCGTGGCGCCGGCGCCCAGCCCAGTTGTTCAAGACCGCTGCCCTGCCCGGTCAGAGGAAGAACCCATTGATAGGGGATGACCGGTTCGATCGCAGGCGGAGCGACCGCAGGCAGCGTGCCATCAAGCCAGTAGCTTTTCCCGTCGATATGCGCTCGCACCAGCACATGGTCGAACATGCGCGGACTTGGCAGCCGCTCGTCGAGCCCGTCATCCGCGCCACCATTGTTGACCAGCACGGCCTCGGCTTCGACGCCCAGATCGCGCAGCAATGCCAAAAGCAGGGCGGTCTTGGCCTTGCAATCGCCATAGCGCCGTCGCCATGTCTCATCGGCTCCTGCCGGAGTCAGGTTGCCGCCGTTCAGCCCCACATAAATATAGCGAACATCCTGCTGCACCATTTTCAACGCGGCGGCGGCGCGGTCGAGCGGCGTGGCATGTGCGGCAGCGATACGTGCCGCCTCTTGCCTGAGCGGGGAATTGGCGCTCAATCTCGACGCATCGGCGAATAGCGGCGCGAACAGGCGTGATATGCCCTGCCAATCGTCGAAACTGCTATATTCGACCACCCGCTGCCACTGGTAGCGCGGCGGCGCATCCTTGGGAGGCGCCAGCACTGCGGGGTTGTCGAACCGATAGTCGATCGCATTCTTGCCCTGTTCGGCAACCCTCGTCATGTCGCCGGTCATCTTGATGGCGGGCTTGTTTCTTTCCTCCCAGCTCAAGCGGAGATGGTATCGGCCGGGCGCAGGTTCAGGCGCCAAGAGGAGGAGGCCGGCATCATCCTTCCCCAAGGTGGGATCGCTGGCGCGTATAGTCGCGCCGAACTCGATTTCGTCGCCGACCCTCAGGTCGGGTACGCGCAACACGGCAGTCAGATTGCCGTCCAGTCTGGCAGCTTCGAGCTGGTCTTCTCGACGAAGTATCTCGAACGAAGCCTTTTTGAGTATGTCGATGACCTCGCCGTCGCGATGGATCCTGATGACATGCACGACAGGCGAGCCGGCGGCCGGGTTCCAGACGAGCGATAGATTGCCGAGTTGCAGCGCGTTGGGATGCAGAATCCTGATGCGGTAAGCATTGTAGAGCAACTGCCCCCTGTCATCGAGATGGACCTGGCTATCCTGACGACGGATGAATATGGCCCCGGCTGCATCGGCGGGGACCGGCATAGGCTCCGACTGGACTGTCCATTTGGGCGCAGGCCCATTCTGGATCTGGTTGCCAGCGGCATGAGCGATAGTGCCGGCAAGCAGGCTCGCCAGACAGACAGAAATCGTAAAGCGCACAACATCCCCCTAGATTCGCGCCATAATGTCCGTGGCTTTCGAATAAGCAAGTGTTTGATGTTGGCGGCGATTATCGTCCAGCCGCTGTTTGGCGGTTCGATCTGGGCGTTTCAGGTCAGGGCGATGATCCTGGCAGCGGCCCTACACCGCCTGAAGGATCAGCCGACCGGCACAGCCGCCTCGACGCCCCAGGCGATCAGGCGCCGGACGAGGTCCACATAGGTTCCGCTTGCCCATGGACCCGGCTGAACCGGAATTTCGTCGATGAACGGACGAAGGTCATATTTGCCGCAGGCATGGCCGGGCGCCAGATACATCGCTTCACCGGCGCCATGGCGGTGGCGCAGCAATTGGGGGCGAGCGTCATCCGTCAGCCATGGTCCCTCCACATAGCCCGGCGCCTCGCCGGTAAAGCGCGCCTCCAGCAGCACGTCGCATTCGCCGCGCAGTTCCAGAATATAGGGTTCGTCGACGACCTCGAACGGACCGATCCCCTCGGTCACGGGATGCGCGACCGGGCCGGGCGTGATGGCATAGGCTTGCTGGGCCAGATGCGAAACGAACCGCACCCCCAGCAGGTTCATATATGCGGGCTTGAGGTCGGGCGTGTCGGTGAGGCCGGGCAGGTGAATGCCGCCGAGATTGACCGCCGGCGGCTTAAACTGGGTATAGGCGGCGGCGCCATGGATCGCCAGCCAGCGGCCACCGCCTGCCAGGAAAGCGTCGAGCGCGGCGAGAGCTTCGCCTTCGGGAAAGACGTTATTGGTGTAGGTGATCAGGAAATCGGTGTCCGCCAGCGCCGTCCCATCGCCGAAATCCGGAGCGCAGCGTACCCGCAACAGCTCATTTTCGCCCAACAGTTCGAGCAATGTCAGGCGGATGCGGTTCACGTCATGATTTTCGCCGCCGACGATCAGTTCAACCTGCGGCCGTCCATATTTTGCCATATGCTTCCCTCTCCCGATGATGTTCAGCTCACCATGACGCCGCCGTCGACGTTGATCGTCTGCCCGACCACATGATTGCGGGCCGGGGAGGCGAGGCGATCGCGCTCATCCGCATGAGCCTTGTCCAGCCGGCTCCCTTATAGAAGCTGGCGAAATGATCGGCATAGTTGGAAATGGCGAGGTTGACAGATTCGTGACGCTGCTGCTCGACAGCAGTATCGGCGATCGATGGATCAAAAAGCGCATCGATGTCCCGTTTCGCCACCTTTCCCGTCGCCATGGCAGTACATCATGATCCTCTTCGGGTAATCACCATGCGGAAAAGGGGGTATACAACAAGGTAGGGTGGCGTAGGCAGAGTGGCGGAAATCCGGCGTTTTCTGGCGTAAGCCCGCGTGCTATTTTCGCCGGTAACGAAAGTACCAGACTTCATGCCCGATGCGGCGGGCCTTCGCCTCGTAGCGGGTTTCGGGCCAGCCGCCGGGGCGGTTCTGGAAATCCATGGGTTCGCTCGCCAGCCAGTCGAAATCGGGATGGCCGTTCATCACCATCAGCGCCCAGCGCAGATAGACCGGATGGTCGGTGCCGAAGCGGAATTCGCCGCCGGGCTTGAGCTTCCTGGCGATCATCGCGACCGGGCCGGGGTTCATCATCCGGCGCTTGGCGTGGCGCGCCTTGGGCCAGGGGTCGGGATGGAGCAGGTAGACGAAGCTGAGCGCCCCGTCGGGAATGCGGGACAGGACGTCGAGCGCATCGCCCATGTGCAGCCGGACATTGCCGAGCGCCTGGTCGCGGACATGCCCAAGCGCCTGGACGACGCCATTCAGGAACGGCTCGCAACCGATAAAGCCATGATCGGGCAGCATGTCGGCGCGATAGGCCATATGCTCGCCGCCACCGAAGCCGATTTCGAAATGGAGCGGGCGGTCCCCATGCGAACTTGGGCCGAACAGGTTCGCGGCGGTCACTTCGCCTTCCGCTGGTACCGAGATGGCCGGGAGCAAGGTATCGACCAGTTCCTGCTGGCCCTTGCGGAGCTTCGGCCCCGACTGGCGGCCATAGAGGCGGTTGAGGGTCGTGGGATCGCCGGATTTATGCGCAGTCATGGGGCGCGCGCTTAGCGGGGCAGGCGGCGCGGGGCAAGCGCGCCGATGTCAGAAGCTGAGCAGCGGCCACAACACCATCAGCAGGCCGACGAGGCTGGCGAGGAAGAAGAGGGTTCGCACGGCCGGCACGCCGAAGCCGTAAAGCGGCAGGTAGACGATGCGCGCGGCGAGCCAGATCCAGCCGCCCAGCGCCGTCCATTCGCTGGTCCGCGTCGTAATCACCACCCCTATCAGCGCGACGATGGCGATCGGCAGCGTCTCCACATAATTGGCCTGTGCGCGGGAAAGGCGGCCGGCGAGCGGGTTCATCGGCGGCAGATTCTCGTCGCGGGCGCCCATGTTCCATTTGGTGCCATATTGCTTCGTCTTCACATGTGCGGCGGCGAAGATGTGGACGAGGAGCAGGATCATGCCCCAAGCGAGAATCGTCAGTTCCACAGGCATGTGTTGCTCCCCCTCCGGTTAGAGGGGGAAGTTATGCCAAGACGGCAAAGGCAGCAACATATGTCCGTTCAGAGGGTGAAGCCGACCCTTGCGATCAGGCTGGCGCCCGCATGAGCGCTGTCGGGTGCGTCGATGTCGGTATCGGCATAGCGCAGGCCGGCGGACCAGCGGCCCTGATACCAATCGAGCGCGACGCCATGATCCCAATAGGCGCCGGCAGGGCGCAGGCGGGCGGCGCGGAGCGGATCGCGCACATCGCCCGAGGAGCGGCCGACATGGCCCGACAGGGTGAAGGGCGTGCCGGGAATGGCGAGCGCGCTAGCCCCCGAGACATAGAGATTGTCGCCGCCGATGGCGGACTGGCGTGGGGCGTAGCGGGCGCCAAGATCGATGCTGGCCGGGCCGAGCGCGAACCCGGCGATCGCGCCGACTTCGCCATAGCCCCAACCTCCATCATGGGCGTGGGAGGCGCCGGGGAAGATGTGGTAGCGGCCCTCCGCGGTCAGGCGGAAGCCGCCCCACTGCCTAGCATAGGTGGCGCCAAGGTCGAGCACGGCGTCGGCGCCGCCATGCCGATCGCTGCCCCGGAGCGTCGTGGCCGTGCCGTCGAGGCTGAAGCCTTGCGCGACGGGTACGGAGATGCTGCCGCGCAGCACCGGGTCGCCATCGCTCCAGCTGAGGCCGCGGCGGCGTTCGTCGCTGGCGGCTTCAAGGGAAATGGTCGGGCCGGCCGCATATTGGGCGGCGGCCGGAACGGCATGGCCAGCGAGCAGAAATGCTCCCAGCCATGCCAGGCGGCAGAAACGATCAGTTGGATGCAAGATTACGTACCGAGTCCAGTTCAGCCAGAAGGGGCGCGCGATCGGCCTGCGCCACCGCGACCAGATGCGCCTCTATCTTTTCCTGATGCTGGGCAAGGTTGCGCTCGCCCGAATTGCGACCGGGCGTGCAGGCGCCGGCTTCGCTGCCCGAAAAACGCTTGTCGGTGGCGATGGTGCGGGCCAGCGCCGGGCCGTGGTCCAGCTTGCGGTCGACGACGATGGTCGCGGTCCACTGGCAACGCTGGGCGTCCATGCGGTTGGGGGTCTTGGCGCCCACCGTCTTGGTGCGCATTTCCGCACGGGCAGTGTAGGTCGCGCCGACCTGCTGGCCATGATGTTCTATGGAAACGCTGTGTGACGCGGCTGCGGCCGCGAGGGCGATAATCAAACTCATGTCATTCTCCTGCTTGCGACGCCGCACTTTGCTGTTCGGTCGTCGAATGCGGATTTAGGTTTCCTATGTTGCCGCTTGTTTGCTGGTTGATGAGGAATGGCGACTTGGAGGTCGGCGGGCGGTTCGTCACGGTTGCGCGCCTTGCCGCGGCGACGCGCATCCTCGATCAAGAAGTGACGGTGAAATTGGGGTGGTAAGTGGACTGTCTGCTTTTGAGAACGTATTGATAGAAAGCAGTCGCTGTCAAAACTGTATGAGGCGAGCTGTGTCTTCTATGCCTCTCACAATTTTTCGACCGCAAGCTACGGGCAGCTTTTTTTGGCAATCATACTCCTTCTCGAAAAGATATTTTTCATTCCAGAAGTATGTCACTCTTAACCCGTCTCTATTTCCAGAAGCCTTATCAATGTTAGCGATAAGGACCGTCTCGCCGTCCACGTTAATTGTTACAATTTTAGATCGCATAATCCCGAAAAATATAGCATTTGATAGCTCATCGCCGACGACAACAGCTTTCCCATAATTAATCGTAACGGGCATGCCGGGGCGATTTTGTGCAATAGCTTCTCCTGTTATTATTAAGAAAAGCCCAGCCAGAGCAGCCGATCTTAATAATTTTTGCATTTCCGCTCCCGTCAGCTTTCGGGCATCCTGATCCGGAGAATAAAGGTCCGCAAGTGGTCGTTATGAGCTGAGCATCATTTGGGTGGCACCTTCCGAAATGCTATCCAAGTGCACAACGCATAGAAAAATATAACTGTGCCAAAAACCAGCATGGCCGATTTAAACTTGCTTGCTCCACAATCTGCGCTTTGGCTGCAATCACCGAGCAGAGGCAAACTTGCAAGCAGTAACCCTGCGCAAAGCCAAAATTTGGTCCACTTGAAAAATCCTGATTTGGGCGCTGGCATCTGTGGTCCCTCCGTCCGCTTAGCGATGCAGCTACAACATTAGAAAATGACTGCAACTGGTCGCTTCAAGACTCTGATCCGCCCACGTTCGACCGTCGGTGTTGCCCGTCCCTCGGTTTCACCGCTTGCGCGTCAGTTCGCGCATTGCGGCGTCGATACCCTCGATCGTCAGCGGATACATGCGGTCGTTCATCAGCTCGCGGATGATCCGGGTCGACTGGCTGTAGCCCCAATGCGCCTCCGACGCCGGGTTGAGCCAGACGGCGGCGGGGTATGTGTGGGTGACGCGCTGGAGCCAGACGGCGCCGGCTTCCTCGTTCATATGTTCGACCGATCCGCCCGGATGGCTGATTTCATAGGGGCTCATCGCGGCGTCGCCGACGAAGATCACCTTATAGTCGTGGCCATATTTGTGGAGGATGTCCCAGGTCGGGGTGCGCTCCGAAAAGCGGCGGCGATTATCCTTCCACACGCCTTCGTAGAGGCAGTTGTGGAAGTAGAAAAATTCCATATTCTTGAATTCGCCGGTCGCGGCGGAGAAAAGTTCCTCGCACAACGTGATGAACGGGTCCATCGATCCGCCCACGTCGAGAAACAGCAGCAGCTTGACCGCATTATGCCGTTCGGGGCGCATGCGGATGTCGAGCCAGCCCTGCCGCGCGGTGCCGCGGATGGTTTCGTCGAGGTCCAGCTCGTCGGCCGCGCCTTCCCGCGCGAAGCGGCGCAGGCGGCGCAGCGCGACCTTGATATTGCGGGTGCCGAGCTGCTTCGTGCTGTCGAGATTGGCGAATTCGCGCTTTTCCCAGACCTTGATCGCGCGCTTGTGGCGGCTCTCGCCGCCGATCCGCACGCCTTCCGGATTGTAGCCGCCATGGCCGAAGGGGGACGTGCCGCCGGTGCCGATCCATTTGTTGCCGCCCTGGTGCCGGCCCGTCTGCTCCTCCAGCCGTTCCTTCAGCGTCTTCATGATCTCGTCCCAGTCGCCCAGCGACTTGATCTTCTCCATCTCCTCCGGGCTGAGATATTTTTCCGCCACGAGCCGCAGCCATTCTTCGGGTATCTCGGCCTCGACCCCGTCCTGGCCCAGCACGCCCTTGAACACCCGGGCAAAGACCTGGTCGAAGCGGTCGAGCAGCCCTTCGTCCTTCACATAGGTGGCGCGGGCGAGATAATAGAAATCCTCGGGCCGCCGGGCGATGACGTCGCGGTCCAGCGCTTCGAGCAGCAGCAGATGTTCCTTGATGCTGGCGTTGATGCCGGCGGCGCGGAGCGCATCGAGAAAGTTGAGCAGCATGGCCGCCTTGTCGGGCAGGCGGGGACGGGATGCAAGCCGTCGCTGGGATCGGGGGTTGTCCGAATATTAAGTGTTGCAGTGCATGGTTAATCCGTCATCATCCTGCAACAAAGACAGCGGCGGGGCGCATTTGGAAAACAGGGACTTGTTGGCCGACCTCGGGGAAAGGTCGGGCGACATCGCATTGCAGTGCAGCGAGACGGCTGGATATCTGGGCGAGGTCAATCGTCGGATCCAGGGCGACGCGGCGCGCCTGATCGACTTGCAGGCCCATATGGACCGTCTGGCGGAGAGCCAGGGGGAAAGCGTCGCGGCGGCGCGGGAATTGAGCCTGACCGCGCGTCGCGCCGGCCAGATCGTCGCTGACGGTCATGCAGTGATAGGCCTGTCGCTGGGCGAGGTCGCGGGGCTGGTCGAGCATGTCACGGGCCTGGAAGGGCATTTGCGGCAATTCCTGTCGGTGATCGAGGCGGTCGGCTCGATTTCGGAGGATTTGGGCGCGATCGCGCGGCAGACGCGGCTGCTGGGCATCAATGCCGCGATCGAGGCGACGCGCGGCGGGGAGCGGGCGCAGGGCTTTGCCGTGGTGGCCGAGGAAATCCGACGGCTGGCGGGGCAGGCGGGGGAATCCGCCGCGACGGTCGGCGACAAGCTGGGCCAGCTGGACCGCGACGCGCGGCGGCTGATCGGCGGGGTGGAGGCCAATATCGTGCGTGGGCGCGAGGCCGGAACCCATATCGACCAGTTGCGCATGAGCATGGCGGAAATAGCGTCGCTGGTGACGCAGTTCGGCGACCGATCGGAGACGATCGTGGCGTGCACTGACGCCGCCGATCAGGACGTGGCGGCGTTGCGCCATGGGCTGGGCGATTTCAGCCGCTCATCGGGCGAGAGCGCGGCACGGGTCGATGCGGCGCGCGTGCAGCTGGACGGATTGGAGGGGATGGCGAACGCCATGCTCAACACCACCGCCCATGGGCCGCAGGCGACGCGCAACAGCCGCTATATCGCGCTGGCCGAGGAAGGGGCTGACGAGGCGCGGGCGTTGATCGAGGGCGCGCTGCGCGGCGGGCAGTTGAGTGTCGATGCGCTGTTCGATACGGATTATCGCCGGATCGACGGGTCGGAACCGGCGCAATATAGGAACGGCTTCACCGCTTTTGCCGACACTGTGCTGCGGCCCGCGCTGGACCGGCATACGGCGCAGGACAGGGCGGTGGTCGGCTGTTGCTTGATCGACATGAACGGCTATCTTCCCACCCATATCAGCGCGCGCAGCCAGCCGCAGCGTCCCGGCGCGCGCGACTGGAATATGGAACATGCGCGCAACCGGCAGATATTCATGGACAGCCAGACCCGCCGCGCGCTGGACGGGGCGGGGGACTTCTTCCTCTTCACCTATCGGCAGGATCTGGGCGAGGGCCGCTATCGCGCGCTGCGCAGCGTGTTCGTGCCTCTGGTGTTCGCCGGGCGGCGCTGGGGCCTGTATGAGGTCGGCTATCTGATCTGATGCCGTGGATCAGCGACACGAGCACGAAGGAAATGATCATCAGCAGATACCAGCTGCCCAGCTTGGCGAGGCCGACCATCTGCCAGCCAAGACGCTGGTCGGGATAGGTCCAGGCATTGGCGAAGGTGCCGATATTCTCCGCAAACCAGATGAACAGCGCGACGAGGAAGAAGCCGACGAGCAGCGGCATGCGGCGCGGTTCGCGCCATGGGGTGTAGATGATCCAGCTCCGGCCGAAGAGCAGGATCGCCGCCGCGAACAGGGCGATGCGGATGTCGGGCAGCCAGTGATGGGCGAAGAAATTCACATAGATGGCGACCGCCAGCAGCACCGTGGCCCAGACCGGCGGATAATGGGTGAAGCGGAACCCGAAAATGCGCCAGATGCGCGCGATGTAACTGCCGACCGCCGCGTACATGAAGCCGGAGAAAAGCGGGACCGGGCCGACATGGAGCAGGCTGGCCTCGGGATAGATCCATGATCCCGCATGGGTCTTGAACAATTCCATGATCGTGCCGATCAGGTGGAAGGCGAAGATGACCTTTGCCTCGCTCCAGCTTTCAAGGCGGAAGGCAAGCATCGCGGCCTGAATGGCGAGCGCGGCGAGCGTCAGGACATCATAGCGATGGAGCGGTGCATCGGCCGGATAGAAGAGATGCGTCGCCAGCAGCAGCGCCAGCATCAGTCCGCCGAACAGGCACGCCCAGCCCTGCTTGAAGCCGAAGAGGAGAAATTCGAACGCCCATGCCTGCGGGCCGGGGGCGATGCGGATCGCTTCCAGCCGGGCGCGGATGCGGGCGAAGCGGGTCGCACCCGATGCCTTGATCATGATGGACGTCTAGAACGGCTCTGGCGGCAGGGGAAGGGCGATCAGCGGCCGCGTGCGGCCTGCATCGTCACCTGACCATTGGCGGCATAGGTGGCGACGGCCTGCGCCTGCGCGGTCTGGCTGTCCTTGCCATCGAGGATCGCGGCGATCTGGCGCGGGCTGGGCACCTTGTCATAGGTGCCGTAAAGGTCCGTCTGGCCGACCATGTGGATGGAGAGCTGATAGCCCGGCGCATCTTTGGCCGGATCGAAGGCGAGGACGGTGCCACTGTCGTCGACCGGTACGATGATCGCGCCGTCGCTACGCCCGGCCTGTTGGAGCATGTCGTAGCGGCCCTCCGCCGTGGTCACGGTGCCGCGCACGCAGAGCGCATCCTTGCCCTCGCGTGGGATGCGGACGTCCTGCGGGATGGCTCGTTCGGCCGGGTTTGCCTTTGCCAGCTGCGCGTCGCCTGCATCGGCGGCCGGACAGGCGCTAAATGTCGCGGGGGCAGTGGCGTGGAGCGACGCGGCATCGTCGAAGGCGAGGCCGGACAGCATGCCATCGAGGCCAGCCAGCACTTCGGCGCGGCGTTCGGTCGGGCCGGTGACGCGGATCTTGGCGATCCAGCGCCCGGCATGGACGAAGCCCGCCGCCGTGGTCAGTGCGCCGTCAGCGGCATCGTCATACACGGCGCGGATGGCGCGATCCGCCTGGCCGGCGGCGGGGGCGCTGGCATAGGCGGTGCGGCGGGTCTGGTTGCCGAACCGCTCCATGATCGCCTTGTCGGTCATATAGGCCGCAAGCGAGGCGTCGGCATAGGTCGGCATATAGACATAAAGGGTCGCCTGGACGGCGCCGTCCTCGGACAGATATTGGGCGTAATTGTCGATCGCGCGGCCGCCATTGGAGGCTTCGCCGCTCTTGCTGAGCGAGAGGCCGGCGACGGTCTGGGGCAGGCTGATCCCGGCGGCATTGGCGCGGATAGCATCCGCCCTGGGTGTCCAGGCTTCGGCTTCTTCAGCACTGGCCAGCGACGGCACGGCCAGCGACAGGACGGCAGACAACAGGAACAACGCGCGCTTGGGCATCAGCATCCCTCTCCAGATCAAACCGTCTTGGCGCGGCCTTGAACTATGACAGGAAGGCTACAGACTATCCCGCAGCGCGCAAGCGTCTAATTCACGCCACCGGCGGGATTTGCGCGGGATAATGCGGCAACGCGGGATCATGATGCGCCCAGTCGGGGGCAGCGTCGGTCCAGATCACCGCCTGCGGCCCGATGAGCGAGGGGTCGTCCAGCGCACCGGCGCGGATGAAGGTCAGATGCGGCCGCGATTCGGCCATGCTGAACAGCGGCGTGCCGCAGGTCGGGCAGAAGCCCCGCTTCATGGCATTGCCGCTGTCGGCGACGCTGTCATGCCAGCGCACCTCGCCGGTGGTGGTGACATGCTCGGTCGGAAAGCAGACATTCACTGTCGCCGACCCGCCGCCCAAATATTGGCACAGGCGGCACCAGCACATGCGGGCGGCCATCGGCTCTGCGTCGATCGAGATGCGGACGGCGCCGCACAGGCATCCGGCGGTGTGGGGCATGGGGAGGCTTCCTCGGCAACGGAGGTTGTTGGTTGCGTCTTTACCGCCCTTGCCGACGGGCCATGAAGGCCAGCCGTTCGAACATCATGATGTCCTGCTCATTCTTGAGCAGGGCGCCATGGAGGGGCGGGATCGCCTTGGTCGGGTCGCTGTTCTGAAGGATGTCGAGCGGCATGTCCTCGTTCAGCAGCAGCTTCAGCCAGTCGAGTAGTTCGCTGGTGCTAGGTTTCTTCTTGAGGCCGGGGACGTCGCGTATTTCGTAGAAAATCTCCATCGCCTTGCTCACCAGAATCTTCTGGATACCGGGGAAATGGACATCGACGATCGCCTGCATCGTGTCGCGGTCGGGGAATTTGATATAGTGGAAGAAGCAGCGGCGCAGGAAAGCGTCGGGCAGTTCCTTCTCGTTGTTCGACGTGATGACCACAACCGGACGTTCGGCCGCCGCGATCGTCTCGCCCGTCTCGTAGACGTGGAAGGCCATGCGATCCAGTTCCTGCAACAGGTCGTTGGGAAACTCGATATCGGCTTTATCGATCTCGTCGATCAGCAGCACGGGCAATTTGGGGGAGGTGAAGGCCTCCCACAGCTTGCCCTTGCGGATATAGTTGGAAATCTCGTGGACGCGCGGGTCGCCCAACTGCCCGTCGCGCAGGCGGGCGACGGCGTCATATTCGTAAAGGCCCTGATGCGCCTTGGTCGTCGATTTGACGTTCCATTCGATCAGCGGGGCGTCCAGCACCTTGGCGATTTCCTGCGCCAGCACGGTCTTGCCGGTGCCCGGTTCGCCCTTCACCAGCAGCGGTCGGCGCAGCAGCACGGCGGCGTTGACGGCGACCTTCAGATCGTCGGTGGCGACATAATCCTGCGTGCCTTCAAAGCGCATCCTGCAATCCCGTCCCGTTGCCATTGGCAACCGGACTAGGCAATGCGGCGCGCGGGTGCAATGCGTTTATACGGTCAGCCCGCCCTGACGCGGACGGCGGCGCGGGCGCTCAGCAGATCCCACAGGCCGCGATGCTGGGCGAGGAGCTGGCGCGCGCCGAACTGGATCGCGCGATCGATGCCGTCGTCGCCGCCGATGGCGCGGGCGACGTCCAGCGTGGCGGCGCGGTCGGGCAGGCCGCAGGGTTGCGGTTCCAGGCCGGCGCGGATCGCCGCCATGTCGAGCACATGGCGCATCGCGCGCCAGTCCAGCACCAGCGCCATCGCCGCGCCCATGGCGCAACCGCGCCGGTCGGACTGGGCAAGCGTGTCGAGCGCATGGCGCTGCTGGCTGACGGCGGTTTCGCAATCGGCCTGGCCCGCCGTGCTGGGGGCGGGGCCGGCGGCGACCGTGACGTGGGTCAGATAGGCGCGCTCCGCGGCGAAGGCGTCGCCCGCCTCGATCAGCCAGCGGCGCGCGGCATTGTCGGTCGAGCGGGTGGCGGCATAGTCGATCACGCCGGGATGGCGGCCATGAAGCAGCGAGATGTAGGAGGCCGCATCGGCCAGGTCGGACAGCGGCAACTGGCCTTCGCGCACCACGCCCATGCTGGCGCGGTTGGCATAGCTGTGCGCGGCGGTCCCATCGGCGGCGACGAGCGCTTCGAGGACCCGCGATATGTCGCCAAATTGATAGCGGGGGGCCGCTTCGCTCATGCTCCAGATCCCTGTGATGCCCCGCCCATGCAGGGAGAAGCCCGAAAATAGGGAGGCCGAGTAAACGTCCGGTTTACAGAATCAGAAAGGGCGACCGTGAAAGCCGCCCTTTTCCGTCAAGGATGGTTAATTTATATTTACCGATCCACTTTAATTCTACCGGTCGAGGAAAATCCGCATCCTGCGCGCGCGTGACCGGCGTTTGGGCGTGCGCTGCCCCTTCGCCTCCAACGGGCGGATGGGTCGTCATGCGCTCATCGCTTCGCACCCCAAATGTACCGCAATGCCAGATAGTGCGGTTCTTCCCAGAGGAGTTTGCCCTTGATGCACGTGGGCAATGCGAAGCCGTTGCTTTGCCGCACTTAAAAGCTTGCCGATTGCCGGAAATGACGGGCCGTGGGAGTGCATGCCATCCCCGAATTTCCGAAATATGTCATACGCAGTTTGCAAATGACGATTGCTATGCCATGCCCTATGCAAATCTGGATGGGTAATCAGGAAAGACAAGATCTTAATGCATTGTAACGGCTGAGAAATTGGCTGCCATGCTACTTGGATGTCGAGAAGGAGAGATGATGTTACCGGCCTATGAAGCGATGGTGGAAGACGTATATAGTTCTCTGCTGATTTCTGGGGATGTCGCGATAGATGTCGGTTCGCATAATGGCCGGCATTCCATTCCCATGGCGGAAAAGGTGGGAAAAGATGGCAGAATTTACTGCTTCGAGCCCTTGCCTGCGCAATTTGCCAATTTCCAGAATTTGGTAGACGAGCGGAACTTGCAACAAATTTCCGTTTTCAATATCGCGCTGGGAACTGAAGATGGCAAGGCAACCTTTACGTCGGTTCCCGATTTTCCGGAATTCAGTGGATTTAAAGAGCGTCAATATCACGATCATCACGTCCGCGTGGAATCAATAGAAGTCGAAGTTCGATCGATAGATTCTTTCTTTTCCGATATTAATAAAGTAAAATTCATAAAAATCGATACGGAAGGCGGAGAGTTGACTGTTTTGCGCGGCGCTTCCGGTCTTATTTCTCGATCGCGTCCGTTCATTTCATTTGAACTTGGGGACTCGTCTCTTATAAACTACGAATATACATCAAATGATTATTTCTCCTATTTCGAGGATATGGGGTATAAGATATTCTCCATATTCGGTATCGAGCTGGATAGATCTCAATTTGTTCAGTTTTCGGCTGAACAGTTTTTCTGGGATTATGTGGCCATCCCGCGCGAGAAGGCGTGGCCAGCAGCGCATGGGCCGATCCGCACCCTTGTCGCGCAAATGTCGGGATTATAAGTTTGATGTCAGAGCGGCGTGGTTTGCACCTGCTTGGCATCGATCCCTGCTCAAGGCATAAGCGTGTCTTAAACTGGTCGCCCGACGCAAAATAAATGCGGCTTTGGAAGCATTTTAAAGAAGGTGCGATCGGCTGCGGGCGCGAAGATGGCGTAAGATAAGATTGGAGCGGCCAATCCGGTGGAATCGGGTTGAAATCCGTTCCAGTCTTTAACCTTCTGAGGTTTTTCTTGCCTGTGGTGATAAAAAAGGGGGGGCAGCACACAGGCGCTGCCCCCCCTTTTTTATCAATAGCCCTTGATTTTACTGGTCGAGGAAAGACCGCATCTTGCGCGAGCGCGAGGGGTGCTTGAGCTTGCGCAGCGCCTTCGCTTCGATCTGACGGATACGTTCGCGGGTCACGCTGAACTGCTGGCCCACTTCTTCGAGCGTATGGTCGGTGTTCATGCCGATGCCGAAGCGCATGCGCAGCACGCGCTCCTCGCGCGGGGTCAGCGAGGCAAGGACGCGGGTAACCGTTTCCTTGAGGTTCGCCTGGATAGCGGCATCCACCGGGATGATCGCGTTCTTGTCCTCGATGAAATCGCCCAGATGGCTGTCTTCCTCGTCGCCGATCGGCGTTTCGAGGGAGATCGGCTCCTTGGCGATCTTCATCACCTTGCGCACCTTTTCGAGCGGCATGGAAAGGCGCTCGGCCATTTCTTCCGGCGTCGGTTCGCGGCCCTGCTCGTGCAGGAACTGGCGGCTGGTGCGGACCAGCTTGTTGATCGTTTCGATCATATGGACCGGTATGCGGATGGTCCGCGCCTGGTCCGCGATCGAACGGGTGATCGCCTGGCGAATCCACCAGGTGGCGTAGGTGCTGAACTTGTAGCCGCGGCGATATTCGAACTTGTCCACCGCCTTCATCAGGCCGATATTGCCTTCCTGGATGAGGTCCAGGAACTGAAGGCCGCGGTTCGTATATTTCTTCGCGATGGAGATGACGAGGCGCAGGTTCGCCTCCACCATTTCCTTCTTCGCGATGCGCGCTTCACGCTCGCCCTTCTGCACCATGTTCACGATGCGGCGGAATTCGCTCAAGGACATGCCGGTCGCCTGGGCGATCTCGTTCACCTCGTTGCGGATGCGTTCGACGGCGCGCGCTTCGGCAGCGGCGAAAGCGGCCCATTTCTTGTCGAGGCCCTGCACCTTTTCCAGCCAGGCGTCGTCCAGCTCGTTGCCGACATAGCGGTCGAGGAAATCCTTGCGGCTGACCTTGTGACGCTCCGCCAGACGCAGCATCTGGCCGCCCAGCGCGGTCAGTCGGCGGTTATAGGCGTAGAGCTGATCGACCAGATATTCGATCTTCTGCTGGTGGAACTGGACGCTTTCGACTTCGGCGGTCAGGCTTTCACGCAGCGCCTGATAATCGTCCTCGGCCTTCTGGCTCAGCGTTTCGCCATTGGCCATGGCGACCATGCGCGATTCCTGCGCGGCGGAGAAGGTGCGGAAGATGTCCGTGATGGTCGCGAACTTCTCCAAAGCCATCGGCTTCAGGGTCTCTTCCATCTGGGCGAGGGAGAGGGTGTTGTCCTCTTCCTCTTCTTCCTCGTTGCGGCGGGCGCGGGGCGCGCCGTCCTCGTCCTCGTCGGCGTCGGCGGATTCCTCCTCCGGCTCTTCCTCTTCCTTGAAGCTGGGACCGGCGGTCTTCTCGCTGATTTCGCCATCGTCATCCTCGGCGCCTTCCTCCAGATTTTCCGGAGCAGGATCCTTGGACAGCATGGCGTCGAGATCGAGAATCTCGCGCAACTGCATTTCGCCGTTGTTGAGGGCGGTCGACCATTCGATGATCGCGTTGAAGGTGGTCGGGCTTTCGCACAGGCCCAGGATCATCGTGTCGCGGCCGGCCTCGATCCGCTTGGCGATGGCGATTTCGCCCTCACGGCTGAGCAATTCCACTGCGCCCATTTCGCGCAGGTACATGCGAACGGGATCGTCGGTGCGATCGACCGTTTCCTTCTTCTTCTCGGTGACGAGCTTGGGGCCGTCATCGTCGTTCGAATCGTCCTCGGCGTCCTCGGCATCCTCGCGCTCGCGCTGCTCGTCGCCGTCTTCGCTGGCTTCCTCATTCTCGACGATGTTGACGCCCATCTCGTTGAGGGCCGCCATGATATCCTCGATCTGCTCGGACGACATCTGGTCCTGCGGCAGGGCGTCGTTCAGCTCGTCGTAGGTGATGTAGCCGCGCTTCTTCGCACGGGCGATCAGCTTCTTGACCGAGGCTTCGTTGAGATCGAGCAGGGGGGCGTCGCCGCCATCCTCGCCATCGCTCACGCTGCCATTCTTGCTGTTCGCCTTGGTCGCCATCTATTCGCCTTACTTCGTCGCCCTTTTAGAAAGGGCTAACCTAAATCAAACAATGTCTTCGGACTGCGCAAGTTCCGCCAGACGACGGTCGTGATCGGCCTTCAGCGCGCGAACGCGCTGCTGTTCAGCGAAATTCTCCTCGCTGAAGTCGCTCTCGAACCGCCTCGTGGCCTCCACCAGTGCCGTTTCCAACTCCGGTCCCTGCGCCATCACTCGAACGGCCTCCTCCAGATCGCGGGCAAGGCGATCAGGGTCGGTGGCCATCCTGTCGGGAGTGAGTGTGAACGCATCGGCCCGGAGCATCCCCTTGGCCATATTATACAACTCACCTTGCCCCAATATGGTAAGGAGGGCCTGCGTTTCAACTGTTTCTTTGCGAAAGGACAGGCTGATCATCGCAGCGAGCAGTTGCGCGAGCAACGGATCGCCGATTTGCAGGGCCGACAGCATCTCCCGATGAGGCGCGATCTGCTCGGGATGGCGCAGCAGGGCGGCCAGGATCGCGCGCAGCAGGCGCTGCTCCATGCCGCTGGCGCCGATCGCACGGGCTTCGCTGCCAACGGGGGGAATTGGCGGTTTCCAGTTGCCCCGCTTGTCGCGTTGCCAGCGGCCGGCACTGTTGCCGCCGCCCTGAAAGCGCTGTTGCGCCGGGGCCGAGTCGCGGCGGGCGAAGAAGAGGGCGTCGTATCGCTCGCGAAATTCATGGGCGTAATGGGCGCGCACATCGGGATGTGCAATCGCATCCGAAATGGCGCGAAGGCGCTGCTTGAGGGCGGCTTTCTGTTCCGGCGTATCCAGCGGGGCGACGGACATCTCATGTTTCCAGAGGCGTTCGATCAGCGACTCGGCGCCGTTCAGCACGGACTCCATCGCTTGTCGGCCGCTGGCGCGGATCAGGTCGTCGGGATCCTGTCCGGTCGGGAGTGTCGCGAAGGCGAGGCTGTGGCCGGGACGTAGCAGGGGGAGCGCGCGGGTGGCGGCGCGGATCGCGGCCTTCTGTCCGGCCGAATCGCCGTCAAAGCAGAGGAGGGGGACCTCCACCATCTTCCACAGCCGCTCGATCTGATGCTCGGTGAGCGCAGTGCCGAGCGGGGCGACCGCTTCGCCGAAACCGGCCTGCGCCAGCGCGATCACGTCCATATAGCCTTCGACCACGATGACGCGGCCGGTCGAGCGGCTGGCTGGGGAGGCGCGATCGATATTGTAGAGGGTGCGCCCCTTGTCGAAGAGCGGCGTGTCGGGCGAGTTCAGATATTTGGGTTCTCCCGCGCCCAGGATGCGGCCGCCGAAGGCGATGACGCGGCCGCGAATGTCGCGGATCGGCAGCATGAGACGGCCGCGGAAGCGGTCATAGGTGTCGCGTTTCTTGGCTTTTCCGCCATCCGGCTCGGCCCCGTCGGGATCGATGAGCAGCCCGGCCTCGACCAGCATCGGCTCGCCAAAATCCTTGAGCGCGGTCTTAAGGCGGCCGCGTCCGTCGGGCGAATAGCCAAAGCCAAAGGCGCGGCGGGTGGCGTCGCTGATGCCGCGTTTGCCGAGATAGGCGCGCGCCTCCCCGCCGTCGATGCCGCCCAGTTGCTCCTCGAAAAAGCCCTGCGCGGCGGCCATGGCGTCGTGCAGCCCCCTGGCCTGTTCGGCGCGCTTGGCGGCGCGCGGGTCGGCGGCGGGGACGTCCATGCCGGCGGTGGCCGCCAGTTCCTTCACCGCCTCCATGAAGGGAAGGCCGCGCTGGTCGGTCATCCAGCGGATCGCATCGCCATGCGCGCCGCAGCCGAAGCAATGGTAGAAGCCCTTCTCGTCGTTGATCGTGAAGCTTGGCGTCTTCTCGTTATGGAAGGGGCAGCAGGCCTTATATTCGCGGCCGGCCTTCGTGACCTTGATGGTCTTGCCGATGAGGGTCGAAAGCGAGGTGCGCGCGCGCAGTTCGTCCAGCCATTGCGGGGTGAGGGTCATGAGCGCTCTTCCCCCTCCCGCGTGCGGGAGAGGGGCAGGGGGGTGGGCTGGACCGGGCCACCCAAAGCTGCCCTCACGATGGTTTCCAACACGCCCTCTAGATTGTCTGTAAGATCATTATTCCAGAAGCGGATCAGCCGGTAGCCCTGCGCTTCGATCTTTCTGGTTCGCACGGCGTCATAATCTGCCGCATCGACATGCTGGCTGCCGTCGAGTTCGACAACCAGCTTTCGGGAACGGCAGACGAAATCACTTATGAACCCGGCTATGGGCATCTGGCGGCTGAATTTCAGGCCTGCGAGTTGTGCGCCTTTGATGTGGTTCCACAACAGGCGCTCCGCATCAGTGGCGTTGTTGCGCAGATTGCGCGCATCATCGGTCGGACGTGCCAGTCGATAGGGCGAGCCCACCCCCCGGCCCCCTCCCGCAGGCGGGAGGGGGAGAGTGCGTGGCGCTCCCCCGTCGTCGTTCACCCAAGCGCCGCCTTCACCAGCCCGCTGGCCTTGCTCATGTCGATCACCGTGCCATGGCGTTCCTTCAGCACCGCCATCACGCGGCCCATGTCCTTCACGCTTTCCGCGCCGACTTCGGCCTTGATCCCCTCGATCGCGGCCTTCGTCTCTTCCTCGCTCAGCTGCTGGGGCAGGAAGCCTTCGATCACGTCCAGTTCGACCTGTTCCTTGGCGGCCAGTTCGTCGCGGCCGCCGCTCCTGAACATATCGATCGATTCGCGGCGCTGCTTCACCATCTTCTGCAGCACTTCCACGACCACGGCGTCGTCGTCCGGCACGCTGGACGCGGTGCGCAGTTCGATGTCGCGGTCCTTCAGCTTCGCCAGGATCAGGCGCACGGCGGCCAGACGGTCCTTGTCGCCGGCCTTCATCGACTCGATCTGGGCGCTCTTGATGGTGTCGCGAATCATGGGCGAATGAATCCTGTCTCTTCGGGAAAGGAGTAGATATAACGGCAAAAGAGATTTTTAACAGACGTTGACCTTGGGAGGATGCGCGCCTACCTGACCGGCCGTTTAACCCGCTCCAGACGGGTTCCCGCAAAAGCATAAAGGACCGCAGACCATGGCAGACGCCAAGACCCTCATTGTGCCCAAAGGAGCGACAGGGGTCGTGGTTTTTGCGGACGGCTCCGCTGTCTTCGGTCGCGGCTTCGGCGCGGTCGGCGATGCGGTGGGCGAACTCTGCTTCAACACGTCTATTACCGGCTATCAGGAGATCATGACCGATCCCTCCTATGCCGGGCAGATCATCAACTTCACCTTCCCCCATATCGGTAATGTCGGCACCAATCTGGACGATGTCGAGGCGGCCTCGCCCCATGCGCTCGGCTGCATCGTGCGGCAGAATGTCACCGCGCCCAGCAATTTCCGCAATGTCGAACCGTTCGACCAGTGGATGCGCGAAAATGGCCGCATCGGCCTTGCCGGGGTCGACACCCGCGCGCTGACCCGCCTGATCCGCATCAAGGGCGCGCCCAATGTCGTGATCGCCCATGATCCCGAGGGCAAGTTCGATATCGCCGCGCTCGCCGCCAAGGCCGCAAGCTGGCCGGGCCTCGAAGGCATGGACCTCGCCATCGAAGTCACGGGCAAGGAAAGCCGCCTGTGGAAGGACGGCGTGTGGAAGCTGGGCCACGGCTATGGCCTCGATGAGGCGGGCGATGAGCGCCCCCATGTCGTCGCGATCGATTATGGCGCGAAGAACAATATCTTCCGCAATCTGGTGCAGGCCGGCGCGCGCGTCACCGTGCTGCCCGCCACGGCCAGCTATGAACAGGTGATGGAGCAGAAGCCCGACGGCGTGTTCCTGTCCAACGGTCCGGGCGATCCGGCCGCGACCGGCGCCTATGCCGTGCCGGTGATCGCCGCGCTGCTGACCGACAATATGCCGATCTTCGGCATCTGCCTTGGCCACCAGCTGCTGGGCCTGGCGGTCGGCGCCAAGACGATCAAGATGCATCAGGGCCATCGCGGCGCGAACCATCCGGTCAAGCGCCTGTCGGACGGTCTGGTCGAGATTACGTCGATGAATCATGGCTTTGCGGTCGATGTCGACACGCTGCCCGCCAATGCGCGATCGACCCATGTGTCGCTGTTCGACGGCAGCAATTGCGGCATCGAACTCACCGACAAGAACGCCTTTTCGGTACAATATCATCCCGAAGCCTCGCCCGGCCCGCAGGACAGCTTCTATCTGTTCAAGCGGTTCGTGGACGGCATCAAGAAGCCGGTCGCGGCGTGAGCCAGAACCTGCCCCCGGTGGACGAAGCGCGCCTTGCCGCAGAGTGGGAGGCGGACAAGGCCGTCCTCGCCAATCTGGCCGCCAATGGCGACGTGGCGCGGATCGCCCGGCCCGTGGACGTCAGCTTCAAGGGCAGCGAGAAGGATTTCGAGCGCGTCCTGACCATCGCCAGCCAGTTCGGCTTTGTCGAACTGGACCGGGAAGAGGATGAGGAAGGCGACCTGTTCCTGTTTCTGGAATGCGTGCAGCCGGTCGACGAAGCCTCGATCCGCGCGCTGACCAAAAAGTGCCTCCAGATCGAAATCCTCTGCGGCGTCGAATATGACGGCTGGGGCTGCGAGGCGCAGGCGGGGGGCGTGCATTGATTTTTGATTGGCTCTTCGTCCATTGGAGAGCCGTTCTCATTACGGTATTCCTCGCTTTCCTGGCGATTTCGATGCTCGTCAAGTTCATCATCGATCTTCGAAAGATCGAAGCTTTTGATCGTGATGACATCAAGTACTTTCAGTACTGCGCGGCGCACTGGATGTGCGATCGGATCGTTAAACGAGCCGAACCGATGGGGTGGGATTTGGTCAGGCGCGAGGATGCTGAACATAATTGTGAAAGAATAACTTTCAAAGCCAGCGATGGCGCTCCGCCCCTTTCGAAGCTTTTGATAAGCCTTCATTGGTCCGGCTTCCCGATTAAGCCACAACATATGCAATTGGATTGCGATAAGCCCGATGCCTAAAAGAACCGACATCTCCTCCATCCTCATTATCGGCGCTGGTCCGATCATCATCGGCCAGGCGTGCGAGTTCGATTATTCGGGCACGCAGGCGGTGAAGGCGCTCAAGGAAGAGGGCTATCGCATCATCCTGGTGAATTCCAACCCGGCCACGATCATGACCGACCCGGAATTTGCCGACGCGACCTATGTCGAGCCGATCACGCCCGAAATCGTGGCGAAGATCATCGAGAAGGAGCGGCCCGATGCGGTGCTGCCGACCATGGGCGGGCAGACCGCGCTGAACACGGCGCTGGCGCTCTATAATGACGGCACGCTGGAAAAGTTCGGTGTCCAGATGATCGGTGCGGACGCCGAAGCCATCGACAAGGCGGAAGACCGGATCAAGTTCCGCGACGCGATGGACAAGATCGGCCTTGAAAGCGCCCGTTCGCGCATCGCGCACACGATGGAAGAGGCGCTGGAGGCGCTGGAGTTTACCGGCCTTCCCTCGATCATCCGCCCCAGCTTCACCATGGGCGGCACCGGCGGCGGCATCGCCTATAATCGCGAAGAGTTCGTCAACATCGTGCGTGGCGGTCTGGACGCGTCGCCGACGACCGAGGTGCTGATCGAGGAATCGCTGATCGGCTGGAAGGAATATGAGATGGAGGTTGTGCGGGATCGCAACGACAACGCCATCATCATCTGCTCGATCGAAAATGTCGATCCGATGGGGGTCCACACCGGCGACTCCATCACCGTCGCGCCCGCGCTGACGCTGACCGACAAGGAATATCAGATCATGCGCAACGCGAGCATCGCGGTGCTGCGTGAAATCGGCGTGGAAACAGGTGGTTCCAACGTGCAGTTCTCGGTCAATCCGAAGGATGGCCGCCTGATCGTGATCGAGATGAACCCGCGTGTGTCGCGTTCCTCGGCGCTGGCGTCGAAGGCGACCGGCTTCCCGATCGCCAAGGTCGCGGCGAAGCTGGCCGTCGGCTATACGCTGGACGAGATCGAGAATGACATTACCGGCGCGACCCCGGCGTCGTTCGAACCGACCATCGACTATGTCGTGACCAAGATCCCGCGCTTCGCCTTCGAAAAGTTCAAGGGCGCCGAGCCGCTGCTCGGAACCGCCATGAAGTCCGTCGGCGAAGTCATGGCGATCGGCCGCAACATTCATGAATCGATGCAGAAGGCGCTGCGCGGTCTGGAAACCGGCCTCAGCGGCTTCAATCAGGTCGACCATCTGGTCGGCGCGCCCAAGGACGACATCATCGCCGCGCTGGCGCAGGCGACGCCTGATCGGCTGCTGGTCGCCGCGCAGGCTCTGCGCGAAGGCCTCACCGTTCAGGAAATCCATAATATCGCCAAGTTCGACCCCTGGTTCCTGGAGCGGATCAAGGAAATCGTCGACGCCGAAGCCGAAGTGCTGGAAAACGGCCTGCCGCAGGATGCGGACGGCATGCGCCGCCTCAAGGCCATGGGCTTTTCCGACAAGCGCCTCGCTTGGCTGGCGCTCAAGTCCGCGAACCTGCGCGGCAATGAGCGCGGCATCGCGCGCGGTTCGGGCCTGATCCACGACGCCGTCGTCGCCATGACCGGCGGCGTGACCGAAGAGGAAGTGCGCAAGCTGCGTCACAGGCTGGGCGTGCGCCCGGTGTTCAAGCGCATCGACACCTGCGCCGCCGAGTTCGAGGCGAAGACGCCCTATATGTATTCGACCTACGAAGCGCCGATCTTCGGCGAGGCGGAGAATGAGGCGCAGCCCAGCGACCGGAAGAAGGTCGTGATCCTGGGCGGCGGTCCGAACCGGATCGGGCAGGGCATCGAGTTCGACTATTGCTGCGTCCATGCCTGCTTCGCGTTGGGCGAGGTCGGCTATGAGACGATCATGGTCAACTGCAACCCGGAAACGGTGTCGACCGACTATGACACGTCCGATCGCCTGTATTTCGAGCCGCTGACGGCGGAGGATGTGCTGGAAATCCTGCATGTCGAAATGTCGCAGGGGACGCTGGCCGGCGTGCTGGTGCAGTTTGGCGGGCAGACGCCGCTCAAGCTGGCGCAGGCGCTGGAGGATGCGGGTATCCCGATCCTGGGCACCAGCCCGGACGCGATCGACCTGGCCGAGGATCGCGAGCGCTTCGCCGCGCTGATCGACAAGCTGAAGCTCAAGCAGCCCGCCAACGGCATCGCCCGCAGCCGTGAGGAGGCGATCGCGGTCGCCAACCGCATCGGCTATCCGGTGCTGATGCGTCCGTCCTACGTCCTTGGCGGTCGCGCCATGGAGATCGTCGACGGTCAGGCGCAGCTGGAGGAATATATCACCACCGCCGTGCAGGTGTCGGGCGATTCCCCGGTGCTGATCGACCAGTATCTGCGCGATGCGGTCGAGGTGGACGTGGACGCGCTGTGCGACGGCGACGATGTCGTGGTGGCGGGCGTACTCCAGCATATCGAGGAAGCGGGCGTCCATTCCGGTGACAGCGCCTGTTCGCTGCCGCCTTACAGCCTGTCGGACGAGGTCATCGCGGAAATCGAGCGGCAGACCGAGGTTCTGGCCCGCGCGCTTTCGGTGCGCGGCCTGATGAACATCCAGTTCGCGGTCAAGGACGGGGTGGTCTATCTGATCGAGGTCAACCCGCGCGCCAGCCGCACCGTGCCCTTCGTCGCCAAGGCGATCGGCACGCCCATCGCCAAGATTGCCAGCCGCGTGATGGCGGGCGAGAAGCTGAAGGATTTGCCGACGATCGACCGCAACGCGATCAGCCATGTCGCGGTCAAGGAAGCGGTTTTCCCGTTCGGTCGATTCCCCGGCGTCGACCCGGTCCTCTCGCCCGAAATGAAGAGCACCGGCGAAGTCATGGGAATCGACAGCAATTTCGCGACCGCCTTCGCCAAGGCGCAGCTGGGCGCGGGTACTGTGCTGCCGACCAGCGGCACGGTCTTCGTGTCGGTCAAGGACAGCGACAAGCCGGTTATCCTGCCGGCGGTGCAGAAGCTGGCGGGCATGGGTTTTACCATCATCGCGACGGGCGGCACCGCGTCCTATCTGGAAGGGCAGGGCATCGCGGTCGAGACGGTGAACAAGGTGGCCGAGGGACGCCCGCACATCGTCGACCGGATCACCGACGGCGACGCGCATCTGATCTTCAACACCACCGAAGGCTGGCAGTCGCTCAAGGACAGCAAGGCGATCCGCACATCGGCGCTGCGCGCCAAGATCGCCAGCTTCACCACGGCAGCGGCCAGCGTCGCTGCGGCGGATGCGATCGAGGCACTTCGGGGGCATGCCCTTGAAGTGCGCTCGCTCCAGTCCTATTATCCCCTGTCGCAAGCCTGAACCCCTGCACAAGGAATGATGCTGCGGGGCGGCTCCTGTCGAAGGAGTCGCCAGAGGGAAGTTTTGACGAAGGATTTTTAGGGAATGGCGACCGTCGAGAAGATGCCGATGCTGCAGCAGGGCTATGACAAGCTCAATGCGCAGCTCCGCGAACTGAAGGCCGAACGACCCCTGATCGTGGACGCCATCGAGGAAGCGCGGGCGCATGGCGACCTGTCGGAAAATGCCGAATATCATGCGGCCAAGGAACGGCAGGGCCAGGTCGAGGCGACGATCAACGATCTGGAAGACAAGCTGTCGCGCGCCCAGATTATCGATCCGACCACATTGTCGGGCAACAAGATCGTGTTCGGCGCGACCGTGACGCTGTTGGACGAGGACGACAAGCCGATCCAGTATCAGATTGTGGGCCAGGCCGAGGCGGACGCCAAGGCGGGCATGATCAGCTATAACAGCCCGCTGGGCCGTGCGCTGATCGGCCGCGAAGTCGGCGACGAGGTCGAAGTGTCGGTCCCGTCGGGCGACAAATTCTACCTGGTCGACAAGATTCAGTTCATTTGACGCCGTGAGACTGCCAGCCGGTCGCGCCACCAACGGGATCGCGGCGATCAGTGTCGCCGCCTTCCTCCTCCTGTACCTGACGGGCAAGGTGGATGACGCCGCAATCCTTGGCGGTTTCATCCCTGCGCGTATCGGCGAACCGGCCCTGTTGCAGGGCATGGTGGCGGTGCCGACCTGGCTGACGCCGCTGTCCTGCACGCTCATCCATGCCGGATGGCTTCACATCGGTTTCAACATGCTGATGCTGCTCTTCTGCGGGCGGCAGGTGGAGCATGTGCTGGGCTGGGGCGGGACGCTGTTGCTCTACGGCGTCGGCGGCTATGCGGCCTGTCTGGCGCAATGGGCGATCGATCCGGCCTCGACCAATCCGATGGTGGGGGCGAGCGGGGCGATTTCCGCGATCCTGGCAACCTATTCCCTGCTCTACAGCCAGCAGCAGGTGCGCAGGGTGGGGCCGCTATCGGCCAATCTGGTGCGGGTGCTATGGCTGGCGGCGGGCTGGGTCGCGATCCAGCTCATGATCGGGGTGGCGACGTCCGGTGGGTTCAGCGATCTGGGCCAGATCGCGATTGCCGCACATATCGGCGGCTTTTTGGCAGGGCTGGCGCTGACGCGGCCGCTGTTGCGCTGGCGCTTCCGAAAGAAGCCGCGGGTAGTGAACTGAAAATCAAAACCCGTTCAGGCTCAGCCCGAACGGGTTGGGGAAGACTGGATCAGCCGTTCGGCAGTTCCGGTTCCAGCAAGCGGTGCAGGTGCACGATCACATAGCGCATCTCGGCATCGTCGACGGTGCGCTGCGCGGCGCTGCGCCAGGCCTTTTCGGCCGAGGCATAGTCGGGAAACACACCGACCAGATCGACCTGGCTCAGGTCCTGAAATTCCAGCGTCTGCGGGTTGGTGACGCGACCACCCATCACCAGATGCATCTTGCTCATGGTCTCATTGTTCTCCTTTAGCTGATGGCGAGCGCGTGCATTTTTTCCGTCGCATCGCTTTCCACAAAATCCGATCCCGCCTGTCAGCGGGTTCGGATTTTAGTGGGCGATGCTCTAGCACTGACGTCGCGATCAGCCAAGGAGAGGAGAGGCAAGTGTCGATTGCGTATCGGGCAATCGCGATTAGTTTTTCGGCAATCGCGCCTTGATCGCTTCGCTCAGCGCATCGACTTTGGCTGCGACCAGAGTGGCGACATCGTCGGCGAGCTTCGACGCCCTGGCAGGGATTTCGGCCGATGCGACGCTGTCCTTCGCGCTCGACGCGGCATCGCCCGCAGCGTGCAGCGCGTTGCTCGCGCCCTGCTTCACCGTTTCCGCGCCTTCGACGGCAGCGTCGCGCGCGGCGACGGCGGCATCGGCGGCTGCGTCCCGCGCGGTCACGGCTGCTTCGGCCGCTGCGGCACGGGCAGCGATGGCGGCTTCCACCACTTTCGTCCCGGCGCTGGCGGCAAGGCCGGGCAGCGCCTTCATCGCGCGACGGCTCTTGGGAAACATCCAGGCGACGACGGCGCCCACGGCGACCGCGCCGGCGACGGCCGCGATCGGATGTTCCTGCACGATCTCGTTCGCGCGTGCGGCCACGCGCTGGGTGCGGTCCTTCGCATCGCCATAGGCCTCGCTCGCCTTGTCGCGCCCGCTCTGGAGCAGGTCGCCGGCACTTTCGCGTGCCTTGTCGGTGGTGTCCTTGATCCGGTCGGTCGCGGTAATCGCCGCATCATTGGCGGCTTCCCGAACGCGGGTGAATTGGGCGCGGATGTCAGCCATCGTCAGTCTCCGAATTTTCTGAATCTTGGTTCCTGAAGCGAACGTATAGCCGCCGGAAAAGTGCCGCCAGCGGGCGCCGGGCCAGGAAAAGCCCAAAGGCGCCGGCCGCTGCGCCGATTGCGACGGGCCGCTGCTGCACCTTGGCGGCGACGAGCGCGATGCCGTCCTTGGCCGCGCCGCCGATCCCGTCCTTCACATCCTGCTTGAGGCGCGCGGGCGCGACGCGCGCCTTGGCGTCCTCCGCGGTGGCGAGCAGTTGGGCACGTGCGGCGTCGGCGCGTACAGAGGCTTCGCGAAAGTCGAGTTCCCGACTCATGGCCTGATCGCTTTCTTCATGCGGCTGATGCAGCCCTTGGCCGCGAGCAACAGCACGACCACGATCAGCAGCGCGCCGCCGACCACGATCAGCGTGCCCCAGAGCGGCCCGACCTGCTGGGCGAGGGCGATGATGAGGCCGATCAGCAACGCGACAATGCTGGCAAAGGCCAGGATCAGGGCAATGCCGCCAAGGATCGCGGCGTTGCGGATGCCCGCTGCAGCAATGCCCGCACGCAGTTTCTGCTTTTCCGCCTCGGCAGCGGCATAGGCGCATCCGTCAGCGTAAAGGCGGGCGAACACGTCCTTCACGCTCTCGTCGGACGCGTCATGCTGCCCATCGGCCCGCGGCGTCACCGCCGTTTCCGCTGGTTCGTCGATCAAAAATCCCTCCGCCCCGCCTTGCGGGCCTGTGCGTCCGTTCAGGAACGTGCGTCGGTCAAGGAAGCAGGCGCGCCGATCAGGCCTTATCGTCCGATCCCTTGGCGAGGCGCATCAGCACATAGCCGACCACCGCCGCCGCGCCGATCGCCACCGCCGGGCTCTTGCGGACAAAGTCGCGCGCCTCGGTCATCAGCTCGTCGACATCCTTGCTGTCCAGCGTATCTGCTGCACCGGCCACCGATTCCGCCGCCTGGCGCGCATAGTCGCCATATTGCGGGCCGAGCTTCGCGTCGACCGTCCCGGCCGTGTCGGAAATCAGCTTGGCAAGGCTCTGCATCGCGGTGCCGGTCTTGTCCTTGGCGGCGTCGGCGGCAGACCGGGCGGTCTTGCCCGCCTGCTCCTTGATCGGCGTCCAGTCGACAGCGTTGATCTTGTCGGCGGCGGCCTTCGCGACCTTTTCGGCCTGCTCCTTGATCGGCGCGATCTGTGCGGCCCAGCCATGGGAAGCGGCGCCATTGCCCGGCTTCTTGGGCGCAGGAGCCTTGCGCGTCGCGGCCTTCTTGACCGGCGCCGCCTTGACCGGCGCAGCGGCGGCAGTCGTCGCCTTGACCGGCTTCGCCTTTACAGGCTTGGCCACGGGCGTCTTCTTCACGCGCTTGACGGGCGGGGTTTCCGGTGTGTCGGCCATCGTCGTCAATCTCCCTTTCATGTCCAGCATGGCGGCCGCGGGGGAACGCGGCGGGGTCATGCTCCTAATGCTTCGCGGCGGCCTACAGTTCCGTTGCCGTTACATTTTGAGCATCGGCATTTTTTCGCATCGCGCAACCCCCCGCATTGCCAAGGCGGGAGGCGCTGGCTAAGCGGGGCGCGAAATAGCCCCGGCCGTGCAGGGCCGTTCATCAGGGAGCGATCATGACCGCTATTCTCGACATCCACGCCCGCCAGATCCTCGACAGCCGTGGCAACCCCACCGTCGAAGTCGACGTCATGCTGGAAGACGGCAGCTTCGGCCGCGCCGCCGTGCCTTCGGGCGCCTCCACCGGCGCCTATGAGGCGGTCGAGAGGCGCGACGGCGACAAGAGCAAATATCTGGGCAAGGGCGTGCTTCAGGCCGTTGCCGCCGTCAATGACGAGATTGCCGAGCAGATCATCGGCCTCGACGCCGAGGACCAGGCCGAAGTCGACGCCGCGATGATCGCGCTCGACGGCACCGAGAACAAGTCGCGCCTGGGCGCCAACGCGATCCTGGGCGTGTCGCTCGCCACCGCCAAGGCCGCCGCCGATGCGCGCGGCCTGCCGCTCTATCGCTATGTCGGCGGCGTGTCGTCGCATGTCCTGCCGGTGCCGATGATGAACATCATCAACGGCGGCGAACATGCCGACAACCCGATCGACTTCCAGGAATTCATGATCATGCCGGTCGGTGCGGAAAGCATCGCCGACGCGGTCCGCATCGGTTCGGAAATCTTCCACACCCTCAAGAAGGGCCTGCATGACAAGGGTCTGGCGACCTCGGTCGGCGACGAGGGCGGCTTCGCCCCCAACATCGCCTCCACCCGCGATGCGCTCGACTTCATCATGCTGTCGGTCGAGAAGGCGGGCTACAAGCCGGGCGACGACGTCGTGCTGGCGCTGGACTGCGCCGCGACCGAATTTTTCAAGAACGGCAAGTATGAGATTTCGGGCGAAGGCCTGTCGCTCAGCCCGGTCGAAATGGCCGATTATCTCGCCGCGCTCTGCGCCGACTATCCGATCAAGTCGATCGAGGACGGCATGAGCGAGGATGATTTCGAGGGCTGGAAGGCGCTGACCGACAAGATCGGCAACAAGGTCCAGCTGGTCGGCGACGACCTGTTCGTCACCAACCCCGCGCGCCTCGCCATGGGCATCGGCAAGGGTCTGGCCAATTCGCTGCTGGTGAAGGTGAACCAGATCGGTACGCTGACCGAAACGCTGGCTGCCGTCGATCTGGCCCACCGCTCGCGCTACACGGCGGTCATGTCGCACCGTTCGGGCGAGACCGAGGATGCGACCATCGCCGACCTCGCCGTCGCGACCAATTGCGGCCAGATCAAGACCGGTTCGCTGGCCCGTTCGGACCGGTTGGCCAAGTACAACCAGCTGATCCGCATCGAGGAAGAACTGGGCGATATCGCCGTCTATGCGGGGCGCTCGATCTTCCGTTAAAAGTCGGTCCTGAAGGACCAAAATATTCGGCCGGTCGCAAGTTGACATTTTTTCACTTGCGGCCGGCCTTTTGCTGTGATTCCACTAGTCCATGGCGCATATCGCGAAACTTCGACTGTTGCTGGCGTCGGCCTTTGGTCCTGCGATCGCGCTGCTCCTGCTGCTTTCGTTCGCGGGCTATGTCGTGCTGGGGTCGAACGGCGTGCTGGCCTGGGGCGATTATACCCGCCAGCTGCGTCAGGCGCAGGCGGAACTCAAGAAGACCCAGGAAGCCCGCGCCGAACTGCGCAACCGCGTCGACCTGCTCAATCCGCGCCGGGTCGATCCCGACCTGTCGGATGAACTGATCCGCCGCCAGCTTGGCGTGATTCACCATGACGAAGTGATCGTCCCGCTCAACTGAACCTTGCGCGCGCTGGTGTGCTGCGCAAGGATTTTGCGCCGGAAAAGCCGTCTCGGTAATAATGCTGCGAGCGTGTCGAAGCCTCCGCCGCAGAGCGCCTTGAGAGTCATCAGTTTTCGGCGGCAGCTATTGGTTTTGCCCGGATTCCGCGGCGTCCGCCGTTGCAATATATGCAACTCTGCCGCTATATCGAGGCTCCTTCCATCCTACCCCCACGCAAAAGGATAACAGCCTTGGCGAAACCAACGACGCCGCGCGCAGCGAGCGCAAAGGCAAAGGCGGCTGCACCCGCCACTGCCGGTGCGGACCATAACCGCCCGCGCCCGCAAACGCCGACTGACTACAAGGCCAGCAAGGAAGAGCTGCTGGAATTCTATCGGCAGATGGTTCTCATTCGTCGCTTCGAGGAAAAGGCCGGCCAGCTTTACGGCCTGGGTTTCATCGGCGGCTTCTGCCACCTCTATATCGGCCAGGAAGCGGTCGCGGTGGGCATCCAGTCGGCGCTCAAGCCCGGCAAGGACAGCGTCATCACCGGCTATCGCGATCATGGTCACATGCTGGCCTATGGCATCGATCCCAAGGTTATCATGGCCGAACTGACTGGTCGCGAAGCGGGTATCTCGCGCGGCAAGGGCGGTTCGATGCACATGTTCAGCGTCGAACATAAATTCTACGGCGGTCACGGCATCGTCGGCGCGCAGGTGTCGCTGGGCGCAGGCCTGGGCTTCGCGCACAAATATAACAATGACGGCGGCGTCTGCGTCGCCTATTTCGGCGACGGCGCGGCCAACCAGGGCCAGGTCTATGAATCCTTCAACATGGCCGAGCTGTGGAAGCTCCCGATCATCTTCGTGATCGAGAACAACCAGTATGCCATGGGCACCAGCGTCAACCGCGCCTCGTCGGAAGACCAGCTCTACCGTCGCGGCGAAAGCTTCCGCATCCCCGGCCTCCAGGTTGACGGTATGGACATTCTCGCCGTGCGCGGCGCGACCGAGGAAGCGCTGAAGTGGGTGCAAGAGGGCAATGGCCCGATCCTGCTGGAAATGAAGACCTACCGCTATCGCGGTCACTCCATGTCCGATCCGGCCAAGTACCGGTCGCGTGACGAAGTGCAGGCCGTGCGCGAAAAGTCCGACCCGATCGAGGGCGTGAAGAAATATCTGATCGATGCCGGCGTCAGCGAAGACGAGATCAAGGTGATCGATCAGGATATCCGCAAGATCGTCGCTGAGGCGGCCGATTTCGCCGAAACTTCGCCTGAACCCGAAGCGCATGAACTCTATACCGACGTGCTGGTGGAGCAATATTGATGGGTATCGAAATCAAGATGCCGGCCCTTTCCCCGACGATGGAAGAAGGCACGCTGGCCAAGTGGCTGGTGAAGGAAGGCGACGAAGTGAAGTCCGGCGACATCCTCGCCGAAATCGAAACCGACAAGGCGACGATGGAATTCGAAGCCGTCGATGAAGGCAAGATCGGCCAGATCGTGATTGCCGAAGGCACCGAAGGCGTGAAGGTCGGCACCGTCATCGCGACGATGGCTGGAGATGGGGCGGGCGAGGACGGCGAAGCGGCCGCTCCGGCGCCTGCAGCACCCAAGGCTGCGGAAGCCCCCAAGGCCGAGGAAGCGCCCAAGAAGGCCGAAAGCGGCACGTCCAAGCTGGCGTCGGAAGCCCGGGCGACCGTGCAGGACCCGGATCTTCCGGCCGGCACCGAGTTCGTCAAGACGACCGTCCGCGAAGCACTGCGCGACGCGATGGCTGAAGAAATGCGCAAGGATGAGCGCGTCTTCGTGATGGGCGAGGAAGTGGCCGAATATCAGGGCGCCTACAAGGTCACGCAGGGCCTGCTGGACGAATTCGGCGACAAGCGCGTCATCGACACGCCGATCACCGAATATGGCTTTGCCGGCATTGGCGCGGGTGCGGCCATGGGCGGCCTGCGTCCGGTCATCGAGTTCATGACGTTCAACTTCGCCATGCAGGCGATCGACCACATCATCAACTCGGCGGCCAAGACCAACTACATGTCCGGCGGCCAGATGCGCTGCCCGATCGTGTTCCGTGGTCCCAACGGCGCGGCCAGCCGCGTTGGCGCGCAGCACAGCCAGAACTATGGTCCCTGGTATGCCGCCGTCCCCGGCCTGATCGTCATCGCGCCCTATGACGCGGCCGACGCCAAGGGCCTGCTCAAGGCCGCGATCCGCTCGACCGACCCGGTCGTGTTCCTGGAGAATGAACTTCTCTACGGTCGCAGCTTCGACGTGCCCAAGGTTGACGATTATGTCCTGCCGATCGGCAAGGCGCGCATCATGCGTCCGGGCAAGGACGTGACGCTGGTCAGCTATTCGATCGGCGTGGGCCTGGCGCTCGACGCGGCGGAAACGCTGGCGGCCGAGGGCATCGACGCCGAAGTGATCGACCTGCGCACGCTGCGCCCGCTCGACACCGCGACGGTGCTGGAGAGCCTGAAGAAGACCAACCGCCTCGTCGTGGTGGAAGAAGGCTGGCCGACCTGCTCGATCGCGTCGGAAATCGCTGCCGTGGTCATGGAAAAGGGCTTCGACGATCTCGACGCCCCGGTCCTGCGCGTCACCAACGAGGACGTGCCGCTGCCTTACGCCGCCAACCTCGAAAAGGCGGCGCTGATCGACGCGGCCCGCGTGGTCGAGGCAGCCAAGAAGGTCTGCTACAAGTAAGAAGAGGAAAGGGCGGTCCTGACGGGCCGCCCTTTTTCCATCAGGTGCAGGCGGCGGTGGCCGAAGTCGCCAGGTTGCCCGCGTTCTTGATCGCCTGATCGGTCCGTTCGCGCACATTGAAGGCGCTGCTGTAACGGATCACCCTGTTGCCGAAGATCGCATTGCTGACCAGCGGCTGGTAATTATAGGCGACTTCCACGAACATGACGGCGGTGCCGCTGGAGGCGGTCACTTTGGTCGCAGCCGTGGTGCCTGGCCCCATGCCCAGCACCATGCTCGCATCATTCTGGCCATTGCCCGCCACGCCATAGCTGGACGTGAAGCTGCCGCTGCCCCAGCAACGCTGCCAACGAATATATTGACCGGTGTTCGGGCTGGCTTTGCCGTTGGGTTCAAGGTCGGACAGGAAGATGCGGCCATTGGCTTTCAGCCTCAACGCCTCTGTCGACAGGTCCGCGCCGGTCATGATCTCATTGACGTCGGCTTCGTCGATCGAGGTACGGACGCGCGCGGCATTGTCGGCGACGAGCATGGCGACCTGGCTGACGCGCAAATGCGCCAGCGCCAGATTGGCGCATTCGAGACCCGCCAGGCATAATATCACCAATACCGGCAAGGAGATGGCGAACTCGATCAGTGCCACACCGCGATCATCGCGATGCAGGCGGTCCGCGAAAGGGAAAAGACGGGGCATCGGCGTCCTCAGCAACGGATCGTCGGCGCGCTCTGGTTGGACCAGGGCTGGTTGCGGACCATGGTGGTGGCGGTGGCGGATTGCGTTGCGCTCCATCCGAGAAATTTTGCCATCGGAAACAGGCGCGGCATCGACACGGTGACTTCGTAATAGACGATATCGTCCGCGCCACCCAGGCCAGACGCACCGCTGTTCGTGTCGTAAGTGCCGTTGTTGTTGGCGTCTTCGTAGCAGTCGCCCGTATTGTAGGTGCCCAGAGGAGCCGTGTCGGTGGTGATCTTTTCCGGCTTCCCGACGCGGGAGAAGTTATAATAGCTCTTCTTTGTCGTCGAAGTCGTGCCGTTCTTGGTGTTGATCGTGGCCATCTGCGCTTCGATATAGGCATCGATCTGGGTCGTATTGAGCGTGCCGACCGATGCCGCGCGTGCGGCCTTTTCCAGAACCCCGCGCGTAACCGCGCGCAGATAGGATTGATAGGCCAGGTCGCCGATCGCCATGATGGTAAGGATCAAAACCGGCGCGACCAGTCCGAACTCCAGCAGCGTCGCGCCCCGCGCATGATCGCGCAGGCGGGCAAGGAGGCGTCGCATGCGCCCGATCATTGCGACAGCCTCAGGCCGCCGATATTCTTGGCGATATCCCTGAACTTCTGGCTGAGCGAAGCAGCGGTATAGGCCATGGTCCAATGGTTGGAAGAGGAGGCGCAACCCTGCAACGGGGTCTGGATATCGCCTTCGGACTGGTTGCGGAATCCGATCACCCAGACGGTGATCTTCTTGCCTTTGACCGCATTGCACAGCATCTGGAGGCGCTGGTTGTGAATCGCCGTGAGGCCGGTGTCGTTGGTGTTGGTCGCCGCGACGCGGCCGTCCAGCACCTGATAGCCATAGGCGCCATAGACGCTCTGATAGGCGCTCATGTCGCCATCGGTCATGAACACGATATGGCGGGAGATGTTGAAGCCGTTGGGCGCACTGGCGTTGTCGCTGGCGAAGATGCCGGTCGGCGACAGGAAGCGCGCGCCCCACAGCATGCCGATGTCATGATAGGTGCCGCCTACCGCGATCAGGCCGTCGACATAGGCATTGAAGCTGCTCGTCATGCCGGCCGGGGTCGAACTGCGGCTGGCATAGCTGGCTAGCCGCCGCGACTGGCTGGGGCAGGCGTTCCAGCCACCGCTGATGCGCGTGGCGTCGTTCAGATAGGCTCCCGCTCGCGTGAACTCGACTTCGGGCCAATGCGGGCGCCATCGCGTATCGGTGTCGGTCGGCGCTTCGTCGATATTGAGGTCATGGGCGTTGTCGGGGACGGACGCGGTCGAGGTGGTGGCCGTGATGGTGCTGTCGGTCGATCGTTCCTCGATGCAGCCCGACCATGTGACGGTCGCCGGCACAGGCTCGCCATCCACGTCATTTGGCGTGCTGACATAATAGGTTGGATTGGCGATCGAACTGCCAGCGATGTAGGCGGATACGGGGATGTCATAATCCCCATATTCCAGTTTCAGTTCGGACCAGCCGGTACCAGCGACATAGCCGCTATTATGGGTCGTCGTGGTTTCACGCCGGACGCAGGAGCGCGCGGTCGAGCCGGATGACGGCACGGGTGAGACGCCATTGTAGGTTTCGGGGGTGTAGGTCACTTTGGTGATGGTGTTCGGCGCGGACCCGCTCAGCGTGGCGGCCGTGTTGCCCCAGTTGTAGCATTGGCTTTGAGTCCGGGTGTTGCCGGAATCGCTTTCCGCAGTCGCGAGCGTCGTGCGGCAGTTGTTGTTGTTATATTTGCGGTAGCAGGTGCTCGTGGTCAGGGCCGTATTGTTGTAATAGGTCATGCGGCGGCTGTTGTAGGTCCATGTCTCGCCGCTCCTGCCGCCGACCAGGGCGGTGGAGGGTAGCTGATAGCCGACATTGACGGTCGAGCTATATGGCATGAAGCCGTAGCGGATCCGGCCGGTGCTGTCCGAACCCGCGCCCAGCGTGTCGTAGAAATCCTTCACCGCCTGCTTGAGCGCGGCCAGGCGGGTGGTTGTGCCGCCGTTGCCGTCGGAGATGGAGTAGGCCATCGATCCGGTGGTATCGAGCACCAGCATGACGTCGGTATTGCCGATGTCGAACCGGCTTTCGCACGTGACCGAGAGCGCCAACGTGCTGTAGCCGAACATCTTCATCACGGTGGTGGGGATCGTCGTTGCCGCCGTCACCTGCACGGTGGTGGTTTCGCCGGGCTTGCTTTGGATGACGGGCGTGAAACTGGCGGTCTGGAACGTTCCCTGGGGAAAGTTGAAGTCGAAGAATTTCTTCGCTTCAGCCTTGTCGGAATCGGTCATGGATGACGTCGTCATGGCGCGCCTGCCGGCGAGGGCGGCGGCGTCGCACGCCTGTTGTATGCGCGCGCGCGCCATATAAGAGCGGCCCATGTCGAGACCGCCACCGATCAGCGCGGCCAGTGGGATGATCGCCGCTGCGACGATCGCCATGGTGTTGCCGGCCTGGTTTCGCAGCAGCCGCGCCAGAAAGCCCGTTTGATGTCCGTTCGACTTGCCCATTTGTCCGCAATCACCCATGTCGCGCCCGCGTGCCCAATATGGACTGGGCCTTATCCCGGCCTATGCAGGCCCACCCGTTAGAATGTGTATGAGGAAGATGGTTAAAGGACCGATAACCCGACGAACCCTTTGGATGTGCGGAGTTGTGCGATGAGCGGGGAAGAAGATGCGCTGCCGCCGCTCGCCATGTTGTTGAGCGCCCATGCCGGGTCGCGGGCGGCGCGGCATCGGGCGATCTGGGGCTTTGACGGGCGGCTGGCCAAGGTCGCGCGGACGACCAGCGAGCGGACGATCGGGCAGATGCGGCTTGCCTGGTGGAACGACGTGATCGAGGATGCGGACGCGCGCAAGGGGCGGGGCGAGCCGGTCGTGGACGCGATGCGGGCGACGGGTGCGATGGCCGCGCCCGGCCTTGTCGCGATGATCGACGGCTGGGAAGTGCTGGTGGTCGAGCCGGAGATCGATGCCGATGGCCTGCGCGATTATGCGGTGGGGCGTGGCGGCGGGCTGTTCCGGGCGCTCGCAGAGATTGGGGCGGAGGTTGACGACGCGCCCGAATGGCTGGTTGCGGCGGGGCAGGTCTGGGCGCTCTGGGATCTGGTCGGCCATGTCGATGATCCGGCGCTGTCGGAGGCCGCGTTGAAGATGGCGCGCGATCTGTTGCCGCAGGTCGAGGGCGCACGCTGGCCGCGCGCCTGGAAGCCGCAGCGGATCGCCTTCACTCTCGCTCGGCAGGATGTGTTGGCGGGACAGGGCGCGCCGGCGGGGATGCCGCGCGGATTGGCGCTCAGGCTGCTGCGGATCGCGCTTGTCGGGCGCTAGTCTATCGGGATAGGTTCCGCGCTCCGAAGCTGAGGGGGACGGCATGGGACGAGTGTTGGCGGGGGGCATGGCGGCGCTGCTGCTGGTCGCGGGCGGACTGTTCTGGTGGCAGGGGCGCGCGGATACTGCACCTGTGCCCCAATTGGCGAGCGCGCCGCCGCCACCGCCCGAAATCGAGAGCCTGCCGGAGGGCGATCCCGATGCCGTCGGCGAAGCGCCACCGATGCCGGGCGAGGCCAGTCCGCAGAGCCGCGAGCAGAAGCGCTTCGCCCGCTATGACCGCAATCGCGATGGCGTCATCACCCGCGTCGAGATGATGGGCAGCCGCACCAAGGCGTTCAAGGCGCTGGACAAGGATGGTGACAACCTCCTGTCCTTCGAGGAATGGGCGGTGGCGACGGCCGACCGCTTCGGCGCAGCGGACGCGGACAAGGATGGCAAGCTGACCCCGGCGGAGTTCGCCGCGACCGCGCCCAAGCGGGCGCCTAAGCCGAAGTGCAGATGTTGACCCGAAATTTATAGCGTCAGGCCAGTTCCATCTCGCCCATCCACGCGCCGAAGGAGGCGCGGGCGCGGGATGTATAGGCTTCCTTGCGCTGTTTCTTCTTCACGTCTTCCAGCGTCGGGAAGAGGCCGAAATTGACGTTCATCGGCTGATAGTCCGCCGTCTCGACATTGCCCGTCACATGGCCGAGCAGCGCGCCCAGCGCCGTGTCGGCGGGCGGCGGCGTCAGGTCGCGGCCCAGCAGTTCAGCCGCCGCGAAACGCCCGGCGATGAGGCCGATGGCGGCGCTCTCGACATAGCCTTCGCAGCCCGTCATCTGCCCGGCAAAACGGATATGGGGGGCGCTTTTCAGGCGCAGCGTGGGGTCGAGCAGCTTGGGGCTTTGGATGAAGGTGTTGCGGTGCAGCCCGCCCAGCCGCGCAAACTCGGCCTTTTCAAGCCCCGGAATGGTGCGGAACAGTTCGACCTGCGCGCCATGTTTCAGCTTGGTCTGGAAGCCGACCATGTTCCAGAGCGTTCCCGACGCATTATCCTGCCGCAGCTGCACGACGGCATAGGGCCAGCGGCCGGTGCGCGGATTGTCGAGACCCATCGGCTTCATCGGCCCGTGGCGCAGTGTTTCCGGCCCGCGCGACGCCATGACCTCGATCGGCATGCAGCCCTCGAAATAGGGGGTGCTGGACTCCCATTCCTTGAACTCGGTCTTCTCGCCGTCGAGCAACCCCTGGACGAAGGCCTGATATTGCTCCTTGTCCATCGGGCAGTTGATATAATCCTTGCCCTCGCCGCCGCCGGGGCCGATCTTGTCCCAGCGATTGGCCATCCAGCACTGGTCCATGTCGATGCTGTCATGATGGACGACCGGCGCGATCGCGTCGAAAAAGGCGAGATGCTCCATGCCAGCCGCCTGGCCGATGCTCTGGGCGAGGGCGGCGGCGGTCAGCGGGCCGGTGGCGACGATGGTCGTGCCTTCGGTGGGCAGCGTGTCGATCCGCTCGCGCACGATCTCGACATTGGGATGTTCGGCGAGCGCGCGGGTGACGCCGCCGGAAAAGAGATGACGGTCGACGGCAAGCGCGGAGCCGGCCGGCACCTTGGCGGGTTCGGCCTGCGCCATGATGAGCGAGTCCAGCCGCCGCATTTCCTGATGCAGCAGGCCCACGGCATTCTTGTCGGCATCGTCGGAGCGGAAGCTGTTGGAGCAGACCAGTTCGGCAAGGCCATCGGTCTGGTGCGCCGGGGTCATGTCTCCCGTTCCCCGCATTTCCGACAGGCGGACGCGAATGCCGGCCTGCGCCAGCTGCCAGGCGGCTTCCGATCCGGCGAGGCCGCCGCCGATGATATGGACCTGATGATTGGACATGGTTCGCTTAACTTCGCACTTTTCCCGCAGATTCGGCAATTTCCGGTCGCCAGTGGGACATATTGTTATCAGAGGCAAGGAGTATAGCCGATCAGACCGCCGATAGGACAGGGGCGGTTCAACGCCGCTCCGCACGCTGGCGGATGAGAGCAAGCAGATTGTCTTCGATGTCGCCCAGGAAGACCTCTCCCCACAGGCGGGAATAGCCATTGACCGGCGTCTGCATCCAGTAACGGGTGTCGATGGTGACGCGCGTGCGGCCGGGGGCGATCGGCTCCATGCGATAGCCGCCGGTCGTCACCTTGAAATAGCGGCTGTCGGGCATCAGGTGCCGGTCGGTGAACTGCCAGGCGTCGAGGCCGCGAAAGTCGAAGCGCCAGCCGATGCTGCGGCCCGGCTGCCAGTCGATGATATGTTCGGCGAAGCGCACCTGCCGTCCCCAATTGGCCAAGCGCGTGGCGCCGATGCCTTCGCCCAGCATATGGGCGCCGATCGGACGGGGTACGCCCAGCACATCCTGGGTGAAGGTCCATGTGCCGTCGCCGGGGCGGACGTCGGGGATGCCGCGCAGCAGCGGCCAGATTTCCACCGGGCTGGCGTTGACGATGACGGACCGGCTGACGGTCGCGGTCGCCTGCGGCAGGGGGATCATTGGTTCGACCTGCATCGCGACCAGCGGCAGGGCGAGTGCCACCATGCAATAGGTGCCGCCATCCCCGGCGCGGCCGCGCATCCGGTAGGTGACATAGGCGCCGACCATGCCGCTGGCGATCCAGAGCGGCGCGAGCATCACGACGCAGATGATGCCTTCCTTCAGAACCGGGATTGAGATGAGCATTACCGCGCCCAGCAGCCAGAGCGGCATGGTCATGTAATAGGCGCGGTTCCGGGTCGCCATCGGATCGCCGACGAAGGTGACGAAGGCGGTGATCGCGGCGGGCAGGATCAGCAGGAAGGAGAAGCTGATGAGGCCGCCATTGGGCTGGAGCGCTTCGAGCAGCAGGTAGACGCCGAGCGCGAAGGCGAAGGCGGTGCCGATCGCGGCGAGGATGCGGAGCAGGGCCGTGCGGTTCTGGCCGGCATCGGGCATGTCTTCAATGTCAGACATTTCTGGAATCTCCGAAATGTTTGGGCGTGAGAAGGGAAGGAAGGGGCGGCGGCGGACTATTCGGCCTTCTTCGCGCCCGGCAGGAAGCGGGCGACCTTGCCACCCAGTTTCATCAGTGCGACCAGCGTCGGCTTGGGCAGGGCGCGGACCTGTTCATACCAGTTGCCCAGGGTCGACATGAATTCGTGCATCCGCGTGATCCGTTCGCGCACATGGGGCGGGCAGCTGTCATCGTTGGCCAGCCGCTGGGCGAGGTCGTTCAGCAGCGCGATGGTCGGGTCGATCTCACGCCGCTTGCGCTCGGCAGTGATGCGGGTGAGCATTTCCCACAGGTCCAGTTCCGCAACGAAATGGTCGCGCCGGTCGCCCTCCACATGGACGCGGCGGACGATGGCATAGGACTGCAATTCCTTGAGCGCGGTCGAGACGTTGGAACGGGCGAGGCCGAGCTGGTCGACGATCTCGTCGGCGGGCAGCGGTCGGTCGGAGAGGTAAAGCAAGGCATGGACCTGGCTCACCGACCGGTTGACGCCCCATTGCGTGCCCATTTCGCCCCAGTGGAGCAGGAACGCCTTGGCGTCGGGATGGTCGAGAAGTGGCATGACGTTCCTTTCTGTAAAAACAGAAATAACGGAATGAACTGAGTCGGGCAAGCGGGAACGGTCTTCGGAGATCAGAGGTTGGGCGGGAGAGGAGAAACATCATGATCGACCATGTCGGGTTCGCTGTCGGCGATGCGGAACGGTCGGGGGAATTTTATGACCAGCTGCTGGGCGCGATCGGCCTCGTCCGGCTGCGGACGATCCCGCCGGAGGAGAATGGCAGCGGCGGGACGGCGCATGGCTATGGCAGGACGGCGGATGACGATGCCTTTTTCTGGATCGGCGACAATGAACGGGTCGGGGAAGGAACGCATATCGCCTTTCGCGTAGCGAATCGGGCGATGGTCCATGCCTTCCATGCGGCGGGACTGGCGGCGGGCGGCCGGGATCAGGGCGGGCCGGGGCTGCGGCCGCATTATGGCCCATCCTATTATGCCGCCTTCATCCTCGATCCCGACGGTCTGAATGTCGAGGCGGTCTGCCATGTGCCCGAAGAACCCGTCGCGGCGGGGTGACAAATGGATTCGGATCGGCAACAAAAGCCCGTCTGCCGCGTTCGCGCAGAAGTTTCGGCGCTGAGACCTCTCTCGCGTTTTTTCCGGAGATTATCCATGAAGATCGTCCCCCTTTTGCTCGCCCTGCCGATCGGCCTCGCCACGTCGGCCTGCGCCACAGCCTCGTCGGATGCGGCCGCGCCTGCCGCTGCGCCCACGGCGCGTGCCAGCCTGGCCGCCGGTGACGGCAGCGCGCGCGGCACGGCGACCGTGACCGAGGCGGGCGACGGCCTGCATGTGCTGGTCAAGGCGACGGGGCTGACGCCGGGCATCCACGCCGTGCACATCCACACCACCGGTACCTGCACCGGTCCCGACTTCACCAGCGCGGGCGGCCACTGGAACCCGACCGGGCGCCAGCATGGCAAGGACAATCCCGCCGGCATGCACATGGGCGACATGCCCAATATGCTCGCGGGATCGGATGGCGCGGGCGAGCTGGAATATGTCGTGCCGCACGGCCAGATCCAGGGCGGCGAGACGCCGCTGCTCGATACCGATGGCGCGGCGGTGGTGATCCATGCGCAGGCCGACGACAACAAGAGCGATCCGGCTGGCAATGCCGGCGGCCGTGTCGCCTGCGGCGTGCTGAAGGCGGGCTGATCCGCTGTAAAGGCGCGGGGGATCAGGCGGGGGTGCCAACGCCCCCGCTATGGCCCCCGCCATAATGGGCGACCGCTTCGTAGCGGGCGCCCTCATGGCCGATCCGGCTTTCGAACAGGCTGAACCCCTCGACCGGGAAGGGCGGGCTGACCAGGCCTGCATGGACGGCTAGGAAGCCGTCCACCATCCCGCCCGTCCGGCCGAAGCGCGCGACCGTGACATGGGGCAGATAGGCGCGGCCCTCCGGCTCCAGACCGACCGAGACGCAGGCGCGATCGATCTTCCTGTGCAGCGCCGCCAGTTGATCGCGCGGCTGCACCCCGGCCCAGAGCGTGTCCACCACTCCCTTGCGGTCGAAGCTGCCGACGCCCGACAGGGCGATGTCGAACGGCGCGAAGCGGATCGTCGAAAGCGCGTCGGCAATGTCGTTGGCGCGGTGGCGGTCGACTTCGCCGATGAAGCGCAGGGTCAGGTGCAATTGCTCGTCATCCTGCCAGCGCGCGCCGGGCACGCCGGTCATCAGCGACAGCAGCAGCGAACGAATGGGGGCGGGCGGCCGGATGGCCACGAACAGACGGTGCATGGCTTCGATATAGGGCCGTGCCCACGATCTGCCATGGCCTTTCGGGGGCAATCGTTCCGGTTTGTCTTGAAGTCGGGCCGCGTTCGACAGATAATAGGAACATCGGCACTGAACGCCGTCAAAGGAGATGATTTTCATGGCCAACTGGTCCGACCCCCGTTCCGGCGCCCCGACCGGCATTCCGGGCTTCGGCGGAGCCACCGCCGCGCGAGGCGAGGCGTTCGACGCCGGCCTGCGCCGCTACATGCTGTCGGTCTATAATTATATGGCGAGCGGCGTCCTGCTGACGGGCGTGGTCGCCATGCTGTTCGCGTCCAGCGGTCTGGCGCTCCAGATCCTGGCCGGCCCCGGCATCCTCAAATATGTCATCATGTTCGCGCCGCTGGCGTTCGTCATGGTGATGAGCTTCGGCATCAACCGCCTGTCGACCGTGACGATGCAGGCGCTCTTCTGGGCCTATGCGGCCGTGATGGGCCTGTCGCTCTCGTCGATCTTCCTGGTTTATACCGGCACCTCGATCGCGCAGACCTTCTTCGCGACGGCCGCGGCCTTCGCGGGCCTTAGCCTGTATGGCTACACCACCAAGAAGGATCTGTCGGGCTTCGGCACCTTCCTCATCATGGGGCTGGTCGGCCTGATGGTCGCGATGCTCATCAACCTGTTCCTGAAGTCGAGCGCGATGGATCTGGTCATCAGCTGCATCGGCGTGCTGCTGTTCGCGGGCCTGACCGCCTATGACACGCAAAAGATCAAGAGCATCTACGCGCATGTCGCGGGTACCGACATGATGGGCAAGTCGGTGGTGATGGGGGCGCTGAACCTCTATCTCGACTTCATCAACATGTTCATGTTCCTGCTGCGCTTCATGGGCGATCGTCGCTGATCGCGCGAACGCAACGCAGAATAAGAGGCCCGGTGGAGATATTCACCGGGCCTTTTTTATTTTACCCCTTCTTCTGCATTTCTGCGATCAGCGCGCCGTCTATCTCCTTCTGCCGCCTGTAGGCCGGGCGTTCGCGCAGGCGGGCGGCATAGGTTTCGAGGGCGGGGCGGGCTGGCATGGTCTTGAAGCTCAACCCCCAGTCGATCTGCGACCCGACATAGACGTCGGCGGCGGTGAACTGGTCGCCGCAAATCCATGCGTCGCCGGACACCGCGCTTTCCAGCGCATGGATCGTGTCGTCGAAGCTGCCATAGCCGGCGGTCCGTTCGCGCCCCTCGGGGACGACGAAGCCCAGCGCCTTGTTGGTGACGGCGGCTTCCACCGGCCCGGCGGCGAAGAAGAGCCAGCGATAATAATCATGCCGCTGGTCGGCGGGCGGGGCGAGATTGGCGGCGGGGAAGGCGTCGGCCAGATAGGCGCAGACGGCGGCGCATTCGGTGACGACCCGGCCCCGATGGACGATCGTCGGCACCTTGCCCATCGGGTTGATCGCCAGATAGTCGGCCGACTTCATGCCGCCCGTGCCGCCGCCATCGCCATAGTCGAGGATCACCGTCTCATAGACTTCGCCGACCTCCTCCAGCATCCATCGAGCGATCTGCCCGCGCGACATGGGATTGGTGTAGAAAACGAGGTCGAGGGACATGGCACGCTCTCCTGAATCGGGAGGGGGAGGGTGACGCAAGGACGCGCCGGACGCCACCCTGTTCCTTTGCGCAGCGTGACTCACCGACTGGCGGCGGGCGCATCGAGCGCCTAGGATATTCGGCATGACAGAAGAAAAAGAAGCGGGGCGTCCCGCCGCGACGGTGGTGATCGTGCGCGATCGACCGGGAAAGCCGCCCGAGCTGCTGATGATGGAGCGGGCGTCGACAATGGCCTTTGCCGCGGGCGCGCTGGTTTTTCCCGGCGGCGCGGTGGACGAGGCCGATCATGTGCTGGCGGCACGGATCGGCGGCGGGCTGGACATGGACGAGGCCGCCGCGCGCATTGCCGCGATTCGCGAGACGATCGAGGAGGCGGGGATCGGGATCGGCATTACCGGCGCGGTGGATGCGGCCATGGTGCTGCGCCTGCGCGACGGGCTGCACGACGGCCGGCCGCTGGCCGAATTGCTCGACCGGCATGGGCTGGGTCTGGCGCTCGATGCGCTGACCCCGTTCGCACGCTGGCATCCGGCGCCGTTCGAGCAGGCGCGCCGGGTCTATGATACGCGCTTCTATCTCGCCCGTGCGCCTGAGGGACAGGTGGCGAGCGTCGACACGACCGAGAATGTCCGGCTCTTCTGGAGCAGCGCCGCCGACACGCTGGCGCGCTGCGACGCGGGGGAAAGCCGGATCATCTTCCCGACGCGGCGCAATCTGGAGCGACTGGCGCTGTTTGGCTCCCATGCCGATCTGGTCGCCCATGCGGCGGCGCATCCGGTGGAGAAGGTACGGCCGTGGAAGGAGGAGCGGGATGGCGAGGCGCATCTCTGCATCCCCGATCATCTCGGTTATCCGGTGACGTCGGAACCAATGGAGCGGGTCCGGCGTGCTTAGGGGATGCGGAGACTGCATTTGACCCTGCGCCGCCTTGTCCTGCTCGGCGGCGTGCTGATCCTGCTCTTCCTTGGCTATGCGTATCTGCGCCAGCGGCCGCAGGATCTGCCCTGGACCGATCTCGACCTCGGCCAGCCGGTCGGCCTGTTCACCGGGCGCAAGCTGGTGGCGCTGACGGGTGATACCGCGCGGTGCAGGGCGCTGCTCGACCGGGCGGGGGTTGCTTATGTCGCGATGAAGCCGGGCGGCGCGGAGCAGTGCGCCTATGCCGATGCGGTGCGGTTGAAGCGGGAGGTCGACGCCATCGCGCTGGTGCCCGCGTCGGTCGCGCCGTCCTGCCCGGTGGTGGCCGCGCTCAAGCTCTGGGAATGGCAGGTGGTGCAGCCCGCCGCCCAGCGCATCTACGGCCAGCCGGTGCGGTCTATCCGTCATTTCGGCAGCTATAGCTGTCGGCGGATGTATGGCCGCAGCCAGGGTGATTTCAGCGAACATGCGACCGCCGATGCGATCGACGTCGCCGCCTTCGTGTTGAAGGACGGGCGGCAGGTCAGCGTGCTGAACGACTGGAAGGGGGAGGGGAAGGATGCCGCCTTCCTGCGCGCGGTGCGCGACGGGGCGTGCGGCCTGTTCTCGACCGTGCTGTCACCGGACTATAATGCGGCGCATCGCGATCATTTCCACCTCGATCAGGCGGAGCGTGGCGCGATGGGGTGGCGGGCCTGTCGGTGATTTGAATTCCTCCCCAAGCTTACTTGGGGAGGATATTTTACTGCCCGAAGCCGCTTTCCCGCGCCACGCTCACCGCCTCGCGTGCGGCGGCGAGCAGGGCGCCGCTCTTCGCCTCGCATTCGCGCTGTTCATATTCGGCGTTCGAGTCCGCGACGATGCCCGCGCCCGCCTGCACATGCATGACGCCGTCCTTCAGCACGGCGGTGCGCAGCACGATGCAACTGTCCATATTGCCGTCCGGCCCGAAATAGCCGACCCCGCCGGCATAGGCGCCGCGCGTTTCCGGCTCCAACTCGGCGATGATCTCGCAGGCGCGGACCTTGGGCGCGCCCGAGACGGTGCCCGCCGGGAAGCCCGCGAACAGCGCGTCGATCGCATCCTTGTCCTCGGCCAGCCGTCCGACGACGTTCGACACGATGTGCATGACATGGCTGTAGAATTCGACGGTATAGCTTTCCGTGACCGTCACCGATCCGGCGGCGGCGACGCGGCCGACATCGTTGCGGCCAAGGTCGAGCAGCATCAGATGCTCGGCCCGTTCCTTCGGATCGGCGAGCAGGCTTTCGCGATTGGCGGCATCCTCGACCGCGCTCTTGCCGCGCGGGCGGGTGCCGGCGATCGGGCGGATCGTCACCTCGCCATTGCGGGCGCGGACCAGGATTTCCGGCGACGATCCGATCAGCGCAAAGCCGGGCAGGTCGAGATAATAGAGGAAGGGCGACGGGTTGATCCGCCGCAGCGCGCGATAAAGGGCGATCGGCGGCAGGGTGAAGGGGCTGGTGAAGCGCTGCGCCAGCACCACCTGGAAGATGTCGCCCGCGACGATATAGTCCTTGGCCGCGTCCACCATCTGCGCATAGCGGCCGGGTTCCAGCACTGGCGTCACCTCGACATCGGCGATGTCGGCGGGCGCGGGCAGGGCAGGGAGCGGCGCGGCAAGGCGGGCGGCGGTGGCGTCGATCCGCTCCAGCGCGGCCTCGATCGCCTTTTCGGCATCGGCGAAGCTGCCCTTCCAGACCGGCGACACGAGGTAGAGCTGATCGGCGAGGCGATCGAAGATCAGGATGACCGTCGGCCGCACGAACAGCATGTCGGGCACGCCGATCGGATTGGGCGCGGGGCGCGGGAGCTTTTCCACCAGCCCAACCGTCTCATAGCCGAAATAGCCGACGAGGCAGGCGAGGGCGGGCGGCAGCGCCGCGTCCATTTCCGCCCGGCACTCCGCCACCAGCGCGCGCAGAGCGTCGAGCGCCCCGGCGCTTTCCGGCACGAAGGCGTCGCGGTCGGTCGCCCATTGGCGGTTGATCTCGGCACTCTGGCCGTGGGCACGGAAGACGAGGTCGGGGGCGAGGCCGATCAGGCTGTAGCGGCCACGCACCGCGCCGCCCTCGACCGATTCGAGCAGATAGTCGCCGCGATCGGACTCGAACAGCTTGAGCGCCGCAGAGATCGGCGTGTCAGTGTCGGCGATCTGCCGCCGCCACACCAGCGCCGATTCACCCCGCGCCAGAGCCGCGCGCGCGCTGTTCACGCCGTCCATGCCCCCGCCAACCGTCATCTTACTGGTCGCCGCTGTTGGTGGCGGACAGCGCCTGACGGACCTGCGCCACGGCGTTGGGGTTGCGCGTGACCTTCAGTTCCTTTTCGACCGCGCGCTCGAACTGCTGGCCATATTCCTGGCCGATCACTTCGCCCAGCTGGTCGCGGACCTGTGCCAGCAGCTGCGGCTGGTCCTTGGCGTCGCCACGTTCGATCTTGTTCAGCTGGACCACGAAATAGCCGCGATCCTGGCCGATCGGCAGGGTCTTCACCGTGTTCGCCGCCATCGAGAAGAGGATGGCGACTTCCGCCGGCGGGCGCTGTTCGCCGCGCATGATGTCGGCGCGGCGGCCGCCCAGCTGCTGCGGCGCGGGCAGCTTGACGCCGGCCTGCGCGATCGCGTCGGCCAGACTTCCGCCCTTGGCCAGCTTCGCCTGGATCTGCTCGGCCAGCGCCTTCGCCTTCAGATTGCCGGCGTTGAGCTTATATTGAGCGAGCACCAGTTGCTTGACCTCGGCCAGCGGCGGCGGCGCAGCGGCGGTGATCTGGCCCGGCGCGACCAGCGCATAGCGCTTGTCGGCGACGATCGGCACCAGCTGCGCGTCATCGTCGGCGCTCATCGCGAAAACCGGGGCCAACAGCGGCTGGATGTCGGGGGTGGGCAGATAGGTCTGGTCCTTGACCTGCTTGCCGGTCGACAGCAGCGCGGGGCTGGTCTCCAGCGTCAGGCCGTTATCCTTGACGACTTCCTCGAAGGTGCCGCCATCGGCGATCTGGTCTTCCAGCTTGCCGGTGAAGTCGGTCAGCAGCTGCTTTTCCTTCTGGACGCGCAGCTTCTCGACGATCTCGCCGCGCACGGCGGCGATCGGGCGGGCGGCCGTCTCGTTCACGGCCGTGACGCGCAGCAGCAGCCAGCCCAGCGATCCGCGCACCGGACCGACCAGTTCGCCCTGCTTTGCGGCCCATGCGGCGTCGGCCACGGTCTTGCTCGCCGAAGCGGCCAGCGCCTCGCGGCTCTGGTCGGCCAGCGTCGACACGGCGAGGCCCGCGCCCCTGGCGGCGTCGGCCAGGCTCTTGCCGCCCTTCACCTGATCGGCGATCGCCTTCGCGCCGGCCTGCGTCGGCAACACCAGCTGCTCGACGGTGCGGCTCTGCCGGGCGGCGTAGGTCGCCTTGTTCTGGTTGTAATAGGCGCTGATGTCCGCGTCGGTCGGGTTCGCCGCCTGCACGAAGCGCGCGGAATCGACCACGGCATAGCGGATCTGGCGCTGCTCCGGGATGGTGAAGCGTGCGCTGTTCTTCTTGTAATAATCGGCCAGCTGCGCGTCGGTCGGATTCTTGTCGTCGAGGAAGGCGACCGCCGGGATCGCCGCGACCGTGCCCTGCCGCGCTTCCAGCAGCAGCGAGGCATAGGGCAGCACCAGCGTTTCGGACGGGCGCGCGCCAAGCCCGATCGGCGCCAGCAGCTGGCGCTGGAGGATTTCGCGGCTGATATCGTCGCGCAACGCCTGTTCGGTCAGCCTTTCGCGGGCCAGCAGCGCGCGGAAATTATCATTGCTGAAATTGCCAGCCGCATCCTGGAAGGCGGGGATCTGCGCGATCTGCGCATCGACCAGCCGCTTCGAAATATGCACGCCCTGATCGTCGGCGAAGGCACGCAGCGTCAGCGATGCGACCAACTGGTCGAACACCTGCGCGGCGCCGCCCTGCGCGAAGAAGTCGCTGATCTGCAGTCCCGGATTGGAACGGCGGGCGTTTTCGAACACGCGCTGGACGCGGTCCTGAAACTCGCCCTGGCTCAGCGATTGGCCCTTCGCTTTGGCGGCGGAGGCGCCGCCAAACATCGATCCGTTGCCGAATTTGCCGCTGGTGATGTCGCCCATGATGAAGGCGCCAGCGATGATCCCCAGGAAGAGGATCGCGAAAAGTGCGCCGAACTTGGAGCGGATGAAGCTGCGAAAGACAGAAAGCATAGATTTTCCGGAACTGCGGCTGTGTGGCGGCCCGCTTTAAGGGCGGATCGCCGTGCGGGCAAGGCTTGCACTGGACAAATGCGTGAGTGCCGTTCATCGGCTTTCCTCAGTTCCCATTTCTTCCGGGGAGGCGCCGGGCAACGGACCGGCGGCGGAAGGGCGGGGGCGACGTGCAGCAATAATCATAAGGAAAGAAAGCGGATGGACAGGCGAAAGCTGGTTGTCGGCAACTGGAAGATGAATGGGATGCGCGCGCATCTGAGCGAGGTGGAGGCGATCGGCCGCGTGGCGGCGGCGCATCCGGCGGTGGAAGTGGGCCTGTGCCTGCCCGCGACGCTCATCATGGCCGGCTCCGAACGGCGCGGCGCAGCCTTCATCGGCGCGCAGAACTGCCATATGGATATGAGCGGCGCCTATACCGGATCGCTGTCGGCCGAGATGCTGGCCGAGGCGGGCGCGACCTGGGTCATCACCGGTCATAGCGAACGGCGCGAGGCGCGCGGCGAAACCAACGCCGATATCGCCGCCAAGTCGGTCGCCGCGCATGAAGCCGGGATCAACGTCATCCTGTGCGTCGGCGAAACGCTGGCCGTGCGGGACGCCGGACGGGCCGAGCAGGTCGTGGCCGACCAGTTGCTCGCATCCCTCCCCGAAGGCGCATCGGCCGACTGGCTGGCGGTCGCCTATGAACCCATCTGGGCGATCGGCACCGGCCGCATTCCGACGATCGAGGCGGTCGCCGCCATGCATGCCGCCCTGCGCGCCGCGCTGGCCAGCCGGATCGGCGAGGAAGCCGACAAGGTGCGAATCCTTTATGGCGGGTCGATGAACGGCGACAATGCGGCCGACCTGATGGCGATCGCCGATGTCGATGGCGGCCTGGTCGGCGGCGCAAGCCTGACCGCGGCGAAATTCGCCCCGATCATCGAGGCGGCGGACCAGCGCATGGCGACAGCGGCCTGATAATCCAATCTCCGTTCGCTTCGAGCGAAGTCGAGAAGCGGCTGGCGCTGTGTCGGTGTTTAGCTTCGCTGAACTCGGCTCTGCCTCGTTTCTCGACTTCATCCGCAGAGCGGATGAAGTTTATCCTGAGCGACTGCCGCAGGCAGGCAGTCGAAGGGCTCGAAACGAACGGTGTAGTGTCCGGGATCAGGATGCGGCCCCTCACAGGTTGCCCCCGCGCCCCATCATCGCTATGTGCGCGCCAACGCACTCCTTCACCGGACAGAAACTCGCAATGTTCACTTTCCTCCTCGTCGTGCAGGCAATCGTCGCCGCCCTGCTGGTTGCCGTCATCCTGATGCAGAAGTCGGAAGGCGGCGGTCTGGGCGTGGGCGGCAGCCCGGCGGGGCTGATGTCGGCGCGCGGCGCGGCGGATTTCCTGACCCGTTCGACCACGGTCCTCGCCAGCATCTTCGTGCTGCTGTCGATCGTGATGGCAGTCATCGCGTCGGTGCGTCATGCGCCCAGCGACATCGACACCTCGCTGGTCAAGCAGGCGCCCGCGACCCAGAGCGCTCCGGCTACCCCGAACGCCGATCCGCTGGCGGGTGCGGCCAGCAACGCAGCCTCTGCACCGGCGGGTGGCAACGCGGCTGGCGGCGCGGTTCCGCTCGCCAACTAACCACTTCACCGATCTTTCGATCTTTTTTTAAGCGCGCGTGGATTCGCGCGCTTGCCCTTTGTTGTTCCGAAAGGCTAAGCCTCCACTCCCATGGCGCGGTATATTTTCATCACCGGCGGCGTGGTCTCCTCGCTTGGCAAAGGCCTGATGGCCGCTTCGCTTGCAGCTCTGTTGCAGGCGCGAGGTTTCCGTGTTCGCATCCGGAAGTTCGATCCCTATCTCAACGTCGATCCGGGCACGATGAGCCCGTATCAGCATGGCGAGGTCTATGTGACCGACGACGGGGCGGAAACCGACCTCGACCTTGGCCATTATGAGCGGTTCACCGGGGTTTCCGCGCGCCAGTCGGACAATGTGACGCAGGGCCGCGTCTATCAGACGATCATCCAGCGCGAACGGCGGGGCGACTATCTGGGCGCGACGGTGCAGGTCATTCCGCACGTCACCGATGAGATCAAGGCGTTCGCCACCGCCGACACCGAAGACCTCGACTTCGTGCTCTGCGAAATCGGCGGCACCGTCGGCGACATCGAATCGCTCCCCTTCATGGAAGCGATTCGCCAGCTGCATAATGATCTGGATCGCGGCCAGTCGATCTTCGTCCATGTGACGCTGGTGCCCTATATCGCGGCCGCCGGCGAGCTGAAGACCAAGCCGACCCAGCATAGCGTGCGCGAGCTGACCTCGCTCGGCATCCAGCCCGACATCCTGCTCTGCCGCTGCGAGCATCCGCTGCCCGAGAGCGAGCGCAGGAAGATCGCGCTCTTCTGCAACGTCCGTCCCGAAGCGGTCATTCCCGCGCTCGACGCCAGCAGCATCTACGCCGTGCCCCAGCAATATCATGCGGAAGGGTTGGACGCCGAAGTGCTGCGCGCCTTCGGCATCAGCGATGCGCCCGCGCCCACCATGGAGCGCTGGGACGACATCATGGACCGCCAGCTGAACCCGGAAGGCGAAGTCACCATCGGCGTGGTCGGCAAATATGTCGGCCTGCTCGACGCCTACAAGTCGCTGCACGAAGCGCTGCACCATGGCGGCCTCGCCAACCGGGTGAAGGTCAACATCAAGTGGATCGACGCCGAACTGTTCGAGAAGGGCGAGGATCTCGCCGTCAGCCTTGAGCCGATGCACGGCATTCTCGTCCCCGGCGGCTTCGGCGTGCGCGGGTCGGAAGGCAAGATCGCCTCGGTCCGCTTCGCGCGTGAACGCAACGTGCCCTTCTTCGGCATCTGCCTCGGCATGCAGATGGCCTGCATCGAAGGCGCGCGGAACACGGCGGGCATCGCCGACGCGTCGACCACCGAGTTCGGCGAAACCAGCGAGCCGGTCGTCGGCCTCATCACCGAGTGGATGAGCAAGGAAGGCCTGCAACAGCGCACCGCCGAAACCGATCTGGGCGGCACGATGCGTCTGGGCGCCTATCCGGCGAAGCTCACCGGCAATAGCGTCGTCGCGGGCATTTACGGCGCCAACGACATCAGCGAGCGGCACCGCCATCGCTATGAAGTCAATGCCAGCTACCGCGATCCGTTGGAAAAGGGCGGCCTGATCTTCTCGGGCATGTCGCCCGACGGGACGCTGCCGGAGATCGTCGAGCGGCCCGACCATAGCTGGTTCGTGGGCGTGCAGTTCCACCCGGAACTGAAATCCAAGCCCTTCGACCCGCACCCTCTCTTCGCCAGCTTCATCGAGGCCGCGGTCAAGCAGAGCCGGCTGGTGTAAAAGGAAACGGGGCCGACAAGGCCCCGTTTTTCGTTTGAGTGCTGTTCTTGTGTCAATCCTTCGGCGCGTCGAACAGATGTCGATACTGCCGCGGCTGGCAGCGCAGATATTGCGGGGCGGCCTTCACCGAAGCGCCCAGATGGGCTGCCGCGTGCCAGGGCCAGCGCGGGTCGTAGAGGATGGTGCGCGCGATCGCGATCAGGTCCGCGTCGCCCGTGCCGACGATCGCCTCGGCCTGTTCATAGTCGGTGATCAGGCCCACCGCGATCACCGGCATCGCCACCGCCTGCTTCACTGCGCGGGCGAGCGGAACCTGATAGCTGGGGCCGACCGGAATATCCTGTCGCGGATCGAGACCACCGCTCGACACATGGATGGCGCTGCATCCGCGCGCCTCCAGCGCCCTGGCGAAGGCGACCGTCTGCTCGATGTCCCAGCCACCCTCGACCCAGTCGGTGCCCGACACGCGCATCGTCACCGCCTTGCCCGCCGGGAAGGCGGCGCGCACCGCGTCGAAAATCTCCAGCGGCAGGCGCATCCGGTTTTCGAGACTGCCGCCATAGTCATCGTCGCGCCGGTTGGAGAGGGGCGAGAGGAACTGGTGCATCAGATAGCCATGCGCGCCATGGAGCTGCAAGGCATCCAGCCCCAGATTGTCGGCCCGTTTCGCCGACGCGACGAAGGCGTCGCGCAACCGCTCGATCGCCGCCCGGTCGAGCGCCATCGGGGCGTTGGTGCCGGGCGTGAAGGGCAGGGGAGAGGGGGCAACCGTCTGCCAGCCATTGGCGGCATCGGGCGCAATCTGCGCGCCGCCCTGCCACGGCACCTGCGTCGACGCCTTGCGTCCCGCATGACCAAGCTGGATCGCGATCGGCATATCGCTATGGCGGCGCACGCCGTCCAGCACCCGCTTCATCGCCGCCTCGGTGCGGTCGTCCCACAGGCCGACATCGGCATGGCTGATCCGCCCCTCCGGCAGAACCGCGGTCGCCTCGATCGTGAGCAGCGCGGCGCCCGACAGGGCGAGCTGGCCGAGATGGATGAGGTGCCAGTCGGTCATTTCCCCGTCCACCGCCGAATATTGGCACATGGGAGCGATGACGATGCGATTGTCGAGCTTGATGTCGCCGACATGGAAGGGTTGGAACAGCTTGGGACCGCTCATGGGGATCTCCATGAAAGAAAAAGGCGCGGCACGAATGATCGTGCCGCGCCGCAAATAGGGAGCGTAATGGGCCGCGGAAAGGGGTCAGCCCATCGGCGTCAGCTTTAGCATCCGTCCCTGCGACTTGCCGCCATCCTCCAGTAGCCAGAGCGCGCCGTCCGGTCCCTGCTCGACCTCGCGGATGCGCGCGCCCATGTCCCACTGGTCGGCCTTTTCCGCTTTCTCTCCGTCCAGCTTCACGCGGACCAGCGCCTGGCTCGACAGGCCGCCGATAAACAGCGAGTTCTTCCATTGCGGGAAGAGGTCGCCCGAATAATAGAGCAATCCGCCCGGCGAGATGACCGGGTTCCACCAGACCTTGGGCGCCTCATACCCGTCGCCCGGTGCGTGGTCGGGAATCGGCTTGCCGTCATAATGGTCGCCGTTGGACACCTTGGGATAGCCGTAATTGAGGCCCGGCTTGATCAGGTTGACCTCGTCGCCGCCCTTCGGCCCCATTTCCTGTTCCCACAGCCGCCCGTCAGCGTCGAAGGCAATGCCCAGCAGGTTGCGATGGCCGTAGGACCAAATGGCGGGGTTGAAGCCCTTCGCGCTAAGCGGATTGCCCGCTGCCGGCGTGCCGTCGAGGTTCAGGCGCAGCACCTTGCCCAGCGTCGACTTGGTGTCCTGCGCGGGATCGAACTTCTGCCGCTCGCCATTGGTGAAGAAAAGATATTTGCCGTCGGGGGAAAAAGCGATGCGGCCGGAATAATGACCGTTGCCGTCGACATAGGGGCTGGCGCGGAAGATGACCTGAACGCCGTCCAGCTTCGTCGTCCCGTCGCTCGCCTGGTTGAACGCACCCTTGGCCAGCGCCACGCCCTTGAGGCCGTCGCGCTCCTCGGAGAAGCTGAAATAGACCGCCTTGTCCTGCGCGAAGGTGGGCGACAGCACCACGTCCATCAGCGCGCCCTGTCCGGCATAATCGACCTTGGGGATGCCCGCGACCGGGATTTTGGTGCCGTTCTTCGGATCGAACAGGATCATCTCGCCCGCCTTCTCCGTCACCAGCGCGCGGCCGTCCGGCAGGAAGGTCATCGCCCAGGGCGAATCGAAGTCGGCGATGACGGAGGTCTTGAACGGCTTTTCGCCGGGGGCGGTCGTCTGGCTGCTTGCCCCGTCACCCGAACAGGCGATCAGCAGAAGGGGAAGGGCGGCGAGCGTCAAATGGCGCATCTGTGTCTCCATGTCAGGGCTTTGGGGCGGGCGTAAGGCGCGGGGTGATGCGCTTCAAATGGTTCGAGACGAATAATGTTGCAGATTTTCGACGTCGCGCCTATATCGCGCTTGCTTCCTTACATCGTCAAACATGTCAGGGTCGCAGGCCAAGCCTGCGGCGCGGGAAGACGCACATATTGGTTTACGGAGACTGCATGGCGGACATCGCCGAACTGACCGCGCTGATCGAACCTGAAGTGAAGGCTTTGGGCTTTGCACTGGTGCGCATCAAGCTGTTCGGGTCGGGCGACGAATATACGCTCCAGATCATGGCCGAAAATCCGTCGACCAAGCAGCTTGTGATCGAGGATTGCGCGACCATCTCGCGCCGCCTGTCTGACGTGCTGGATGAAGCCGACCCGATCGAGGACGCCTATCGCCTGGAAGTGAGTTCGCCCGGCATCGACCGGCCGCTGACCCGCCTGCACGACTTCCTCGAATGGGCCGGGCACGAGGCGAAGATCAACGCGACCGAAATCGTGTCGGGCCGCAAGAGCTTTCGCGGCATCCTGAAGGGCGTCGAGGGCGAGGAGATTCTCTTCGCCGACGCCAAGGCGGGTGACGTTTCCATTCCTTTCGCGCTTGTGGGCGACGCCAAGCTGGTGCTGACCGACAAGCTGATTGCTGCTAGTATGCCGCTCTCCTCCGATGGGGCGGACGAGTTTGAAACCGAAGAATAAGGGTTCATAACGTCATGGCCAACGCCATTTCCGCCAACAAGGCAGAGCTGATCGCCATCGCCAATTCGGTGGCATCGGAAAAGATGATCGACAAGGCCATCGTCATCGAGGCGATGGAGGACGCGATCCAGCGCGCCGCGCGCGCGCGCTACGGCGCCGAGAATGATATTCGTGCGAAGCTGGACCCCGACAGCGGCGATCTCCGTCTCTGGAGAGTTGTCGAAGTGGTCGAGCTGGTCGAGGATTATTTCAAGCAGGTCGACCTGAAGCAGGCCGCCAAGCTGAAGAAGGACGCCGTCGTCGGCGACTTCATCGTCGATCCGCTGCCCGCGATCGACCTGGGCCGCATCGACGCCCAGTCGGCCAAGCAGGTGATCTTCCAGAAGGTCCGCGACGCCGAGCGCGAGCGCCAGTTCGAGGAATATAAGGACCGCGTGGGCGAGATCATCACCGGTGTCGTCAAGTCGGTCGAATTCGGCCATGTCGTCGTCAATCTGGGCCGCGCCGAAGGCGTGATCCGCCGCGACCAGCAAATTCCGCGCGAAGTCGTCCGCGTCGGCGACCGCATCCGTTCGGTCGTGCTGAACGTGCGCCGCGAAAATCGCGGGCCGCAGATTTTCCTCAGCCGCGCGCATCCCGAATTCATGAAGAAGCTGTTCGCGCAGGAAGTCCCCGAAATCTACGACGGCGTCATCACCATCATGGCCGCCGCCCGTGATCCGGGCAGCCGCGCCAAGATCGGCGTCATCAGCCGTGACAGCAGCATCGATCCCGTCGGCGCCTGCGTCGGCATGAAGGGCAGCCGCGTCCAGGCCGTCGTGCAGGAAATGCAGGGCGAGAAGATCGACATCATCCCCTGGTCGGAAGATACCGCGACCTTCGTCGTCAACGCGTTGCAGCCCGCGCAGGTCGCCCGCGTCGTCATCGACGAGGAAGAAGAGCGCATCGAAGTCGTCGTTCCCGACGATCAGCTGTCGCTCGCCATCGGCCGCCGCGGCCAGAATGTCCGCCTCGCCAGCCAGCTCACCGGCAAGGCGATCGACATCATGACCGAGGCCGACGCCAGCGAGAAGCGCCAGAAGGAATTCGTCGCCCGGTCTGAACTGTTCCAGAACGAACTGGACGTGGACGAGACGCTGTCGCAGCTGCTGGTCGCCGAAGGCTTTGGCGAGCTGGAAGAAGTCGCCTATGTCAGCGTCGAGGAACTCGCCGCGATCGAAGGCTTCGACGAAGACCTTGCCGCCGAGTTGCAGAGCCGTGCGCAGGAAGCGCTCGACCGTCGCGAGCAGGCCGCCCGCGAAGAGCGTCAGGCGTTGGGCGTCGACGACGCGCTGGCTGACATGCCGCACCTCACCGAAGCGATGCTGGTCACGCTGGGCAAGGCGGGCGTCAAGACGCTCGACGACCTCGCCGACCTTGCCACCGACGAACTGGTGCAGAAGAAGCGCGTCGACCAGCGTCGTCGCAAGTCGGACAGCAGCAGCGACGACAAGGGCGGCATCCTGGCGACCTATGGCCTGTCCGACGAGCAGGGCAATGAGATCATCATGGCCGCTCGCGCCCACTGGTTCGAAGAGGAAGCCTGAGACTCCATGCCTTTTGTCGACATCCGTCTGGCCGGCAACGCCACTCGCGAGCAGAAAGCCGCGATCGTTGCCGACATCACCCAGTCGCTCGTGGAGCGGCTGGGGAAGTCGGCGGCTGCCGTCCAGGTGGTGATCTCGGAAATCCCGACCGAAAATTACGGGGCCGGCGGGCAGCTGCTCGCCGATCGCGCCAATCCTCAGCCCAGGGAGGACGCCAATGCTGCGGACACTCCCCGATGAGAGAATAAGCGCTCCCCACAGCGTTGGACTTGCCCTTTCTTCCGTTCTGGCGGAGGAGCGCGCATGACCGAACGTAAATGCATATTGACCGGCGACCGCGCCGATCCCGAAACGCTGATCCGTCTGGCCGTGGGGCCGGAAGGGCAGGTGCTTCCCGACATCCGCGCCAAGGCGCCGGGGCGGGGCGCCTGGATCGGCGTGACGCGCGCGGAGCTGGAGGTCGCGCTGGCCAAGGGCAAGCTCAAGGGGGCGCTCGCCCGCGCCTTCAAGGAGGGTGCGCTCCAGATTCCCGATACGCTGCCGGACCTGATCGAATCGGGGCTGCGCAAGGCGCTGCTCGACCGGCTGGGGCTGGAGGCGCGCGCCTCCATGCTGCTGACGGGATCGGAAAAGATCGACGTCGCCTGCCGCAAGGGGCAGGTGCGATTGCTGTTCCATGCCGCCGATGCGGCGGCCGACGGCAACCGCAAACTGGACCAGGCGCTGCGCGTCGGACAGGAAGCGGAGGGCACGGATTTGGCGGGCATCGTCTTGCCTGTGGACCGCGACGCCCTATCTATGGCAATGGGGCGGGATAATGTCGTCCATATCGCGGTGACCGACTCGCGTGCTGCATCGCGCCTGCGCGCGGCCATAGCCCGCTTGGAAAGCTATCTGGGTTGCGCTAACGGAGCGCCTGTGCATGGAGAGCATGACTCTGCCGATGCGCCGCGTCCTTGAGTGAATGCGGGCCGAGTAAGCATAATATTGGGCGTCGGCGGGCCTATCCGGCCGAAGCGGAAGTGAAGGGTTAAGTTCGATCGTATGAGTGACAGCAAGGAAGACAAGCCGGTTCTGGGCCGCAAGCCGCTGGGCATCAAGCGGACCGTCGAATCCGGCCAGGTGCAGCAGCAGTTCAGCCATGGCCGCAAGAATACGGTCGTGGTTGAGGTGAAGCGGCGCCGCGTCCTGGGCAAGCCCGGTGAGACGACCGGTGGCGCTCCTGCGGCTGCGCCCCAGGTCGATCCGACGCCCGCGCCGGCCGCGCCGCGTCCTGCCGCTCCGCCGCCGCAACAGCCGCAGGCGCGCGCGCCGCAGCCCGCCCCGGTGCGCCAGTCGCCGCCGCAGAGCCTGATGTCGCGTCAGGAACTCCAGGCCAAGCTGCTGCGCGAGGCCGAGGAAGCCCGCATGACCGCGCTGGAAGATGCGCGCCGTCGCGAAGATGCGCAGCGACTCGCCGCGATCGAGGAAGAAAAGCGCCGCGCCGAGGAAAATCGGCTCGCTGCTGAAAATGCGGAAGCCAATGCCACGCGTCAGACCGAAGCCGCTGTAAAGGCTGCCGAGGACGTTGTCGCCACGCCCGCGCCCGCGCCGGTCGAAGAGGCTGCGCCCGTCGCTGCGGCGCCTGCCGAAACGGCTGCGCCTGCCGCTGCCCCCGCCGAGCAGAAGCCGGCGACGACCGCCGCCACCATTCCGCCGCCGCGCCGCTTCACGCCGGTCGCGCCGGTCAAGCGCCCCGAACCGGCCAAGCCCGACCGCGCCAAGAAGGGCGAGGATAATCGTCGTCAGGCCGGCAAGCTGACCGTGACCAAGGCGTTGGCCGACGACGACAGCGCTCGCGCGCGCAGCCTCGCGGCCCTCAAGCGCGCCCGTGAAAAGGAGCGTCGCGCGCATTATTCGGGTGGTTCCAAGACCCGCGAGAAGCAGAGCCGCGACGTGATCGTGCCTGAAAGCATCACGGTGCAGGAACTTGCCAACCGTATGGCCGAAAAGGGCGCGGACTTGGTCAAGTCCCTGTTCAAGATGGGCACCGCCGTCACGCTCAACCAGCCGATCGACCAGGATACGGCGGAGCTGCTGGTCGAGGAATTCGGCCACCGCATCCAGCGCGTGTCCGATGCCGACGTCGAAATCGGCATGGAAGGCGAGGTTGATGCGTTCGAAACGCTGAAGCCCCGCGCGCCGGTCGTGACCATCATGGGCCATGTCGACCATGGCAAGACGTCGCTGCTCGACGCCCTGCGCGGGACCGATGTGGTCGCCGGCGAAAGCGGCGGCATCACCCAGCATATCGGCGCCTATCAGGTGACGACCAAGGGCGGTGATGTCATCACCTTCCTTGACACGCCGGGCCACGAAGCCTTCTCGGAAATGCGAGCCCGCGGCGCCAACGTCACCGACATCGTCATCCTGGTGGTGGCGGCCGATGACGGCCTGATGCCGCAGACTATCGAGGCGATCAACCACACCAAGGCTGCCGGCGTCCCGATGATCGTCGCGATCAACAAGTGCGACAAGCCCGACGCCAATCCGCAGAAGGTGCGCGAGCGCCTGCTGAGCGAGGAGATCGTGGTCGAGGATATGGGCGGCGACGTCCAGGACGTGGAGGTTTCGGCGCTCAAGAAGACCGGCCTCGACGAACTGATCGAGAAGATCCTGCTTCAGGCCGAAGTCATGGAACTGACCGCCAACCCCGATCGCGCCGCCGAAGGCAATGTGATCGAGGCGCAGCTCGACAAGGGCCGCGGCGCTGTGGCGACCGTTCTTGTCCGCAAGGGCACGCTGAAGATCGGCGACACCTTCGTTATAGGGTCTGAAAGCGGCAAGGTCCGCGCGATGATCAACGACAAGGGCCAGCAGGTGAAGACCGCCGGTCCCTCGACCCCGGTCGAGGTTCTGGGTCTGTCCGGCGTTCCGATGGCAGGCGACCAGCTCACCGTCGTGGAAAATGAAGCCCGCGCCCGCGAAGTCGCCGCTTACCGTCAGGAGCAGGCGACCAAGAAGCGCACCACCGCCGCCCCGACGAGCTTCGAGCATATGTTCTCGGCGCTCAACACGACCGTCATCGAATATCCGGTGGTGGTGAAGGGCGACGTGCAGGGGTCGGTCGAAGCGATCGTGACCGCGCTGAACCGTATCTCGACCGACGAGATCAAGGTCCGCATCCTGCATTCGGGCGTCGGCGCGATCACCGAAAGCGACGTCACGCTGGCCGCCGCCAGCCGCGCGCCGCTGATCGGCTTCAACGTCCGTCCCAATGCCAAGGCGCGTCAGCTGGCGGAGCGCGAGAAGATCTCGCTGCGCTATTATGACGTGATCTACGACCTGCTCGAAGAGGTTCGCGGCGAAATGGCGGGCCAGCTGGCGCCCGAGCGCATCGAAACGATCGTTGGTCGTGCCGAGGTGCTTCAGGTGTTCCCGGCGGGCAAGAAGGACAAGGCGGCCGGTCTGCTCGTCCTCGACGGCATCATCCGCAAGGGTCTGTCGGCGCGCCTCACCCGCGACGATGTCATCGTCTCGCGCACCCACATCGCGTCGCTGCGTCGCTTCAAGGACGACGTGTCCGAAGTGCGTGCAGGCATGGAGTGCGGCGCGGTCCTGCAGGACACGAACGACATCAAGGCCGGCGACACGCTCGAACTGTTCGAGGTCGAAGAGCGCCAGCGCACGCTGTAAGCCAGGACGGACGATCTTCCCTTTCGGGAGAAGAGCTTGGGGTGGGTGCGATTGCGTGAGCAATCACACCCACCCTTTCGTTATTCGGCAGTGCCCGCTACGCTCGCAAACCACCCCCGACCCTCTCAGGAGGGTCATGTGCCCCTCCTGAGACCAAAAGGGAGGGGGGAGTTTTAATTATGGCTCAACAGCAATCCGAAGGCCCCTCCGTCCGCCTCCTTCGCGTGGGTGAGCAGGTGCGCCATGTCCTGTCCGAAATTCTCCAGCGCGGCGATGTGCATGACGATGTGCTGGCCAAGCATGTCGTCAGTGTCACCGAAGTGCGCATGTCGCCCGACCTGCGCCACGCGACGGTCTTCATCAAGTCGCTGCTGGGGCAGGATGAGGAAGCGGTGCTCAAGGCGCTGCGCACCAACACCGCCTATCTCCAGCGCGAGGTGGCGCACCGCATCCGCCTCAAATATGCGGCGAAGCTGAAGTTCCTGTCGGACGAAAGTTTCGACGAGGGTAGCCATATCGACAAGCTGCTCCGTGATCCCAAGGTCGCGCGCGACCTGGCGCAGGATGAGGGCGAGGATTGACTTGGGTGACGGTAAGACGCATCTTACCGTCATGAACGCCAAGACCACCCTGTCGGCGAAAGGTCAGGTCGTCATCCCCAAGGATGTGCGCGACCAGCTTGGTCTTATGCCAGGGCAGGTGCTGGACGTCGTCGCCATGGGCGGCGGCGTGCTGCTGAAACCGCAGCACAAGAAGTCCGGCCGGAGCTTTGATGAGATCATGGCCGGAATCAGGGCGCGTATCGATTATCAAGGGCCGCCCGTGACGATCGAGGACATGAACCAGACGATCGCGGAAGGCTGGCGCAAAGCGGCCGAGGATAGCGATCGTTGAAAGCGGTCGATACGAATATCCTGGCTCGGGCCTTGGTCCGGGACGATATTCGGCAGGCCGAGATCGCGGATGCCCTGATCGCCGAAGGCATCTTCATTCCCCTCACCGTGATGTTGGAAACCGCATGGCTGCTCGGTAGCCGTTACAAGGTGGAGCGATCGGCGCTGGCGGATATCCTGTCCGACATCATGGACTTGCCGAACGTCGAAGTGGAGCAAGCCGATGGCGCGCGATGGGCTGTGGCGCAATTTCGCGCTGGCGCGGACATTGCCGATGCCATCCATGTCCTAGCCGCCAACGGCGCTGAAGCGTTCGTGACGTTTGATGAACAGGCTTTCCGCAAGCTGGCCGATCCGCCCGTAGCAATCGAGGTTCCGAGATGATGCGTTTCCTGTCCGCCATGATGCTGGCCTGTGCGGTGATCGTACCCGCCCAGGCAAAAGATCCCGCCACCCATCCCGCCGTCATCGCCGATCCCAAGCCCGACGCCGCTTACCAGGCGGGCATGAGCGCCTTCGTCATCCCTGCGCAGGATGGGGCAATGAACGCGGTCATATATACTCCCGCCGGGCCGGGCATCCATCCGACGCTGCTGCTGCTCCATGGCTTTCCCGGCAATGAGCAGAATCTGGATCTGGCGCAGGCCGCGCGGCGGGCCGGGTGGAATGTGCTGACGCTCCATTATCGCGGCAGCTGGGGCAGTCCCGGCACCTTCTCCTTCGGCAATGCGTCGGAGGATGCCTTCACCGCGCTCCAGTTCCTCCAGCAACCCTCGACCGTCGCCAGATATCGTATCGACACCAGCGCGATCGTGGTGGCGGGGCACAGCATGGGGGGCTTCATGGCCGCCGATGCCGCCGCCGCCGAACCGCGCGTCGCCGGGCTGTTCCTGATTGATCCCTGGGATCCGGCGCAGACCGTGGCGGCGCTCGCCACGGCGGAAGGGGAGGCGGGCTGGAAGGCCGAGGTGGCGGGCGACCTGCCACCGCTCAATGGCGCGACCTATGAAAGCCTGACGGGCGAGATCAAGGCGGATGGCGCGAAGTTCGATCTGGGGCGGCGGCTTGCCGGCTATGGCCGCCGGCCGCTGACCATGATCGGCGCGGAAAGGGGCATCGGCGCCATGGCGCGCAAGGCGGCCGCCGATGCGCAGGGTGCGAACCCGGATACGCGACTGATGGTCTGGCCGACCGATCACAGTTTTTCCGACAAGCGGATCGCGCTGGCCGACGCGCTGGTCCGTTTCCTCGCTGGCGTCGCGCCGACAATCCGCTAATCCCGCGCGATGGCGAAGCTCTATTTCTACTATAGCTCGATGAATGCGGGCAAATCGACGACGCTGCTGCAATCGGATTTCAACTATCGCGAACGTGGCATGGACACGATGCTCTGGACCGCAGCGCTGGATGACCGCTACGGTCAGGGGCGGATCGTGTCGCGCATCGGGCTGGAGGCGCATGCCGCTCTGTTCGACAGCGAAACCGACATGCTCGCCGCCATTGCCGCGGAGCATGCGGCGACGCCGCTTTCCTGCGTGCTGGTGGACGAAGCGCAGTTCCTGACCGAGGCGCAAGTGTGGCAATTGGGCGGGGTCTGCGACCGGCTGGGCATCCCCGTCCTTTGCTACGGCATCCGCACCGATTTCCAGGGGCAGTTGTTCCCCGGCAGCGCCGCACTCCTGGGGCTGGCCGACTCGCTCAGCGAGATCAAGACGATCTGCGAATGCGGACGCAAGGCGACGATGAACCTGCGCGTCGATGCGCAGGGCAGGGCGATCCGGCAGGGCGACCAGACCGAGATTGGCGGCAATGATCGCTATGTGGCGCTGTGCCGCCGCCATTTCGTGGAGCAGATGCAGGGATGAACCGGATCGATCAATTGCTGGCGCCGATCGACGCGCCCGGCCTGTATCTGGAGCAACTGCGCGAGGCGCATCGCGAAACGCTCCGCGCCATCTGTCCGATCGACGATCCGGTGTGGGAGATTTTCCCAAGCCGCTGGGCGGCGGAGGATTTCGACGCCGTCTTCGACGCGACCATCGCCAACCAGGATCGCTGTCCCTTCCTGATCCGCGCTGATGGCGTGGCAGTGGGCATGTCGGGCTATCTGCACCTCAATCCGGCGGACAACTGGCTGGAACTGGGTGGCACCTACATGACGCCGGCGGTGCGCGGCACGGGATTGAATGGCCGGATCAAGCCGTTGCTGATCGGGCGGGCGATCGACTGCGGCTTTACCCGGATCGAATTCCGCATCGACCAGCGGAACATCCGCTCGCAAAAGGCGGTGGAGAAGCTGGGTGCAGTGCGCGAGGGCGTGCTGCGCCAGCAGCGCATCACCTGGACCGGCCATATCCGCGACACGGTGATCTATTCGATCTTGGCGGATGAATGGCGGGCGCGGGCTGTGGAGAACTAATCATTACGATATAGAAACGATCCAGTCCGGCAGCTCCGCCAGCCGCTCCAATTGTGTGAAGTGCGGATGATCGGACGGCGCCTTGGCGCTTTCATGGTGCCAGGCGCCTTCCTGCGGGATGAAGGCGGCCCATGCCCCGGCTTCCAGTGCCGGGAGGATGTCCGAGCGCATCGAATCGCCGGCCATCACTGCTTCTTCGGGGGCGATGCCGTGGCGGGCGAAGAGGGTGCGGAAGGTGTCCGCCTTCTTGTCGCTGACGATCTCGATGCCGGAGAAAAGGTCGCCGAGGCCCGAGGCGGCCAGCTTGCTTTCCTGATGGAGCAGGTCGCCCTTCGTCACCAGCACCAGCGGGCCGACCTTTTCCAGCGTCTCCAGCGTGTTTTGAACCCCGTCGAACAGCTCGACCGGATGCGCGAGCAGGGCGCGACCGGCCGCCAATATTCCCTCTATCATCGCCGTCGAGAGGCTGTCGCCAGCCAGTTCCACCGCCGTCTCGATCATCGACAGGGTGAAGCCCTTGGCGCCATAGCCGTAGAGCGACAGATTGCGCGTCTCGCAGGCGATCAGCCGCTCGCGCGTGACGTCGGCCTCGGCAAAGGGGCGCAGCATGTCGAGCAGCGCATCCTCGGTCGCATTGAAATGGCGCATATTGTGCCAGAGCGTGTCGTCGGCATCGAGGCAGATGAGCTTGATCGTCATGGGTGACGAATAGCGCGGCGCGGGCCGTTGTGAAATGTCCGATCGACAAGGAGGTGTGTCCGTCGCGCTCATGGCTATTAAGGGCTGACAGGGCGGGGCAGGCGATATAGAGCGCGCCGCCATGCACGGCTGGATCATCCTCGACAAACCCCATGGCCTTGGCTCGACGCAGGCGGTCAGTGCGGTGAAGCGCGCTCTGCGGATACAGCGGGAAGTGCTGGGCGGAACGGAAAAGTGGAAGGTCGGCCATGGCGGCACGCTCGATCCGCTGGCGACCGGGGTGCTGCCGATCGCGATCGGGGAGGCGACCAAGCTCGCCGGGCGGATGCTCGAGAGCGACAAGATTTATGATTTCACGATCCGCTTCGGTGTCCAGACCGATACGCTGGATCTGGAGGGGAAGGCGATAGCGCAGAGCGATCATCGGCCGACGCCGGGGCAAGTGGAGGCGATCCTGCTCCGCTTTACCGGCCCGATCGAGCAGGCGCCGCCCGCCTACAGCGCCATCCTGATCGACGGCCAACGCGCCTATGACCTCGCCCGCAAGGGGGAGGAGGTCGAGATGAAACTGCGGTCGGTGACGATCCATGCGCTGACGATCGGCGCGCAGGAGCAGGAAGGGGGAGCACTCGCCTCCGTCACCCTGACCGCCCATGTTTCCAAGGGCACCTATATCCGCTCGCTTGCCCGCGACATTGCGCTGGCGCTCGGCACGGTCGGCCATGTCACGATGTTGCGCCGGATCAAGGCCGGGCCGTTCGCCCTGGAAGCCGCGATTTCACTGGACAAATTGGACGAAGCTGCTAGGGGCGGCGGCATCGCGCAGTGCATGCTGCCGTTGACGGCGGGGCTGGACGACATCCCGGCTCTCGCAGTCTCTCCCGATGAAGCACTGGCTCTCCGACAGGGGAAGGTGCTCGTGGGGAAACCGCATACCGGCTTGATGCTGGCGATGGCGGGCGACACGCCCGTCGCGCTGGTCGAAGCCAGTGGCCCGGAAATCCGGGTGGTGCGCGGCTTTAATCTCTAGATACAGAAAGGAAGCCGATGTCGATCACTGCAGAGCGCAAGGAAGCGCTGATCAAGGAACATGCCCGCGTCGAAGGCGACACCGGTTCGCCGGAAGTCCAGGTTGCGATCCTCTCGGAGCGCATCGCCAACCTGACCGAGCATTTCAAGGGTCATCACAAGGATAACCACAGCCGTCGCGGCCTGCTGATGCTGGTCAACAAGCGTCGTTCGCTGCTGGACTATCTGAAGAAGAAGGATGTGGGTCGCTATAACGACCTCATCGCCAAGCTGGGCCTGCGTAAGTAAGCCTGCTACAAAGGGACGGCCCCATTCGGGGCCGTTTCCGATTCTGGAATGGGGCGCAATCCGGCGCCCTGTTGCATATCAGGGGCCACACGATGCCCCGACACCGCAGCGGGCCGGCTAGCCCGCGCCACAGGCCCCGCCCGGCAATAGGGCCAGGCGGGCGAAGGAAAATATTATGTTCGATGTAAAGAAAGTTTCGATCGAGCTGGGCGGCAAGACGCTGACCCTCGAAACCGGCCGTATCGCACGCCAGGCCGACGCCGCCGTGCTGGCGACCTATGGCGAAACCGTGGTGCTGTGCGCCGTGACCGCCGCCAAGTCGGTGAAGGAAGGCCAGGACTTCTTCCCGCTGACCGTCCACTATCAGGAAAAATATTCGGCCGCCGGTCGCATTCCGGGTGGCTTCTTCAAGCGTGAGCGCGGCGCGACCGAAAAGGAAACGCTGGTTTCCCGCCTGATCGACCGCCCGATCCGCCCGCTGTTCCCCGAAGGTTTCTATAACGAAATCAACGTGATCGCGCAGGTTCTGTCGTTCGATGGCGAGAGCGAGCCCGATATCGTGGCGATGATCGCCGCGTCGGCCGCGCTGACCCTGTCGGGCGTGCCCTTCATGGGTCCGATCGGCGCCGCCCGCGTCGGTTACAAGGATGGCGAATATCAGCTGAACCCGAGCCTTGACGAAGTGAAGACCGGCGAACTCGACCTGGTCGTCGCCGCCACCGGCAACGCCGTGATGATGGTCGAATCCGAAGCCAAGGAATTGTCGGAAGACATCATGCTGGGCGCGGTCCTGTTCGCCCATGAAGCGTCGAAGAAGGTCGCCAACGCGATCATCGACCTCGCTGAAAAGGCCGCGAAGGATCCGTGGGATATCGCCAAGGGCGACAATCTGGACGATCTGAAGAAGAAGCTGAAGAAGCTGATCGGCAAGGACATCACGGCCGCCTACAAGCTGACCGACAAGTCGGCCCGCTCCAACGCGCTCAATGAAGCCCGCGCCAAGGCGAAGGCCCAGTTCACCGAAGACGGCCTTGACGCCCAGACCGTGATGGCCGGCATCAAGCTGACCAAGAAGCTGGAAGCCGAAATCGTGCGCGGCGCCATCCTGAAGGACGGCAAGCGCATCGACGGCCGCACCACCACCCAGATCCGCCCGATCGAGGCGATGGTGGGCTTCCTGCCGCGCACCCATGGTTCGGCGCTGTTCACCCGTGGTGAAACGCAGTCGATCTGCACCACCACGCTGGGCACCAAGGACGCCGAGCAGATGATCGACGGCCTGACCGGCGTTCATTATGAAAACTTCATGCTGCACTATAACTTCCCGCCCTATTCGGTCGGTGAAGTCGGCCGCTTCGGCGCGCCGGGCCGTCGCGAAGTCGGTCATGGCAAGCTGGCATGGCGCGCCCTGCACCCGGTGCTGCCGACCAAGGATGAGTTCCCCTACACCATCCGCGTCCTGTCCGACATCACCGAGTCCAACGGCTCGTCCTCGATGGCGACGGTCTGTGGCGGTTCGCTGTCGATGATGGACGCGGGCGTTCCGCTGAAGCGTCCGGTGTCGGGCATCGCCATGGGGCTGATCCTGGAAGGCTCCAAATTCGCTGTCCTCAGCGACATTCTGGGCGACGAGGATCATCTGGGCGACATGGACTTCAAGGTGGCCGGTACCGAAGCGGGCATCACCACCATGCAGATGGACATCAAGGTTGCCGGCATCACGCAGGAAATCTTCGAAGTCGCGCTGCGTCAGGCCAAGGAAGGCCGCGCGCACATTCTCGGTGAGATGAGCAAGGCGCTGTCCTCGACCCGCACTGAACTGTCGGCCCACGCCCCGCGCATCGAGACGATCCAGATCGACAAATCGAAGATCCGCGACGTCATCGGCACCGGCGGCAAGGTCATCCGCGAGATCGTCGCGGAAACCGGCGCCAAGGTCGACATCGACGACGAGGGCATCATCAAGATCAGCTCGTCCGACATCGCCCAGATCGAGGCCGCCAAGAAGTGGATCCTCGGCATCGTCGAGGAAGCGGAAGTCGGCAAAGTCTACACCGGCAAGGTCGTCAACATCGTCGACTTCGGTGCGTTCGTGAACTTCATGGGCGGCAAGGACGGTCTCGTCCACGTGTCCGAAATGAAGAATGAGCGTGTCGAAAAGCCGACCGACGTCGTGTCGGAAGGCCAGGAAGTGAAGGTCAAGGTTCTCGAAATCGACCCGCGCGGCAAGGTTCGCCTGTCCATGCGCGTCGTCGATCAGGAAACCGGCGAGGAACTGGAAGACACCCGTCCGGCCCGCGAACCGCGTGAACCCCGTGGAGATCGCGGCGACCGTGGTGATCGGGGCGACCGTGGCCGTGGCCCGCGTCGTGACGGCGGTGATCGTGGCGGTCGCGGTGGTGATCGGGGCGGCGATCGCGGCCCTCGCCGTGACCGTGGCCCGCGCAGCGAAGGCGGCAAGGGCGGCGATGACGACGGCTCCAACGCCGGTCTGCCCGACTTCCTGACCCAGGACTGATCGGTCCGGTCAGCGTCGCATCAACAGGATAGAAAGGGGCATCCGGTTTCGCCGGGTGCCCCTTTTTTCGTCGCAAAAGCGATCCGGCGACTGATTTCGATCAATGCGACCCGATAAGGTTCTGCTACTGTAACAAAACGCCATCCTGGGGATCGAGATGCAGAGGAGCAACGAGCGCTTTGTCGAACGCCTGCCGCTCGTGCTCGATCGGCCGGTCTATGCCTATGTGTTGAGCCTGATCTTCTGCGCCGCGGCGCTGATGCTGCGCTTCGCGGCCGATCCGCTGCTGCCTAGCGGCTATCCCTTCGTCACCTTCTTTCCTGCCGTCATCCTCTCCTCCTTCCTCTTCGGCGTGCGGCCAGGCATTTTCTCCGCGATACTCTGCGGCATTCTGTCCTGGTATTTCTTCATCCCGCCGCCTTTCGGCTTCGTGCTGAACCCGGCCGTCGCCGTGGCGATGCTTTTCTATTCGGCCGTGGTCGTGGTCGACATCCTGCTGATCCACTTCATGCAGAGCGCCAATTTCGCCGTGGCGGTCGAGCGTGAGCGCAGCCGGACCCTGGCGGACAATCGCGAACTTCTGTTCCGCGAATTGCAGCATCGCGTGTCCAACAATCTCCAGGTGGCGGCCGCGATGCTCTCGCTTCAGCGCCGCCATATCGACCATGACGGCGCCCGCCGCGCGCTGGACGACGCCGCCGAACGGCTGGCGCTGATCGGGCGCATCAGCCGTGCGCTCTACGATCCATCCGGCAAGGGGCAGAATCTGCGCGAATTCCTCACCGAACTCGCGCGCGACGTGCTGGATGCGAGCGGACGTCAGGATATCCGGCTGAGCGTGGTCGCGCCTGCCGGCCTAACCCTGGACGCCAATACCGTCATTCCGCTGGCGCTGGTCGTCGCCGAAGCGGTCAGCAACGCCATCGAACATGGCCTGCCCGACCGGGCCGGGCGGATCGAGATCGCGCTGGCGGAAGAGGGGGATGGCGTCAGGCTGCGGATTGCGGACGATGGATATGGCGTGGCCGCGGATGTCGATGCGAGCAAGGCCGAATCCTTGGGCCTGCGCATCGCCCATGCGTTGGCGGCGCAGCTGGGCGGCTCCTTCGTGCTGGAGCCGGGCGACCCGCGCGGGGCGATCGCCAGGCTCGATCTGCCGTTCCGGACAGCGAGTTGAACGGCCCAGCATTCTGCCGCTTGGCGGCGGCCACCGGCTCGGCTATGACCCGCCCCATGCTGACGAAAAACCTGACGCGCATCGGCGCGGTCGCCGCCCCGGTTCTGCCCGCGATCCTTCTGGCCGCCCTGCTGTCGGGTTGTTCGACATCGAAGAACAAGGCCGATACGCTCTATGTCGCGCGCGACGTATCGACCCTCTACAATAGCGGCAAGTCGCGGCTCGATCGCGGCCAGTATAAGCTTGCCGCCGCCCTGTTCGATGAGGTGGAGCGCCAGCATCCCTATTCGCCCTGGGCGCGCCGCGCGCAGCTCATGTCGGCGTTCAGCTATTATATGAACCGCGATTATCCGGAATCGATCGCGGCCTCGCAGCGCTTCCTGTCGATCCACACCGGCAACAAGGACGCGCCCTACGCCTATTATCTGATCGCGCTCTGCTATTATGAGCAGATTGCCGACGTCACCCGCGACCAGAAGATCACGCAGCAGGCGATGGATGCGCTGGGCGAACTGATCCGCCGCTATCCCGACACCCGCTACGCCGCCGACGCGCGGCTGAAGGTCGACCTGGTGAACGATCACCTGGCCGGCAAGGAGATGGAGGTTGGCCGCTTCTACCAGCGCCGCGGCCAGTGGCTCGCCGCCACGCTGCGCTTCCGCACCGTGATCGACAAGTATCAGACGACGACCCATACGCCCGAAGCGCTGGAGCGTCTGGTCGAATCCTATCTCTCGCTCGGCATCCCCGCCGAAGCGCAGAAGGCCGCCGCCGTGCTGGGCCGCAACTATCCCGGCACCAAATGGTATGAGCGCAGCTACAAGCTGATGCAGCAACATGGCGGCAAGGCCTGACGGCCTGACATCGTCACCCCGGTGCAGGTCGGGGTCTCAGGCCTCTGGGTTCGCCCCAGCGGCACGAGATCCCAGCCTTCGCTGGGATGACGATCGTGAACGAACGGCATGCTGACCTCGCTCGCCATCCGCAATGTCGTGCTGATCGAGGCGCTGGACCTGGAGTTCGGCGCGGGTCTGTCCGTGCTGACCGGCGAGACGGGCGCGGGCAAGTCGATCCTGCTCGATTCGCTGGGCCTTGCGCTGGGCGCGCGCGCCGACACCGGCCTCGTCCGCAATGGCGAGGCGCAGGCGAGCGTGGTCGCGACCTTCGATCCGCCTGCTGCCGACCACCGCGCCACCGCGCTGCTGGTCGAGAATGGCATCGATATCGAGCCGGGCGAGCCGCTGCTGATCCGCCGTCTGGTGAAGGCCGATGGCGGCAGCCGCGCCTTCGTCAACGACCAGCCCTGTTCGGCGGCGCTGCTGCGCGACCTGGGCGGATCGCTGGTCGAGATTCACGGCCAGCATGACGATCGCGGCCTGCTCAACCCGCGCGGCCACCGGGCGCTGCTCGACACTTATGGCCGCTGCGAGGCGGAGGCGGTCGCTGCCGCCCATGCCGGCTGGCGCAGCGCCACGAGTGCATTGGCCGAAGCCCGCACCATCGTCGACAATGCCGCACGCGACCGCGATTATCTGACTCATGCGGTCGAGGAATTGCGCAAATTCGCGCCGGAAGCCGGTGAGGAAGCGGCGCTGGCCGAGGAACGCGCGACCATGCAGAAGGGCGCGCGCCTGACCGACGATTTGTCCGCCGTCAGCGACTGCCTGACCGGAACGGATGGCGGCCTTGCCCAGTTGCGTCAGGCTGCGCGGCGGCTCGACCGGATCGCCGGGGAAGAGCCGCTGCTGACCGCCGTGCTCGAAGCGCTCGACCGCGCCGTTGTGGAAGCGGGAGAAGCGGAGGATCGTCTGGCCGAAGCCGCCGAGGCGCTGAGCTTCGATCCCGCCCGGCTCGACGCGATCGAGACGCGGCTGTTCGACCTGCGCGGTCTGGCCCGTAAGCATCAGGTCGCAGCGGACGACCTTGCCGCGCTGCGCGACGAGATGGCCGCGAGGCTCGCCGCGATCGAGGGCGGGGAGGAGCATATCGTGGCGCTGGAAAAGGATGTCGCGGCGAAGGCCGCCGCCTATCGCGCCGCCGCGCAGGCGCTGTCGGCCGAGCGCCAGCTGGCCGCCGGACGGCTCGATGCGGCGGTCGCCGGGGAACTCGCGCCGCTGAAGCTGGACGCCGCGCGCTTCCGCACCGTGGTCGCGCCGCTGGACGAGGGCCAGTGGAGCGCGCAGGGGATGGACCGGGTCGAGTTCGAGATTTCGACCAACCCCGGCGCGCCTTTCGCGCCGCTGGCGAAGATCGCGTCCGGCGGCGAATTGTCGCGCTTCATCCTCGCGCTCAAGGTCGCGCTGGCGGAGCGGGGCGGGGCGGATACGTTGATCTTCGACGAGATCGACCGGGGCGTGGGTGGTGCTGTGGCTGATGCGATCGGCGAGCGGCTGGCGCGGCTGGCGCAGAGCAACCAGATCCTCGTCGTCACCCACAGCCCGCAGGTCGCGGCGCGCGGGGCAGGCCATATGCTGATCGCCAAGTCTTCGGATGGTACGGTGACGCGCACCGGCGTCCACGCGCTGGACGATAGCGAACGCCGCGAGGAAATCGCGCGGATGCTGTCGGGCGCGGAGATCACGGCGGAAGCGCGGGCGCAGGCGGAGCGGTTGCTGGAGCGGGTTTAATTCTCCTTCGCTCGAAGCGAACGGATAGTGGAGGTAGAGGACAAGCTATATGACCCATAACCGCAGGGACATGCTCGGCCTCGCCGCCGCCGCGATCGCCAGCACCACCATTCCCGCAGCCGCGCAGGAGGCAAAGCCGCGCTATGGCCTGATCGGCCAGATGCTCAGCGCACCCGGCAAGCGCGACGAACTGGTCGGCTATCTCAGGGCAGCGACCGGCGCGATGCCGGGCTGCCTGTCCTATATCGTGGCGCTCGACACCGCCAATCCCGACGCGATCTGGATCACCGAAGTCTGGGACAGCCGCGAAAGCCACGCCGCCTCGCTCAAACTCCCCGCCGTCCGCGCCGCCATCGCCAAGGCGAAGCCGATCATCGCGGGCTTCCCCCAGCATTTCGAGACGGTGCCGGTAGCGGGGGTATGACAATGGAAATGACTTGGTTTTGGGTGATCGCTCTGTTGTTCGCAGCACTAGTCTTGCTGGTTCGCGCATTCGTTGACGCCAGAAAGCGGCAATATCTCTGGGCAGTGGCAAGTTTTGCCGGAGCCTTGGCCATTTTATGCGCCCCTATCCAGACGCACGCTGTTAAAATCGACCTGCCGCGCTCCGCAGGACAATAGCGGTCTTTGTGGACGACAAGCTGTTCGCTAAAGCATCCCCATGATCGATCCCGCGACCCTCACCGAAGCCGAAGCCGCCAACCGCCTGATGCGCCTTGCCAAGGAGGTCGCACGGCATAACCGGCTCTATCATGACCAGGATGCGCCGGAGATCAGCGACGCGGACTATGACGCGCTGATCCGCGAGAATAACGCGCTCGAAGCCGCCTTCCCGCAGCTGATCCGCGCCGATTCGCCCAATGCGCAGGTCGGCGCTGCTGCCACTTCGGCACTGAAGAAAGTGCCGCACGCGGTTCGCATGATGAGCCTCGACAATGGCTTTTCCGATGAGGACATTGCCGAATTTCTCGCCCGCGTGCGCCGCTTTCTGGCGCTGCCCGAGGCCGAACCGCTGGCGCTCACCGCTGAGCCGAAGATTGACGGTCTGTCCTGTTCGCTGCGCTATGAGCAGGGCGAACTGGTGCTGGCCGCGACCCGTGGCGACGGCGCTACCGGCGAGGACGTCACCGCCAATGTCCGCACCATCGCCGACATTCCCCAGCGGCTGACCGGCCCCGCCATCCCCGACCTGTTCGAAGTCCGCGGCGAGGTCTATATGGCCAAGGGCGATTTCGTCGCGCTCAACCAGCGTCTGCTGGCCGAGGCCGACGACCCGGAAAAAGCCCGCCAATTCGCCAATCCCCGCAACGCCGCCGCCGGATCGCTGCGGCAGAAGGACGCCGCCGTCACCGCCAGCCGCCCGCTGCGCTTCCTCGCCCATGGCTGGGGCGCCCACAGCGCGCTGCCCGCCGAGACGCAACTGGGCGTGATGCAGGCGATTGCGGGCTGGGGGCTGCCGGTATCGGACATGCTCGCCTGCGTCGATAGTCTCGACGCCCTCATCGCCCATTATCGCGGGATCGAGGCGGCGCGCGCCGACCTGCCCTTCGATATCGACGGCGTGGTCTACAAGGTCGACCGGCTCGACTGGCAGCAGCGGTTGGGCTTCGTGGCGAAGGCGCCGCGCTGGGCGATCGCGCATAAATTCCCCGCCGAGCGTGCGCAGACGACATTGGAAGCGATCGACATTCAGGTCGGGCGCACCGGCAAGCTGACCCCGGTTGGCCGCCTGACCCCCGTGACCGTGGGCGGCGTGGTCGTCTCCAACGTGACGCTGCACAATGCCGACGAGATTGCGCGGCTGGGCGTCCGCCCCGGCGACCGCATCGTCGTCCAGCGTGCGGGCGACGTCATCCCGCAGGTGGTCGATAACCTGACCCGCGAGGAGGCGCGCGAACCCTTCCACTTCCCGACCCATTGTCCGGTCTGCCAGTCCGAAGCCGTGCGCGAGGAGGAAGAGGTCGATTTCCGCTGCACCGGCGGCCTGATCTGCCCGGCCCAGCGCTTCGAGCGGCTGCGCCATTTCGTCAGCCGTGCGGCGCTGGATATCGAGGGGCTGGGCGAAAAGACGATCCAGGAATTTCTCGACCTTGGCTGGATCAAGGAGCCCGCCGATATCTTCCGGTTGAAGAAGCACGGGTCGGAGTTGCTGGGCCGCGAGGGATGGAAGGAGAAGTCGGTGGACAACCTCCTCGCCGCGATCGAGGCCAAGCGCCAGCCCGACGCCGCGCGCCTGCTTTTTGGCCTTGGCATCCGCCATGTCGGTGCGGTGACGGCGCGCGATCTGCTCAAGCGGTACACGACGCTGCCGGGCGTTCGCGCGCTGGCGCAGGAGATCATCGCCCTGCGTGACGCCGCTGATCCGGCGGAAACGCAGGCCAAGCGCGACAAGGCGATCGCCGAACATATCGGGGTCGAGAATGTCGGCGCGGCGGTCGGTCATGCGCTCGCGGATTTCTTCCACGAACCGCATAATATGGAGGCGTGGGACGATCTTCTGTCCGAGGTGACGCCGCCCGACTATGTCGTGGAAACCACCGCCAGCGCGGTGACGGGCAAGATCGTGGTCTTTACCGGCAAGCTCGAAACGATGAGCCGTGATGAGGCCAAGGCGCAGGCCGAACGGCTGGGCGCGAAGGCGGCGGGATCGGTCAGTGCCAAGACCGATCTGGTCGTGGCCGGGCCGGGCGCGGGCACTAAGCTCAAGCAGGCCACAGCGCTCGGCATCGAAGTCATAACCGAAGAGGCATGGGCGAAGATTGTGAAGGCGGCTGGGTAAGGCAGCCGTCATCAAGGCGAGATACGTCAATCTCCGTTTGGAGATTTGAAGCAGGTGAGGTCGACAAAGAAAAAGGCCGCCAATGGCGACCTTCTTCCGAACCAGCTAATATCTAGCCTCAGAACACCGGCATGTTCGCCGGATCTTCCGGATCGGCGACTGGCGCCGGGATCGGCGAGACAGGCGAATGGATGCCGCATTCCACCTTGTCCCAGCCGCGCCAGCGGCCTGCGCGCGGGTCTTCGCCAGGCAGCACCTTGGACGTGCAGGGTTCGCAACCGATCGACAGATAGCCCTGCGCCTCCAGCGGATGGCGGGGCAGGTTCTCGCGGTCGAAATAGGCTTCCAGATCGGTCTTGGTCCAGTCGCCCAGCGGGTTGAGCTTCAGCCGGCCGTCTTCCACCTCAAAGCGGGGCAGGTTCTGGCGCGTCACCGACTGGAACGCCTTGCGGCCCGAAATCCAGGCGTCCAGGCCATCCTTGGCGCGCTTCATCGGTTCGACCTTGCGGATTTCGCAGCAGCCGTCCGGGTCGTAAGACCAGCGCAGGCCCGTCTCGTCCTTCTTCGCGATCACATCCGCGATCGGCGCGACGGTGCGGCTGTCGGTAAAGCCCATGCGCGCGATGAGCGTGTCGCGATAGTTGAGCGTTTCGGCGAACATCTTGAGCGTATCGACGAAGATGACGGGGACGTTCCGGTCCGCCTTCGCCACCAGATCGAGCAGCACCGCGCTTTCCGTGCCGAAGGAGGAAACGACGGCGACATTGCCGGCGAGGCCTTCCGCAAACACGGTCTTGAGCATGGTCAGCGTATCGACGCCCTCGAACCGCGCGTTGAGCGCGTCGGCTTGCCCCTGGTTAAAGGCGGGGCGGGCGTCGATCACATCTATTAGCCGCTCTGGGATCTGGCGGGCAGGTTCAGCCATCAATTTTCTCCGGATGCCGTTTCGCCCAGACGGGCTGGCGGCCATCGATCGTCTTCTGATAGACGTCGGCATAGCGGTTGAGCGCACGCTCCACGGCGGCGTCATCCAGCGGCTTGGCGGGGTGGAAACTGTCGAAGCCGCAGCGGCGCATGGCATTGATCTGGTCGACCAGCACGTCGCCCACGGCGCGCAATTCGCCCTGATAGCCCGATTCCCGCAGGATGCGGGCGGCGGAGTAGCCGCGCCCGTCGCCATAGGCCGGGAAGTTCACCTCGACCAGCGAGAGCCGGTCGAGATAGGGCAGCAATTCGCGCGCATCCTCGCCCGCTTCGATCCGCACCGCAGTCGAGTTGGACTGGCCGGTGAAGGATTCGACCGTGACGGCGGGTTCCTGCGTGGCTTCGCCATCGCGGAAGGACAGGAACTCAACCATAGATCGCCTCCTTGAAGGGCTTCATGCCGATGCGGCGATAGGTGTCGAGGAAACGCTCCCCGTCGGTGCGTTCCGCCAGATAGATGTCCGTGACCTTCTCGATCGCGTCGACCACGCCGTCCTCGGAGAAGCCGGGGCCGGTGATCTGGCCGAGTGACGCATCCTCCGCGCCCGATCCGCCGAGCAGCAGCTGGAAATTCTCGACGCCCTTACGGTCCACGCCAAGGATGCCGATATGGCCGGCATGATGGTGGCCGCAGGCGTTGATGCAACCGCTGATCTTCAGCTTCAGTTCGCCCAGTTCCGTCTGACGCTCTGCATCGGCGAAGCGCTGCGCGATCTTCTGCGCCAGCGGGATCGAGCGGGCATTGGCGAGCGCGCAATAGTCCAGGCCGGGGCAGGCGATGATGTCGGTGATGAGGTCGAGATTGGCTTCGGCCAGCCCCGCTTCGTCCAGCTTCTGCCAGATGGCGTAGAGGTCCGCCTTCCTGACATGCGGCAGGACGAGATTCTGCGCATGGGTCACGCGCAGTTCGTCGAGGCTGTATTGCTCGGCCAGCGTCGCGACCAGTTCGATCTGTTCCGCCGAAGCGTCGCCGGGGATGCCGGTCAGCGGTTTCAGGCTGATATTGACGATCGCATAGCCCGGCGCCTTGTGCGCCGCGACCTGACGGTCGACCCAGAGCGCAAAGGCCGGATCGGCGCGGTCGATCGCTTCGGAAAGGCCGGTTTCATAGGCGGGCGCGGCGAAGAAGGCGCGGATGCGGTCCAGTTCTTCCGTGGGCGGGTTGAGGCCCAGTTCGCGCATATGGGCGAACTCTTCCTCGACCTGGCGCTTATATTCCTCGACGCCGATCTCGTGGACCAGGATCTTGATGCGCGCCTTATACTTGTTGTCGCGGCGGCCGTAGCGATTGTAGACGCGTAGGCACGCCTCCAGATAGGAGACGATCTCCTCCTCCGGTACGAAGTCGCGGATCTGCGGCGCGACCATCGGGGTGCGGCCCATGCCACCACCGGCATAGACTTCGGCGCCGATGACGCCGTCCTTGGACACCAGTTTCAGGCCGATATCGTGCAGCTTCATCGCCGCGCGATCATCGTCGCTGGCGATCACGCAAATCTTGAACTTGCGCGGCAGATAGGTGAATTCCGGGTGGAAGCTGGACCATTGACGCAGCAACTCGGCCCAGGGGCGGGGGTCCGCCACCTCGTCGGCGCTGACGCCCGCATATTGGTCGGACGAGATATTGCGGATGCAATTGCCGCTGGTCTGGATGGCGTGCATCTCCACCGTCGCCAGTTCGGCGAGGATGTCGGGCGCATCGGCCAACTTGATCCAGTTATATTGCAGGTTCTGGCGCGTGGTGAAGTGGCCATAGCCCTTGTCATACTTGGCCGCGATCTCGCCCAGCTTGCGCATCTGCTTGCCGCTGAGCGTGCCATAGGGAATGGCGACGCGCAGCATATAGGCGTGCAGCTGGAGATAGAGGCCGTTCATCAGCCGCAGCGGCTTGAACTGGTCCTCGGTGAGAGCGCCGGTCAGGCGGCGCTGCACCTGATCGCGAAATTCCTCGACACGCGCGTCGACGATGGACTGGTCGTAGCTGTCATAGCGATACATGGTCAGATCACCCAGTTGCCGGCGTCGGCATCATTCGGTTTGAGATTGAGGTCGGGGCGCACCGTCGGGCCGAGCGCGCGGATGCGGTCCTTGATATGGGCCGGGCGGACGCCTTCGTCGGTCACGGTCGCATCGATCACATAAGCGCCCACGACGCGCAGCGCGGCTTCCTCGGTGCGGGCGAGGTCTTCGCCATGGTCGCCGACATCGACGCTGTCGCCGACCTGCCGCGACCAGCCGTCGCCCGCCCACCAGATGACGTCGCCGCTCACCAGGTCATTGCCCGTCAGTATCTTCATTCTACCCTTTTCCCGTTAGATCCGGTCGTTGCCGAACCTTCCATAGTCTGTACCATGTCGCGATAGGCGATCAGGCTGTCCTGCGCCAGCGCATGGGCGGCGACTTCACCGACCACGATCAGCGCCGGGCTGACCACCTGTTCCCGCGCCACCATGTCGCCCAGATCGGCGAGCAGGGTGCGCAGCGTCCGCATGTCGGCGCGCGTGCCATTTTCCAGCACCGCCACCGGCAGCGCCGGCGACACGCCGTCGGCGATCAGCTTGTCGGCGATGTCGGCGGCGGTCGCGACGCCCATATAGATGACGAGCGTGCGCCCTTTTCCCGCAAGGCCGGACCAGTCCTGATCGGTCAGCCCCTTGCACTGGCCGGCGACGAAGCTAACCGCGCTCGACGCTTCGCGATGGGTGAGGGGGAGCTGGGCGGCTGCTGCGCTGCCGATCGCGGCGCTGATGCCCGGCACGACCTCCACCGGCACGCCGGCGGCGCGGCAGGCGTCGACTTCTTCGCCGCCCCGACCGAAGATGAAGGGATCGCCGCCCTTCAACCGCACGACGCTGCGCCCTTCGCGGGCGAGGTCGACGAGGAGGGCGTTGATCCCTTCCTGCGGCATGGAATGGCGGCTGCGCTGCTTGGCGACGGAGATGCGTTCGGCTTGCGGAGAGGCGAGGGCAAGGATGGCGTCCGACACCAGCCCGTCATGCACGATCACGTCCGCGCCGCCGATCAGGCGCGCGGCCTTGAGCGTCAGCAGGTCCGGGTCGCCCGGTCCGGCGCCGACCAGATGGACGGTAGCAGGTGCATGTTCAGCCATGGTCGCCCACATGGCGAATGCGCCGCGCGAGTTCAATTCAGAATGGGTATGGCGGGGATTAGGAAATGTTTTTGCGTGGCGGGGTATGGAGGTAGGGATTTGCTTCCAACTCCGTCATCCCCGCGGAGGCGGGGGGATCCATCTCCCCGGCCTGGTGCTGGACGCAAGGTCAGGAGATGGGTTCCCGCGTTGGCCTGCGGCCGCCCTTCGGGTCGCGGGAATGACGAAAAGGGGTGGTTAGCGGACATTCCGGTGGGAATATGGTCAGTTCGCATTACAACCAATTTTCCCCACGAAGAAAGTGTAGCCCAAATTTATTCGCGAGATTTTCGAGTGCCCGCTCGTCTGCCTCTTCTTCTAAGAGAAGGACGTCTGTCCGGTCGTCACCAGACATGACACGAACGTGATTAGTAGGCGCGTAGAATTCAGACCCCCATCGTAAATCCCATGCGATAGCATTTACAGCCTTCTTCAATCGACGATCCCAATGAGGATGCCAAGCCACCTGTCGCTTTGTCCTCAGGCCGGTGAGGCGGAAAACGCCTTTCTCGAAAAGACAGCGGTAAAAAGCTTGGAACTGATAGCATTGTTCAAGAAAATCCGCCTCAAGCCCCACGGCCTGCGCCCGCTCTAACACAATGTAAGGGCTTGCTTCCCACTCCTCTTCCGTCAGCCAATGATCAAAAACTGAAACTGCACGCCGCCTATAACCAAGTTCATTTAGTAGGTCATCAGTCCAATCTTCTGGATATGGGAAATGCTCGATACCTCGTTTCGTCATGCTGACACATTAACAGGGCGTGGTTCATATTCCACCTCCAAGTGGCAACTATCACTGATCAATGTGCGAGAAACCGGACGGTCTGATGCGCGCGATGTGTGCGATCTATCTCTATGTCAAAAAATGGTCGCAAACCGCCAGCCAGATACGCGCGCCCCTCAATCCCCCATCGCGCTGACGTCGACTTCCTTCAGTCCAACGCCGATCGATGCGCGGGGTGTTTCGATCTCGACCGACACCACGGGATAGGCGCAATAGTCGGCGGCATAATAGGCGCTGGGCCGGTGATTGCCCGATATGCCGACGCCCCCGAAGGGCGCGCTGGATGCCGCGCCGTTGGTCGGGCGGTTCCAGTTGACCACGCCGGCGCGGACGTTTGACCAGAACTGGCTATAGTGTTCGGGCGATCCGCCGATCAGCGAGGCGGACAGGCCGTAACGGCTATTGTTCGCCTCCGCGATGGCGTCGCCGAACTCGGCCACGCGCACGACCTGGAGCAGCGGGCCGAACAGCTCGACATCGGGCCGTTCCTTCATGCCGGTCACGTCGATGATCGCGGGCGTCAGGAAGGGCAGGCCCGGCTTCACGCGCACCATATGCTTGATCGGTCGGCCGCCATTGCTCATCAGCCAGAGGAAGCTTTCGGTCAGTCCATCGGCCGCCTGATTGTCGATCACCGGACCCATATAGGGGGCGGGATCGGCATGGGGATGGTCGACGATCAGCCGGTCGGCCAGCCGCTTGACCTCCGCGATCAGCCGGTCGGCGAGGCTTTCCCTGACGATCAGCCGGCTGGCGGCGGTACAGCGCTGGCCGCTGCTGAGGAAGGCCGACTGGATGACGATCGCGGCGGCGGCATGGATTTCGGGCGTGTCCCACACGACGAGAGGGTTGTTGCCGCCCATCTCCAGCGCGAGGATCTTGGACGGCTGGGCCGCGAACTGGCGGTTGATGGCGATGCCGGTCTGGGCCGAGCCGGTGAAGAGGATGCCGCCAACGTCCGGGTGCGCGGCGAGCGCCTTGCCTGCATCCGCGCCGCCGACCAGCAGTCGCACCGCATCCTCCGGCACGCCCGCCTCATGATAGAGGCGGACCAGCATCTCGCCCACGGCGGGCGTCTTGTCCGACGGCTTGAACACCACGGCGTTGCCGGCCAGCAGCGCGGGAATGATATGGCCGTTGGGCAGGTGCGCCGGTAGATTATAGGGGCCGAGCACCGCCATCACGCCATGGGGCTTGTGCCGCACCGACTGGCGCGCGCCCAGATTGGCCTCCAGCCGCCGCTGCCCGGTGCGTTCGGAATAGGCGGCGACGCTGATGTCGACCTTGGCCATGACGGCGGTGACTTCGTCGCGCGCGTCCCAGAGCGGCTTGCCCGTCTCGCGCGCGATCAGGTCCGCCAGCGCGTCTTCATTGCGGCGCACGACATTGACGAAGCGGCGGAGCGTCTCGATCCGGTAGGCGATGGGCTGGGCCGCCCATCTGGGCCAGGCGGCGCGGGCGCGCGCCACCTCGGCATCGACATCGCCCGGCTCGCCCTGCCAGAGCAGCGTGCCGGTAGCGGGTTCATGGGATGTAAGCGGCGCGACCATTTGCGGGCGGGTATGGCGGAAAATGGTTAAGGAATGACGAGGGGGTGGCGTTTCAGTTCTTCCGTCATCCCGGGCCTGACCCGGGATCCCGCTTTCTTTGGTCGACAGAAGAAGCTGGACCCCGGCTCAAGGCCGGGGTGACGCAGTAATCAAACTACCCCCGGTCCATCCCCATGCGCCTCGCCCATGCGCCGGATCGCGGCGACCTTGGCGTATAGCGGCGTCCAGTCGTCGTCCTTGTCGATCGCGTTCCAGATCGCCTCGACTTCCTCGATGTGCATCGAGCAGGGGGTTTCGTCGGCCCAATAGGCGTGGTCCCTCGCTCCCGGCACCGCCGCAAAACCTGCGATCGCTTCACGGAACGTTGCCCATCCCGCATCGCCATAGGCCGCCCCGTCGCGCGCCACGCCGCCGTGCCAGTCGTGGAAGAAGCGGTCGATCCCGGTGCCCGTCGTCACCATGCCGCGCACCGCCGCCTCGATCATCGGGCCGGGGTCGGCGCCCGGCTCGACGCCCAGCCGCCAGCAGAAGCGCCGCTGCATCGCCTCGCCATAGAGCGCCGGGAACCGTTCCAGCTGCGCGATCAGCGGCTCGGCCTCCACCAGCGGCCTGAGGGACACCGCCAGTTGCGCCACGTCCCAATGGATCGCCTCCGCCTGCCGCCCGAAGGCGTAGAGCCCGGCATGGTCGAAATAGGCGGCGGTGAAGCCTGCATCCCAGAGCGGCGTGAAGCGCCACGGGCCATAATCGAAACTCTCGCCCGTCACATTGATATTGTCGCTGTTGAGCACCCCATGGACGAAACCCGCGACCATGTAGCTCGCGGCGAGATCGGCGGTGCGCTCCACCACCCGGCCAAGAAGCTGTGCGGGCGGATTGTCGCCCGGCGTTTCTGCGTAAAGCCGCGTCAGCGCATAGTCGGTCAGCCTCTCCAGCAACGCCTTGTCGTCATGAAATGCGGCGCGCTGGAACGATCCGATGCGGACATGCGAATGGCTGAGGCGCACCATCACCGCCGCGCGGGTGGGGGAGGGTTCGTCGTTGCGCTCCAGCGCCTCGCCCGTCTCGACGATGGAGAAGGTTTTCGACGTGTTGACGCCCAGCGCCTCCAGCATTTCGGTCGCCAATATCTCGCGGACGCCGCCCTTCAGCGTCAGTCGCCCGTCGCCAAAGCGGCTATAGGGCGTCTGGCCCGATCCTTTGGTGCCCAGGTCAAGCAGCCGCCCGCCTGCGTCGCGCAACTGCGCGAACAGGAAGCCGCGCCCGTCGCCGATATCGGGATTATAATGGCGGAACTGATGGCCATGATAACGCAGCGCCAGCGGCCGGGGCAGGCTGCCTTCGAGCGGCGCGAAGCGGCCGAAATGGGCGAGCCAATCCTCATCGCTCAATCCTGCCAGCCCGACCGAGGCGGCCGCCCGGTCGTTGCGGTAGCGCAGGATGGTCTGCGGAAAGTGTGCGGCCGCGACGGGATCGCCAATGTCGGGCATCAGCGTGTCGATTTCGGTCGCGGGACGATAAGTTGCGGGTTGCGGCGTCTGGTTCATAGGGCGATATGGGGGAGCCAGGGCGGAAGGATCAAGCTTGACCGGCTATAAGGACGGATATTGGTGGTCTCCCGATGGGCTCCGGCTCCATTATCGGGACTATGATGGCGGTGAGGATGGGCGGCCGCCCTTGCTTTGCCTGCCGGGGTTGACCCGCAACGCGCGCGATTTCGAGCCGCTGGCCGGTCGGCTGGCGGGCGAATGGCGGCTCATCTGCCCGGACATGCGCGGCCGTGCCGAAAGCGCCTATGCCAAGGACGCGATGACCTATGTCCCGCTGACCTATTTGCAGGATATCAGCCGCTTGCTGGCCGACCTCGCCATCACTCGCTTCGTTGCGGTGGGGACGTCGCTGGGCGGGATCATCACCATGCTGATCGCCGCGACCCAGCGCGACTGGCTGGCCGGCGCGCTGCTCAACGATGTCGGCCCGACGCTGGACGAGGCGGGGCTGGCGCGCATCCGGTCCTATGTCGGGGTCGGCCAGTCGCACCCGACTTGGGTCCATGCCGCGCGGGCGCTCGCGGAAAATAATGAAGACGTCTATCCCGGCTATGACCTGGAACAATGGCTCGCCATGGCCAAGCGGCTCTATCGGCTGAACAGCGGCGGGCGCGTCGTGCTCGACTATGACATGAAGATCGCCGAGCCGATCCGCGCCATGGGCAGCGAGGCAGGCGTCGACATGTGGCCGGTGATGCAGGCGTTCCGCGGTATTCCGACGCTGCTGCTGCGCGGCGAGCGGTCCGACCTGCTGAGCGCCGCCAGCGCGGAGCGGATGATGCGGGAGATGGGGGAAAGCGCCGAACTGGCGACGATCCCCCATGTCGGCCATGCCCCCGCGCTCGACGAGCCGGAAAGCGCCGCCGCGATCGACCGGCTGCTGGCGCGCGTCCTGCATGGCTGACGGGTCCGGCCAGTTCCGGCCTCATATCCTCCACGTCCATGGCAGCTTCTCGCTGGGGGGCAAGGAAGCGCGCGCCGTTCGGCTGATGAACATCTGGGGCGACCGGGCGCGGCACAGCATCGTCAGCGCCGATCCAGCCGCGATGGGCGCGCGCGATGCGATCGATCCGGCGGTCAAGGTGGATTTTCCCGATGGCCCGTCCTTCGCGGGCAAGCCGGGGCTGGCGCGGTACCGGGTCATCACCGCCTTTCTCAAACGGTTCGATCTCGTCCTCACCTATAATTGGGGATCGATGGACGCGGTGATGGCGCATCGGCTGGCGGGGGCGTCGGCGGGGCTGCCGCCGCTGATCCACCATGAGGATGGATTTAACGCGGACGAGACGGAGCGGCTGAAGACCAAGCGCAACCTGTTCCGCCGCGTCGCGCTTCAGCGTGCGCATGCTATGGTGGTGCCTTCGGTCCGGCTGGAAGGGATTGCGCGCTCCGCCTGGAAACAGCCGGCGGGCAGGTTGCATCTGATCCGCAACGGGATCGACGTCGCCCGCTATGCGCAGCCGCCCGCGCCCGACGCCATTCCCGGTCTGGTCCGCACGCCCGGCAAGCTGCTGGTCGGCACGCTGGCGGGGTTGCGCGCGGTCAAGAATATCCCGCGCCTCGTCCGCGCCGTCGCCGCGCACAAGGACCGGCTGCAACTGGTGGTGGTGGGCGAGGGGCCGGAGCGGGACGCGATCCTGGCGGAGGCCGCCACCCATGGCCTCACCGACATCCATATGGCGGGGTTCATGGACCGGCCCTGGCGCTTCGTCGGCCTGTTCGACATGTTCGCCCTGTCGTCGGACAGCGAGCAATTTCCGATCTCGCTGGTGGAGGCGATGGCGGCTCGCGTGCCCGCCGCGTCCATGGACGTAGGTGACGTCGCCAACATGGTCGCGCCGGAAAATCGCCCCTTCGTCGTGCCGGACGAAGCGGGGCTGGCGGCGGCCCTTGGGGTGCTGGCGGGAGACGCCGAATTGCGCGCACGGCTGGGCGCGGCCAACCGGCAGCGCGCGCAGCGCGATTATGCGGAACAGGACATGGTACACGCCTATGCACGCCTTTATGGGGAGGCTCTGGCCAGCCCCATGATTTTGCGCTAGGGCGCGCGAAATTCGTCATAGACAGCCAAAGCTGCTATAGGGTCGCTTTTTACCCGGTCGAGGGGGCCGGGTGCATGTGCAGGAGATGTCGTTGTTCAAGGGGTTGAAGCCCATCGTCTATGGTGGCCGTGAAGTGTGGCCGATCGTGGAGGGCGGCAAGGGCGTTGCCGTGTCCAACCATAGCAGCTCCGGCGCCTGGGCGGCGGCTGGCGGCATCGGCACCGTGTCGGCGGTGAATGCCGACAGCTATGACAGTTTCGGCAACATCATCCCCCAAATCTATCATGGCCGCACCCGCCGCGACCGGCATGAGGAACTGATCGCCTATGCCATCGACGGCGCCGTCGAGCAGGTGAAGCGCGCGTTCGAGATTGCCGGCGGCAAGGGCGCGATCAACATCAACGTCCTGTGGGAAATGGGCGGTGCGCAAAGGGTGCTGCACGGCGTCCTTGAAAAGACCAGGGGCATGGTGGCCGGCGTCACCTGCGGCGCGGGCATGCCCTACAAGCTCAGCGAAATCGCCGCTTCCTACAATGTCAGCTATCTCCCCATCGTCTCCTCCGGCCGCGCCTTCCGCGCGCTGTGGAAGCGCGCCTATTCCAAGGCGTCGGAATGGCTGGCGGCGGTGGTCTATGAAGATCCCTGGCTGGCGGGCGGCCATAACGGCCTGTCCAACGCCGAAGATCCGCGCGCGCCGCAGGATCCCTATCCCCGCGTCCGCGACCTGCGTGCGACCATGCGCGAAGGCGGCATTTCCGACGACGTGCCGATCGTCATGGCCGGCGGCGTCTGGGCGCTCAAGGACTGGAACGACTGGATCGACAATCCGGAACTCGGCTCGATCATGTTCCAGTTCGGCACGCGCCCGCTGCTGACGCAGGAAAGCCCGATCCCGCAGGACTGGAAGGACCGGCTGATGCAGCTGGAGCCGGGCGACGTGCTGCTGCACAAATTCTCGCCCACCGGCTTCTACAGCTCGGCGATCCGCAATCCCTTCCTGCGCTCGCTGGAGGCGCGGTCGGACCGGCAGATCCCGTTCAGCACCGAACAGGCGGGCGACCATACCCACCAGCTCGACGTGGGCGTGAAGGGCAAGAATTTCTGGGTGACGCTGGGCGATCTTCAGCGCGCGCGCGAATGGTTCGGGGCGGGCTTCACCTCCGCGCTCAAGACGCCGGACAATACGCTCGTCTTCGTGACCGAGGAAGAGAAAGCGGAAATCCGCAAGGACCAGACCGACTGCATGGGCTGCCTGTCGCAGTGCAGCTTCTCCAGCTGGATGGACAGCGAGACCAACTCGACCGGTCGCCTGGCCGACCCGCGCAGCTTCTGCATCCAGAAGTCGCTCCAGGAATCGGTCCATGGCGGCGACCTCGACAAGAATCTGCTGTTCGCGGGCCATGCCGCCTATCGGTTCAAGCAGGACCCCTTCTATTCGAACGGGTTCGTGCCGACCGTGAAGCAGCTGGTCGACCGCATCCTCACCGGCGATTGATGGCGCCGGAGATGAATGCGGATATTCAGGGGCTGGCGGTACTTCATTATGAAACGCCGCATTTCGATATCGTGCGGCCGGGGCAGTTCGTGCTTTGCGCAGTCTCGGGCGCGCGAATCGATCTGGATGACCTCAAATATTGGAGCGCCGAATTTCAGGAGGCCTATCGCGGCGCGGAAGAGGCCACGCGTTCCTTTTTGAAGCATCGCGGCATCGATTAGAGCTGAACAGCGGGCGGCAACGCTGGATTGATGCGCTATCACCTTGAATTTGGCGGTTATATTTTCGAGCCACAGATGGTTTCTGCTCGCCGCCTATCAAGGTCGATAGGACGCAACTTTACTATTCCGTGACGGTAAAAACTGATGTAATCTTTCCACAGAGGCGACCTGAGAGCGCCCAGGGTGGAAGGATGTTTGCTAATGTCTCGTATCGACATTTTTGGTGATCGTGTCTGCATTGTGTCGAGCCTGCTGATCGTCGGCTGGTTTCTCTACAGCGTTATCGCCTGATCCTCTGCCGGACGGCCGATGACGGCTATTGATCGTTCCAAGCCTTCAGTGTCGCGCTGAACCTCCGCCTCTTGTGCGGTTTTGAATTCCCATGATCCCGGAGTAAGAAGCATGTTCAGCCATGTCATGGTTGGCACCAACGATATCGATGCGTCCAAGGCCTTCTATGACGCGTTGTTCGCTGCGATCGGGGCCAAGCCCGGCTTCATGGACGACAAGGGACGTGTCATCTATGTGCATGGTGGCGCTTTTTTCATGATCTCCCGCCCCATTGATGGGCAGGCGGCGTGCCATGCCAATGGCGGCACGATCGGCTTTGCCATGGCGTCGCCCGAGCAGACCGATGCCTGGCATGCGGCAGGCGTCGCGTCCGGCGGAAAGAGTTGCGAAGACCCGCCCGGCATTCGAGAGGGCGGCTTTGGCAAGCTTTACCTTGCCTATCTGCGCGATCCGGCCGGCAACAAGCTGTGCGGCCTGCATCAGATGGGCGCATAAAGCCCGGCTGGCCCCAGCCCAAGCAAAGCTATTTCGACATTCTCAATTCAATCGCTAGATAAAGTCGCGAGCTTCACGCTCCGCGGCTTTTGAAGGATGTCAGCTTGCTCCGCGTCACCAACGGCTAAAGCGCACGGTTCCGAAGCGACCACGCCAGGTTTCGTGTTCCCTTGCTTGAGGAGAAGACGATGACCCGCCTTGTTACCCGTACCCGTCGATCGCGCCCTGCCCAGCCGGACGGCCATGTCTATCTGCCCCATTCCTCTTGGGCACGCGTGGAGCGCAAGCCTGCATCCAGCGTGCCGATCGCGGCGGATGATTTTTGGGCGCGACTGGGGATTTGAAGCGAGTTCCGGTCGGATCGCAACGAGGACTGACTAGGAGCGATCGACATTCAGATGATGACGTGGCGAAAATGCTGGTCTTTGGCGATCCGGCGCGCAGCGTACCAGAGCACGCTGCGTTAAATCCGACGCAGGTCGCGCGCTCTAAGCTTTTGTTGTCGCATCGTCTTGAGCGGAGCCGAAGGCCAGCGTAGCTAAAACCGGTTCCCACTTTTCCGCACGATGCTTTAAAGGTACGTGAGCACCGGAAGCGCCAAGGATCGCCATTTGCAGCCCGTCAGCGCTGAATGTCGATCGCTCCTATCGGAACACCACCGTCTTGCCGCCATTGAGCAGCACGCGCCGGTCGGCAATCCAGCCGACCGCGCGGGCCAGCACCTGCGCCTCGATATCGCGGCCGATGCGGATCATGTCGTCGGCGGTGGCGCGATGATCGACGCGCTCGACCGCCTGTTCGATGATCGGCCCTTCGTCGAGGTCGGCGGTCACGAAATGGGCGGTCGCGCCGATCAGCTTGACCCCGCGTTCATGCGCGCGGTGATAGGGGCGGGCGCCCTTGAAGCCAGGCAGGAAGCTGTGGTGGATGTTGATGCAGCGCCCGGCCAGCCGCTCGACCAGATCCTCCGATAGAACCTGCATATAGCGGGCGAGGATCAGATAGTCGGACCGGCTGCGATCGAAGATATCGAGCAGCGCGGCTTCCTGCGACGCCTTGTCGCCATTGGCCGGCAGTTCATGATAGGGGATGCCGTGCCATTCGGTGATGCGGCGCATGTCGGGATGGTTGGACACCACGCCCATGATATCGACCGCCAGCATCCCCGTCTGCCAGCGATGGAGCAGGTCGGCCAGGCAATGCGATCCCTTCGACACGGCGATCAGCATCCGGGGCCGGTGGCTGGCGGCGGTCAGCGACCAGTCCATTGCGAACTCTTCCCCGATTCCGGCGAAATCGGCGCGCAGCCCGTCAAGATCGGTGATGCGGTCGTCGGTCGCCTCGAACGCGACGCGCATGAAGAAGAGGTCGGCTTCCCGGTCGGCATATTGCTGGCTGTCGGTGATGAAGCCGCCGCGTTCCGCCAGGAAGCGGCTGACCGCTGCGACGATGCCGACGCGATCGGCGCAGACCAGGGTCAGAACCCAGGATGGAATGACGGGATTTGGCAACGGCCCCTCCGAAATTGATCGGTAGCCGTTGCCCTAACCGCTTTAGCTGTTCAAGCCATTAACCGGCACCGCTGCGACGTCGGCCGCCTCGAAACTGGCAATGGGATAGGCGCAATAGTCGGCGGCATAATAAGCGCTGGGGCGGTGATTGCCCGATGCGCCGAGGCCGCCGAAGGGCATGTTGCCTGCCGCCCCGGTGGTGGGGCGGTTGCGGTTGACGACGCCGGCGCGGCTTTCCTCCACCACCCGCTGCCACAGCGCCTCGTCCTGCGAGATGAGGCCCGCGGACAGGCCGAAGCTGGTGGCGTTGGCGGCGGCGATCGCTGCGTCGAAATCGCCCACGCGGATGATCGTCAGCACGGGTGCGAAAATCTCCGCATCGGGCGCTTCGACGCTTGTCAGGTCGAGCAGGGCGGGGGTGACGAAGGCAGCGCTGCGGCCCTCTATCCCCTCGAAGGGGCGGATGACTTTCGCGCCGCGCGCGATCAGGTCGCTGACGGCGCGGTGCGATGCAGCGGCGGCCTGATCCGATACGAGCGGTCCCATGAAGGCATCGCCCGGCTCGTTCCAGGCGGCGATGGGAAGCCGCGCGGCGAGGGTGGCGGTCGCCTCCACGATGGCGTCGCCGGTTGCCCCCTCTGGCAGGATCAACCGGCGGGCGCAGGAGCAGCGCTGGCCGGTGGTGATGAAGGCGGAGTTGACGATGATGGACGCGGCGGCTTCTGGGGAATCCCACGCGATCAGCGGATTATTGCCGCCCAGTTCCAGCGCCATGATGACATGGGGCCGTTCGACCAGCGCGCGGCGCAGCGCCGCGCCGGCCCCCGCCGATCCGGTGAAGAGCAGTCCGTCGATATCGCCCGCGACCAGCGCTTCGCCGGTAGAGCGGCCACCCTGCGCCACGGTCAGCAGGCCATGGGGCAGGCCGGCGGCTTCCCAGGCGTCGGCCATCGCCGCGCCGGTGGCGGGGGTGATCTCCGAGGGCTTGAAGACGACGGCATTGCCCGCGATCAGGGCGGGGACGATATGGCCGTTGGGCAGGTGGCCGGGGAAATTATAGGGGCCGAGCACCGCCATCACGCCATGGCCGCGATGGCGCAGGATCGCGCGCCCGAACGGCATGTCGGCGGCCCGCTCGCCGGTGCGTTCGCCATGCGCCTTGATCGACACTTCGACCTTGGCGATCATCGATCCGACTTCGGCGTCGCTTTCCCAGAGCAGCTTGCCCGTCTCGCGCGAGATGAGCTGCGCCAGCGCGGCGCGGCGCATGCCCAATATCTCCGCATAGCGGCGGGCGATGGCGATGCGGTCGTCCACGGGCAGCGCGCGCCAGCCGGGCAGGGCGGCGCGGGCGGTGGCGATGGCGCGGTGACAATCGTCCGCGCCCGCAACCGGTCCTTCCCAGACCAGTTCGCGCGAGGCCGGATCGAAGGACTGTAGCATCGCGCTCACCGTGCCGCGCCCGATTGCGCGCTGGTCATGGCGAAGATGCCGGTGGCGTTGCCCGTGTCGAAGGCGAGGTCGAGCCGACCTGTTTCCGGATCGATGTCACGGCTGATGAATTCGTAGAAGGAGCCGGGCACCTGCCGCAATTCGCCATCGGCGAAGAGCCGCTCCACGCTGTCGGCGCGGAAGGCGGTCTGGCGCACCCGGCCGGTGGCGGAGACTTCAAGCTTTTCCTTCATCGGGCGATCCTCTGCTTTGAGGCGCTCGGCAAGGGCGGCGACATCGGCCACCCGGTCGGTCGCATGATTGAAGCCATTGCCCTCGGTTGCGATCCAGGCGGCCTCGTTGGAGCGGGAGAGGAGCAGTTGATAATCCTCGAAGCCGGGCGGCTCATGCTGCCGATCGAAGGCGGAGAGGATCACCGGCAGGGCGGCGATCGCGTCAACGATCTGGACAGTCTCCCCGGCTTCATAGTGCGCCAGCACGGCCTTGGCCTTCGCGTCCAGCGGATCGCGGCTGGAGCCGAAGATACGGGCGGCGGCGTTGGCGAACTCGGCGTCGAACCGCTCGACATGGAGTTCGGACAGGAAGAATTGCGGGATCGCTTCGGGGAAGTCGAGGTGGCGATAAGCGCGGCCGGTCATCTTCAGCCGGTTGAGCGGATAGATCGCCGCCATTTCATAGCCCAGAGGCAGGAAGATGCGGGTGAAGGCGTCCTCACCGCCGGGCAGCGCGCCGGTGGTCCCATGCGGAAAACGGATCGAACGCAGCGCGCCATGGTCGAACAGTATCTTGCCGCCGCGCGCCAGAGTATCGGCGACATAGGCGTCGCCGCTCGGCACCCGGCGCAGCAGATCGTCGAACAGGGCGACGTTCATCGCCATGGCGAAGGCGGCGCGGGACACGGTGTCGCCGCGCTCGCCCAGCAGGGCGGGATCGATCGCCAGCATGTCCAGCGTCCGGCGGGCGACATCCTCGCCCAGGGTGGCGATAACCAGTCTTTCTATCGTGCCCATATTCTCATTCGACATGATATGCTCCAGATGACAACGCCCTTATCGCAAGATAGTCATGATTTTCAAAATGGCGACCTGTCATCTACTGATGCGAGTTTGGAATGAGTGTTTTCCGCAAATGGTTGCCGCCGATGAACGCGCTGACCGCTTTCGAGGCGGCGGTGCGCCATGGCGGCTTTTCCCGCGCGGGCGAGGAGATCGGCCTGACGCAGAGCGCGGTCAGCCGCCAGATCGCGCAGCTGGAGGATATGCTCCAGACGCCTCTGTTCGACCGGATCGGGCGGCGGGTGCGATTGAATGAGGCGGGACGCGCCTATGCTGAAGAATTGCTGCCCGCGCTCGACGCGATCCGCCGCGCCACCGCGCGGGCGTCGGCGCGGCCATCGCAGACGGCGTTGCGGGTCGCGACATTGCCCAGCTTCGGTATGCGCTGGCTGGCGCCGCGCCTGCCGCAACTGACGGCGCGCCATCCCGATCTGGTGATCGACTTTGCCGCCCGGTCGCAGCCCTTCGACTTCGGGCATGAGGATTTTGACGCGGCTGTCCATTTCGGTGTCGCGCAGGATTGGCCGGGCGTCGCGATGGACTTTCTGTTCCGCGAGGAAGCGGTGCCGGTCTGCGCGCCGTCTTGGCTGGCGGCAAACCCGCTGCGCACGCCCGCCGACCTGCTGCATGTGCCCTTGTTGAGCCAGACATCGCGCCGCGACGCCTGGCCGCGCTGGCTGGCGGCGGCGGGGGTGGAGGCTTCGGGTCTGGCGGCTGGACCGGCCTTCGAGCATTTCCTGATGCTGGCGCAGGCGGCGGCGGCGGGGGCAGGGGTGGCGTTGATCCCCAGCTTCCTGATCCGGCCGGAGCTGGAGGCGGGGACGCTGGTCATCCCCTTCGCCCGGCCGATGTCGACCGAGCAGGCCTATTATCTGGTGTATCCGTCCGAGGCTCTGGCCAGCCCCGCGGTCGCGCAGTTTCGCGACTGGATGCTGGAGCAGGCGAGCGTGTCGAGATAATCCGACCGTTCGTTTCGAGCCCTTCGACTGCCTGCCTGCGGCAGGCGCTCAGGATAAACTTCATCGCCTTTGGCGATGAAGTCGAGAAACGCGAGCGCAGTTCTATCCGCTTCTCGACTGCGCTCGAAACGAACGGAGGTTGGCTTTATTGAACCAACCTCAAATCTTCTTCGGCATGCAATCCGCGCCGGCGGCCTTGATGCGGGAGCAGAGGCGGCTGGCGTCGGCGCTGCTGGCGATCGGGCCGGCCTGAACGCGGGTGACGGCACCGGCCTTCACCAGATAGAGCTGATAGGCGGACAGGCCGCTGACCTTGCCGGTCAGGCGGTTCCAGAGCGCGCGGGCATTGCCTTCCTCGCCGAACGCGCCGAGTTGCACGCGCCAGCCGCCTGATGCGGCGGGCTTGGGCAGGGCATTGGTCTGTGCAGCCGGCTTGGCCGGGGCGGGCTGGGGCGGCGACGCGGCGGCGACCTGCGGCCTGGAAGCGGCAGGTTTCGGCGCTGGCGTCGGTTTCGCGGGCTTTGGCGGAGTCGAGGCGGGCAGTTCCGCCGTCCGCACGGGCGCGGGGGAGGCGCGTACCGGCGCCGGCTCTGTCGCGGCAAAACTGGCGCCCTTGCCCTGTTCGATATTGGCCGCCATGGCGAGGCCCCGCTTGCGCTGGTCCTCGGGGATATATTTGTCCATCTGGGTCAGGCTGGTCGACGCCTGCGACAGGCCCGATGCCGCCGCGCGGCTCATCAGCGCATAGGCGCGGACCCAGTCCTTGCCGACCAGATCGCCGTTGAAGAGGGCGGTGCCGACGATATATTGCGCGCGCGGTTCGCCCCGCATCGCGGCGCGTTGCAGATAGGGTATGGCGGCGGCGCGATCGCCCTGCTGGAACATCAGCAGGCCCAGATTGTCCTCGGCGCGCATATGGCCCTGAACGGCAGCCTTGCGATACCAGTCGATCGCGACCTTCAGATCCGGCTGGACGCCGCGCCCCAGCTTATAGGCCTGACCCATGTTGAACTGCGCATCGGGATCGCCTTCATTGGCGAGCGGACGCCATTCCCCGATCGCCTTGGCATAGTCGCCTTGCTGCCAGGCATCGACCCCGGTCTTCACATCGGCGAGCACCGGCACGGACAGGCCCAGCATTATGCCGGTCGCCATCATCCTCCAGAAAGGCTTCATATTCACGCTCCTGCGGCAATCCATTGCGGCTGTCATGGTCGAACAAGGTTAAGGTCCAATTAGCATAAGGGAATAGGCTATCGCGCGTCGGCATCGTGCCATGGTGGCACGCGCGGTCATCCGGCGATTAACCAAATCTTAGCGGCGGATATGGCAATTCCTCCGGGAACTGAGATTTTCCTTGGGGGTTAGGCGTGCGGATTTTGGCGTTGGCGTCGCAGAAGGGCGGGTCGGGCAAGACCACCCTGTCGGGGCATCTGGCAGTGCAGGCGCAGCGCGCCGGGGCCGGTCCGGTCGTGCTGATCGACATCGACCCGCAGGGATCGCTGGCCGACTGGTGGAACGAGCGGGAGGCGGAGTTTCCCGCCTTCGCCCAGACCACGGTCGCGCGGCTTGCCGCCGACCTGGAGATATTGCGCCAGCAGGGGTTCAAGCTGGCCGTCATCGACACGCCGCCGGCCATTACCATGGCGATCCAGAGCGTCATTTCGGTCGCCGAGCTGATCGTCGTGCCGACTCGCCCCAGCCCGCATGATCTGCGCGCGGTGGGCGCGACGGTCGACCTGTGCGAGCGCGCGGGCAAGCCGCTGATCTTCGTCGTCAACGCCGCGACGCCCAAGGCGCGCATCACCTCCGAGGCCGCCGTCGCCCTGTCGCAGCATGGCACGGTCGCGCCGGTGACGCTGCACCACCGCACCGATTTCGCCGCGTCGATGATCGACGGCCGCACGGTCATGGAGGTCGATCCCAAGGGCCGCTCCGCCGCCGAAGTGGAGGCGCTGTGGACCTATGTGTCGGACCGGCTGGAGAAGAATTTCCGCCGCACCGTCTTTTCCGTTCCCGCCGGCACCGTCGGCACGATGGGGGCCGCGCGTCCCGCCGGCGGCGGCTTCGGCCGCCGCGTGATCGGCCAGTAAGGAGGGCATCGTCATGGCAGAAGCAAAGCCGCTCGCATCGCTCACCTCCGGCCTGCTCGCCCGCAAGGGGGCAGCCCAGCCGGCGATGCGTCGTCCCATGCTCGGTTTCGGTCGCTCGGCGGTCGCGATTCAGCAGGAGTTTGGTCAGCAGGATGATCTCGGCTGGAACGACATGGGCTTCGACGTGCAGCCCGAACCGGTTCCGGTCGAACAGCCGCCGGTCGCGCTGGGCCTGACCCCGATGGGCGTCACCACGCCGGTCAGCCTGGTGGATGCCGAAGTCGAGCCAGCCCCGGTACCGGCGCCGGTCCCTGCGGTCGTGGTCGAGCGCGAGGAACTGGCCGAGAGGATCGGTGCGACGCAGGAAATCATGGCCTCCGCCGCCAAGGCCGAACGCAATCGCCCCGAACCTAATCGAAAGGCCGCCTTCACGCTGCGGCTGGATGCGGAGCGGCATCTGAAGCTGCGGCTGGCGAGCGCGCTGACTGGCCGGTCGGCGCAGCAGATGGTGACGCAGGCGCTGGACGATTTTCTCAACACGCTGCCGGAAGTGGACCGGCTGACCGAACAACTGCCGCGCCTGCGCGCGGGCAAGTGAAGCGAGGATCAGGCACAATGAACCGCAAGATGTTTGGCAAGGCGGCGCTGGCTTCGCTGATGGTCGCCACCACGATGGTCGGCTGCACCGGGTCGGCATTCCGCCCGTCCGCCTCGATCGCGCCGGCCAAGGGCGATCCGGTGAAATATGTGGCGACCGCCAACAAGGCGCTGGCCGATCGCAATGCCGTCAAGGCGGTGGAGGCGGCCGAGGCCGCCGTTCGGATCGCGCCGCAAAATGGCGAATATCGGCAGATACTGGGCCGCGCCTATGTGCTGGCGGGCCGCTTCGCTTCGGCCGAAACGGCGCTGTCCGACGCACTGGCGCTGGGCAGCACCAATGCGCGCACCATCGTCAGCCTGGCGCTAGTGCAGGTGGCGCAGGGGCGCGCCGACGCCGCGCGCAACCTGCTCGTCAGCCATGCCGATACCGTGCCCGCGTCCGACTATGGCCTGGCCATGGCGATGGCGGGCGACGCGCCGGAAGGCGTGCGCATCCTGTCAGAAGCGATTCATGATCCATCGGCGACCGCGCGGACGCGCCAGAACCTGGCCTATGCCTATGCGCTGGCCGGGCGCTGGAAGGATGCGCGGATTCTGGTCGGCATGGACCTCGATCCCAAGGATGCGAACACGCGCATCACCGATTGGGCGCAGATCGCTGAACCCTCCCTCGCACCGCAGCGCGTCGCCGCGCTGATGGGCGTCACGATCAACGGCGCCGATCAGGGCCAGCCGGCGATGCTCGCGCTCGCCGCGCCGGCGATCACGCCGGTGGACATGGCGGCTGCGGCCGCCGCGCCCGACCCCGCGCAGCCTGCTGCGGTCGAGCCGGTGCAGTTCGCCGATGCCGCGCCGGTGGTGCAGGCGCCTGCTTCGGTGGCGACGCCGGTGCCGGTTGCCAGCCCCGGCTTCACCGTTCAGGAACATGCCCGCCGGTCGGTTGCGGCGCAGCGCACCGTCGCCACGCCGATGGCGCGGGTGCAGAAGGCGGCCTTCGTCAAGTCCGCCGCCAAGGCCAGCAACTGGGTCGTCCAGCTGGGAGCCTATGACAGTCCGGCGGTGGCCAAGGAAAAATGGATGGGCATGGCGGGACGCAGCGCGTCGCTCGCCGCCCTGCCGGTGCTCACCAGTCAGGCGACGGTCGAAGGCCGCCTCTATCACCGGCTGGCGGTCAGCGGCTTTGCCAGCCGCGCCGACGCCGTGACGGCGTGCCGGACGATCCGCGCGCAGCGCGGCCAGTGCTTCGTGCGGGAAACCGCGCCGGACGCGATCGTGCAACGCTGGGCGGTCGCGACCCGCGGGCGTCAATACGCCGGACGTTGATCCTTAGAGCATCGTGCGCAAAAGCCTGTCCTGAGCCTGTCGAAGGGTGGGAACCGGTTTTGCGCTTGAAACGATGCGACAACAAAAACTTAGAGCGCGCGAACTGCGTCGGATTTAACGCCGCGCGCTCTAACTCTCTCCCAAGCAGACTGGCGCGCGGGGCCGAAAGGCTTCGCGCGCTTTTTCTTATGTTCGCGACGGGGAAGGAGCGCGCAATCGGGCGCTGCGGCGAGATTTTCGATGGTGGAAAATCTGGCTCCCCGAGTAGGATTCGAACCTACGGCCATTCGATTAACAGTCGAATGCTCTACCGCTGAGCTATCGGGGAGCGGCCCGGCTTGTGCCGGGCAGGCGCGCCTATGCATTGGCGCAGATGAAATGGCAAGGGGCTTGAAGCGCTCTGGCCAGAAAAAATCGGTCCGCGAAATCCGGAGAGATTCAAGGACTTGGGTGGCGCGCAAGGTTGATTTTTCGGGAGGGGGTTCAGCGCCGGCGGCTGAAGGAAAATCTGGCTCCCCGAGTAGGATTCGAACCTACGGCCATTCGATTAACAGTCGAATGCTCTACCGCTGAGCTATCGGGGAGCAGCCCGGCTTCCGCTGGGCAGGCCGCGCCTATAGCAGCGCTTTTCGCGCAATGGCAAGCCGCAATGTCACAAAAATTTACGCGATGAACTGTTCTGCCGCGATCCGGTCGTCCAGCGTATGTTCGGGATCGAACAACAGGGTGAGTGGCGCGGTGCGGTCGATACGGACTTCCACGCGCGCGACATCGCGCACTTCGCGCTGGTCGGCGACCGCGCTGACCGGGCGCTTGACCGGGTTGAGCACGGTGAAGCGGATCTGGGTCGCTTCGGGCAGGATCGCGCCGCGCCAGCGCCGGGGGCGGAAGGGGCTGATTGGGGTGAGCGCCACCAGCGCCGATCCCAGCGGCAGGATCGGGCCGTGGGCGGAAAGATTATAGGCGGTGGAGCCGGCCGGCGTCGCCACCAGCACGCCGTCGCACACCAGTTCGGGCAGGACGGTGCGGCCGTTCACCTCCACCTCCAGCTTGGCGGTCTGGCGGGTCTCGCGCAGCAAGGAGACTTCGTTGATGGCGGGAATCGAGAATTGCTCGCCATCGACGGTGTCGACCACCATGCGCAGCGGATTGACCTTGAAGCTTTTCGCCTTGGCCAGCCGCTGGTCGAGGCCGTCGAGCCGCCATTCGTTCATCAGGAAGCCGACGGTGCCGAGGTTCATGCCGAAGATGGGCAGGATGCGGCGGCTTTCCAGCATCGAATGGAGCGTCTGGAGCATATAGCCGTCACCGCCCAGCGCGATGATCATCTCGGCTTCTTCCACCGGCACGAAATCATAGGCGGCGCGCAGCCGTTCTTCGGCCGCGCGGGCCGCCTGGGTGGGGGACGCGACCAGGGCGCGCCGGACTTCGCTGCTCATCCGCCGGTGACGCTCATGTGACGATGGGTGGCGGGCCGTTCGCCCGCGCCGATATGGAAATCATGGGCGGCGGGTTTCAGGCGCAGGGCGCGGTCGATGAGCGGCTGGACGGCGTCCGGCCCGCCGTCGCGCAAGGCGGCCTTGAAATCGACATGGTCCTCATGGCCGAGGCACATGAAGATCTTGCCCTCGCAGGTCATGCGGATTCGGTTGCAGTCGGCGCAGAAATTGCGGGTGAGGGGCGTGATGAGGCCGAGCCGGGCGCTCAGTCCGTCGGCGGCATGGTAGCGGGCCGGGCCGCCGGTGCGGTCGGCGATGGGGGTGAGGGGGTGATGCGCATCGATCATGGCACTCACTTGCGTCAGCGGCAGATAATGGTCGGTGCGATCCTCCCCGGTTTCGCCGAGCGGCATCGTCTCGATCAGGGTGAGGTCGAAGCCCTGGCCGTCGCACCAGCGCAGCATCGGGAGGATCTCGTCCTCGTTGACGCCCTTGAGCGCCACCATGTTGATCTTGACCGCGAGGCCGGCGGCGCGGGCCGCGTCGAGGCCGGCAAGCACCTGATCCAGCTTCCCGCCGCGCGTCACATGGGCGAAGCGATCAGGATCGCGGCTGTCCAGGCTGACATTGATCCGCCGCACCCCGGCATCGAACAGGTCGATGGCATGGTCGGCGAGCCGGGTGCCGTTGGTGGTGAGGGTGAGTTCGTCGAGGCCCCGGCCCAGATGGCGGCCTATGCGGCGGACGAGGTCGCCAATGTCGCGGCGGACAAGCGGTTCGCCGCCGGTCAGGCGAATCTTCGTGATGCCGCGCGCGACAAAGAGATCGGCCAGCAGCGCAATCTCCTCCAGCGTCAATACCTGGTTCTTCGGCAGGAACTGCATCCGCTCCGCCATGCAATAGCGGCAGCGCAGGTCGCAGCGGTCCGTCACCGAAATCCGCAAATAGCTGATCCGGCGGCCCAAACCGTCAACCAGAGGTGACAGTTGGGGCTGGAGCGAAAGAGCGGCAATAGCCATGTTCCATAGCTAGGCGATGGCATGGGCGGGTGCAAGCGCCCCCGTTGCGGTATTGCGAACGGGTCGGTAACTCCTTGCTGCTAGGACGGCGCGACGCGCGGCGTCAGGGAGACAGAGTCAAGTGAGTGGTGACGCCCCAGCGGACGGGCAGCGCAGTCTATTCATCCTTTCGCCGGGGGATCGTGACGGGCTGTGCCAGGCGGCGCAGGCGGTCGGCTGGAAAGCGATCGGCGCGCGGCGGCCGGGTGATGCCCCGCAACGCTTCCTGCGCAGCGAGGCGCAGGTGGCGCTGGTCGACCTGCGCGGCGGCGAAGCCGGCAAGCTGCTGGAGCCGCTGGTTCCCGCGACCGAAGCGGGCGGCGGCGCGCTGGTGGTGCTGGTCGATGCGAGCGACGAGGGGCGGGTGCCGGCGTTGCTAGCGGCAGGGGCGACGCATTTCCTGACCATGCCCTTTACGCGCGACCGGCTGCGCGGCGTGCTGGCGTCGGCGCACCGGCTGGTCGAGAGGCTGGGCGGCGGGGTTCGACCCAGCCAGCGGGCGCAGCGTATCCGGCGCGGGGATGCGCTTTACTGGCAATTGGGGCGCGACGGCGTGCTGCGGCTGAGCGAAGCGCTGGCGCGGCATCTGGCGCTGGATGCGCCGGCGGTATCGCCCGCCATGCTGCTGCGCCGACTGCCCCGCACCGAGCGGCATGGCGTGCTGACGGCGCTGAAGGCGATGGCGCGCGCCGGGCGGCCGGCGGCGCTGGCGCATGGCCTGCCCGATCGGCCCGGCGACCGGCTGGTCCATCATCTGCGGATCGAGGACGGGCAGATTGCGGCCGATGTCGAATGGCTGTCCGAACGGCATGAGCGGGACAGTGCGAGCCGCGACTATCTGACCGGGCTGCGGTCGCGGCAGGCGGCGCTCGACTGGCTCGACCGGCGCGTCGGGCTGCCGACCACGGTGCTGCTGCTGTCGATCAGCCAGTTCGAGCGGATGAATGCCGCCTATGGGCAGGTGGTGGGGGACGCGCTGCTGGGGCGGATCGCGCGGCGGATAGAGCGGATGGTCGACGATGTCGCGCCCGGTTCGATGGTGGCGCGAATCGCGGGGACGGAGTTTCTGGTCGGCCTGACCGGCGAGGCGGCGACCGGCGAGCGGGCGACCTTCCTGGCGCGGCAACTGATCGCGGCGATCGGGCGGCCGTTCAGCGCGGGCGACCATCTGATCAGGCTGACCGCCCGCTGCGGCATCGCGCAGGCACGGGCGGAGGATGACGCGACCCTGTTGCTGCGGCGTGCGGGCACGGCGCTGGCCGACGCGCGGCAGGGCGGGGGCGAGGGGATTCGAATCCTGTCGGCCGAGAAGCAGAGCCGGCAGGTCGATCCCGACCGTCTGGAGACCGACCTGCGGCTGGCGCTGGACCGGGGCGAGATCGGCATCGTGTTCCAGCCGCAATATCCCGTCGATTCGCAGCGGATCAGCGGGGTCGAGGCGCTGGCCCGGTGGAATCATCCCCATTATGGCCCGCTGGGCGCGGGCATATTGTTCGGCACGGCGGAGCGGTCCGACTATATGCTGCCTTTGTCGGCGCACATATTGGGCGAGGCGCTGCGGCAGGCGGCCGCCTGGCCAAGGGCGCTGGCCGATCTGCGGCTGTCGATCAACGTCACGGCAGCGGACATCGCCCAGCCGCGCTTCATGACCGACCTTCTGGGGCTGGTGGATCGCAGTGGCTTCCCCCGATCCCGGCTGACGGTCGAGATTACCGAGAGCGGGCTGATCCAGGATGTGGATGCGGCCGCCGCGCTGCTTCATGCGCTGCGCAGCGAGGGGCTGGCGGTGGCGATCGACGATTTCGGGACGGGCTATTCGAGCCTTGCCTATCTCAAGAGCCTGCCGCTCGACTATCTGAAGATCGACAGCGGGCTGGCGCAGGATATCGCCGGCAGCGCGCGCGACCGGATCATCGTGCGCGGGGTCATTCACATGGCCAAGTCGCTGGGGCTGACGGTGGTCGCCGAAGGGGTGGAGACGGAGCAGCAGCTGGACCTGCTCGCCCGCGAAGGGTGCGACTATTATCAGGGTTTCCTGAGGTCGGCGGGCGTGTCTTCGGCCGATCTGCTGGCGTTGGTGTTGCGCTGACACGAAAAAGGGCGCGGGGATGAACCCGCGCCCTTTTTATTTTTCGATGCTGCTGCTTACAGCGCAGCCTTCAGCTTTTCGACCAGGTCGGTCTTCTCCCAGGGGAAGAAGTCGCCTTCGGGCTTGCGGCCGAAATGGCCATAGGCGGCGGTCGGCTGGTAGATCGGCTTGTTGAGGCCAAGATGCGTGCGGATGCCGCGCGGGGTCAGGCCGCCCAGTTCCGAAATGCCCTTGATCGCATCCTCGATCTTGTCGTCGCCGACGGTGCCGGTGCCGTGCGTGTCGACATAGAGCGACAGCGGCTCGGCCACGCCGATCGCATAGGCGATCTGGATGGTGCAGCGCTGGGCAAGGCCGGCGGCGACCACATTCTTGGCGAGGTAGCGGGTGATATAGGCGGCCGAACGGTCGACCTTGGTCGGATCCTTGCCGCTGAACGCGCCGCCGCCATGGGGCGAGGCGCCGCCATAGGTGTCGACGATGATCTTGCGGCCGGTCAGGCCGGCGTCGCCGTCGGGGCCGCCGATTTCGAAGCTGCCGGTCGGGTTGATGTGATAGACGGTTTCGTCCGAGAGCAGGTCGGCCGGGATCACCTTGGCCACCACGCCCTTCACATAGGCCTTCAGCTCGGCTTCCTTCTCACCCTCGTCATAGCCCTTGGCATGCTGGGTGGAGACGACGATGGCGGTGCAGGCGACCGGCGTGCTGCCTTCGTAGCGGAGCGTCACCTGGCTCTTGGCGTCCGGCTCCAGGAAGGGCGCGACCTTGGAATGGCGGTCGGCCGCCATGGTTTCCAGGATCTTGTGGCTGTAATAGAGTGTCGCGGGCATCAGGTCGGGCGTGTCGTTGGCGGCATAGCCGAACATGATGCCCTGGTCGCCTGCGCCTTCATCCTTGTTGCCGCTGGCGTCGACGCCCTGCGCGATGTGCGCGGACTGGGCGTGCAGGTTGTTTTCGAAGCGGAAGCTTTCCCAGTGGAAGCCTTCCTGCTCATAGCCGATGCGCTTTACGGTTTCGCGGACGGTCTTTTCGATTTCTTCCTGAGCGCCCGGCGCCCATTCGTCATTTTCGAACACGCCCTTGCAGCGGATTTCGCCGGCGAGGACGACGAGCTGGGTCGTGGTCAGCGTTTCGCAGGCGATGCGGGCTTCGGGATCCTTGGAAAGGAACAGGTCGACGATGGCGTCGGAAATCTGGTCCGCAACCTTGTCGGGATGGCCTTCGGAAACGGATTCCGAGGTGAAGAGATAGTTGGTACGCATAGGACTCCCGTAAGACGCTTGGGCGAATAGCGATATAAAGAAATGTTTATGTGCCTATTAGCTTTTGCCGCGGCGCAAGGCAATGGCCAGCCCGAGGAGCAAAATGATGAGGCCGAGGGCAGCCCAGTTACCGACAATGGCGAAGACCGTAGGAGGTAGGGCGGAAGGCAGGCCCCCGTCGAGATAGCCGGCGCGGTTGAGACCGAGCGCGCGCACGACCCGACCGCGCGCGTCGATGATCGCCGACACGCCGGTGGGGGTGGAGCGGATGATCGGCACGCCTTCCTCCAGTGCGCGCAGGCGCGCCTGCGCCAGATGCTGGACCGGACCCCAGCTGCCGAACCAGGCGTCGTTCGAGGGATTGAAGAGGAAGGCCGGGCGATTCTTCGCATCGATGACATGGCCGGAGAAGATGATCTCGTAGCAGATCTGGACGCCCATCTTCAGCTCCGGGCGGCCGAGCGTGGCGGGCAGCGTCAGGCTCCGGGCGCCGGGGCCGGGCCAGAAGTCGGCATCGCCAGGGACGAGGCGGGACAGGCCGATGGGTTCCAGGATGTTCCGCATCGGCAGATATTCGCCATAGGGAACGAGATGGGACTTGTCGTAACGGCCCGCGAGGGTCGCTTTGGGTGTCACGATCCAGACGCTGTTGTTGGCGCCGGCAAGCTTGTTCACCAGCGCGCCGTCCTGCTCGACCGGCTTGAAATAGACCTTGTCGCCGCCGGTCAGCAGCAGGTCGCCGGGGCCGAGCAGGCCGGCGAGGCGCGCGCGCCAGTCGGGTTCGAGGTCGAGATAGGCCGGAATGGCGGCTTCGGGCCAGAAGATGAGGCGCGGCGCCGGGCGGGGCTGGCCGGACAGGGTCCGCAGCTTGTTGAAATTGCGATATTCCGCCTCGACCGAATATTTCTCGTCCTGGCCGATATTGGGCTGGACCACGCGGATGCGCGGCGCGCCTTCGGGCGTCGCGGGCGCGGGGGCGAGATGGCCCCATAGCGCGAACAGCAGCAGCGGGGCGAGCAGCGCGATGGCGGGGCGGAACTGGCGGCGAGCGGCAAGCAGGATCGCGCCGGCGGCGAGGATGGCGAGCGCGCCGAGGCCGTAGGTGCCGATGATGGTCGCGGCGATCGCGGCGCCGGTCGGCAACAGGGTGACGCCGAGCGGGTTCCAGGCAAAGCCGGTGAAGAGGGTCGCGCGCAGATATTCGGCGGCGATCCATGTGGCGGCGAAGAAGAGGAGGAGGGATAGGGGCTTCCCGCCGATGCGCCGGTTCAGCCACCACGCCGCCAAGGTCGCAAGGCCCGGATAGACGGCGAGATAGAGCGACAGGAGCAGCACCGCGCCATAGCCGAACCAGTGCGGCATGCTGTCCTGGAAGGTGAAGGCGTGGGCGATCCAGTTGAGGCCCAGGGTGAAATGGCCGACGCCGAACAGCCAGCCGCGGGCGAAGGCGGCGCGGCGGTCGGGCGCGCGCTCGATCAGGAGTATCAGCAGCGCGAGGCAGGCGAGGGCGACGGGCCACAGCCTGAGCGGCTCGAAGCCGGTGGCGGACAGGAAGCCCGCCAGGAGCGCCGCGACCTTGGGGTGGCGGGCAAAGGCGTTCTGCATGGCGGCCTGTCAGCGAATCGTGGCCATGGTGGCGCCCGAGCATTTGTCGCTCTTCGCGCCGCCGCCGCTCAGCATCGATGCGGCGATGAAGCCGCCGACCAGCAGCACGAGGAAGAGGGCGGACAGGAGGGCGAGATATTTCTCGATGAACGCCTTGATCGGGCGGCCGAATTTCCAGAACAGGAAGCCCACCAGCATGAACTGGAAGGCGCGGCTCACTATGCTGGCCCAGAGGAAGGTGAAGAGCGACAATCCGATGAAGCCCGCCGTGATGGTGATGAGCTTGAAGGGGATGGGCGTCGCGCCCTTGATGAGGATGATCTCCGCGCCATAGTCGCGCAGATAGCAGGCCGCGACCGGGAATTTGGCGGCGAGGCCGAGGGCGTGCAGGATCTGCTGCCCGACCGTTTCATAGAGGAAGTGGCCGATGGCATAGCCCAGCATGCCGCCCAGCACCGAGGCGAGGGTGCAGATCAGGCCGAAGCGCAGCGCGCGCTCCGGCCGGGCCAGGCACATCAGCCCCAGCAGCGGGTGCGGCGGGATCGGGAAGAAGCTCGATTCCATGAAGGAAATGGCGAAGAGCCAGCGTTCGGCGTGGCGGTGCGCGGCCTTGGCCAGCGTCCATTGATAGAGCTTGGTGAGCATCGGCGCCGGGCCTAGCCGAGATGCACGGACGCCGCCAGCGCTTTTGCCAGAACGACCATTTCGAGCGGCGGGTCGAGCGGGATCGGAAAAGGACGCTTTTCGGCGGTGAGGACGTAGCCGCGCCGCTGATAATAAGCGATGAGTTCGGCGCGGCGGTCGATGACGGTCATTTCCATCGCGGTGGCGCCGAACAGGCGGGCGGCATGATCCTCCGCCGCGGCGATCAGCCGGCGGCCCAGGCCATCGGCCTGGCGCGCAGGATCGATGCAGAGCAGGCCGAGATAAGCGGTGCGTTCGCCCCTGTCGCTGATCTGGACGCAGCCGATCGGCGCGCCATTCTCGACGGCGACGAGCAGCCGGTCCGCCGGGCTGGCGAGGATCGCCGCCAGCGTGGCGAGATCGGTGCGCGGGCCGGCAAGCAGGTCGGATTCGAAGGTCCAGCCCGCCCGCGCCGCATCGCCGCGATAGGCGCGCTCGATGACGGGATGGAGCAGGGGCAGGTCGGCGGCGGTCGCGAGGCGGATGTCCATGGGGATGGGCTGTAGCGGCGTGGAGGCGGATGCGCCACATGCCTGACGGCACGGCTCGATTGCGCCACAGACCCGCCGGCACGGCGTTGACTGTCCGGTGCCGTCTGGGCATGACCCGTTTCCTTGATTTCTGTTCGGCCGGCGCATTTGACTTTTTCTTCGATTTCCTGGGCAAAAGTGCGGCAGCGTGCAGGTGGCGTGCTGTTCGCGCTGGTGCTGAACCTGTTGCTGTTGCTGGCGCTTTTCACCCTGTCGCCGGGTTTCCAGCCGCCCAGGGAGGATCAGCGCCTGCCCGTCACCTTCGACGTCGAAGCCGGTCCGAAGGCGGAAAAGGAGCAGGCCAAGGCCGAGAAGACGGAAAAGCGCGAGCAGGACAAGGCCAGCCCGAAGAAGCAGGCGGAGCCGGTGGTGCGGCCGCCCATTCCGGTGGAGAAGCCCGCCGAGCAGCCGCCATCGCCCTTCCCCTTCCTGACGCTGAACCGCGAGCAGATGGCGTCGGCCGATATCGGCGCCATGCCCAAGGCGGCGCAGGGCGCAGGCGACGGCAAGGGCGACAGCGCGGCGGTGCAGGGGCCGGGCGAAGGGCCGGGCGGGGTGCAACTGTTCGAGGCGGAATGGTATCGGCGGCCGACCCATGCCGAGCTGTCCACCTATCTGCCCGCCAATGCGCCGGCGCAGGGCTATGGCCTGGTCGCGTGCAAGACGGTCGACCATTATCATGTCGAAAATTGCCAGATGCTGGGCGAATCCCCGCTGGGGTCGGGCTTTGCCAAGGCGGTGCGGCTGGCGGCCTGGCAGTTCCTGGTGCTGCCGCCGCGCGTCAACGGCAAGGTTATGGTGGGCAGCTGGGTCCGCATCCGCATCGACTATACGCGCACCACCGTGCCGGCGGAGGCCGGGCGGTAGCCAATCCGGCGCAAGCGGATCGCACGGCAGGGCGGATCGGCGGGTAGGACGCATCGCTTCCATGGGAGAATAAGCGATGCGGATTGCGATATTGAGCTTTGACGGCTTCAACGAACTGGACAGTTTCGTCGCGCTGGCGCTGCTCAACCGGGTGAAGGGCTGGCGGGCCGGGATTTGCGGGCCGGGGGAGACGCTGACGTCGATGAACGGCGTGCGGGTCGCGGTGCAGCAAGGCATTGATTATATTGAAGAGGCTGATGCGGTTCTGGTCGGCAGCGGGGTGCGGACGCGCGAAGTCGTTACGGATACGAAACTGATGACGCGGTTGCGGCTGGACCCGGCGCGGCAGATTATCGGAGCGCAATGTTCGGGCGCGCTGGTGCTGGCGAAGCGGGGGCTGCTGGGCGAGGCGCCGGTGTGCACCGATGTCACCAGCAAACCCTGGGTGGTGGAGGCCGGGGCGCGGGTGATCGACGCGCCTTTCCATGCGACAGGCAATGTCGCGACGGCGGGCGGCTGCATGGCGGCGCACTATCTGGCGGCCTGGACGATCGCGCGCGGGGCGGGAGCGGCAGAGGCGCGCGCGGTGATCGACTATGTCGCGCCAGTGGGCGAGAAGGAGGAGACGGTCGAGCGGGTGATGGGCGTGGTCGGGCGGTTTCTGTGAGGGTGGGACGCGGCTGGTTGCAGGCACCCATGTCCGTTCGGCCCTTCGACAGGCTCAGGGCAAACGGAGGTTTGCGTCTGGAAGCGACCAGAAGCGGAAATTCAATTGCAAATAAACCTGTTCTAGAACCGGACTAAGCAGGATTTCGCTCCGGCCCATATAAGGGGTCGGGAATAGTCCACACAGAAGGCAAATCTGAAAAGTTTCCCCACAGGCTCCACGCTCCGTTAGCTGCATCAAACGATGCTAGTCCCCATTGGGGTGGGTCAGGCCAGCCAAACCAATCCCGATCAATCAAAAACAAGATTTCGTTGCCAAACTCGGCAACGAATCCCGTTCCCATCTTTCGCGCCCAATCATGGTCGTCTCCGAGTGCGGATATGGCTGGCCAGTCGTTTAAGCCCGCGCGCCGCCAAGTAAGCGGCCAGCTTGCGCGTTCGCGATACCCCTTCTTCATAGAACGAGATCGCAAAAAGCCCGCCTTCCATGGGTTTGATTCCCAAAACATTTGTGATTGGGCCTCTCGTGTCCGGTTCGCCTCCTTTATGCGCCGAAAGCCGACAGACCGCAAACCACCCATCCCGGTCGCTCTGCTTCCTGCCTTGTCGCTACGGCATGCGCTGCGCGATGGGGAGGCCGGTCCGGGAGGATGGGGGCTCGCGCCGATAGTTGCAATTCGAGACTGGACTGGCATGATGGGCCTGCCCGACCGTCGGTCGTCGCTTTTTCGCGATCGTTCGGATCGCCGGATGGCACGTCCGGCGCGACATCGTTTCAGGAGGAGAAACATCATGATCATCCATGGCGCCCGGCCGTCGCCCTTCGTGCGCAAGGTCATCGTCTTTGCCGCGGAGAAGGGGATCGCGATCGAGGTGAAGCCGGCGGGGTTCGGGCGGGGCGATCCGGCGTTCATGCGGGCGTCGCCCTTCGGCAAGATGCCGGCGCTGGAGGATGGCGATTTCCTGATCAGCGATTCGACCGCGATTATAACCTATATGGATGCCCTGCTGCCCGCGCCGAACCTGATCCCGACCGAGCCGAAGGCGCGGGCGCGGACGATCTGGTATGAGGAGTTTGGCGACACCATCGCGCAGGCGGCGGGCGCGCAGCTCTTCTTCAACCGGGTGGTGGGCAAGGCGCTGAAGCTGCCGCACGATCCGGCGCTGGCCGATGTGGCGGAGGCGGAAAAGATGCCGCCGCTCTATGATTATCTGGAAAGCGTGCTGCCCGATAGCGGATGGCTGGTGGAGGATCGCTTCACCCTGGCGGATATCGCCGCGGCCTGTCCGCTGATCAACGTCTGCTATTGTTCCGGGGGGCTGACGGCGGAACGCTGGCCGCGGGTCGCGGCGTGGCTGGACCGGGTGCGGGCGCGGCCGAGCTTTGCCGAAGCGCTGGCGCAGGAAGCGGCAGTCCTGGCTAAAATGGCAGCATGAAATAACCTATCTGGAACATTTCCCTTGACATCGTCACGCTCCTGTGGCAGACATGTGGATATTGGGAAAATGTGAGTCGCCACGGTGGCGGTGCAAGGGCTGGTCCTGTTCGGGGCCGGCCCTTTTGCTGTCCGGGCCGGTTCGGGCATGGGGGGCGGAGGGGCGGCGGCTCAGAGCATGATCCGATCAGATTGAATCAGATCATGCTCTGAAGGTCTTTTGTTTTCCGCATTTTGCGAGCCGTTAGCTGTTCCAGCTAACTTCAAAATGCTTTTGGGGCGTCGACGGAGGGGGGCATGGCAGAGGGGAAGAAGCGCGGGCCGCTGGTGGCGCAGCGGCAGAAGGCGGGCGGCACGGTGCGGACCCAGTTGCGCAAGGCGCGCGGGGACGGCTGGACCAGGGCGGACGTGACGGCTTTCATGGCGGTGCTGGCCGAGACGTGCAATGCGAGCGAGGCGGCGCGCGCCGTCGGCAAGTGCCGGGCGGGCGCCTATGACCGCAAGGCGCGCGATCCCGATTTTGCGCGGGCGTGGGATGCCGCGCTCGATCAGGGCTATGCCGAGATCGAGATGATGCTGATGCGTGCCGCGCTGTTCGGCAGCGAGAGCGAGGAAGTGGTGACGGACGGCGAGGGGGCGGTGAAGACGCGCAAGGTCAAGCGCGCGCCCAGCCTGACGCTGGGCCTGCAATTGTGGCAGCGCTATCGCGACCGGGTGGCGAAGATCCGGGCCGAGGCGGGCGTCGAGCGCCCCGACAGCGCCGATGCCGTCGAGCGGGTGCGCGGCGTGCTGGAGGAAATAAGGCGACGGCGGGCGGTGGCGGGCGAGTAAGTGCCGGTCGAGGCAGGTTCGGATCTGCATGCCGGCATTTCATCCTGTGAAAACAGCAGTTTGACGGCAGGCCGGTAGATCGGCGCGACTTGATGGGCATTAACCATGATCTGCGCCGGAACGGACCCTGTGCCTGGCATCTTTACTCCGACATGACGTTGGAAAGCATGATTTTACAGCGCCTTGGCGCGGGGCCGGTCCAGACTTTGGGCCTTGACGAGGCACATGGGGACGATCTGGCGCTGACGCTGAAATTCATGGTGGCGCGGCGGCAGATCTGCATGAAGGCGGGCTGGGTGTCGCTTTACTGGCATCGACATATGATCGCGCCCGCGTCCGTCCCGGTGCGGCGGGCGATCATGGTGCAGCCGGTGGCGGGCTGACCCCTGCGGCGCGCAGGCCCCGATATGGAAAAGAACCCCCGGCAGGCGCCGGGGGTCGAGGTTCAGGGGGAGTGTCAGCGGCGGCAGAGGGGGATCCGCAGAGGAGTGCCGCTGACAAGAAACGGGATAGCGGCCCTATGCTTCCCGCAGATGTCAGATTTGTAGCGCAGTCTTGAGCGGGGCGGCGGGCTTCATGTCGCTACGGCTTTTGTAACAAAGCGTTGCGGCTCAAGGCGTTGGCGCGATCCTGTTTGACGGAAATCATCAGTAGCGATACGCTACCTATGTCTGTTGAAGGAGTCCGTGATGCGTCTGGCTTATCTTCTTCCTCTTTCTTTCCTGGTCGCTGCGCCGGTGGCCGCGCAAGTCGCTGCAGTCAGGCAGGGCAATTTCGGCAACCCGTCGAAATTCAGTTCGTGGAACAGCGCGCCGGTTGGCGGTTGGGGGGCTGATGCCGGCAATTTTGGCGTCGCCAGGCTGGATTCGAACAAGCTGGGGCAGGCGCAACGGCTGGTGGCGGAGGGCCGCTATGCCGAGGCCGATCCGCTCCTGAACGAACTGATTGGCCGGACGAGCAGCCGGCATGTCCGCTTCCTGAAAGGGCTGGCGGCGCTGGGGTTGGGTGATCCTGCGACCGCGCGGCGCTTCTTCGAGCGAGCGCTGCCCGGCGGCGGGCGCGTCGGTAGTGCCGGTGTGATGTCGGGGCTGGCGCTGGCGGAGATCCGGCTGGGCAATGCGGGCGCGGCACGCGCCATATTGAACAACCTGCGCTATCAGCAGGCAAAATGCCGCAGCGATTGCGACCGGGCCGGGGCGCTGAAGCAGGCGGTGTCGATGGTCGAGCGGGAATTGACCTGAACCGGTTGGAAGATGTGGCTTGAAAGGCCGGTGCGATGAGGATCGCACCGGCCTTTTTGCGTCAATTGCTTGCGGTGATTTCCAGCGACGGGTCGACCAGCGAGGTCTTGGTCGGGGCTGGCGTCGCCGGCGTCGATGCGGGCGCGACGGCGGGTGTGACCGGCGCGGCGGGCATTGCGGCAACCGGGGCGGCCGGGGCTGCAGCGGCGAAGGCGACGCTCACATCTTCGTCGAGGAAGGCGGTGACGGGCGCGCCGAGCGGGATTTTCGCGCTGGTCCCGGTGGTGAAGAAGCCGGCGATGGGGACCAGGGCGATGGCGGCGACGACGCCGGCGGTGCCGGTGACGCCCTTGTCATCGAAGGTGCCGGTCAGGCGGATCTGGTTGCCGTTGGCGCGGACATAGAGGATGCGGCCGGTGATATGGCCGGACTTGCCCCACATGCCCTTGTTGCGGACGTCGGTGACTTCGCCCACGACCGGGCTGCCGAGCGGGATCACGGTCTGGCCGTTCAGCGTGACCGCTTCGGCCACTTCGAGCTGGACGCGCTGGCCGACGCGCAGCTTCTTGCCTTCGGTGGTGAGCGGTTCGGCGGTCTTGAGCGAGATTTGCGTGCCGGCGCGCAGGACGTTGCCGGCGGGCGTCGCGAGAATGGTGGCGACCGGCGCGGCGGGCGCGGTCGAGACCTTGGTCGAGACCTGGGCATGGATGGATGGCGCGCAGGCGCAGGCAATCACGCCGAGAACGGCGCTGGAAATGGACTTCATTGGTACCCCCCAAAATGACTCGGCTCCCCCCGGAGCCAAGGCGTGCGGTGGTGCTATCGGGCGGGGAAGTCGTCAAGCGGTAAATATTTGATCGATATTGGTCTTTGACTGGATGGAGGCTGGTGGTGCGGGAGTGCTTTACAGTCGTGTCCCAGGCGATATGAGTTTGCTCCCATGAAGACAATCATCCTGCTCGCCGCCGCTTCGGCCCTGACCACCCCTGTCCTGACTATTCCGGCCGTCGCGCAGACGAAGGCGCCCGATCCGGCGCGGTTGAAGACGACCGTCGAAAAGCTGGTGAGTTTCGGGACGCGGCATACCCTGTCTTCGGCGACCGACCCCAAGCGCGGGATCGGCGCGGCGCGCAAATGGGGGGCGGGTGAGTTCGAGAAGATCGGCAAGGGGTGCGGCGGGTGCCTGAGCGTCGAGACGATTGCGGATCGCTTCACCGGACCGCGCGCGCCCGACGGCGTCGAGGTGGTCGATGTGCTGGCGATCCAGAAGGGGACGGGTGATCCAAACCAGGTGGTGATCGTCGCGGGACATATCGACAGCCGCGTGACCGACGTCATGAACATCACGAGCGATGCGCCGGGCGCGAACGACAATGCGTCGGGCACGGCGCTGGTCATCGAGGCGGCGCGGGTGCTGGCGGGCGAAAAGTTCGACGGAACGATCGTCTATGCCTTGCTGTCGGGCGAGGAACAGGGGCTGTGGGGCGGCAAGCTGCTGGCCGATACGGCGAAGAAGCGCGGCTGGCAGGTGCGGGCGATGCTGAACAACGATATTGTCGGCAACACGCTCGGCCAGAACGGGCAGATCGTGGCGGACCGGGTGCGGGTCTTTTCCGAAGGCATCCGCTTTGCCGAGGACGCCAAGGCGAACCTGACGCGGCGGGCGATCGGCGGCGAGGATGACGGGCCGTCGCGCGCGCTGGCCAAGAAGATCGACGGCATATCGGAGGCCAATCCGCAGATCGGGCTGGACGTATTCGCGGTGCGACGCTTCGATCGCTTCGGCCGGGGCGGGGACCATTCGCCCTTCCTGGAGCTGGGCTTTCCCGCCGTGCGCTTTTCGGTCGGGATCGAGAATTATGACCGGCAGCATCAGGATCTGCGGGCCGAGAATGGCCGGGTCTATGGCGACACGGTCGAGGGGATGGACTTTCCCTATCTGGCGAAGGTGACGGCGCTGAACGTCGCGACGTTGCGGGAACTGGCGGCGGCTCCGGCGGCCCCGGCGAGCGTGTCGCTGGACGGCGCGCTGTCGATGGATACGCGGGTGTTCTGGGATTCGGTGCCGGGCGCCGCAGCCTATCGCATCTACTGGCGGCGGGCGGACGAGCAGAGATGGTCGAACAGCCGCATCGTCATCGGCGCGACCGAATATGGGCTGAAGGATGTGGTGGTGGACGACCATTTCATCGGCGTGTCGGCGTTGACGAAAAATGGGGCGGAAAGCATCGTGACCTTTGGCGGGATGGCGCCGCGGAAATAACCGATCTTCAGCCCAGGCGGGCCTGCAAAGCGCGATTTCCTGCGCTCCGGTGCTCACGTGCATTTGAGCACGCTGCGCTCCGTTGCTCGGCAATCACGCTTTTCGGCTCCGCCTGAACTGAACCTCGGTCATTTCCGGGGCGCGTATTCAGGGTGCGGAGACGCGGAGAGTTTTGGGGAGGCCGCCTGTTTTGGCGGCCTTTTTCTTTGGGTCGAGCCGTTGGAGGGAGCGATGCAGCTTTCGAATATGGAATGGCTTGCCGGAGTGGATGGGCGCGCGCAGGGGGCGATCCTGAAGCGACTGGACGCCGGGACGGCCGAGCGGCTGGCGCAGGAATGGGCGTTTCTGGCGCGGCCGGCGCAGCTGGCGCCGGCGGGCGACTGGCGCATCTGGCTGATGATGGCGGGGCGTGGGTTCGGCAAGACGCGCGCCGGGGCGGAATGGGTGCGCGGGATCGCCGAGGCTGATCCGGCGGCGCGGATCGCTCTGGTGGGCGCGACATTGGGCGAGGCGCGCAGCGTGATGGTGGAGGGGGCGTCGGGGCTGCTCTCCGTCGCGCCATGGTGGGCGCGGCCGGTCTATGCCCCGGCGCTGCGCAAGCTGACCTGGCCCAATGGCGCGGAGGCGCGACTGTTCGGTGCGGCCGAGCCGGAATCCCTGCGCGGGCCGCAGTTCAGCCATGGCTGGGCCGACGAGATCGCCAAATGGGCAGGGGGCGAGGCGGCCTGGCATAATCTGATGATGGGGATGAGGTTAGGTGCCGCGCGTGCTGGCGACGACGACGCCGCGGCCGGTGCCGCTGGTGCGGGCGCTGGTGGGGCGCGAGGCTGGCGATGTCGTGGTGACGCGGGGGCGGACGGCGGAGAATGCGGGCAATCTGGCGCCCGGCTTCGTGGCGGCGATGGCGGAAAGCTATGGCGGCACGCGGCTGGGGCGGCAGGAGCTGGACGGCGAGCTGATCGAGGAGGTGGAGGGTGCGCTCTGGACGCGTGATCTGATCGAGGCGTGCCGGGTGCGGCATGTGCCGGGGATGTTGGCGCGGGTGGTGGTGGCGGTCGATCCGCCCGCTTCGGCAGGCGGCGATGCGTGCGGCATCGTCGTTGCGGGGCTGGGCGGCGACGGGCGCGGCTATGTGATTGCCGATGCCAGTGTCGAGGGGATGCGGCCCGAAGGCTGGGCGCGCGCGGTCGCGGCGGCGGCGATGGTGCATGGCGCGGACCGGGTTGTCGCGGAGGCCAATAATGGCGGCGCGATGGTGGAAAGCGTGCTGCGCGCGGCGGAGGAGAAGATGCCGGTGAAGCTGGTCCATGCCTCGCGCGGCAAGTCTGCGCGCGCGGAACCGGTGGCGGCGCTGTATGAAGCGGGACGGGTGGCGCATCGCGGCGCCTTCCCCGAGCTGGAGGACCAGATGTGCGGCTTGCTGGCGGGCGGCGGCTATGTCGGGCCGGGGCGATCGCCCGATCGGGCCGATGCGCTGGTGTGGGCGTTGAGCGAACTGATGCTGGCGAAGAGGGGCGAGGCGCGGATCAGGGAGATGTGAGGCGGGGATTGCGACCATCGGCCTGCGGCTTCTGGTCGCGGGAAAACCGTGTTCCTAAAACCGCTTGCGCAGGAAGAACCGCTTTTGGCCGACGGGATGATCGCCGAGCGTGCCGAATATCTCGAACCCCAGCTTTTCATAGAATCCGCTGGCCTGAAATTCGTAGGTGTCGAGCCAGATCCCGATGCAACCTCCGGATCGGGCGATATCTTCTGCTTGCGCCATGAGAGCTGTTCCATAACCCCTGCCGCGATGCTCCGCCGGAACGGCAAGAAGCTCTATGAAGAGCCAATCATAGGCGCACTGGCCCCAAAGTCCGCCAACATGATTGCTCAATTCATCGGTCAACAACAAGGCGACAGGCCGGATACACGGATCGCCCGCGCTATGGACATTGTAGGCGTGTAAAGGCTTGAAGATTGCTTCATAGTCGGCATCGGATGGCTTTTCGGCTATGTTGATCAGTAACGTCATCATGCAAGCATAGTGTGAGACGGTCAGCCTGCAATGGGCAGCAGCGCGACGCCGATGAAAGCGTTCGTGTCGCGCGTGGGTTGAGCGCACGGAACCGGCGCGCGGCCCGGATCGTTGTCATGTCGTAATCAGGAGTATGTGACATGAAGATGGTGAAGCTGATGGCGGTCGCGGTGGGCGTGTCGGTGATCGCGACGCCGGTGCTGGCCGCCAGCCTCAACAGCAAGGATCGCGCGCGGGTGGCGCGGGCGGCTCCGCGCGATCGGGACGATGTGCGCTACTGCCTGCTGAAGGGCAAGCAAGGGCGCGACAAAGGCACGGTGATCGGCGCGGCCGGTGGTGCGGGTGTGGGTCTGATCGCAGGCGGCGGCGTCGGTGAGACGCTGCTGGGCGCGGGCGCGGGTGCGCTGGCGGGCCGGATGATTGGCAAGAGCGAGGGCACCAACTCCACCTGCGACCGGGTGCTGGCGCGGAACCGTTGAGGCGGATAGCCCACCCCGCTGCGACTAACGCGCTGCGCGCGTAAGTCTCGCTACCCCTCCCGTAAAACGGGAGGGAAAATGAGAGGTTTCGGTAAGCGGTGTTGCCGCTGACTTTCATCATCCTCTCCCCCGGTGGGGAGAGGATTTTTGCGTTCTGGGGATGCTCATATGAAATGGTTCGGGACGAAAGCGGCCGCATCGGGCGATGCGCGGCCGGTGCTGGCGCGTGCCTGGGGTTCTGGCGCGGTGGCGCTGGGCGAGTGGCCCGCGAGCTATGAGGCGCAGCTGCGCGCCGGGGTAATGGGTAATGCCGTGGCGCAGCGGGCGATGCGGCTGGTGTCCGAAGGCGCGGGTGCGACCGCGATCAAGGTGCGCGGGTCAAATATCGACGGTGTGGATGCGGCGCGGGTGAAGGCGCTGGTCTGCTGCACCTCTGCGGGGCAGGGGCTGGTCGAGACGCTGGCCTGCCACCTGCTGCTGCACGGCAATGGCTATGTGCAGGTGATCGCCGGCGCCGACGGGATGCCGGCCGAGCTGTTCGCATTGCGGCCCGAGCGCGTGAGCGTCGAGGCGGATGCGCGGGGATGGCCGGCGGCCTATCTCTATCGGGTGGGAGAGAGCGTGACCCGGCTGTCGCCCGAGGATGGCGTGGGGCGGACGAGTTTGCTGCACCTCAAGTCGCTGCATCCGCTGGACGATCATTATGGGCTGGGTTGCGTGGGCGCGGCGGCGGGCGCGGTGGCGATCCACAATGCGGCGAGCGTGTGGAACAAGGCGCTGCTGGACAATGCGGCGCGGCCTTCAGGCGCGATGGTCTATGATCCGGGCGACGGATCGGTGCTGTCGCCCGAACAATATGAGCGGGTGAAGCGCGAGATGGAGGTGGCCTTTGCCGGTGCGGCCAATGCCGGGCGGCCGATGCTGCTGGAGGGCGGCCTTAGCTGGAAGGCGATGAGCCTGACGCCGGCGGAGATGGATTTCGTGGGCCTGAAGAGCGCGGCGGCGCGGGAGATCGCGCTGGCCTTCGGCGTGCCGCCGATGCTGATGGGGCTGCCAGGCGACAATAGCTACGCCAATTATCGCGAGGCCAACAAGGCGCTGTGGCGGCAGGCGATCCTGCCGCTGGTGGCCTTGTGGGAGCGGGTCGTGGCGGCGGATTTCCTTTCGGCGGAAGAGAAGAAGGCGATGCTGGGAATCGCCTAATGTTCGCAGGCGGCGGTGGCTTCTGACCAGCGACCGCCGCTGTCGAGGCAGCGATCCTGGGCGAGCCAATCGCTTTGCCAAAGGCAGGCTCCAGCTGCGGCCAGGATCAGAGCAACGGGCAGAATCAGGCGTTTCATGATGGCCGGGAGAGGCTGTCGAGGCGGCAGAAGCCATTGTCCCAGTTCCAGCGGCCGCCCTGGATCAGGCAGTCGCCGGCGGTGAACAGGTCGAACTGCCAGGCGAGGAGGCCGAGGACGGCCAGGATGATGACGATCAGGGCTTTGCGAGGGGTGCGCTTCATGTGCGTCAGATAGGGCCGATGCGTGGGGATGGAAAGGAGCGCGGGATGAAAGAGGAGATGCTGGCGCGGCTCGTCGCGCAGGCGCAGGGGCGGCCGATGGAAATGGTCATGGTCCGGGCGCTGATCGAGGAGGCGAGCGATCTGGGCGCGGAGCGGGCGCTGGAGCGGCTGGGCCTCGCCGACCGGGGCGCGGAGGGCGATGTGCGGGAATTGCGCGAGCTGCTGTCCGCCTGGCGCGACGCGAAGAAGGCGGCGCGCGGGGCGGTGATCGGCTGGGCGGTAAGGATCGGCATGGCGCTGCTGCTGCTGGGCGTGGCGGTGAAGGTGGGGTTGCTGGGGCTGGTGCGGGCATGAGCGGCGAGGTGGCGCGGGCTGCTTCTCGACTTCGCTCGAAGCGAACGGAGGGAGGGGAAACGGGGGAGGTGCGCTTTGCCGGTTATGCGGCGATTTTCGACCGGGTCGACCGGGGCGGCGATGTAGTGCGGGCGGGAGCGTTCGGGCCGGATGCAGACGGCAAGCTGGCGGCGGCGGGGGTGCCCTTGCTGTGGCAGCATGGGCCGGGCAGCGTCATCGGCCGGATCGAGAAGGCGCAGGAGGATGGGCGCGGGCTGCGGGTGATCGGACGGGTGTCGCGGGCGACGGCGGCCGGGCGCGAGGCGGCGGCGGCGCTGGCGAGCGGGGCGCTGGATGGGCTGTCGTTCGGATACCGGGTGAAGGCGGCGCGGGGGGCAGGGCCGCGGGAATTGCTGGCGCTGGAGCTGGTGGAGGTCAGCCTGGTGACGCATCCGATGCAGCCGCTGGCGCGGGTGTTGAAGGTGGAGGGGTAAGTCCTTTGCCCTCATCCAACTTCGCTTAGCCAGTAAGCTGAAGGCTTAGTATCCTTCTCCCGCGGGGAGAAGGATTTCAGACGCCCAGCCATTCGAGACCGCCCGGAAGGGCATCGGCGCTATAGTCGAGTTGCAGGACGCGGCGGTGGCGGGGGGTTGTCGCGGCGTCGGAGGCGTGGAGGATCGGCGTGGCGTAGAGCCAGATGTCGCCGCGCGCCGCGAGGCAGCCATGAGTGCCGCAGCGGGTGACGAGGGCAGCGACCTCGTTTTCGGGGACGCGGCCGTGGCGGTGCGAGCCGGGCGCGATCAGCAGCGGCGCGTTGGCGGCATCGACCGGATCGAGATGGATGCGCAGGGTCAGCATGCAGTCGAGCAGCGACTGCGGCGGGGCGACATGCTGGATGCCGGACTTGCGCGTCCAGGGGCCGAAGCCCGGCGTGTCGATGCGGGCGCGCACGGCGATGGTGCGGTCCTGATGCCAGCCGAGCGCCCAGTTGGTGGCTTCGCTCTTGTCGAACAGGATGGCGCGGACGGGGCGGGTCGCTGCGCCCTGATGGGCGGCGGCGTGGCGGCCGATGGCGCCGGTGGACGCGAGGATTGCGGCGAGGGCGGGCAGGCTGGCGAGGCGCAGGCCGGGCTGGTCCGGCGGCAGATCGGCGAGCGCGGTTTCGATCGTGGCGAGTGTCGGTGCGTCGAGAGCGGCGGGGATATGCTGCGCGCCGTCGGTGGCGAGGGTCAGGGACATGGTTGCTTCTATCGGATGACTGGGCGTTCGGCGCAAGCGGGGCGCCCAGTCATCCAACTTCGCCTAGCCGCTTTGCGGCAAGGCTTCGTATCCTTCTCCCGTGGGGGGAAGGCATGTTTCGGGCGGTCCGGTGGGCCGCCCTTTTTTGTGGAGACGGGTATGACGGATCAGGTGATGGACGGGCTGGAAGCAAGCTTCGACATGGTGGCGCAGGGGGAGCGGATCGAGGGGCTGGAGAGTGAGGTTGCGGCGCTGAAGGGCGCGTTGCTGGCGCAGCAGCGGCCGGCGCTGGATGGGGTGAAGGGCGGCGCCGTCGATCCGGCGCGGTCGGCCTTCGTCGAGCGCTATCTGCGGCAGGGCATGGAAGCGGGGCTGGAACTGAAGAGCTTTTCGGGCGCGACGGGCGCTGCGGGCGGCTATGCGGTGCCGCGCGAGATCGACCAGCTGATCGGGACGACGCTGAAGGCGATCTCGCCCATTCGGTCGATCGCCAATGTGGTGCGCACCGGCACGGCGGGCTATCGCAAGCTGGTGACGTCGGGCGGCGTCGTGTCGGGCTGGGCAAGCGAGACGGGTGCGCGGGCCGAGACGGGGACGCCGAGTTTCAACGAGATCGTGCCGCCGTCGGGCGAGCTGTTCGCCAATCCGGCGGCGAGCCAGGCGATGCTGGACGATGCGCAGTTCGATGTCGAGGGCTGGCTGGCGAGCGAGATTGCCCGCGAGTTTGCGGTGGCCGAGGGCGCGGCTTTCGTCAGCGGCAATGGCACGAACAAGCCCAAGGGCTTCCTGACCTATACCACGACCAGCGAGGCGGACAGCGTGCGCGCCTTCGGATCGCTGCAATATCTGGCGTCGGGCGCGGCGGGCGCTTTCGCGGCGAACCCGCAGGACAAGCTGGTCGACCTAGTGCAGAGCCTGCGCGCGCCCTATCGTCAGGGGGCGTGCTTCGTGATGAACAGCGCGACGCTGGCGGTGATCCGCAAGATGAAGACGAGCGACGGCGCCTTCATCTGGCAACCGGGGCTGAGCGCGGCGCAGCCCGCGACCCTGCTGGGCTATCCGGTGGTCGAGGCGGAGGACATGCCCGACATTGCGGCGAACAGCCTGTCGATCGCCTTTGGCAATTTCCAGATGGGCTATGTCATCGCCGAACGCAGCGACACCAGCATCCTGCGCGATCCGTTCAGCAACAAGCCGTTCGTGCATTTCTATGCGGTCAAGCGGATCGGCGGCGGCGTGGCCAATTCGGAGGCGATCAAGCTGATGAAGTTCGCGGCGACCTGATCGGCGTCAGGTGGTGGGGCGCGGCCCCACCCCAACCCCTCCCCTGAAGGGGAGGGGCTTTTTTCTCTTTTGCTGGAGAATGGGCGTGGGGATCACGGGGCTGGAGATGGCCGACCTGGTGCGGGAGGTCTGTTACGATACCGGGCGCGGACGGTTGCGGCTGGATGGGGCGATGGCGGGCTATCGCGCTTTTGCCGGGGCGGTCGGCGTGGGGGTGGCCTTTCCCTATGTGATCATCGGGACCGGCGAGCCGCTGCAATGGGAGGCGGGGACCGGGCGGATCGATGCGGACGGGCGATTGGTGCGCGGACCGGTGGCGTCGTCGACCGATGGCGCGGCGGTGGATTTTGCCGCGGGCGAGAAGCGCGTCGGGCTGGCGGTCCATGCGGGATGGATCGCGGCGATGGAGGCGCATGGCCATGGCGTGGGCGATGTCGAGGGACTGGCCGAGACGCTGGCCGGGCGGCAGGCGGCGAGCGGGGAACTGGATGCGATTGCCGGGCTGGCCGGCGCGGCGTTCGGCCGGTCGCTGCTGACGCAAACGAGCGCGGCGGGGGTGCGGGCGAGCATCGGCGCGCTGGGCACGACCGGCGGGCAGCGCATGAGCGCGGCTGAACTTTATATCAATACGGTCGGCGCGGATGACTATGCGGTCGAAGGGCTGCTGGGCAAGGTGAGCATCCTGGCCCCGGCCATGTCCATGTGGATGGACGGCGGGCAGGCGAGTTTCCGCGTGGCGGCGTTCGGGTCGCTGGCGAACAACCGGCTTTATCGCGCCAATGGCAGCTTCGCGGCGAGGGTCGATATCGCGACCAACGATGTGATCGGCGACTATAATAGCTGGGGCTATGTCGGGGGCGGCTTTGCGGAGCTGTCGCGCATCCGCACCACCTATATCGCGGCGTCGCCGGGCGCGACGAACCTGGCGTCGCGGCTGAGTTTCCATGTCGGGCGCAACGGGTCGGCGTCGATGCAGGAGGTGTTGCGGCTGGAATATCAGGCGCTGACGGCGTTCGGCGCGGTGGCGCCTTCTGTCGACAATGGCTTTGCGCTGGGCGGCGCGGCGGCGCGATGGTCGACCGTCTATGCCGCGAGCGGGGCGATCAGCACGTCGGACGCACGGGCCAAGCAGGATGTGGACGCGGTTGATGACGCATTGCTCGATGCGTGGGGCGCGGTGGCGTGGCGACGGTTTCGCTTTGGCGAGGCGGTGGCGGCCAAGGGCGCGGCGGCGCGATGGCATGTCGGGCTGGTGGCGCAGGATGTGCGCGACGCGATCGACGCGCGGCTGGGAGAGGGCGCAGCCGTGCGGCTGGGGCTGCTGTGCCATGACGCGTGGGATGAGGGCGACCGCTGGGGGCTGCGATATGAGGAGTGCCTGGCGCTGGAGGCGGCGTGGCAGCGGCGGCGCATGGCGCGGATCGAGGCGCGGCTGGACGCGCTGGAGGCGATCGATGCTGCAGGGTGAGGCGCTGGGCGCCGGGGTGATCGGCGCGCTGGAAGAGGCGCGGCGCGGCTGGGCGGGGCCGTGGGGCGTCGGTGTGCGGCCGGGGCAGGGCGCGCGCGCCAGGGTGGCCCCGCGGGCGTCGCAGGCGGAAGCGGAACGGGGGAGCAAGATCAGATGAGCCTGTTTGTGAAGGATCCGCAGGCGCGGATCGACCATGAGATCGACTGGTCCGCCTATCTGGCGGCGCAGACTTTGATCGCGAGCAGCTGGGCGGTGGAGCCGGAGGAGGTGGGCGGGCTGGTCGTCGAGGAAAGCGCGTTCGAGGAGCAGCGCAGCAGCGCGCGGCTGGCGGGCGGCGTGGTCGGGCGGCTCTATCGGCTGACCAATCATGTGATGCTGTCCGACGGGCAGGTGGACGAGCGATCGGTGACGATCCGGGTGGAGGAGCGCTGATGCGGACGGAAGCGGAAAGCGGGGGGCTGGCGGCGTCGCTGGCGGAATTGAAGGCCTATCTGCGGATCGAGACGGGTGGCGAGGATGCGGTGCTGGTGGGATTGCTGCGCGGCGCGGCAACATTGTGCGAACAGTTTGTCGGGCAATGGCTGATCGCGCGGGAGGCGCGCGAGACGGTGGCGGGGACAGGCGGCTGGCAGCGGCTGTCGGCGCGGCCGGTGCTGGGAATCGAGGGCGTGGCGGCGGTCGATGCCGACGGGGCGAGCGAGGATTTGCCGGTGGAGGCCTATGCGATCGATATCGATGCGGCGGGCGATGGATGGGTGCGATCGACGCGGGCGGGCGATCGGCGGGTGTTGGCGGTCCGCTATCGCGCGGGGATGGCGGGCGAGATGAACGGGCTGCCCGAAGCGCTGCGGCAGGGGATCGTGCGGCTGGCGGCGGACCATTATCTGGCGCGCGGGACCGAGAGCGCGACGCCGCCCGCCGTGGTGAGCGCGCTGTGGCGGCCGTTCCGGCGGATGCGGTTGGCATGAAGGCGGCGCTGGCGCGGATGGTCGAGGCGCGCGCGGCGTGGCGGCGGGAGCGGATCGCGGTGGCGCTGGCGGCGGAGGGCGTCGAGGCGGTGGTCGAGGGCGAGGATGTGCGCGCGTCCGGGCGGGGGCTGGCGGGACGCTGGTGGCGCGATCTGGCGCTACGCGAGGCGGGGAGAGTGCGATGAGTGCGGAGGTGGCGGTGCGGGCGGCGGTGATCGCGGCCCTGCGGGCGGATGGGGCGCTGATGGACCGGGTCAATGCTCTGTACGACGGCGAGCCGGCGCGGGCGGCGGCGCCCTACGGGGTGGTCGGCGAATGTCTGGGCGCGGACTGGGGCGGCAAGCAGGTCGAGGGGCGCGAATTGCGGCTGACCATCGGGCTGGTCGTGGCGGACGAGACGCCGGGGCGGCTGGCCGGGATGATGGCGCGGATCGATCCGGCGATCGGCGCGGCCGGCGCGCAGGATGGATGGCGGATCGTGAGTGTCGGGCTGCTGCGGTCGCGGGTGGCGCGCAATGGTGGCGCTGCGCCGGGATGGCGGGCGATGATAGATTATCGGATGCGGGCGGTGCGGGAGGGGGAGTAGGTCGATAACCTTCCGCTGAAAGAATGACAGCTGGACCCCGGCTCAAGGCCGGGGTGACGAGCCTAGAGAATGATCGCGCGTGATCCAGTCGGCTGTTCGCCGGTTAGACGTGGGATCGCGCTGAGCGGCGTCCGGATCAGCTTGGGCTGCTGCTTTCTTCGAATTCGCTGGTGATCTTGTCGACATATTCCGAAATCTGGTCGTCGGCGTCGCTGCTGGCGTCGGCGTCGGACATCTTGTCTGCCTTGTCCTGGGCGATGATGGCGGCGCGGAAGGCGGCTTCCTTGTCGGCGCAGGCTTTCTTGATGGTGGACTGGAAGTCGCCGACGGTCAGCTTCTTGTCGAGAGAGGGCTGAATCTGGGCGCTGAGGCACTTGGAAAAGTCCTTGCGGCCATTGCCGACCGCGTCGGCGGACGGGGCCGCGGCAAGCATCATCACGAGCGAAGCAGCAACAAACATCGGGACCTCTCCATAAACCCCAGATTCACGCTGAGACGGGGCGCGCAGGGCGTGCCTCATGTCTCCTGTTTTTTCGCGATTTTCCGGGCCGTAGCAAGGTGCTGCGCGCGTCGGTGTCGCTTGGCTGGAGAATGCGCCATGGGCGTCGAAAAAGGAAGTGCGTTTTTGCTGAAGGTCGGCGACGGAAACGTTCCGGCAACCTATGCAACGGTGGCAGGAATGCGCACCACCCAATTGTCCGTAAACGGCGAAGCGGTGAACATCACCAGCAAGGATTCGGGCGGCTGGCGCGAATTGCTGTCGGGCGCGGGGGTGCGGTCGGTCAGCGTGTCGGCGGCGGGGCTGTTCACCGGGTCGGACGCGGAAGTCCGCATCCGCAACCATGCGCTGTCGGGCACGATCGAACATTATGAACTGAGCTTCGAGAGCGGGGAGCGGATGCGGGGGCGATTCCTGGTCACGCGGCTGGACTATGCCGGCGATTATAATGGCGAGCGCAACTATGCGCTGAGCCTGGAAAGCAGCGGCGCGGTGGTGAGCGAATGAGCGGCGTGGCAAACCCGGAACGGGGCGAGGCGGCGCTGGAGGTCGGTGGCGAGACTTTGGCGTTGCGGCCGAGTTTCGCGGCGCTGGTGGCGGCGGAGGAGGAACTGGGGCCGCTGTTCGAGCTGGTCGAGCGAGCGGCCGACGGGAAGCTGTCGCTGGGCGATCTGGTGGCCCTGTTCTGGCATTGCCTGGTCGATCGCGACCGGCTGACGCGCGAGGCGCTGGGCGAGGCGGTGCTGGCGGTCGGGCTGGCACGGGTGACGCCGGTGCTGAAGGCCATTTTGCAGCAGATATTGGCGGGGAAATGACGCGGTTTCGCGAGGCGGCCGGGCGGTTGGCGGGGGTGGCCGGGTGGCTGCTCGGCTGGCGGCCCGACGAATTCTGGCGTGCGACCCCGGCGGAACTGGCGGCGGTGCTGCGCGCGGCGCGCGGCGAGGAAGCGCCGGGGGAGGGCGTGGATGGGGTGGAGTTGCGGCGGTTGATGGGGGTGATGCCGGATTGAGGCGAGCGTCGGGTGGGAGTGGGGAGCATGGACGAGGAAATCGAGACTTTGGTGGTGCGGGTGCGGGCCGATACGCAGGGGCTGAACCGCGACGTCGAGGCGATGCGCGGGACTCTGGAGGGGCCGCTGGCGACAGGGGCGGAGCGAGCCGGGCAGCGGATCGAGCAGGGACTGTTGCGCGCGGTGCGGACCGGGAAGTTCGGCTTCGAGGATCTGAAGCGGATCGCGCTCAGCGTGCTGAACGACATTGCGGCGAGCGCGCTGCGGTCGGCGACGGGCGGCGGGAGCGGCGGGCTGTTCGACCTGGGAACGACGGTGCTGTCGTCGGCGCTGGGGCTGCCGGGGCGTGCGACGGGCGGACCGGTGACACCGGGGCGGGCCTATATGGTCGGCGAGCGCGGGCCGGAGGTCTTTGTGCCGACGACGAGCGGGCAGGTCGTCGCGAACGGGGGCATGTCAGGGAGTGGGGGCGCGCGTGATGTGCGGGTGAGCATCGCGGTTAGCGGGCGCGGCGGGGAGAGCGAGCCGCGACTGCTGGCGCGGAGCGCGCGGCAGGTGGCGCGGGCGGTGAGGGGAGCGCTGGAGCGATGAATATGGGCTATTGGCTGGCCGATGCGCGGCGGGGGCAGGAGGCGGGTTTCCTCAAGCGCTTTGCCGCGACGCACTGGACGGTGAATTTTCCCCGGCCGATGATGGCGAGCGTCGTCACCACCGCGCCCGATGCGGTGCGGGTGGATACGGTCTTTTACGGGTCGGGCGATCTGGCGGGGCTGATCTGGGAGTCAGAGGATCGGTGGAGCCATAAGCTGCTGGCCTATGAGACCAGCCGGGATTTTCGGGACTGTATGCTGTCCTTTCGCTGGCGCTCGTCCGGGCTGCGCAGGCTGGACGAGACGCATGGGCCGACGCTGACGATCGAGGGGAGGGACGAGGCGGGCGTGGCGCGGGCCTGGTATGTGCGGCTGTGGAACCATGCGAGCGGCGGGCCGGAAGATGCGGTGGTGACGCTGGATTTTTCGGCGCTCGTCGGTGGATACGATCTGCCGGAGGATAGTGATCCGGTGTGGGCGGGGGATGTGGACCGGATGTTCATCTCGCTCGTGCCGCCGGATTATGATGAGGGGGATACGCCCTTTCCCGTCGCGGTCGAGGGCTGGGCGGAGCTGAGCGATATAAGGTGCGATGGCGCGGGGTCGGTGCTGGCGGTCGGCGATGTGATGCTGCCCGAACATGGGCTGTCGATGGCGACCGGCTATGATGACGGCTTCAACCAGACGCCGGAGCGGATCATCGCTGCGATCCATGCGCTGGGCTATCGCGGGGCGATCAACCATTATGTCGGGATGAGCCATTATTTCCGGCTGGAGCGGTCGGGAGCGGAGCTGTTCGTCAGTCTGGCGGAGGGCGTGCTGAACGGGCCGTGCGCGGCGTGGCACAGGGATTTTGCGGTAAGGGCGAAGGCGCTGGGGTTCGGCGTCATCTGGTCGCTATCCTATGAACTGTTCGATGCGCATTGTTGGAACGACTGGAAGCAGAGGGCGGAGAATGGCGATCCGGCGCTGACCGGATGGGCGCCGCCCTCTACCCTGCTGTCGCCAGCGCATATGGGAGCGATGGCCTATTTGCAGGCGGTGGCGGGCGCGTTCGTTGCCATCGGGTTGGAGGCGGGATTGCCGATCCTGTTTCAGGTCGGGGAACCCTGGTGGTGGGTGATGCCGGGGGATGGGCGGATATGTCTGTACGACGATGCGGCGCGGGCGGCATTTGGCGGCGCGCCGGTGTCGATACCGAATGTATGGGGTGCGTTGAGTGCGGCGCAGTGCGACCTGCTGGATGCCGCGGGGGCTTTGCTGGCGGCGTCGACGGCGGCGCTCTGTGCAGCGGTCAAGCTGGTCGCGCCGGGGGCGGTGACGCATCTGCTCGCCTATCTGCCGACCATCCTCGATCCGCGCGCGCCGGAGGCCAAGCGGGCGAACATGCCGGTGGGCTGGGCTTTCCCGGCTTTCGATGTGCTGCAGCTGGAGGATTATGACTGGGTGACGGAAGGGCGGCCCAATCTGACGGCGCGGGGCGTAGAACTGGCGACGGCGCAGCTCGGCTATCCGATTGAGGAACAGCATTATTTTTCTGGCTTCGTGCTGTTGCCGGAGCAGGCCGGGCAGTGGCGCGAGATTATGGCGGCGGCGCGGGCGTCGGTGGCGCGCGGGACGGCGGCGACCTTCATCTGGGCGCTGCCGCAGGTCTGCCGCGACGGCTTTACCTGTTTCAGGATCGATGGGGAGGATGATGTGCAGGCCTTTGATGATGTGCTGTTCCCGATCGCTATCGGCCGCGAGGCGAGCCTGGCGCCGGCCTTTTCGACGCAGATCGTCGAAAGTCCGTCCGGGCATGAGCGGCGGTCGAGCGACTGGGCCGATGCGCGCCTGTCCTATGATGCCGGGCCGGGGGTCAGGTCCGAGGCGGATATCGCGACACTGATCGAGTTTTTCCGGGCAAGGCGCGGCGCGGCGCGCGGGTTCCGCTTTACCGATCCCTATGACGATCGCAGCGGTGCGCCGGGGGCAGCGCCCTCGCCGCTCGACCAGCGGCTGGGCGTGGGCGACGGGGTGCGGTCCGAGTTTCGGCTGATGCGCTATTATGGTGCGGGCGAGGCGGCGCAGGCGCGGATCATCACCCGGCCGGTGGCGGGGAGCATCCGCGTCGCGGCTGATGGCGTCGAGATGGCGAGCGGCTGGAACCATGCGGGGCTGGGCGTGATCGCGTTCGATGTGGCGCCTGCGGCTGGCGTGGTGCTGAGTGCGGGCTATCGTTTTGATGTGCCGGTGCGCTTTGCCGAGGATCGGCTGGAGATTAGCCGCGCGACCTTTGCCGCGGGGGAGGCGGTGTCGGTGCCGCTGGTGGAGATACGCGAATGAGCGGGGGGCTGGACGAGCCGCTGTGCACGCTGGCCTTTTGCTGGCGGATCGAGCGGCGGGACGGGGTGACGATCGGCCTCACCAGCCATGATCGCGATCTGGAGATGGACGGCCTCCTCTATCGCGCTGCGCCGGGGATGACGCCGGCGGCGGTGCGGAGCGGCATCGGGCTGGAGGGCGAGGATAGCGATGTGGCGGGCGCGCTGTCGAGCGATGCGATCAGCGAGGCGGACCTGATGGCGGGGCGCTGGGACGGGGCGGCGCTGGAACTGCGGCTGACCCAGTGGGAAACGCCGGGCGCGCTGTGGCTGCTGCTGGCGCGGGGCGAGATCGGCGCGGTGTCGCGCAAGGGGGCGAGCTTTTCGGCCGAACTGATCGGGGCAGCGGCGGTGCTGGGGGAGCCGGTGGCGCCCTCCACATCGCCCGACTGTCGCGCAAGGCTGGGCGACCGGGCGTGCCGGGTCGATATGGCGGGGCGTCGGCGGGTCGTGACGGTGGCTGCGGTGGAGGATGCCGAGGTGACGGTCGGCGGGTTGGCGGTGGGGGCCTATGCCTTCGGTACGTTGCGCTGGATGAGCGGAGCCAATGCGGGGCTGGTGCAGGCGGTGGTCGATAATGACGGCGATGGCGTGACGCTGGCCGATCCGCCGGCCTTTGCCGTGGAGGCGGGGGCGCTGGCGCTGCTGGTCGAGGGGTGTGACCGGCAACTGGCGACCTGCGCGGCGCGGTTCGGCAATGTCGCGAACTTCCGGGGCGAGCCTTATCTGCCGGGCATGGACCTGCTGACCCGCTATCCCGGCGCATGAGCGGGGCGGTCGAGCGGGCGCGGGCGCTGGTCGGGGTGCCGTTCCGGCTGCATGGGCGGGGACGGGACGGGCTGGATTGCGTGGGGCTGGCGGCGCTGGCGCTGGGCAGGACAGGCGTGCCCGATGCCTATGGGCTGCGCAGCAGGGATATCGGGCGGGCGGAAGAATGGCTGCGGGCGGCGGGATTGCGGCCGGTCGCGTGCGGCGGGGCGGGTGAAAAGCCAGGTGATTTGGCGCTGGTGCGGCCGGGGCCGTTGCAACTGCATCTGATGGTCGGGACGGGCACGGGCTTCGTCCATGCCCATGCCGGGCTGGGGCGAGTGGTGGAGACGCCCGGCCCGTCGCCCTGGCCGGTGATTGGCTGGTGGCGGGTGCCGTAGCACATCCGTTTCTCGACCTTCGCCTGTCCTGAGCGCCTGCCTTGGCAGGCAGTCGAAGGGCTCGAAACGAACGGATGTTGGTAGGAGAATCTTATGGCGACAGTGGTGCTGACGGCGGTGGGGACGGTGCTCGGCGGGCCGGTCGGCGCGGCGATCGGGGCGGTGATCGGCAACGTCATCGACAATCAGGTCCTGTTCAAGGCGAAGGGGCGTGAAGGCGCGCGATTGTCCGACCTGCTGGTGCAGACGTCGAGCTATGGCATGCAGGTGCCGAAGATTTTCGGAACGATGCGCGTCGCCGGGACGGTGATCTGGGCGACGGACCTGAAAGAGACGAAGACGAAGAGTGGCGGCGGCAAGGGGCGGGGAAGCGTCACCAGCTACAGCTATTCGGCGAGTTTCGCCGTCGCGCTGTCGACACGGCCGATCCGGGCGATCCGGCGGATATGGGCTGATGGCAATCTGCTGCGCGGGGCGGCGGGCGATTTCAAGAGCGAGGTGTCGGCGTTTCGCGTGCATGCTGGCGGCGAGGCGCAGATGGCCGATCCGTTGATCGCCTCGGCCGAAGGGATGGCGCTGGCGCCCGCGCATCGGGGCATGGCCTATGTGTTGTTCGAGGATCTGGCGCTGGCCGACTATGGCAATCGCATACCGTCGCTGACCTTCGAGGTGGAGGCGGATGCAGCGGCGGTGACAATGGCGGAGATCGCGGCGGACCTGAGCGCCGGGCGGCTGAGTGGGACGGCTTTGCCGGGCGTCGACGGTTTTGCGGCCGGCGGCGCCGACGTGCGCGAGGCGATCGCGCCGCTGGTGGAGGCGCAGGGACTGGCGTTGCAATCGGGGGAGGCGGATTTGCGGCTGGTGGCGACGCCATCGGTGGCGGATGGCGTGGCCGGCGGCGCGGCGCTGGTGCGGCGCATCAACGGGCAGGCGGTCGATCCGGTCCAGCGATCGGGCGGCGCGGCGGACGGGGTGCCGGTCGCGATCAGCCTGCGCCATTATGATGCAGCGCGCGACTATCAGGCCGGCGTCCAGCGGGTGACGCGGCCGGGACCGGGGCGGCTGGAGAGCGGGGTCGAACTGCCCGCGGTGCTGGGGGCCGACGCAGCGCGGGCGCTGGCGGCGGCGCGGATCGGTGCGGCCTGGAGCGGGCGCGCGACGATGACGCTGCAATGCGACTGGCGCGCGCTGGCGCTGGCGCCGGGGATGGTGGTGACGGTCGCCGATGCGCCCGGCCTCTGGCGGATCGAGGAACGGGAATGGGAGGCGATGGTCGTGCGGCTGGCGTTGCGGCGGGTGCCGGGCGGCGCGGGCGCGCTGCCTGCGGGCGCTTCTTCCGGTGCGATCGTGCGGCAGGTGGATGCGCCCCATGGGGCGACGACGCTGATGCTGGCCGACCTGCCGCCGCTGCGCGACGGGCCGGCCAGTGCGCCGCTGGTGGTGGCCGCGGCCAGCGGCGGGGCGGGATGGCGCAACGCAGCGTTGTTCATGACCGGCGCGAGCGGCGAGGCGACGCCGATCGGGCGGAGCGCGCCGCGTGCGGTGATGGGGGTGGCCGGCGAGGCGTTGCCGGTGGGGACTGCGATGCTGGTAGACAGGCGCCATGCCCTGACGGTCACGCTGCTGGCGGACGATATGGAGCTGTTGTCCACCGATGAGGCGGGACTGGCGCAGGGGCGCAATCTCTGCCTGTTGGGGCATGAGTTGATCCAGTTCGGGCAGGCGGCGCGGATCGGGCCGGCAAGCTGGCGCCTGACGGCATTGCGCCGTGGTCTGCGCGGTACCGAATGGGCGATGGACGAACATGCGCCCGGCGAGCCTTTCCTGCTGATCGAGGAGGAGAGGCTGGTCGAACCGCTCGCCATGGCGGGGCGTGAGGGCGAGGCGGGCGGAGTGCTGGGCCTGCTGGCGATCGGCATCGGCGATGCCGAACCGGCCGAAGCGTCGCTGACCATCGCGGGCGAGGCGCTGATGCCGCCAGCGCCCGTGCATCTGACGGTGCGGTCGGACGGCAGCGGCGGCCAGGCGATCAGCTGGACCCGCCGCAGCCGCATCGGCTGGCGCTGGCTGGGCGGGGCCGACGTGCCGATCGCCGAGGAGAGCGAACGCTATGCGATACGGGTGATGCAGGGAACGACGCCGATCCGCAGTGCCGAGACGGGCGCGTCGAACTGGGCCTATGCGGCGGCGATGATCGCTGCGGACGGAACGGCGGGGACGGCGCTGACGGTCGAGGTGCGGCAATTGGGAAGTCTGGCGCAGGGACGGGCGGCGCGGATCGGAATGGCGGTCTGAACGACCATGGGCAAGAAGAGGAGGGCAAGAGATGGACGCAACGCCGCGCTGGGCGCTGCCGCTGCTATATGCAGGGCAGGCGCAGAAGGAAGTTTTTCATAATGAAGCGTTGGCGCTGGTCGACGCGCTGTTGCACGGAGTGGCGGAAAGTGCCGATCTGGCCGCGCCGCCGGCCGCGCCGGCAATCGGCGGATGCTGGATCGTCGCGGCGGCGGCAAGCGGCGAATGGAGCGGCCGGACAGGCATGGTCGCCTGCTGGACCGAGGGCGGATGGCGGTTCGTGGCGCCGCGAGCGGGCCTGTCCCTTCAGATCGCCGACCGCGGCCATGCGCTTTTTCATGATGGAACGGCGTGGCGCGCATCGACCATCCGGGTCGACGGCCTGTATCTGAACGACGACCGGGTCGTGGGCGAGCGGATGGCCGCTATTCCCGACGTCGGCGGCGGCGGCGTGATTGACCTGGAAGCGCGATTAACCATTAGTGCGATTTTGACGGCACTGCGGACACATGGGCTGATCGAAAGCTAATATTACCCAATTATGCTTTTCATATTGCAGCATCGCGTCAATAGCCTAGCATTGACGGCCATTAGCCTGCGAGGTCTGCATGGAGTGGGCTAGTGCGTTATTTTTGCAACGGTTTCACTAATTGTGGACTTGCCATGAAACCTTCTTGCCGATACAGGGTTTCAGCAGTCCTTCGTGACACTTTTGAAAGGGGAATTCATATGCGGAAGCTTGCCCTCGCGGCTGCGCTTGCGACCAGTGCCCTGGCCACCCCGGCCCTGGCGCGTGATAACAGCTGGTATGTTGGCGTAGACGCCGGCGTGCTCCTCGTCGAAGATCAGAATCTGACCTTCGATTCCGTTCCTGTCGGTGGTTCGGCGGTTCCGTCGATCGACTACCATAAGGGTTATGATTTCGACGCGAACATCGGTTACGACTTCGGTGGCTTCCGCCTCGAAGCCGAAGCCGCCTACAAGCGCGCTAAGATCGACATCGACAAGACCGCTGGCGGCTTTGGCGGCGCGGCTTCGGCTCTGTCGTTCATGCTGAACGGCTTGCTCGACTTCGGTCCCGATGACGGCCTGCAGGGTTTCGTCGGCGGCGGTGTCGGCGTGTCGCGCGGCAAGCTGGCTTCGGACATCGTGAACGACAGCGACACCGGCTTCGCCTGGCAGGCGATCGCGGGCGTTCGTTACCCGGTCACCAACAATGTCGACGTCTCGCTGAAGTATCGCTTCTTCAACCAGGACGATATCAAGCTGATCCCGGCCTATTCGAGCATCTACGGCAACGCCGGTTCGAACGCCGAAACCAAGCTGCGCACACACAGCCTGCTGCTCGGCCTGACCTACAACTTCGGCGCTCCGGCTGAAGCGGCTCCGCCGCCGCCGCCTCCCCCGCCGCCGCCCCCGCCACCCCCGCCGCCTCCGCCGCCCCCGCCGGCTGCTGAGTGCGCGCCTGGCCCGTACATCGTCTTCTTCGAATGGGACAAGTCGGACATCACGCCTGACGCCGCCACCATTCTGGACAACGCGGTTTCGGCCTACAGCAGCTGCGGCAGCGCCCAGGTCATGCTGGCCGGCCACGCGGACAAGTCGGGTTCGGCTTCGTACAACGTCGGCCTGTCGCAGCGCCGCGCTGACGCGACCAAGGCCTATCTGGCCTCGAAGGGTATCCCAGATGGTGTCATGACCACCCAGGCCTTCGGTGAATCGCAGCCGCGCGTCGAAACCGCCGACGGCGTCCGCGAAGTCCAGAACCGTCGCGTGGAAATCAGCTACGGTCCGGGTTCGGGTCAGTAATCAGATAGTCCGTCCTTCAGGGGACAGACGAGAGAAGGGGGCCGGTCGCAAGATCGGCCCCTTTTTCGTTGGGTGTGCAGGTCCGTGTCATATGATCGAGTGACGGGCGGAGCCAGGCGGATGCGATGATGCTGCGCGGTCGCCATGTCGGCTGATCCGCTCGCGGCGGAGCGCTGGCTGTCCGATGCCGGATCGGGCGAGTTTCGGTTGTCTCGGTTTGTATTTGCAGCGAAGCCGATGCTGCGGTCATTGCCGCGCACCCTATGGGGCGTCGGCATCGGGTGGCATGAGGTTGCCACGTTCCGCCATTTTACCGGGCCATGAAATCATCCATGCGCGATGCCGGAATGCGCGGCGTTACCGAGGCAGGTCGCGCGCTCCAGGTTTTAGTGGTCGCATCGTTCAGGCGGAAGATAATGCGCCAGATTGTTCCGGCGTCAGGCATGCAGCGTTGGGCCGGAATGCGGGGGCGGGGAGCGGGCGGGGCGCAGGAATATGGAAACACCGGAGCGTCTGATGTCGCGGATGCCCGGACGCCCTTCGACTGTGGTGGTCGCGGCGGGCGCGCATTCAGGCGTCGGTCGTAAGCGCGGGGTAATCTTTGTCCGGTCGGGCCGGGGCAGGCTATTCCGGTGATCGAGGTGGTCGGTTGCTGCTGCGTATTGAGGGGGCTGAAAGCCGGGGTGGTGAAACGAGGCGCGGTGGAGCGTCCGTTGCTGGGCGCGTCTTTACGGATCGCGCGCTGTCCATCATGTCTCCGGTCGGCCCCAGATCCAGCTGCCGCCGATCAGCGCGGCGGCCAATGGCACGAGAAACCAGGGCCAGGGAGAAAAGAGCAGCGCAAGCAGCGCGCTGAAGGCGAAGGCGGCGAGGGCGGCCTTCTTGCCCCGGCGGCTGATCGCGCCATGTTCGCGCCAGCGGCGGATGTGTGGGCCAAAATGCTTGTGATCGAGTAGCTTCGCCTCCAGCCGCGGACTGGAGCGGGCAAAGCAGAAGGCCGCAAGAATCATGAAGGGAACGGTCGGCAGCAGCGGCAGAAAGGCGCCGATCGTACCGAGGCCGATCGATAGAAAGCCGGCTATGAGGTAGAGGTGCCGCCGCATATATCCTGTTCCTGTCGACCGGATGCGCCTTCGTGCCATGCTATTGCTTCGCAGCTGCGCGTGGATGTGGCAAGGGTTGGGGGATGCGGACGGTCATTTCGTTTGCCGGTGCAAGTGCGGATGGGCCATTCATCCGGCCGGGCGAAGCTGTATCGTTGGACAATCGGTGTGCCTCGGTTCTGCCGGAGGCGTTCCTTTCGTCAGCATGATATGCCAATGGGCGAAAAATTTGCCGAACATGCCGGACGGATTGTCTTTTGCCATTCGTGGCCATGGAGGGCGGTTCTGCAGCGCCGGAGGTCGAGGCTTGGCAAGGCTCGGGGGGAAGGTTGCTTTGTCGGGCGGCTTTCGGGCGATGTCGGTGGACAGTCACGCCTTGCCGCGATCGGCCCGATCCAGGGTCGGCGGTTCCTGTGTTTACGGTGCGCACGGCTGGCGGCCATGGTCACGGGGTGCTGCCCTGCGGTCGCGCGCAAACGAAAAGAGCCGGACCCTAGGGAAGGTCCGGCCCTGTATTTGAACCAGAAGAAAAGTCAGATCAGACGTGGCAGGCCTGTGCGCCCTTGCCGGGAACGGTGATGGTCACGTCGTTGCCCGATCCCTTGACTTCATAGCCGCCTTCGGCGGTGAAGGGCTGGCCGGCCTCGGCAGCCTTCAGCGAGGTTGCCGCGCCGTTCTTTTCGGTGCGCAGCAGCGCCGTCTTGTCGTCGCTCATGAAGTCGACGAAAAGCAGGCTGTTGTCCTTGCAGCGATACTGCTTGTTGGCTTTTACCGACGGCGGCAGTTCGACCGGCGCGGCGTTGGCAAGCTGAGCCGCCATCGGGTCGGCAGGGCCGCCCACGACTTCGGGTTCGTCACTTTTGTTGCAAGCCGACAGCAGCGCAACGCTGGCGAGGGCGATCAGGGGGAGATACTGTTTCATAGCGATCCTTTTATGTGCATGTGCAACAAGGTGCGTCAACGCAAAATGACGGGATAACCGCCATTCCCCCTGATATGACGTCATGACTGTTTGATGACAGCATTGGCCGAAGAAGGAAATGGCATATGTTATTGCCGTGTGCGGGCTTGACCGGGGCCGTAGGCGCGGCCAATGCAGGGAACATGGCTGAGGATGTTTCCACCCCCGATCTTTCGACCCTGTCTTTCGAGGATGCGTTGCGCGCCCTGGAACAGATTGTGCGCCGGCTCGAAAGCGGGGACGTACCGCTGGACGAATCGATTTCGCTCTATGCCCAGGGCGAGGAGCTGCGCAAGCGGTGCGCCGACCGGCTGCAGGCCGCCGAAGCGCGGATCGCGAAGCTGACGGTCGACGCCAATGGCGCCGTGACCGGCGCTCAGCCTTTCGGCGCGGATTGATCGCTGTGGCTGGGGGAGGGGAGGCCTCCGCAACCGCTCTGGTGAAACTGCGCGCGGCAAGCGTTGCAGGCGATATCGACGCCGCCTTCGATCGGTTGCTGGCGGTTCCGGACGATCCGCGCCGCCGGCTCTATGACGCGATGCGTCATGCCGCGATCGGCGGCGGAAAGCGGCTGCGCCCGCTGCTGGTGGTGGCAGCGAGCGACCTGTTCAACATTTCGCGCGATTCGGCGCTGCGCGTCGGCCTCGCGATCGAGTGCATCCATGTCTATTCGCTGATCCACGACGATCTGCCGGCGATGGACGATGACGATCTGCGCCGTGGCAAGCCGACCGTGCACAAGGCGTTCGACGAAGCGGCCGCGATACTGGCGGGCGACTGTCTGCACGACCTGGCGTTCGAGGTGCTGGCCGATGAGGAAACGCATCCCGATCCCTTCGTCCGGATCGAGCTGGTCAAGGCGCTGGCCGTGGCCAGTGGTCTGGCCGGCATGGCCGGCGGGCAGATGATGGATCTGGAGGCGGAAAAGACCCGCTTCGACCTGGCCACCGTCACCCGCTTGCAAAATCTCAAGACCGGGGCGCTGATCGCCTTCTGCGTGGAGGCCGCCGCGATCATGGCGCGCCTGCCGCACGACGCGCGCACGCGGCTGCACGGCTATGCCCGCGATATCGGTCTTGCCTTCCAGATCGCCGACGACCTGCTCGATGTCGAAGGGGACGCGGACCTGGCCGGCAAGGCGCTGGGCAAGGATGCGGCGGCGGGCAAGGAAACCTTCGTATCGCTGCTGGGCGTGGAGCCGGCGCGCGAGCGGGCGCTTATGCTGGTCGCTCAGGCCAAAGCGCATCTTCATGCCTATGGCGCGGAGGCGGACCTGCTGCGCGCCATTGCCGATTATATTGTGGAAAGGGACCGCTAAGTTCATGGCGAAACAGCGCATCGGCGTCTATCCCGGCACCTTCGATCCCATCACCCTGGGACATATGGATATTATTCGGCGCGGCGCGAAGCTTGTCGACAAGCTGGTGATCGGCGTCACCACCAATATCAGCAAATCGCCCATGTTCACCGACGAAGAGCGGCTGGAGATGGTGCGCCGCGAATGCGCGGGGATCGATACGGAGATCGTCGTCACCGGATTCAATTCGCTGTTGATGGATTTTGCCGAATCGCAGGGTGCGAGCGTGATAATCCGCGGTCTGCGCGCCGTCGCCGACTTCGAATATGAATATCAGATGGCGGGGATGAACCAGCAGATCAACGGCCGGGTCGAAACCGTATTCCTGATGGCGGACGTGTCGTTGCAGCCGATTGCGTCGCGGCTGGTCAAGGAAATCGCCCTTTACGGCGGACCGATCCACAAGTTCGTGAGCCCCACCGTGCGCGACGAAGTGGTTGCGCGGGTCGACGAGATCGGTCGCAAGGGGGAGTGATTCTTTGCTGGAGAACCGCACCGGCCCGCACCCCCACCCGACCGCCCAACAGGATACTGCCGTGGGTGGCCGGGCAGGGGTTCAAACGAGTCACGTGCCTCGTTTGACGGCCGGTGCCGCTCCAAAATGCGCTCTTCCGCGCATTTTGCAAAGAAGCCCTTCCGTTTCAGCCTGCGTTCAGTTGCCAATCGCGATCAGCGCGTTATCAGGGCGATGCGACCCATCGGGCAAGTTTGTTTAAGGAAAGCCTCATTCATGCGTTTCACTAGCGCGCTCAAGACCGTGGCGATCGGCTTCGCCCTCACCGCGTCCGGCGTGGCCTTCGCCCAGGGCGGGGGCGGCGGCAATGCCGAGGAGATGAAGAAGGCGGAAGCCGCTGTGCGCGCGCAGCAGAACGTCAAGTCGCTGGAATCGGACCCGACGCTCAAGCTGCCCCCGGCCACCGTGCCGGCCGATCCGCAGAATATCTGGGATCTGGACCTGTCGAGCGGCGGTCGTGTGCGGATTCAGCTTCGCCCCGATATCGCGCCGAACCATGTCAAGCGGATCAAGGAACTGACGCGCCAGGGCTTCTATAATGGCCTGAAATTCCACCGCGTCATCCCCGGCTTCATGGCGCAGGGCGGCGATCCCAAGGGCGATGGCACCGGCGGATCGCAGCTGCCCGACCTGAAGGCCGAGTTCAATCCGATGCCGCATCTGCGCGGCACGCTGTCGATGGCGCGTGCGCAGAGCGAGGACAGCGCCAACAGCCAGTTCTTCATCGTGCTGCTGCCGCGCATGCAGCTCGACAAGAAATATACCGTCCTGGGCCGCGTGATCGAAGGCATGCAATATGTCGACGCGATCCATGAGGGCGAGCCGCCGGCCGACCCGACGGTGATCCTGCAGGCATCGATCGAAAGCGATGGCAAGCCGCCGGTGACGGCCGCGCCGCCGCCACCGCCCGCGCCGCCGGCCTCGATCATCGCCGCGCCCGCTTCCAAGAAGCCGGCCCCCGTGAAGCCCGCCGCGAAGAAGAAATAAGCCGGCTCGTCCGGCCCGTCGTTATGCGCGTAGACCTGTTCGATTTCGACCTGCCGCCGGAGAATATCGCGCTCCGGCCGGCTTCGCCGCGGGACAGCGCCCGGCTGCTGCTCGTTCCCGGCGCGGACGCGATGGAGGATCGCGTCGTGCACGACCTGCCCTCGCTGCTGCGGGCGGGCGACGTGCTGGTCTTCAACGACACGCGGGTCATTCCCGCCCAGCTCGAAGGAATGCGCGGTCAGGCGAAGATCGGCGCGACCCTGCACAAGCGTATGGGGTTGCGGTCCTGGCAGGCCTTCCTGCGCAACGCCAAGCGCGTGCGCGAAGGCGACCGGATCGATTTCGGCGCGGACGTGACGGCCATTGCAGGCGCACGCGACGAAGATGGTGGGGTGACGCTGGACTTCGAGGGCGAGGAGCCGGTCGAACTGCTGCTGGAGCGGGCCGGGCGGATGCCGCTGCCGCCCTATATCGCGAGCAAGCGCCCGACCGACGAGCGCGACCGCAGCGATTACCAGACCATGTTCGCGCGGGAAGACGGGGCGGTCGCGGCACCGACCGCCGCGCTGCATTTCACGCCCGCATTGATGGCGGCGATCACCGAGGCGGGCATCGCGACCGAGACGCTGACGCTGCATGTCGGCGCGGGCACGTTCCTGCCGGTGAAGGCGGACGATACCGACGACCATCGCATGCACGCCGAATGGGGCAGGATCGACGTCGCGACCGCCGATCGCCTGAATGCCGCGCGGGCGGCTGGCGGGCGGCTGATTGCGGTCGGCACCACATCCCTGCGCCTGCTGGAAAGCGCGGCGGGCGAGGATGGGCTGCTTCGCGCCTTCGCCGATGAGACGCGCATCTTCATCACGCCCGGCTATCACTTCAGGGTCGTGGACGGACTGATGACCAATTTCCACCTGCCCAAATCGACGCTGTTCATGCTGGTCAGCGCGCTGATGGGGCGCGATCGGATGCAGACGGTCTACGCTCATGCGATCGAGACGGGCTATCGCTTCTATTCTTACGGGGATTCCAGCCTGCTTCTGCCGCAGCGATAGGAGAGTCAGGGCAGGGGCGTGTCCACCCGGTCGCCATGGCTTTTGGGCGAGGATGTCACCAATATCTCCACCGGCCTATCGCTGCGGTTCCGGGCCTGGTGCGGGATGCCGGGCGCGATCTCGATACCTTGCCCGCGGGTCAGCCGATAGGTGTGGCCGTCGACTTCCATGGTCAGTTCGCCAGTCAGAATATAGAAGAATTGCCGCGCAGCGCGATGATAATGGCGTAGCTCGGCCGATCCGGGCGCCAGCTTTTCCTCGATCACCGACAGGGCCGGCTGCTTCACCAGATGCCAGCCGTCGTTGACCATGCCCCAGACATAATGTTCGGCCCCGGCCTTCTCGATCGGTGCGGGCGGGGTTGCGGCGAGCAGGAGCAGGCAAAGGGCGGACGTCATGCCGGGATAAACGGATTTAGCCCGTCACTCCGCCATGCCGGCGGGGGGAGGGAGCGCCGATGCGTTGCCCGAAGAATTATGCGCCATATCCTGACGGCTCAGGCCCGTCCCACGAACAGGAACCCCACGGCGCCCATGATGCAGACGAAGGCGGCCAGGTGGCGCCAGTGGAGCGGTTCGCCCAATATCGTCACCATGAAGCCACCGAAGACGATCAGCGCGATCGCTTCCTGCACGATTTTGAGCTGGCCCGCGCTCCAGCCATGGGCATAACCGATGCGGTTGGCGGGCACGGCCAGGCAATATTCGATAAACGCGATGCCCCAGCTGATCAGGATGACCAGCAAGATCGGCTTTTCCATCCCGCCTTTCAGATGCCAGTACCAGGCGATGGTCATGAAGATATTGGACAGGACGAGCAGGATGATGGTCGGCATGTGGACCTCGCGCGGGACGGGGCTGATGCTTTGGCACTGTCCCCCGATGCGGCGCAAGCGGGCATGAAAGAGGCCCGGTCGTAAACACGGCCGGGCCTCTTGTCGTTCATCGGCGAGATTCAGCGATAGCGATTGCCGCTGTAGCTCGTACTGCTGCTGGCATGGCCTTCGCTGGTCCAGCCGCTGCGATCCTGATCCCGATCGCCGAACAGAGCATTCTGCTCGCGCTCGGTGCGCCAGGCCGTCTGGGCTTGCTCGGCGGTCTTTTCCAGCGTCACCTTGGTCGCGTCGACCGACTTGATCCAGCTCGACGGAATGGAATGGTGTACCCCGCCGGCATCCTGGTCGCTCTTGGTCAGGATGATCCGGTCGCCGCGCAGCTTGTCGACGGTGCCGACATGTTCGCCATCGCTGCCGACCACTTCCTGATGCTCCTTGACCTGCTGGACGGCCTGGCGCTGTTCGCCGCGGCGGTTGCGCCAAGTGCCGAATTCGCTGTTGAAGCGGTCGCGATTTTCACGCTGATATTCCGCATAGTCGCGGTCTAGTTCGTCGATCCGCTGCTGGCGCCAGCTATGATAATTGCTGTCGTGATGTGCGCCATAATCATGTTGTGCACCGAAGGCGCGGTTGCGATAGCCATGATCTTCGTTGCCATATCCACTGCGTTCGCCGCTATATGGCCTGAAGCCGCGTCCCGGCAGATAGTCGTTGCCCGATGCGGAGGCATAGCCCAGTCGGCTCGACTGATCGCGCGGATCGCCATAGGGGCGGTTATAATATTCATCGAACTCCCGGCGGCGCTCGGCGTCTTCATCGCCGAACCAGCTGCGGACTTCATCGCCCGCGCGATCGAAAAAGCCGCGTTCCTCATAATCATAGTCGGCCGGGGGGCGACGCAGATCGGGGCCGCCGAACTGGCCGCGCGTGCCGTAGCGCGAGCCACGATCGTCGCGCCAGTCGCGTTGCGCGCCATAACGGTCTCCACGGTCCCAGCCGGTCGAATAGCGATCCTCGCCATAGCGGCGTCCGCCTTGGTAACCCATCGTCCTTCTCCTTGGTCTGTTCTTGGCGACGCATCGTCGGCGTCGTCGAAGGATCAATGGTCGGGCAGGAGCATCGTTCCGGGCGTTACGCAGGGGTAATGTCCGGCCTGAACACCGCCTTGCCGCGCCGGAATCCGGCAGATTTTCGCGGGCTTGATCGAGATCAGCCAAGGCCGCAATTTTTTCCGCAAAAGACCGTTGCAAGCGCCAAATCCCTCGCCTATAGGCAGCGCTCCTTTGGGGCCTTAGCTCAGCTGGGAGAGCGCGTCGTTCGCAATGACGAGGTCAGGGGTTCGATCCCCCTAGGCTCCACCATTTTCCCAAGCATCCATTGATTTGACGGGTGGATCGGAATTCCGATCTGCCACTTGTTGCTTGGTTCCGGCGGTATCGAGCCGGTTTACGGCTTGCCGTCGGCGACGACTGTCCATGGAACGGTCAGGGATCGGCGCGTTCGAAATGGCCGACGCGCAGGAAATGGGTGATCTGATCGACCACAGGACGGGCATAGAGCATTGCCGTGTGCGCGACGGGCAGGACGATATGGTCGGTCTGGCCGACGCAATGGGTGGCGGCCACGCGGACCTTGCCGTCATTGGGCGCGCGAAAGATCAGGTTGGGAAGCAGGCCATTCAACGGTCGGTCGCCGGCAATGATGCCGAGCGGATAATCGGCCTGGCCCAGCAATGCTTCCATCGCCGGCTTGCGCTTCGTGCGCAGCAGCGCGCCGGCCTGGTGCAGGATCAGCGGATGCACGCGCAGGCGATAGGCGAGGTCGGCCAGTTCGCTGCCGCCATTGGGAGGGCCGAGCATGACCATACTGCCAAGCCGGGATGGACGGTGGCGCGCCAGATAAGCGCGCAACAGCAGGCCGCCCATGGAATGGCCGATGAAATGCACGCGCTGCGCGGCAAGGGCGGGGGAGGACGCAATGCGGCGATGGAGGTGGACCAGCACCTGCTCCGCAGACCAGCGCCAGCTCGGATAGCCGATATTGGCGACGGCATAGCCGGACTGGCGAAGGCGGCGCGCGAGCAGCGCGGTCTGGATCGGATGGCCGCCAAAACCGTGCAGCAGGACGATGCTGTCAGTTGCGGGCATGACTGTCTTCATCGTCGAGCGGTTCATAGATGCCCGTCTCGAAATTGCGCAGCCATGCCGAACCAACCGGGGCGTCGATCAGGTGCAGCCAACTGTCATCGGCTTTCAAGACCTTGCCGATGGCGATATATTCGGCCTTTCGGGCATGGAGATCTTCGTCACTCAGGTCGCGATAGTCGCCCCTGATCCGCCATCCGCTGTCAGGATGTTCGTCATTTTCACCGGCCATGTCTGGCTGGTCACGATAGATATAATAGACCGGTACGCCGTCATCGAGGACGCAACTGTCCACCATGCAGCGATCCCAATATTCGCGTCGAGGCGGCCGGGGCGGTATGTCGCGTTCGCCTTCATAGAGGAGGTCGATGATGTGGAAGGGATGGAATTTTAGGAGGCTGCCTTCGCGGAGTTGGGGCATGTCGAAAGGCGTGTTCGCCAGAGTGCCGCTCCAGCCGTCTGGCGCGATCGTTTTTACCTCTACCCACATGCGTTCGGCATCCCATTCGAGGCCGGGCGGATGGCTGCGGATGACGAGCCTGACCAGATCACCGGGTTGCAAGGCGGCGATCTCATTCTGAGGGGGCAGGAAATAGGTGTAGGGCGCGTCGGCCTGAATGGGGCGCGGATCGTCGATCGACTATGAGCCGAAAAGGCGGCGGCGCAGATTGTAGAGGCGGTGCTTGAGGCGCATTCCGAGCGAAACTAGCGGGGGCTTGCTGGAAGACAAGGCGACTGGAGGGGATATGTTGCTGTCCCCCTCATCCAACTTCGCCTAACGCGCTGCGCGCGGAAGGCTTCGTATTCTTCCCCCTTAGGGGAGAAGGTAAAAGAGAAAGGGCGACCCTCGCGGGCCGCCCTTTTCATTTCGTTATCAGAGGCGCTTATTTCGTGCCCTCGGTGGTCTTGGTCTTGCCGCCCTTCTTGCCCTTTTTGGGGGCTGCGGGGGTGATTTGGAAGGCGAGGGCCTCATCCTTCATATGGACATGGACCTCGCCGCCATGGACCAGCTTGCCGAACAGCAGTTCCTCGGCCAGCGGCTGCTTGATCTTTTCCTGCATCAGGCGGCCCATCGGGCGGGCGCCATAGAGCTTGTCATAGCCCTTCTTGGTGAGCCACGCCTTCGCGTCCTCGTCCAGGGTGATGTGGACGTCGCGGTCGGCCAGTTGCAGTTCCAGTTGCAGCACGAACTTGTCGATGACGCGGGCGACGATTTCCGGCGGCAGATAGCCGAAGGGCACGATCGCATCGAGGCGGTTGCGGAATTCGGGGGTGAAGAGCTTCTTCACCGCGTCCTCCTGCACATCCTCGCGGGTCAGTTCGCCGAAGCCGATCGATTCCTTCGCCATGTCCGACGCACCGGCATTGGTGGTCATGATGAGGATGGTGTTGCGGAAATCGACGGTCTTGCCGTGATGATCGGTCAGGCGGCCATTATCCATCACCTGCAACAGGATATTGAACAGGTCCGGGTGCGCCTTTTCGATTTCATCGAGCAGCAGCACGCTGTGCGGTTGCTGGTCGACGGCATCGGTCAGCAGGCCACCCTGATCATAACCGACATAGCCCGGAGGGGCGCCGATCAAGCGGCTGACCGAATGGCGCTCCATATATTCCGACATGTCGAACCGCTGGAGCGGGATGCCGAGCAGGGTCGCGAGCTGGCGCGCCACCTCCGTCTTGCCGACGCCGGTAGGGCCGGAGAAGAGATAGTTGCCGATCGGCTTGTCGGGATCGCGCAGGCCCGCGCGCGACAGCTTGATCGCGCTGGACAGCACCTCGATCGCCTTGTCCTGACCGAAGACGACGCGCTTGAGGTCCGTGGTTAGCGATTCCAGCACGCTCTTGTCGTCGGACGACACGGTCTTGGGGGGGATGCGGGCCATGGTCGCGATGACCTGCTCGATCTCCTTGGGCGTGATCGTCTTCTTGCGCTTGGAGGGCACCACCAGCATCTGCATCGCGCCGACCTCATCGATCACGTCGATCGCCTTGTCGGGCAGCTTGCGGTCGTTGATGTAGCGGGCCGACAATTCCACCGCCGCCTTGATCGCGTCCGGTGTGTATTTGACGTGATGATGTTCCTCGAACGCGGTGCGAAGCCCGGTCAGGATCTTGATCGTATCCTCGATCGTGGGTTCGTTGACGTCGATCTTCTGGAACCGGCGCAGCAGGGCGCGGTCCTTTTCGAAATGGTTGCGGAATTCCTTGTAGGTGGTCGAGCCGATGCAGCGGATCGTGCCGCCCGACAAAGCGGGCTTCAGCAGGTTCGACGCATCCATCGCGCCGCCGCTGGTCGCGCCCGCGCCGATCACCGTGTGGATCTCATCGATGAAGAGCACGGCGTGCGGCATCTTTTCCAGTTCGGTGACGACCGCCTTCAGCCGTTCCTCGAAATCGCCGCGATAGCGAGTGCCCGCCAGCAGCGCGCCCATGTCAAGCGAGTAGATGACCGCTTCCTTGAGCACATCGGGGACTTCGCCCTCGATGATCTTGCGCGCCAGGCCTTCCGCGATCGCGGTCTTGCCCACGCCTGGATCGCCGACATAGAGCGGGTTGTTCTTGGACCGGCGGCACAGGATCTGGATCGTGCGCTCCACCTCCGCAGTGCGGCCGATCAGCGGATCGACCTTGCCGCGATCCGCCTTTTCATTGAGGTTGACGGTGAACTGGTCGAGGGCGCTGTCCTTCTTGGCCTTACCGTCCTGCACCTTCTTTTCCTCCTCGGCGGCGCCCTTGGTCTCCTGACGCTCGGGCGTGGGCGTGCCCTTGCCGACGCCGTGGCTGATATAGCTGACGGCATCCAGACGGCTCATGTCCTGTTGTTGCAGGAAGTAGACGGCATAGGATTCGCGTTCGGAAAAGAGCGCGACCAGGACGTTGGCGCCGGTCACTTCATCCTTGCCGGACGACTGGACGTGGAGGATGGCGCGCTGGACCACGCGCTGGAACCCGCTGGTGGGGGACGGATCGCTCGACCCCTCGACCTTCAGGCTGTCCAGTTCGGTGTCGAGATAATGGGTGACGGCATCGCCCAGTTCGCCCAGTTCCACGCCGCATGCCTGCATGACCTTCGACGCATGTTCATCGTCGATCAGCGCGAGGAGCAGATGCTCCAGCGTCGCATATTCATGCTTGCGCTCCGACGCGTGGGTCAGCGCATTGTGCAGCGTGGTTTCAAGGGCGGGTGCGAATGAAGGCATATTATCTTACTCCAAGCTCCCCGACGGGAGCGACCTTGAACCCTATGTCGGCATTGCTCGACGCTTGATCAAGGCATGTCGCCCGATCAGCGGAATTGCCAGACTGCCCAAGCCCGAAGAAGCCCTGAAGGGTGCTGAGGGCAAGGCGCCGGTTCACCGTTTGAATAGCGCCTCGGCTGTTGCCTTGTGGTTAACGGCGCTTTCAATCTTTGCTTTGGTCCGCGCGATTTCCGCTTCGAGGGCGGCGATCCGCGCTTCCAGTTCGGCCATGGACAGCGGACCCAGATCCTGTGTCAGCAGGCGGGCCAGCGGATCATCTCCCTTTCGTGGCAGATAGTCTTCCAAGTCCATGAATCGCAATGTTGACCCTGCGCACCACTCTGTCAATAAGGGCGCGCGTTCCACCCGTCATTTTGGGAGGTGCAGCAGAACGGCAGCTTTTCGGGGGCGGCGGTGATGGCGAATATATTTACGGTGCCAGGCGAAATGACGGCGATCGGCATCGCCATGCCGGGCGGACCGGAGGCGCTGGTGCCTGAGCGGCGGCCAGTGCCGGTGCCCGGCGCAAGCGAGGTGCTTATCAAGGTAGCCGCTGCGGGCGTGAACCGGCCAGACGTCCTCCAGCGGCAGGGCAAATATCCGCCACCGCCGGGCGCTTCCGACATTCCGGGGCTGGAGGTCGCGGGCACCATCGTTGCGGCCGGGAGCGATGCGGACATGCTGATCGGGCAGAAGGTGTGCGCATTGCTGGCGGGCGGGGGCTATGCCGAATATGCGGTCGCGCCCGCTGGCCAGTGCCTGCCGGTGCCGGACGGTTACGACCTTGCGGAAGCGGCGGCGCTGCCCGAGACGCTGTTCACCGTGTGGACCAACCTGTTCGAGCGCGCCTATGTGGTGAGCGGCGACACGGTGCTGGTCCATGGCGGCACGAGCGGCATCGGCACGATGGCGATCACGCTGTGCCGCCTTTTCGACATCCGCATCATCGTCACCTGCGGCAGCGACGAGAAATGCGAGCAGGCCAGGGCCTGGGGCGCCACCCATGCGATCAATTACAGGACGCAGGATTATGTCGCGGAGGTGAAGCGGATCACCGGCGGGCAGGGCGTCCAGGCCGTGCTCGACATGGTCGGCGGCGACTATGTGCCGCGCAACCTCGAATGCCTGGCGGAAGACGGGCGGCATGTGTCGATCGCGGTGCTGGGCGGGGCGAAGGCGACCGTCTTCATCCCGGCGATCATGGCGCGGCGGCTGACCATTACCGGATCGACCCTGCGCGCACGCTCGGTCGGGTTCAAGAGCCTGGTCGCGGACGAACTGATGCGCAATGTCTGGTCCTTCGTCGGCGAAGGCAAGCTGCACCCGGCGATGGACCAGCGCTTCGCGCTGGCGGACGCAGCGAAAGCGCATGCGCGGATGGATGCAGGCGAGCATTTCGGGAAGATCGTGCTGGTGGTGTGACCTCTTTGTCTCCCCTGCCTTTCGAGGGAGGGGGATTGGATAGGCTGCCCGGATTTGCATGAGGTGCGGCATGGACGATTGGATTTAGGCGCTTGACTGGGCAAGCGTTGGTTTGATCCGTGGTTCAAGCGGTATCCTATGCTGGGCGGGAACCTATGCGGTTGGTACTATCTGGGCGATAGCTGCGCTGGTTTTGGTTGATTGATTCAAGCCAAAAATCCCGAAAACCGTAGCATTTCCGTCATATTCTCTGCGGAGTTGTAACATTGCGGCGCTAGAGATTCGGTCCCGAGGACACACGTCTTTGGGGATCGTATCATGAACGCCATTACGCGCCTGCCCTTCCTGAGCGAACTGGAAGAGGGCGCGGACGACCGCTTCCATATCCCCGAGAGGGAAGGGCAGCGTCGCCGCTATCGCACCATCTGGATTTCGGACATCCACCTCGGCACGCGCGGCTGCAATGCGACGATGCTGATCGACTTCCTCGACAATGTGGATAGCGACACCATCTATCTGGTCGGCGACATCATCGACGGATGGCGGCTGAAGAAGCGCTTCTACTGGCCGGCCAGCCATAATGACGTGGTGTGGCGCCTGATGAAGCGCGCCAAGCGCGGCACCCGCGTCGTCTACATCCCCGGCAATCATGACGAGATGTTCCGCCAGTTCACGGGCATGAGCTTTGGCGGCGTGGAAATCCGGCGCAAGGCGATCCACACGACCGCCGATGGCCGCAAGCTGCTGGTGCTGCATGGCGACGAGTTCGACACGATCATGCTGGCGCATCGCTGGCTCGCCTTCGTCGGCGACGCGGCCTACACGACGCTGATGCGGCTGAATGTCGTCGTGAATGCGGTGCGGCAGCGCATGGGGCTGCCCTATTGGTCGCTGTCCAAGATGGCCAAGCACAAGGTCAAGAATGCCGTGTCCTTCATTTCCCGCTTCGAGGAAGTGGTGGCGCATGAGGCTGGGGCGCGTGGCGTCGATGGCGTGGTGTGCGGCCATATCCACAATGCCGAGATGCGCGAGATCGAGGGTGTGGACTATTATAATGACGGCGACTGGGTGGAAGGCTGCACCGCGCTGGTCGAACATGGCGATGGGCGGATGGAAGTGCTGCATTGGGCCGACGAGATCGCAAAGCGGGAGCAGACCGGGCGGGACGCCCAGACGCGGATCGCGGCTTGAGGTCGGACCAGGGACTTTCGGGGACTGCCATGACGGAGCAGAGTGCCATGCGGATCGCCATCGTCACCGATGCCTGGACCCCGCAGGTCAATGGCGTGGTGCGCACGCTCCAGACGATCCAGGGCGAACTGGAGCATATGGGGCATGCGGTCAGGGTGATATCGCCCGATCTCTACGGTTCCATCCCCTGTCCGACCTATCCCGAAATAAGGCTGGCGCTGGTGCGGTCGAGCGTCATCGGGCAGGACATCGCCGCCTTCCGCCCCGATGCGGTGCATCTGGCGACCGAGGGGCCGCTCTGCGTCGCGGCGCGGCGCTGGTGCCTGCGCAGCGGCGTGCCCTTCACCACTGCCTATCACACTCATTTCCCCGATTATGTCGCGCAGCGCACCGGCCTGCCCGCCGCCTGGTTCTGGCGCTATATCCGCTGGTTCCATGGCCCGGCGCAGGCCGTGCTGGTGTCGACCCGGTCGGTGCGCGAGCAGCTGCGCGCGCATGGCGTCGCCAATGTGCGGCCATGGGGCAGGGGCGTGGACCTCGCCGCCTTCACCCCCAATGCGCCGCCGCCCGACCTGTTCGCCGACCTGCCGCGCCCGATCATGCTCTATGTCGGGCGGGTCGCGGTCGAGAAGAATCTGGAAGCCTTCCTGGCCACCGATCATGAAGGCACCAAGGTCGTGGTAGGCGACGGGCCGGCCCGCGCGGCGCTGGAGCGCACCTATCCGCAGGCGCGTTTTCCGGGGCCGATGTTCGGTACGGAACTCGCCGGAGCCTATGCCGGGGCGGACGTGTTCGTCTTCCCCAGCCGCACCGACACGTTCGGGCTGGTGATGATCGAGGCGCTGGCCTGCGGTACGCCGGTCGCGGCCTATCCGGTGACGGGGCCGATCGATATCGTGACGCCGGAAACCGGTGCGCTGTCGGAGGAACTGGGGCGGGCGATCGCGGGCGCGCTGACGCGGGACCGGGCAGCGTGCGCCGCCTATGGCCGCAGCTTCAGCTGGGAACGGAGCGCGCGCGAATTCCTGTCCGGGCTGCACGAAATCGACCCCGAGGTCATCGAAAGCGCCGCCTGACGCTTTTCCCTGCCGGATTTTCTTGCCGCAAAGGCCGGGATGGACTATCTCCGACCCGTCGCGGCCGCCCTGATTGGGCGGCCCTTATCGTTTTTACGTGCCGGAGAAGACCCCGTGTCCCAGCCTCTCATGCCCCACGCGACTGCCAGCTGGCTGGTCGACAATAGCGCTCTGAGCTTCGACCAGATCGCGGAATTCTGCGGGCTTCATATCCTCGAAGTGCAGGCGATCGCCGACGATACCGCCAGCATCAAATATACCGGCCGCGATCCGGTGCGCGCCCATGAGATCACCATGGAGGAGATCCACAAGGGCGAGAGCAACCCCGACTACAAGCTCAAGATGCTCAAGGGCCCGGAGCCGGTCCGCCGCACCAAGGGGCCGCGCTACACCCCGGTCAGCAAGCGCCAGGACAAGCCGGACGGCATCGCCTGGATCCTGCGCAACCATCCGGAGATTTCGGACGGCGCGATCGGCAAGCTGATCGGCACCACCCGCACCACCATCGCCGCGATCCGCGACCGCACCCACTGGAACATCAGCAACATCGTGCCCAAGGATCCGGTGACGCTGGGCCTCTGTTCGCAGCGCGAGCTGGATTCGCTCGTGACCAAGGCGGCGAAGAAGGCGGGCATCGAGACACCGACCGATTCGCGTCTGGACGGCGACCGCGAGGCGCTGATCGAGGAACTGCGTCGCGAGCGTCAGGACGCCGTGCGCCGCGCCGAGGAGGCGCTCAAGACCGAGTCCGAATTCATTTCCGGCGCTGCCACCATTCTCGATCCCTTCAGCAGCAACAAGGGCGAGGTGTGATGCCGTAGCGTCATCGGCGGCGTCGATTATTGCTGCCATGATGCTGGATTTTGCAGGGCCGCGCCGGCTGACGGCGCGGCCTTTTTTCATTTGGTTGACGCTTGCGTAAAGCAGATCATGGCCATACACTTCTGGCCATGGAGAGCGTAGAAAAAATCCTGACGGATCATTATCGGCATCCCACCAGATGGGATCAGACCTTCCCCCCGCTGTCGATGGGGCAGATGGTGACGGACAGCGCCACAGCGCATCCGCAGGCTCCCATGATCGATTTCATGGGCCGCAAGTTCAGCTATGGCGAGATGTACGACCAGATCCGCCGCGTCGCCTGCGGCCTGCAGGCGATGGGCGTGAAGAAGGGCGACCGGGTCGGCCTCTATCTGCCCAATACCCCCCATTATGTCGCGGCCTATTATGGCGCGCTGATGGCCGGCGCGATCGTCGTCAACTTTTCCCCCCTCTACACCGCCGCCGAACTGGAGCATCAGGTCGAGGATAGCGGCACGAAGATCCTGTTCACCCTGTCGGCCAAGGCGCTGTTGCCCACGGCGCTGGAGGTGCTGGAGCATAGCACGCTAGAAACCCTGATCGTCGGATCGGTCGCGGAGGTGCTGTCGCCCGTCAAGTCGCTGCTGTTCCGCTGGTTCAAGGCGAGCGAGAGCGTGGCGTTGCCCGAAGATCCGCGCGTCGTCCGCTATGACCGGTTCATGGCGAACAAGGGCGAATGCGTGCTGGCGGAGATCGATCCCGTCAACGATATCGCGCTGCTGCAATATACCGGCGGCACCACCGGCACGCCCAAGGGGGCGATGCTGACGCACCAGAATCTGACCGCCAATGCGCGTCAGGCGCAGGCGATCGACCCGCATGCGCATGAAGAGGACCGCATCATTGCGGTGCTGCCCTTCTTCCATGTCTTCGCCAATACCTGCACGCTCAACCGCACCGTGATGAACGGGGGCGAGATGGTGATGCTGCCGCGCTTCGACGCGGCGCAGGTGCTGGCGGCGGTGCAGCGGGTCAAGGCGACCTCGCTGCCGGGTGTGCCGACCATGTATCAGGCGCTGCTCGATCATCCGGCGATCCGCAACATCGACTTCTCCTCGCTGCGGGCCTGCATTTCGGGCGGGGCGCCGCTAGCGCTGGAACTGAAGCAGAAGTTCGAGGCGGCAACCGGCGCCCGACTGATCGAGGGCTATGGCCTGACCGAAACCAGCCCGATCGTCTGTTCCAATCCCTATGAAGGGTTGAACAAGAGCGGCACGGTGGGCCAGCCGGTGCCGGGCACCCATGTGAAGCTGGTCGATCGGGAAGATCCGACCCGGCCGCCGCCCGAAGGCGAACCGGGCGAACTGCTCTTTGCCGGGCCGCAGGTCATGAAGGGCTATTGGAATCGCCCCGACGCCGATGCCGAAGTGTTCGTCGGCGACTATGTCCGCACCGGCGATGTCGGCGTCATCGACGAGGATGGCTATGTGAAGATCGTCGATCGCCTCAAGGACATGATTGCGGTCGGCGGGTTCAAGGTCTTTCCCAGCCAGGTGGAATCGGTCCTCTACCATAATCCGGCGGTTAAGGAGGCGCTGGTGATCGGCGTGCCCGATCGTTATCGCGGCGAGCAGCCCAAGGCCTTCGTCACGTTAAACGACGGGGCGGAGATCGACGGGCCGGGCCTGAAAGAATGGCTCAACCCCCAGCTCGGCAAGCATGAGCGGGTCTGCGAGGTGGAAGTACGACTGAACCTGCCCAAGACGCTGGTCGGCAAGCTGTCGCGCAAGGAACTGGTGGCCGAAGAGCGCGCCAAGGCGGAAGCTGCTGCAAAGGAGGCTGGAACCGCGGCCTGATCCTTCCTATCTGAACGCCTTACGCAGACAAGGAATGACATGATGGCCGACGAAATCGCGACACTTGCCGGGGGATGCTTCTGGTGCACCGAGGCGGTGTACCAGAATCTCAGGGGCGTGCAGGCGGTGGAGAGCGGCTATATCGGCGGCACCTTGCCCGACCCGACCTATGAACAGGTCTGTTCGGGTGCGACCGGCCATGCCGAAGCGATCCGCATCACCTATGACCCGGCGGTCATCGCTTATGCCGACCTGCTGGACATCTTCTTCGCGACGCACAATCCGACGACGCTGAACCGGCAGGGCAACGACATCGGCACCCAGTATCGGTCGGCCATCTTCCCCCATTCGGCCGAGCAGGAAGTCGAAGCGCGCGCCGGGATCGAGCGGGCGCAGTCGGACCAGAGCGATCCGATCGTCACCGCGATCGAACCGGACGCACCCTGGTATCCGGCGGAGGATTATCACCAGAAATATTGGGACCGGGTCGGCGACCAGAATCCCTATTGCATGGCCGTGATCCCGCCCAAGCTCGCCAAGTTGCGCAAGGGCTTTGCCGCGCGCATCGAAGGGTAGGAAGGACGGCGGCGCAGGAATGGCATGCGGCGGCCACATCTGACCCTTGCTCCAAGTCCTGACGGCCTGACCGTTTCCGCGACGTTCTTAGTCTATGGTTCATGTGAACCATGCTAGACAAGCGCGGACCAACAAGTCGGGGGACGGGAAATGAAGACATCATTGTTGCTGGCCACGCCGCTGATCCTGCTCGCGCTGCCGGGCTGCGTGCGGACGGTCGCGAGCGTCGTGACCGCGCCGGTGCGTGCGGGCGCGCAGGTCGTAGACTGGTCGACCACCAGCCAGGACGAAGCCGATCGCAACTATGGGCGCAAGATGCGCAAGCAGGAAGCGCGCGACGGCAAGGCCGCCAAGCAGGCCGAAAAGGAACGTCGCAAGCAGTGCCGCGAGGCCGGTTACGACAATTGTGACCGATAGGCTGGGCTGACGGCTCCGCCGCCAGCCTTACGCCGCGGCGCGTTTCAGCCGGTCGTTGATGGCCGCGCCGATGCCTTCGTTCGGAATCGGCGCGACCGCGATCCGGGCGACGGCGCTGGCGTCGGCGATGTGCAGGGCGGCGAACAGGTTCGCGCCCGCTTCCCGCAGATTCGCTTCCGGGCTGAGGTTGATGTGGCAGGGCATCAGGCCGAAGCCGATCAAATATTCGTCGCCCTCGGCTCGCAACGCGTCCAGCCGCACGGGCTTTGAAGGGGCATAATGGCTTTCGAGCTGGCCGGGCGCCTCGATCTTCACATCGCCTTTGCCGATGATGACCGGAAGGCCGGTCGCCTCCTCCAGCATCATGGCCGTAACCGGGCCGGGGCGGAGCAGGCGGACGCGGTCGGTTTCCGGCGCGGCTATGGTGGACTCCAGGCCCTCGCTGGTCGGACCTTCGTCCAGGATCATCCGTACCTTGCCGTTCAGGCTGGCGAGCACATGTTCGGCGCGGGTCGGGCTGATCGATCCGCTGCGATTGGCCGATGGCGCGGCGAGCGGACGGCCGCTTTCGCGGATCAGCGCGCGCATCGCGGGATGGGCGGGCAGGCGCAGCGCAACCGTGGGCAGGCCAGCCGTCACCAGCGAGGACAGGCCGCTGTCGGCGCGCACGGGCAGCACCAGCGTCAACGGGCCGGGCCAGAAGCGCGCGGCCAGCTTTTCCGCCACGGGTGAGAAATCCGCCAGCCCGCGCGCCATGTCGAGGTCAGCGACATGGACGATCAGCGGGTTGAAGCTGGGCCGCCCCTTGGCGCTGTAGATGGCGGCCACCGCATGATTGTCCGTCGCGTCGGCGGCCAGGCCATAGACCGTTTCGGTCGGCACGGCGACGGGCTCGCCGGCTCGGATGAGCAGGGCCGCCTCACGCAGCGCTTCGGCGCCATAGCGGCAGGATCGGGTGGAATAGGCTGGATTGGCGATGGTCACGGCCCCTGCGATATAGTCCCCGGTTCCGCCGAGTAAAAGGCCATTGCGACAGGACAATGACATTGCGGGTCATTGTCGCAACTTGCGGCCGGTCCGATCGCCGATTAAGCCCGCGCCATGACCGACGCACTGTTGACCCGCATCGCCGAGGCGCTGGAACGGCTTGCGCCGCCGCCGCCTCTCTCCGCCGATCTCGCCGCCGCGCCCGCCTATGTGTGGGACGGCCATGCAATCCATGCGGTGGAGGAGTTCGCCCCGGTGGACTTCGGCCTGTTGAGCGGGATCGATGCGCAAAAGGGATCGCTGCTGGAAAATACCCGCCGCCATGCTGCGGGTCATGCCGCGCATGACGTGCTGCTGTGGGGCGCGCGCGGCACCGGCAAATCGGCGGTCGTCGCGGCCGTCGTCGGCAAGTTGCAGGCGGAGGGGCAGGACGTCGCCCTGCTGCAATGCGCGATCGATGAACTGGGGAGCCTGCCGGCGCTCTTTTCCCTGCTGCGCTCTACGACGCGGCCGTTCATACTCTTCCTCGACGATCTGGGCTTCGAGGAGAATGGCGTGGGCGATGCGCGGTCGCTGCGATCGCTGCTTCAGGGCGGGACGGCGGCGCGGCCGGCCAATGTCCGTCTCTATGTGACGTCGAACCGCCGCCATATCGTGCCGCGCCACCTGTCGGAGCAGGATGACCCCGTCAATCCGCGCGACGTGATCGACGACAAGATGGCGCTGTCGGATCGCTTTGGTCTTAGCTTGGGTTTCCATGCGATCGATCAGGATGCCTATGTGGCGATCGTCAGCGGCTATGCGGGGAAGCTGGGGCTGAGCTTCGATCCCCTGGAGGCGATCCAGTGGGCGACCCAGCGTGGCAGTCGGTCGGGGCGTGTCGCCTGGCAATATGTGGTTGAACTGGCCGGGCGGAACGGGATTACGGTCTGAATTATTCTTCGTTTCGAGCGTTTTGAGACGTGTTTCTCGACTTCGCTCGAAACGAACGGATGCGGGGGTTTTATTTCGCCTTCGTCACGCGCCACACCACGCCGCCGACATCGTCGCTGACCAGCAGGGCGCCCTTGGCGTCTGCGGTCACGTCGACCGGGCGGCCCTGCGCTGCGCCATCCTTGTCGAGGAAGCCGGTCAGCACGTCCACCGGCTTGGCCTTGCCGGCCTCGCCGTCATCGAAGCCGACATAGACGACCTTGTAGCCGGCGGCGGGCTTGCGGTTCCAGCTGCCGTGCAGTCCGACGAAAGCGCCGTCTGTATAGGGCGCGCCCAGTTGCACCTTGTCAGCGAAGGTCAGGCCGAGTGGCGCGACATGGTTGCCTAGCGCATAGTCGGGGCGCTTGGTATATTCGCGTATTTCCGGCCGCTGCGGCTGGACCCGGCGATCTTCGTAACCGCCCCAGTAATTCCACGGCCAGCCGTAGAAGGCGCCGAATTCGATGCGCGCGAGATAGTCGGGGACAAGGTCGCCGCCCAGCATGTCGCGTTCGTTGACGACACCCCACAGCGTGCCGCTCTTCGGTTCGAAAGCAAGGCCGACAGGATTGCGCAGGCCGGAGGCAAAGATGCGCTTGTAGCTGGTCTTCGGGTTGACCTCGAACACCAAGGCGCGGTTCTTTTCGGCCTCCAGTCCGTTGTCGCCGATATTGCTGTTGGAACCGACGCCGACATAGAGCAGCCCGTTGGGTGCCGCGACCAGGCTCTTGGTCCAGTGCTGGTTGGGCGCCTGTGCGGGCAGGTCGATGATCTTGCGGCCCTTGTCCGTGATCTTCGTGTCGCCATCCTTGTATGGGAAGGCCATCAGCGCATCGGTGTTGGCGACATAGAGCGTGCCATCGATCAGCGCCATGCCATAGGGCGAGTTGAGACCGGTCAGGAAAGCGGTTTTGGTTTCCGCCTTGCCGTCGCCATCGACGTCGCGCAGCAGGGTGATGCGGTTGGCGGAGGGAACGCCGGCGCCCGCCTTGTTCATGAGGTAGTTCATCACCCGATCGACGATGCCGTCCTTGGGGCGCGGCGGGCTGTTGGTTTCGGCGACGAGGATATCGCCATTGGGCAGGCGCAGCATCGAGCGGGGATGGGCGAGGCCGTCGGCGAAGCGCGCGACCTCCAGCCCCTTGGCGGCGACCGGCTTCGCGTCGCCCTTCCACGGCTTCACCTCGGCGATGTTGATCGTCGGCAGCATCTCGCTGCGCGGGCTGGTGAAGACCGGCTCGCGGCCCGTGTCGGCGCCTGCGGGGAGGCGGGCGGTGTCGCCCTGCGCCAGATAGAGAAAGGCGCCGCCGGCAAGGGCCAGGGCGACGAGCGGCAGGACGATGACATGCTTGTTCATGCGCTCACATCTATGCGGGCGCGCAGCGGCGGGCAAGGCGGATGGCGCCCGCGTCGGATGCTTATTTGCGGCGCTCGCGCAGGTATAGGAGGAGGGCGATCAGGATGCCGAGCGCAAGGCCGGCGAGCAGGCCGATGCTGGGCTGTCCCATCATGCCGCCGCCGATCGTGCCGGCCAGAATCAGCAGCGCGATGATCGCGCCCGCGCCCGTGGGATTGTGCTTGGCCTTGCTCATGCGCTAGTCCTTGCCATGGCGAGGATCGCAAGGCCAGCGGCTTTGGGTTCCGATCCATTTTGGGACGATATGTCCCGTTATGAACCAATCGTCCCATGTTGGGACATGCCTAATTCGGCGTTCACCCTGGTCCGCGGCCCGGAGAGCCAAAGACGGAAACTGGCACGCCGATTGAACAGCCCGCTCCATCACAACAGGTCGCCAAAAAATAAGTCGGGGGTAATTATGCAGATGCCATATCTTGCGAATCGCAAGAGCTATGAGGATGCCGCCGAGCTGATCAGCCTGTTCGGCGATCATGCAGGCTATGAGGCGGCCGCGCGGGCAGACCGCAGCCTGGATCAGGGCAATCATGTCCATTTCTGCCACTGGCGACAGATTGAGCGGCTGATCGTGCTGCTTGCCTACGACCAGCCGCTGGGTACTATTCACTAGGTCAGAGGCGCAAGCCTGCGGTTTCCGGCAGGCCAGCCAGGATGTTGAGATTCTGGACGGCGGCGCCGGCTGCGCCCTTGCCCAGATTGTCGAGCGTGGCGACGAGGCGCGCCTGGCCGCTCTGTTCGTTGCCGAAGACGAACAGGGCGAGGCGGTCGGTCGCGCCGACATGCTCCAGAGCGACCCCGGTCATGGCGGCGCTGTCCTCCGGTGAGGCGATGCTGACGATCGGCGATCCGGCATAGGCGGCGGCCAGCGCGGCATGGATGTCGGCGACCGAGGGCGTGCCCGGCATGGCGCGCAGTTGCAGCGGCACTTCGACGATCATGCCGCGATAGGCGTTCGCCACTGCCGGCGCGAAGATCGGCGGATGGGCGAGGCCCGAATAGCGGGTCATTTCCGGCCCATGCTTATGCGCCAGGCTGAGACCATAGGGGCGGAACGCGCTCGGCGCGCCGGCTTCGCCTTCATATTCGGCGATCATCGCCTTGCCGCCGCCCGAATAGCCCGACGCGCCCGACACCGTCACCGGCCAGTCGGCAGGCAGCAGCCCGGCCAGGACCAGTGGACGCACCAGCGCCAGGAAGCCGGTCGGCCAGCAACCCGGATTGGCGACGAAGCGGCTGTTCGCCAGCACCTCTCGATGGCCCGGCTCCAGTTCGGGGAAGCCATAGGTCCAGCCGTCGGCAACGCGATGCGCGGTCGATGCGTCGATCACGCGGGTGCGACCATTGTCGATCAGCGACACGGCTTCGCGCGCGGCATCGTCGGGCAGGCAGAGGATGACGATGTCGGCGGCGTTCAGCGCGTCGCGACGCGCGTTCGCGTCCCGGCGCTTTTCCTCCGGCACGGTGATCAGCGTCAGTTCGGGGCGTCCGGCCAGCCGGTCGCCGATTTCGATGCCGGTGGTGCCATGACCGCCGTCGATGAAAATTGTCGTGCTCATGCGCCGATCCTCCGCCGCGCGATGATGGGTTCGATATGGGCATCGGCAAGGCGCGCGACAACATCCGCGAGCGGCTCGCTGACGACCGCCATCCAGTGGGCATTGGCGTGCAGCAGCGTCTTGCCATCGGTCATGATGCCGACATGGCCGGGGAAGAAGATGATGTCGCCGCGCTGCAGGCCGGCCTTGCTGTCGATCGGCGCGCCGATGCCTTCGCATTGCAGGTCGGTGTCGCGCGGGACGGCCATGCCGGCTGCGCCCAGCGCGACCTGCACCAGGCCGGAACAGTCGATGCCACGATGGCCGCGCCCGCCCCAGACATAGGGCTGGCCCAGATAGCGTTCGGCGACGGCGACCCAATCCTGCGCGCGCTGATCGACCGGAGCGGCGTGGCGGAGGTGGATGAAGCCTTCGGCACAGGCGATGAAGTCGCCCTGCACTTCGCCCGAAAAACGTGCCCCGCGCGGCCAATAGTCGGCGATGGGCGACTTGATGTCGGCGGCGTTGAACAGAGGCGCGGTGCCGGCGATGATGCGATGGGTCGGCTGTTCCTCGACATCCAGCGCATCGCGCCGGACATAGCCGACATAGCCGTCATGGCCGCAAAAGCCCCAGGCCCAGTCGGTCGTCACGTCGAGCGCGTGGAAGGTTTCGCCGCGGAGCAATTCGCTGACGGCTTCGGACGTGGGTGCTGCGGCCGACAGGATCGGCGCGCCGGGGGCAACGCAGGTCAGCGGTACGGCGCGGGCGTAATGGGCGGAAAAGAGCGTGCCGGCAAGCGCCAGGTCGGCAAGGTCGCCACGAGCCGCATGGACGCGGCGGTCAAGCGCGACCGAGCGGCCATCCAGCTTGAACCGGGTTCTTTCAGGCGGACCGTTCCGCGTGGGGGTGTTCGTGCCTTTCATCGCGCGCGGTTCCTGCGATGAAATGATGAAAGGCGTCAAGAAATTCCGCCCCTTTTGGGGTCCGGGTGATGAAAATATTGCGACGATCGGCGACATCGCGCTCTCGGCGGAGATAACCCAGGGCCGAAAGCTTGTTCAGCGCGCGGGTGATGACCGGCTTGGAAACGTGCAGCGCCTCCGCCAGACCACGTACCGTATGAGGCCCGCTGTTGATATAGACCGTCATCATTAGCGCCATCTGGCGGTTGGTGAGGTCGGGTTTGCCGGATCGGACATAGTCGACCAGCGTGCGCATCCACTGGCGCAGCGGCTGCAATCCCGGTCGGTCGGTTTCGGCAAGCGATTCTGGAGCGATCTGCGCGTTCATCTCGCCTTAACGCGCAATGGCCAATCCGGTTGCGTAACGGATCGGCGCTTTGTCGCACGCGCTTATCCGTCCTTGCCATAGCGCTGTTGCAGCAGGCTGAAGGTCGCGCGCATGCCGAGCGCTTCGCCGCCCTTTGGCCGGCCCGGCTTGTTCGACGGACGCCAGGCGAACGTGTCGAGATGCAGCCAGGGCGTGTCGTCCGGCACGAATCGCTTGAGGAACAGAGCGGCGGTGATCGCGCCGGCAAAACCGCCTTCGCCCGCATTGTTGATATCGGCGACGTCCGACTTCAGCATGTCGGCATAGGCGTCCCAGAGCGGCAGGCGCCAGGTCGGGTCGTCGATCTGCGCACCGATCGCGGCCATGTCCGCCGCCAGTCCGTCGTCGTTGGTGAACAGGGCGGGCAGGTCCGGGCCGACCGCGACGCGCGCCGCGCCGGTCAGAGTGGCGAAGTCGATGAGGAGGTCGGGCTTTTCCTCACCCGCACGGGTCAGCGCATCGCCCAGCACCAGTCGCCCTTCGGCGTCGGTATTGCCAATCTCCACCGTCAGTCCCTTGCGCGTGCGCAATATGTCGCCGGGACGGAAGGCGTTGCCGGAAATGGCATTCTCCGCCGCCGCGATCAGCAGGTGCAATCGCACCGGCAGGCGCGCCGCCATCACCAGTCGGGCAAGGCCGAGCGCATGGGCCGCGCCACCCATATCCTTCTTCATCAGGCGCATCCCCGACGAGGGCTTGATGTCGAGGCCGCCGCTGTCGAAGCAGATGCCCTTGCCGACGAGGGTAATGCGCGGATGGCTGGGGTCGCCCCATGTAAGTTCGATCAGGCGCGGGGCGAAGCTCTTGTCCGCCGCCTTGCCGACGGCGTGGATCATCGGGAAGCCCTGCTCCAGCGCGTCGCCGCGCGTGACGCTGACGATCGCGCCGAAGGGCTTGGCGACCTTTTCGACCGCCGCCTCCAGGTCGGGCGGCCCCATGTCGGCGGCCGGCGTGTTGACGAGGTCGCGCACTAGCGCCACCGCCTTCGCCAGTTGCACGGTCGGATCGATCTGCGCGACGCCGCCCGTCAGCAGGACGCGCGGCCCGGCAGGTGCATCATCTTTGCGATAGCGGTCGAAGCGATATTGCGCCGTCAGCCAGCCCAGCGCCGCGGCGCCTGGCGTGCCCTCCGCCAGCCGGTAGCTGCCCTCGGGCAGGGTTTCGGCGAGGCGTGCGAGGCACCAGGGGCCAAGCGCTTCCTTGCTCGCGACGCCCGCGACCACCGACCAGTCGTTGCCATCGCCCGGCAGGCCATCGCCCGGCAGGATCGCCTGCTCGCCGGCCTTGCCCTTGAAGCGCTGCGCCGCGACGATCGCGCGCACCTTGTCGGGCTGGGTCGAAAGCCAGGCATCAAAGCCCTTATTTTCAATCAGATGGATCGAACGGGCGGGCTGCTGGTTGTCCGCTTTGAGCAGGTCGGAAAAGTCGGTCATTGCATGGATGTAAGGGAAAGCGATCGGCCATGGAAAGGCAAAAATTTCATCGCTTCCCGCGCACGACCGGCCCTTTCTTCCTTTGCGCTGCGGGCCGGACAGGCCTAGATTTCCCGAAGAACAGAGAAAGGAGCAGGATCATGATTCATGGTGATGACCGCAGCCTTCAGGCTGCGCGGGCGCGGGCCTATGCGCTGGCCGAAAGCGGCCGCTACGACAATCTTCATTCGGTGCAGCAGGCGTTGATTTCCGAGGGCTGGTCCAATGCGGGCCGCGCGCTCGACAGCGACTATGCGCGCAAGGCGATCGGCGAACGTTGCCGCGCGGCGCAGGCGCATTGATGCGATCAGGGGGGGTGCGGGCAGGGAGGCTGGTTCCAACGGCGGCGATGCTTATGCTCGCCGCCTGTTCGCCGTCGAAGGACAGGGAAGAAGCTACCGGGAACGCTACGGTCAACGCGGCGGCGTCCCGCTTTGCCGATCGGATGGCGGGCACGCAGCCGCCGGCCCCGCCTGCCAAGCCGTTCGAGGAGAAGGCGAAGACCGATTTCCTCGAATTTTCCTATACCTATCCCGCGCAGGCCGCCGCGATCCCCTTCCTGGTCGAAAAGTTCGGCAAGGATGCCGCGTCCGCCAAAGCCGATGCGACCAGGATGGCGCGGGAGGACAGCGCGTCGATGAAGCAATCGGGTTTCCCCTTCCGCCCGCACAGCCTGGAAACGCAATGGAGCGTCGCGGCGGATACGCCCCGTTTCCTGTCGCTCCAGTCGCAGACCTATGTCTATACCGGCGGCGCGCATGGCATGACCGGCTATGACGGGCTGCTCTGGGACAAGGCGCGCAAGCGGGAAACCAGCTTCAAGGCGGTGATGACCACGCCCGCCGCTTTCGCCGCCGCGGTCAGGGATCGTTTCTGCGCGGCGCTCGACAAGCAGCGCGCCGAAAAACGCGGCGAACCTGTGGTGCGGGGCGACGACGACTTCACCAAATGCATCGACCCGATGGAGCAGCGGCTGGTGCCGACATCGAAGGACGGCAAGCTGGTCGACGGCGTGACCGTGGTGATCGGCCCCTATAGCGCCGGCCCCTATGCGGAAGGCAGCTATGAGGTGCCGTTGCCCGTTGACTCTGCGATGTGGAAGGCGATCAAGACCGAATATCAGGACGGGTTCGTGAAGCCCTGATGCGAACTCCGTTCGAAACGAACGGATGTAGAGTCTGATTTAAACCGGCACCCCATACAGGTCATGCTCGTCAGCGTCCTCGACCAGCACGTCGAACATGTCGCCGGCCTTGCGCCCTTCGCTCACGTCGCGCAGGAAGACATTGCCGTCGATTTCCGGCGCGTCGGCCTGGCTGCGTGCGGTCGCGCCGATGCTGCCATCCTCTTCGTCCGGCTCGCCGACCTCGTCGAGGATGACGGGCAGGATACGGCCGACCTTCGCCTGCAACTTGGCGGCGCTGATCGCAGCGGTCTTTTCCATGATCCGCTGATAGCGTTCTTCCTTGACCTCTTCTGGCACAGCGCCGGGCAAGTCATTGGCGGCAGCGCCCTCGACCGGCTCGAAGCGGAAAGCGCCGACGCGGTCGAGTTGCGCTTCTTCCAGCCAGTCGAGCAGATATTGGAAGTCCGCCTCCGTCTCGCCGGGGAAGCCGACGACGAAGCTGGAGCGGATCGCGATGTCCGGGCAGATGTCCCGCCACTTGCGGATGCGGTCCAGCACCTTCGCCTCATTGGCGGGGCGCTTCATGGCCTTGAGCACCGACGGCGCGGCATGCTGGAAGGGAATGTCGAGATAGGGCGTCAGCAGCCCTTCCGCCATCAGCGGGATGACATGATCGACATGGGGGTAGGGATAGACATAGTGCAGCCGCACCCAGGGCGCGCGTCCTTCGGCGGTGCGCAACTGGCCCAGTTCGCGGGCGAGGTCGGTCATGTGCGCACGCACGTCCCGGCCTTTCCAGTTGCGCGTCTCGTGGCGCGTGTCGACGCCATAGGCCGAAGTGTCCTGGCTGATGACCAGCAGTTCCTTCGTGCCGGCATGGACCAGCTTTTCCGCTTCGCGCAGCACGGCGTCGACGCGGCGGCTGACGAGGTCGCCGCGGATCGAAGGGATGATGCAGAAGGAGCAGCGATGGTTGCAGCCCTCGCTGATCTTCAGATAGCTGTAATGGCGCGGCGTCAGCTTCAGACCGCCTTCGGGCACCAGGTCGACGAAAGCGTTGGGGATGGGCGGCGATGCGTCATGGACCGCGTTGACCACCTGCTCATATTGATGCGCGCCGGTCACGGCTAGCACCTGCGGGAATTTCGCGCGGATAACGTCCGCCTCGTCGCCCATGCAGCCGGTCACGATCACGCGGCCATTTTCCGCGATCGCCTCGCCGATAGCTTCCAGTGACTCTTCCTTCGCCGAGTCGAGAAAGCCGCAGGTGTTGACCAGCACGACGTCTGCGCCGGCATAGTCGGCGGACATCTGATAGCCGTCGGAGCGCAGCTTGGTGAGGATGCGTTCGCTGTCCACGAGATTCTTGGGACAGCCGAGCGACACCATGCCGACTTTCGGCGCTTCGGGAATTTTGGTTGCCATGATCGGCGCGCACATAGGGATTTTTGCGCCAAATGTCACGGCCAAGAGAAGATCGGCCGCGAAAATGACGAAGGGCGCGCCATTGCGGGCGCGCCCTTCCTTCATCCAACTCGTTGATCCGTCACATCTTGTAGGACAGGCGGATATAACCGAACTGGCCCGGCACGTCATAGGTTGTCGGATCGAAATTGGCGCTGTCGCACGTGAAGCAGGCCGGCGGATCCTTGTCGAAGATATTGTTGACGCCGATCGTCAGCCGGGTGCGATGGTCGAGCCAGGCGGGCGAGAAATAGGCCTGCATGTCGCCATAGAAGGTCCGGCCCATGACGTTGCCGTCGCTTTCCGTGACCTTGCTGATGTAGCGGCCGGTGAAGGAAATGCCCCAGGCATCGGCGGAGTAATCCAGCGTCGCATTGGCCTTGAAGCGCGGATAGGCCTGATCGCTCGACGCGCAGCGTTCGGTCCCGGCGCACTTGATCGTCGGCGCATTGAGGTCCGACGGCGGCACGATGTCATATTTGTTGAGATAGGCTGCGTTGACGCTCAGGCCGACCGTTCCGTTGCCGACCGGCTTGGACCGATAGATCAGGGTGCCGTCGAAGCCGTTGGTCTTGATGGCGTTCAGATTTTGCAGCACGCCATTGATCCCCGCGACGGCACCGCTGCCGGTGCGGGTGATGGCGGCGCAGCTCAATGGATCGCCGTCGAAGGCGCAACGGCGCAGCGTCAGCGTCGCCGGCACTGAGTCGATCGCGTTCTTGAGGCGGATATTATAATAATTGACCTCGATGCTGAACGCGCTGGCGAAGCCGTCCCGCGCCCAGGCCGGGGCATAGGTGAAGCCTGCCGTCCAGGTCTTGGCCGTTTCCGGCTTCAGCCCGGTATAGCCCTGCGAGAAGACACCCAACTGGCCGCCGACCGGCTCGTTGTAGCTGCCGTTGGCGGGCACGCCATTGGCAATGCAGTTCGCCCGCACGGTAGCGTTGGTCGTGAACGAACCGCCGGGTGCGCTGGTGCAGGGATCGTTGATGGTCGCGTCGGTGCGCGACCGGCCAGCATACAATTCGCCGATGCTGGGCGCGCGCAGGCTTTCGGCATAGCCGCCGCGCAGCAGCAGATCGCTGACCGGCTTCCACAGGCCCGACACGGTGTAGGTCGTGTTGCTGCCGAAGCTGCTATAGTTGGAATGGCGGGCCGCGCCGCTTAGTTCCAGCTTCCGGAAGAAGGGCGTGTCGGACAGGATCGGGATGCGCAGTTCGCCATAGAACTCGTCCACATTGAAGCCGCCGCGTGATGGGCTGGTCGGCACGTCCGCGCCAAGGCCGGCGGTGATGATGGGATCGGGCGTATAGGATGCCGACTGGTCGCGATGTTCATAGCCGATGGCAAAGCCGACCGGGCCGGCGGGCAGGTCGAACAGCTCGCCGGAAAGGTTGGCGGTGACGTCCCACAATTCCTGTTCGCTGCGGTCGCGCTCGTCAAAGGTCACATAGTCGAGCATTGCCTGGGTGATGGACCCGGCTCCGCCGAAGATGTTGAACGGCACGCAATCGCCGGTGCAGTTGGCGACCGGTCCCAGCGCCTGCGCCAGCTTTGCGGCGTTAAGGTTGCCGGTGAAGACCTGATGCGCATTGTTGGTGCCGTATATGCCGTTGACGTCCCAATACCATTTATGGTCGCCGACATCGAAGGAGCCTTCCAGCGTCGACTGCATCGTCATCGTATCGACGGACTGGCTGAAGGTGCGGGGACCGCCCTCCACGAAGCGGCGGCGTACGGTCGAATAGTTGGCGGGAATGCCGTTCACGCCCGACGACAATGTCACACCGAAGGGGTTGAAGGGGTTGGTCGCATCGATCGAGATGGTGTCGAGAAGATTGCCGTTGCCCGCATCTGGCCCGATGAACAGCGGTAGGAACGCCGCCTGTGTGGTGGATTCGCGATGCTGGTAGACCAGCCGCGTGCGCAGGCTGACATTGTCGGAAAATTCGAACTTGGCGTTCAGGAAGGCGCCATAGCGTTCCGACGGCGTCAGCAGATAATTATAGGGCGCGAAGTTGAAGCCATCGACATTGGTGCCGGCCCAGTCGCGATAATCGCTGAGTACCGGCGCACGGCCGAGAATCGGAGCACTGAGCGTCAGGCTCTGGCCCAGCACGTCGTAGCGGCCGTTGGGCGTGGCGCTGGAGCAACCGCCATCGGCGCAACTGGTGCCGCCGGGGGCGGGCCATTGCGAAATGGAGCGGTCGGAGGTGCGAACCGCCTGCTGCTTCACATAATTACCGCCGAAGACGATCGAGACGCGATCCGACTGGATGCCGTAGCTGGCGTTGATGTCGTAGGTTTCGCCGTCGCCCTGTTCATAAGTGCCGAACTGGGCGGAGAAATCGAGACCCTTCTGCGATTGCTTGGTGATGATGTTGACCACGCCTGCGACGGCATCCGAGCCGTAGAGCGGGGAGGCGCCCGATTGCAGCACCTCGACGCGCTCGATCATGCTTTGCGGAATCGTGTTGAGGTCGACCGAGGCGGGAATACCGCCGGCCGCCGATCCGTTCACATAACGCATGCCGTCGACCAGGATCAGCGTGCGCTTGGCGCCCAGATAGCGCAGATCGACTTCCGCCGAGCCGGAACTGACGCCGGTGCCGTCGGGCGGCCCGCCGATATTGCCGGCATTGTTGGTCTTCGTATTGAGGCCGCCCGCCGCGCTCGGGATGCGTTGCAGCACGTCGGCGATGGAGGTCAGGCCCGTGCGGGCGATTGCCTGCTGGTCGACCGTGACGATCGGCTTGTCCTGATCGAGCGGATTCTGGCGGATGCGGGAGCCGGTGACGATGATGGCGACGCCGTCATCGGCTTGCGGTTCGGTGGATTGGGCGAAAGTGGGAACGGACCAGGCGACAACGGACAGCATGGCACCGCATTGCAGGGCACTTTTCAAGCGCATGTTACACCCCTCTGAAAGAGACCGGTGAGGGAGTGTTTCCGTTTTACTACAGCATAGCAATCGAGACCGCGGCGATTGTAGCACGAATTTTTCAAGATGTTGCCAGATCGCAACAATTCGTTTCGGCTCGCCTGTGCCGCGTAACTACTCGTCGCCGGTAGGTGCGGGACGCGGCTGTTCTTCCTTTATCTCGATGATGAGGTCGCCGGTCTGGAGCCGCTTCGCCCCTTCTTCCCAGAAGCCGATCGGCCGGTCGTCGCGATAGATGCGCAGGCCGATGCCCGTCTGGATGGCAGACAGCGGCCCGCCAATCTCTTCCGGCAGCACGAACCGTTCGTTGATGTTCACCCGGCCGCCCGATCCGGCCAGGTCTGCCATATAGTCGGCGATATGCCTGCCGTCGGTGCTGCCCGCCAGCAGCAGCCCGGCGAAGCTGACCGGGTTGATGACGGTGGTCGCGCCCGCCTGCCGCGCGGGCAGTTCATTATCCTCGTTGCGCACGACGATGCTGATCGGCAGGCGCGGGGCCAGGTGGCGGGCGGTCAGCGTGATGAGGATCGAGGTGTCGTCGCGGCCCGCCGACACGATCATGCTGCGTGCGCGGTGGATGGCCACGTCCTTGAGCGTCTTGTCGCGGGTGGAATCGCCGCACAGGATGTTGCAGCCCTGCGCTTCGGCGAGCGCCAGCGCCTTTTCGTTGCCGTCGATGACGACGATTTCGCGCGGGTCGGCGCCGCGGGCGAGCAGTTCGTTGACCGCCTCCTGTCCGCTGGTGCCGAAGCCGGTGACGATGATGTGATTGTGCAGATCGGCCTGGATGCGTGCCATGCGCCACCTGTAGATGATGTTGCGGAAAAAGAGATTATAGGCGGTGCCGAGGAAGATCAGCCAGACGAACAGGCGGATCGGCGTCACGAAGATGGATTCGAACAGCCGCGCTTCGGGCGTGACCGGCACGATGTCGCCATAGCCGACCGTTGTGACCGTTACCGTCGTGAAATAGAGGACGTCGATGAAGCTGATCTGATTGTCGTAATTGTCCTTGAGGCCGTCGCGCCCGACCCAGTGCAGCAGCAGCACCAGCGCGATCAGCCCGAACACCAGTGCGACCCGCCATGTCAGGTCCGCCCACATCGGCATGGATGACCGCCGCCGCAGGAAACCCGCCGTGGGCGAGGAGGGGGCGATCCGGTCGATCCTCATGACGGTGGCAACTGGCCGATCGGGTTCACGGGCACGCGATCCTTGCGCAGTTCGAAATGCAGCTTGGGCCGGCTGGCATAGCCGGTGTCGCCGGTCAGGCCGATGACCTGGCCCTTCGTCACCTTCTGCCCGCGCACCACGTCGATCCGGCTGGCATGGCCATAGGCGCTGACCCAGCTGCTGCCATGGTTGATGAGGACGAGCCCGCCGAAAACCGCGATCTTGTCGCCGGCATAGGCGACCACGCCGTCGGCCGCCGCGCGGATCGGCGTGCCATTCGGGGCGGCGATGTCGATGCCGTTATTCTTCGCGCCGCTTTCGCCGGGGCCGAAGCGGGAGAGGATCGTGCCCTTCACCGGCCAGGCGAAGCTGCCACTGAAGGCGGCGGGCTGGGCGATCGGCTTGTTGGCGGGCAGGGGGCTGGGGCGCGAGGATGCAGCCGCGACGGGCGCGTTATCCTTTGCCGCGGGCTGGCCGCCGGTCAGCACATCGTCGATATCGATGCGGAAAGCGGCGGCGCGCTGCTCGATGCTGGGCGGGCTGGCGGGCGTCCCGCCGGGCAGCAGCAGCCGCTGGCCGCGCCGCAGCACATAGGGTTCCTCTAGCCCGTTGACGTCGACGATCTGCCGCCAAGGCACGCCATAGGCCGCCGCGATGGCGATGCCCGTCTCGCCCTCCGCCACCAGATGGTAGCGGCCGCCGGGAATGGACAGGCGCTGGCCGGCGCGCAGCATATAAGGCGGGGCGATGCCATTGGCGCGAGCGATCGCTTCCGATCCCGCGCCGGTGCGGTTGCCGACGCCGCGCAGCGTTTCGCCGGGCTGGACGACATAGGTGGAGGCATTCACGGTCCGAGCGTTGGCCACCACCTGCTGCGCGGTCCAAACGGGTTCCGGCTCGGCCAGCTTCACGGCCGATGCGTCGGCCCCCATCTGCGGCGGGGGTGTAGGCATGCCGGTCGCGGCCGCGCGTTCCGCTTCGGCGGGGATGCAGGCGGTCAGCGCCAGCGAAATGGTCGGGATGGCGAAGGTCAGGGGCAGGCGCTGCATCGCCCTTCGTTTATCCTATCGTGCCGGACTTGCCAGCTTTTTCACGGACGGGGGCGGGGTATCAAGCCACCTCCGTTCGGTTCGAGCGCAGTAGAGAAAGTTGCGCGCTGGCTTCTCGACTACGCCCGAACCGAGCGGAGGGTGTTATCTGGGTTCGAGCGTCGTCACGCCGCCCATATAGGGCAGCAGCACGTCCGGCACGATGACGCTGCCATCGGCCTGCTGGTAATTTTCCAGCACCGCGACCAGCGTGCGGCCGACGGCGAGGCCCGACCCGTTCAGCGTATGCAGGAAAACGGTCTGCTTCGACCCTTCCGGCTTGTAGCGGGCATTCATGCGCCGCGCCTGGAAGTCGCCGCAGTTGGAGACGGAGCTGATCTCGCGATAGGTGTCCTGGCTGGGCAGCCAGACTTCTAGGTCATAGGTCTTGCGCGCGCCAAAGCCCATGTCGCCGGTGCAGAGCAGCACCTTGCGATAGGGTAGCTCCAGCGCCTGAAGTATGCCCTCGGCCGCCGCGACCATCCGCTCATGCTCGGCTTCGGACTCTTCGGGCGCGCAGATGGCGACCAGTTCGACCTTCTCGAACTGGTGCTGGCGGATGAAACCGCGTGTGTCGCGGCCGGCCGAGCCGGCTTCGGAACGGAAGCAGGGGGTGAGGGCGGTCAGGCGCAGCGGCAGGCTGTCGGCCGGCACGATCTGATCGGCCACCAGATTGGTGAGCGAGACTTCGGCGGTCGGGATCAGCCAGCGACCGTCGGTGGTCTTGAATAGGTCCTCCGCAAATTTGGGCAGTTGCCCGGTGCCGAACAGGGCGTCGTTCTTCACCAGCAGCGGGACGGCGGTTTCCTCATAGCCGTTGGTCGCGGTCTGGGTGTCGAGCATATATTGCGCCAGCGCCCGGTGCAGCCGCGCCATCTGGCCGCGCAGCGCGGTGAAGCGCGCGCCGGAGAGCCGTGCGCCGCCCTCGAAATCCAGACCCAGCGCCGGGCCGAAATCGGCATGGTCCTGCGGGGCGAAGTCGAAGGCGCGCGGCGTGCCCCAGCGGGTCAGTTCGGCATTGTCGGCCTCGTCCGCGCCCTGCGGCACATCGTCGGCCGGCAGGTTTGGGATGGCGGCCAGCATCGCGGTCAGAGCATCGCCGGTGTCGCGGTCATCCTGCTCCAGCGCGGGCATCCGGTCCTTGAGCGTGGCGACCTCGGCCTTCAGCGCTTCGGCCTTTTCCATATCCTTGGCCGCCATGGCCTGACCGATCAGCTTGCTCGCCTCGTTGCGGCGGGCCTGGCCCTGCTGCAACTCGGTCTTGATGGCGCGGCTCTTCTCGTCGATCGCCAATATCTCGGCGGAGAGGGGCGACAGGCCGCGCCGGGCGAGGGCGGCATCGAAAGCGGCGGGGTTATCGCGGATGGAGCGGATGTCGTGCATGGGCCAGCCCTATGCCGCTGTGCGACGGGCCGCGCAACCCTGCGCGCTGCCATCCGTTGGTCCCCGATCACCGAAAACGCAAAGGAGAAGGCGATGCAGATCGATCATGACGCGATGGTGCTGGTGGCGGACGGGCGCAAGCTGCTGTTCTTCCGCAACAAGGGCGATCGCGCCTTTCCTCAGCTGGAAGCGGAAGAGGTGAAGTCGCAGGAGAATCCGTCCCATCTGGCGCAGGCATCCGACAAGGCAGGCCGGGCGTCCTCCACCGGCACGGCATCGGGCACGATGGGCGAGAATAATTTCCACGAGCTGGAGGAGCAGCGCTTCGCGGCGCAGGCAGCGGACCTGCTCAAGCGCCGCGCCTTCGCGCAGGATTATGAGAAGCTGATCATCGTCGCGCCGCCGACCGCGCTGGGCGAGATGCGCAAGCATCTGCACAAGGAAGTGCAGGACCGGCTGGTGGGCGAAATCGCCAAGGATCTAACCAATCACCCGGTGCGCGAGATCGAGAAGCTGATCGCGGCGGTCTGATCCTGAAGTAAAGGGCGGCTCCCCCCGGAACCGCCCTCCTTGTGCCCCCGCACAGAGGGGAACCGTGAAATTTGTGTCAGGCCGCGGCCTTCGCCTTCCGTTCGGCGAAACGGCGCCGGGCCACCAGCGCCACGGCGGCCGCGCCGAACAGCAGGACCATGGGCGGCGCCGGAACGTCGGTGCCGCCCGTGCTGGTCGATCCGCCGCTGGAGCTGCTCGACGACGAGCTGGACGAGGAACTGCTGCTCGACGACGAGGAGGACGAGCTGCCGGTGCTGCCGAAGCTCGACGATCCGCCCGAAGAAGAGCTGCCCGAGGAGGAGGAACTGCTGCTCGAAGAGCCGCTGCTGCCGCCGGTCGAGCTGGAATGATCGGGCTTGTCCGGCTTGCCGCCGCTCGAACTGCTCGATGACGAACTGGACGAGGAGGAGGAAGACGATGAGCTGGAGCTGGACGAACTGCTGCTGACGCCCGACGAGGTCGAGACATTGCCGCTCGACGTCGACACATTGCCCGAGGAGGTGGACACGCCGCCGGTCGAGGTTGACACCCCGCCTGTGGTCGAACTGGTGGAGCTGCTGATGCCGCCAGTCGAGCTGCTGGTCGAGGAAATCACCACCGAGCCGCCGCCGCTGCCGCCACCGCCGCCGAAGAAACCACCGAAGAAGCCGCCGCCGCCAAAGCCGCCGCCTCCGCCCATCACGACCGGCACGGCGCCGCCGCCGCCCGACATCATCGGCATTTCGGCCGCCGGCATGGGCGCGGGCAAGGGAATGGGGGCCGCCTGGCTCGTCACGGTCACGGTCTGCGGGGCGCAGGCGGTGACGGTCTTCACCACCTTGCGCTTCACCGTGCGCACGGCGTAGCGCTTCTTCGGCGCGGCCTTCACGCTCTTGTAGCTGTGGACCACCGCCGGACGTGCGCTTTCGGCGACATGCACGGCGCCCCCGCCGATGATCGCTCCCCCGCAAGTGCAGGCGCATAATTTAGCCAACGCCATCCGTACCGACATAGGATCCACTCTTGTTCTTGTTGCCCCTCGCCCAGCCGCCAATCCGATGATGGTGATGAACGAATGGGAACTTCCTATGCGTATGAACGCAAAAGAAAGGGTTAACTGCAAGATCGTTAACTCTGAATCGGGGGGCGAAGTCGAGGGAAATCCTGCTTTTCCCTCAAGCGATATAGTTAACGTCCCACTTTGGAACGGCTCTGCGGCCGAGCGTAAATGGCATGGCATTGCGGGGAAGGAGCGGGGGCTACTGGCGGACCTCCTTTGGGGGGCGGCAGAATCATCCGAAAGGGGACACAAGTCCTTGAATGCCCGCTTGTGTCGCTCCGCGCCGATGGCTATGAGGCGCGCTCAATGAAAAGTCATGGGCGCCCCGGAACTGTTAGCGCCGGGGCCAACGAGTCGGAGAGCCAGATGGCATCGGTCCTGAATTCCGATAAAGACGGTGAAAAGCCGCCCAAATCGACGGTAACGCTTCCCCCTGACTATCGGCCTTCGCCTGACGAAGAGTTCATGAATCCCCTTCAGCTGGAATATTTCCGGTTGCGTCTATGGGACTGGAAAAAACAGATCCTGGCCGAGGCGGAGGGCACGCTGGCCGTGCTGCAGAATGAACCGTTGCGCGAACCCGATCTCAACGACCGGGCATCGAGCGAGACCGACTGGTCGATCGAGCTGCGCACCCGCGATCGCCAGCGCAAGCTGATTTCCAAGATCGACGCCGCGCTGCGCCGCATCGACGATGGTGAATATGGCTATTGCGAAGTCACGGGCGAACCCATTTCGCTCGGCCGGCTGGAAGCCCGTCCTATCGCCACGATGACGGTCGAAGCGCAGGAGCGGCACGAGCGGCAGGAAAAAGTCTCTCGCGACGATTAACCTTTTTTCCATTTCCCGCGAATAACTTGCCGGCGATTGAACGGCAGTTATTTGCGGGTTTTGCATGAAAGATGAACAGGGTATTTCCGATCGGGGGCCAGCACGCGCTGCGCCACGCGACAGCCTGTTCCTGTTGACCAGCCTCAGCACGGTCGATGGGGCCGATCTGGGCAAGGCCCGAATCCGCAACTTGTCGGCCACCGGGCTGATGGCGGATTGCGAACGCGCCGTTCCGGCCGGAACCCGTATCGCGCTGGAACTGCGCGGTATTGGCAAGATCAACGGCAGCGTTGCCTGGTCGCGCGACGACAAGATCGGCGTGTCGTTCGACGAGCCGATCGACCCGCAACTCGCGCGCAAACGCGTCTCAACGAACGGGACGTCGCAAATGCCAGATTATCTGCGCGCGCCTCTGTCGCCCCGGACACGGCGCTGAAACGGACGTCCCGACACTAAATTATCCCGACAACAAAAAGCCCCGCGAACCACGGGTTCCGGGGGCTTGCGACATGATGTTCAAAGTAGGGGACGGGTCGGCTCGGCGGTCTGCGCCCCCGGATACCGACCTCCTCCCGAATAGCTTGCCGGCCGCTTAGTGCTGCGCCGCCATCTCTTCCTTCAACCGCAATTTCTGCTTCTTGAGCGAGGCCACCAGGATCGCGTCGGGCATGGGACGACTCGACTCTGCCTTGATTCGAGCTTCAAGGCCGGCATGCTTGGCTGAAAGAGCTGAAACGTGGCTATTTTCCATGACATTCTCCTTACGAGGGGTGATGGAAGACGAAGTAGATCATCATTTTGCGCACTTGTCTTGATCGGATTCGGGCTTTGCGATGGACTGCACGTAAATTTGCGGTGGCCCGTCGGACGCTCTGGCGCTATCTGTTTGCGTTCGGGTGGTAATCAGGATGCGATCAGGACGTGAGCCGGGAAGATATCATGCGGCGTCTGGAACTGCTGCGGATCGAGCATCGCGATCTGGACAGTGCGATCGGCGCACTGGTGGATGCGGGCGGCGGCGACCAGATGCAGGTCGCCCGTCTCAAGAAACGCAAGCTGCGCCTGCGCGATGAGATCGCGCTGCTGGAGGATCAGTTGGTGCCGGACATCATCGCCTGACGTTGCGCGTGCGAATGTCCCGCGCGGGGCGGCAATCGACCCTGAATGGGACGATCGGCAGCGAAAGGAGGCGGCAAATGGCGGTTAACAGGCCTGACAAATTTGCAATTTCATGGCAGTGACGAGCCATGCAGAATGCAGCCTTCCTTGACCCCAGCCTCCATCGACGCCTGGTCGACGGCCTCTATCTGGAGGCGATGCTGATGGCGGATGAGGCGCGATCCTATTTCGACGGCGGCGCCATGGCGGATGACGATATCCAGGATCCGCTGCGCCGCGTCGCCTTCGCCTGCGAATCGCTCAAGGTCACGACGCGGCTGATGCACATCATCGCCTGGCTGCTCAGTCAGCGCGCCTGGCAGCGGGGTGAGATCGACGATGGCGATTTGACGGACGAGAAATATCGTCTGGGGCGCGCCACGCTGACCGATCAGGGGCAGGCCGCTGACTTCCCCTTTGCCGCCCGCGCGCTGATCGAGGGGAGCCAGGATCTCTATGATCGGGTCGCGCGCCTGCAGGATCGACTGGATCAGCGGTCGATGCCGTCCGGTCCCGGTCCGGCCCGGGCGCTGCTCGATCGGCTCAACACCGCCTTCTGACGCCGACTTCTGACGCTCGTTTTCGATGCCAGTTTCTCATGCTGGACGCTTCTGCACTGGCCATGGCGGGCGAATTTGGTCTAGACCCTTTGCCATGACCCACGGTTTGCGGACGCGACGCCGCACTTCTGGCCGACGCCCGCATCCTGTCCGGCTCTATCTTGCGCCGTTGATGCTGCTTGCCCCGTGCCTGGCGCAGGCGCAGCAGGCCAGCCCTCCCGAAGCCGCGCCCCCGCAAGCCGAGCCTGACATGAACGCGCCGCTCGACGCCATGCCCGATATCGGCGTGGACTGGCCGGACATGGGGCAGCCAGACAGCGTTACGCCGCTGCCCGCCGATCCTGTCGACACCGACGCTGCGGCGACCGTCGAACCGTCGCCCGAGGCCATGCCCGCGCTGCCCGAACCGGTGGAGGAGGATGTCGCGACCTTCGCCGATGCCGGAGAGGAACGCCGCTACACCGTGGTGCTGACCGGCATCGAGACGATCGCCGACGCGCAATTCACCCAGCGGTTCGACGAATTGTCGGCGCTGCGCCTGGGACAGGACAAGTCCGCCAACCTCGCCCAGATCAATCGCCGCATCAAGGAAGACAGCGACCTGCTCGACCGGCTGCTGCGTGCCAAAGGCTATTATGCGGCGCGCGTCCGGGGCAGCGTCGCGCCGCCGCCTGCCGGTAGCGATCGGCTGGCGGTCAGCTTCGACATCAATCCGGGCACCCGCTATCTTCTGTCGTCGGTCGATGTCCTGGGCCTCGCCGAGACAGGCGAGCGCGAGGAAAAGCTGCGCGCCGCCTTCCCGCCCAAGGTCGACGACCCGGTCGATGCCGATGCGATCCTGTCCGGGCGCGACAGCCTGACCACGGCCCTGTCCGAAAGCGGCTTCCCCTTCGCGAAGGTGGACGAGCCGGAGGTGCGGATCGACCATGAGGAGCGCAAGGGCGACCTCGACATCATCGTCACGCCCGGCGGCTTCCGCCGCTTCGGCGCGATCCGCACGGATGACGATCAACTGTTCAGCGCTCATCATGTGCAGGAAATCGCCCGCTTCGATCCGGGCGACACCTATATGGCGTCGGACGTCGAGGATCTGCGCCGCGCGATCGTCGCCACCGGCCTCGTCTCCTCAGTTACGCTGACACCGAAGGACGCGGGCGATGGCGAGCATGTCGACCTCGACGTCGACATGCGCCCCGCACCGCTGCGCACCATCGCCGGGGAGCTGGGCTATGGCACGGGCGAAGGCTATCGCGCCGAAGTCAGCTGGCAGCACCGCAATTTCTTCCCGCCCGAAGGCGCGGTGACGCTGCGCGGCGTGATCGGCACGCAGGAGCAAACCGCGTCCTTCACCTATCGGCGCAACAATTTCAAACGGCGCGACAATGTGCTGACCGGCCTGCTGTCGATCAGCAACATCAAGCGCGACGCCTATGACGCGCGCACGATCAACCTGTCGGGCGCGATCGAGCGGCAGAGCAACATCCTGTTCCAGAAGAAATGGGTCTGGCGCTTCGGCGGCGAACTGATCGCGTCGGACGAAGCCGATGCCTTTTCGGGCGGGTCGCGCCGCACATTCCTGATTGCCGCCGTGCCGGTCAGCCTGACCTATGACGGCAGCGACGATCTGCTCAATCCCAGCAAGGGTTTCCGCCTCGGCGCGCGGGTCAGCCCGGAACTGTCGTTCCAGAACAAGACCTTCGGCTATACCCGTGCGCAGGTGGATGGCAGCATCTACCAGCCGGTGAACGACCGGGTGGTTCTCGCCGCGCGGGCGCGCTTCGGCACTATCTTCGGGTCAACCGTCGACCAGATCGCGCCGTCCCGCCGCTTCTATGCGGGCGGCGGTGCGTCGGTGCGCGGCTATGGTTATCAGGCGATCGGCCCGCGCTATGGCGAGGATGATGATCCGGTCGGTGGCAAGAGCCTCGCCGAATTCTCGCTCGAAAGCCGCGTGCGCTTCGGCAATTTCGGCGTCGTGCCCTTCATCGATGCGGGCAATATCTCGACCAGCTTCCTGCCGCGTTTCCGCGACCTGCGCATCGGCGCGGGCATGGGCGTGCGCTATTACAGCAGTTTCGGCCCGATCCGCGTCGATGTCGGCACGCCGCTCAACCCGCAACCGGGCGATCCCAAGGTCGCCGTCTATGTCTCGCTGGGGCAGGCCTTTTGATGGCGGACGAAGCACCTTCCGCTGCCGTTGTGCCGCCACCGCCTCCCGCGCGTCATCGCCGCGCCTGGGACGGGCGCTGGCAGCGCTGGATCGCGGGATTGCTGGGGACGGCGCTGCTGATCGTCGTCGGCGCTCTGGTGTGGCTCGACACGTCGGGCGGCCACCGTTTCCTCGCCAGCCGCGTCGCCACGATCAAGTCGGCGTCGGGGTTGCGCATCCAGGTCGGCGCGATCGAGGGCAGCATCTATCGCAAGGCGGTGCTTCGCGACCTGACCCTGTCCGATCCCAAGGGGCGCTTCCTCGACGCGCCCCGCGTCGAGCTGGACTGGTGGCCCTTCGCCTGGCTGTCCAACCGGCTGGACATCGACCGGCTCGTCATCCCGCAGGCGACGCTGCACAAGCTGCCCAAGCTCAACCCGACCCAGCGGCGCGGGCCGATCCTGCCCGGTTTCGACATTCGCCTGATGCAATTTTCGGTCGGCCGGCTGACCATCGCGGATGCGGTCAATGGTCGCGTCCAGACCGCGACCCTGTCGGGCGATGCCGATATTCGCGGCGGTCGGGCGATCATCGACCTGTCGGCGCGGACGCTGGACGGGAGCGACGCGCTGACCATCGCGCTCGACAGCCGGCCTGATGACGACAGGTTCAAGCTGGACGTCACCGTCAATGCGCCCAGGACCGGTGTGCTGGCGGCGATGGCGGGCCTGAAGCAGGACGCCAACCTGCGCATCGGCGGCAAGGGCAGCTGGAGCCGCTGGGACGGGCGGCTTGCCGCGACGCTGGACGGCGCGCCGGCGGCCGATTTCGTGCTGGCCGCGCGCAGCGGCGCCTATTCGGGGCGCGGCACGATCGAGGGGACGGCGATCGCGGGCAATGGCCTGCTGCGCCGCATGGCCGATCCGCGCCTTGCGGTGCGCGCCAGCGGCACCATGGTCGACCGGGTGATCGACGGCAGGATGACGCTCCAGTCCGCCGCCTTCGATCTCGACGCCGACGGCGCGATCGACCTGCGCAACAATGCGCTCGATAATATGCTCGTCACGCTGAAGCTCGCCCGGCCGCAGGCGCTGGTAAAGACCATGCGCGGTCGCGACGTGATCGCGAAGGTCCGGCTCGATGGTCCCTTCAGCGCGCCGGGTTATGAATATCTGTTGACCGCACGCGAACTGGCCTTCGACAAGACCATGATCCACGACGTGCGGGCCGAGGGCAAGGGGCGTCATGCAGGCAAGGGCGCGGTGCAGATCCCGCTCAGGCTGCGCGCGCGCCGGCTGGACGGGCAGGGCGATCTGGTCGAGGGCATTGTCCGCAATTTCCAGCTGGACGGCGTGTTGCAGTTGAAGGGCCAGCAGATCGTCAGCAGCCCCATGCAATTGCGATCGGACAAGCTACGCGGCAAGCTGGTCGCGATCATCGACCTCAAGACCGGCCGTTATGATGCCGGCCTTGACGGGCAGCTCAACAATCTGTTCATCCGCGGCTTCGGTGTGGTCGACCTGACTTCCAAGCTGCGCGCGGCGCCCCGCCGCGATGGCAGTTTCGGCCTCAGCGGCAATGTGATGGCGAAGGTGCGGCGGCTGGATAATGATTTCCTGCGCACGCTGGGCGGCGGCCTGCCATCGGCGCGCAGCGGGCTGGAGCGGCTGCCCGACGGACAATTGGCGCTCAGCAATTTGCGGCTGGATTCGCCGCTTTTGACGCTGGCGGGCCGGGGCATCAGGCATCGCGACGGGACGCTGCATCTGGAAGGGAGCGGCCGCCATGGCCGCTACGGTCCCGTCACGCTGACGCTGGACGGTCATATCGAACGGCCCACCATCGACCTGCTGCTGGCGCGCCCCATGGATGCGCTGGGCCTGCGCGACGTGCGGGCGAAACTGATCCCTGATTCGCAGGGCTATAGCTACACCGCCAATGGCGGGTCGACGCTTGGCCCCTTCACCGGGCGCGGGGTGATCCTGTTGCCGCCGGGCGGACAGGCGGTGGTGCATGTCGCCAACCTCGCCGTGTCGGGCGTGACCGCCAGCGGCGATATCCGTCCGATCAATGGCGGGCTGGACGGGCAGCTGGGCGTGACCGGGCCGGTGACGGGCTATATCGGCTTCAAGCCGGTCAATGAGGTGCAGCAGGTGCAGCTCAAGCTGACCGCCAACGACGCCAGCTTCGACGGGCCGACCGTCATTGCGGTGCGGCGCGGCACGCTGGACGGCACGATCCTGCTCGATCCCGACGGCACCAGCGTCACCGCGACGGCGCAGGCGCGCGGGTTGCGGGTCGGCGGCATATTGCTCGGCCGCTTTGCCGCCAATGCCGATCTGGTCGATGGCAAGGGCAAGATTCGCGGCAGCCTTTCGGGCCAGCGCGGACGCCTGTTCGACCTTCAAGGCGAGGCGCAGGTGGAGTCGGACCGCATCCGCCTGTCGGCCAGCGGTACGATCGACAAGCGCGCCATTCGTTTAAGCCGCGCGGCGGTGCTCACCCGGACCGAGGATGGCTGGCGCCTTTCGCCGGCGACGGTAAGCTTCGCTGGTGGATCGCTCCAGCTGGCGGGGGAATTGGGAAGCGAGACGACCCATGTTGAGGCGCGGATGGAAAGGCTGCCGCTCTCGCTACTCGACATTGCCTATGACAATCTGGGCCTCGGCGGCATGGCGACCGGATCCTTAAGCTATGTCCAGCCGCGTGGTGGCCTGCCCAGCGGCAAGGCGGAATTGCGGATTCGCGGCCTGTCGCGGTCGGGTCTGTCCTTGAGTTCCCGCCCGGTCGATGTCGGCCTCAACGCCGCACTGACGCCCGATCGGCTGGCTACGCGCATGGTCTTCGTCGCCGATGGCAAGACAATCGGCCGTGGTCAGGCGCTGCTGACCCCGCTCGGTCGGGAAGGTGGGCTGGTGCAAAGGCTGAACGCCGCGCCGCTCTTCGCCCAGCTTCGCTATGGCGGCACGGCCGATACGCTCTGGCGCCTCACCGGCGTGGAGATCGTCGATATCGGCGGGCCGGTGAGCGTGAGCGCCGACATGCGCGGGACGCTGGGCGATCCGCTCATCACCGGGCAGTTGGCGACCGACAATGCGACGATCAACAGCCCCGTCACCGGCATGCGCCTGCGCGGCGTCAAGGCGCACGGCCGCTTCTCCGGCGCGCAGCTCGTCATTTCCAGCTTCGCCGCGACGGCGCAGAATGGCGGAACGGTCAACGGCGCCGGCCGCTTCACCTTCAACGGCATTGCCGGCGTCGGCATGGACCTGGCCTTGCAAGCGGACAATGCCGCGCTGCTGGAGCGCGACGATATCGCCGCGACCGTGACCGGGCCGATCACCCTGCGCTCCGACGGCGCGGGCGGCACGATCGGCGGCGACCTGACCCTCAACCGCAGCCGGTTCACCATGGGGCGCGCCGCCGCCGTCGCGCAAATCCCCGAACTGCGCGTGATAGAGATCAACCGGCGCGGCGAGGAAATCGACCAGCCGCGCACGTCCGTGCCCTGGGCGCTGGCGGTGAAGGCGCGGGCGCGCAATCGCCTGACCGTCACAGGCCTTGGCCTCGACAGCGAATGGCGCGCGGACCTCAACATCGGCGGCACCGTCACCAGCCCGGCGATCGCCGGCCGGGCGCAGTTGGTGCGCGGCGGCTACGAGTTTGCGGGCCGTCGCTTTGAGCTGCGTGAAGGCAATATCCAGTTCGACGGCAAAACGCCGGTCAATCCGACGCTCGACATCAGTGCGGAGGCGGACGTCAGTGACCTCAGCGCGACCATCCATGTCGGCGGTACCGGCCTGAAGCCGGACATCACCTTTACCAGCACGCCCGCGTTGCCGCAGGACGAACTTCTTTCCCGCATCCTGTTCGGCACATCGATCACCAACCTGTCCGCGCCCGAAGCGCTGCAACTCGCCTCGGCGGTCGGATCGCTCCAGGGCGATGGCGGGCTGGACCCGATCAACGCGGTGCGCAAGGCGGCGGGTCTCGACCGGCTGCGCATCATCGCCGCCGACCCGACCCAGGGGCAGGGCACGTCGATCGCGGCGGGCAAATATCTGACGCGCAAGACCTTTGTCGAACTGATCACCGACGGGCAGGGCTATAGCGCCACCCGGATGGAATATCAGGTCACGCGCTGGCTCTCGCTGCTCGGCGCCATCTCCACCCTCGGGCGCCAGAGCGCCAACGTCCGAATTTCCAAGGATTATTGACCGTGACCAAGAGCCGCATCGATGCCGGCACCGCTATCAGCGTGATGGACCTGTTCACCATCGGCATCGGTCCGTCCAGTTCGCATACCGTCGGCCCCATGCGCGCCGCGCTGATGTTCATGGACACGCTGCCGGCCATCCCGTCGCGGGTGCAGTGCGAATTGTTCGGATCGCTGGCGCTGACCGGCAAGGGCCACGCCACTGATGTCGCGGTCCTGCTCGGCCTGTCGGGCCATCGCCCCGAAAGCGTCGATCCCGACGCCATAACCGACATCCTCGCCGCGATCCGCAGTGACGGCCGCATCCAGGCGGGCAGCGCGATCGACCGTTGGCTGCCCTTCGCGGAGGAGAGCGACCTCCTCTTCCGCATGGGCGAGTTTCTCGAAGCGCACAGCAACGGCATGCGCTTTTCCGCCTGGTTCGACGATCGCGAAGAGCCGCTGGTGCGCGACTATTATTCGATCGGTGGCGGTGCGGTGCTGCCCGGCGTTTGTCCGGTCAGCGACGACACGCCGCTCGGCCATAATGTCGTCCAGCCCTATCCCTTCTCCTCGGGTGCGGAGATGCTGGCGCAGGGGGAGACGAGCGGCCTGTCGATCGCCACGCTGGTGTTGCGCAACGAAGGCGCTTGGCGCGCGCAGGAGGAAACCGACGCCTTCCTCGACAGCGTGATCGACGCCATGTCCGCCTCGATCGACCGGGGCTTGATGCAGGAAGGGTTGCTGCCCGGTGGCCTCAAGGTGCGCCGCCGCGCCCGCGCCATTCATCAGCGGCTGCGGCTGCAACAGGATGCGCTGGGACCGGCGCAGATTTTCGAATGGGTCAGCCTGTTCGCCCTGGCGGTGAATGAGGAAAATGCCGCCGGCGGCCGGGTCGTCACTGCGCCGACCAACGGCGCGGCGGGCGTGATCCCGGCGGTGCTCCATTATTACCGCCGCTTCGTGCCGGGCGCCGATCGGGAGGGGGAGCGACGCTTCCTGCTCACCGCCGCCGCGATCGGCTTCCTCTACAAGAAGCGTGCCTCCATCTCCGCTGCAGAGATGGGTTGTCAGGGGGAGGTGGGTGTCGCCTGTTCGATGGCGGCGGCCGGCCTTGCCGCGGTGCTGGGCGGCACCAACCAGCAGGTCGAAAATGCCGCCGAGATAGGTATGGAGCATAATCTGGGCCTCACCTGCGATCCGATCGGCGGCCTCGTCCAGATTCCCTGTATCGAGCGTAACACGATGGGCGCGGTGAAGGCGATCAACGCCGCCTATCTCGCGCTTCAGGGCGACGGGCGGCATATCGTCAGCCTCGACGCGGTGATTGAAACCATGCGCCAGACCGGTGAGGACATGGCCAGCCGCTATAAGGAAACATCGCTCGGCGGCCTCGCCGTCAATGTGGTGGAGTGCTGATCTAGCCTTCCTCGACCCGTCGCGGGATCCGCACATTCTCGCGACGAGCGGAGTCTTTTTCGTGTTATTAATGCCACATAATCAGTCGTTTATCTCCCGTTCATGAAACCATCGCCGCTGCTCCGGCTTGAGCGTCTCACCCCTTGACGGGGAAAGAATGACGAACGGAGAATCCTTATGCGTAAGTTGATGGTCGCAACCCTTCTTGCCGGCGCGACGGTCGCCACCCCCGCGCTGGCGCAGGATGTCGGCCCGACCTTCACCGGTCCCCGTGTCGAGGGCATCCTTGGCTATGACCATACGGGTGCGGGCAGCAGCGTCGACAATGACAATGGCAGCGACGACCAGAAGATCGACGGCCTGCTCTATGGTGTCGGCGCGGGCTATGACGTCAATCTGGGCAGCGCGGTCGTCGGCGTCGAGGGCGAATGGACCAACTCGACCTCCAAGAGCAGCCGCCGCGACTTCACCGACAATTTCGGCTTCGGCCGCGTCAAGCAGGGCCGCGACCTCTATGTCGGCGCGCGCGCGGGTATCCTCGCCGATCCGGCCACCCTGGTCTATGTGAAGGGCGGCTATACCAACACCAAGCTGAACGTACTGGCGGGCGATACCGACGAGACGACCGATACCGCCTTCAAGCTGGACGGCTGGCGGGTGGGCGCGGGCGTGGAGCGGGCGATCAACGCCAATACCTTCGCCAAGGTCGAGTATCGCTACTCCAAATATGAGGATGCCCATATCAACTTCGCCGACGGGTCGACCAGCAGCGAATTCGGCATCGATACCGACCGTCACCAGATCGTCGGCAGCGTCGGCTGGCGCTTCTGATCGTTCGGAGAGGGGCCGGCCTTCGGATCGGCCCCTTTTTCGCAGCCTTTGCCTGTCCCCCCTATCAGCCTGCCTGCAGCGATGTTATTTACATCCATGTGAGTAACGCGATTCCCCACCGCTTCCCGATCGGCATCGATCCTGACGACATCGACTTCATGGGTCATGTCAACAATGCCAGCTATCTGAAATGGGTGCAGAATGCGGTGCTGGACCATTGGCGCGCCCTGGCGCCCGCCGAGGCAGTGGGCCAGCATCTCTGGGTCGCGCTCAAGCATGAGATCACCTATCGCAAGCCTACATTCCTAGACGATGAAGTGATCGCCACCGTCCTGCTGGAAAAGGTGCAGGGCGCGCGCGCTTTCTACGAAACCGTGATCCGCCGGGGCGAGGAAGTGCTGGCCGAGGTCAAGTCCAGCTGGTGCTGCGTCGACGCCAGCACCTTGCGCCCCGCGCGACTGGCGCGGGAGGTGATCGAACGCTTCTTCGTCAAGGATGAACAGGCCGACTGATCGCCCCTGACGCGCAGGTCAGTCCAGATTCTGGCTGGCGAAGTTTGAATAATCGCCCAGCAGCGACGTCCACCAATCGAGCACGTCCCGAAAATTGGCCGGGTTCAGCCCGCCGATCGTGGCGACATCGTAGCGCAGGTCCATCTCATGCTTGTCGTCGACGGCGGCTCGGACGAAGCGCTTGCCTTTATTCCACTTGTTTACATAGTCCGCCGTCACTTTCTCGTTCGGGTCGAAGGAAGCCTGGAACTGGAGGGATTCGCACTTCAGATGGTCGGCGCAATCGTAGAACAGAACCGAGAATGTATAGCCCGCCGCCGCACTGTTGATCATCGGATCGCCTAGGCTGTCCTTAGTCAGCTCGGCGGTGTAGCCGGCTTTCTGCAATGCAGCAACGATCGACTGGGGATTGGCGGCGCACACCATGTCCGCCGCACAATCGGCCTTGCTCTCGGTAGCGGCGCCGGCCGGCAGGGACAGGGTCAGGCCGGCGCTGATGAGCGAGAGGCGGAAGGGCGTCATCATTTTCTCCATGAAGAAGGCAAGGCCGCGAAGGGCGCTCGAAGCGCACCGAACGCCATGATCCCTATGGGGGAAGAAGGGTTAAAGCATCGTGCGCAAAAGTGGGAACCGGTTCTGCGCTTGAAACGATGCGACAACAAAAAGTTAGAGCGCGCGATCTGCGTCGGATTTAACGCAGCGCGCTCTAAAGCGTCGCTTCGATTTCGCGGGCGGCGAGGTCGGGATTTTCCGCGAGGCTGATCGGGCGACCGACGACAAGGATGGACGCGCCCCGGTCGAGCGCCTCGCGCGGCGTTACCGCGCGCTTCTGGTCGCCCAGCGCCCCGCCGGCGGGCCGCACGCCCGGGACCACGAAGAACCCATCATGCCATTCCTGTTTGACCAGCGCGACTTCCTCGCCCGAACAGACGATGCCGTCGAGGCCGGCGCTTTGCGCCAGATCGGCGAGACGGCGGACCTGGTCCTCCGCCTTTCCGCCCACGCCAATGTCGAGCAGGTCGCCATTGTCGAGGCTGGTCAGCACGGTGACGGCGACGACCTTGGTATTGACGCCGGCCGCGGCCTTGGCGTCCTCCAGCATGGCGCGACCGCCTGCGGCGTGGACGGTCAGGATCGCCGGTTCCAGCATATGCAGCGCCTGTACCGCTTTCGCGACGGTATTGGGGATGTCGTGCAGCTTCAGGTCCAGGAAGATCGGCAGGCCGAACTTCATCATCTCATGCACGCCATGATGGCCATGGGCACAGAAGAATTCCAGCCCCAGCTTCAGCCCGCCGACATGATGCCGCACCTGCCCGGCAAGCGTCTGCGCCTTGGCAAGGTCGGGCGTGTCGATGGCGACATAGATGGGGCTGCTCATGCTGGTCCTGTAAAGCTGGATTGAGGGGTGGGGGCGTCGGCAACGGCGGAAAGAGCCGGAGCGTCCGAAAAGGCCGGAACAGGTGGGGGGACGGCGGCGGCGGTTGCTGCCACCAGCGCCCGCTCGGTGCTGTCGAGCCGGCGCTTCATGCGCCAGCGCGTCGCGCGCGCCATCACCCAGAAGGGCAGGGCGCCGAGCAGGAAGGCGCCGACCAGCAGCACGGGCAGCTTGGTTTCCATCACCAGATCGCCCCACAGGCGGACGGTCACGGGCACATAATTCGCCATGCAGAAGAAGGCGAGTGCCACGGCGATGACGACCCAGAAGGCTGTCCGCAAAAATTGCATAGGCTGATATCCTCGCTGCTGCTTTGCGGCAGCTTAGAGCATTTTCGCGCCGGGTGGAAACACCCGGCGGGACGGAAAATGCGCAAAACCGCAAATGGCGCTGTCGATTCCGAGGTAATCGGATCGCAGATCGCCCTAGCGGGGCCTGATCGATTCCGGAAGGGCCGGGTCGATTTTCGCGACGGCGATGGTCATGGAAAGCCGCGCGGTGCCGCCGGGCGCGACCATGTCCATGCCGCCGCGGTTGATCGCGTCGGGCATATGACTGACCGGTTCCAGGCAGAAATAGGCTTCGCCGGGCGGGCGATAGACATGCAGCCAGTCCGCTCCCGTGGCGTCGATCAACAGGCGCAGGCCATCGCCGCGCGCGATGGTCGCGGGGCCGCTCCAGCCGGCATAGGCATTGTCGACCAGATCGTCGCCCTGGACGATGGCGGGGCGCGACCAGTCGCCCAGCACGTCGGCTGGCGCCTCGCGATCGGGCAGCATGTCGGCGGTGGAGAGCCAGAGGCTGCGCGCATCGAAGCGCAGCGTCGTTGCCGCATCCGCCGCGAAATAGGGATGGAAGCCCAGCCCCACCGGCATCGGCCGGTCGCCGACATTCTCGACCGACAACGACATGGACAATGCCGACGCGGTCAGCGTCACCTGCTGTTCGGCGCGATAGGACCAGGGCCAGCCGGCATCGCCGCCATGCTCATGCACCAGCAGCGCCGACGATGCGGTTGTCGTTTTCGCTGTCCAGTTCGCCTGCCAGCCAAAACCATGGATGCTGTGCGGATGATCGCCGAAATTGAGCGGAAGCTGATAGTCCGCCCCATCGACCGCGAAGCGCCCGTCCGCGATGCGATTGGCATAGGGGACCAGCGGAAAGCTCGCCATGGCGAGCGGATCGTCAGCCCTCTCGGGTGCGCGCCGCATCAGATCGACGCCGTCCAGCGTCAGATGCAGCAGCGAGCCGCCGACAGCGGGCGACAGGGCCGCTTCCAGCCCTCCCGCCCGCAGCATGATATTCTCCTTGCTCAGCCGACCATATCCTCAAGCTCGCGGCCCTTGGTCTCATGAACCATGGCGCGCACGAAGAAGAAGGAGATGAACGCGAACAGCGCATAGCCCGCATAGGTCACGACCAGTCCCGGCGACACGGCGAGCGCCGGGAAACTGACCGAGATCGCCGCATTGGCGATCCACTGGGCAAAGCCGGCGACCGCAAGGCCCGATCCGCGGATCTGGTTGGGGAACATTTCGCCCAGCATGACCCACATGATCGGACCCCAGCTGAGGTTGAAGAAGATCACGTAGAGATTGGCCGCGATCAGCGCCATCAGGCCGTTATGGCCGGGCAGGACGACGCCGCCATCCGCGCCGGTGATGGCGGTGGAGAAGGCATAGGCGACGATCGCCAGCGTCACCGCCATGCCGGCCGATCCGATCAGCAGCAGCGGCTTGCGGCCGATCCTGTCGACCAGCATGATCGTGCCGAGACACGCGCCGATCGACAGCACGCCCGACAGGATGTTGATCTGAAGCGCATTGTCTTCGGAAAAGCCAACGGCTTCCCACAGGGTCGCGCCATAATAGAAGACGACGTTGATGCCGACCAGCTGCTGGAAGACGGCGAGGCCGATGCCGGTCCACACGATCGGGCGCACCTTGCCGGTGGTCTTGCTGATGAGGTCGCTGAGCTTCGGGCGGTGATGGTCGGCGGCCAGGCTGGCGCGGATTTCCGCGACCTTGCGCGTCGCGGCCTCTGCGCCGAACAGGCGCGTCAGCACTTCATGGGCGCGCTCTTCCTGCCCACGCGCGACCAGATAGCGGGGGCTTTCGGGAATGACGAGCAGGGCGAGGAAGTAGATGGCGGCCGGGATCGCCTGCAGCCAGAACATCCAGCGCCAGGCCGGGAAGTCGAGCCACAGCGGCGCGGTGGAGCCGCCGGCATAGCGGGCCAGCACGAAGTTCGCGACGAACGCGCCGGTCAGGCCGGAGATGATCATCACCTGCTGCACCGACGACAGTCGTCCGCGCACTGCGGCGGGGGTGACTTCGGAGATATAGACGGGGGAGATGACGCTCGCTGCGCCGACACCCAGGCCGCCGATGATGCGGGCGATGATGAAGATGGCGGAGGAACCGGCGGCGCCGGCGACCAGCGCGCTGACGAGGAACAGGATGGCGGCCAGCATCATCACGCCGCGCCGGCCGATGATGTCGGCCATGCGGCCCGCGCCGAACGCACCGATCGAGGAGCCGACCAGGATCGCGCCGACATTGATGCCGATGCCCAGCTTGCCGAGGTCGAAGGCGCTTTCCAGCCCCTTCTGCGTGCCGTTGATGACGCCCGAATCATAGCCGAACATGAAGCCCCCGATCGTCGCCACGGCGACGATCGCGGCGATGAAGGCCATATTGACCCTCTCGGCGCTCCCCTCTGTCATACTCTTATTCCTTCCAGCTCTCTTATATCGTTGCGACATGACCCGGCAGCCCGGCGACACCCGGATCGAAGGCGAACAGATCGCCTGCCAGGGGCTGTTCTGTCAACGCTGTCATATCCAGTCCCTTGCGCGCCGTCGTCGCATAGGCGGTGCGCAGGTCTTCGCCGCCAAAGGCGATCTTGGTGATGTTCGCCACCGGGAAGCGGATTTCGCGCATCAGCTTGCCCGCCGGATCGTAGCGGCGCACTGCCCATCCGCCGAACAGGCCGGTCCACAGGCATCCTTCGGCATCGACCGTCGGCCCGTCGGGATAGCCCGCGCCGTCCTCGATCTTGGCGAACAGGATGGTGTTGCCGACCGATCCGTCGTCCATCAGGTCGGTGCGCCAGATACGCTTGCCCAGCGTGTCGGTGTGGTAGAGGATGCGGCCGTCGGGAGAGAAGGCGGGACCATTGGTGATCGACACCGCCGGCAGGCCCGTCTCAACGCAAAGCCCATCATGAAAGCGGTAGAAATAGCCGCTGTCCGCTGCCTCGGCATCGTCCATCGATCCGAACCAGAGCGCGCCATCGGGCGCGACGCAGGCGTCATTCTGGCGGTTGCCCGGCAGATGCGCTTCGGGCGCGTGGATCAGCGTAAAGCTGCCCCCTTCCGCCAGATCCAGGGCCGGGTCGAAGCGATGCACGCCCGATTGCAGCCCGACCGCGAACAGGCCGTCGGCGGTCGGTACGATCCAGCCGACCTGCCCCGGCGCCGCCCAGCTGCGCCCGACGTCGAGCGCCGGGTCGTAGCGGTGGATGCGATGCCCCTTGATATCGACGAACCAGAGGGCGGCATCGCGCGCCACCCAGACCGGCCCTTCGCCCAGCGTCGCGCCGACCGACAGCACGCTCTGCGGATCGGCGGCGGCCATGTCGGTGGGCATCTCAGCGCCAGCCGGCATCGATGAAATAGTCATGGGCGGTGCAGTAGCGCGCATCGTCCGACGCCAGGAACATCGCCAGCGCGGCGACGTCCTGCGGCAGGATGCGACCGTCCAGGCACTGCGCCGCGACGATCTCCGCCTCGCCTTCGGGCGTGTACCATTTTTCCTGGCGCAGCGTCTTCACATTGCCGGGGATGATGGTGTTGACGCGGATATTGTCGCGGCCGAGGTCGCGGGCAAGGCTGCGCGTCAGCCCCTCGATCGCCGCCTTGGCGGTCTGGTAAAGCGTCAGTTCCGGCAGAGCGAGGTGCCAGCTGATCGACCCGAAGTTCAGGATCACGCCGCCGCCCGCGCGCTTCAGGGCGGGCACCGCCGCCTGCGCCGCGAAGAAGAGGTGGCGCAGGTTCACCGCCATCCGCTCGTCCCAATAGGCAGGCGTGACTTCCTCGATCGTGTGGCGATCGTCATTGGCGGCATTGTTGATGAGGACGTCGATCCCCCCAAGTTCTGCTTCCACCTTCGCCATCATCGCCTGCACGGCTTCGATGTCGCGCAGATCGACGGCATGGAAGATCGGCGTGAAAGCCGCGCCCGAAAGGCGGGCGACCAGCGCCTCGCTCTCCGCCACCGCGATATCGCAGAAGGCGACATGCGCGCCCTGGCCGACGAACGCCTCGACCAGTCCTTCGCCGATGCCGCTGCCGCCGCCGGAAATGAAGACCCGCTTGCCCTTCAGGCTGGGGTAGATGGCACGGCTCATGCGGTTTCTTTCAGCAGGCCGCGTGCGGCCAGATTGGTGAACAGGGCGGTCAGGCCGAAGGTCCAGGGCGCGGCGTCCTTCGACGTCACGACCGTGTTGACCAGCTTGCCGAGGCGCGGGGTCGAGATGGCGACAACGTCGCCGATCTTGTGAGTGAAGCCGCGGCCCGGCTCGTCACGATCCTGCACCGGGGCGAACAGCGTGCCGAGGAACAGGGTGAAGCCATCGGGATATTGATGTTCCGACAGGGTCTGGCGCACCAGCTCCAGCGGATCGCGGCTGATCTGGTTCATGCTGCTTGTGCCTTCGAGGCGATAGCCTTCCGGCCCGTCGATGGTCAGCCCGACTTCGGCATTGCGGACATCGTCGATGGTGAAATCATTGTCGAACAGGCGGATGAGCGGGCCGAGCGAGCAGGACGCATTATTGTCCTTCGCCTTGCCCAGCAGCAGGGCCGATCGCCCCTCGAAATCGCGCAAGTTGACGTCATTGCCCAGCGTCGCGCCGATAGCGGTCCCAGCGGCGTTGACCACCAGCACGACTTCCGGTTCCGGGTTGTTCCAGGTGGAATCGGACCGGATGCCGATCTCCGCGCCCAGACCCACGGTCGACAGGACTGGCGACTTGGTGAAGACCTCTGCGTCGGGACCAATCGCGACTTCCAGATATTGCGACCAGAGGCCGTCCTCGATCAACGCGGCCTTGAGCGCGGCGGCCTCCTGCGTGCCCGGCACGACGGCGCGGATCGATCCGCCGACCCGTTCTTCCAGACGGCCGCGAATCTCGGCAGCAGCGCTGGCGTCGCCGCGCGCTCGCTCCTCGATCACGCGTTCCAGCGCCGACAGGGCGAAGGTCACGCCGCAGGCCTTGACGCATTGCAGGTCGACCGGGCTGAGCAGCGGCAGGCCGAGCGTTTCAAGCGGGCCGAGCGCTTCGCCGGCGGTGGCGGAAAGCGGCAGCTTTTCCACCAGTTGCGCGACGGTGGGCGCGACGCGGCTCATGTCATAGGCCTGGCCGTCGACGACGAGGATCGGGCTGGGACCGGCGGCGGTCTGTACGCGGCCAAGAAACGCGCCGTCGCGCCAGTCGGCGGGCAGGCAATCGAGCAGGGAGATATCGCCCGGCATCATCAACTCCTAAAACGAATGGTCGTTAATTGATAGCGCTACCAACATGGAACCGGGGCCGGAGTCAAGGGGTGTTGCGCAAAAGGCGCTTAGGCGGAAAGTCGTAGGGCAGGGGCGGGTTCGGTCTTTTCCGGGCGGCCGCTTTGGGGCATAGCTGAAAGGACCATGAGCAAGACCGAAGACAGCGCGCCGGCAACCGGCGCCCCCGCCGCTCCCGCAACCCCCGCCGCTGACAAGACCGACCTGGCCAGCGCCGCGCGCAAGTCCGCCGGCAAGGGCGTATGGATGGGCACCGCCGTCGGGATCGGGTCCGCCGCGATCGTCGCGGCTCTGCTCTACGCCCGCAAGAAGGGATAAAATCTCGCCCATTCAGGTTGCCAATCGACCGGCATCATGTTTGACTAATTGACGAAAAAAGGGCGGTATGGCCTTCGCTCCATACCGCCCATCATGCGACCCGTTGCGGGTTCTTTTCCGCCCTTCGTGACAGGCGGGGAAGGTAAAATCTTATCCGGCTGCGCCACCGCTCAGATAGCTGATCAGTTCAGGCTTGCTGATGCTGGTGCTCTTGTCCGAGTCCGCGCTGCTAAAGGCGCCATCGGCCCAGGCCGTGACCTGATCGGCAGGCAAAGTCTTGCCGGTCGCCTTCATCTCCTGATCCTTGAGCGCCAGCATCCACCGGGAAAATTCCGCCTTATCGAGTTGGCCGTCGCCATTGGCGTCATAGGCGGGAAATTCGCTGTCGACGATCGACGCCACCGTGTTCGCGGGATTGGCCGGCGCCGACGGCTGAGCGGGGGTCGCTGTCTGCGGCTGGGCTGTCTGGGGCTGGGCCGGAGCGGCCGGCGCCGCTGGCTGCGACGATTGCGGAATGGCGGGCGAATCGGGGCTTGTGGCTTGCTGCGCCATGGCAGGCGCGGCGATAGCCAGTGCCGTGGTGAACAAAAGCGAGCGGATCATTGCGATCTCCTGTTATACGACCGTGCGGGGCAAGCACATCATACCCCGCGACTCATGAATTCGTGAAAAGATAATAGTTGAATCCCCGTTATTGTTCCTGAATATCCGTTCATCTTGCGTCATTCGTCTTGCGAAATGCCTCGCTTCATCTTTTTGCCCTTATCGCAACTGCGAGATGGGCTGCGGAGGGCGCGTGCGGCGCCAGCATTTGGCCAGCATTTGCCCGGCATTTGCTAGGTCGGGCCGGGGCTGCTAGGCGGCGCGGCAATATCCACCCTCCAGCCTCAGGATTCGCCCATGGTCCCCCGCTACGCCCGCCCGCAAATGACCGCCCTCTGGGAACCGGAAGCCCGGTTCAGGATCTGGTTCGAGATCGAAGCGCATGCGACAGAAAAGCTGGGCGAACTGGGCGTCGTCCCGCCGTCCGCCGCCAAGGCGCTGTGGGACTGGTGGGCGACCAACCCGGCCATCGACGTGCCCGCGATCGACGCGATCGAGGCCGTCACCAAGCATGACGTCATCGCCTTCCTGACCTGGGTGGCCGAACAGGTCGGCGACGAAGCGCGCTTCATGCACCAGGGCATGACCAGCTCCGACGTTCTGGACACCTGCCTTGCCGTGCAGCTGGCCCGCGCCGCCGACATCCTGATCGAGGATCTCGACAAGCTGCTGGAGGTCATCAAGCGCCGCGCGTTCGAGCATAAGCTGACCCCGACCATCGGCCGCAGCCACGGCATCCATGCCGAGCCGGTGACGTTCGGCCTCAAGATGGCCGAAGCCTATGCCGAGTTCAGTCGCTGCAAGACCCGCCTGATCGCGGCGCGCGAAGAAGTCGCCACCTGCGCCATTTCCGGCGCGGTCGGCACCTTCGCCAATATTGATCCGCGCGTCGAGGAGCATGTCGCCGAAAAGCTGGGCCTGGCGATCGAGCCGGTGTCGACGCAGGTCATCCCGCGCGATCGGCACGCGATGTTCTTCGCGACGCTGGGTGTCATCGCTTCGTCCATCGAGCGCCTCGCCGTCGAGGTCCGTCACCTCCAGCGCACCGAAGTCCTGGAAGCCGAGGAATATTTCTCGCCCGGCCAGAAGGGTTCGTCGGCTATGCCGCACAAGCGTAACCCGGTGCTGACCGAGAATCTCACCGGCCTTGCCCGCGTGGTGCGCGCCGCCGTGGTTCCGGCGCTGGAAAATGTCGCCCTGTGGCACGAGCGCGACATCAGCCATTCGTCGGTCGAGCGCTTCTTCGGCCCTGACGCGACCATCACCCTCGACTTCGCACTGGCGCGCCTGACCGGCGTGATCGACAAGCTGCTCATTTACCCCGAGCGGATGATGAAGAATCTCGACAAGATGGGCGGCCTCGTCCATTCGCAGCGCGTGCTGTTGGCCCTGACCCAGGCGGGCGTGAGCCGCGAGGACAGCTATCGCTACGTCCAGCGTAACGCCATGAAGGTGTGGGAATCGGACGGCCAGCTGTCGCTGCTCGAACTGCTCAAGGCCGACGAGGATGTCGCCAAGGCGCTGACCGCGCAGGAGATCGAGGACAAGTTCAACCTCGATTATCATTTCCGCCAGGTCGACACGATCTTCCAGCGGGTCTTCGGCGAGGCGTAAGCCAACCGCCGTTCGTTTCGAGCCCTTCGACTGCCTGCCTGCGGCAGTCGCTCAGGATAAACTACGTCGAGAAACGTTTCTCGACATGCTCGAAACGAACGGGTGTATCTTTAACGCCCACCCATCCTTGGTCGCATCCGCGGCGCGGCATCCGACTGCCGCCGGATCAGCGCATGGTCGAGCACCAGATGCTCGGCGCCTTCCACCTTCTGCCCCCTGCGGCCCTTCAATCGCCGCACCAGCACCTCCACCGCCGCGCGCGACATGTCGCTGATCGGCTGGCGGATCGTGGTCAGTTCCGGCCAGATCGTCGTCGCCAGCGAACTGTCGTCGAAGCCGCAGACGGTGAGGTCGCCCGGCACGTCCAGCCCGTTGCGATGGGCGATCGCCACGGTGGCGGCGGCCATGTCGTCATTGCTGGCGAAGACCGCGGTCGGCGGATCGATCAGCGACAATATATGCTCGGCCGCGTCCAGTCCTGAGCGGTAGGTGAAAAAGCCCTGCGCGATCAACTCGTCCTCGATCTTGAGGCCGGCTTCCTGCAACGCTTCGACATAGCCCTCGAACCGCTTGACGCTGGCGGTCTGGTTGGGGTTGCCCTTGATGAATCCGATGCGCCCATGGCCCAGCCCGATCAGGTGCCGGGTCATTTCATAGGCGGCCTGCCGGTCGTCGATGCTGACGGCGGACAGATCGGACGGCGGACGTCCGGTCGCCACCGCGACGGCGGGAATGTCGGCGGCGGCCAGCGCCTCCACCATTTCCTCAAGGTCGCAGAGCGGCGGCGGCAGGATCACCCCGTCGATCCGGCCGCGCAGCAGATGGTCGACCACCGACTGGACCGATGTCTGCTCGTCCCATTTCTCCACGACCAGATCGATGCCGCTGCGGCTCGCCTGATCGAGGCTGCCGACCAGAAATTCGCTGAGGTAGGAGGAGGACGGGTTGCTGTAGAGCAGGCCGATCCGCGTGTCTTCCCCGCCCGCCAGGCTGCGTGCGGCGGCGCTGGGCGAATAGTTGAGCGCCTTGATCGACGTTTCCACCTTGGCGCGGGTTTCGGCCTTCACCACCTGCTCGCCATTGATGACGCGCGACACCGTCATGGGGGAGACGCCGGCATGACGGGCGACGTCGTTGATGGTGGGTGCGTTGCGCTGGCGGCGGGAGGTGCGTGTGTCGGTCAAGGCGGCCCTTCTCCTGGAGCGGATGATGTCGTTATCGAAATGGTAGCGACAACACCCGATAGAAGCAAAAAATCAGTTATGTCCGGGCGCATAGGGAAATTTGAGCGCCTTGTACCAGTCCAGATCATGCGCGGGGGCGGCCGATCCGGCGGGCAGAGGGCGTTTCGACACAGACTGGAAATAGGCGATGCTGGCATCGCGCCACCATAGGGCCTCGCGATGCTGGATGGTCAGGAACGCCTCCGTCTCCGCAAACCGTTCGGTATCGACATAGGGGCGCAACGCCTCCCAGTTCTTCTGCATGTTCGCGACTGTGGTCACGCCGCGATCATAATGGTGGATCAGGCCGTCCCACAACGTCTCGCCCGACTTGAGGCGATAGTCCCAGGGCAGATGATGGAACCAGAGCAGGTCGCGCTCCGGCGTGGTCTTCGGGTTGGCGAGCAGCTTCGCGACCGGCGGCGCATATTGGCTCACGGCATCGCTGCCGCTCTTCGTCCGGTCGAAGCCGATGCCCTCCGCATTGGCCTTGTGATAATAGACCGGGTTCCATTCGGGGCGCGCCAGATCGGCGACCCAGGGGCCGGGACCATAATGATGGCCGGTATCCATGACATGGGCGAGGCCGAGCGGCGTCATATAATCGACCGCCGCCTCGCGCGATCCCATCATCATCGTCACGACCGGCTGCACGACCTTCGGATCGGGGGAGAAGGTCATCTCCGCCCATTCCTTCGCGATGCTTTCCGCAGACAGGCTGGTGTCCCAGGCGAGGCGTCCGAACGCATACCAGTCGGCCTGATTGAAGATCGATCCGCTCCAGTCGCGATCGACGCCGATATTGGCGACGCCCGCAATGCCGGTCAGCTTATGGCCTTCCAGCGACCCGTCGATGACCTTGGCCACCGTCGATCCCTTGCCTTTGGCGTAGGTGTCGGCGTCCAGCGTCTCCTCGAACAGCGGGCCGAGATAGGTGAGGTGCGTCGACTGGCCCAGATATTCCTTGGTGATCTGGAACTCCATCATCAGCGGCGTCTTCGGCATCGCGCCGAACAGCGGATGGAAAGGCTCGCGCGGCTGGAAGTCGATCGCGCCATTCTTCACCTGCACGATGACATTGTCGGCGAACTTGCCGTCCAGTGGCTTGAAATCAGTATAGGCCTGTTTCGCGCGGTCGTCGGGATTGTCATGCGCGTAGACGAAGGCGCGCCACATCACGATGCCGCCATGCGGCTTCACCGCCGCCGCCAGCATGTTCGCGCCATCGGCATGGGTGCGGTTATAATCCTGCGGTCCCGGCTGGCCCTCGCTGTTCGCCTTCACCAGGAAGCCGCCGAAATCGGGGATCGCCTTGTAGATTTCGTCGGCCTTGGCCTTCCACCAGGCGGCGACCTGCGGGTCGAGCGGATCGGCGGTCTTGAGGCCATCCAGTTCCATCGGCGCGGTCCATTTGACCGACAGATAGACTTTGATGCCATAGGGGCGGAAGATGTCGGCCAGCGCCGCCGCCTTGGCGATATAGGGCGCGGTCAGGCTGTCGGCCTTGGCGTTCACATTGTTGAGCACGGTGCCGTTGATGCCGATCGAGGCATTGGCTCTGGCATAGTCGGTATAGCGCGGCCCCTTCCAGTCGGGCAGCCGCCACCAGTCCCAGATCGACTGGCCGGCATAGCCGCGCTCGACCGTGCCGTTCAGATTGTCCCAATGGTTGAGCAGCCGCAGCCCGATCTTCGGCGCGCTGACGATATTCAGCGAATCGACACGCGCCCCGCTCTGCGCCAGCCGCAGCCAGTGATAGGCGCCGTGCAGCAGTCCGACATCGCTGTTCGCGGCTATCAGCGTCACCGCCTTGCCGTCCATCTGCACCGACCGAATCGCATAGCCTTCGGCGCCAAGGCCATCGGTCTTCACAGGCAGGGCAGGGGAGGAGGCGGGGGTCGCCAGCAGGATCGCGCCTTGCTGCACCGTTGCCGACACCGCCGGCTGCGTGCCGGTCATGCCCCATATGCCGCGCTGCAATTCCTGCGTGGCGATGGTCAGCGTCGGGCTGTTTCCGTTCGCAACGATAGCGGTGGCAATCGCCGAAAGCGCAGCGCCGCGCGTCTCGTCCGTGCGGGCATAGCGCAGCCACAGGTCATAGCCGTCCTCGGCCTGCGCCATCGGCGTCAGCCCCGCTCCGGCGACGGCAACAATATAGCAAAACAGGCGACCTATCACGCGTCCTCTCCCTTGGCCCATCCTTTGTCAAAGCGCGCATAGGGCATTGACAAGTTCCTCTTGTGCAATCAATGGTAACGCTATCAGTCGGGCGGCGGCAAGCGAAATATCGCCGTATCGAAAAATGGAGAGGGGTTTCGTGATCCGCATCAGCCATATTCTTTGCGCCGCATCCATGCTGGCGCTCGGTGTCGCTTCCACGCCAGCTCCCGCCCAGGCCGCGCCGTCCGCCACCGCGTCGTCCAGGCCCATCTACAAGGATGCGTCGGCCCCGGTCGAGGCGCGGGTCGACGATCTCCTCGCCCGTATGACGCTGGATGAGAAGATCGCCCAGATCACCACCGTCTGGCTCGACAAGGTCAAGCTTTTCGACGACCGGCTCCAGCTCGATCCCGCGAAGCTCGCGGCGCAATATCCCAATGGCCTTGGCCATTTCACCCGCCCTTCGGATGCCAAGGCGTCCGTCAGCCCCCGCGTCGCAAGGGGGCGCGATCCGCGCCAGACGGTCGCTCTGGTCAACGCGCTCCAGAAATGGGCGACGACGCAGACCCGCCTCGGCATCCCGATCCTCTTCCACGAAGAAGGGCTGCACGGCTATGCGGCCGTCGGCGCGACCAGCTTTCCCCAGTCGATCGCCATGGCCTCCTCCTTCGACACCGCCATGCTGCGCGACGTGAACAGCGTCATCGCGCGCGAAATCCGCGTGCGCGGCGTGCCGATGGTGCTGTCGCCCGTGGTAGACATCGCCCGCGATCCGCGCTGGGGCCGGATCGAGGAAACCTATGGCGAAGATCCTTATCTGGTCGGGGAAATGGGCGTCGCCGCGGTCGAGGGATTGCAGGGCGAGGGCCGCTCGCGCGATCTGCGCCCCGCCAAGGTCTTCGCTACGCTCAAGCATCTGACCGGCCACGGACAGCCCGAAAGCGGCACCAATGTCGGCCCGGCCGCCTTATCCGAACGCGAACTGCGCGAGAATTTCTTCCCGCCCTTCGAGCAGGTGGTGAAGCGCACCGGGATCGAGGCCGTCATGGCATCCTACAACGAAATCGACGGCGTCCCCAGCCACGCCAATCGCTGGCTGCTGGAAGATGTGTTGCGTGAGGAATGGGGCTTCAAGGGCGCGGTCGTCTCCGACTATTCGGCGGTCGACCAGCTGATGAGCATCCACCATATCGCCGCCAATCTGGAGGAGGCGGCGATGCGCGCGCTCGATGCGGGCGTGGATGCGGACCTGCCCGACGGCCTGTCCTACGCCACGCTCGGCAAGCTGGTGCGCGACGGGAAGGTCAGCGAGGCGCAGGTCGACAAGGCCGTTCGCCGGATGCTGGAACTGAAATTCCGCGCCGGCCTGTTCGAAAACCCCTATGCCGACGCCGCCAAGGCGCAGGCGATCACCAATAATGCGGACGCCCGCGCGCTCGCGCTCAAGGCGGCGCAGCGCTCCATCACCCTGCTCAAGAATGACGGCATGTTGCCCTTGAAGCCCGAAGGCACGATCGCCGTGATCGGCCCAAGCGCCGCCGTCGCGCGTCTGGGCGGCTATTATGGCCAGCCGCCGCACAGCGTTTCCATCCTCGACGGGATCAAGGCCAAGGTCGGCAGCAAGGCCAATATCGTCTTCGCGCAGGGCGTGAAGATCACTGAGGATGACGACTGGTGGGCGGACAGTGTCACCAAGTCCGACCCCGCCGAAAACCGCAAGCTGATCGCGCAGGCAGTGGAAGCGGCCAAGGGCGTGGACCGGATCGTCCTGACGTTGGGCGATACCGAACAATCGAGCCGCGAAGGCTGGGCCGACAATCATCTGGGCGACCGTCCCAGCCTCGATCTGGTAGGCGAGCAGCAGGAACTGTTCGATGCACTCAAAGCGCTGGGCAAGCCGATCACCGTCGTCCTGATCAATGGCCGTCCGGCCTCGACCGTGAAGGTCAGCGAACAGGCCAACGCGATCCTTGAAGGCTGGTATCTGGGCGAGCAGGGCGGCAATGCCGTCGCGGACGTCCTCTTCGGCGATGTGAACCCCGGCGCGAAGCTGCCCGTCACCGTGCCTCGCTCGGTTGGGCAATTACCGATGTTCTACAATGCCAAGCCCTCGGCGCGGCGCGGCTATCTGTTCGACACAACTGACCCGCTTTATCCCTTCGGTTTCGGCCTCAGCTACACGACGTTCAGCCTTTCCGCACCGCGCCTTGCCGCGACGACAATCGGCACTGGCGGCAGCACCAATGTCTCGGTCGATGTCCGCAACACGGGCGAGCGCGAAGGCGACGAGGTCGTCCAGCTCTATATTCGCGACAAGGTCAGTTCCGTCACCCGGCCTATCAAGGAATTGAAGGGCTTCCAGCGCGTCACGCTGAAGCCGGGCGAAGTGCGCACCGTCAACTTCACGATCAGCCCCGAAAGCCTCCAGATGTGGAATGACGAAATGCACCGCGTGGTCGAGCCGGGCGATTTCGAGATCATGACCGGCAACAGCTCGGTCGCGCTCCAGTCCGCAACCCTGACGGTGAAGCCGTGAGCGCCCGTCTCGCCCCCAGGGTCGGTCGGCGTCAGGCGCTGGGCCTGCTCGCCTCCACCTCGCTCTTCGCGGCGGCCCCGGCCGTGGCCGCGAAGAAAGGCGGCCCGCTTTACAAGGACGCCTTGGCGCCGATCGACCTGCGCGTGCGCGACCTGATCGGCCGCATGACGCTGGAGGAGAAGGTCGGCCAGATCATCGCGCTCTGGGCGACCAAGGCAGAGATCATGGACGACCTGACCTTCTCGCCCGAAAAGGCGAGCAAGGCCTATCCGGCCAGCTTCGGTCAGATCACCCGCCCGTCCGACCGGCGCGGCGCGCCCAACGGATCGACCCAGGCTGGCGGCGTCGGCGCGCGCTGGCGCACCCCGGCCGATACCGTCGCCTTCATCACCGCCGTCCAGAAATGGGCTGTGGAGGACACCCGCCTCGGCATCCCCATCCTCTTCCATGAGGAATCGCTCCACGGCTACATGGCGACCGACGCCACCATGTTCCCGATGGCGATCGGTCTGGCCGGCAGCTTCGACCGGCAGTTGATGCAGGATGTCCAGTCGGTCATCGCCCGCGAAGTTCGCGCGCGCGGCGTCCATCTGGCGCTGTCGCCGGTGGTCGACATCGCCCGCGACCCGCGCTGGGGCCGGATCGAGGAAACCTTTGGCGAAGATCCCTATCTCTGCGGCGAAATGGGCGTCGCCGCCGTCCTTGGCCTGCAAGGCGAGAGTAAGCAGCTTGGTCCCGACAAGGTCATGGCCACGCTCAAGCATATGACCGGCCACGGCCAGCCCCAGAGCGGCGAGAATATCGCCCCCGCGCCGATCAGCCAGCGCGAATTGCGCGAGAATTTCTTCCCGCCCTTCTGGCAGGTGGTGAAGCGCACCGGCATCGCCGCCGTCATGCCGTCCTATAACGAAATCGATGGCGTGCCGTCGCACCAGAATAAATGGCTGCTCGGCGACATCTTGCGCGGCGAATGGCATTTCGACGGCGCGGTGGTCAGCGACTATGGCGCCGTCCCCGAACTCGACACCATCCATCATGTCCAGCCCGATCTGGAAGCGACGGCCCGCGCCGCGCTCCGGGCTGGCGTCGATTGCGAGCTGCCCGATGGCCTGGCCTATCGGACGCTCGTGGAACAGGTCCGCGCGGGCAAGGTGCCCCTCGAAGCGGTCGACCTCGCCTGCACGCGTATGTTGACCCTCAAGTTCCGCGCGGGCCTGTTCGAAAATCCCTGGCCGCGCCGCGACTATGACGCGCTGACCGGCAATGCCGAAGCCCGCGCGCTGGCGCTCAAGGCCGCGCACAAATCGATCGCGCTGCTCAGGAATGACGGCACGCTGCCGCTGGCGGCGGGCGCGCACAAGCGCGTCGCGGTGATCGGTCCCAATGCCGCCATCGCCCGGCTGGGCGGCTATTCCTCGATCCCGCGCCAGTCCGTGTCGCTGCTCGACGGCGTGAAGGCGAAGCTTAAGGGCAAGGCGGAGGTCGTCCACGCGCAGGGCGTCTTCATCACCCGGAGCGAGGACCGCTCGGTGGACGAGGTGTTCCTGGCCGACCCCGAAAAGAACCGCCAGCTGATCGCCGAAGCGGTGGAGGTCGCGAAAACCGCCGACATCATCCTGCTCGCCATCGGCGATACCGAACAGACCAGCCGCGAAGGCTTTGCGAAGAACCATCTCGGCGACCGCACCAGCCTCGACCTCGTCGGCGAGCAGAATGACCTGTTCGCCGCGATGAAGGCGACCGGCAAGCCCGTGGTGGTCTGCGCCATCAACGGTCGCCCGCCCAGCTATCCGGCGGTGGTGGAGGGCTGCAACGCCCTGATCGAATGCTGGTATCCGGGGCAGGAGGGCGGCACCGCCATGGCCGACATCCTCTTCGGGGACGTCAATCCCGGCGCCAAGCTGCCCGTCACCGTCGCGCGCGACGCAGGCCAGATCCCGATCTTCTATAATCGCAAGCCATCGGCCCGCCGCGGCTATGTGTTCGAGGATATCTCGCCGCTGTTCCCGTTCGGCTATGGTCTCAGCTACACCAAGTTCGCCTTCGGCCCACCCCGCCTGTCCGCGCCGCGCATCGGCGTGGGGGGCAGCGTGACGGTCGAGGTCGACGTCCGCAATGCGGGGACAAGGGCAGGGGATGAGGTCGTCCAGCTCTACGTCCACGACCAGACCGCCAGCGTCACCCGCCCGCTCAAGGAACTGAAGGGTTTCGAGCGCGTCACCCTCGCCCCCGGCGAAACGAAGACGGTGCGGCTGACGATCGGTCCGGAAGCCTTCGCGCTCTGGAATCTCGATATGCAGTTAGTGGTCGAACCCGGCCTGTTCGACATCATGGTCGGCCCGGACAGCGAGGCATTGCAGAAGGTTACGCTCGAAATCGCCTGACCGCCAAAATTGGTCAGGCCAACATTGACGACATCATCAATTCGCGAGATATTGGTTTTACCAATTTACGGAGTCTCCCATGCCCATCATTACCGGAGCCAAGGTGATCGTGACGTCGCCCGGCCGCAATTTCGTGACGCTGAAAATCGAGACGGACGAAGGCGTCTACGGCCTGGGCGACGCCACGCTCAACGGCCGTGAACTGTCGGTCGCCAGCTATCTGACCGACCATGTCATTCCCTGCCTGATCGGCCGCGATGCGCACCGGATCGAGGATATCTGGCAATATCTCTACAAGGGCGCCTATTGGCGTCGCGGCCCCGTCACCATGTCGGCCATCGCCGCCGTCGACACCGCGCTCTGGGACATCAAGGGCAAGGTCGCGGGCCTGCCGGTCTATCAGCTTCTGGGTGGCGCCAGCCGCGAAGGCGTGATGGTCTATGGCCACGCCAACGGCACCAGCATCGAAGACACGATCAACGTCGCGCTCGACTATCAGCGCCAGGGCTACAAGGCGATCCGCCTCCAGTGCGGCGTGCCCGGCATGGCGTCGACCTATGGCGTCAGCAAGGACAAATACTTCTACGAACCGGCCGACGCCGACCTGCCGACCGAAAATGTCTGGAACACCAGCAAATATCTGCGCGTCGTTCCCGAACTGTTCAAGGCCGCGCGTGAGGCTCTGGGCTGGGACGTCCACCTGCTGCACGACATCCACCACCGCCTGACCCCGATCGAGGCCGGTCGCCTCGGCAAGGATCTGGAGCCTTATCGTCCCTTCTGGCTGGAGGATGCGACCCCGGCGGAAAATCAGGAAGCCTTCAAGCTGATCCGCCAGCACACCACCTCGCCGCTGGCTGTGGGCGAGATTTTCAACTCGATCCATGATTGCCGCGAACTGATCCAGAACCAGCTGATCGACTATATCCGCGCCACCGTGGTCCATGCCGGCGGCATCAGTCACCTGCGCAAGATCGCCAATCTCGCCGACCTCTATCAGGTCCGCACCGGCTGCCATGGCGCGACCGACCTGTCGCCGGTCTGCATGGCCGCCGCGCTGCATTTCGACCTCAGCGTGCCGAATTTCGGCATCCAGGAATATATGCGCCACATGCCCGAAACCGACGCGGTCTTCCCCCATGCCTACACGTTCGAAGACGGCATGATGCATCCGGGCGACAAGCCGGGTCTGGGCGTCGAAATCGACGAAGAACTGGCCGCCAAATATGAATATAAGCGCGCCTTCCTGCCGGTGAACCGGCTCGAAGACGGC
>NZ_QJQX01000074.1 GCF_013393185.1 Sphingobium lactosutens | reverse complement strand
GGTGGGCCTGCGGGACTGTCGGCGGCGATCCGGTGCAAGCAGTTGGCCAATGATGCGGGTCAGGAACTGGCGGTGTGCGTGCTGGAAAAGGGGTCGGAGATCGGCGCCCATATCCTGTCGGGCGCAGTGATCGATCCCAAGGCGCTGGATGAGCTGATCCCGCAGTGGCGCGACATGGGCTGTTCGCTGGCCGAAACCCCCGTCACCGACAATCAGCACTGGATGCTGACCAAGACCGGCAAGATCGCGATGCCGCATCTCCTGACGCCGGGCTGGATGCACAACAAGGGCGCCTATACCGGATCGCTGGGTAACCTCTGCCGCTGGCTGGCCGAGCAGGCCGAGGGGCTGGGCGTGGAGATCTTCCCCGGCTTTGCCGCGGCGGAGATCCTCTACCATGAGGATGGCAGCGTGAAGGGCGTGGCCACCGGCGACATGGGCATCGACCGCGAGGGCAATCGCAAGCCCGACTATCAGCCGGGCCTCGAACTGCACGCCAAATACACCTTCTTCGCCGAAGGGGCGCGCGGCCACCTGACCAAGATATTGAAACGCCAGTTCGCGCTCGACGCGGACAGCGAGCCGCAGGTTTATGGCCTGGGCATGAAGGAATTGTGGGACATCGATCCGGCCAAGCACAAGCCGGGCCTGGTCATTCACTCGCAGGGCTGGCCGCTGACCGATGCTTACGGGGGGGGCTTCCTCTATCACCAGGCCAATGGCCAGGTGGCGCTGGGCTTCGTCGTGGGGCTGGGCTATCGCAATCCGCATCTCTATCCGTTCGAGGAGTTCCAGCGATGGAAGCAGCATCCGGAAATCCGCAAATTCCTCGAGGGCGGGCGCCGCGTTTCCTATGGCGCACGCGCGATCAACGAGGGCGGCTGGCAGTCGATCCCGAAACTGGCCTTCCCCGGCGGCGCGCTGATCGGCTGTTCGGCGGGCTTCGTGAACGTGCCCCGGATCAAGGGCACGCATACCGCGATGAAGTCGGGCATGCTGGCGGCCGAGGCAGCGTTCGCCGCAGTGCAGGCCGACCGCTCTGGCGATGCGCTCGACGACTATGACGCGACCCTGCGCTCCAGCTGGATCGCTGACGAGCTGCAACTGGTGAAGAATGCCGAGCCGCTGCTGGCCAAGTTCGGCAACACGATCGGCACGCTGCTGGCGGGCATCGACATGTGGATGCGCACGCTGAAAATCGGCCTGCCCTTCACGATGAAGCACAAGCCCGATTGCGAGAAGCTGTGGACCAAGGACCACGCCAGCAAGATCGCCTATCCCAAGCCGGACAATGTGATCAGCTTCGATCGGCTGTCGTCGGTGTTCCTCTCCAACACCAATCATGAGGAGGACCAGCCGGTCCATCTCCAGCTGAAAGACCCATCGGTTCCGATCAGCTACAATCTGCCCCTTTATGACGAGCCGGCGCAGCGCTACTGTCCAGCGGGCGTCTATGAAGTGGTCGGTCAGGAAGAGGGCGATCCCAAGTTCCAGATCAACGCGCAGAATTGCGTCCATTGCAAGACGTGCGACATCAAGGATCCCACCCAGAATATCAACTGGGTCGTTCCCGAAGGCGGCGGAGGACCAAATTATCCCAATATGTAAGCGCCTGATCCCGATCCTGATGCTGGCGTTTCCGGCAGCGGCCGGGGCGTCGGTCGATCCCGGCAGCGCCCTGCACGCCTATGCGCGGGCGCGGCTGGCTGACGGGAGCGGCGCCCTGGGGAGCGCGGTTATGAACTATCGTACCGCGCTGGCACTCGATCCGGGCAGCGCGGAGATAGCGCGTCGCTCCTATGCGCAGGCGCTGGAAAGCGGCGATCAGGCGCTGGCGATGCGATCGGCCCTTTTGCTGGATGCGCAGGGCATGTTGCCGCGCGACGGCACATTGCTGCGCATCGGCAACGCATTGGCGCGGAAGGATTGGGCCGGCGCCCGGTTGCTGGTCGACCGCATGGTGGAAGAGGGTAATTTCGCTTTCCTTGCCCCGATCGTGCGGAGTTGGATCACTGCGGGAGAAGGGGGATACGCCCTTCCCGTTGTTGGCGGCAAGGAACAGTTCGCGACGCTTGGCCAGCGCTATCTGGACGAGCATGTGGCGCTGCAAGCGATCGGGCATAACGATCTAGCGACGGCGGTGCCGGCGTTGCGGCGGGCGATAGCTCTTCGCAGCAGTGACGGTGCTGCGCTGCGGCTCAGCTTCGCGGCGCAGCTTGCGGCACAGGGAGCGAAGGCCGAAGCACTTGCCCTTCTGCCGGAAGGCAATGCGAATTTCGTGATGGCGCGCGCGGATATTGCGCGGGGCAAGGGAGGCGGAGGGCGCAAGGTGCTGTTGAGCCCCGCGCAGGGCTTTGCACGACTGCTTTCTCGGCTGGCGGCCGACATAGCCTCCGATGATGCGGGGTTGGTGCTTGGCATGCGGCTGGCGCGGATCGCGACCTTCGCCGATCCGCAGGGAGCCGAAGCCCATATCGTCGCGGCGCGGCTGCTGACCGCCGCCGGCTATCCCGCCTTCGGAGCCGAGGAGGCCGGTAAAGTCCCGGTCAAGACCTGGTATGGCGGGCTGGCGAGGGCCGAATTGGTCAATGCGCAGGCAGAAGCCGGTGATCGCGACGGTGCGATCGCCCTCGCCCGGACGCTGGCTGCGGAACCGGGAGCGGATGCCGAACGCCAGGTCCGTCTCGGCCGACTGCTGGCCGATGCAAAGGATTTTACCGGCGCGGCGGCGGCGTTCAAGGCGGCGCAGGCTGGCTATCCCGCCGACGCCGTCCCCTGGACGCTGCTGCTGTTCGAGGGCAGCGCGCTGGAGCAGGGCAAGCGCTGGGATGAGGCGCGCGCCGTCCTGGAACGCGCGGCGAAGCTGGCGCCCAACGAGCCGGTCATTCTAAACTATCTGGGCTATGCGCAGATCGAACGGCGGCAGAATGTCGAGGAGGCGTTAGCGCTGCTCAAGAAGGCGAGCGCGCTCAAGCCGCAGGATGCGTCCATCACCGACTCGCTCGGCTGGGCGCAGTTCGTGACCGGCGATGTTCGGGCGGCCGTTCCGGTGCTGGAGCGCGCGGCCGCAGGTGCGCCGGATGACCCGACCATCAATGAGCATCTGGGTGATGCGCTATGGACGGCGGGACGGCGCTATGAGGCGCGCTATGCCTGGAACGCCGCGGCGGTCTATGCCGAAGGCGACGTGGCGACGCGGCTGGCGGCGAAGAGCAAGGAAGGATTGAAGCCCGAATATGCAGCGCCCTGACATGGAGGCCGCCGCCAAAACGCTCGTCGAAACCGCCTATGCCAAGGTGAATGTCGCACTCCATGTGCGGGCGCGGCGCGATGATGGCTATCATGCGCTGGAAAGCCTGTTCGTCTTCGCCGAGGATGGCGACCGGCTGGAGGGGCAGGCGACCAATGACGGCGCCATCGACCTGCTGATCGACGGACCATTCGGCGCGGCGCTGGATGCGGGGGCGGACAATCTCGTCATGCGGGCGGCGCGGGGGCTTCAGGCCTATCTCGGCGAGCAGCGCGGCGCGGCGATCCGGTTGACGAAAAATCTGCCGGTCGCGTCCGGGATCGGCGGCGGGTCGGCGGACGCAGCGGCGACCCTGCGCTTGCTGGCGCGGCTATGGGAAGTGCGGATCGAGCCGGAAGAACTGGCCGGACTTGCGCTCGACCTGGGATCGGACGTGCCGGCCTGCGTCGCGAGTGTCACCCAGTTGGTGAAGGGCAGGGGCGAGCATCTCGCACGGCATAAAGTCGAGAGACTGGAAGGCCTGCCGATGCTGCTGGTCAATCCGGGCGTCGGCGTTTCGACGGGCAGCGTCTTTGCCGGATGGGACCGGCAGGACCGTGGCGCGCTGGATGCTGGCAGCCTCGACATGCTCATCAAGAACGGGCGCAACGATCTGGCAAAGCCGGCGATCGCGGCTGCGCCGGTGATCGCGCAGGTGCTGGCGGCGTTGCAGGGCGCGGACGGTTTGCTGCTCGCGCGCATGTCAGGGTCCGGCGCGACCTGTTTCGCGCTGTTCGAGGACGGGGGAGCGATGGCACAGTCTGCCGTCGCGATACGCGCCGCACATACCGACTGGTGGGTCATGGAAACACGGATCAGAAGCGTATGAGCGAGGCTTTCACCCAGATTGACGGAGGCGACCTCGACCTGCTGGTCATCGCGGATCATGCGTCCGCCCATGTCCCCGACGATATCGATCTGGACATCGATCCGGCGCTGCTCAACGAGCATATCGCCGTCGACATCGGCGTGGCGGAGGTGAGCCAACTGCTGGCGGGGCAACTGGGCTGCAAGGCGATACTGGGCGGCGTGTCGCGGCTGGTGATCGACCTCAATCGCGAGGATGATGCGCCGGGGCTGCTGCCGGTCATGAGTGACGGCCACGCCATTCCCGGCAATCGCGACGCGGACCTCGCCGAACGGATGATCCGTTTCCACCATCCCTATCATCATCAGGTGGCGCGGTTGCTGGATGGCATGACCGCGCCCTTCATCCTGTCGGTCCACAGCTTCACGCCCCGGCTGGCGAGCGATCCGGGGCAGAAACGGCCATGGGATATCGGCATCCTCTATAATCAGGATGACCGCGCCGCGCGGATCGCCATCCCGTTACTGGAAGCGGCGGGCCTGAAGGTCGGGGACCAGCTTCCCTATTCGGGCCAGTTGTTGAACGCGACGATGAACCGCCATGCCGAGGCCAATGGCATAGCCTATCTGGGGATCGAGATGCGGCAGGATCTGGTCGGTGATGCAGCGGGGCAGAAGCGCTTTGCCGATATTGTCGGCCCGATCGCGCTGGAATGCCGGAGCAGGCTGGCATGAGGCGCGTTCTTGGATCGATGCTGCTGCTGGCGCTTGCCGGGTGCGGGAACGGCGTATCGACGCCGGGCAACGCGGTTGATGCCGCCGACGCTCAAATCGACGACGGCAAGGCCGACTGCATGACCGGCGATACGCAGCAATGGGAGCGTGATTGCCTGGTCGAGCGCAAGGGCGACATATTGACGATTCGCCATCCCGACGGCGGCTTCCGCCGGTTCCGCGTGCTGGCTGACGGGCATGGGCTGGAAGCGGCCGATGGCGCGGAGCCTGCCAAGCTCAGCATCACCGGCGAAAAGCAGATCGAGGTCGCGGCAGGCAATGACCGCTATCGGCTACCCGCCCAGATTGCCGGCACGGATCGGTGACGGGCGCGCCGATCCTGACCGCGGCGCAGATGCGGGCGGCGGAGCAGGCGGCCTTCGACGCGGGCGTCGACGAATATGGATTGATGGAAACGGCCGGCGCGGCGGCGGCGGAGATCATCTGGCGCGCGGGGTATAGACACGACACGCTGATATTGTGCGGTCCGGGCAATAATGGCGGCGACGGCTTCGTGATCGCGCGCATCCTGCGGGAGCGGGGCGTGGCCGTCCGAGTGGCGGCGCTGGGCGAAAGTCGGACGCCGTCGGCGCAACGCGCGCGTGCGCTCTGGGCCGGGCCGGTGGAAGACATGATGGCCGCGCCGCCCGCGACGCAGCTGGTGGATGCCCTGTTCGGGACCGGGCTGACGCGCGGGCTGGATGAAGCGGTTGCGTCGCGACTGGTGACGTTGGTGGATGCGGCCACATTCTCCCATGCGATCGATCTGCCGAGCGGCGTCGATACCGACAATGGCGCCTTGCTGTCGGATGTTCCGCGTTTCGGCATCTGCATCGCATTGGGCGCGTTCAAGCCCGCGCATCTCCTCTATCCGGCCGCCGATCGTTTCGCCCGGCTGGCACTGGCGGACATCGGCATAGATGTGCCGGGTTCCGTCCATCGGCTGGCTCCGCCGAGGATCGGCGTGCCGGGGGCCGAGGCGCATAAATATAGTCGTGGTCTGGTTGCTGTGGTCGAAGGCGCGATGCCGGGGGCCGCCGCGCTGGCCGCCGCCGCTGCCGCTCATTCGGGCGCGGGCATGGTGCGGCTATATGGTGAGGATGCGCCGCTCATTCCGCCCCATGCCATTGTGCGGCAGGCGGGAGGCGATCTCGATGATGGCCGCATCAGGGCGTTGCTGGTCGGGCCGGGGCTGGGCCGCGACGATCAGGCGCTGGCAAAGCTGGATGGTGCGATTGCAGAGGGCCATCCGCTGGTGCTCGATGCCGATGCGCTGGTCCTGCTGGCCAACAATATGAACCGCATCCCGGCTGGCGCAATTCTGACGCCGCATGAAGGGGAGTTTCAACGCCTGTTCGGCGACTTGCCCGGCAGCAAGATCGATCGGGCGCTGGCGGCGGCGCGTCTATCGGGCGCGATCATCGTCTATAAGGGGGCGGACAGCGTCATCGCCGCCCCGGACGGCCGGGCAGCGGTGGCGAGTGGCGCATCGACCTGGCTGTCGACCGCCGGGACGGGCGATGTACTGGCAGGATTGGCCGCCGGTCGTCTGGCGGTGACGGGCGATCCCTTTCGTGCGGCGTGCGAGGCGGTGTGGCTGCATGGGGAGGCTGCGAAGCGGTCCGGTCCGGCTTTTGTCGCGGATGATTTGCTTGCTACGCTGCCAGCGGCTATCGCCGCGCGATTGTGACAGACAGCGAAATAGACAATCTCATCATCCGCGTCGCCGCCAAGGGCGATGGCGTTACCGGCGATGGCCGCCACTTTCCGCTGACCGCGCCGGGCGACCGGATCGGAGTGGATGGAATTGTCCATTTCGGTGTCCATCATGCGATGCCGCCCTGCGCGCATTTCCCGGCCTGCGGCGGGTGCCAGCTCCAGCATCTGGACGAGGAAAGCTATGCCGACTTCGTGACGGCGCGCGTCACCGGCGCGCTGGCGGGGCAGAATGTGACGCCCGGCGCGGTGCTGACGCCCCATATCTCTCCGCCGATGACGCGGCGGCGCGCGTCGTTGCGCGCGGCACGGGCGGGCAGGCGCATCACCATCGGCTTTGCCGAGGAGGGCAGCCACAAGCTGATCGACCTTCAGATGTGCGCGGTGCTCGATCCCCGGCTGTTTGGGCTGCTGACGCCGCTCCGGGGGCTGCTGGGCGAGATCCTGCCGGACAAGCGCGCGGCCCATGTCCGCATGTCGCTGACCGACCAGGGCGTCGACCTGCTGCTGGAGGGGGTGAAGGTTTCGGGACTGGCGGCCGATGAGGCGCTGGGCGACTTTGCCCGCGAACAGGGGCTGGCCCGGCTGACCATCGACGAAGGCGATGGACCGCAGACGCGGTGGGAGCCGGAGGCGGTGACGGTCAGCTTCGGTGGCGCGTCGGTCGGCTTCCCGCCCTTCTCCTTCCTGCAGGCGACGCCCGATGGCGAGGCGGCGCTGGTCGGCGCGGTGCGCGATGCCCTGCCGGAAACCGGGGCGATTGCGGACCTGTTCTGTGGGCTTGGCACCTTTGCACTGGCGCTCGGGGACAAGCGGCCCGTCTATGCGGCGGAAGGCGCGCGGGACGTGATCCTGTCGCTGAAGCTGGGCGCGGCGCGGGCGCAGCGGCGACTGGCCGCCGATCATCGCGACCTGTTCCGTCGCCCGCTGAGGCCGGAGGAACTGAACCGCTTCGCCGTCATCGTGCTGGACCCGCCGCGCGCCGGTGCGAAGGAGCAGGTGTTGCAGCTTGCGGCCTCCACCGTGCCTCTGATCGCCTATGTGTCCTGCAACCCCGCCAGCTTCGCGCGCGATGCGGCGCATCTGGTCGCGGCGGGATATCGGCTGGAAAGCGTCAAGCCGGTCGGCCAGTTCCGCTGGACCACCCATGTCGAACTGGTTGGGATCTTCCGAAAATAAGAAAATCCCTCGCCGCAAAGGGGAAGCGGCGAGGGACGTTTATCCTCTCCAGCTGGGAAGCTGGAAGCGGGCCTAGCCCAGCTTGATGACGGTTGCGCGACGGCGCGGCGCGACGGTTTCGGCGTAGAGGCTGGCCATCGGCTCATCCGACACTTCGATCGTTGATTCTGACGTGAAGCCGTTAAAGCCGGTGCGCATCGCCGCGCCATAGGCGCCGAGCATCCCGATCTCGATATAGTCGCCGACCTTCACGTCCGCGGGGAGCATGAAGGGGCCGACCATATGGTCCATGTCGTCGCAAGTCGGGCCGTAGAAGGAAAAGGCGGTCAGTTCCTCCTCGCTCTCCTCCTCGCGCAGCAGGGCGACGGGGAAGCGCCAGCCGATATGCGCGGCGTCGAACAGCGCGCCATAGGCGCCGTCGTTGATGTAAAGTTCGGTCCCGCGGCGACGTTCGACGCGCACGATGATCGAGCTATACTCCGCCGACAGCGCACGGCCCGGTTCGCACCACAGTTCAGCCGAATAGCTGATCGGCAGGCTTTCGAAACCGCGATGGATGGCGTCGAAATAATTTTCGAGCGCGACCGGCTCCATGCCCGGATAGATGGACGGGAAGCCGCCGCCGACATCGATGATGTCGACCGTGACGGCTGCGTCCACGATTGCGGCGCGCACGCGCTCGATCGCGTCGCTATAGGCCTGGGGGCTCATCGCCTGGCTGCCGACATGGAAGCAGATGCCAAGGGCATCGGCCGCCTGACGGGTCGCCATCAGCAGTTCGCGGGTTTCGCCCAGTTCCGCGCCGAACTTCGACGCAAGGCTGAGTTCCGAATGTTCGGACGAGACGCGCAGACGCACGCACAGCTCCAGATCGGTCGCACCTCGGCAAGCGCGCATGATCTTTTCCAGCTCGTCGATCGTGTCGAGCGAGAAGGTGCGCACGCCATGGACATGGTAAGCTTCCGCGATCGCTTCCTCGGCCTTGACCGGGTGCATGAAGCAGAGCTTCGCCTGACCTTCCGCATCAGCCAGCGCGTCAGCCACCAGGCGCACTTCCGCGATCGAGGCCACGTCGAAATGCGTGATGCCCGATGCGAAGAGCGTGCGGATCAGATCAGGAGACGGATTCGCCTTGACCGCATAGAGAGAGCGGCCCGGAAACTTCTCGGTAAAGAAGCGGGCGGCCCGCGCTGCGGCTGCGGGACGAATCAGCGTTACCGGTGCTGCCGGTGTGAGGGCGGTCGCTACCCCCAGCGCGCTATGATGCTTGTGCAACTCAAGGGACCTCCAGTGTAGTTCAGGGCGAAAAGCTGCCTTGCGGTGGAAGTCCCATGGGGCAGCGGACGGTCGATATATGCGGAGGGGTCCCCCCTGTAAAGCGCATGTGAAAATTTTGTTGCGCCGTCCGCTACGAAACGTGCGTCACGAGAGACGAGCCTTGAAGTCGTCATAGGAAAATGACCGGATTTCCGTAAGTTGATCCGTATCGCTGTTCCACAGCCAGATGGCCGGCAAGGGGACGCCGTTGAAGGTGTTGGTCTTCACCATAGAATAATGGGCCTGGTCGAGGAAGGCGATCCGTGCGCCGGGTTCCGCGCCGCCGGGGACTCGATAGTCGCCGATGATGTCGCCCGCGAGGCAGGAAGGGCCACCGAGTCGAGTGACGGGGCCATCGGCCTGCTCATGCAGCATGGCGGGGCGATAGGGCGCCTCGATCACGTCGGGCATGTGGCAGGTGGCGCTGATATCGGTGATCGCGACGGGCATGCCATTGTCGATCACGTCGAGGATTTCGCCGACAAGGATGCCTGCGTCGAGCGCCATCGCCTCGCCCGGCTCGATATAGAGTTCAAGGCCGGTCTGCGTCTTGATCCGTTGCAGGAAGGCGATGAGGTCGTCGATCTGGTAATCGGCACGGGTTACATGATGGCCGCCGCCAAAATTCAACCATTTAAGGCCGGCGACATGCGGCATGACATAGGGTTCGATCGCCGCCCATGTGCGCTCCAGCGGCAGGAAATCCTGTTCGCAGAGATTGTGGACATGGAGGCCATCGACGCCCTCCAGATGTTCGGCTCGCAGCTGGTCGATCGGGAAGCCGAGGCGGCTGTGCGGCTGCGACGGGTCATATTTCGGCACTTCCCCTTCGGGATTGAGGGGGTTGAGGCGCAGGCCGATGTCGAAGACGCGGCCTTCGGCACGGGCGGCGTCGATCACGGGCTTCATCCGTGCGATCTGGCCGGGGCTGTTGAAGATGACATGGTCGGAAATCTTGAGGATTTCGGCCAGATCGTCGGGCTTGTAGGCGGCGCAATAGGTCGCGACCTCGCCCTTATACTCCTCGCGGCCAAGGCGCGCTTCATAGATGCCCGACGCACAGACGCCGTCCAGATATTCGCCGATCACGCCGCCCAGCGACCACATGGAAAAGGCCTTTAGCGCACCCAGCACCTTGATGCCCGCGCGATCGCCAATGTCGCGCAGGACCGTCAGGTTGCGGCGGATTGCGGCCTCGTCAACGACGAAGGCGGGCGAGGGAACGCGATACAGGTCGAAGCGGGCGAAAGCGGCGGGATCGCCGGCCTTGGTTTCCATGAAATAGTTACTCCTGATCCGCCAGCGGGCGGACGTCGTTGATGAGCGCCTTGAGAACCAGTCCCGGTTCCTCGACCATCGGCATATGGGCTGAATGCTCGAACCAGATGGTTTTCTTGGCGGGGGCTTTCAACCGGTCCATCCACTGCGCGGCGAGCGGCGACGGCACGGTATAGTCTGTGCGGCCGAGCAGCATGATGACCGGCAGCTTCATTTCGCGGATCTTGGCGAAGCTGACATCGGCGAGGCGCGGCCACAGGGTGGTGGTCGAAAATTCGCTGCCTGCGCCCCACGCCTTGCGGTCTTCGGGCGTATAGTCGGGCGAGAGGCGCGGCGTCTGGAAATAGAGCGTCGGGTCGGGCCGGTCGGCCATCAGCGATCCATAGCCGATGGCATATTTGCGCCAGCCGTCAGCCTTGGCGATGGTGAAGGGGCCGCTGTCGGGATAGGGGGCGAGTGCCTTTATCGCCTTTACCGCTTCGGCATTGCCGGCCTTCTTCGCCTGCGCGATGGTCCAGTCCATGCCCATGCGCTCGCCGGCGCGGAAGTCGATCGCCTGGCCCATGCCGACATAGGCGTAGAGAAGGTCGGGCCGTTTGATCGCGACCGACAGGCCGACCGCAGACCCCCAGCTATGGCCGAGCAGGAAGACCTTGCGCTTGCCATAGCGGGCCTTGAGATAGTCGATCAGTTCGATCGCATCGTCGCGATAGCGATCCAGCGTCATGGTGGGCGCGATCGCCTTGGGATCGTTCAGCGCATAGCTTTTGCCCGCGCCGCGCTGGTCCCACTGAACGACGGTGAAGACATCCTCCCATGGCCGCTGGAACGACCAGGCGAAGGGCATTTCCACCGCGCCGGGGCCGCCATGGACGTAGATGAGGATCGGGTTGGCCCGGTCGGCGCCGCGCACATTGATCGCCTGCCGCGCGCCGCCCAGCGTGACGACCAGATTTTCCTGCACGCCGTTTGGCGTGACGATCCGGTTGATGTCGGCGACGATCTCCTTTGCCATGGCGTAGGGATCGGCGGGCTGCTGCGCCGTGGCGGCTGAAGCAAATAGTGAAAGGGCCAGAACGGCGCCCATAAGGTTTCGCATTCCGGCCAACTCCGTCATCCCCGTGCAGGCGGGGATCCATCTCCTGCCCCATCTCCAGATGTGAGGCCTGGAGATGGGTTCCCGCTTCCGCGGGAATGACGAGGTTTCAGATACAACCGCCGCTTAGAAATCCAGCGGTGCGTCCAGTTCCTTCACCTGCCAGGGCAGGCCATGCTTGTTCAGCATGTCCATGAAGGGATCGGGATCGAACTGCTCGATGTTGAACACGCCTTCTCCCTTCCAGGCGCCGGTCAGCATCATGGCGGCGCCGATCATCGCGGGCACGCCGGTGGTGTAGCTGACCGCCTGGTTGCCGGTTTCGGCATAGGCGTCCTCATGGTCGCAGACCTGATAGATGTAGACGGTCTTGTCCTGACCGTCCTTCTGGCCGGTGGCGATGTCGCCGATGTTGGTCTTGCCCTTGGTGGTGGAACCCAGGCTCGACGGTTCGGGCAAAACCGCCTTCAGGAACTGGAGCGGAATGATTTCCTGGCCATTGTAGATGACCGGATCGATCCGGGTCATGCCGACATTCTGCAGCACTTCGAGATGCTTGAGGTACGCGTCGCCGAAAGTCATCCAGAAGCGGATGCGCTTGATTTCCGGATAGTGGGTCGCGAGCGATTCCAGTTCCTCATGATACATGAGGTACATGTTCTTTTCGCCCACTTGGTCGAAGTCGAACACCTGCTTGTGGCTGAGCGCCGGGCCTTCGACCCATTCGCCGTTCAGCCAGTGACGCGACGGGGCGGTCACTTCGCGGATGTTGATTTCCGGGTTGAAGTTGGTGGCGAAATGCTGGCCATGGTCGCCGCCATTGCAGTCGAGAATGTCGAGCGTGTCGATCTGGTCGAGCAGATGCTTCTTGATGTAGCTGGCGAAGACGCTGGTGACGCCGGGGTCGAAGCCCGAACCCAGCAGCGCCATGATGCCGGCTTCCTTGAAGCGGTCCTGATACGCCCACTGCCAGCTATATTCGAATTTCGCGGTGTCGCGCGGTTCGTAGTTCGCGGTGTCGAGATAGTCGGTCCTGGTCGCGAGGCAGGCGTCCATGATCGCCAGATCCTGATAGGGAAGGGCCAGGTTGACGACCAGCTTGGGTTGGACTTTCTCGATGAGGGCGATCGTCTCTTCGACATTGTCGGCGTCGACCTGCGCCACGTCGATGGTCACGCCGGTGCGGGCCTTCACCGATTCGGCGACTTTTTCGCAGCTGATGATGCGACGGCTGGCGAGCGTGATATGGCTGAAAATATCAGGATTCATCGCCATCTTGTGAACCGCGACAGAACCCACGCCGCCCGCGCCAATGACCAGAACCTTGCTCAATTCAACTGCTCCATAGCTGTGCCGCGCCCGACGCGCGAAAGCGCCCATATAGGGACGTCGCGTGACAGCGCAAAGTCAGACTTAGAAACTGGCGCCGTCCACCTTGTTGATCGTCAGCGCATCGATATCGACCGATGGCACGCAGCGCAGATTGATCGCGCGCATTTCTCCCTGCGGCGATTTGCCCTTGGCGAAGGCTTCCGTGCCGCAGGTTTTGCAGAATTGATGCGTGATATTGTGCTTGTAGAAGAGATAGTCGGTAAGCTGGTCTTCGCCACTTTCCAGGGTGAACTGGTCCACCGGCACGAAGGTCAGGACGAAGCCCTTGCGGCTGCAATGGGAGCAGTTGCAGGTCATTGCTTCGGTCGGCGCGTCGGCATTGACGCTGAATGTCACCGCGCCGCAGTGGCAGCTTCCTTCATAGGCCATATCCGTTCTCCCTTTGATCATATCATGCGTCAGCTCACCAGCTTGCGCAATCCCGCCACCGTATCCGCCTCCTGCGCCGGCTTGTCCTTGCGTATGCGCGCGATCCGGGGAAAGCGCATCGCCAGCCCCGACTTATGCCGCTTGCTGTCATGGATGCTGTCGAACGCAACTTCCAGCACCAGCGTTTTCTCCACCTCCCGCACCGGGCCGAAGCGGTTGACGGTATTGCCCCGCACGAAGCGGTCGAGCCATTTCAGCTCCTCGTCGGTGAAGCCGCTATAGGCCTTGCCCACGGGCAGCAGTTCGCCGTCCTCGGTCCAGCAGCCGAATGTGTAGTCGGAATAGAAGGAGGAGCGTTTGCCGTGGCCGCGCTGGGCGTACATCATGACGCAGTCGGCGGTTAGCGGATCGCGCTTCCATTTATACCAGAGCGCGGCCTTGCGCCCGGCGACGTAGGGGCTGTCGCGGCGCTTGAGCATGACCCCTTCGATCGCGGCGTCGCGGGCGCCGGCGCGGATGTCGGCAAGCGCCTCGAAGTCGGGCGCATCGATGACGGCCGAGAGGTCGAAACGGTCGGCGGGAAGCTGCGCCATATAGGCTTCCAGCCGGGCGCGGCGCTGTTCCCAAGGGAGGGCGCGCAGATCGTCATCGCCCTCGATCAGCAGGTCGTAGAGGCGGACGAAGGCGGGATAATCGTCCATCATCTTCGCCGTGACGGCCTTGCGCCCGAGCCGTTGTTGCAGGGCGTTGAAGCTGGCGGCCTCTCCACCCTGAAATTCGCCCCGCACCAGCAGTTCGCCGTCCAGCACGGCATGGCCGGTGAAGGCCTGCGCGATTTCGGGGAAGCTGCCGCTGATATCGTCGCCCGCCCGGCTGTAGAGGCGCGTTTCCTTGCCCGTTCCGACGATCTGGATGCGGATGCCGTCCCATTTCCATTCGGCGGCATAGTCGGTGAGGTCGACGCTGTCGGCCTCCAGCGGATGGGCGAGCATGAAGGGGCGGAAATAGGGCGTGCCTTCGGGATCGGGACGGCCGCTGCGGCCTTCGGCCCAGTCGAACAGGGCTGTGTAGGGTGGGGCGAGGGCGTGCCAGACCTGTTCCACATCGTCGACGTCGAGGCCGAAAGCCTGGGCGAAGCCAGTCTTGGCGAGGCGGGCGGAGATGCCGACGCGCAAGCCCCCCGTGGCAAGTTTCAGCAGAGCGAAGCGGCCGGAGGAATCGAGATGATCCATCATCTGCGCCAGCGCGTCCGGCGCGGCGGCGCGGCTGATAGCGTGCAGGCGGTCGATGACGGCGGACAGGCTGAGCGAGCCGTCGTCCAGTTCGGCGGGCTGGTCTTCGCGCTTAGGCCAGAGCAGGGCGACAGTTTCGGCGAGGTCGCCGACATAGTCGCGGCTCATTTCGTAGAGGACCGGATCGGTGCGGGCGCGGATCATCTCCCCGATGGCGGAGGATTTGACGGCCTTGAGATCGAGATTGCCGGTCAGCGCGGCGAGCGCCCAGCCCCGGTCGGGATCGGGCGCGTCGCGCATATAGGCGGCGATCAGGTCGAGCTTGCCGTTGCGCGAACGGGTGTAGATGAGGCCGTCGAGGAGTTGGGAGAATTGCCTCATAGCATCCCTCCCGTTCGGTTCGAGCCTGTCGAGAACCATCGCGCTAAGGTTCTCGACAGGCTCGAACCGAACGGAGGGGAGGTGCTGGATCGCATCACCCCTCATCCTCATCATCTTCGCGGCCGACCAGCGCCAGCGCGCGGGCGCGGATCTGGTGGGTCATGCACCAGTGGAGCAGGGCTTCCTCCCGGCCATGGGTGATCCATGTTTCGGTCGGCGCGACCTCGCGGATCGTGTCGGTCAACTCGTCCCAGTCGGCATGGTCGGAAATGACCAGCGGCAGTTCGACATTCTTCTGCCGCGCGCGCTGGCGCACCCGCATCCAGCCGGACGCCATGGCAGTGATGGGATCGGGCAGGCGGCGGCTCCAGCGGTCGTTGAGGGCGGATGGCGGCGACAGGACGATAGCTCCGCGCATGTCCTTGGTGGGCACCCCCGTCGCCGGACGCAGTTCGCCCATGTCGATGCCGAAATCCGCATAGAGGGCGCACATCCGCTCCAGCGCGCCATGGATATAGATGGGATCATGATGGCCGCGCGCCCGCAATTCGCAGATGACGCGCTGCGCCTTGCCCAGCGCATAGGCGCCGACCAGCACGCAGCGGTCCGGATGGGCATGGAGCGCGGCGAGCAGCCGGTCCATCTCGCTGCCCGTGTCGGGGTGGCGGAACACCGGCAGCCCGAAGGTCGCCTCCGTCACGAAAATGTCGCAGGGGACCGGCTCGAACGGCTTGCAGGTGGGGTCGGGGCGGCGCTTGTAATCGCCGGTGACGACCACGCGCTCGCCGGCATGTTCCAGCACGATCTGCGCCGATCCCAGCACATGGCCGGCAGGGACATAGCGGATCGTCACGCCGCCCATTCGCGCCTCTTCGCCATAGCCGACCGCCGTGCCGCTGGCGGTGCCGTAACGCAACGCCATGATCGCCAAAGTCTCGCGCGTCGCCCAGACATGGCCATGGCCGCCGCGCGCATGGTCGGCATGGCCGTGCGTCACCAGCGCGCGCTCCTGCGGCAGCGACGGGTCGATCCACGCATCGGCGGGGCGGACATAGATGCCGGTAGGGTGCGGTTCGATCCAGTGGGCCATCAAGTGCAGAAGATGGGAGAGGGCGTCATGGTTCCGCAAGAGGAGTCATCGCCGCGTAACCCGTGCGTCATGCGGCCGACATGCCATTGCCCTATCGGCGCGGGAACGACCCGGCAGCGAGGAGTGCGCCATGGCAGTAACAGCCAGTGATATCGGCCACAAGAAAATCACCAATGCGGTGCACCGCCACCGCCACCTGTCGAAACAGGGATTGCTTGAGCGCGCCTTCACCTTCGCTTTTCGAGGCCTGGTCTATGCCCAGATCTGGGAAGATCCGGCGGTGGACATGGAAGCGCTGGCGATCACGCCCGACAGCCATGTGGTGACGATCGCGTCGGGTGGCTGCAACGTGCTCTCCTACCTGACCGCCGACCCCGCGAAGATCACGGCGGTCGACCTAAACACCGCGCATATCGCGCTCAACAAGCTGAAGCTGATGGCGGCGCGCAAGCTGCCCGATCATGCCGCCTTCCACCGCTTTTTCGCGCAGGCCGATAACAAGGCGAATGTCGCCGCCTATAGGAGCGTGGTCGCGCCGCATCTGGACGAGGCGACCCGCCGCTACTGGGAAGGACGCGACATGATCGGCCGCCGCCGCATCGGCGGTTTCGCGCGCGGCATCTACAAGCATGGGCTGCTCGGCCGCTTTATCGGCGCGGCGCATCTGCTGGCGCGGGTGCATGGCGTAAACCCCAAGCGGATGCTGGACGCGCAGAGCCGCGAGGAGCAGGTCGAGATTTTCGAGCGTGAACTGGCGCCGATCTTCGACAAGGGCTTCGTGCGCTGGCTGACCAGCCAGCCTGCCTCGCTCTTCGGCCTCGGCATCCCGCCCGCGCAGTTCGAGGCGCTGGCGGGCGACGACCGGATGGACACTGTGCTGAAGGCGCGGCTCAAGAAGCTGGCCTGCGACTTCGACCTCAAGGACAATTATTTCGCGGTGCAGGCTTTCGGGCGTGGTTATGCCGGGGGTGAGGGGCCGCTGCCGCCCTATCTCCAGGCGGCGAACCATGAGGCGGTGCGCGCGCGGGCCGAGCGGGTCGATGTGCGGCATATCAATTTCACCGACTTTCTTGCCAGCCAGCCGGATGCGTCGTGCGACCGCTATATCCTGCTCGACGCGCAGGACTGGATGGACGATGAGCAACTGAACGCGATCTGGGCGCAGATCACACGGACAGCAAAGCCCGGCGCACGCGTGCTGTTCCGCACCGCGGGCGAACCCAGCATATTGCCGGGGCGGGTGGTCGATGCCGTGCTGAACCGCTGGGACTATCGGGCGGAAGAGTCGCTCGATTATACGGCGCGCGACCGCTCGGCCATCTATGGCGGGGTCCATCTCTATGTGCTGAAGGATGTGCTGTGAGCGGCCATAGCCAGTTGATGGATGGGGTATACCGCTATCAACGGCATATCTACGACCTCACGCGCAAATATTATCTGCTGGGACGGGACGGGCTGATCGCCGATCTCGATCCGCCGGCGGGCGGCGCGGTGCTGGAGATTGGCTGCGGCACCGGGCGCAACCTGATCGCAGTGGGCAAGGCCTGGCCGCAGGCGCGGCTCTATGGCGTCGACATCAGCGAGGCGATGCTGGAGACAGCGCGCGCGTCGGTGACGAAGGCGGGCGTGGGCGATCGGGTGACGCTGGCGCAGGGTGATGCGTGCGGTTTCGATGCGCAGGCGTTGTTCGGCCGCGCGAGGTTCGAGCGGGTGTTCATCAGCTATGCGCTGTCGATGATCCCCGAATGGGAAATGGCGCTGCGCCAAGCGGCGCGCTGCGTGGCGCCGGGCGGCAAGCTGGAGATTGTCGACTTCGGCCAGCAGGACGAACTGCCGGCGCTATGGCGGCGGGCGCTGTTCGGCTGGCTGGGGCGCTTCCATGTGTCGCCGCGCCATGACCTGAAACCTGCGATCGAGCGGCTGGCGCAGGATATGGGCGGATTCCCGCACAGCCGGACGCTCTATCGCGGCTATGCCGTTCGGGGCGGGCTGATCCGCGTCTGATGTTGTAGGGAAATGCGCGCTTAACTTCGCACATTTCCCGCAAATTTTGATATTTCCTGATAAATGTTGGAAATATTATTACGCAATGGGCGCAAGAGCCGGCCCTCTTTTAGCAGAGCAATGCCCTGTAGGACAGGCGGTCCTCATCGCGCCTCCAGCACCATGTTGAATGGCCCATCCGCCGCGCGCCGGACATGGGCGAAGCCGCCATCGCGGATCACTTCGGCCAGCTTCGGTTCCCCGGCCTGCGCGCCGAGGCCTTCGCCGACCTCCTGATCGAGCGAGGTCGGCACGCAGATCATGGTCGAGGCGTTATAGTAAAGCCGTCCGACCGGATTGAGATTATCCTCCGGCCGGTTGCCGGCCATCGGCTCCACGATCATCCAGCAGCCGTCCGGAGCGAGGATTTCGCGCATGTGCTTCGCGCAGCCGCGCGGGTCGCCCATGTCGTGCAGGCAGTCATACATGGTGACGAGGTCGAAATCGCGGCCGGGAACCTCCTTGGCGGTCGCGACCTCGAACTGCACCCGGTCGGCAAGGCCGTGCGCCAGTGCATGGCGGCGGGCTTCCTCGATGGAAGGGGCGTGGAAATCATAGCCGGTGAACTGGCTCTGCGGATAGGCCTGCGCCATCAGTAGTGTGGAGAAGCCGACGCCGCAGCCTATGTCCGCAACCCTGATGCCCGCGTGCAGCTTCGCTTCGACCCCGTCCAGCGCAGGTATCCATGTCTGGACGATATGATTGACATAGCCGGGGCGGAAGAAGGCGCCGGTCGCGCAGAAGAGACAGCCGGCATGGTCGCCCCAGCGGACGCCGGTGCCGTTGCGGAAACATTCCTCCACCTTGGGTTCGGCCTCGACCATGGCCGCGACCATTTCATAGGCGGCGACCAGATAGACCGGGCTGTCGGCATGGTGGAACACCATCGCCTGCTCGGGCGATAGGCTGAACTCCCTGCTGGCCGGATCGAAACCGACATAGCCGTTGGCCGCCTGCGCCATCGCCCATTCGCGGACATAGCGTTCATGCAGCCCGCCCGCGCGCTGCGCCAGTTCGGCGGAGGTCGCCGGCCCGGTCGCCAGCGCATCGAACAGGCCCAGCCGGACGCCCAGCCGCACCGTGGGCACGCTCATCGCGCCGCCCAGGTCGCCCAGCATCTTGCCCACAAAGGCGTTAAGTTTCGCTTCGTCGATCGGTGCGGCCATGGCTGCGCTCCTCCCGCTGGAGCAGATTCCGATCCGATTGCATCGGCTCGGCTGCTCCAGTCGTTTATTTTACCGCGTTTTCCAAGTCAGCAGGTGTTTCCACCTGCTTGGAAAACGCTCTAGACGCCCGACTCTGCGCCCGGGCGAGTGCGGCGGGATTATAGCAGCCTGGCCCCTGCGCTGCGCGTGTGGGAACGGGGTTTTGGGATTAGGCCTTTAGGCCGGATGAGGCGTTTTTCTCCGGCTTTATAGCACATTCACGCCACCGCGTGCTGGACACGTCCTTGCGCTTTGCGACGGGTATCCAGAATATGCGCAGCCAGTCGGTGGAGTTTGCTTGCGTCGATCTGCGCCAGTCGGCGTTTTCCTATCCGACCGTCCGCCATCGCCAGCGACTGGATCAGGGGATCTTCGTCCTGCATCGCCTGCTCGATGGACAGTGCATGCACGAAATCCCAGCAGGCATGATAGGCATCCTGCCTGCTCAATTCTCCGAAGTCGGCAAATTGATGTCGATACATGGGATTGCGTCTGGGCGATCCGGTCTCATGCCCATCCGCAATATAATTGGCGCGCGTACAGAAATTGGCGATGACTTCACCGTCGAAAGTCATCCAGGCATGACCGCAACTGCAATTGCCATAGCGGGTACTATGGATATCCAGTCGCCCGCGCAGTTCAGGCGCGAAACGCTCAAGGACAAGTGATCGTAACCCGCTCCAGCGCATCCTACGCCGCCTGACGCTCCGCCTTTTCCAGTTCCAGGCGGTCCCAGATTTCCACCAGCGCCGACACCAGGTCGCGCATCATCTCTTCGGTGTGGGCCGGGCCGGGGGTGAAGCGCAGGCGCTCCGTGCCGCGGGGGACGGTGGGATAGTTGATCGGCTGCACATAGGCGCCATATTCGGCCAGCAGGATATCGCTGATCCGCTTCGCTTTGACCGGGTCGCCGACCATCAGCGGCACGATATGCGTGACCGACGGCATGACCGGCAGGCCGGCTTCGGCCATCAGGCGCTTGAGCAGGGCAGCGGACGCCTGCTGGCCTTCGCGTTCCTCGCTCGATCCCTTCAAATGGCGCACGCTGGCCAGTACGCCTGCGACCAGCACGGGCGAAAGCGAGGTGGTGAAGATGAAGCCAGGCGCATAGCTGCGGATCACGTCGATGATCATCTGGTCGGCGGCAATATAGCCGCCCATGACGCCGAACGCCTTGCCCAGCGTGCCTTCGATGATGGTAATGCGGCCGGCGACCTCGTCCCGTTCCGAAATGCCGCCGCCGCGCGCGCCGTACATGCCGACGGCATGAACTTCATCGCAATAGGTGAGGGCGTTATGTTCGTCGGCCAGGTCGCAGATCGCCGCGATCGGGGCGATGTCACCGTCCATCGAATAGACGCTTTCGAACGCGATCAACTTGGGCGCGTCGGGATCTTCGGCGGCGAGCAGTTCGCGCAGATGGTCGACGTCGTTGTGGCGGAAGACGCGCTTCTCACAGCCCGAATTGCGGATGCCCGCGATCATCGAGGCGTGGTTCAGTTCATCGGAGAAGATGATGCAGCCCGGCAGCAGCTTGGCGAGGGTGGAGAGCGTCGCTTCGTTCGAGACATAGCCCGAGGTGAAGAGCAGGGCGCCTTCCTTGCCGTGCAGGTCGGCCAGTTCGCCTTCCAGATCGACATGATAATGGGTGTTGCCGCCGATATTGCGGGTGCCGCCCGAACCGGCGCCGACATCATGGAGCGCTTCTTCCATGGCGGCGACGACCTTGGGATGCTGGCCCATGGCGAGATAGTCGTTCGAGCACCAGACGGTGATGGGCTTGGGGCCGTTATGGCCGTGGAAGCAGCGGGCGTTGGGGAATGCCCCCTTGTTGCGCAGGATGTCGATGAACACGCGATAGCGGCCTTCGCTGTGGAGCCGGTCGATCGCCTGCGAAAAGATATGTTTGTAGTTCACTACGCCTGTCTTCCCGTTTCTTCGCGCGCTGATTTTTGTCGCTGCGCCATCCTCTTGCCCGATGACGCATTTACCTGCGCGGGCCCGCCATTACCAGCGATAACCGCTCGCAACGCCAGTGCGGTGGATTTGAAATACGCCATGTCATGGCAGCCAGGTGGGGAGCGTATTTCAAATCCATAAACCGCGCTGGAATCATATATTTGCTAGTGACCCTGATAAACCTGAAGTTCGTTCACCGCCTGCCAACATTATGACGAACTTCAGGTTCGGGTCACTAGCGAGAAATACCTATCACTCTGATAGAAAGGATTGGCCATTGGACAAATGGCCCATGCCTTTCAAAACATGGTCTTCACAGCGCTTCGATCTGCGTCAGGCCATAGGTGGCGAGCGCGGGACGCAGCGCTTCCTGGCTCTCATCGACGCGGGTGAAGACGGCGGTGCCGGGCGACGGCGCGTCAGGCCATGCCTGACCCTGTGTCAGATACAATATCCGCCTGGCGATGCCTTCGCCGCCATGGACGAAGCCCATCGGGTGCGGCGCGGCGGCGGCAAGTTCCTGTTCGACCAGAGGGAAATGGGTGCAGGCAAGGACAACCATGTCCATCCGATCGCCGCCCGGCTGGTCGATGAGGCCTGCGAGCGCGTCGCGGGCGATGGCGGGGTCAAGCGGCTCGCCGCGCAGCTTCGCCTCGGCCAGTTGAACCAGCGCGGCCGAGCCGTGGCGCAGCACGGTGCAGTCCGCGCCATGTTCGGCGGCAAGCCGGTCGACATAGGGCTGGCGCACGGTGGCGTCGGTGCCGAGCACGCCGAAGACGCGGCTTTTGGAGAGCAGGGCGGCGGGCTTGATCGCCGGGACGGTGCCGACCACCGGAATGTCGAGCGCGGCGCGTACATGCTGGAGCGCGATGGTCGAGGCCGTGTTGCAGGCGATGACCGCAAGGCGGGGGCGGTAGCGCTCCACCAGCCGGCCGAGCAGGGTGGGCACGCGCGCGGCGATTTCCGTCTCGCTCTTGGTGCCATAGGGGAAGCCGGCGCTGTCGGCGGCATAGACGATGGGCGCGGTCGGCAGCGCCGCGCGGGCCGGCGCCAGAATGGACAATCCCCCCACGCCGGAATCGAAGAAGAGGATGGGAGCGTCTGGTGCGACCGTCATGCGCGCCTGTGTCGCGGCATGGGGCGGGAGTGTCAACGGCTGCCGCTTGCAAAGCGGCCTCTCGACTGCCACCTCGCCTGCCCGATGGAGGAGCCGAAGATGACCGAACGCAGCATGAAGCAGAAGATGATCGCGGGCGAACCCTATCATGCGAGCGACCCTGAGATTATTGCCGATCAGCTGGCGGCGGCGGAATGGATGCGGCGTTTCAATGCGACCCTGCCGCCCGAGCGGGAAGCGCTGCTGCGCGAGCGGCTGGGCGCGCTGGGCGCGGCGGCGACCATCCGGCCGCCCTTCCACTGCGACTATGGCTTCAATATCTTTCTGGGCGCTGGCGTGTTCCTGAACTTCAATTGCGTGATATTGGACGTGGTGGAAGTGCGCATTGGCGACGGAACGCAGATCGGGACGGGCGTTCAGTTATTGACCGCCGACCATCCGCGCGATCCGGCCGAGCGTGCCACCGGCATCGAATGGGGCAGGCCGATCCGTATCGGTTGCAATGTCTGGATCGGCGGCGGCGCGATCATCCTGCCCGGCGTGACCATTGGCGACGATGCGCTGATCGGCGCGGGCAGCGTGGTGACGCGCGACGTGCCAGCGGGCGCGACCGTGGTCGGCAATCCGGCCCGGGTGCGTTAGACGCCGCATAACCCCATTGCCGCGCGCGCCTGTCACGCTATGGTCGCGCGCAAATTATACTGGCGAATTTCATGACACCTCCCTGGCTTCTTCCCGCTTTCCTTCTGGTGCTGGGCTATCTGCTCGGCTCCATCCCCTTCGGCCTGATCCTGACCCGTGTCACCGGCGCGGGCGACCTGCGCAAGATCGGGTCGGGCAATATCGGTGCGACCAATGTGCTGCGCACCGGGCGCAAGGGGCTGGCGGCGGCGACATTGCTGCTCGACCTGCTGAAGGGTGCGGCGGCGGTGCTGATCGGTGCCGCGCTGGTCGAAGGCGGCGGGCCGATGGCAGGAGCGATGGCCTTCATCGGCCATTGCTATCCGGTGTGGCTGCGCTTTGCCGGGGGCAAGGGCGTGGCGACGATGATGGGCGTGGTGACGGCGCTATATTGGCCCGCCGGGATCGTCTTTGCGGTCGTGTGGCTGGGCGCGCTGTTCGGGATGAAATGGTCGTCGGTCGGCGGCATGTCGGCGGCGGTCAGCGCGCCGATCGCCATGTGGGCGTTCGGGCGGATCGACCTGGTGCCGGTCAGCCTCGCGCTTGCGCTGATCGTGCTGTGGCGGCATCGTGTCAATATCGCCCGGCTGATGAAGGGTGAGGAACCCAAGGTCGGCAAGTCCAAGAGCGTGTCGCCTGAATGAGCGAGCGGGAGCGGTTCGACAGGCTGCGGCTCATCCGCTCTCCCCGGATCGGTCCGGTCAGCTATCGGCAATTGCTCGCCCGGTTCGGGACGGCGGGAGAGGCGCTGCGCGCCATTCCCGATCTCGCCGCGCGCGGTGGCGGCAAGGCGAGCGTCGCTGATGCCGGAGTGGTGGAGCGGGAAATTGCAGCCTCGCGGGCGCTGGGCGCGCGCTACCTGCTTATGGGGGATGCCGATTATCCTGCGCTGCTCGACCAGATGGAGGGCGCGCCGCCCGCGCTGATCGCGCGGGGCGATGTGACGCTGGCGGCGAGGCCCTGTGTCGCGATGGTCGGGGCGCGCAATGCCTCTGCGGCGGCGTGCCGCTTTGCGCGAACCCTTGCGCAGGAGCTGGGACAGCGCGGCGCGGTCGTCGTGTCGGGGCTGGCGCGGGGCATCGATACGGAGGCGCATCGCGGATCGATCGAAAGCGGGACGATCGGCGTGATCGCCAGCGGTATCGACGTCGTGTTTCCGCCTGAGAACAAGGATTTGCAGGAGCAGGTCGCGAGCCAAGGCTTGCTCGTCACCGAGCATCCGCCCGGCGTCCAGCCGCTCGCCCGCCATTTCCCGGCGCGCAACCGGATCATTGCCGGGCTGGCGCTCGGCACGGTGGTGGTGGAGGCGGCACCCAAGTCCGGATCGCTCATCACCGCGCGGCTGGCGGGCGAGGCGGGGCGCGAGGTGATGGCGGTGCCGGGATCGCCGCTCGACCCGCGCGCGCAGGGATGCAATTCGCTGATGCAAGCGTCAACAGTTGCACAGCCTACAATACATTGATTTTATTGATTAATTCCTGAGACGCCGGATTAAGCGTTTCCACTGATCCTCGCTGCTCATCCAGTCCGGGTTATCTGGTCTGCGAGGCGAGGGAGCAAATCGTTCAGGATGACCCCTACAGCGCGAGCAGCGCAGATGCGCTCCGACTGTTTCCATTGTGGTGTTCCAACAATGGGCGAGGAACCAACGGTTGAGTTTATCGGCATCGAGAACTCCTGAGTGACCGCATTTGCAGATTATAAAAAGGTTGGCTTGTCGCCGAGCGTAGTCGCCCAAATTGCGCAGCGTCGGGTTTGCCCCCACGTCAAAGCGGGAAGGTCATCTGGCGCGCATCAGGCATCGGCTGTTGCTTGTCCCAAGCCGCAAGTATGCTCTGCGCCAGTTCAAGCGCGGCATTTTCTCGCAGGCGCTCGTTCGGTGCAGTCAGTGCCACTCTTGCCCAACCGGGCGCGTGAAGAAGGCTCTGCGCGAGCCAGAGGGAATCAGGCTGGTTCATGAGAACGATATAAGGAACAGAACGGGAACAAGACAAGAGGCTAATCGGTCTGATCGGTCCTTAGCGTCTCTGTCGTGGGTCCAGAAAATGCGATAGTGTCCACAAATTGCTCGATATGCTCGCGGCTTAAAACAACCCTAGCTTCCCAATTTGGCTTCGGATTATCCGGCTTTAGCAGCACCCAGAACAGGTCAGGCCTCACGGCGTAGAGCCTTTGACCCCAAACCGGATTGTTATGTTTTAGGAGATTTACCAACAGGTGCAGTTCCTCCAACCGAGGTGCGATGGGATAGCCGATGGCCTGCACCCGCTTCACCAGCTTGGAGTGTTCCAACTTGTCTTTGCCGATCCACCGCAAAGCATTGCGTTCCCAGTAGTGGTAGATGGTAATCGCGAACGCTTTCCGTAGAACGCGAGCAGCATCGTTTGCGTCCCGAATGTGCATCTCCAGAAGATCTGAATGCGTATAGATGAGGTGGCCGTCCTCGTCCCGTTCCTCGATTGGTTCGGCACCATCGTCGATCGACCGCTCGTAGTCGGCAGCTTCAGCCTCAGCTTTCTTATATTGCTGATCGAGCGCATCATGGGCAGCGTTGAAGCTGACCAAGATGTTCGACACACCATCTTGATAAACCACGCCGTCGAGATTGAATGTGAACTTCACCATGCAGGCCTTCCCATTTGAAGCCTGTCCATAGCAGATGCGGAAACAGCCGCCAGAATGGGAAAACCCGGCGACCTTCTGGGCCACCGGGTTTCCAACGTTATCCGACCCTTTCGCGAGGTCGCAGTATTTATGCGTCAGTCGCTTCCTTATCGGCAGCGCGGGCCTTCTCGACCAGTGCCTTCGCCTCTTCGAGCAGGGCGACGACCTTATCCAGCGCCGGGTCGATGTTGACAGTCACGAACTCTTCGCGCTTGGTCGTCAGGTTATACACCTTGTCGAGCATGATCGCGGCTTCGCCAATCGCCTTGTCGGCCTCGAAAAAATAGTTGGGCTTGCCCTTCTGGTTCTCGCCTTCGGGAATGCGGTAAATCTCTTTGTTCGCGTCGGTGGACATATTTGCCTCTCCTTGATCCGTTTTGTTCTACTTATCAGCCCAGCTTCACACCGATGGATGCCAGCAATTCGTCAGCGGTCCTCTGTGCAGTCTCGACCGGCGTTGCGGTCCATTCAAACAAGCCATCGTGGCTGGTGATGACTGGCGGCACCAAGTGAGCCACCGCCTTTGGGCCACCGGCACAGAAGTGCTTGGAATTGATGTGCTGGTAGAGGTTCTTCGTTTCCTTGATCTTCGCGTTCGGCGAAATCACCGCACCCTCGAATGTTTCGATCACGCAGTCTTTGTCCACATGGGCCAGATGGGTCATTGAGGAATAGCCATCGACGGCGCGCCAGTGGTTCAATTCAAATGCAAACACGGTCGCCAAGCGAGCATATTGGCCCTGATTAATCGCTTCGGTGAGGGGAAGGATGATCGCGACCGTGGTAGCGCCATAGCGGTCGCTGCTATCGAAGACGCAATGCGCGTAGCCCAGCCTTTCGGCGGCCTCATGCAATTCCCTACGCTTTTGTGGTCGATCTTTGGTGTAGTATTCTAGCTTGATGGTTCGTGTCTCGACCCAATTTGCTTTCTCGTTCTCGCTCCCCTTTTTGCTGGAGTAGCGACCGAAGCCCCATGCCTTTGGTTCGTTGGGGTAGTCCTTCATCAAGCCGACTGCGCCGAATAGGTATCCCGCAATGTCGTAGGTCTTGCCGCCGTTGTCGTGATGTGAAGTCGGGTTCCAGTCTGCAAGATAGCTATCGACTAGGCTGTATCCATCACGAGTGACGTCGAAGCGGGTTAGGTATTGTTGTATCATGTTGCTCTCCTAAAAGCGGTTTGCAGCAGTTTTCTGCTGTCAATATATTTACGCAAAAAGCATCAAAACCGGCTTCATAAGGAAAGCAGCGTTACGGCGTGGATGGTGGAGAGAAGTCGATAACTATCGGCATGACAAAGCTCTCGCAATACTTCTCGCTGGCCGAAATGACTGTAACGTCCACCGGCCTGAACAACACACCTAACACTCAGCAGCTTGCCATTCTGACAGGCACGGCACAGGCCATGGATGCAGTCAGAAAGCTGCTAGGAAGCCCAATCCGCGTGAATAGCGGGTTCCGTAGCGCAGCGGTTAATCGCAAAGTTGGTGGTTCTCCAACGTCTGCCCATGCGCTGGGTTACGCTGTTGATTTTGTCTGCCCTGCGTTCGGCGATCCCATGGCGATCTGCAGAGCTATCGTCGCGTCGGGCATCAAGTTCGATCAGCTAATCATGGAAAGAAACCAGTGGGTTCATATTAGCTTCGATCCGCGTATGCGCGGTCAGGTTTTGTCCTGGTGGGGCGGTGCATACAAGTCGGGCCTTGTAGGCAAGTAAGGCATAAATACAATTAACGAACAGGACGCTCCGTCGGAGCTGCTCAGTCTTGTAAGTTGACTCCTAAAAGAGAAGCCCTAGCTGCTAAACTCGGCTGGGGCTTTTTGCTCTCATAGAAATTGACTAGGGCCATACCGTTTGTCGAAACGCGCAAGGTCGCCTTTGAAAAAGAAATGCACGATCAGGAGATTTGATGGGTCTGCGCGGCACTTGTCGATCAATCCCTGCCAATCGCTCACCGAGAGGCGGTGATAGCGCCACGAGTTGCGGGCTAATTCGACGCCATCAATTCCATTCCACACGCCAGCCCAAATCCGCTCTTCCATGTTACGCGTCATCCAACGATGTATTTCGGCTGCATTACCCTCGCTGGCATCTACCATCACCATCCAACCGACGCCCATGAGGACCGGAGCAAATGCCTGTTTTGTCCTCGCGACGAAACGCAGAGGTCGGGGGTAATCCTGTCGCGAATGTTTGTTGTAAAGAGACAGTCGCCTTTTCTGCTCTTGTTCAATTCCATGCTGGACTGCTGGCGTGAGTTGAGCAGGGGATAAGTCGCGTACCAGCTTATGCGCTTCCTTTTGATCCTCGAAACTGATGACTAGTTCGCATTGGCTAATAAGGTCGACGGCATCCCTCAAAAAAGAAGGCAGATCTTCCTCGCCCTTAGCGTTATCTGGGTGGTCCTCCCATCGCCAGAACTTGCCGGTCTTATCCTTTTGAAAGAACCTGACCCGCCCGCGTCGGTTTATCAGCTTCACCATGCGCAGGATCATTTCGCTGCCGTAGCATGACGGATTGTGCGGCAGATGCACGTCCCAGCCAAGCCCTTCGTCTTCCACAGAAATCAGCCGTTTCGGTGCGTCGATCATGGGACTGCTAAAACGCCAACTTCCAAAAATGTAGTTAATTTCTGCCCCTCGATCAAACGGCCCCAGAACGAAATCACCGGATCACAACGACCGGGTTTTTGTAGAAAGGTACGTTTTAATATGTCGAACGAAGTTACTACCCCCGCCGCCGAAGCCATCACGCTCTCGGACAAGGTGACGGCACCGCAGTTGGGCGGTCAGGCCGTGGCGGCCCCGGCGACTGATCCGGCTGTCACCGGAATGTCCCGCAAGGAAATGGAAGAGGCTCTTCCTTCAAATGCAGTTGACGTGCTGGAGGCCTTCGCCACTGCCCGTACTGAGTTCGCTAACCAAATCGAAGAAGGCAAGCCGCTTGGCGGTGACGCCCTCTGGGAGTGTACCAAGCTGGTCAAAGACCACTTCGACACCATGCTTGTCGCGGAAGCTGCTGCCTACAACAGCGCAGAAGAGCGCCATGCCACTAGCTTGGCCATGGGCTACCAGAATGCACTCGATTGGCTGTCGAACAGGGAAGAATTGCTCAAGCAACTGGTGAAGCGGGGCTTGACCCCGGTGAACGACGACTTCGGGTTGCTTCGTCAGATTGCCAAGTTGCAGTTGGGTTTTTACAAAGCGACCAAGACGGCCACCGTTTGGACCGTTACGAGCCGCCGCGACGAGCGCCAAGGTTCATTCTACTGCATTTTCTACCGAAACCCGGAGAAATTCGCCGTCGAAACCCTGCGCAAGACGATCCTCACGCATAAGGGCAAGTCCGGTGGTATCTTGGAAGCTGCCAAGCCCAAAAAGGGCGAGATTTCCAAGGAGGAACACGATCACAATTACCAGATGGCACGGAAGGCTGCTCCGCTGGCCAAAGCTCACGCTCCTCATGCGAAATGGGGTGATGAGGGGACGTATGTGCTGGTGCTTGCCCGTGTAGAAAGTCACGGCCTCGACATTGTTGAGCAGATTGCGGGTCAGAATACACTGACAAAGAAGCTGGCTGATGCCTACACGGCAAAAGCAGCTCTCACCGTGCCGAGCGAACCGGCTTCCGAAGCGGAATGACCGAACTAAAGAAGTGGAGTCGGCCAGCAGAAATGCTGGCCGCCCACCACGGCGACCGCTTCCTGCTCTTCCCAGAACAGGAATTCATCAATCTAGGCATTCCGTTCGCGATCCGACGCAGCACTAATGATGTGATGCTGGCCGAACTCGCCAAAATGCCCCTCAAGCCAATTCAAATGCCAGAACTGCCGGGGCGTGTAAGCAGCTATCTCGAATGGGTGGAGATGTTTCGCAGATCAAGCAAAACACATGAAAACCGGCTATCCAAGAACTATTCGAGAGCGAAAAAACTATATCGGCAGCAGGAGGAGAAACATTCCTCTGACCCGCCATTAAATGAAGAGGATGCAGAATTCCTCAAGTTAGCTTTGTTCGACGAGCAGCGTATCAAATACTATTTTGAGAGGGCGGCCGAACTCTGGAACGGGCTGACGGAGGAAGACCGCAAATACCTAGCAGCGCCGCCAGGACGGTTCACATGGGCCTGTAGCTACCCGCTCGATGCCGGTTGGCCGTTCCTCCATTGGGCGCCCAACGAACCACCTCAACGGGTGCGACAGTTGGAACTCCTCACATGGGCAGTCGAAAACGAGGGGGCGGCTTGATCGCCGCTCCCCCACACAAGGAATTTCCATTGGCATTTGCAGCATTCATCATCAGCCATGCTGATGCAGACCCGGACAGGAGAGCCGCGAGGTTCGCCGTCCATAACGAACAAATTGACGAGTGGCTGGCTCACACCAACATTCCGATCCACATCGTATCGATGAATTACCAGAAGGGTGATTATCGCACCGATCCCCGCATCACCTATCATGACATCTCTGCCCGTAAGACCAGCGCAGCGCGGCACGAAGCGTTCAAGCTGTTCTACGGGAGTGAAGCGGAATGGGGCGTCATCATGGACAACGATGCGATGCTCTACCATGCCCCGCAGCACAATTCGGCCTACGGATTGATCCGTGAAATGGAACAGCAGTTGGCGTCATATAGCGGGCTGGGCATGTTCGTGCCGATAGACCCACGGAAGATGCCCTTCACGCAAAAGCTCGCATCAGACGCCTTCCAGTCCAATCACATTTTCGTGCGCCACATGGACGTGAAGGGCAGCATGATCTTCGTCCGCAATTTCAGAAGGGCCGGGCAGACAGAAATCTATCCCGACACGACCTATGATTGGTGCGAGGACGGCAAGCTGGCCATGGACGCCGTGGCGGTTGGCCATTCGGTAATGCGGTGCGAAAACATCGTGTTGAAGGAGAAGGGGCTGGCGTCCAGTGCGTTTGGTGCCGCCGATGTGGATCGCAAGCCGTTCATGCAGGCCGCCAACGAGCGCATGGTTCAGGAATTTGGTCCGCCGCTCGAAATGAAGGCCAGCAAGCCGCACCTGCTGGAGCGCAGATATTGGCTTACACAAGTGTGGAAGGGGCCGACGCAGTTGATCGTGCCGAAGCCCTGAGATGTTCTCTCAGCACTACATTGGTTCCGGTGTGTCCATGTATCCCTAACTGCATGGACATATCAGGATGGGGCGGGTTGGCGCGGTGCGGTCGCAATCTGGCTGCGTCAGCCCGTTTCCCTTCAATCGCCGATTTTCTCTCTGCCCGAACGGCGAGTTCCGAGGCGAAGCCGAGCCACCCAAAAGCGGAGCGTTGGCCGTCCGCAGGACAATGGGCGTCGCAGACAATGGGTGAGCGAAGCATCCCGTTCAACGAACTAATCGCAATCCGCACAGGCGGGTTTGACGGGCTTCTGAGCGAGAGCGAAGAAGTGCGGCGAAAACCGCGCGGTGCGGTAGTGTCGGATGTGATTTAGTTGGGAGGTGGAAAGGACGCTATATACTTCTACGAAGTAGATAGTGTTACTTCACTTCTCAGTTAAGTCATGTCCGATATGCCCTTATATAATAGAGGTGTTACTTCACTTCTCGGCTATCATGATGCCCAATCCACTAGGACTTACATCACTTCACGAGATTGCCCAGCAGTCGAGAATAATAGTGACAGCAGAAGTCCGAAGGCAGCATATTGGAACAGTGGCCAAAACGTTATGGCTCGCCCAATCCGTTTGATGCCGGTTTTGAAGCCCATCCGATAAATAGATCGAACGCCGAACACTACATCAATGCGTTTAACGAGTTAGAGGCCAAAAGCCTTTAGACCCCGGAGATTAGTAGTGTTCTATCCGGGGTCATTCTATTTGAGGAACACTACACATGACCTACAATTTCACCATTCCAGTTTCGGTATCGGCAACTCAGGTCGAGCAGCTTTTCGGTTACGAGGGCTTCGGCGATTTCTGCTGTATCGACCATCCCTTTCACCCATCTTGGTCGGAGGCACTTGCCGATCCAGACATGCGTTTGCTCGTCACGACGCATCCTGAGGGTGAGCAGCGCAAAGTCTGGGTGTCACACAAGATGCTTCAGCGCGGCCTTCGCCTTTTCGCCCGTGACTATCCAACGGAATTCGCATCGGCTTTGAATGGCGAAGGCGACGGGTGTGACTATTCCCGAATTGTGCAGCTTTCCGCCTTTGGCGAAGTCCGTTTCGGTTGAGGTGGAGCATGAAGATCATCACACCAGCAGACGTTCGCCCCGATGTTCTGGCCTATCTTGAAGGCTGGTACGATAAAGCCAAGAAGCGTCAGGAGCAGAACGAAAAAGAGTTCCTGCTTTCGTTCGGTGAATTCCTGAACCTCTGGGGTCGCCGCCGTCTCCGCACCCTTGCGCAGTGGATGGATGACGGATCGCTTTATGCCCGCAACCGCAAAAGCACGAAGACCGACCCAAACCTAAACGGCTACGTTCTCAGCCCGATCAGCTTTGCCGCCACCCAGCAGCCTGTCCGCACCGCCCAGAACATGCAGATTTGCACTCGTGGCAAAGCGCTTCAAGACTGCAAGATGAAGAAGGGCGACAAGCATTCCGAGAAGAGCAAGGCGAGGATCAGCAACAGCACCAAGGGCAAGCCGAAGTCCGCTAAACACCGCGCAAAGATCGCGGCAAGCTGCACAGGCGTGTCGAAAGGTCCGATGGACGACGCTGGCAAGCTGGCCCGCTCGGATGCCGCAAAGGCATATTGGGCGCGCAGGAAGGCCGAGGAAGCCGCTGCACAAATCGGCTAATCACAAGTGTGAAACCCGAAAGAACAGAACATAAGGGATATATCGCAATGTCGAATGAAATCGTAGATTTGCTGCTGAATGGCAGCGCAGAAGAAATTAAGACATATTCAAAGCATAAAAGTGGCGGCTACTCTATCCAGCACGTAGCATCGGTCTATCAAAAGCTGGGTCAGGCGTTTGGTAAAATCAGAATTGGTGAGCCAATTGATCCGTTCTTTGAACTGACGCAATCAGAGGACGATGATGGTAACACTGTTTGGGAAGTTGCCTTTTACCGTCTCGAAGACATGAGCGCAGTTCGCAAGTGGATGCAAAACCGCAAGGTCAAACTCACGCATGACGGCGATGGTATGTATGAAGGGACTATCCGCGATAGGGATACAGCCATTCTCGCCAAGCTGACTTGGGGAGGTGCGCAATGAGTGTTTCATTCCTTTACATCATCATTGGACTTCTGGCTATCTATATCCTGAACGTTGAAAGAAAGCTGGATACGCTCACCAATGCTGCTTTAGCTTTGGAGTCCGAAGTAAGTGATCGCCTAGTCCTTCTCGGAACAACGATTTCCAGCGTTTGCGAGTGCTACGATGGTGCATTCTCTAAACTCGGAATACAGCTTCAAGAGCAGTTCTTGGCAACACATGAAATTATGATTGAGCATCATACTGCTCTTGCTTCGGTAGGATTGATACAGGAACCTCATTTAACGGCAGTGGAAGAGGTTGCAGAAGGCAAGCTGTTGCAGTTTCCAGCAAGAAAGGAGCCAGCAGAATGACCAAGGTCACTGTCGCCACCCTCAAAGCGGATTATGTAGCGGCTCTGGCCAAGATCAAATCTGTCGCCGCTGGTAACTGGATTCCATTGCCCAATACAGCTGAATTTGAATTGGCAATGGAAGATGCGCGGCGAAAGCGCACCATATGGCAGATCGCTAGAAAGCAGGGATTAGAAGCCGCCATGCTTTGGAAACTGGCAAATTGAAGAAAGTCCCGGAATTGCTTCCGGGGCTTTTCCATATCAGGACGCAACGCTCATCGTGCGCGGCCATTGGAACAACAGCACATCCTCAGGCCCGCGAACTTCCACACGTTCGGCAACGCCAGTTTCGACAAGCTGCTTGGCCTGGCCCTGTGCATCAGCAAGAGGAAAACCCTTTAGCTTCTCGCTACCATCACGCCGCTTCCCGTTGATAAAACGGATAATTTCGTATTCCATACGGCTCTCCTGTTATTGATTTGCATCTATGCAGGAGGGGTAGGTTTTAAAGAGCGAGCAATTTCGGTTCGTCGCCGTCACGCTTCGTTCGATCGCCATTTCGCTTTTCACCACAGGATGGGGCTTTTCCTTATTCAGCGGCCTTGCTGCGCTTTCGCTTTTGGTAGAACTCGTCGCCGAAGCGATACACCCACCAGCAGATCGACAAGATAGCGGCCCACTCGTTGAGGGTGAACATCGCACCGAACGCCATCACGCCATTCACAATGTCGCCCGCGAATTTGACTGGATTGTCGATCATCAGAGGTTCCCCGCAAACGCTTCGTAGGCAGCGACGATCAGGGTAGCGGCAACGCCACTCTTGACCTTATGCTTGACCACGGTTGCTACGACAGTCTGCGTGACAGGGTTTTTCACCAGCCCCACAACTGAACGACCTACGAAGCCGAGAACCCCGGCCAACATTTTTCTTGTTTTTGCTTTCACTGCGACCCTCACCATTCTTATGTTTTTCCTGACCCTTAAACAGCCGGGCCAGTTAGCTTGAAGCAATCGACGGTCATGGTCGCCTGCAACGGATTTGAAGTGCTGATGTTGAAGCCGACGCCAATGCGATCCGGCCTTGCACCAAAAGCATCGCCAACCGGGGTCGAACCAACTGGAAGCCAGTTCTTGCCGCAACGGCTGACGTAAAATGTCAGGGTCGATCCCACGCATGATGCGCGGTAGAAATCGGGCTGGCTCTTGAAAACCTGTGCATCGCCAACCGGGCCATTATACCCGCCGACCAGACCTGTGAACTTGATGACGCCGAACGGCTGATACTCGTTCATCTGACCGCAGATGATGTGCCTGTTGGTTGTGCTGTCCATAATCATCAGGCCAGCCTTGCGGTAATCAGCTTCGTTCATGAGGATCGGAGCGCGGATAACGATGTCCCAATCCAGCGCCTTGTTTGTCAGCGTCTTGAAGGCCACGCGGCTAATATCGCCGGATACGCTCGCACCGCTCTGGATCAGCAAACCAGCATCGGTGTCGTCGGTCATCGTGATCTGCGTGGCGTCACCGGATAGCTTTGAGAAAGTGCTGGCCTGCGGAACGTCGAAATACCAAGGCTTGCCCGATCCACCGCCGCCGCTTGATGGCGTGACCCAGCCAACGGCATAGTTGGTCGCGCTGCTCTTCGCGAGAACCTGCCCGGTCGTGCCACCAGTTGGGATGCCGGTTAGCGTGACCCATGATGTGTTGTAATCGGTGCCATTGGTTTTGCGGAGAACCTGTCCCGTTGAACCGCCAGCAGGAACGCCAACGCCATTAGCGCCGGTCGCGCCAGTATTTCCGGTATCGCCTTTGTCACCCTTAGGACCAGTCGCGCCGGTCGCACCGGCTGCGCCATCAGCACCAGCAGGGCCAACATTGCCGGTATCGCCTTTATCGCCTTTCGGACCTTGTGCGCCGGTTGCACCAGCAGCGCCGTTCGCGCCCTTCGCAACACCAGCGTCAATGATCGCGCCGTCGGTGAGTGTCAGGAGCAGATGCCCGTTGCCGTCGATCACCGCATTGGAGACGCCGACGCCATCTTGACCGGGAGTGGAGCCGCCACTGCCAACGGGAATGAAAGCCTCCCAGACAGAGCCGTTGCTCATCTCAAGCGTAAGAGTGCCATCTGCGAAATTGAAGTCGGCAACGTCCGTACCAGCAGGACCGGGAACGCCGGGAGTACCAGCAGGGCCAGTATCGCCCTTGTCGCCTTTGTCTCCCTTTGGGCCTGGCACTGTGGAAGCTGCGCCCGCTGGGCCAGTCAATCCGATTGGGCCTTGCGCGCCTGTGTCACCCTTAGGACCGGGAACGGTCGAAGCAGCACCAGCAGGGCCGGTCGCACCAGTGTCACCCTTCGGGCCTTGCGCGCCGGTTAGGCCAGTATCGCCGCGATCACCTTTATCGCCCTTTGGTCCGGTTGCGCCGGTAGCACCAGCAGGGCCAGTAGGACCGGGGACGGTCGACGCCGCACCTGTGTCACCGCGATCACCCTTCGCGCCAGCAGGACCAGTTGCACCGACCAAGCCCTGAGGGCCGCGCTCGCCAGTGTCGCCCTTGTCGCCTTTCGGACCAGCGGCGCCGGTTGCGCCAGCGGGACCGGCAGAACCAACATTGCCGGTGTCGCCCTTGTCTCCCTTATCCCCTTTATCGCCCTTGGGACCGGCTGTGCCAGCAGGACCGGCGGGGCCAGCGTCACCGGACGGACCAGCAGGGCCAGTATCGCCCTGATCGCCTTTGGGGCCGGGAATGGGAACGAGGCCGGTAGTATATTGGACAGTGCCGGTTTCGGTTTGATTGAGTAGATCGGTGATCCCGATTTCTGTTGTCATTAGGCCACCCTGACCGCTGTTACGGTTCCTTCGATGATTGTCTCTGCGAGTTGATTGCCGGACCACTTCACCGACAGCGCGTGTTCAAATTCGCTGTCCTCACGAATGAAGCGCAGTTGGCTGTTGCGAATTACGATGGAGAAGGACTTCTCAAGATCGTCCCACAGCAAGCCTTCGCCCAAGGTGAGTTGCAGCTTGGAGCGCTCGTTTTCGCTGATGCTGAAAACTGCTTGTTCAGCAGTGTAGGGGATCGGTTCGCCGGTAGCGGTGTCGATCAGTCCGAACTTGTCGATATAGACAATCGCATCGGCATCAAGTGCCGGGATATGTCGGACTTCAATTGTTTTGTTTGTTGCCACCAGAGCGGCCCTCCTATCCGAACCATTTTGTTCGGATATTTAGTTGGAGGACCGTTCCAGCAGACTTATGTTAGGGCTTGCGCGGTGTGCCGTTCGTGGCTTGTAGGTAGTAATACCAGTCAGGGTTTTGACCTGCATTGATTTTAGCAGTTGCACTATCGATTTTGGTCTGGCGATAGCTGGCTGATGTGGCTTCAGCTTGGCGAATTTCAGGAGTATCCTCCCCCATGTCGAGCAACAGTGATGCTCCAACTAGAAGTTGATCCATCGCCTGACCGTCGCGTCCGTTGTTGGTGCCGTTATTGTTCCACGTATCCCAGCTACGAGCGGCGTTAGAACCCTGAGCGGCAGCTACCGCCGCGTGTGTTTTTGGCAAGTTCGCAGGATTGTTACCTGCCGCAGCGACCATTTGTGGCGTCCAGATAGATAGCTGGTATTCGATGCCAATCGCGTTCACCAACATGCCGCCGTTGATCCTTCCGGTGATGCGCTTAACGTGCATCGCAATTAGCCAATTCAAGATAGCTGCTGCCTTTGGCGAAGCTGCTCGAATTGCAGCGTTGAAGCCCAAGAAGTGACCAGCTTGAAGTGCTGACACCCAGTAGCCGATAAAGAAGTCATGCTGATAGATGCCGAGTTCGTCATTCCACATGCAAGGCCCGAAATCCTTTGCAGCAGCAAACACTGCATTGTTGCCGCCACCGCTGATGTTCGCTGGCACCTTTAGGAAGCCGGGTTCGCTATCGTAATAATTGTCATAAAATGATTCAAAGTCGAAAACTACGAAGTCCATAATTTCAGCTCGGCTGTAGAGCCTGTGGGAGTTGGCCGAAGCGGTTTTCCATGCCAATGCGGCGTGCATGAACTTCCACGCAGCGTCACGTGATGCAAATTCAGACGCATTTTCAAGTCGGTTGTTCAAAATCCAGTTCGCATAGAGCCTAGTTTGGTCAAAGAACTTGTGACCCAGCATTGCAAACAACGGCGATTGCCACATCAGCGAACCCCAATGAGGGAACTGGTGCGCGTGAGCAGAGTCGATTTGGTTCGTGCCGAAATATGGCTTGTCAGACGCCGCGCCCTTGGCCGGAACATTTACTCGAAGTGGGTTATATGACGACGCAATCTCGTATGAGCGTCCGCCCTGAATGTAATACGCCTGTTCAGGTGGAGTGCTTTGTTCGCCGCCACCATAGTAGTGGTTTCGCAAGGTGATATTGCGTCGAGGATCGCCTTTAAACAGCGGCGCGATGCTTCCCTTTTCCCAGCAGTGATATGGATCAGCAGCATATCCGTTGAGGTAGGCATATGCGATTTGCTTCCATGTCCTGCCGTCATGTGGTCGCGTAGAAGCTGCATTGCGCGCATAGCGAGCGACAGGCTCGGCTATAATCTGACGATCGCAACGCACACCGCCAGGACCAGTGATTGGCGAACGACCCATCTGGTTAAATGGATCATCCTTCAACCAGACGCTGGCATTTGGTGCCATGCCCTGTTCGTCATAGCCGAACTTCCACGGGCTTTGTGTGTTCTGACCAGCAGTGATGATCTCATTGTACGTGGTCTGCTCCCACGACATTTTGCGGCAGTTTGCGAAGCCGTTTAGCTGCTCGCCGGCTCCGGTCCTTAAGTCGCCTCCGTTGACCGAAGCGCCGCCTTCAGAACCGAAAGGAACTGGCATGTCGTAGGTCGGGACATTAGCCCAAATGTCGGCTTGGCTGTAAGCTGGTGGCTCAGCATGTGAGCGCCAGATGATCGACGAACGCACGGTGCCTTTCGGATACCACTTGTTCGCGGAGGTCACGACTGGATTGCCTCGTCCGTCGAGCGCTCCCCCCCATGAAACTGGCGAACTGGCCGAGTTCAAAGGCTGGCCATTTGGCTGTTCGATACGACCCAGCAAAGTGCCTGCGTTGTCGTAGATCAGCCATTTGTGCGGGACCATGTAACTGTTCTTGCCCGATGGATCACCGAACGGCGCATATGGCATTGTCGCTGCATCCCACTCGTAGCCGAACTGGAATTCAACAAAGGTGCCGATGCGATTGCCGACGCAGTGATAATTGATGCCACCGATGTTCGGCACCGGACCCTTTGGACCAACTTCTGTCCAAGGAGCCTGCTTGCCATATAGCCAACTATCCTCAAATCGGACGTTCTGATTGATCGGCTTTGTCATAACGAGTTCGTTCGGGTGAACGACACCTTCACCGGATGACCAGTCCTCAAGAACGGCCTTATAAGCGCGACCGGCAGGCAGAACCATGTCACCGATAGTGATTTCCATGTCGAAGGGGTTCTGACCAGCAGCTTGATAGCGAACTGTGACAGGAGCCTGTGCCGTTGAGATAGTGCGCGCATCAACGACGAGGTTTTGCAGATCGGCCGCGCTGATCGCACCCGATGAAACCGGGTCATAGCTGCGCTGCACATCGGGCCTACCGAACGAAACACCAAGCGATGCAACTTCCAGATTGTTGACCGAATCTGAGGTGTTGCCGATAGACGCATTGCATTGCAATTCCATCGAGGGCGTGATGCGCAGCTTGGCTTCGACCGGCTTTTCAGAACCAATCTGAACGCCATCAACATAGAATTTCACGACGCCGCCAACACCGCCAACGTTGTCGACATACTCAACTTCATAAGTCTTGAGGATGCCGGGACCGATAGCGAATGCTGGGTTTTGATCACTCTTGATTTGTGGAGGCGAGCTACCGCGACCGCATGTGACGATCATAGTGTTGCCGTCCCAATGTGGGCGTAGCGTGAATTCGCCGACCTGATAATGGAACAGGGAAGCGAGGATTGGATATTCTTCATTGATCGTGCCACGGAACGACAGCTTAATGCTTGGTGGTGCCTGTGTGGTCGTGTCGTCGGTTGTGGCTCTGAAGTTCAAGCCGAGAGCATCCGTGGTCAGGTAAATGTGCCTCATCAGCTTCAAACGACCACTGACCATTTCGCTGTTGTCGCCGGTCGCACCGCCTTGGCCGGAATAGATGCGTTTGTTCAGAACTGCTGATGCGGAAACTGCATCGCCCGCGTTCGCGTAGGGCGAACCTGCACTGGTGATTGCCCAATTAGTTGCAACGGGGACCGTAATGTCGGTGCGACGCTCAATGCGAAGGGGGAAATTCGTCGGGGCAGTTAGTGTGAAGTTCGCGGTCGATCCTGCGAGATAGATGCCGAGAGGGGTGATCGCGCCGGGTTCAGCGACGATTGCGCCGGAACCGGACATATCTAGCTCTTCATCAGATCCCGGTGGCTGCGGTGTTGGCGCATTAGTGAGGCCGAAAGTGGCAACAATGCTGCCATCGGATCGGGGGTAAGCCCAAATGCCCATACCGGCAGTCGTGCTATTTGCAGGAATGATGACCTCACCTTTTTGCGTGAGGTTCAACGGGGCTGCGCTGTTCATAAGCTGCGTCAGCAGGAAAATGCCGGTTCCACCAACAGGCAAGCCGGTGATCTTCGAGTAGTCCAGAATTGCAGGAATGCTGACCGAGCCGTCAACGCCATCGCGACCCTTGAGGCTAGCGAGCCATTCCTGTTCTGTGCCGACGAAGCCATTCTTAACGGCAAGTTCGTAGGCATCATCACCGGGTTGCAGTGTGCCTAGTTCAAGGATTTCGTTGATCGATTCCATAACAGCCGTAACCGCTTTGGTCGATGTCATGTTGTTCGGATAAACCGGAACAAACGAGTAGATGACGCCAGCAGCAGTTTGGCCGGGATAGGGATGCAGGAGTGTTAGAGTGCTTCGACTATCAACACTCTTGACGGGGTAGTCCAAGCCGCTGATGTGTAAGCGGTGGCCTCAGCCCACCGCGATCCAGGGCATGAGTTCATGAACGCGATTGGCGGGATGGCCCTTGGCGAGTGCTGTCAGGGTCTGGGCCAGCCAATCGTGGGGATTGATGTCGCCCAGCTTGCAGTTTTCGATGAGCGTGGCGATGACCGCCCAGTTGTCGCCGCCTTCGTCAGAGCCGGCGAAGAGCGCGTTCTTTCGGTTCAAAGCCAAGGGGCGGATTGATCGCTCGACGGTGTTGGTGTCGAGTTCGATGCGGCCGTCGTCGATGAAGCGGACGAGGCCAGCCCAGCGGCCGGTCGCATAGCGAATGGCTTCAGCCAGCTTGCTCTTGGCGCTGATCTGCCGGAGCCGGCCATCGAAATAGAGCTTGAGGTCCTCGATGATGATGCGGCTGCGTTCAGAGCGCTCAAGGCGGCGGTGTTCAGCGGTCGAGCCGCGCACCTCGTCTTCGATGGCATAGAGCATGGCGATCCGGCGCAATATCTCGGTCGCGACGGGAGAACTGGCGGCAAGATCGTAGAACTTGCGCCGGACATGGGACCAACAGAAGGCGAGGCTGAGCTGCTGCCCGCGCCGCTTGGCGAGAGCTGTATAGCCGCCATAACCATCGACCTGCAGGATGCCTGCAAAGTCTCCAAGGTGGATGTCGGGCCGCTCGGCCTTGCGGTCTGCCGCATAGACATAGGCGACCATCGGCGGACCTGCGCCACCCCATGGTCGATCATCGCGGGCATAGGCCCATAGCTGACCGGTCTTCGTTCTGCCGCGCCCTGGATCAAGCACCGGCGCGGTAGTCTCGTCGGCGAACAGGCGCTCGGATCGCCGGAGCTCCTCAAGGGTCCGGTCGCGCAGCGGCCGCAGATACCATGCTGCCCGGCCCACCCAGTCCGCCAGGGTGGAGCGATCGAGTCTGATATCCTGCCGGGCATAGATCTGAGCCTGCCGGTATAGCGGCACATGATCGGCATACTTTGAGACCAGCACCTGTGCAATCAGCGCTTCGGTCGGAATCCCGCCTTCGACTATGCGCGCCGGAGCGGGAGCCTGGACGATCGCGCCTTCACAGGAGCGACAGCCATAGCGCGGGCGGCGTGTCACCAGCACGCGGAAGGTGGTGGGCACA
>NZ_QJQX01000073.1 GCF_013393185.1 Sphingobium lactosutens | reverse complement strand
GGTGGGCCTGCGGGACTGTCGGCGGCGATCCGGTGCAAGCAGTTGGCCAATGATGCGGGTCAGGAACTGGCGGTGTGCGTGCTGGAAAAGGGGTCGGAGATCGGCGCCCATATCCTGTCGGGCGCAGTGATCGATCCCAAGGCGCTGGATGAGCTGATCCCGCAGTGGCGCGACATGGGCTGTTCGCTGGCCGAAACCCCCGTCACCGACAATCAGCACTGGATGCTGACCAAGACCGGCAAGATCGCGATGCCGCATCTCCTGACGCCGGGCTGGATGCACAACAAGGGCGCCTATACCGGATCGCTGGGTAACCTCTGCCGCTGGCTGGCCGAGCAGGCCGAGGGGCTGGGCGTGGAGATCTTCCCCGGCTTTGCCGCGGCGGAGATCCTCTACCATGAGGATGGCAGCGTGAAGGGCGTGGCCACCGGCGACATGGGCATCGACCGCGAGGGCAATCGCAAGCCCGACTATCAGCCGGGCCTCGAACTGCACGCCAAATACACCTTCTTCGCCGAAGGGGCGCGCGGCCACCTGACCAAGATATTGAAACGCCAGTTCGCGCTCGACGCGGACAGCGAGCCGCAGGTTTATGGCCTGGGCATGAAGGAATTGTGGGACATCGATCCGGCCAAGCACAAGCCGGGCCTGGTCATTCACTCGCAGGGCTGGCCGCTGACCGATGCTTACGGGGGGGGCTTCCTCTATCACCAGGCCAATGGCCAGGTGGCGCTGGGCTTCGTCGTGGGGCTGGGCTATCGCAATCCGCATCTCTATCCGTTCGAGGAGTTCCAGCGATGGAAGCAGCATCCGGAAATCCGCAAATTCCTCGAGGGCGGGCGCCGCGTTTCCTATGGCGCACGCGCGATCAACGAGGGCGGCTGGCAGTCGATCCCGAAACTGGCCTTCCCCGGCGGCGCGCTGATCGGCTGTTCGGCGGGCTTCGTGAACGTGCCCCGGATCAAGGGCACGCATACCGCGATGAAGTCGGGCATGCTGGCGGCCGAGGCAGCGTTCGCCGCAGTGCAGGCCGACCGCTCTGGCGATGCGCTCGACGACTATGACGCGACCCTGCGCTCCAGCTGGATCGCTGACGAGCTGCAACTGGTGAAGAATGCCGAGCCGCTGCTGGCCAAGTTCGGCAACACGATCGGCACGCTGCTGGCGGGCATCGACATGTGGATGCGCACGCTGAAAATCGGCCTGCCCTTCACGATGAAGCACAAGCCCGATTGCGAGAAGCTGTGGACCAAGGACCACGCCAGCAAGATCGCCTATCCCAAGCCGGACAATGTGATCAGCTTCGATCGGCTGTCGTCGGTGTTCCTCTCCAACACCAATCATGAGGAGGACCAGCCGGTCCATCTCCAGCTGAAAGACCCATCGGTTCCGATCAGCTACAATCTGCCCCTTTATGACGAGCCGGCGCAGCGCTACTGTCCAGCGGGCGTCTATGAAGTGGTCGGTCAGGAAGAGGGCGATCCCAAGTTCCAGATCAACGCGCAGAATTGCGTCCATTGCAAGACGTGCGACATCAAGGATCCCACCCAGAATATCAACTGGGTCGTTCCCGAAGGCGGCGGAGGACCAAATTATCCCAATATGTGAATGGGTTGTCTCGGCGCATCAAAAGCGGGAAATGCTCCAGATCGTACAATTGGGAAATTCGTAGCTTTCAAAAACTTTGACGCGCTGTTTGCTGCCGCAACGCACGTTGAACAATGCGGCATCTTTACCGCTTGGGGCCTATGAGTCATCGCGCCGGCCGCAGGTGGGGCCGTTTTCGAAGCGGCAATGCTCTTTGCCGCTGCGCCCCCAGTTGCAGCTCCATGCGGGTCTTGTGGAAGTCGAGATTTGGTCTATCGAACAGCGGTCTTGCAAGGCAGAAAGGCGTACATTTTGGCGCGACGCGATGACAGGCCGGAACGGGCGGAAGGCCGCATCGCCCTTCAGCGCCAGCATATCGTAGAACTTGCGCTCCGGCTGTTCCTTGAACGCGGTTTCGATGCTGTGAGCATGACGGAGCTTGCCCAGGAGGCGGGCATCTCCCGTCGAACGCTGTTCCGTTATTTCGCGAAGAAGGACGACATCGTATTTCTTTCCGTCGACCGGTGGGAGGGGGACTTTATGCGCAACCGGCTGCGCTCGGCGGACGGGCCGAAAGAGTCGGTGGAGCGGATCAAATGGGCTTACCAGGCGCTCGCCATGGAGGAGTCCCTGCATAGCGACGCGGCGCGGATAAAGACCCGGCTGATCTTCGACACGCCCGCCCTCGCGCGCCGCATGCATCAGGGACTCAATGACTGGCAGCGCGAATTTGCGGAACTCATCATTGATCGGGTCGGCGCGGAAGGGGACGCGGCCTTTCAAATTCATGCGCAGGTCGTTGCCGTGTCGATGCTCTACACCACCGCCTTTCGGCACTGGCTGGTGGACGACAGCCACAGCCTGCGTGAATGGATCGAGATCGCCTTCGCCGCGTTGCATTGATCAGGCATCGGATTCGCCCTAACGCTGCGGCGGCTGACCGGCTGACCGGCACGCCAGCGGCCCAATGGCTCGCCCGTCCATTTCAGAAAGGCGCGGCGCAAGCTCTCATGGTTCCGGAAGCCCAGAGCACGGGCGATATCCTTGGCACCCAGCCGCCCTTCCCGCGCCAATATCAACGCATGGTCGCGTCAATGGCATGTGGCGGAGGAGTTCGAGCATTGCGCTACCTGCCATAAGGCGTTCAAGGCCGTGTCAGGCAATTATTTCGTGCGGCTCGCCGGACTCGCTTATTCCTTCTGGCACATCCATATGCTGTTCGACCTTGCGACGCGGATCGTGCTGGAGGTTTATCGCGCCGACATGGCGCCGGCGGAGCGTCGCGCCTCGATCAAGCGGGAAAAGCGGCTCGCGCGCCGCCAACTGGGTATATGCTGCCCGAATGCTGCGGCTTGTGATGCCCTAATATGACCCGGCGAAGCTGAAGGTGCCCGCGCGCATCACCAAGGCGCTGGAATTCTACAAGCGGCGGGATCCGATCCGGGTGAGCTTTGCGGACGTGCCGGACACAATCCCGCAAGCGGCCTGACCCTTCTCTCCACCTAGCGCGGTCGGGCCATTTCCCGATCGCGCTATTTCTTCATCTCGCGATCCAGAAGAGCACGAGCAGTACGACAGCGACGACGATGACCCACGCCTCGAAGGCGAGGCGCAACGGCAGGATCGCTTCGTCGATCTCCATATAGCACAGGCCGATCAGCCGCACCTTGAAAAGGCGATCACCAGGATCGCCGACCCTATGATGCGCGGGTCGAACGGCATTGCCTCCAACTGGCACAGATAGGAGGCGAGCGTAGCCGCGACGAATATGGCCCAGGTCATGACCGGGGACTGGATGGCATGCTTCATGACGCGCTCACTGATGCAGATAGAGGATGGCGAACAGGATCACCCACAATATATCCACCAGATGCCAGAACAGGACGCATCCCTCGATTGCCTTGATGCCGTTGGGAGCGAGGGGCGCGTTACAGCGGGTGCGGATGAAGGCCAGAGTCCCCAACCCTGCGGTCACATGCGACAGATGGATGCCCGTGAAGCTGAAGTAGAACATGAAGAAATTGTTGGTGGTCGGATTGATCCCGGCCGCGATCTTCTCGCCATATTCGATGATCTTGACGCCGATGAAGCCCAGACCGAACAGGATCGCCCAGCGGCTGGGCTCGCTGCGGATGCGTTTGGTGTGGGCGTGCTGGACTGATCTTATGTCATGCATGATGGGTATCGCCTTGAGAGGTGCGATTGATCGCGCTGAGCGTCAGCGGCGTCATGATGATGAGCCAGACAAAGAAAGCCGAGGCCGTGATCCAGAAGGACAGAAGGCCGTTCCATGCAAACGGGCCGGTGCGGAAGATATAGGCGAAGGCGCCTCGCACCAGCAGCAGCGCGAGCCAGATGTTCAGATAACCGGCCCAGCGCGGAAAGACGGGGTTGGGACGCTTGTCGGTCAGCGCGCCGATGGCGATCGCGCCGAACTGCGCCAGGAAAGTCGGGAAGGCGGGGATGAAAAACAACCAGGCGATGTCGTTGAGCATCTGGGTCAGGGCGGGGTCGCGCTCCGGACGGAAGGCGGCGATCGCCAGCACCATGTTCGGGAACATCAACGTCAGCACGCCGATGGCGCCCGCGCCCAGTTGCAGGTCAGCCGGCAATCGGCTGGAGGTGTGCATGTGCCGCATCTGCGTCGTGATGACGCAGACCAGCGCGATGAAGCCGGCAATGCCCGCCAGACCCAGGATCATGCCTAGGCGAATGAGCATCGCATTGTCGCGGTAGATGGCGGCGATCTCCGGCGCTGACAGGCGTGGGGGCGGGGGGGGGGCACGGGCGCCGAGCGGTTGCTGGCAGTCGCGCTGGAGGCTTTTGCGGCCCAGGGTTTCGATGGCGCCAGCGTACGGCACATCGCTGCCCAGGCGGGCGTCGACCCGGCGCTGATCAAGCATCAGTTCGGGTCGAAGGCCGATCTGTGGCACGCGGCGGTCGACACCCTCGCGATCATCTTCTGTCTGCCCTCGGGCCTGTGAGGAGGATCGTGAGCGGCGGCGCGGATAAGGCGGATCAAGCGCTGGTCGACGCCACCTGCGACAATCCCCTGATCGCCAAATTCGTACTCAGCGAACTGGTACGGCAGAATGAACAGAGCGATTATATCTTCCAGAAGCTGGTCAAGCCGATCCACAATCTGCTGGCGCCCCTGATCGTGTCCGTCTGCTGCACGAGTGAGGACGCGCCCGATCCGGACCTGTTCTTCTTCGCTTTCAAGGGGCGATCGTCACGGCCATTGCGGGCCGTCCCTTTATCGAGCGCATGTCGGATCCGACCCGCTCGAACGTCTATTTCCGCGAGCAGTTGCTGCCCACTGCATCGAGAGGACAATGAATGGCCTATGATTTCGTCGTCGTCGGTGCGGGCAGCAATTCGCTGACCACCGCCTGCTATCTTGCCAAGGCTGGCCTGTCGGTGCTGGTGCTGGAGCTGGAGCGGGAGGAACAATGTGGTGGCGGCGTGGTGTCGGTTCAACCCGATCCGCGCTTCATCCATGACGGCCATGCCATGGGTTATCTCATGCTGCTCGCCAACCCGGCGCTCAAGGATAATGAGCTGGAGCTGGAGACGCGCTTCGGCCTGGAATTCGCCTATACGCCCGCGCCTTTCGCGTCGCCTCATCCCAATGGCGCGGGCCTGATCAGCTATACCGATTTCGACCGGGCGGTGAAGGAGATCGCACGCATTTCGGAACGGGATGCGCGCGCTTATACCCAACTGGTCGAGGAAGCGAACGAGCTGCTGCCGCTGCTGTCGCGCGGCTTCTTCATGCCACCCATGCCGCATGAGGGTTTCATGCGCCTGCTCAACGACAGCGCCAAGGGCCGCAAGATCCGCGTCGAGTTGGAAGGCAATGTCATCGACTTCCTGAACGCCCGGTTCGAATCCCCCCATGTGAAGGTCCATATGGCGAAATGGGCGTAGGAGGTGATGAGCGCGCCGGATTATCCGGGCACGGGCCTGACCATGTATCTGATCCTGGGGCTGGTCCACAAATATTGTATGGCGACGGTTGTGGGCGGCGCCAAGAGCGTGACCAATGCAATGATCGCCTGCCTGAAACATCATGGCGGGGAACTGCGCACTGGCGTCACGGTCGAACAGTTCTTCGGCGGCGGCGGCCGGATCGACGGCGTGATCACGGACGGCGGCGAGGAAATCCGCGTCCGCAAGGCGATGGTCGCCAATCTCCATCCCTGGGACATGGGCCGGATGGTGCCGGGCATCGTCAAGGGGATCGCCGCGCGCGCGGCAGCGGTCAAGCTGTCGGAATATGGCGCGATCAACCAGCAGATCGCCCTGTCGGAGCGTATTCAGTGGATCGGCGGCGAAGCCTATGATGAGGCGATTCTGGTTGAATGCATGGAACCTGACTGGGAAAATTTTATGCGGCCATTCGAAGCCTATCGGCGCAACGAATTTCCCTATGACGTGCTGCAACCGCTGGGTGGGCCGCAGAGCAATTTCGACCCCAGCCGCGCACCCGATGGCATGGCCGCCCTCTATCTCTATTGCTTTGCGCCCTATCAGACGGAGGACGGATGGGCGGTCGACAAGCAGCGGGCGGGGGACGCGCTGTTCGATTGGTTCTGCAAGTTCACGAAGAATATCGACCGATTGAAGACACTGAAACGTCTGATCGAATGTCCGGAGGATCATAACCGGCACAGCCGCATCATGCGGCGCGGCGACATCATGGGTATTTCCATGACTGCCGACCAGTTGATGGGCGCCCGCCCCACGCCGGAACTGTCGCAATATCAGATACCGGGCATTGACGGCCTGTTCCTGACCGGTTGCACGACCTATCCCGGCGGCCTTGCGACATTGGGTGGCCATGCGTCGGCGATGAAAATCTATCAGAAGCTTGGGATCAACCTGAAGACTGGATTCACCAACTATTGAGAGGATTGCTCATGGAACTGTTTATCAAGCATAATGACAGCCTGAAGACGGTAGAAAAATTGTCTCCGGACGGTGGAAACCTGCTAATCGAAGGCCAGATCATGAGCACCTTGCCGGTGCGCGCGATACTGACGCCGGATCAGGCGCGTGCCGCGTTCAAGCTACTCAATGTCAAGACCGTCCTGTTCTTGCTGATCATCCTGTTCCGGCGCGGTCGCAAGTAAGCGGGGAGGTTGGTCAACCGGGAAGTCGACCGACCGTCTCGCCAATATCCTTGCGTCGCCATTCCGACAGGAAGACGGTGAGCAGTTGCAACTGGGCGCGCGGGAGGAAAAGCGCGCGGAGGCGCGGGTCGCTGCGGTCGGTGAGGTCCGCATAGTCCGGCAGCTCCGCTTCCAGCAGCGACGGTGCGTCCAGCATCCAGGCGGTGCCCAGCACCGCGATGGCGAGATTCACGTCCTGGTAGAACGCGGCGGCATCCAGCGTCGGCCCGCCCAGCCGCGTATATTCGGACAGCAGTAGCGCCTGAAGATTCGCGTCATGCCGTGCCAGGAAGTCCGCTTCGCCAGCGCAGAGCATGCCATAATAGGATTGGGCTATATTGGCTTGCGCCACGCCGCCCCAGTCGAGCTGGCCTGATTGCATCATACCTTCTTCATCGCGCCAGAACCAGGCATTGTCCGGGTTCATGTTCCAGTGGACCAGCGCAATGGCCTCCCGGCGGGCATAGAGGTGCCGCCAGATTGTCTCCTCCTTCGCCAGAACCTGCACAGCGCCCGCCGCGAACTCGTCCAGAAAAGCGGGATCGGCAAGGCCATCCGGCAGCAGTTGCGGCGCGCGCGCAGCAAAATCCTTCAACTTGGCGAGCTTAGCCTGCAATTGTGCCTGATCGTAGGGAATGACCTTCAACAGCGCTTCGTCGGTAGGGGTGAACGGAAATTCCTGATCGATCTCGTCGCCGAAATGCCCAGCGCGGTGATAGGCGGCCAGTGCCGCGATCGCGCGCGTCTGCGCCTCGTAATAGGGGAGCGGGTCGGCAAGCTCATAATCGACACATTTTTCCAGCGCGGGCTCGATCCCTTCCGATCCATAGGGAATGCGCTCGGTGATCAGGAGGCCAGTCTTGAACTCAGCATTATAGTCGCCGAACATGCAGCGCGGCACCCGCAGCGGAAAGCCGGAACGGCGCGACAGCAGGGCAAAGCGGACCTCGGGATCCATCACCGGCGAAAACAGGTCCCTCAGCGGATCGCCAAATTCGCGCGTGAACTTGGCGAACAGGCGGGTCGGCGCGCCTTCCTCCCGTGCATAGGTCACGTCGATCGCGATCTTGCGCCCCATGCCGCCGCCGAAAAATTCCTTCCAATGGATGATGGCCGTGACCGCATTGTCGACGCTGATCGCCTCCGTCTGTTGGAAAAGCGTAGTCAAAGCTGACACGCCGCCTTCCTCCAGCACCGCATAGCTGACCGGGAACGCGATCCCGGTATGATCCCCGGCCACATGCGTTGGATTGTTCACCCGTCGTCTCTCCTCGGCGCGATGGCGCATAGCAAAATTATTGTTCGTAGACTTACCATTGCAGGACATGCTGCTGTGATCAAGTCGCACATGCGGCATCATCAAGTCGCACATGCGGCATCATGATGTGCCGCAACGGGAAAATAGTTCATAAGCTTACGATCTGAGTTGATTTTGGCCTGGTCCCTCTTTAGGGGGTGGAGAAATAGGAAGGATTGGGCAAATGGCGAAGTTGACCGTAGTCAATCGTTCAGGTGAAGAGCAGACGATCGAGGCACAGGATGGCCTGTCCGTGATGGAACTGCTGCGCGACAACGGATTTGACGAACTTCTGGCTCTGTGCGGTGGCTGCTGCTCCTGCGCCACCTGCCATGTCTACGTCGATCCGGCTTTTGCGGACAGCCTGCCTGCGGTCAGCGACGATGAGAATGACCTGCTCGACAGCTCCGATCATCGGAATCAAGCCAGCCGCCTGTCCTGTCAGCTGACCTTCAGCGAGTCGCTGGACGGCCTGCGCGTCACGATCGCGCCGGAAGATTGATCCGCCCCGCCGGGCATCGATTTCAATGATGACCACATGAGAGTCGGTGCACGGCGTGTCTTGCTCCTGTTCGTTTGTGCATAAGATTTCGCGCCACATATTTCTCCCCTAGATTGAGTCTCGTCAGCAGAAGCCGCCGACATCAAACTGCCCGGTCGCATGAGGAGAGATGATGAATAGCCAGGACATAAGGGTCGAAGTGCATCCCGGGCCGGGGGACGTCATCCTGTTGCGCCTATCACGGCCGCAGCAGCGGAACGCCATGTCGGTTGCGATTGTCGCCGACGTGCTCAATCTGCTCGGGTCTACTGCGGGGCAGGCGGCCGGCGCGATCGTCATCGTGGGGGAAGGGCGGGGGTTCTGCGCAGGCAGCGACCTCACTGCGCTGGCTGGGATGGACATGCCGGAACGGTCCGTGTTCGAGGCCGATTGCGGTCGGCTTGCACGCGCCCTGACCGCGCATCCGTGCCCGGTGATCGCGGCGGTCCATGGCTTCGCCATCGGCGGCGGCCTGACCCTCGCTGCGGCCTGCGACATTGTAGTCAGCACCGCCGACGCGAAATGGAGCCTGCCGGAGGTGCAGATCGGACTCTTTCCCGCCTGGGGTCTGGAAGCCGTGACCATGCGGGCCGGGCGGACGCGGGCGCGGCGGCTGTCTTTCGGCATCGACACGCTTTCCGGTGCGGAGGCTGCGGAGGCGGGGCTGGTCGATCTGGTCGCCGACGATCCGTTGGGCGAAGCCATGGCGATCGCCGGGCGGTTTGCGGCCCTGCCCCTTGGACAGGTAGCGGCGGTCAAGAATTATTTCGCCGTCGAACGGCAGGGCGAGGAGGCCGACCGGCATGCGAACCGGCTGTTCATCGCGGCCTGTGACAGCGATCAGGCGCGCGTCAGCTTCCAGCGTTTCGGCCGGAACGGATCGCCGTCTTGACAGATTTAAGGCAATGGCCTTAATCTCCGCGCGAACAAAGTCAGCGTCGCAGGAGAGATAAGATGCAGATCAGTGCGGAGCGGGTACGGCAGGTGTATGAAGCGGAGGTGCACGACCGTCCGGTGACGCGGGCGGACGAAGTGCCGCCTTCCTATGTGTCCATCACTCGCGAATGGCTTGACGATGTACTGTGCGCCGATGTGCCCGGCGCGCATGTGGCCGCCTTTTCCTTCGACGAGCGAGATGACGGGTCTTCGAACCGGCGGCGAATCTTTCTGTCCTACAATGCGGCGGGGGAGGCGGCCGGCCTGCCCGCGACCGTCTTCTGCAAAGCAGCCGAGACGCTGGAAAACCGGATCGTGCTGGGCGTATCCGATACGGCTCGCGCCGAAGCGGACTTCTATAAACTGGTCCAGCCCGAGCTCGGCATTCCCACTCCCAAGGCGCGATACGCCCGTTTCGACCCGGAAAGCTTCGCCTATCTCATCATGATGGACGACATGGCGCAGGGCGTGCGCTTTCCCGACGAGCGTACCACGCTGACCCGGCAGCAGGCTGAGCAGATGGCGATCACGCTCGCTGGATTGCACAGCCGCTTCTACCAGAGCGACGCGCTGGGTACGGCAAAGCTGCCGTTTAAAAGCTGGCCGGTCTGGTGGGCGAACCAGATGCAGGGCGCGCCGGACTTTCCGGCTTTCTGCGACAAGGGGTTCGAGGCTGTCGAGGCGCACCTGCCCGCGCGGCTCGTCGCGCGGCGGGCCGATGTGTGGCCGGCCACCGAAAAGTCGGTAGCGCGCCATAATAAATTGCCCCACACGCTGATCCATAGCGACGTGCATCTGAAGAACTGGTTCATCCTGCCGGACGACCGTATGGGCCTGCACGACTGGCAGCTCACCACCATCGGCCACTGGTCGCGCGATTTCGCCTTTTCGACCACCACCGCGCTGACGATCGAGCAGCGCCGGGAATGGCATCCCGACCTGCTGCGCCTCTATATCAGCGAGATGGAACGGCACGGTGTGCCGAAGATCGATTTCGACGAGGCTTTCCTCAATGTCCGTCAGCAGCTGATGACAGCCTTTGCCTTCTGGACGATCACCATGTGCCCGACCGGCGACATGCCCGACATGCAGCCGGTGCGGACGACGGTGGAATTCCTCAAGCGCATGGGCACCGCGATCGACGATTACGACGTGCTCGATTCTTTCTGAAAAAGGGGAGGGTGAAGGCCATGTCCGACGCGATCGAACAGATCCGCCTGCTCAAGGCGCGCTATTTCCGCTTCATGGACGGGAAGGATTGGGCGGGGCTGCGCACCCTGTTCACCGATGATGTTGTCTTCGATGTGCGTGGCGGTCTGGCGCCCAGCAAGATCGACGACAGCTATGCCGAGCCGCCGGTGCGTGGAGCCGATGCGGCGGTCGCTTTCCTGCGGAGCGCGCTGGATGCGGCGGTGTCGATCCATCAGGGCTATATGCCCGAGATCACCGTCATAAATGCGGATAATGCCACCGGCATCTGGGCGATGGCGGACATCATCCGCGCGCCGGAAGGAGCGCCCTACCGCGAGATGCGCGGCCATGGCCATTATCACGAAACCTATCGCCGCATTGGCGGGGAATGGCGCATAGCCACGCTGCGCCTGACCCGACTGGCGGTCGACATCAGCTGATCATCAAGAGACAGAAAGGCAAGAGCATGCCCCACGTTCCCGTCAACGACTATCCCTGGCAAGGCGACTTTCCCGACACGCCGAACTGGAGTGAGAATTTCCTGCTCGCCGGGCAGGACCCCAAGTCCGGGGTTGGTTTCTGGATGCACTGCGGCCGCTGGCGCAAGGATCTGGAGATGTTCCGCGAAACGGTGGTGGTGCGCCTGCCCGACGGCACGGTGGCGTCGTCGCGCGCAATCGGCAACGCCAATTCCGCCAAGGATGGGCCGGGCGGCCCGCATTACGCCATCCGCATCGTCGAGCCGGGCGCCAAGCTGACCTATCGCTATAATGGCGGCATCCGGCGCGTGCCCTCGCTGGGCATGAAGGACGCGCTGGTGGCCGAAGGCCCGCGCACGCCGATGAAGATCGCGCTGACCTTCGAGTCCAACGCCGATGTTTGGGATTTGCACAAGGTCGGCGGCACGCAGGACTTTTTGCCAGCCGGCCATATTGAGCAGATCGGCCGCGTCACCGGGACGATCCAGGTGGGCGACGAGGTCTACGAGATCGACACGATCGCCAATCGCGACCATTCGCTGGGGCCGCGCGACAATAAGGATCTGCTTAATCACCAGTGGCATCAGGGCTATTTCGAAAACGGCATCAGCTTCCTGCTGTTCGACGCGATGACCCGCGGCGACGGCAAGGTCGCGTTTTCCGAAGCCGCGGTCTATGAAGGCGATAAGCTGTTCCCCGCGCGGCTGGAACTGCCCTGGCGGTGCGACGATGCCGCGAAGGACCATGATCCGGTCAGCTTCCGGCTCCATTATGAAAATGGCGCGCTGGACATCCAGACGACGGAATATCAAACCGATTCCTATCTCTCGCTGACGTCGCCCAATGACCAATATGTCGGCGTCTATTCGACGGAGGGCAAACCCACGCTCGTCCTTGCCGAACAGTCGGTGGGGCTGTTGCTTAATGGTTCGGTGCGCGGCTACGGATGTTTCGAACGGACCATTAACGGCCATATCGAGCCGGAAAGCTGAAGATGCCCGCATGAATGCAACCCCTGCCGCCGCACCCGATCTGCCCGACGCGAAGAGGCGGCTCATCCTCGAAGCCGAGCGGGTGTTTGGCGAGCAGGGGATAGCCGCCGCCTCCCTGCGCGACATTTCGGAGGCGGCAGGGCATCGCAACAAATTCGCCGCCCAATATCATTTCGGCGACCGGGATGGCCTGATCCGCGCCGTCCTCGAATATCGTCGACCCCATGTCGACGGGTTGCGGCAGGCCTTTCTGGACGAGCGCGGAGCGACGCCGGAAACAGCGTCCACGCCTCTGCTGGTGCTCACCATTCTGGAGCCGCTGTTGCTGAGCGTGGATCGCCATGAACTGGCGGCCTATGGGCGCTTTCTCTATGCGCTGCTCCATTATGATGTCGAGGGCGCTTTGTGGCAGGAGTCGGCGTCGACCGCGCCCGTTACCCATAGGATTTACGGCGCCCTGCGGCACCATGCCGCCGGGCTTTCCGACGAGAGCTGGAAAATGCGGCAACGCGTCTTCGGCCGTTGCTGCATCGACTTCATCGCCAATCGCCAATTGCTGCTGCCCTGGGGCGATCCGCCGCCGCCTCAGCAGATGAAGGAGGTTGCCGCCATGCTGGCGGCGATGCTGACGATCGGCGTCCCGGCCTGATGGTCTGATCAGAGGCCTGGATTGACGGAACGCGGCGAAAGGCCGCCGGGGCGGATGTCCTGCCAGGCCCGAAGCACGCCGGCCATTTCGGCGGGGGCGCTGCCGTGGAAGAGGATGCTGTCGGCGCCTGCATTCAGCCGGGCGAGCGCGGCGTTTGCGCCGTCCCGGCCCGTGCCGATGGCATTGCCGTCCTCGATCCAGCTTCGGGGATAGAGGTCGGCCATCGCGCGCAATTGGTCGAGGTCGCGGGTCGTGCTCTCGTCGCCCATCGTGCCGGCGGGACGCTGGCTGTCGAACCGGTCAAGCGTCTCGCGCAGCCGCACCGCCTCCGCCTTGTCCCAGCCATTGGCGTCGCAGATAGCGTCGAACATGCCGGGGAAGAGAATATAGCTGTTCATGCGGCGCACGACATAGTTCAGCATAGCCTCTTCCGGCACGTCGCAGGCAGTGACCAATATCGTCCAGATGCGCACCGCGGCGGGATCGCGCCCGGCCTCCTCCGCGCCCTGACGGACCAGCTTCGCCGATCTTTCGACGGCCTGCGGCGTCCAGAGCGAATTGAAGACGACCCCGTCGGCATGGCGACCGGCCCATTTCAGCGTCTTTTCGCCCATGCCCGCGCAGATGATCGGCGGGATCGTCGGCAGGTCGACGCCCAGGCGGAGACCCCCGATGGTGCCCAGTGGCCCCTCATAATTCACCGTCTCCCCGCGCCAAAGCTGGCGCAGGATCGTGATATAATCCTCCATGATGCGGAAATTCAGTCGGGGCGTTCCGCTGGCGTCCGCGAAACTGTCCGTTCCACGCCCGATACCCAGCGCGAAACGGTCGCCGGTCAGCTTCGCCATAGTTGCGGCATAGCCTGCGGTCACGATCGGGTGACGCAGCGGCAGATTCTGGATCAGGCCGGACGCGATCCCCATGGAGGGCGAGAGCATCGCCGCAGCGCCCGAAAGGACATCGGCATTCTTCGCCGCGAAACGCTCCGAAATCCAGACCGAGCCGAAGCCCAGCCGTTCGGCGTCCCTGATCTCTCCAATCGCGGCAGTGGGGTCGGAAATATGGCCGGGCAGGGCATAGCAACCAAATTCCGGAAAGCGTGTGATTTCCATTTCGACCTCTCCCGATGCTCGCCCAAGGCGAACATTTTGTTATTCGCCGCTGCTCTCCACCGGCGTTGCCTGCCCCAGCCATCGGGTGAAGCGCGAATCCGGCCTCGCCCATTCCATCGTCGCGTGCCGCCGCATGATCAGCCAGCGGTCCCCGCTGCGCACGAATTCGTCATCATAACGGCCGCTATGATCGATGCCGAGTTCCGTCACGACGATGATATAAGTGACGACCTGCGCACTGTCCGGCCCGGCGAACTCGATCATCGTCGTGGTCAGGTTGTGACGCTGGAAATTCCCCTTCTCGAACGCCCCACGCTGTTCGGCCGCCGGATGGAGCATTGCGATGATGGTGTCCGGCCCCTTCAGTTCGCCCTTGCCCTGCACTTCAAACAGGGCGTCGGGGTGGAAGACCTGATGGTGAAGCGCATAGTGCGCGGTGTCGGCCGCCCGGTTGTAGAGTTCGAGCGTGTAGCGGATCGCTTCGCGTGCCAGCATTTCCTGTGGGGTCATGCTGTTCCTTCCTTCTCATAACAGGCCGCGCGTCCAGCCGCCGTCGACGGCGATCGTCTGCCCGGTGATGTAGCTGGCCCGTTCCGAACAGAGGAACGCGACAAGCCCCGAAATCTCGTCCGGGCGTCCGTGTCGGCCCATCTGGATTACCGGAGGATCCTCTCGCCGGGGAAGCGCCTGGTCGCCGCCGGCCTGGGTTTCCTCATTAAGGCCGGTGGCGATGCTGCCGGGCGCGATGGTGTTGACGGTGATGCCATGCGGCGCCAGTTCGTTTGACAGGCTGCGCGCCAACCCCACCGCCGCGACGCGATAGGTGTTGGACAGGACGATGTCGAAGAAGCGATGTGGTTCCTTGGCGCAGACCGACCCCAGATTGACGAAGCGGCCAAAGCCTTTCCGTTTCATTGCCGGATAGGTTTCCCGCGCCAGCATGGCCAGCGACAGGACGACCTGTTCATTGCTCTGCCGGAAATCATCATAGGATGCGTCGTCGAAACTGTAGCGCAGGGTCGATCGCACATTGCCGATGACGATGTCGGGATCGCCGAATAGGCTGCGGGTCTGCTCCACGGCGCGGCGGATGTCGGCTTCCACCGCCATGTCCGCGCTGATCCAGGCGGCACGTCCACCCCATTTCTCTATTTCGGAGACGGTGTCGCGCAGCGGTTCCTCCCGCCGCGCGACGACCATGACGGCCGCGCCTTCCTCCGCCAGTTCCAGCGCGATGGCGCGCCCCATGCCGGCGCTGCCGCCGGATACGAGCGCAACCTTGTCATCCAGCCCCAGCCTCATTCGAAACCATAGGGATCGTAACGGCCGTTGATGAACATCTCGACCTGCGCGGCGCCGCGATGGACCGAACCGTCGGGCGCGTGCAGGGTCACGCGCATCAGATATTCGACGCCATGGGTTTTCTTGCCGTCATTGCCCTTGTCCTCGATGCCGGTGCCCTCGCCGAAATTGGTGGCCACCTGTTCTCCCGTGACCCTGTAGGGCGTGTAGGTGAAGGGCTGCTGCGACCAGTCGAACCGGTCCCATTCGATCGCCAGTTCCTCCGACCCATGATAGGTGTGGAAGGTGCCCCCATCCTTCCAACTGCCAGGATGATAGCCCATGGTCTGGCCCATCCATGGCGGCGCGGCGACGTCATAGTCGATCCGCCATGTACCGCCCTGGTCATCCTCCAGATGCATGGTCGTGCCGGTCAGCATCCGGGTGCCGTCGACAAAGCGCATCTCGTGCCGGGCGGAGGTGAAATGCAGCGCCTCGCTGCCCCAGCCCTTGAACACATGGCCGCCCAGCGGCGTCCCGAAGACATCGTTCATCTTCGCCTGCACGCCCTCAGGCGTTTCGTGCAAGTGGTAGAAGCCGCTATAATCGCCCGCCACGAAGCAGTTCCACCAGCGCAACGCGCGCTGCGGTCCCGACTTCTGTCGTGGCGGCAGCAGGGATGCAACGGGCGCGAGCGGCGGGCGCTCGGCATACAGTCCCCAGCTATGGTCGCGGGCGGCGAACCATTTGTCGGGGGTGATCTCATACCGCTTGCCCTGATATTCGGCCCAGCCGCTGGCCACGCCCGGCTGCGAATAGCGGGTCTGATCCGTCGTCAGCCGGCCGCGATTTTCCGCCGAATGATGGTCCTCTAGGAAAGCAGGCGAAACCCCTTCCCAGAGAATGTCAAACGACAGACCGCTGCCATTATCCTCCAGCACAAGACGGATTTTCTTGAGCGGTTCCACGAATGCTACGCGCCACGGCCCGATCGCGATGTCGAAATTGGGGCGCCATGCGCGATTGAAACGGGTGGTCGAATGGATGCCATTGTCGTTCAGAAAGGCATAGCCGCCGAACATGTCGGTGTTTGGGTTCACCCGCGCGCCGGTCGCGATGAAAATGCCTTCGTCTGGGTTGAACACGCCGAAATAATAGCCGTCGTCCCAGCTATAGTCGGTCGACGGAATGAAACTGAACGGGCGGGATGCCTGGTGGACGGGAAACTCATCATAGGGCGTCAGCATCAGCTATCCTCTCCTTTTCGTTGTTCAGCTTCTGGCTTCGGCTCGGCGGCTCATGCCAACGCCATGAGAAGCGACGCCGGCCTATCCTTGCCGACGTCTTGCGCCTGCCTGTCAGGCTGCCGCCGCCGCTTTGGCCGCAATGCCCTTCTCGATGGAATCAAGCATGATCAGGTTCCACTGCTGGATGATCGATTCCTGATAGGCGCCAAGATGGGTCGTCGGATTTTCGATATTGGCCGAATGCGCGCCGCGCTGGACGCGGGGCAGATTGCCGCAATCCTGATCGAAAATATAAGCGAGGAAGCCAAACCTGTCCTGCATCGCGGCGAAGATAGACTCATTTGGACCGATGTCGACGCGCGGCGTAGCTGGGGGTCGCTTTTCGCCTGCCTTCACCGGATAGAGCATGCGCACTTCAAAATAACTTTTGTTCGGATCAGTCGCGTGCGGCCAGAACTGGTAAGTGAAGGGCACCGCTTCGGACAGCCAGAAGCAGCTGTTAGGGTAGAAGAAATAGAGCAGGGAATCGAGCAGGATCGCGTCGGGAACGGTGCTGTCGATGCCGTGCTTCGCTTTGTAGGCTCCGCGAATCCAGTCGGCGACCTGCACGCGCAGATCCTTGTCAGGGTCGAGCTGAGTGACGGGATGGCCCGGATAGTGCCAGTCGCCTGTGGACTGCAAGAACATCTGCGCTGACGCGACCGGGTCCGTATCCAGCGGGGCATGGGCCGAAGGAATGGCGGAATAGGTGGAATTCCGACCGACATAGCTGCCCTTGGTCGCCCAGACATCATATTTGCCCTGCGCGTCGCCGGCGAAGGGGACGGCTTCGGGATGGGTGGCGTAAAGATGATAGGCTTCCTGGAACGCCTCCTGCGCCACCTTCCAGTTACAGTCCATTTCGCGGCGGAAGTGGCCGTAAGTATAGCGGTTGGCGTAGTCAAATTCCTTGAAATGTTCAGGGAGCATGCCGAGCGCGTCCATCAGCGACGGCGCATTCTTATCCGCGTTGATGAACAGGAAGCCGCCCCACCGTTCCAGCCGGACTTCGGGCAGGCTGCCGTTATTCGGTGTGATCTCCTTAAAATCCCAGTGGCTGGGAATCCGTTTCAGTTTGCCGCCATTCTGCCATTCCCATCCGTGATAGGGGCAGCGGATCGACTGGGCATTTTCCTTGGTGGCGCACAGTTCGGTGCCCCGGTGTGGGCAGCTGTTATAATAGGCCTTGAACTCGTCCTCGGCGGAATGGACGATCATATAAGAGCGGCGGCCGACATTGACCGGCATTCGGTCGCCGACTTCGGGCAGGTCTTCGTCACGCCCGATATACAGCCAACCCTTTTCCCACACGAACTCAAATTCGGCGGCAGCAATTTTTGGATCAAAATAAATGCTATGATCGAAATGGCGATGGTCAGGCTCTATATCGCCGTTAACGCGAAGGGAGATATGGTCTGGAAAAAAGGCTTCCTTGTTCCACACTTCCTGGGTGACGGGCCTGTCCTTCGTGCCATAACCCTTTGTTATTTCCAATTTGCGCGCAGCATTTGACATGATCGAAGCCTTTACGACTGAAAACGAAATTACACTGATTTGTCTCGGAACCGCAGTGCTGAATATCAAGCCTCGCTGTTCACCTTGTAACCGATACGCAGACTCGTGATACCGCGATGCAGGAGGCCCGGCCAATAATCCGTATCGCTGCTGTCCAGGATGTGAATGTCCTTCAGCCGTGCGAATAGTGCAGGGAGGGCGATCGCCAGCTCCTTGCGGGCGAGCATCTGGCCAAGGCAGCGGTGGATGCCCGGCGCGCCGAAGGCGACATGGTTACGGGCGTCCTTGCGCGTGATGTCGAAGCGGTCGGGCTTGTAGAAGCGCGCCGGATCGCGATTGGCCGCATCGAAGCGGAGCAGGACGGCGGCCCCTTGCGGAATTGCCGTGCCCGCCAGTTCGGTGTCACGCGTGGCGATTCGCCACATGGAGGTGGCCGGGGTTTCATAGCGCAGCAGTTCCTCCACGGCGTTCGCCACCAGCGATGGGTCGTTGCGCAGTATCTCGATCTGGTCGGGATGGCGAAGCAACTGCATCAGGCCGCTCATTAGCGTGTTGCGGGTGGTTTCGTTGCCCGCAACTGCAATCTCCAGCGTCAGCGCCGCCGCTTCATCGTCGGTCAGTGGTGCGACGCCGTCCATGCCGATATTCACGAGGTTGGAGATCAGGTCGTCCGCAGGCTGCTGGCGCCGTGCCGCCAGCCGCTCCCGGATGAAGCGCATGAAATCGACGACATTCTTCGCTGCTTCGACTTCTTGCTCCGCAGTTCCCATGCGGCTGACAAGCAGGATGGCGGCGTCCGACCATTTGCGCACCAGATGCCAATGGTCGCGGTCGAGCCCCAATATGTCCGCGATCACGTAGGTAGGCAGCAGCACGGCAAATTCGTTGACGAAGTCCGCCTCGCTATTCTGTGCCATGTCGTCCAGCAGCTGCGTCACGATCCGTTCGATCAGCGGCTGAAGATTGGCGATCCGTCCCTGCGCGAACACGGCGTTTACCAGCGCGCGATAACGTTTGTGGTCTGGATCGTCGGAGACGAGCAGCAGCCCCGATCCGGACTGGCCCACCTCCGCCAGGATCGCGAGCGCTTCCTGATTGTCCATGTTGGGACGGTTTGTGAGATGCCCCATCTGGGAGGAGAAATCCTCCGTTCGTTTGGTCGCTTCGGCAACCGCCGCATAGCTGGTGACGAGATAAGCATCCATGCCGCCGGGCACCTTGGCTTTCACCACCGGTCCACTTTGGCGCAGTTCAGCGAGGGCGGCATGGGGATTTGCGAGCAGGGTGGGTACGGTGAAATCGAACGACGTATCAGGCTCGAGGGTGCCGGTGGTCATCAGAGCGTCTCTCCGGGATAGGTTAGTTGCCGCTGCCCGTGAAGCCGGACCTGAACAAGCAACTTACATTCTATCGTGAATGTATGTATGTTATCCCTGCCCTTGTAAAGGGGGAACGAACAAGGCAGTCGGGGTTCATGGACATACGCACAAGCAGCAGAAAGAGTGGCGTGGCACGTCGATCGCAGGAAGAGCGCAGTTCCAATTCGCGCGCGAGCCTGATTGACAGTGCGATCCGCCACATGCGGGAACGGGGGATTGCCGCAACCAGCATGACCGAGATCGCGGCGGACGCCAATCTGACCCGAGGTGCGATCCAGCATCATTTCAGCAGCCGGACGGAACTGATATTGGCGGCTGTCCGAGAACTGGACGATCGGCTGTCGCAGGCGTTCGACGGCTATTCGGTGCCTGTCGGTGTGTATGGACTCGATCGGGTGGCGGCCGTGTACGACCATGTCGTCGCCCTGACGGCATCCGCCGACGCTGTTGCGGTCTATGACCTGCTGGGCGCCAGCCGCGGCGATCCGGTGTTGAAGCACAAAACGGTCGAATTGCAGCGACCTTTGACCGAAAAGTTCCGGCAGTTCTGGCGCCGCAATCTGGACGGGCACATTCCCCGCGAGGTTGTCGAAGTCAGCCTCGATATCGCGCTGTTGATGAGCCAGGGCGTGGCGATGGCCCAGTTGTTGACGCAACCCCCGGCGGTGATCGACCGCACCATGGCAGAATTTCGGGTCATGTTGCTGGAGTCCATTGGCGCGCGGCTTTGATCGCTCTCCATTTTTGCCGACGCGTTGTGGTCATGGCTGAAATGAAGCGGGCCCGGAGTTTTGCTCCGGGCCCGCTTCATTTCAGACTGTCAGTCCGACTTACTGGCCGAACTTGTAGCTCAGACGAACCATGACTTCACGGCCACGGCTGACTGCTGCGAAGCGGTCGCCGCGCACGCCGCCGACGGTGCCAGTGCCGCTGCCGGTGAAGGGCACGTCGGTGGAAGCGACATAATAATATTTGTTGGTGAGGTTACGGCCGACCAGCGCGACTTCCCAACGGTCATCCGCTTCGCTGACACGCAGCGAGGCGTCGAGCAGCGCATATTTCGGCATACGGCCATCGGGCGCCGAGGTGGAGTCGGTCAGGAAGCTGCTCGAATAATTCGCATCGACCGACAGGCCGAGCTTCATTGCTTCGGTCAGCGGCGTTTCATAGCCGAAGCCACCCGACAGGTTCCACTTTGGCGCACGCGGAATTTCCGCACCCGACAGATCCTGAACCGGCACGTTGCTGGCGTTGAGGACGCAGCCTTCCGCCGGCGTTTGGCCGTTATAGCAGGGTGCGTTCGCGAAGGCGGAATAGTTCGCCTTGTTGTACGCCGCCGCGCCATGGACCGTCAGACCATCGAGCGGGGTGCGATAATTGAAGTCCATTTCGACGCCCTTGATCTTGGTCGAGGCGGCGTTGCGGATGGTCGAGCTGGCGTTGGTGAAGTTCACCACCTGCAGGTCGCTGACCTTGTAGGTATAGGCCGCCATGTTGATGCGTAACGTGCGGTCAAACAGCGCAGCTTTCAGGCCCGCTTCGAAGCCCTTGATCGTCTGCGGATCGTAGGACAGGTTGGTCGTTGCGATATTGTCGACCGAGCTGGAGTTGAAACCGCCAGACAGGAAGCCATGCTTGTAGTTGCCGAAGATCGTCAGGTCCTGGCTCGGACGGTAGGAGACGCTGATTTCCGGGGAGAAATCCTTCCAGTCCCCCTTGCGGACGACCAGCTGGCTGGTGACGTCTTCCATATTGTCGAAGGTGTTCTGAACCGGCGTGACGAAGCCTACGCCACCATTGACGCCGTTCAGAACCTTCGACAGGTGTTTCTTTTCATAGGAATAACGGCCGCCTGCGGTGATTTCGATCTTTTCGATCGGTTTGTAGCTCATCTGCAGGAACGCCGAATAGGCCGTGCCCTTCTGCACGAAATAATAATTGTTGATCTGGAAGGGCGTGCGCAGCGGAATGAAGCCCAAGCCGTTGGCCGCAAGTGAAGCAAGGCCGCTCGCCTCGCCCGCGAACACGAAGGTCTTCGATCCGGTTTCTGCCTTGGTGATGCCCAGATAGGTGCCTGCAGTGAAGTTCAGCGGACCGTCATAATCGGTCTGGACGCGCAGTTCCTGGCTGAACTCCTTGTCCTTGTAGATGTTGCGGCTGGGCAGAGCGATCGAATAATCATTCTCGTAATTTTCCGCCTGCATCAGGTCGACGTCATAATAGCCGGTGATGGATGTCAGCTTGACCTCATCCGACGGGCTGTAGTTCAGTTCCAGGCCGGTAAGGATCTGGCGCTGGTGGCCATAGGGCTCGCCATCCCTGAAGGTCGGGTCAAGCGTGCCGACGACAGGGCCCATGGAGCCACGGATCAGCTTGTCGTCCGCCTTGCAATTGTCGACCGAACCGGACTGCGGGCCGCCGAATGGGCAGCTGATGAATTCCCCTGCCTGGGCAGGGCCGGCATATTTGGTGCGGGCGAGGTTGACCTTCAGCCGGGCGTCGAAATTGTCGGTCGGTTCCCACTTTAGGGTGCCGCGGACAGCATAGTCACGATTGTGCGGCAGGCGCTGTTCTTCTGGATAGAGATAGGCGCCGTTCGGCACTTCATTGTGCAGGTCGCCCTGCATGCGCGAATAATAGCCTGCAACGCGCACGCCCAACGTGTCCGTGAGCGGACCCGAGACATAGCCTTCAAGGCGCAGTTCGTCGGCGTTGAATTCATAGCCGCCGGTGACTTTCGCTTCGAAAGTGTTCGTCGGATCAGCCGTGCGCAGCGACACGACGCCGCCGGGGCTGTTCTTGCCATAGAAGAGTGCTTGCGGACCCTTCAGCACTTCGACCTGGGCGATGTCGGTATCGCTCATGCGACGGACCGAAGCCTTCGCGATCTGAACCCCGTCGATATTGAAGGAAACGGCCTGGTCGCCGAAAGGGTTGCTGTCCGGGCCGCTGATGCCGCGCAGCGCGATGTTGCCGCCCTGAACCGACCCGTTCTGCGGTGCGATGATCAACTGTGGCACGATGCGGGCGATGCCGTCCAGATTGGTGACGGAACGGCGAGAAAGTTCGCTGGCGCCGACGGCGGTCATGACGACGGGCACGGCGATCGAAGACTCGTCGCGCTTGCGCGCGGTGACGACAATGTCTTCCAGACCGCTCTGTGGCTGCGCTGCGGTGGTGCCAGCATTCTGGGCCATGGCGATGGTGGATGACGACGCAAAAAGCCCGGCAACGATCAGGGATCCGCGGGTGATGGTGCTGATTTTCAAAAAAATTCTCCCCAAGATTCGCCAGTTATTCTTGGCCGAATAGTCGGCTGGATGCATATGGTATATTCGCGTATCATAAGTCAACGACTTTCAGTCGGCTGTCAGGCACGGGTCGACCTGTGTGATCGGTGGGACACAGCTACTCGTGTCAGCATCGTCCAAGCATGTTGACCTATGGTGGGTGAACCGGTCTATTCTCCGCGGAATCATCAAGCCCCTGCACCGGGTGCTGGCCTAATCAAACACAAGAGAATGGGAGATTGTGATGTCTGCAGACGTGGAAGGGCACAAACAACGTGTTCGGGATTTCCTTCGGTTTTTAGGCCACGGCGATGTCGATGGACTGGCGCAAATTCTCTCGCCTGACGTGCAGGCGACCGCGACCGGCACCAGTTTCATGTCAGGGACACGAGGCTATGACGAAATCCTCTCTACCGCAGGCACGCTCGGCGCGATCACCCAGAACGGGATCGATTTCCAGATCGTCAGCCTGACCGCCGAAGAAGATCGCGTGTCCGCTGAGGTGCGGGGCGAATCGACGCTGACCAACGGCACGCCCTACAATAATGAATATCATTTCCTGTTCACGATACGTGGCGACCGGATCGTGAAGATATCGGAATATTTCTGCACCAAGCTGGTGGAGGAGGCGTTCGCGCCTCTCATGTTACAGAAATAAGCCTTCAGTCGGTCGGCGAGCGCGTGCCGATGCCCGCGCTCGCCCAGGCAAACTTCTTATGCGGTCTTCGCGGATCGATAGGCATCGGCTCCGCTTTCAATCTCCTCCAGCCGCGGCATTCCCGTCAGATGGTTGCCACCGCTCACGGGCAGGTTGACCCCGGTTATATAGGTCGGGCCTGACAGGAAGACGACCGTGTCGGCATAGTCGCGCGGTAGGCCGATGCGGCCCAGTGGCACATGCCTGGCATAGATTTCCTCGACCCCCGGAATGGAGAACAGGCCGGACGCGAGCGCCGACTTGATGGGCCCTGGCAGCAGCGAATTCACGCGAATGCCGCGATTGCCATATTCCAGCGCGGCATAGCCGACCAGACAATCGGTTGCGGCCTTCGCGCAGGCGTAGGCAAAATGTGGCGGCTGCGGCTGTACGGTACTGTTAGATGAAATCAGGGTGATCGAACCGCCATCGTTCATCACGTCCGTCATGTGGCGGATGAAGTGGACGTGGGCGAAATAATTGACCTCAACACCTTGCTGCAACTGTTCCATCGTCACATCCTTGATCAGGGAGATAACGGGCAGGGCGGCGGAATTGACCGCGATGTCGATCGCGCCATGGGCGTCGGCGGCGGCGCGGGCGAGCGCGGCGATATCCGCTTCGCTACCGGCGTCGCATTGTACGGCCAGACCGCCGATCTTGTCCGCCAGCCGTTGAAGATCACCCATGGAACGCGCGGCGACGACCACCTTGGCGCCCGCTTCCGCCAGCGCTTCGGCGATGGCCCATCCCGTTCCACCTTCCGCGGATGCACCCAGCACCACGGCAACCTTGTCCTTCAGGCTCATCGTCCGACTCCTGTTCCTTGCTCTTGTGAATGGCTCGATATAAGCAGCTTACATATCGTAATGTCCATTACCATTGCAAAATGGCGGGCCGTGAGGACAGGAAGAGGAAATCCCCGCCATGACCATTGCCCCTAGCGCGAAGCTGTTCGAGCCTTTTCAGGTGGGGTCCCTCACTTTGGCCAACCGCACGGTGATGGCGCCTATGACCCGCTGTTTTGCGCCCGACGGCGTGGTCGGCCTGGATGTCGCCGGCTATTACCGCCGCCGGGCCGAAGGCGGCGTGGGGTTGATCGTGACGGAGGGCACGTGGATCGACCATCCCAGCGCCTCGAATGAGGATCGCGCGCCGCGCTTCCATGGCGACGACGCGTTGCAGGGCTGGCGGCATGTGGTGGAGGAAGTGCACGGCGCGGGCGGGCGAATCGTTCCCCAGCTGTGGCATGTCGGCATGACCCGCCGGTCACAGATCGAAAATCTCTACGACGCGATCGAGGAGGATTTGAGCCTAAAATCCAGCCCGTCAGGCTATCTCAACGCGGATGAGAAGGTCGCGGAGGGCAGCAGCGAGGCGGATATCATCGCCCTCATCGAAGCCTATGCCAAGGGTGCGAAGACGGCCAGGGCGCTGGGCTTTGACGGGGTGGAGCTGCATGGTACGCATGGCTATCTGATCGACCAGTTTCTCTGGCACGGGACCAATCGCCGGACGGACGGTTGGGGCGGGCCGGCGCTGGCCGACCGCGCGCGCTTCGCGGTGGAAGTGGTGCGCGCCTGCCGCCGGGAAGTGGGGCCGGATTTCCCGATCATCTTCCGTTTTTCGCAGTGGAAGCAGCAGGACTATAACGCGAAGCGGGCGACCACGCCGGACGAACTCGCGACCCTGCTGGAGCCGCTGGCCGATGCGGGCGTCGACATTTTCCACGCCTCGCAGCGCCGTTTCTGGGAGACGGCATTTGCAGGCAGCCCGCTCAACCTTGCCGGCTGGGCGCGCAAGCTGACCGGGCGGGCGGCGATCACGGTCGGGTCGCTGGGCATCGAGCGGGAAATGCTGGACACCATGTTTTCCGGCGCGGTGGAGCCGTCCACCCTGGGGCGGCTCGGTATCCTCAATGAAATGCTGGAGCGGGGCGACTTCGACCTGGTGGGGATCGGCCGGTCATTGCTGGTAGATCCGCTATGGGTCGACAAGGTCCGCCGCATGGCGCATTATGAACTGCAACCTTACAGTCCCGCCTCGCTTGCCAGCCTGTCCTGAGGAGCAACGGCGCTCTCGGGACGTCAGCAGCCCAGCCGCGCTAGATTCCCTTGCATCAGCGCCAGCGTTTCTTCCGCGCTCTCGATACGGTCCTGCGGGATGCCGGCCAGCAGTTCGGCATTCATGGCGTCGATCAACTCGCGCGATCGGGTAATCAACTCGCGGCCCCGATCGGTTAGGAACAGATTGCGCTGGCGCCGATCATGGGCGGCAACCTTGCGCTCGATCGCGTCCTGGCTTTCCAGCAGCGACACCAGTTCGCCCAGGGACACCTGGCCGATATGCATTTCCTCGGCCAGCCTGCGCTGGCTGATGCCTTCGTCCTGCGGCAGATTCTGGAGATGCAGCAACAGCACCAGTTGCGAGCGCGTCAGCCCCAGCGGGCGCAATGTCCGATCGAAATAGTTGCGGCGTTTTCGACTGACGTCGTGGATCAGGAACCCGATATGAGTCCGGAATTCGGTTCCTTCCTCGTTTGAGGCGCCTGCCTCCGATGCCGTGCTCTGCTTGTTTTTCATTGCGTTTGATTACGTTCTTTCGCTTCGGAATGGCAACAGAGGCAGCGTCTTTTGATAATAATATGGTTCCGTAGTATATTGACGTTGCCCTGCGCCGGTGCGACAGACGCTGTGCGACATGGAACAATCCGGCTCATGCCTGGACCCGCACGAAAACGGATATTTTTATGCACTTCCCTCATCGATTTGGACGACGCCCATGATGATATCGCCCCAGTCAAAGGAGCTTGCCCGCAGGCTGCAGACGTTCATGGACGATCATGTCTATCCGAACGAACCGCTCTATTATCGCCAGCTTCATGAGGATCCTGCCGTCCAGTTCCGCGTGCCTCCGATCCTGGAAACGTTGAAGGAACGGGCGCGGGCGGAAGGATTGTGGAACCTTTTCCTGCCGCATTCGGAAAATGGCGCGGGGCTGAGCAATCTCGATTATGCGCCCTTGGCGGAGATCATGGGCCGCGTGCATTTCGCGTCCGAAGTGTTCAACTGCTCGGCGCCGGATTCGGGCAATATGGAAGTGCTCGATCGCTACGGTACGCCCGAGCAGAAGGCCAGGTGGCTCACGCCGCTGCTGGAGGGCAAGATCCGCTCCTCCTACTGCATGACCGAGCCAGCGGTCGCCTCTTCCGACGCCACCAATATCGAGACGCGGATCGAACGGGATGGTGACGATTATGTCATCAACGGGCGCAAATGGTGGATCACCAACGCCTATCACCCCAATAATGGTCTTTATATCGTGATGGGTAAGACCGATCCCAACGCGCCGCGCCACCTGCAACAGTCGCAGATTTTGGTCGATCCCAAGACGCCCGGCATCACGCTGGTCCGCCCGCTCACCATCTTCGGCTATCATGAAGAGCCCAAGGGCCATGCCGAAATCCTGTTCGATAATGTCCGCGTGCCCGCCACCAATCTGGTGCTGGGCGAAGGACGGGGTTTCGAGATTTCGCAGGGGCGGCTTGGACCGGGGCGCATCCATCACTGCATGCGCATCATCGGTCAGTGCGAAAGACTGCTGGAGCAGACGTGCAAGCGGCTGCTGTCGCGCGTGACCTTCGGCAAGCCGCTCGCCAGCCAGTCGGTTTGGCAGGAACGGATCGCCGAAGCGCGCACCCAGATCAACATGTGCCGGCTGCTGACCCAGCATGCCGCGCATCTGATGGACACGGTCGGCAACAAGGAAGCGCGCAGCGAAATCTCCCAGATCAAGGTCGCTGCGACGCGGATTGGCCAGGCGATCGCCGACATGGCGATTCAGGCGCATGGCGCCGCCGGACTCACCGACGATGACGGGCTGGGCTTTTCCTTTGCGCGGATGCGTATGATCCGTATCGGCGATGGTCCCGACGAAGTGCATAACCGCACGATTGCCCGCATGGAACTCGACAAATATCGGCCCGCACGCACTGCGGGTGAAGTTTCATCGACGGAGAAGCAAGGATGACCGAAGCCTATATCGTTGCCGCCGTGCGTACGGCTGGCGGGCGTCGCAATGGTGCGCTGCGGGATGTTCATCCGGGGCAGATGACCGCTGCGGTGCTGGATGCGCTGGTCGCACGGGCGGCGATCGATCCGGCTGCGATCGACGACCTGATCCTAGGCTGCGTTTCGCAGGTGGGGGAGCAGAGCCGCAACATCGCGCGCTATTCGCTGCTAGCCTCCAGCCTTCCGGAGTCTGTTCCTGCGGCCACGATCGATCGCCAGTGCGGTTCGTCGCAGCAGGCCATACATTTCGCCGCGCAGGCGATCATGTCGGGTGTGCAGGATGTGGTGATCGCCGCCGGCGTGGAAAGCATGACCCGTGTGCCCATGGGCTCGCCCGAAAAGCTGGCGCTGGACGCGGGCGTGGGCACGTCCGCCGTGCTCCCGGCGGTCTATGAAAAATATGGGGTGTCGGTATTCAGCCAGTTCGACGGCGCCGAAATGATTGCCGACAAGCATGGCCTGTCACGGGAGGAATTGGATCGGTTCGCGCTGCTTTCGCACCAGCGGGCGGTGGCCGCGACGCAGGCGGGGCTGTTCGATGACGAGATTCTTCCGCTGCAGGGGCTGGATGCGGAGGGCAACCCGACGCGCCATGTTCATGATGAGGGTATTCGCTATAATGCCAGTCTGGAAGCGCTGGCGGCGATCAAGCCGCTGACCGAGCGAGCATTGCTGACCGCTGGAACCTCCAGCCAGATTTGCGACGGCGCTTCGGGCGTGATGCTGGCGTCCGCCAAGGCGGTAGCCGAGCATGGACTGATTCCATTGGCGCGGGTCCATCATATGACGGTGACGGCGGGCGATCCCGTGTTAATCCTGGAAGAACCGATCAGCGCGACGCGCAGGGCCTTCGCGAAGACGGGCATGACCATCGGCGACATCGACCTTTACGAGGTCAACGAAGCCTTCGCCTCGATCCCGCTCGCTTGGGCCAAGGCGATCGGCGCGGACCATGAGCGGCTCAATGTCCATGGCGGCGCGATCGCTTTGGGTCATCCGCTGGGCGCGTCAGGCACCAAGCTCATGACCACGCTGGTCCATGCGCTCAGGAAGCGGGGCAAGCGCTATGGTCTGCAAACCATGTGCGAGGGCGGGGGGCAGGCCAATCTGACGATCGTGGAAGCGCTCTGACCGAGTGAGCTTCGTCCAGCCATCCAGGCTCGAGGAGAACCGTTCATGACGGACATTACATTCACCGAACTTCCGCCGAACCCTGCGCCGGTCGACGTTGTGAAGGCGTTTCTGAAGGATTGGGAAATCGGCTTCGTGCCTACCTTTGACCGTTGGTTGTACCGGGACTGCCTGTGGACCAATGCGGGGCAGCCGGACTGTCGCGGCAAGGCGGAAATATCGGCGCTGCTGGATGAATATCTGCGGGTTTCCAACATGCCTTACGGTCAAGTGGACCTGTTGACCGTCGCGACCGTCGACAGCTCGGTTCTCACCGAGCGCATTGACAATCTGTACGGCGATGGACCGGAAAACCCATGCTCTGCCGATCATGGGAATATTCGAGGTCGAAGGCGATCTGATCACCCGTTATTCCGATTATTGCGACTTGACGCCGTTCAAACCCAAATAAGATAGGCTGGTCAGCCCGCCGTCACCGGCGGGCTGACCAAGTGCCTGTCTCAGCGCCAGTTGCCGGGCCGGCCCCCTTCCTGATCGCCGCGAAGGGCGTGGGTATAATCGCCCCATTGCACCTCCTGCGTATCGCCCCAGCCGACGACCTTGCCGTCCATCGACCATTCGGTCAGGCACAGCCAGGCGAACATGTTGGGCCAACTGGTCCATGGCAGGGTCGCGGTGATCTTGCCGGTGATATTGTAATCCCGGCCCCATCTATCGGTGAAGCTGATCTCGTGCGACAGCGGCCGCAACGTGACTGGGTCGCGCCGCGTGATCTTCGACGCATTGGTCAGCCGTGACATATCCTCGCCGATGCACAGCCAGCCATCATGGACGGTTTCGTTGCGATCGACCTCGAACAGCCCCTTCCAGTCGGGATCGCGATCCGGATCGTCGAAGGCGGCGAGGTTCCAGGACAGCTTCTGATCGGCGAAAATGCCGGTCATCCATGTGAAGGGGGGCCCGGCGACCATCGCTTCGGTGCGCAACTGGCCCCAGGACCGGTCACGCATGCCGTGGCTGGCGATCTTGTAGGTCTTGCCGCGCAGCGTAACCTGCCCTTCATTATAGATCGCCTGGTCGAAATGATTTTCGCTGCCGCGCATGACCGGCGGAGAGAAATCGGTAATGGTGAGGTCCAGCGCGTTGCCGCGTATGGGATCATTATAGGTGATCCGCATCTTCTTGAACGGCTCGATGATGTGGACGCGCATGCCGTTGGCGAAGGTCATGTCGCTGCCATTGCCCAGATTGGCGGCCGAGGCATAGGCGGGGACATCGAGCAACTCGGCCGACAGCATCGAATTCTTGTGCCCGCGCGCGACGCCGATGCCGGCAGTGACGACGTTCAGATTGGGATGCACCCAGATGTGGATCTGCGAATATATTCGTTCTTCCGGTATATACCAGAGATAGGCCCAGGTTTCGGTGAGCGTGTCGCCAGGAATATTGGATTCTGGATGGAACAGCTCGTCCTTGTCGCTCCATCGGCCAAACTGCGCGGCCTGTTCCGTGCCGCGATCGCCGGTCCACAATTCCTCTTTCGCCATCCTTTGTATTTCCTTGTGCGCAGTGGACACCAAGGTGGCACCTCGATGATTTGTCGTGCCTGGATATAGTCAGGCGGGGCGATTGGCGAGAATTAAGTCGGCGTTGGAGGGAATGTCGCGGCGAGGCGAGCCGTTGCCACGGTCCGGTCCTGCTTTTGTCGGAAATTCGCCCGAATGCGTCCGCCGATCATGAGGGTACGCGCCGCCTGCGCTCTGCACGAAATTATAGCGCGACAAATGGCGCGCGATTGCCGCTTCAACCATGCGGTCCCTGGTTGGTTTGCTCGCCCAGCGAGGTTCCGGCGAAATGATCGAGCATCCCGCCCGGATCATAATAGTCGCGCCACTCGGCAATCTTCCCTTCGTCGTCGAAAATCATGATGCCGCAGATCGACACGACATGCGTGCTCTTACCGCGCGTATTCCTGTTGTCGTCGATACGCTCGGTAAAGACGCTGGCCGTTCCGAAGCCCCATTGCCGCACCGTCACATGCATCGCCGCCACATCGATCTGCGCGGCGCTTTCCTCCACGAAACGCAGGATCGCCTGTTTCCCGACGACAGGTGCGATGCCGCTATTTTCGTACCGACAATTGTCCGCCAATGCGTGATCGAAGGCATCGACCAGTTCCCCGGCAGTACCGGCTTCGCAGGCCTTGAAGAACTGCTCGACTTTCATCCGCATCTCATCGTTGCTGAGACCAGCCATCCTTGTCCTTCCCGATAGCCAACATATGCAGGAAAAAGGTGGCGCTTCCCGAAGCCATCTTATCGGGAAGCGCCACCTTTTCCGGCCGCCCGCTAGAAGGTGAAGCTCGCGCTCACGCCGAATGTACGGGGCTGTCCGGCATATTTGGAGAGCATGTCGCCCGCGCGATAAATGCTGGACCACCAGTTCTGGTCCGTGACATTGCGGACCCAGACGGTCGCCCGCCATTTGCCAGGCACCTGCAAACCTGCACGCAGATCGACCGTATAATAATCGGGGTTGGACAGCGCTTCGACTTCGCCCAGATCTGAATAGCTCTTCGCATACCATTGACCGCCAGCGCCCACTAGTGCTTCCGTCTCTGCACCAACCGGCATCCGATATTCGGCATCGAAGGTTGCCGACCAGGGCGGCGCATAGTTGAAGTTCTTGCCCACTGGATCATAGGGCACGCCTTGACCCGTATAGACCTGCCGGTCGAGCCTCTTGATCTTCGTGTCGATGTAGGTGACGGCTGCTCGGACGCTCAGATATTGCGATGGCGTAAATTGGAGGTCGGCGTCGAATCCGTTCACCGTGGACTTGGGAATGTTGATGATGAAGTTCGACACGCCGCCTATCTGGAAGTTGGGGAAATAGGTGTAGAATTGCTTGTCCCTGTAATCATAATGGAAGGCGGCTGCGTTCAGGCGCAGGCTGCGATCGAAGAAGGCCAGCTTGGCCCCCCCCTCATAGGATGTCAGCTTCTCCTGGCCGACGGCTGCCGCCTGTGAATTCAGGATGTTGGGCGTGGCCGGGAAGACGCCAGCCTTGAAGCCGCGGCTGACCGTGACATACAGCATATTGTCCGGCGTTACCTTGTAGCTGAGGCTGCCGCGCCAGGAGAAATTGTCCTGCTTCTGGCTGTCGACGGTGTTGATTGCACTGAAGTCGGGGATCAGCGCGGGACCGCCGGGATTGGGGTTGGCGACGTTAGGCACATTGTCGTTGATCGTGCTGCACGTTCCCGGCGCAAAGGCACCGGTGGGGAGGGGGCCAAGCCCCGCGCCATCGCGCAGGAATTGCGCTGCACCAGCGAAAATGCCGTTCCAGATGGCATTGCCGAACACGCAGCCATCAATCGTCTGCTTGGTCGACGTATAGCGCGCTCCGGCGCTGAGCGTCAGTTCAGGCGTGATCTTGAAATCGACATTGCCGAACACAGCTTTGGCTTCCGCCGAGAGCTTATAGTCGATGCCGTATTGCGTGCCCGATGGCAGGGCGGTGTATCCCGGAAACTCCGTGATCTGTCCTTCACGAATTTTATCGTGGCTGTAATTGGCGCCGATGACATAGTTCAGGGCATCATCGGCAAAGGAACCCGACAGGCGGATTTCCTGATTGAAGCTCTTGATCTTGGCCGTCACATTGGCTGTGGAGTTGGCCAGCGCGACCGCGTCATAATTGATGGGCGATTTTTTCTGGTCAAAATGCGCGTAGCTGGTCAGCGACGTCAAAGTCGCATTGTCGGTCAGCTCATATTCACTTCGAAGCGTCCCCTGCAGCATATATTTGTCGGCGCGGGTGTTGAAACCGGGATCGATTTCAACCTGCCGGTTCTTCGTCGCCACCGGATAGCTAAGTAGCAGAGGTGGCGCGGCCGATGGGACTACCGGGCTGATTTCGCCAAGTTGCGGCTGTATCACCTCGCCCTTATCATAATTGCCGTTGAGATTGGCCACGAACTTCAGGCGTTCGGTGGGTGTCCAGTCCAGGATGAGACGCGCCGCCGCCTTGTTCTGGTCGCCATTCTTGTTGTCGGTGAGATAATAGCCCTTCTGCCATGCGCCGAACTGCGTCGTCGACACGGCGAAGCGCGCGCGCAGCGTATCGCTGAGCGGCCCGCTCACATAGCCTTCGGTTGTCACTTCGCCGAAATGGTTCACGTCGGCGCGGAAGCCGGCGCGTGGCGTGCTGGTCGGCTTGGCGGCGATCACATTGATGGAGCCTGCCGTCGCATTCTGGCCGAACAGCGTGCCCTGCGGGCCTTTCAGCACTTCCAGGCGCTCGACGTCGAGTAGCAGGCCGCCGGTCATGACCGAATAGGGAAGGGGGGCTTCGTCCACATAGACGCTGACTGCTGGGGGCGCAGAGGCCTGCTGCGTGTTGAAGTTGACGCCACGGATCGAAAAAACCTGATAGCCGTAGACCGAGGCGGCGACCGTGAAGCTTGGCGCGACGCGACCGATCTGGGCCACGTCGGCCACGCCGGCGGATTGCAATTGCTCACCTGTCGAGGCTGAAACGGTCACGGGAACATCGGACAGTCGTTGTTCGCGCTTCTGCGCTGTCACAATGATGTCGCTGTCATAGGCAGGATCCGCCTGTTGTGAGGCGGGGGCAGAAGCTTCTGTCTGCGCCATGACTGGATTCAGGAGAATATAATAACTCGCTGCACCAAGAAGTGCCGTTGTTGACCTTGGGCGGAACTTTCTCATGATTGCCTCCTCTCCATATTATTATTTTATAAATGAAATAATAATTCTATATCTCAAGTAATTTTGAATTATAATTTCTCATATCTATACATCGATAGACATGTTCATCGATGGCAAGTGATTTGCCGGTGAGGGACGGCCTGACTTGCATCGTATACGTAATGAATAGTTCGTATACGTATGGCATTATCGCGATCGAATTTGCATGTCAATCCATCACGCAATTTTGACTGTTTGGCAGAGCGGCAAAAGTCCGTCGAGCTCCCTATTGGGATTGCTCCCAGGTGAATCCGATCTTGGCCTGTTCGATCTGGAATTTTCGAAAATAGGGGGTGTTGAGAGCGCGGCACTGTCTCGACGGCTGCCTTGGACAGCCAGTCGTCACCTCATTGTCGTTCGATGAAGATGTTCATTATCTCGGAGCATCTTCCATGCTGGCCTGAACGCTCATTTTCAGGAAAGCGTTCGTTAGCTTGCGGCACTTATAGTACGCATGCTTCGCCATCTGATAGGGCGGTTGCAGAGGGGCAATGTTTTGCTGCCTCGGTAGCCGTGCGCTGCGTGGTCGAGGCCGGCCGATCATGCACCAGTCGGGAGGTCCCGGCCGTGATGGTGCCGAGGCTTCCCGTAGCAATAATATGCCTAATTCAGGCTGCGTTGCGCAGCGCTGCATCCTCCAGAATCAGATCCGCTGCCCGCCAGCCGGCTGCCATGGCGGGGCCGTTAGTGTTGCCGGAAATCAGGCCTGGCATGATCGAGCAGTCGACGATGCGGAGGCCGTGCACGCCGCGGACGCGGGTCCGTTCATCCACCACGGAATCCTCGTCACGGCCCATGCGGCAACTCCGCACGCCATGGGTGCCGCACAGCGCGATCTCGCGGATGACCGCCAGAATCTCGTCATCCGTTACATATTCCGCGCCGGGCGCGATTTCGTCTGCGACATAGGGCGCAAGCGCGGGCTGCTTCACATAGTCGCGGATATAGCGGACGACCTCGATAGCGGCGTGCCGGTCATGTTCGCTCGAAAGCCAGTTGGGCGTAATGGTGAGCGGCGCATCGGGGTCGGCCGAGCTGATTTCCAGCGTGCCTTCACTGTCGAGGCCGATGAGCTGGGCCGTGAAGCTCATGCCCGGTTCCTTCTGGACAGATTGCATCGGCGCGATCGTGTCCTTTTCCTTCTCCTCCGGGATGTCGAGTGTCCAGCCACTGACGTAAAGCTGCGCATTGGGGCGCGGCTCATTAGGGTTGGTCTTGACGAAAGCGCCGACCTCCATTGCGCCGTTGGACAGCGGCCCGGTTTTGAACATCAGATATTGCGCCACGCTGGTTGCCAGCCCCAGCCCGCGCAGCCGGTGGTTGATGCCCTTTTCCCCGCCTTTCAGCCGGTAACTGACGATCATGCCCAGATGTTCGAGCACACGCCGGCCTACATCCGGGCTGTCATGCACGACCTCGATGCCGTGCTGCTGCAACAGCCCGGCCGGGCCGATGCCTGATAGCTGCAGCAGCTTGGGTGATCCGATGGTACCGGCGCTGACGATGATCTCGCCATGGCAGCTATACGTGACGGGCTTGCCGTCCACCCGGCATTCCACGCCGGTCGCGCGCTTGCCGTCGAAGCGGATGCGGTCGGCATAGACGTTGGTCACTACATGCAGGTTCGGGCGATTGCGCACCGGGTCCAGGAAGGCGATGGCCGAACTCTGGCGGCGGCCATCCTTGATATTATAGCAATAATAGCCGACGCCTTCCTGATCCTCACGGTTCAGGTCTTCATAATGGCGGGGCAGTCCCATCTGGACCCCGGCTTCGATCGCCTTTTCGGCCAGCGGATAGCGGACCTTGTTGGTGCAGATATGCACCGGGCCACCGACGCCGCGTACGCCATCGTCGCCCAGTTCATGATCCTCGATCGAACGATAGGCCTGCTTCATCTGCGCCCAGGACCATTCCGGTCCGGCTTCCCGTTCCCAGATGTCGAAATCCTGCGGCTGTCCCCGCACATAGATCATGCCGTTGATGGCCGACGAGCCGCCCAGGCCCCGTCCGCGCTGCCAGACTTCGGTCGGGGAATCCGCCGGACCGACGGGATAGGTCCAGGCATAGGTGGGATCAGTGACGAGCTTGCCAATGCCCTTGGGCATGTTGACCAAAAAGGCCTTATTCTCTCCTCCGGCCTCCAGTAGCAGCACCTTGTGCTGGGGGTTCTGCGACAGCCGGTTGGCAAGCACGCAGCCGGCCGAACCCGCGCCGACAATGATATAGTCGTAGCTCGCTGTCATCCCTCGCTCCTCATCGCCTGCTTGCCCTTCACCCTAGTTACCCTGATCGGCAGGTCGCTCAGCGCATGGAAGGCGAACACCGGATCATATCGGATCTCGGATTGGGGCACGGCCAGCTCCACCGTGTCGAAATCGGTGATCCAGCGCAGGACGGCGGCGTTCAGTTCGGCTCTGGCAAGGAAACTGCCCACGCAATGATGGATGCCCATGCCGAAAGTGACGTGCGACCGCTTGTTCTTGCGATCCAGGTCGATCTCATAGGGGTTGTCGAACAGATCCTCGTCATGCCCGGCCGATGCCCAGAGAAGGAAGACGGCCGACCCCTTGGGAATGGCGACCCCGTCAATCTCTGTGTCCGCCGTGGCGGTACGCGGGGTGGTGACGGCCGGGGCGTGGACGCGCAGCACCTCCTCGACATAATCGGGCACCCGTTCGGGCGCGGCCTTCAGCGCCGCCCACAGATCGGGCCGGGTCGCCAGCATGTACATGGCCGATGACAGGGCATTGCGCGTCGTTTCGTTGCCAGCGATGGTCAGCACGTGGGCCATCGACAGCTTTTCCTCGATGGTCAGCGGGCGGCCGTCGATATCGGCATGGGCAATGGCGCTCAGCAGATTTTCGTCCGGCGCATCCTCGAACCGGCGCATATAGTCCGCCAGGTAGCGATAGCCTTCAACCACTGTCCGGGTCGCTTCCATCGCGCGTTCCGTCGAGTGAGTGGGGTCGACCAGAAAGGTGAACTCGTCGGAGAAATGCTTGATGAAGTCGGCGTCCGAATAGGGCAGGCCAAGGATCATGCAGATGAGTTCAAGCGTCAGCGGCACCGAAAAGGCGTCGACGAAATTGATCCGCTCAGCTGAAGGGATGGCATCCATCAGCTTGCCGATGATGCTGTTGATCTCCGGTTCCAGATCGACCACACGCTTGCGGGTCAGCGCCGCTTCGGCAATGCGACGATATTGCACGGAGGTTGGCGGATCAGTGGTCTGTAGCGTGTAGACGATCTTATAGTCACTGGTCGCGAAAATGTCGGCGATGGCCGGTTCGAAGTCGCCCCAACGCCAGACGGACGGCACCGGCTTGCTTGAAAATAGCGCGGGGTCGCGCGCGATTGCCTCTATCTCCTTCCGGCGCGACACGACAAACACCGGCACGGACCCTGGCAAGCCCAGCCGCATGATCGGCGCTTCACGGCGCATCAACGCCCATCCCGCCGCAGGTTCGGAAAGATGGTCGGGATCAAAGGGATTGAAGGTGGCTATGCACCCCTGGCCGGCGGCATGATTCGCACTCATAAGCCTCTCCTGTCCCTTATCGCACCGGGCGAAAGCCGGGGCACCGGTGATTATGATACCGCTACTTCTTCGCGGTCGTTCCTACCGAAGGCAGCTTAGTCTTGACCATGGTTTGCTGCAATACCATATGTTGACTGTCTATTATCAAGCTGCAGGGAACAGCAATGATAAGCGGCAAGATCCGGCATATTTTCTCGACAATATATTGGGAATTATGCTTTTCGACGCGGCGCGACTCGCAGCATGTTGATGGGTGTCGCTGTGCTTGGACACCGACAATGAGGGTTCATGAGCAATCTTGAGGAATTCAACGAACGGGCACGGGGATCGCAGCAGAGGTTCAAGCTTGGCGGCGGGGCGCGTCAGATCATCCTGATCCGGCACGGCTCCAGCGTCGGCGCCACGGTCGAGACGGTGCAGTTGGGCGAACTGGCCATCAGTGATCCCCCTCTTTCGGAAGATGGTCATGTCCAGGCGGAACTGCTGGCGCGCGCGCTTGTGCGGGAGCCGATCAACGCGATCTTCGTGACGCCGCTGCAGCGGACGCAACAGACCGCCGCGCCGCTGGCGACAGTGGCGGAAATTCAGCCGCGCGTGATTAATGACCTGCGGGAAGTCCATCTTGGCGATTGGGAACATAGTTTTTACGAGCATGCCTCTGCCGGCCATCCTCTCCTAGCGCGCATGTATATCGAGGAAAGCTGGGAGGTTATTCCCAATGCGGAGAGCAACGCACATTTCGCCGATCGTGTGCGGAGCGGCGTTGCCGAAGCGGTGTCCCATATCTGCGAAGGTGAGACGGCGGTTATCTTCAGCCACGCGGGGACCATAGCGGAAATCTGCCGTCAGGCGACGGGAAGCAGGCCTTTTGCCTTCACTGCGCCGGAAAATACGTCCGTATCCCGCCTCATCGTAGGACGTGACGGGCAATGGAAGCTGCGGAGCTTCAATGAAGTGTCCCACCTTCTCAATGAATGAAGATCTGCCATAAGGTTTTGAGTCGAAAAATTAAGATGATGTCATTGAATTTTAAGGAGTAAGTATATGAAAATAATGTATCGGACGATGGTGAGCGCAATGCTGCTGCTTTCGACTTCGGCCTTAGCCGCGAGCCTCGATATCCCGCGCAATGCCCGAATTGTTTCGGGTGATGGTACGACCTTGGGCCGTGTGGATCGTATATTGACGTCGAACGATACCGTGACCGGCATCCAGTTGATCGTCGGTGACAAGATGGTGGTCATCCCCGGTGACACGCTGTCGGTCGATGGCGCGGTGGTGAAGACCAGCCTGTCCCGCAAGGAAGTCCGTGCGCTTCGTTGAGCGGCTCGTCCAAAGTTAAGCGGTTTTTTCGGAAATCCGGCTGTCATGATGTGGCAGCCGGATTTCTTTTTTTCCGGCACAAGCTCACGAATTTGTATAATTTGGTACGAAATTGGAGGGATATTGCACCAAGTACAATAATTTCTCGATGAGCCGGTAAAGAGAGAGGGTGACGGTTTCCAAGCAAGGGGTAGACGCTGACGGTGCGCTCGGCCTTCGCGAGCTTAAGAAGCGGGCGGTTCGCCAGGCAATTCTGGAAGCGGCGGAACGGCTGTTCCGCGAAAATGGCTACGACAAAACCTCCATGAGCGATATCGCCCAGGCCGCCAATATCTCACGCAAGACGCTGTTCAACTATGTCGAAACCAAGCTCGCAGTGGTGCTGGGGCTGGCCGATGCCTTTGTCGGCGATCATATGCCCGAATGGCTGGAGACCGACATTCCTCATTTTCAGGACGCGCGCGACATTATGACGCCCGATCTGGATGTGCGTCTCAAGGACATAGCGGAGCATCGGTGGCTGCTCTCCCTCGCTCCGGCGCCGGTGGAGGAGGGCTCCACACCGCGCGAAAAACTGCTGGCGCTGCTCAGCCATGATGCGCGGCAGACGACCAAATCGTTCGCGCGCGCTCGGCCTGTTGGAAACCTCCGTTCGGCATCATATGAAGATGCTGCACAAGGAAGGATTTGAGGCCGCTCTGGTCTGTGACGTACGCGCCATGGGCTATGCGGTATGGACAGAGCTTCGCGTTACTGTTGCTGCGCAACATCTGCGTGGCGCGCTGGCGAGGCTGGCCCATATGCCCGACATTACGGTCACGGCGCACATCACCGGCACGGCGAACCTGATAATCTTCTTTTCTGCTAGGACAATGGAGGATCTGGATGCCTTCGTGCGCAAGCATATCCGGGCGATGCCGGGGATGATCGATTTCGCCATCATGCGCATCCCGCGCGTCATCAAGGCCAATTACAATATGGTGATATAAGCCGACCCGATGCCGGCCAGGCGGGGCCGCCATCGGGTGTTTTCCAGCCATTCCCCTTTGCGCGAAAGGGTAGAGGTGCTTACTTCTTGAACAGGTCGCGCCCGATGATCTGTTTCATCACCTCCGCTGCTCCGCCCGCGATGCGTACGATGCGCGCATCGATATAGGCCCGCGCGATCGGATACTCGGTCATATAGCCATAGCCGCCGAAGAACTGGAGGCATTGGTCGACAACCTTCACATGCAGGTTGGTGACGACCAGCTTGACCTTGGCCGCTTCCACGCCGGTCAGTTCGCCCGCCATGAAGCGCTTGATGCACCAGTCGGTGAACACGCGCGCAGACAGGACTTCGGCGGACAGGTCCGCCAAGACGAACTGGGTGTTCTGGAAGTCGGCCAGCGTCTGGCCGAACATCTTGCGTTCGGCGGTGTAATCGACGGTCCACTGGATCGCCGCTTCCGCGACGCAGATGCTGCGCACCGCCTGGGTCAGCCGCTCCTGCGCGAGCTTGCCCATCATGATGCCGAAGCCGCCGCCTTCCTTGCCGAGCAGGCGATGGGCGGGCGCGCGCACATCCTCCAGGAAGATTTCGGACGTATCCTGAGCCTTAAGGCCGATCTTTTCGAGATTGCGGCCGCGCTTGAAGCCTTCCTGATGCGTGTCGACCGCAATCAGGCTGACGCCCTTTGCGCCAGCCGTGGGATCGGTCTTGCAGGCGCAGACCATGACGTCGGCTAGCTGGCCGTTGGAAATATAGACCTTCTGCCCGTTCAGTACATAGCCGTCGTCATCCTTGACGGCACGAGTGCGGATTTCCTTGACGTCGGAGCCTGCGCCCGGCTCGGTCAGGCCCAATGCGCCGATATATTCGCCCGCCACCATCTTGGGCAGGACTTCCTGCTTCAGCTCTTCCGTGCCGGCCTGCAGGATATAGGGCGCGACCATTTCGGAATGGACCATGAAGCCGGGACCGGTGATGCCCTTCTTCGCCAGTTCCTCGATGACGACGACATTGTAGAGCCAGTCGGCGCCGAAGCCGCCATAGGCTTCAGGGACATTAGGGCACAATATGCCCACCTCACCCGCCCGCTTCCAGATTTCGCGGGGGACGCACTCATCCTTTTCCCACTGGTGATGCTGCGAGACCAGTTCCTCGTCCACGAAACGGGCGACGGTTTCGCGAAACTGTTCATGTTCGGCGGAGAAAATGCCCCGTCCACCTTCGTTCCGCAGATCAACCATTGCGCGCCTCGTGCATTGCCAGCGTCTTTTGCGCCTGTTTCAGATGGGGAATGTCCAGCATCTTGCCGTCCAGACCCAGCGTCCCGGAATCCGGGTTGGCGGCGAACAGCTCGACCACCCGGCGGGCGAAATCCACTTCCTCTGGCGAGGGAGAGAAGCTTTCGTTGATGACGTCGACCTGTGCCGGGTGGATCGCGACGCGGCCCGAAAAGCCCTCGGCACGCGCGGCCTTGCAGGATGCGCGCAACCCTTCGGGATCGCGGAAGTCAACATAGAGCGTGTCCACCGCTTCGCCGCCGGCCGCATGCGCGCCGAGCAGGCAGAGCGAGCGTACCATCTTGTAGGTATGCGTCCACTCGCCGGTCGCATCGGTATTGCCGCTGGCCCCGATGGCGGAGCTCAGATCTTCCGCCCCCCAGGTGAGGCCATAGAGGCGGTCCAGACCGGCGTCGGCATAATCGCCCAGACGAAAAGGAGAGACCGCCGTTTCGGTCGCTACGGGCAGAATCTTGATCGAACCCGGTTCGATGCCATGGGCGACTTCCAGCGCGTCGAGATAATGGCTGACTTGCGCCACGTCCTGCGGGCCGTTCACCTTGGGCAGCATGATGCCGTCGGGCGCGGCGGGCACGATGGCGGCAAGGTCTTCCAGCGTCCAGGGCGTATCAAGCGGGTTGACCCGCACCCACAGCTGCGACTTGCGCTGGCCGCGCGGCCGTTCCTTGATAAAGGCTGGCAACATTTGCCGCGCGACGGCCTTGCGCGCGGTGGCGACGGCGTCTTCCAGGTCGAAGATGAAGGCGTCTGCGGCGACGCTATCCACCTTGCCCAGCTTCTTTTCACTATCGCCGGGGATGAACAGGAAAGAGCGGATCGGAAGGGTCATTCTTTCGGCTTCTTCAGCTGAAGGCCGGACCGCTTGCAGGACGCGACCAGCTCGTCCTTCTGGTTATAGGCCTTGTGCAGGAAGGTGACGATGCCCGATTCCGGGCGCGACTTTGATTCGCGCAGTTCGATGACTTCGGTCACGACATGGATCGTGTCGCCGGCGAACAGCGGATTGGGAAAGCGCACTTCATCCCAGCCGAGATTGGCGACCGCCGTACCCAGCGTCGTGTCGCCGACCGAGATGCCCACCATCAGCCCAAGGGTGAATGCCGAATTCATGAGCGGGCGGCCGAACGGCGTGCTTTTCATATATTCGGCGTCGATGTGAAGCTGCGCAGGATTGTGCGTCAGCGTCGACATCAGCAGATTGTCGGTTTCGGTGAGGGTGCGGCGGATCGGGTGATTGAAAACCTGCCCGACCTCCAGTTCGTCAAACCATACGCCAGCCATTATGCAAGTCCCAGGACAGAGATGGCCGCGATGCCTTGATAGGGAACGCCGCCGAGATTGTGAGTCAAACCGATGGACGGGCTGGAAAGCTGACGCTCCCCGGCGCGGCCCAGCAGCTGGTTGTAGAGTTCATAGGCCATGCGCAGCCCGGACGCACCGATGGGATGGCCGAAGCATTTCAGGCCACCGTCGATCTGGCATGGCATGGCGCCGTCGCGGTCATAGCGGCCATCGAGAATGTCGAACACCGCCCGGCCATCGTCGGAAAAGCCGAGATCCTCCATCGTCACTAGTTCGGTGATGGAGAAGCAGTCGTGCACTTCGGACAGGTGCACCTGGGTCTTGGGATCGGTGATCCCCGCTTCCTTGTACGCGCGCGCCGCGGCATTGCGGGTGGTCGCAACATAGCTGCCGTCCCAGTCGTTCATTTGCGTCTCACGGCCCGAACTGGTCGAAAGCTGCAACGCCTTGATTGTGACGAGGTCCTTCTTGCCCAGCGCTTTGGCGATCTCAGGGGTGGTGACGATTGCGCAGGCCGATCCGTCGGATACGCCCGAACAGTCGAACAGGCCCAGAGGATCGGAGATCATCGGCGCATTCATGATTGTTTCCATTGGCACAGCCTTCTGGAAGTGCGCCTTGGGGCTGTGAACACCATTCTGGTGGCTTTTCCACGACACATGGCTGATGGCGCGCTTCAGATCCTCCTTCGACGTGCCATATTTTGCACGATAATAGGGGGCGAGTTGGGCAAAACCGGCGGGTGCGGAGCCCATCGGCATCCACATGTCGTTGAACGTGCCCTTGAATGGCGGCGGTAGACCGCCGAAGCCGGTATCCTTCAGCTTCTCTGCGCCGATCGCCAGCGCGATGTCGACCGCACCCGACGCGACGGCATAAACCGCGCCGCGCAGCGCCTCGGTTCCAGTCGCGCACATATTTTCGACGCGGCTGACCGGGATCCCTTCGAGCCGCAGCGCCATCGCTGCCGGGATCGACGAGTTACCGACGTTGATGCTGTCACCCCAGCAGCCGAACCATGCGGCTTCGATCTGGTTGCGTTCGATGCCCGCGTCGGCCAACGCCTCTTCAAAGGCTTCCTTCATCAGGTCGGGCGAACCCGCGTCCCAACGCTCCCCGAACTTGGAACAGCCCATGCCAAGAATGGCGACCTTATCCTTGATACCCGTTGCCATCGCAGAAACTCCTCAAGCCGCGCCGAGCGGCGTTGCTTTCCAGAAATAGCGGTTATAACCGCGCTGCCGATCCTTTTCCTTGATCCGATACACCATGCGCAATTTGGCTCCGGTATCGATCCCGTCCTTGCCGATGTCCACCATTTCCATCAGCAGACGCGCACCGCTATGGAAGCGCACAAAGCCCACCCAAAGAGGCGGCGCAGGGTGATAGGACAGCCAGTCGGCAGTGGATGTGAGCACTTCGGCGACCTCGTCGCGCAGCGGCACGTCGGCGAACTGGTCGTTCGAGGTGTGGCAGTTGACGCAATATTGCAGCTGCGGGAACTGCACGGTGCCGCAACTGCCGCACTTGCCCGCATTGAAGCCTTCCAGCTGGTCGGCGGAGCGATACTGCTCGGTCAGCGCGGTCTTGCCGCTCTTTTCTGAACGCATGCCCCATTCCGCCTCGATGCCGTTATAAAAGGACAGCATACGCAGATAGCTGTCCGTCGGCAGGCCATCGGCAATGGAGCCGGCAACGCCGCGCGCCGGACGGACCGATGCAATCGCGTCGGTCGTCTGGAAGATCAGCGCATCAGCGCCCTGACCAAACCCCACCAGCAGGATTCGCTCACCCGGCCCGGCCTTTTCGAGCGTCGCGGCCAGCATCAGCAGCGCATGCGCCGCGCCAGCGTAGCCGACGCCATCTTCGAGGCCACCAGCAACAGTGCCCGCGAACTTTAGCTTCTTGGCGACCGCATCAGCCGCGCCCTTCAGATAGGAGGGCATGACGAAATGCTGGATGTCGCCCATGGTGAGCTGCGCGTCGGCCAGGGCCGCCTTGACCGCGTTGGGAACGATCTTTGCATAGCCCTCGTCACGGACCCAGCGTTCTTCCCAGTTATAGTCGCTGTCGGCATCGGCCGAGCGGAAATGGTCGACAAAGACATTGGCAACCGTAGCGGAGCCGACAAGGCGCGCGGCGATATTCTGGTCCGACACCATGAAGGCGGCAGCGCCCGCGCCGAAGCTCAGCTCCTGCGCGCTGGCGGGCTTGGCGAACGGATTGTCGGCGGCGATCACCAGCGACGGCTCGGTGCCCTTGAGCGCCTGAAGCAGCGCCGATGTACCGGCCCGCTGCGAACCCGCCGCGTCAGAAGTGGCCACGCCATCGGCCGCGCCAAGTGCGCGGGCGACGATGGCGGCATTCTGAAGGTCAGCATAAGGAAGGTTGGTCGATGCGAGACGCACCGCGCCGACCCCCTGAAGATCGCCCGGCCCGACCGCATCGCGTGCGGCCTCGACGCCCATTGTGATCGTATCTTCGTCCCAGTTGGTGAAGGCGCGGCTGCCCTTGGCCTGACCTTTCAGGCCCGGCGCCATCCAGGCGTGCGCGGCGGCGATGATCGAACGATCCAGCCGAAGGCGAGGAATATAGGCGCCAAAGCGCGAGATACCGAATTCAGTCATGCACCCTACCCGTTCGAGACATCAGCCTCACATGGTTGCAACATACAGCCTGGCGGCCTGCCAAAACGAAGCCGCTGATGTGTCTGACATCGGCGGCCAAGAGTATCGGTTTTCGCGCCGGGAACATCCCTTCCAGATGGAAACTGGCTGTGCCGTACCCCTTGCTTGAGATTTAGTGCGCTATCGTACATTATGCAAGATACTTATTGTCACGGCCGCCAAAGCCTTGCATCAGAGGGGTGGCTGTTTTTTGAAAGGTTGGCATTCTTGGCACGCATTCCCTTGTCAGAGGCTCCCGAGAGCGGCACCCGAGTCGTGACCGTAGAGGGGCGCAACATTCTGTTGTGCCGCAGCGCGTCCGGGCTGCATGCCATGGATGAGACATGCCCGCATCAGAAGCTTTCGCTCGATGGCGGGCGCGTGCGCGGCAATTTCATCATGTGCCCGCATCACGGCGCTCGCTTCAGTCTGGAGGACGGTAAATCGCTGTCGCCGCTCACGCCCAACAGCCTAACGCTCTTTCCCACGCGGATTGTAGGGGACGAACTGGAGATCGATTGCAAGGCCGGATGAAGCATGGCTGCCGCAGGTTGTTTCGGCCTCCTGTCCCGATCTTGCCAATTTGCGAGGTTGTGGCAGGGTAATCGTCGAGAATAATGTATCTGGCATTCAGTATCGGCGCTGGCAGCGCCGATCCGCCCGACATCGGCGACGTGCGCTGAACACGCCGATAGCTGAATAGGAGAGGTTTCTTGTCTACGTCCGCACGTCTTTTGCGTTCCATCAATCAGACAGCACGACGTTTGTTCGGCCCGAACGTGGTTTATGCATCCGATCAGGAGGCGATCCTTGCATCGCTCAACATTCTTGAATCCCGCGAAACGCTGGAGGCCGACCTATTCGCGAACTGGCAGGCGCGCCTTTCGGCGCAGCTGGCGGATATGACGAGGGGCTTCTCGCTTTCTCAGCTGGCGCCTGATCTAGGTGAGGATGCGGAGGCGCTCAAGGATCAGTTGGCGCAGCCGGTTCCGACGGCCGTCGAACGACAGGCCGCGTATCAGGACGTGATGCGACGCTGGTCGGCGCTGGTCGAGCGTATCGCAGGCGATCCTCGGTTGCCGGCGGATGCGCGATTGAAAATCGTGTTTGAAACAGGGCAGGCTGAACTCAAGCGCGTGAACGAATTGTGCGGCGATCTGTTGCCGCCGGACGTAGTGGACGATACCGAAGTGACCCCTGAACGGCTTCAGCGCTATCTGGTCGATCGCTTTTCCGACGAGACGATCAAGGTCACATCCTGTCGTATCCTGCCGGGTGGATATGGCAAGGAAACCACCATGTTCGCGGTCGAAGGCGACAGCTTCCACGGTGAATTCGTTATGCGCCGCGACCGGGACGAGCCGACCGTGGATAATGACTGCCACCGCGTCTCACGCGAGTTCCCGGTTATACGGGCCGCCTTCGAGCAGGGCTTCCCGGCGCCCGAAGCGCTGTGGGTGGATACGAGCCACGAACTGCTGCCCGGCGGCGATTTCATCATCATGACACGCGCGCCAGGCACGACCGGCGGCGATGTGCATGGCGCTTCGGGCAAGGTCGACCGGTCGCTGGTCGAACTGCTGGCGAACAGCGTGGCCGAACTCCACTCTCTGCCGCCGCTGCACGAGCTTGGTGCACTGACCGAAGCGATTTCGCCGGAACTTTGGGACCTACCGCTCAAGGAAGTCACGCGGCGTTACATCCAGTCGATCCGCGATCTCTACCTGCGTGAGATGGTGGTGCCTTCACCGGCCGTCCTGGCGCTTTACGGCTGGGTTCTCGACAATATTCCCGATGCGCCGGGTAGGCCGGTCCTGCTGCACGGGGACATCGGCTTCCACAATTTTATCGTCGATGACGGCAAGCTGAGCGCGGTGGTCGATTGGGAGTTCGCGCATATCGGCGATCCGGCGGATGATGTCGGCTATGTGCGCAACACGGTGGGCCGCTCACTTGACTGGAACGAGTTCATGAGCATCTATCGGGCTGCGGGCGGACCGGAACTCAGCGAGGAGCGCATCCGCTTCTTCCAGATTTGGGGGCATCTGCGCAACCTGACGGCCAGCCAGTTGACAACGAACTGCTTTGAAACGGGCAAGCTCAGCGAGTTGAAACTGGGCCATGTCGGGCATTCGATGATGGCGGGTTTCCTCGCGCCGATCATCGCCCTCATGGAGCCGCAATCCGCATAAACGGGCGGAACGTGACCGGCGTCACGTTCCGTGCGGGCTCACCATCAGCTTTGCCGCATGGGAGCCCGCTCGCATCGCTTCGAACTGATCGGGCAGCGCGTCGAGGCTGAGCGTTCCACCGATCAGGGCGCGCGGCTGCACCGCGCCGCTTGCCATGGTCTCGACGCTCTGGCGGAACTCGGCCGAGCCATAAGCGACGCTGAAACGCAGTACGATATCCTTGTACATCGCGACTGCGGGCAGGATCGGGTCCGCATGGATGCAGCCGCCCAGCGACAACACGGTGCCGCCAAGGCGAACCAGCTCGATCGCCTGCTGGATGGTGCCCGCCGCGCCCGCCGCCTCGATCACGATATCGGGCATTCCGCCTAGCTCGCGGACGAGATTTTCGGATAGATTTTCGCCCACGGTCAGGAAGGCGTCCGCGCCCATCGCGGCGGCCAGCGCTTCGTTGCGCCTGCTGCGCGCGATCATGGTGATCGGCCCGGCGCCTAGTTGCCGCGCCCAGAAAGCAGCCGCGCCGCCGATGGCGCCCGCGCCGATGATCGCCACGCGTGCCTGTCCAAGCTCCGGCAATCGTCTCACCCCACGAAGCCCGGAAGCGAGCGGTTCGACCAGGGCCCCGTCCTCGAATGTCAACTGGTCGGGTAGGCGGACCGCCTTGCGGGCGTCGATCAATGTATATTCGCTATAGCCACCGGCCATCGATTCCATCGATGTGCAATGCAGCGGCATGTCTGCAAGGCAGGCGGGGCATTGGCCGCATCCGGCGATGGGCAGGGCCGTAACCCGATCCCCGACCTTGATGTTGAGGACATCGCAGCCCAGTTCGACAACTTCGCCGGCATATTCATGCCCCAGCGCGGTTCCGCACGGCACGTCAAAGGGACTGCCGCTGGTCATGTGCAGGTCCGACCCGCAAATGCCGCAGCGTTCCACCCGGATCAGCGCCTGATGGGGGCCAGGATGCGGTATGGCGCGGTCCTCGATCACCAAAGGCTTGCCTGCGCCAACGAAGATTGCCGATTTCATCCGCTCCGATCCCTTGCGATTTTCTAGGATGCTAGCATACGGTATGCGAACGATTCGACAATGGCCAAAAAAGGGAGAGACGCATGTCGGAAGGGATGAACGTACCGCTGCGTTATCAGGATGTGAACGCCCGCTGGATGACGGAGGCGTTGCGTGGAACCTGGCCTGATGTCGAGGTGACGCAGGTCCGCCATGGGCCTATCTTCGGCTACAAGCGCAACAAGTTCCGGATCGAGGTCGACTATGCGGCTGGTGGGAACGATCGCCCCCGTACCTTTATCGTCAAGGGCAACTTTCCCGGCGAAAATGACCCCTCCACGGGTTCTGCATGGGCGATGGCGAACGAGCTGCGCTCGATCCGCGACATAGCCCCGCTGGTCGCCGCGCCGGAGGGGCCTCACTGGCACCATATCTCGGTGGAGGAGGAGGCCTCGGCCATAGTAATGGAGGATCTGGCGCCCAGCGGCGCGACATTCTTCCACGCTTTCCACACGCTAGACCTGGGTCAGGCCATGGCGTTCATGGACGCCTTTGCGAAGATGCACGCCAGCAGCTGGAACAGCCCGATGTTTGCGGAAGGCGGGGTGATGGGGCCCGGCACGCTGGCGTGGGAAAACCGGCGACTGGTCAACGACGTCTATTTCCCGACCTTCTTCCAGCAGGAAAACTGGCAGTCCTATGTCGACCTGCCGCGGGGCAGGGCGCTGCCCAATGCTTTCCAGGACCTCGACAAGGCGCGGCAGGCCTGGACGAACCTGTGGGCGTTGCTGCCGCAGACGGCCATGGTCGTGGTCCATGGCGATGAACATCTTGGCAATCTCTATGTCACCGCGTCGGGCAAGCCCGGCCTGATCGACTGGGTTGCCAGGCCGGAGCATTGGCCGATCGGCATTTCCTATTTCATGTTGTGCACCATCGATGTGGCGGACCGGCGGAAATGGGAGCGCGCGCTGCTGTCGCATTATCTGACGCGGCTGGCGGCTCATGGCGCGCAGGACGTGCCCTCCTTCGAGGAAGCCTGGTTCATCTATCGGTGCGCGACTTTCTATCCGGTCGTGACCTGGCTCAACAACAGCGGGATCTGGCAGCCTGAGGCGATCAACACGGCCAATGCTGTCCGCGCGGCAACCGCTGCGCTGGATCATGACGCGTTCGCCCTGCTCGGGGTCTGACGCGTCCCAATCCGTTTTCGCAGGGCAAAAAAGAGGCAGGCTGAAAAGCCTGCCTCTTCTTCATTCGGCTGATGGGAAAGCTTAGCCCCGGTCATCCTTGTAGGTGGGATAATCGGTATAGCCCGTAGCCTCGCCCACATAGGCATAGTCGAAATTCGCCTGGGCGAGCGGCTTGCCGTCCCGGAAGCGGGTGACGAGGTCGGGATTGGCGATGTAGGGACGGCCGAAGGAGATGGCCTCGGCCTTGCCGCTGGCGATATAGTCGGCCGCCGTTTTAGCATCGAAGCTGCCATTCTGGATGATCGTGCCTTTGAACACGGCGCGCAGATGGTCCATGACCGGATAGTCGGGCTTTTCCATGAAGCCCGAGGCGATCGGCTCGATCAGATGGATATAGGCCAGGCCATATTGATGGGCCAGCTTGCCGATGGCTTCGGTCAGCGCCGCCGGATTGTCATCGCCCATGCCCTTGCGTTCGCTGGTGGGGCTGACGCGCAATCCGACGCGGCTGGGATCGATCTCGGCGACCACCACCTCAATGATTTCCTTCAGGAAGCGGACGCGATTTTCGACGCTGCCGCCATAGCCATCGGTGCGCTGATTGGTCTTGGATTGCAGGAACTGGTCGATGATATAGCCGTTGGCACCGTGGATTTCCGCGCCGTCGAACCCGGCCGCCTTCGCATTGCGTGCGCCAGTGCGATAAGCCTCAATCACCTGATCGATGTCGGCCTGCGTCATTTCACGCGGCACGACATATGGCTTCATCGGCAGGAAATGGCTGGTGTCGTCCACCGGGCGCGGGGCGAAGGTTTCGCCTTCACCGGCGATGGGGGAGGGGCCGATCGGAAGCTTGCCACCGATATAATCGGGCAGGACCAGGCGGCCCATGTGCCAGAGCTGGGCATAGATACGGCCGCCCTTATCATGGACGGCGTCGCTCACGCCCTTCCAGCCGCGCACCATCGCATCCGACCAGATGCCAGGAGCGCGATACCAGCCCATGCCGAGCGGATCGACGGCAGTCGCTTCCGAAATAATCAGTCCCGCGTCGGCGCGCTGAGCGTAATATTCCGCCTGCAGGCTGGTGGGGACATGATTTTCATCGGCACGCGCACGCGTCAACGGCGCCATGACGATCCGGTTCGGAACTTCGAGCGTACCGATGGTCAGGGGCTCGAACAGGGCATCAACGGACATGACAGGAGGCTTTCTACAAACAAGGCGGCAGCACGGGTCAGAGTGCCATCGCGCTGTGGATGAGGATCAAGGGAGGAGCGCTTGAGCGCTGCCCCCTGATCCGATCAGATGCCTTCGATCAGGGATCGAGCCATTCACCCGGATTGATGCCGGCGTTGGAGCGGGCGAACTTCAGGATCTTGGCAACGCGCTCACCCAGAACCGAGGGATCCTTCGACGCTTCGCAGCTCGGGCCATGCTGCCAGCTTTCCGCGACAGTGATGCCGTAGCCCCACACTTCGAATACGCGGCCGCTGACATTGCTGGCTTCCGCGCTGGCCAGCCAGGCGACGAAACCGGCGATCCATTCCGGATCGCGGCGTTCCAGCTGCTCAGGGGTCCATTCCCGCAGACCAGCGGTCATGCGGGTCTCGGCGCGGGGCGCGATGGCGTTCACGGTGACGCCGATGCGCTGCAATTCGCGTGCGGCGACCTGACTGAAGCTGGCGATGCCGCCCTTGGCCGCAGCATAATTGGCCTGGCCGATATTGGCATAGAGCGCCGAGTGCGACGTCGTGTTGATGACGCGTGCGTCAGGCTGGCGACCGGCCTTGCTTTCCATGCGCCAGTAGTTGGCGGCATGATGGGTCGGCGCGAACGTGCCCTTCAGATGCACCTTGACGACGATGTCCCATTCTTCCTCGGTCATGTTGACCAGCATGCGGTCGCGCAGGATGCCGGCGTTGTTGACGAGGATGTCCAGGCGGCCGAACGTGTCGACGGCCTGCTCCACCATGGCCTTGGCGTTTTCCCAGTTTGAAACGTCGCCGCCATTCACGATGGCCTCACCGCCGCGCGACTTGATTTCCTCGACGACTTCCTGTGCGGGCGTCAGATCGGCGCCGCCGCCGGATGCATCGCCGCCAAGGTCGTTGACGACGACCTTGGCGCCATGTTCGGCCAGCTTGAGCGCATAGGTGCGGCCGACGCCGCGACCACCGCCGGTGACGATGGCCACCCTCCCTTCAAGAAAACTCATTTTTCATTCCTCGCTCTTGATGTTTGACTTGGATAATAAGGCGCTACCGGTCAACTAGACCGTGACGCGGGTGCCGCTGGCTGCGGACTTTTCAATGGCGTCGATCAGGCGATGCCGCTTCACCGCATGCTCGAAAGTGGGGCATGTCGATGTGCCGTCGCGCAGATCATTGGCCAGGCGAGCATAAGCCTGCGCTACATTCTCCGCGAAGGGCGATACGTCCGGCGTCCATTTATATTGAGTGGGCACCGTCAGCGGGGCCACGGCTTGATCGCCGTCGCGACCGCCGAACAGGGTCAGCGGGAACATCTGTGCATGGCCTGCATCGGCGGTAGCGACGATATCGCCTTGCGTTCCGTTGATTTCCCAACGGAAATTGGTCCCCCGCGAAGCACCCCCGCGATAATGGACGGTGGCGACAGCGCCGCCTTCCAGCGTGCCCGTCACCATGATCTGATCCTCGGCCGTCATTGGCATCTGCTTGCCCTCCGGAACCAGGGTGAAGCTGTCGCGCCGGTTGGCGAGCGTGGCCGTCAGCGATGTGAATTCGCCCAGGCACATCGCCACCGCATCGATGGTGTGACCAAAGGGGATCGTCAGCAGGGTCGCGCCGTTGGCCTTGTCCGCCGTATAGGCGTTGGGCTGGTCGATGAACGCGCCCCAGTTCATGCCCGATCCGACCAGCGTGGTCGACAGGACCGTACCGACATAGCCGTCGGCGATCAGGTCGCGCACATAGTTGAAGCTGGGGGCGGCGCAGGCCTGCAGGCCGACGGCGCCGATCACGCCCTTTTCGCGGGCGATCGCAGCCATGCGCTCGGCCTCGGCCAGGCCATTGCCCAACGGCCATTCGCAATAGACATGCTTCCCCGCCTCGATCGCGGCGGTGACGAGTTCCAGATGATGGGGAACCTTGACCGTCACGACGACCAGATCTACGTCCGGGTCGTTCACCAGCGCTTGATGATTGTCATAGGCCTTCGCCACGCCGAATTCGGCGGCTGCGGCCGATGCACTTTCCTGTCGAGTCGTGCTGAGCGCGCGAATCTCGTAATCAGGTAGTACCCTGAGCGCGGGGATATGGGACAAAGCCGCCCAACTACGCCCCGGTGCTACGCCGATGATACCGACGCCGATCGTCATATGGTCCCTCACTTAGTCCGCTACCGGTTGGTCCGTAAGCGTACTATATGCTTTGTCCGAAGACTGCAATGCCTTGCTTATCCCAGCGTGGCCATTGCTTGCTGGAACTGGACTGAATCGAAATAGTCGCGCCAGCGGGCGATCAGGCCGTCGCGCAGTTCAAATGTGCCCATGACCGGCATTTCGATCCATTGGCCCCCGATGAGAAAGCGATCCAGCCGCTCCGTCAGCACGGCGCCATCGGATGTTTCGGCGACATGCAGGACGCGCCAGTCGATCGCTTCGGCATCGCCAACGAACATCGCCAGTCCCTCGCGGATCGCATCGTGTCCGACCAGCGGTGGCCAGGGGATATTATGGTAGAAGCAATCGTCCGTCATCGCCGCCACGATGGCGTCCAGATCGCGGCGACTCCAAAGCTCGATGAAGGCCAGAACCCGATCGCGATTCGTCATCATTGGATTTCTCCCGTTTCTTTTGTCGTCCTATTTCCCTGCCCATTGCGGCGGCCGCCTTTCGACAAAGGCTCGTTTGCCTTCCGCTGCGTCCTTGCTGTCCATCACCTCTTGCAGTGTCGGGAAATGGCGAATGTCGAGCGCGGAAGCGAGATCCGGCAGATCGAACGAGCCATAGGCGATGTCCTTTGAACAGCGAATGGCGATCGGCGCGCAGGAGACGATCTGTTCCGCCCAGCGCCGCGCCGCCGGCATCAGTTCCTCTGGCGGCACGACTTCGCTCGCCAGGCCGATGCTCAGGGCTTCCAGCGCGCTCACGGTCCGCGCGGTGAGGATGATATCCATCGCTCGTTTCATGCCCACGGCGCGGGGCAGGCGCTGAAGGCCACCACCAGCTGCGGCCCAGCCGACCTTGGGTTCGGGCAGGCCAAAGGTTGCTTTGGTGGAGGCGATGATGAAATCGCAGGCCAGCGCGAGTTCAAAGCCTCCGCCCAACGCCATGCCGTTGACGGCGGCAATGACTGGCAGCGGGTAGGTCGCGCGGCCGTTGAAACCGGCAAAGCCCGCCTGCCCGACTTCCATGATGCCGGTTTCCAGATTGTCCTTCAGGTCATAGCCGGAACAGAAAGCGCGATCGCCGGCCCCCGTTATGATCACGACCCGAACTCCGGTCATCGTGGGCAACCGGTCGAACAGGCTATTCAACTCATGATGGGACGCAGGATGCAGCGAATTCATTCGGTTGGTGCGATCAATGGTGACGGTTGCGATGCCGTCTTCAACGGCAAGCGCGTAAAAGTGGCCCTGTTCTATCATGACTGACCTGCTGATTCCCAAATTGCGCGAAGTTCACCATGTCTTCGATCAAGCAAAGGATTGATACGCTACTATATTATATATATGCAAATTAAAATTACGGCTTTGGGAGCGATTCGTGGCGGTTACCGACATCCTTAAACTCACAGGCATCCGCGGCATCATCGCTCAGAAAATGATGGAAAGCCTGGAGAAGACGGCGCAGCTCAGCTTCTTCTGCGATGTCGACGTTAGCGCATTGGTTGCCGCCCGCGGTTCCTGGAAATCGGCTGGCGCCAAGGTCGGCTATGAGGATCTGATTGCCAAGGCGGTCTCCAGGGTTCTTCCCCATTTTCCGGTGTTCAACGGGGTTGAGACCCCGGCCGGCATCGAGTTGCATGACGAATATCATATCGGCTGCGCCATTGCCTTGCCGGGCGCCCTAGTGGCGCCTGCTGTGTTCAATGTGGAACGGCTTTCCGTACCCGACATCGCCGAACGCCGGGCGGAGCTGCTGGCTCGGGCAAAGATCAACAAACTGACCATAGCGGAGCTGACCGGCGCGACCGTGACGCTGACCAATCTTGGCCTAACGCGCGTCGAGCATTTTACGCCGATTTTAACCTATCCCCAGCAAACGATCATCGGCCTTGGCCGGATCGCGCCAAAGCCTTGGGTTGCCGAGGACGGGGAGACGCTGGTCGTCCGACCGGTAATGGGGCTGTCGCTGACCGTGGACCATCGTGTGATCGACGGCGGTCCCGCGGGTGACTTTCTCACCCGCTTGGCACGATATCTTGAAAGTGCGGAGGGGCTATCGGCGGAAGGCTGAGCGGGAGATGACAGTCCTCTTAATCTTCATCATTCAAAAGATTGCGGATATTCGCTTTCACCTGTGCGAGTGCGTCTTCCGTGATCCGTTGATGCTCTGGAGAAACACCTGCCAGAATGGATCGGTTCAGCTTGGCGCCTGCCTTTTGCATCTGCGTGATGACCTCAAATCCTTTGTCCGTGATGAAGACGCGCCGCGCTCGACGATCTTCCGTGTCCATTCGGCGTTCGACATAACCCGCGGACTCCAGCCTGTCGATCAATCCGCCTATCGTGACCTTCCCGACGTCCATGAGCCGCGAAATATCGACCTGCATCATCCCATCGCGCCCCGCGCGCGACAAATTCGCCAGTACCGACCATTGCGAACGGGTCACGCCATGGGGACGCATGGCCTCGTCGAACAAAGTGTTCCGCATGCGCGAAACGTCATGTACAAGAAATCCGAAACGAAACGGTTTGACAACGGGCCGCTGCGGCGTCCCGCTGGTCGTGCTAACTCCCGTTTTCTTTGTCGATTTAGTCACCCTTTGGCACTCCATGGCGTTTTGCAGATGCTTGCCGTAAAACAAAAACAAGCAAAATTCCATGGTTTGCAAAAAATCAGTTGCCAGTAAATGATATGCTATCATACCTTATAGCAAAGTATGATTAGCTGCCTGCAGGAGTGCGCAGATGCTGCTACACGAAGATTATCCTCATACCGTTCCAACGCGTGCCTGGCTGCGCTGGAAGGAAAATTATTTTTGGGTTTTCATGGATCCCGAACGGGATATTTGCTGCCTGGCGCATTGCACGGCAGAACCTACACATGAGCGCGCTTTTGCGTCCTTCACCGTTCTGCATAAGGGCAAGAAGCTGATCAGTGGCAAGGAAGTGCCGATGCCGTCGCCTTTCGAGCATCAGAAGGAACTGCATTACGGCAATCTCGCGCTGCACTTCCTGAAGCCGCAAGCGGAATTCCGCGTCGAATATGAGGATGAGAATGTTTCTGCGGTGCTCAACTTCACGCGGCGCATGCATCTGTTTGACTTCCAGGCTTGTGCCGACGTCAATCCGGATTGGTTTTCGGTGTCGGAAAATACCGCGTTCGAGCGCAACTCCTTCCGTCACCAGGGCCAGTGCATGAATGCCACGGGCAACGTCACCTTCAAATCGGGTGAGTGGGCCGGTACCTCCATCGATGTCGATGGTTCGGGCTACCGCGACCACAGCTGGGGCATGCGCAACGACCAGATGACGCTCAGTCATAACTGGACCTTTTTCAATTTCAAGGAGATGGGCTTCCACCTGTTCCGCGTGCGCAACGTTATTCGCCCTGAAAGCCAAACGTCCGAAGGCTATATCGCGCGGCCGGAAGGCAATGAAGTGATGAAGGCCTTGGACGTTGAGCATGTCGGTGAAGGCCCTGACGGGATGCCCGACAAGGTGATCTATCGCGCGACAACGCTTAGCGGTGAGAAATTCACGCTTGTCGCCGATGTGGGCAATGCCTTTGCCCGCCTGCCGCTACATTCGCAGAAGCCAGGCTCCAAAGTCTATCTCAATGTCGAGAATATGTGTCGGGTGAGATGTGAGGAAACCGGCGAGGAAGGCCTCGCCAATGTGGAAATTGGTGCGCTGGTCGACGCCTGAGCGATGTGTGCGCCGGCCCGCGATGGCGGGCGCACATATCGCTGCCGTGGCGATAATCTAAACACCAACGTCGTCTCACCGACGCGAGTATAGATATGATACGTATCATAATGGTTTGCATATTATAATAAGTTGGCCGCTGGAAAATGGCCATGACCGGGGAGGTGAAGCATGAATGTTCCCCAGCATTTCCGGTTTGACGTGCAGCATCATGTTGCCACGATTACATTCGATCGTGCCGACAGGCTCAATGCCTTCACGCGGGTCATGGCTATGGATCTCGTGACGTTGTTCGATCGGGTCGACTCGGATGATGGCATTCGTGCCTTGATTTTGACTGGGGCCGGCCGGGCTTTTTGCGCGGGCGCTGACCTTTCGCCCGGCCAGTCCTCCCTGTCGCTGGAACGAAGGGATGAAGATGAGTCGACGGAAGTCGACTGGAAAGATCCGGCTACGCGTGATTACGGCGGGCTGATCACATTGCGGCTATATGAATGTGTGAAGCCCGTGATCGTCGCCTTCAATGGTCCGGCCGCCGGCATGGGTGTGACGATGGCGTTGGCAGCGGATTTCCGTCTTGCTTCGACTGGTGCGAAATTCTCTCTACCCTTTACGCGCCGGGGGATAGTGCCGGAATCGGCATCCAGCTGGTTTTTGCCTCGAATCGTTGGCATTGCGCAAGCGCTCGAGTGGACATTGATAGGTGCGACCTTCTCCGCCGAGGAAGCGAAAGCCGCAGGACTGGTCCGATCGCTGCATGAGCCTCAGGATTTGCTGGCGGCTGCGACAGATTTGGCGAAGGATATTGCAACGAACACGGCTCCTGTATCCGTTGCAATGACACGACAGATGCTGTGGCGTTCCTTTAGTATGCCCCATCCGATGGAGGCACATCGGATAGAGAGTCAGGGTATTTATATGCGTTCGCGTGCGTTCGACGTTCGCGAAGGCGTACAAAGCTTTCTTGAAAAACGGTCGCCCGATTTCCCGGATCAGGTTTCGACGGACATGCCTTCATTTTTTCCATGGTGGGAGCATAAGGATTACTGAGGTGTGACATTAGTGCCGCGTGTCTTCTGCAAAGCTGATCGGTCACGCGGTATTGCGCCTTGCGGACTGGCGACGGAGCCGGTATAGGTTAGCAAGCATACGATAGTGTTGGATGGAAAGGCCTGTCGTCGCTTCCGAATTGGGGTTTGAACAATCCTATTTGTAAATCGTAGATTTCATAAAAATAAGAATAAGCCCGAAGGAAAAATCCGGGGCTGTGTTGAATTAGGAATCAACAACAGAAATGGGGAGGGTGCGAATGTTTCAGACATCCGTTTTTTCGACACGTCCAATGCGTAGGTCCCGTCTGGCTCTGCTGGCGTCTTGTGCTGCTATTGGTGGATCGACTTTGTTCGGCACGATGGCCAACGCACAGGAAAACCAGCTTCAGGACATCGTTGTTACCGCACAGAAGCGTTCTCAAAATGTCCAGGATACGCCGCTTTCAGTGACGGCGGTTTCGGGTGAACAGTTAGCCTCGGTCGGTATTGCTACCGTCCAGGAACTGAACCGCGTCGATCCCGCGCTGCAAATCGGTCAAGCGACGGGTACCGTGACCACCTTCATTCGTGGTATCGGCAACCCCGTCACTACGGCGGGCAACGAAGCTAGCGTGCCGGTTTATATCGACGATGTATATTTCGTCCGTGCGTCGGTGCCTTTCTTCGATCTTGCCAGCGTGGAGCGTGTCGAGGTCCTCAAGGGTCCCCAAGGTACGTTGTTTGGCCGGAACGCGTCAGGCGGCGTGATCTCGATCTATACCAAGGATCCGAGCCAGCACGCCGAGCTCGAAGCGCGTCTCGGTTATGCCAATTACCAGACGATGGACGCCAAATTCTACCTGAACATGCCAATCACGGATACTCTGGCGGCCAATGTCTCCGCCAGCTATCATAATCAGGATAAGGGGTGGGGCAAGAATCGCACTTTGGTCGATCCTTTCAATACGTCCCTCGGCTATCTTCCCAGCAATGACGATTATTGGAAGAGCCATAGCTTCAGCGCACGCGGCAAGATTCTTTGGGAGCCTGCCGATGGTCTCTCGGTCAAGCTGATCGGCTATTATCAGAAGAGCTGGAGCCAGATTGGCATCTACTCGCGTCCTTTCCCGGGCACGCCGGGCGGGTCGCCTGATCCGGCGCATAATGGCTTTGGTAATTCGGGTAATTTCCCTGTCCCAGCGCAGGAACTTCCGCCGCTCGGTTTCTATGACGTCGCTCTGGGCGCCACGCAGAAGATGTATGACGATTCGGAAGGCTATGGCTTCTCCGGTCGCGTTGACTATGAAATGGGTTTCGCCGATGTCGTCAGCATCACGGCCTATCGTAACAATGACGAGCTTTATGCCTCAGCAGGCAATAACTCGCCCTATAACTGGGTGCGTTACGATCTGAACATTGTCGATAACCAGTTTTCCCAGGAGTTCCAGCTAAAGTCGAAGGCGGGTTCGCCTGTCAACTGGATCGCCGGCCTCTATTATCTGAACGCTGATGGTGGCTTCGACCCGACCACGATCTACGGTCCGGGTACGCAGGCTCTACTGGTGGACTCGATCAGCATTCGTGGTGAGCAGAACGTCAAATCCTATGCTGCCTTCGGCCAGCTGACCTACCCGATCACTGACAACACCAACGTGACGGGCGGCCTACGCTACACGATTGATAAGGTGGCAGGCCGCGGCTCCACAACGACGTTGTTCGTTCCGGAGCTACCGTTCCTACTTCAGAATGTCCCAGCGGTCGCGGCTGCATTTGGTGCGCCGAACGGAACTGTCTTCGACTCAGCGACAGCTAATGCCATTGTGGCTGGCGCCCAGATGCCGGTGGACAATGTGCCTGGCGGCGGTGTCGCCCGCAAAACGTTCAAGAAGTTGACGTGGAAAGCTTCGATCGACCACAAGTTCACCGAGGACGTGATGGTCTACGCCAACTACAGTCGCGGCTACAAGGCAGGTACGTTCAACACGCTGCCGCTTGACCAGTCTGAGCCGCTATCGCCTGAAGTGGTCGATGCCTATGAAATTGGCTTCAAGACGGAGCTGGCTGATCGTCGTATCCGCCTGAACGGCGCACTGTTCTGGAACGACCTCAGCAATCCGCAGGTGCAGGCGCAGCGCAACGGCCTGGTGTTCCTGAAGAATGCCGGTTCGGCGCGAACCAAGGGCGCCGAGTTTGACTTGACGGTTGCCGCCGCTCCAGGTTTGACGCTTCGAATGGCCGGGACATATCTGATCGCGAAATTCCGTGATTTCGCGGATGCGCCTTCCTACTGTCCCAATCCCCAGGTCGATGCGGCAACCTGCCAGGCCCTTTCTCCCGGGCTGCCGATTGCTGCCGGCAATCTGAATACTATTCAGGTTGATGCTACTGGCAATTACATGCCCTATGCCTCGAAATGGAAATTCAGTGGTGGCTTGAGCTATGACTATACTCTCGCGGATGACAGCAATATTTCGTTCGACGTGAACGCCAACTGGGCCAGTAAGTTCAATTGGGATGCCGACAACGTCATCAAGGAACCGTCCCACCTCCTGCTGGACGGCTCCGTTTCCTTTACACCAGCAGCGGCTGAACATCTGACCATCCGCTTCTGGATGAAGAACATCACGGGCGAGAAATTTAACATCAACTATTACGCTCAGGCGTCCGGATCCGCTTTTTCCAGCGCTCCGGGTGCACCGCGGACCTATGGTGGTGAGCTGGTGTTCAAGTTCTAAACACATGAAACTGCATTGGGGGGGCGGTCGACAATGTCGGCCGCCCCTTTGTCTTGGAATGATCGAGAAGGGACGAACTGGCCATGCGTTTCTGGCTGCATATCCACAATACGCCCCCTGAGCAGGGGCTTGAACTGGCCGTCATGGCGGAACAGCTCGGGTTTGAGGGTGTGGTCGGGGACGATCACTGGTTCATGCCGGCCGGAACGGGCGTGCAGGATCCCAATGAACGTGCGCCCTTGCCCATGGATTACATCTTCCCTGACATATTCGCCTTTGGCGGCGCAGTGCTTGCCCGCACGAGGCGTTTGAAATTCGGTTCCTGCATCATGGTTCTGGCCAATCGAACCAATCCTTTTCTGGTTGCCAAGGCGGCAGCGACACTTGCGCGCCTCAGCGATGACCGGTTCGTCATGGGTGTCGGCACAGGTTGGATGCGCAATGAATATGACATGGCTGGCGTGGACTGGAGTAGCCGTGTTCCCCGTACGGTTGAGATGATGGAAATTCTTCGTAAGCTATGGAACGAAAAGCCGGCAGAACATCACGGCACCTTTTTCGACTTCCCACCAACCTTCGCGGAGCCGCGTCCGGCGCGGCCCATCCCCATCTATATGGGATCGGTCGCGCCGGTGGCATTGCGCCGCACCGGGAAGGTGGCTGATGGATGGATGGGGATGACGTCGAGACTGTCCGACATCGCCGGTCAGATCACGTTGATAGAGGAAGGTCGGCGCGACTCTGGAAGGGAGAAGCTTCCCTTTGAATATATGGTTGGTCTGGCCCGCCATGATGACGGGTCCCTGCCTTCACCCGACGACTATAAACGCGCGGTAGAACTGGGTGTGACCCAGCACCATGTCGGGCCGATCGACCATGCCCTGGGCGTTCTCCGGTCGAGCTTCGAGGACAAGAAGCGGTTCGTCGAGGAGTTCGCCCAACGCAATATCCGTTAACGGCAAAAGGGCGCGCAGACAGATGGTCTCGGCGCGCCCTTTGGCTGGATTTTAATCAGATCAGCGGTTGAGATCGCGATCGATCAGTTCGTGCCATGCCTGGATCATCCCCTCCTGATAAGCGCCCAGTCGCGAATGGGGCGCGGTCGGATCGGCTGCCTTCAGGCCCTTCTGGATCAGCGGCAGATTGCCCATGTCCTGATCGAAGATCATGCCCAGGAAGCTGTAGGCCGGAGCCTTTTCGGCGATGCTTTCATGCTCGCCGATCTCGATCGGTTCGGCCGCCGGCGGACGCGGCTGTCCTTCTGCATAGGGCATCAGCAGGCGAACGTCGAAATAGCAATAGTTCGGATCGCTCTCGTGCGGCAGGAACTGGTAGACGAACGGCACCGCTTCCGAAAGCCACAGCGTGAAATGCGGGTAGAGGAAATAGAGTGCGCTGTCGATCATCACGGCGTCGGGCTGGGCATTGGGCCGACCATAGGCCCGCTCATACTCGTCGCGGCACCATTGCCCAACCTGAGCGCGAATGTCTCCCTCAGGGTCCAACTCCGGCATGGCGGCGTCGGGATAATGCCATGTCTGCTGCACCTGGGCGAAGACCATTCCCGCCATCAGGCTGGTCGCCGAAGCATCCGCATGCATGCTGGGCACCGCCGACGGCACCGCTTCGCGCCCGACGGCGCCCATGGCGGTGGTGAAAATGTCATATTGCGACTGGCTGTCGCCGGTGAAGGGAACCCCCTCCGGATGCGTCGCATAGAGGTGGTAGGATTCTTGGAAAGCTTCTTGCGTGATCTTCCAGTTGGCATGGACCAGCTTGCGGAACCGCGCCTTAGTATAACGCTTTTCGGGTGCGAAGTCCTTGAAATGCTCGGGCATCGGGCCGAGCGCTTCCAGCAGCGGTCGCGCATCCTTGTCGGCGTTGACGAAGATGAAGCCGCCCCAGCGCTCCAGCCTGATTTCCGGCAGAGAGCCGTTCAGCCGGGTGATGTCCGGAAAGTCCCAATGACTGGGAATACGCTTCAGCCGCCCGTCCACATTCCATTCCCAGGCATGGTAGGGGCAACGGATCGTTTCGGCCGTTTCCTTCTTCGCGCACAGCATCGTCCCGCGGTGCAGGCAGCTATTGTAGAATGCGCGGAATTCCTCCGGAGCGGAACGGACGATGAAATAGGAATGCGTTCCGACTTGCAGCGGCAAGCGATCACCGACATCGGGAATATCCTCTTCCCGGCACGCGAAGAGCCACTGCCTGGACCAGATCTTCTCCAACTCCAGCTTGAAGAATTCGGGATCATGATAACGGCGGTAATCGATCTGCCGATTGTCCGGCTCATAATCGCCGCGCGCGCGCATGGCGTCGTTGGGGCCAGCGGAATCCTTGTCCCACAATTCGCTCAGCAGCGGCCGCTCCTTGCTCCCATAACCGCGGATACGGTCCTTGTTCAGCGTGGTTGCCACAATATCATTCCTCTTTCTGCGGTGCGCGGGCGCCTGCCGACCCGGGTCACTTAATGGTATGCTGGAATACCACTAACATTCTCTTCTTGTCCCCGCAACACCGAGTGCTATCAAGAGCGTCAGGTGTGGTGGTAGCGGCCCCCGCATTGTTGACCAGCAGGTCGATGCCCCCGAAATGCGCAGCGATATCGCCGACGACAGGGGGATGGATACATTATCGCTGACGTCCAGCGCCCAGCCCGCGGCATTGAGTCCTCTGTCCTGGATCGCCCGCGCAACCGATATTGCGCGATCGCCATCGATGTCCGTGACTGCTACCGAAGCCCCGGCTGCGGCAAGCAAATCGACGGTAGCCCGCCCGATACCGCTCGCTGCCCCCGTAACCAGAGCGACGCGACCCTTCAGGCTGCTTCATATGCGTTCCGGTCGGTCATAGCTCCTCCTTACACGCGAAGAATAAAATGATGCTAGCTTATCATGTGTCAGCGTCCTATTGTCCGCCGCAACGGGCTGACGAAATCAGATGGAGAGTATATGTCGGACACGGATTGGAACAGCAATCTGGGCCAGGGCTTCGGTAAGCATGTCGCCGAAGATGAATTTTACCATGGCGTTGGTGAGCCGGTCGACTCGCTGACGGAAACCTGGTTCTGGAATTTCCATGTGCCGGAAGCCGGCATCAACTGCTTCGCCTATTGCTGGGTGCATCCGACCCTGAAAGTCGTGACGTCCGGTCTGATGGTCTATCAGGGGCTGAAGGCGAGCCATCTCGAATCCGAACTGTTCGAGATTCGTGACTATATGTCGATGGATGTCGTCGGTGACGGCAGCGATATCCAGTTGCCCAACAGCATGCGTATGCAGACGATCGTGCCGCTGGAGCATGTGCGAATGACCTTTGACGATCCGCAGCGGGAAACCAGCATTAACGTCGACATGCGGGCCGTGGGTGTGCCGATCATGCGCGCGAACAATAAGCATTTTGAGCAGGTAATGCATGTGACGGGCGATCTGGTCCTGCGCGGCAAGGCGCATAAGGTCGATTGCCTGGCCGTGCGCGACCGCAGTTGGGGAGAGCCGCGCCCGGAAAACCACAACCCCGCGCCGCCTTATACCTGGGTCACGGGCACTTTCGGCGAGGATTTTGCCTTCAATGTCGGTTCGCATGACGATCCCGACCGCGATCCTGACTGGAAGGGCGTAATGCCGGTGCCCGCGCGCATCTTCAACGATGGTTGGGTGGTCGTGAACGGAGAGCAGCGCCGCGTGCGCAATTCGTCGAAAATCACCGTCCGCACCCTCGACCGCCACAGCCCGATCACCCACGACTACAGCTTCGAGGATGAGAAGGGCGATATCTATCATATCAAGGGCAAGCTGATCGCGCAGACGGTCTGGGGCGGCTGGTCCAATACGACCTGTCATCTGGGCCTTGTCGAATGGGACTGGGACGGCAGGAAGGGCTATGGCGAAAGCCAGGAGGTCCAGTGGAATGATTATGTCTGGAAAATGTCCCAACAAAAATAAAGCAGGATAATGGAGGGAGGGGATCGCCATGACTGGTGTGAGAGTGATTGCCTGGATCGTGATCGTGATCATGGGCGCCAATATGGCGAATGTGTTGCTGAACAGCGGCCTTCATCATGGCGTCGGCTTCGACACGTTCCTTGCCGGGTCGGGGGATCCATGGCAACTGTTCATCAACAACGATCTTGTTACGGGCCTGTTGTTCATGGTCTGCTGGATCGCCCTTCGGGAAAAGGGCGGGCGTCTGCTGGATATCATCGCCTGGATCTGGATGGTGATGTGGTGGGGCAATGTCGTCGTCGCTGTCTATATATTGCGGGCAGCGGGTCAGTCGGACGGGGATTGGCAGCGCTTTTTCCTCGGTCGCCGGGCAGGACTGGTTGGCGCGTCTTCAGTCCCGGCGGCGGGGCGGGCGTTTTGCGGGCTGGCGGCGTTTCTCGTCTCGGTCTGGCTGATATGGAGCGTCCGGGCCGTGGGCTTCGCGGCGATCCCGACCTTTGGTTATGTGCTGGGTTTCCTGCCGATCATCCTGTCCTTTGCGCTCGTCGCATTCCCTGCGCGCGGCATCCCTGTTTCAGGAGGAAGTCATGTCCACGCCGAAATTCAATGACATTCCCAAGGATATCAACGCGCTGATCGCGGCCCATATCCAGCAATATCTGAACGATCCGGAAGCGGCTCATATGTGGGACGCACGCCCGGTCGGATTGCCGGGCGAGGTGACGACGCTGCTATTGACGACCATCGGGCGCAAGAGCGGTGAACCGCGCCATGTGCCCTTGCTGTATGTCGATGATGGCGACGGCTATCTCATCATCGGGTCGAAGGGCGGCAATGTTGATCATCCGGTCTGGTTCCTCAACCTGCTGGCGAATCCCGAATGTGAAATACGGGTGGGCGCACCCCCGGTCAAAGCACGGGCGCGGGTTGTGGAAGGCGGTGAAAGGGACCGTGCCTGGAAGAGGATCACCGAGCGGCATCATGTCTATGCCAAATATCAGGCGCGTGCCGATCGCCAGATTCCTGTCGTGCGTCTGGAGGCGATCAAGGAATGACCTGTCGCCCTGTCTCTTGCCGCAACAATGGATCATGCGGGGTGAAGAAGAAAGGGTGAAGCACGGCCAATAGCCGTGCTTTGAAAGCAAGGATTGCTGGGGTGCTAGGGAGAGGATGCATGTCGGTCTATCTGGTGGTCGAGCTTGTCTATAGCGACCAGTCCTGGCGTGAGGAATATGGCCGTGGGGTTCCACCGCTGGTGGCTGCCTATGGCGGCCGTTACCTTGCCCTTGCCTCACCGCCGGAACTGATGGAGGGGGAGAGGGCAGCGCCCGACACATTGGCTGTGTTCGACTTCCCGTCCGCGGATGCGGTTCGCACCTTCCTGGCCTGCCCGGAATATCAACCTTTTGCCGAGGCACGTCGCACCGGCGCGAAAACGCAAATCTACATGCTGGAGGCGCTACCGACGCGCGGGTAGAACGCGAAGGCCTGAACGATGGGACGCGAAGACTGTCCAGCCATTGCGGTGCGCCATGCCATCCGGGGGATAGGCAAGGATGAATTTGGTCCTTTTGAGGGACTTGTCAGAGGAGCAGAAAGTGCAGACGGAAGAAATGGCTTTTGGCGTCAATCTGAACGGCAGGGTTGCCGTGGTTCTCGGCGCGTCGGCCGAAGGCGGAACGGGATGGGCGATTGCCGAATCCCTAGCGCGCAATGGCGCCAAAGTGGTCGTCGCGGCGCGAAGCCTGCCGCCATTGGAGCGTCTCGCCGAGCGGATTGATGGTGCAGCGTTCCGCTGCGATGCGGGTGTGGAGGAAGATATCCGGGCGCTGGCGGCGTTCGCAAAGGAAAAATACGGCCGCGTCGACATCGCCGTCAACAGCGCGGGTCTACCCGTCATGGGCACGATCTCCGAGATGACGCAGGCCCTGTTGGACGATGCGACCCGAGTGAACTTCCATGGCCCCACCTTCTTCATCAAATATATGGCGGAAGCGATCGGCGAGAATGGGTCCATCGTCTTCATCTCATCCATGTCCACTACGCACCCGGTCTTTCCCCACATCGCCTATGCGGCGGCGAAGGCCGCGACGGATTGCATCGTGCGCTATGCCGCCATTGAATATGGGCCGCGCAATATCCGGGTGAATTCCATTCTGCCCGGCCCCATCAATTCTGACATGGCCAAGGAGGCGTTTGCCGACCCCGAATTCGAGCGCACATATGCCCGCGAGGTTCCTTTGGGGCGGGTCGGCCTGCCGGAAGATTTCGCCAATGCGGTCCTGTGGCTTGCCGGCCCCTCCTATGTGACCGGCCTCAACCTTCAGGTGAACGGCGGAAACCAGCTTACGCGCATGCCGCGCCTCGATGAACTGGCCAAGGGTGCTTCATCCTATGGGTCGGGCAAGGCGTTGGGCGATCGGTAGGCGTTTATCCGCTTTTGAAGGCATGACGCCAGAGGCCGGCCGGCTCGGCCGGTCTCTCCGTCAGCTTTGGCATTTGATATAGACGTCGCCGTGCGCAAATATTCATCCCGGAACAGGTGGTGTGCTGACATGCCATGAGGCATAAAGAGCTGACGAGACGCGAAACCGCGCCATGCCAAGAGGATGAGGATGACTGAAGACGTCCGCCTGCATCATCGTTCATGCCCCTTTTGCGAGGCAGCGTGCGGAATCCGCGTACAGGCCGACCATGGCAGCCGCACGATCCTCGGCGTCAGGGGCGATCCGGAGGATCCGTTCAGCAGGAGCTTTATCTGCCCTAAATCCTATGGCCTTACCCAGCTCCATTCCGATCCCGACAGGCTGCGCCGTCCCGTCCGTCGCCGGGGCAAGGATTGGGAGGAGATGGGCTGGGACGAGGCGATGGATGAGGCAGCCGATCGGCTCGGCACACTCCTCAAAACGCATGGGCCAAACAGCATCGCCTATTATCTGGGAAACCCGTCGGGTCACAAGGCGCCCTTCCTGCTCTATGGCCCGTTGCTGATCCGTGCGTTGCAGACCAACCAATTCTATACCCCTGGCACGCTCGACCAGATTCCCAAATATGTCAGCGCCTCCTACATGTTCGGCGGGCCCACCATCCAGCCGCTCGCCGATCTTGACCGCACTAGCTATCTGATCGTCATCGGCAACAATCCCGTCGTCAGCCAGGGCAGCATGATGGTCGCGCCCGGCATGAAGCGGCGGCTGGAGGATATCCGAAAGCGCGGGGGGCGGGTTGTGGTCATCGACCCGCGCCGAACCGAAACCGCTCAGATCGCCGACGAATATATCGCGGTGCGGCCCGGTACCGATGCCTATCTGCTTTTCGCCATGGTCGATGTTCTGGCGCGGGAGTGAGCGACGAGATCATGCCGGGTGTCGTCAGCCTGCCGCATGGCTGGGGCCACAGCATGCGGGACACCCGCCAGCGTGTCGCCAACCGCACGATCGGCGTCAACGCCAACGCAATCATCGATGAGAGCGACCTGGACGTGCCTTCCGCGACGACCGTCCTTAATGGTGTTCCGGTCGTGGTCGAAGCGGTACGCGATCCGGCCTTGCTGGCCGATCCGGCATAGCGCAAGTCGCATCAGCGGGGAGGGGCGCGTTGCGCATCCCCCATGCGCGGCCTACAGCCGACCGAGCGCCGTCAGCGCCGGCTCGTCGACGAATCGTTCGATATACCAATGGGGATAGACTGGCGGGAGCGGCGTCGCGGCGTCGAGCACGGCAATCTCCTCTTCCGACAGGGACAGCGATGCCGCGCCCAGATTGTCGTCGAGCTGCTCGACCTTTGTCGCCCCTATCAGCAAGCTCGTCACCGCCGGACGGGCGAGCAGCCACGCAAGCGCCACCTGCGCCACGCTGGCGCTGTGGGTGGAGGCGATGTCGCGCAGGCGTTCCAGCACCGTAAAGCCTCGCTCCCGGTCGAATGGCAACAGGTTGAAGCTGCCGACGCGGGTCTGTGGATCGGTCAGCATCTCCGGCGTATATTTGCCGCTTAGGAAGCCGAAGGCGAGAGGGCTCCACAAGGTAAGGCCGAGGCCATAGCGCTGCGCCATCGGCACCATGTCGCGTTCCACATCGCGGCCGAGCAGCGAATAATAGACCTGCCCATGACAGAAGCGCGCCAGACCGTTGGCCCGCTGAATTTCCATGGCTGCCGCCACGCGCCATGCAGACCAGTTGGAAAAGCCGAGATAACGCACCTTCCCCGCGCGCACGATGCTGTCCAGCGCCTCCAGTGTCTCTTCCAGCGGGGTCAGAGGATCTTCGCGATGCACGATATAGACGTCGATCCAGTCCGTGCCGAGCCGTCGCAGGCTGTCCTCCACCGACGCCAATATGTGCCGACGCGACAGGCCGGATTGCGTGAGCGGATCGCCGGTCCGGCCACCGACCTTGGTGGCGATGACCACGTCCTGACGTCGCGACCGCAACGCCTGTCCCAACAAGCTTTCCGATTCACCGCCCGCATAGACATCGGCCGTATCGAAGAAATTGACACCGGCATCAAGCGACCGTCCGACTAGCTGGTCGGCCAGTTCTGCCCCGACCTTGTAGACCTGCGCCAAATCATCGTTGCCTCTGGTGAAAGTCATTGCGCCGAAAGCGAGGCGAGACACTAGAAGCCCCGAATTGCCCAAGGTTGAATATTGCATCCGGCCCTCTCCCGCTTTGCTTCGCCCGTCGCGTTTGGGCGGGAGTGATACGCATGTGCATCTTTTTGTCAAAGGCGGATTGCAATGCCGAAGGACACGCTTCAATAAGATTGAATCCCCGGCTTTGGTCTCGGTTCAGGGGCATGTGTGATAAGGTGGGGAAGGACTGGACATGGCAAGGTTATTGGTCGTCGGTGGCGCCGGTGGGGTCGGGTCTGCATTGGTAAGACAACGGATCGAAAAGGGCGACACGGTCTTCGCCACCGTGCTCAATGATGCCGAAGCCGCCGCTGTCGCCGCTGCGCATGGGGTCGCAGTGCCCATCTTGCGCCTGGACCTGAGCGAGGCCGATGATCTGCGTGAAAAGCTGGCCGCGCACCTATCCGAGATGGGCGATATCGATGCCGTGATCGTGTGCGCCGCCATTTCTCCTTATGGGCCGGTGGAGACCACTACGCTCGACCTGTTCCGCCGTACGCTGGAGATCAACACCATTTCCGGCATTGCGATCTATCAGGCTGCGCTTCCCATCCTTCGCCGCACCGGCGGCCGGCTGGTCTTCGTTAGCTCCATGGCGGGCCGTGCGGCCATGCCGTTCATCGGGGCCTATGTCGCGTCCAAATTCGCGCTGGAAGGCGTGGCTGATGTTATGCGCCGCGAAGCGGCGGTGCAGGGGGTGAAGGTCGTGCTGGTCGAACCCGGCGGCATCCGCACCGGGATGGTGGACGATCAGTTGCGCACCATTGCCGAAAAAATCGAGACGCTGAGTCCCGATGAAGAGGCGTTGTACGGCAATAATTACCGGCAGTTCCAGGCGCTGGCTCAGGCAAGCCACAGCAACACCGCCTCGACTGCGGACGACGTGGCTGCCATTATCGCCAGCGCGCTCGACGCGCCCGATCCGGACGCCCGCTACATCGCGGGCGAAGATGCGGTCCAGCTGATCGGCCTTACGCGCAGCCTGAGCGATGCGGAACTCGATGCGACCTTCGCGCAGATTTACGGATCGGCCATCTGAGATTGAAAGATCGCGGACGATAGCCGGCGGCCATTGGATGTTACAGGAGGATGGCGATGCACTATGGCTGGCAGGCCCCGGCAACCGAAGCAGCGCGGGCGTCATGAACGCGGCGGAGGAAGCGCTGATCATTCGGCTGGCCACCGAGCTGGATGATGCGGTTGATCGCAAGGACTGGGTCCGGTTCCGGCGATTTTTTGCCGAAACAGTCGGGGTGGATATCGGTTCGGTTACAGGGAGCGAGGTCGTCGAGATGGACGTGGCGGCCTTCGTTGCGGAGGTCGCGGCGTTCAATCTGCCGGCGAAACGCGCCTGCCATAATTTCACCAATCCGCTTGCGTCGATCCGGGGCGATCGCGCGGAGTTCAAGGCCAATCGTTATGGCTGGAACCATTGCGCCGATTTCGATCCCCCGCTTTACGAATTATGGGGCCGCATAAGCTATGGGTTCCACCGGCAGGAACAGGGGTGGGTGATCGACCATATGGCTCTGGAAAAGCTACGCGAGTCGGGCAATCTGGCCGTTAGCCTGCTTCGGTCTGAATGAATGGCCGCGCCAGCCGGTCCCGGCCTTTGGTGCGCGACTGCATTAACGCCAATCTTTCGCCCTGCTGGTATGCCCGATACCGGGATTGAGCCGGTTGCCTGGATCCAGGTCGCGATAATGGGCGGTCAGCGCATCCTTGGCGGGATATAGATGCCCTACATTATGCTCGGCGGGATATTCGGCGCCGCGCTCATCCAGAATCTTCCACATTTGGTGCTCGAACGCTTCGGGGTCGCAGCCTTTCTTTACAATATAGTCCTGGTGGAAGACATGGCAGAGAAAATGCCCATAATAGAGCGCCTTTATGACCGGGGCAGCGACAGATCCCGGCAGGCGTTCGCACCAGTCGCTGTCGTTGCGCCGGATCGCGATATCGAGCGCGACAATGTCTTCGACCGTTTCGGGATGGACAGCACGGTAACGCACCGCCGCGCCGGCAACCGCAAACCGATGCAGGAACGCAGCCTCGGCCTCCTTTTCCGTGCACTGGAACCAACCGCCTTGGCCGTCACGGAATAGCGCCGTCAGCATGGCGCGCGTTTGCTCGATTTCCTCTCCCCCCACCTTGAGGATGAGGTGATGTTCGTAAGCGTTGCGGAAATCGATCATGCGCCGTGGAAGATGGCGTGGAAACAAACGGCTCGCCATCTGCATGACGTGATCCGACAGCGCGTTGGGCAGCAATGGGGTCCGGCGCGCCAGCCGATCGAGCCAGGCCTTCGCCGCGAACAGCTTGGGAAGGCGATCCGTACCGAGATAGCGGATCGCGAGAAACACGTCCTTGCCATAGCGTTCGGCGATGTCGAATGCATCGCGGTGCATATATTCACCCGATATGGGGAGCGAACGAAGCTCGGTGAGTAAACGGCGCCGCAAGAGTGTCAGGTCCGCCGTGTCGCCCGTCCCGGCATAGAAAGTGGCGGTGCGCTCATCCTTGGCGAAACTGTCCAACCGCACTGCAAAGAGCATGATCCGGCCCGCACTGCCCGACGCTTCAAAAAGGCGCGACGGATCGGCGTTGAAACGAGCTGGGGTGTCCGCATCTACATCCCGCACATGGCGGGCGTAGCGGGTGTCGGATGCGGCAAGGCCGTCATGACGGACCTGCTCCGGCCGGAACGTGCCGTGCTCCACGGTCCTCAGGATGGTTTCGGGATCATCCCCCAGATCGATGCCAAGCCGATTGCACAGCCGGACCGTGCCATCGGCCTCAACGCGCGCGTAGAGGGCATATTCGGTATAAACCGGCCCACGGCGGACCAGTGACCCGCCAGAATTGTTGCACACGCCGCCTATCACCGAAGCGCCTATGCACGACGATCCGATCACCGAATGGGGTTCGCGGCTCAGCGGAGCCAACCGTCGCTCCAGCTCGAAAAGGGTTGTGCCGGGCAGGCACAGCACCTGTCGCCCTTCGTCAAGCAGATGGCAGCCGGTGATCCGTGTCGTGCTGACGATCACCACGTCCCGGTCATATTCGCCATTCGGAGTCGAGCCGCCAGTCAGGCCGGTGTTGGCCGCCTGAAGGATGATCACGACGTCGGCCCTGACGCAGGCCTGGAGGATGCGCCACTGCTCGATCAGCGAACCGGGACGCACCACCGCGACCACTGGCCCCCCGCCGAACCGATAGCCGGTGGCGAAAGCGCGGGTCTTTTCCGCATCCGTCAATATATGGCGTGGCCCCACAATCTCCCGAAGCTCGTCAAGCAACCCCATCGTCAGCCTTTTGTTCAGCATCCATCGCCGTTTGGGACTAACGGTGCATATTGTCGACATTATGCATATGATTGCAGCGCTTATGGATAAGATCAAGGCGCGGTTCGTGCAGCGCGCTTGAGGCCCCGGCCTGCCGCTGGTGGCGGGGGTCCGGGGTGGGTGGTGTCAAGGCAGGCCGGGTTTGACCAATATCTTGCAATGCTGATGCTTGCCGCGGAGCATTTCCAATGTGTTGGGCAGCGCGGAAAGCGGGATGGTATCTGTCACCATGGCACGGGCTTCGTCGGCTCCGCGCGCAAGAACGTCGGCGGTGTGGCGAAATTCATGCAGGTCATAGGCGGCGGTGAAGATGATCCGCACTTCCTTCAGCATCGCCTTGCCGGGCACGAAGACGTCGGGGGCGAAATGACCGCCGAGGCCACCGACAGTGCCACGCGACCGAACGAGTTGCACGGCGAGGTCAAGCATCCCTTCCAGTCCGATGCATTCAAAGACGATGTCTGGCGGACCGCCAAGCGCGTCGTTCACTTCCTCTGACAACCGATCGGACGAGCGGATGAAATGCGTGACACCCATCTGCTCCGCAATGGGCGCGCGCCAGGTCGATCGGGCCACCATGGCAATTGGGCCAGCGCCGCGCCGCCGCGCCCAGAAGGCCGCTGCCAGCCCCATCGCACCCGCGCCGAGTACGACGACGCGCTCTCCGGGCTGCACATCGCACGCCACCACATTGCGCAGACCGCAGGCAAGCGGTTCGATCAATGCGCCATCATCGAGCGCAAGGCCTTCAGGCAGCCGGATCGAGCAATCCTCCTGAACTGCCGCATATTCGCCGAATCCGCCCATCGGCATCCGTCGCTGCGCGCACAGCATCATCCTGCCGGTAAGGCAGGGCACGCATTGCCCACAGCCGGCGATCGCCATCGCTGTCACGGCGTCCCCGACGCGAAGATGGCGGATATCGGGTCCGAGCGCCACCACTTCCCCCGACAGTTCATGACCGGGAATGGAATTGCAGGGGAAGACATGGTTGGGGTCCGACGTCATGTGCAGGTCGCTGCCGCAAATGCCGCAGCGGGCCAGCTTGATGACGGCTTGCCCGCTGGCGGGAGCGGGATCGGCAACCGTTTCTATCGACAGGGGCTTGCCGATTTCATGGAATATGGCGGCGCGCATGGCTTCGTCCTGATCCTTGAGTGTGCGGCCTGCCGCTTATGCCGACTGCGGCCCGCCGGGCAGGACGGACATGTAGAAACCGATGGTCATTCCGCCGTCGGCGCTGATTTCCGCGCCGGTCACATAGGATGCCTCATCGCTGGCTAGGAACAGGCAGACATTGGCGATTTCCTCCGGCTCGGCGAAACGCTGGATCGGCTGGCGACGGGAAAGCTCATGATCCTTCAGCGCGTCGGGCGACAGTCTGTCCGGATTGGTCAAGTCGGTGTTGATCGGGCCGGGATAGACGCTGTTCACGCGCACGCCCGACAGGCCCATTTCCAGCGCCGCGACCTTCGACAGGCCACGGATGCCGAACTTGCTGGCGGTATAGGCGCCCATGGCATTATTGCCCTGAAGCCCGGCCGAGGAGCAGATGTTGATGATCGAACCCTTGCCCGCGCGCATCATTTCATCGCCGACATATTTCATGCCCAGGAAGGTGCCGGTGAGGTTAACGGCCATGACCCGTTCAAATTCCGTCTTCGTCAGTTCGACCACGGGCTTCAGGATCGCGATGGCGGCATTGTTGAGCAGAATATCGATGCTGCCATGATCGCGCAGGATTTCATCGACCACGGCGCGCCAGCCCTGTTCATCGGAAATGTCGAGGTGGCGATAGTGACACCCTTCGGGCAGCTCATATTTGGGTTTGTCGAGCACATCGCACGCATAGACCGTCGCGCCGTGCCGCGCGAACAGTACTGCCGATGCGCCGCCAATGCCACCTGCCGCGCCGGTGATGATCGCCGTCTTGCCTTCCAGTCTCTTCACGCTTCCAACTCCTGTTGCCACATCTTCACACGTCCCTGCGTTACAGCAGGAAGCCCCCGTCGACCGCCAATGTGCTGCCGATGGCGAAGCTCGCCTGATCCGAACACATCCACACGATCGCTGAGGCGATTTCGTCCGGCTGGGCATATCGCCCGAGCTGGCTCGCTACCGGCTCGAAATCGGACCGCGGCACGCCGAGCAGGTCGAGCTTGGCCTGCATCATCGATGTCTCGACGCAACCCGGCGATACCGCATTCACGCGGATGCCATCAGCCGCATAGGCCGCCGCCGCCGACAGGGTCAGTCCGGTGAGGCCGAACTTGGACGCCGAATAGGCCGCGCCAAGAGGCTGGGCCCGCTGGGCGTTGACGGAACTGAGATTGACGATCACCCCGCCATGCCCCTGCCAGAGCATTTGCCGGATTTCATACTTCATGCAGAGGAATACGCCCCGCAGATTGAGACCGAGCACTTGGTCGAACATGGCGTCTTCGCAATCCGCCAGCTTGATATTCTCCACGTCCGCCGCCGCATTGTTGATCGCAAAATCCAGCCGGCCGCAGCGGGCTACGGCGCCGGACACAAGGGTGCGCACATCGTCGGCTTTGCTGACGTCGGCCGGAATGAAATGCCCGATGCCGCCTTGATGTGCGATGTCCCCAGCGGTGCGTTCACCATTTTCGCTGTCGATGTCGCCGATCACCACCTGCGCGCCCGCTTGCACCAGCGCCAGCGCCGTTGCGCGCCCGATACCCGTCGCGCCGCCGGTGATCAGGGCGACCTTGCCGTCGAGGTCGATTGTAATTGCCATGATGAATCCGTTTGTAGGTAGAGCTGAAAACAGGTCAGGCGTCGGCCTGCGTCGCCTTCATCGCCTCGAACTGCCGCACGATCTCATCTGTATCGGCGATCGCGGCCTGGAATTTCGGACGTGCGACGATGCGCTGCACATAGGCGGCCGTTTTCGGATGCCCATCAAGCCAGTTTTCGAGCGACGCCAGATAAAGCGGGAAGCATAGCATGAAATCCGCACCCGTCAGGTCGTTGCCGACAACGAAGCCGTCTTCACGCAGCACGTCTTCCAACATGTCGAGATATTTGAGCGCAGCCGCTTTGGCCTCATGCCCAATGTGAGGAACGGGAAATTCCAGGCCGGCGGGGAAGGGCGCGCAATGGTCCCAGTAAATGCGCTGGTGGATCGCGAACAGCGACTCCGACCACCACATCCACTGGTCGATCAGCGCCGCTTCGTGCGATCCTGACGGATAGGCGAAGCGTCGATCGCCATAGTGATGCAGGACATAATTGATGATCGCACCGGATTCGATGAGGGCGAAGTCGCCGTCGGTGATCACGGGCAGCGAGCCCATCGGGCTGATCTGGCGGAATTCCGGCTGATGCCGCTCCTCATTGTAGAAATTCATGTCCTTGAGCACATAATCGATGCCCAGTTCGTCAAGCAGCCAGCGGATGCGGAAGGACCGCGTCGTGGCGGCATGAAATAAGGTCAGCATGTTAGGAAGGCTCCGTTGCTTCCGCTCTCCTGGTCCGCACGGCTGTGTGCAAGGTGCACCGCCGTGCGGACTAGGTCAGGCGGTTCAGTTGAACTTCTTGGTCAGGCGCAGCATGATCTGGCGTCCACGGCTGACCGACCCTATCGTGTCGGCATAGCGTCCCGATACCGCCGTACCCGTTGGCCCTGGCGCGAACAGCGCCTCATAGGACCGGGTGAAATGATAGTCGCCGGTCAGGTTGAGGCCGATCAGCGCCACCTGCCAATTGTCGTCCGCCGCCGACAGGCGGATATTGGCGTCCAGCGTCCAGTAAGAAGGCTGGCGGCTGCCGGGCGAGGAGATTGGATCGGCATAATAGCCGTCGCTATACGCAAGATTGCTCGAAAGGCCGATCTTCAGGCTGTCAGACAGGGCGCCTTCATAGTCAAAGCCCGCGCTGCCGGTCCAGTCGGGCGCGCGCACGATCTGCTTTCCGGCGAAATCCTGAAGCGTGTAGGCGTTGGTGGCCGGGTTGAAGCCCAGGGCGCATCCTTCGGTGAGGCTCTGCCCCACATAGCAGTTGTTCGTGAAGACATTGTAGCGCGCGTGACTATAGGCGCCGCCCGCATGAATATTGAGCCCCGTGAGCGGTGTGCGCCAGTTCATGTCGAATTCGACGCCTTTCAGGCGGGCGCGGCCGGCATTCTTGGTCGTCTGCGTGACGCCGCCAGTTGGGGTGGTGTTGGTGGTCGTCACCTGCAGGCCGGTCGCCTGATAATTGTAGAGCGTCAGGTTTGCGCGCACTGTCTCGTTAAACAGGCGTGCCTTGATACCTCCTTCGAACCCGCGCAATAATTGCTGGTCATAGGCGCGGTTGTCGTTTGGACCCACAGGGCCGCCATTGAAGCCGCCAGACAGGAAGCCACGCTTATAGGTACCGAACAGCGTCAGATTTTGCGACGGTCGATAAGAGAGCGAGACTTCGGGCGAAAAGTTGTTCCAGCTCTTGCGCGGGGTAGGGGTAGGCGTGAACGTACCGAAGGAGATTACTTCGATTTCTTTCATTTCATGCGAATAGCGTCCGCCGCCTGCGATTTCGATCTCCGGCGTCGGCTTGATCGTCGCCTGCCCAAAGAAGGAATAGGCCTCGCCCTTTTGCGTGATGTCGGTGTTGATGATCGACAAGGGTGATCCGGTCACGATGCCAGTCGCCGTGTTCGACAAGACCTCTACCTTGGAATGCTGGTAGAAACCTCCCGTTAGGAAATTTACCGGCAGGTCGAAATCGGTCGCGATCCGCAGTTCCTGTGAGGTTTCCTTGACCTTCAATCCGTTCCGGGCGGTGAGTATGAACATTTCGATCGCCGACTTCGAGAAATTATCGAAGGAATCGAACTTCATATCATAATGACTGGTGATCGATGTCGCTTTGATCTGGTCGGTCAGATCATAGTTCATTTCCAGCGAGGCCAGCGTCTGTTTCTGGCTATATCTGGGACGTCCGTCACCGAAATAGGGATCGATCGCGGCATAACCCGTTCCGATATTCGGTCTCGTCACGGTGCTGTTGGCCTGGCAGTCGTCGGCTTCGCCATATTGAGTGACGCCGGGCGTGATGCAGTTGACGAACTGGTCATTGGACGCAGGGCCCGCGCCCTTCAAATAATTGTGCGTGACCTTCAACCGGGCGTTGAACCGATCGGAAGGTTCAAACTTGAGCGTGACGCGACCCGCCCATTCCTTGTCGTTCGGCAACCAGCGTCGCGGTTCAGGGATGGAAGCAGGCGCTTCGTTCCTGACCCAGCCGCGCATCGTCGTGCCGAAGGCTGCAATGCGAAAGCCCAGAGTGTCGGTGATAGGCCCGGAAATATAACCTTCGCCGCGCCATTCATGGGCATTGAATTCATAACCGCCGCTGATTTTCGCCTCGAAATGATCGGTGGGGTCTGCGCTGCGGATGGAAATGACGCCGCCGGGACTATTCTTGCCGAAGAATAGCGCCTGCGGACCCTTGAGGATTTCGATCTGCCCGATATCCATCTGCGCCATGCGCTGCACCGTCGCGCGCGCAATCTGCGCGCCGTCGATGTTGAAGGATACCGACTGGTCCGCAAAGGGATTATTTTCCGATGCGCCAAGGCCGCGAAGCGTGATGGTGCCACCTTGAATACTGCCACCGGAAGAACCGATCTGCAGGGCGGGCACGGACTGCGTCAACGAATCCAGGCTGATGATGGCGCGCTTTTCAATATCTGCTGCGCCCACGGCGACAATCGCCACGGGCACGGCCATGTCGGTTTCGGTCCGTTTGCGCGCCGTGACCACAATGTCCTGGTCGCTTGTGGAGGCCTGCGTCTGCGCACATGTTTCCGCTGTGCCGGCCGCAAGGCCGGCGCATGCCAGCGCAACGGCAAGGCTGAACCGTCCATCCCGAATCATTCCATCCCCTCCCTATTCTATCTGAGTGCGCCGCGGGCTTGACCGGTGATCATTGCCACCTTGAGGAAGTGCGTTGCACTAATAGTCAAATACGAGATGGATTGGATCGGTGTCAATTTAAATGACTATAAAAACTTTTATATATAGGCGAAAACGAATTTCCATCTTGTTGTCCAACGGAAAATTGGGCCGGAGGCGCCGCCGGGTGGAGCCGCTGGCCGCATGCGACGACCGAGGAAGCGCACCCTCGCCAACCGGGGTCAGAGATCGAAATTATAGTCGTATTTGAAGACGCGCAGCACACGCAGCATCGAGAAGTTGATCAATCCCGGCAGCGGGCGGATTTCGTCGCGGACGAAGTCATCGACTTCTTCAAGCGTTTGCATGACAAGGAAAAGGTTGAGATTCTCTTCTCCCGCCAGATGCGCGACTACGCGCACGCCATCATGTTCGGAAAAACGATCCAGCGCCGCCTCCAGATGCGCGGGCGCGACGCTGATCCGGACATCGAACCATGTGGTGAAGCCTGCTGCCCGGGATTCGCAGACCAGCCCGATGCTCACGCCCGGCCGCTTCAGCAATTGTTCCATCCGATAGCGCGTTGCCGTCACGGACAGGCCCAATTGGCGCGACAGGGCGCTGACGGACTGCCGGCCATCCTCTTGCAACAGCCGGATCAACTGGTCGCCGACGTCGCCTTCCACCGGGGGCTTCCGCTCGCGCATGCCAAGGGCGCCGAGCGTCGTGCTGTATCGACCAAGGTCGAGAATCGGCAAGGTCCGCATTTGGCTGAGATGCGGAATTTCTCTCGCCATCCGCATGACGATATCGTTCAGTTCGCGCGGGGAACGCGCACGGCAGTTGACGATGATCTCCGGTCGCCGGGTGGTGCCATAGGCACTGAAGACTTCGTCGAACTTGCAGACCGCCGCCTCCACCTCGGGCAGCGCCTTGGGGTCGTCGACATAGAGTTCGATGATGGTCGTGACGCTGGTGGGATCGCTCGCATGGATGCTCTGCTTGAGAACGACCTGGATCATCTTGTTCCCGGTCAGCGCCTTGATCCTCGCTGCTACCTTGGCTTCGGACGTTTGCAGCGCCTCGGCTATGCTCTTGGTGCTGGCTCTCGGATCCTCCTTCAATACCTCTATGATTCCGGTATTGAGAGCGTCATAATAGTCCAACTTATATCCCCCTGAAGGACACCATATGCCGAAGGTGCCCGCTCATGCACTGCCGTTCCAATGTGTGACCGACGCAATAGCGCGCAACGCTAGCCCAGCTTTAGGTCAAAAGTCGATGCTCTGGAGCAGGGCTGCCAGCTCCTTTGGTTCCGCCAGCATTGGAGCCCGCCTTCAACCTGCACGCGGGATAGGACATCTCGATCCATCGCCAGACTGCGCGCTTTCACCAACTGTTGCACAGGATGTGCGTCGCTTGTCTTCAAGAGCAGTCGGACCGAATTGGATTACCACAAGGGTTGATGGACTTGGGTTAATGTGCGTTTCACACTCAGCCCGGGGCAGCGGAATGATTGGCGCTCCAGAAATTCGATCTATGGCCTACTCGCAAAGCAAGTTCTCGGTGGCAGAGCCTATGGGATACTCATCGACTGTGCGACTTACATCGCCATGGTATCAACCGTTTGCCTTCATAAGCAATTTAACAGGTTCTGAGGCTCGGGACAACGCTCAACAATAAAGGATTGACAGGAAGGTCAAGCCGTTTATCGTATAGTATACGATATTCAATAGGAGTGTTTTGAAGATGAAAGCCAATCGCCGCGAGTGGCTGGCGGGGGTGGCTGCCCTTGCTGTGTGCACCGTTCCCTTCTCGGGCATGGCGACGATCGCGCCACGGATTCCGTTGCGGGCAAAGCCGCTACCGCTGACGGACGTGCGCCTGCACCCATCGGATTATGCGACGGCGGTTGAAGTCAACATCGCCTATCTCCTTTCGCTCAGCCCGGATCGCTTCCTGCATAATTTCCGCAAATATGCAGGGTTGGAACCCAAGGCGCCGATCTATGGCGGCTGGGAATCCGACACGATCGCCGGCCATACGCTGGGCCATTATATCACCGCGCTGGTGCTGGGCTGGCAGCAGACCGGCAATGCGGAATGCCGCCGCCGCGCCGATTATATCGTCGACGAGTTGGCGCTGTGTCAGGCGCAGCGCAAAGACGGCTATATCGGCGCGTTGGGCCGCAAGACCAAGGACGGCCAGATCGTCGATGGCGAGCAGATTTTCCCTGAAGTGATGAAGGGGCAGATCAAGTCGGGCGGCTTCGACCTCAATGGTAGCTGGTCGCCGCTATACACGGTGCACAAATATTTCGCCGGTCTGCTCGACGTGCATGGCGCCTGGGGCAATGCCAAGGCGCTGGACGTGGTGATCGGGCTTGGCGGCTATTTCGAACGAGTGTTCGCGGCGCTCAATGACGCGCAGATGCAGGAATTGCTGAACTGCGAATATGGTGGCCTGAATGACAGCTATGCCGAACTTTATGCGCGAACCGGCGACGCGCGCTGGCTAGCGGTGGCGGAGCGCATCTATGACCGAAAGGTTCTGGATCCGCTGGTCGCGCAGGAAGATAAGCTCGCCAATTTCCATGCGAATACGCAGGTGCCCAAGCTGATTGGCCTCGCCCGCATTCATGAACTGACGGGCAAGGAGGAGCCGGGCCGTGCCGCCCGTTTCTTCTTCGACCGGGTGACGCAGCATCACAGCTATGTCATCGGCGGCAATGCCGACCGCGAATATTTCTTCGAGCCGGACACGGTCGCGTTACACTTGACCGAGTCCACCTGCGAACATTGCAACAGCTATAATATGCTGAAGCTGACGCGACATCTCTACGGTTGGCAACCCGACGGTGCGCTGTTCGACTATTATGAACGCGCGCATCTGAACCATGTCATGTCCGCGCAGAACCCGGCCAATGCCGGCTTCACCTATATGACGCCGATGATGAGCGGCGCGCCGCGCGGCTATTCACAGCCGGACGAGGACGCTTTCTGGTGCTGCGTCGGTTCGGGCATGGAAAGCCACGCCAAGCATGGTGATTCCATCTATTGGGAAGGCGACGACACCTTGTTCGTCAATCTCTATATCCCATCCGAAGCGCAGTGGAAGGCGAAGGGCGTGGGCCTGACGCTGGACACCGAATATCCCTTCAAGCCCGACATCAAGCTGACGATCGACGCGGTGAAGCAGGGGGCGTTTTCGCTGGCGCTGCGCATTCCCGGCTGGGCGAATGGGCGATTTGGCCTGACGGTGAATGGCGCGCCGTTGTCGGTGAAGCCCGCCAATGGCTATGCGGTCGTCACGCGGCGCTGGAAGAAGGATGATGTGGTGGCGCTGAGCCTGCCGCTCGATCTGCGCCTCGAAGCCGCGCCGGGTGCGCCCGATGTGGTGGCAGTGGTGCGCGGGCCGATGGTGATGGCGGCTGACCTTGGTCCGGCGGAAATGGACTGGAATGGCGTGGAACCGGCAATGGTGGGCGAAGACCCGCTGACGGCTTTTGCGCCGATCGTGTCGGACCGGCCGCGCTATCGCACGCAGAATATCATCCGGCCGGCGAACCTGGCCTTCGTACCCTTTTATAGCCAGTATGAACGGCGCAGCGCGGTCTATTTCAAGCGTTTCTCCGAAAGCGCCTGGAAGACGGAAGAGGCCGCTTTCCTCGCCGAACAGGCGCGGCAGAAGGATTTGGCCGCCCGCTCGATCGACATCATGCACCTGGGTGAGATGCAGCCGGAGCGCGACCATGCGCTGACGTCGGAACTGAGCTATCCCGCCTCTTATCGTGGACGTAATGGCCGCGATGCGCGGTCAGGGGGCTATTTCGAGTTCAATATGAAGGTGAAGCCAGGGCCGCTGCTGTTACAGGCGACCTATTGGGGCGGCGAGCGCAAGCGCAGCTTCGACATATTGGTCGACAATGTGAAGCTGGCCACCCAGAGCCTGGATAATGACAAGCCCGGCAAGTTCCTGGACGTCGACTATCCGATCCCGGAAGCGCTGATCAAGGGCAAAAACAGCGTCAAGGTGCGCTTCGTGCCGCATGATCGCAGCTCGGCCGGGCCGGTGTTCGGCGTGCGCTTGTTCACGGCCAAGCCGGCGACCGCCGCATGACTGACATGGTCGCGATGACCCTTGCGGAAGCCGATGCGCTGGCCCGGAAGGTGCTGGAGGGGCGCGGCCTGGCGCCCGATCATGCCGCCGCCGTCGCCCGAACGATGGTGGCGGGCGAGCGAGACGGCTGTGCGTCGCATGGTCTGTATCGCCTGCTGGTGGCCGCCAATTCGATCGAGCGCGGCGTGGTCGTGCCCGATGCGGTGCCGGTAGTGAGCGAACCGGCCGCCGCGCTGGTTCGCGTCGATGGCAAGGGCGGTTTCGCGCAGCTGCCGTTCGAGCGCGGCCTGCCGCTGTTGATCGAGAAGGCGCGCAACTTCGGCATCGCGGCGCTGGCGCTGAACAATGTCGTGCATTTTGCGGCGCTCTGGCCGGAGGTCGAGGCATTGACCGATGCGGGACTGGTGGGTCTTGCCTTCACGCCCAGCCATGCCTGGGTCGCGCCGGAGGGTGGGACGAAGCCGGTATTCGGGACCAATCCGATCGCCTTTGGCTGGCCCCGTCTAGGCGGGCATCCTTTCGTGTTCGACTTCGCCACCAGCGCGGTGGCACGGGGCGAGATCGAACTGCATCGGCGCGCGGGCAAGACCATCCCGCCCGAATGGGGCTATGACGCCGAAGGCCATCCTTCGATCGATCCCAAGGCAGTACTGGACGGCGCGATGCGCACATTCGGCGGGCATAAGGGGTCGGCGCTGGCGGCGATGGTCGAACTGATCGCCGGGCCGCTGATCGGCGACATGACCAGCGCAGAATCGATGGCGGCCGATCAGGGCCGCATGGGATCGCCGATCGGCGGCGAACTGGTGATCGCTCTCGATCCGGCCGGTTTCCTGGGCGCCAGCGTCGAGGATCATCTGCGTCGCGCCGAAGCGATGTTCGACGCGATTACGGGACAAGGCGCACGCCTGCCCGGATCGCGGCGCTATGTCGCGCGAGCGCAATCGGACGCGGAAGGCGTCCGCATCCCGGCGCAACTGCATCGGGACATTTTGGCATTGCTGGAAGGGGAAATGGCGTGACGATCTTTGGCGGCCGCAAATGGCTGCTTGCAGGCGCGGCCTTCATCAGCCTGGCGTCGGCCCCCGGTGGCGCACAGCCCGCGGCGCAATCGGCCGATCAGGCGTTCGAGGCGATCTCTACGTCCGAATATGACTGGCGGCAGAAGCAGTTCGGCCCCAGCGAGGATGGTCCCAAGGATCAGGCGCTGGCCCTGCCCGATGTCGGCCCCAAGGCGCAGGCCGCACGGTTGGCGCGCTGGGAGGAAGTCGAGAAGCAACTGGCGGCGATCAGGGTGGACCAGTTGTCGCCGGCGCAGAAGGTCAATTTCGCCGTCTACAAGGGGCAGATCGACGCGCTGCTGGCCGAGCAACGCTATCGCGACTATGAGAAGCCGCTGAATGCCGACACCAGCTTCTGGGGCGACCTAGCCGGCTGGGCGCGCGATCCGCTGCGCGACGAGGCGGCGGCGCGGCGCTATATCGCGATGCTACGCGACGTTCCGCGTTTCTACGACCAGCAGATCGCCAATATGCGGGCCGGGTTGAAGCGCGGCTTCACCCCGTCGCAGATCACGCTTCAGGGCCGCGACATTGGCGTCGAGCAGGTGGTCAAGGCGAAGAGCGTCGAGGAGAATCCCTTCTACACGCTGTTCAAGGCGCTGCCCGCGACCATCCCGGCCGATGTGCAGGCGCAGTTGCGGAGTGAGGCGCAGGCGGCCATCACGCAGGCGGTGATCCCGGCGCACCAGACGCTGCTGACCTTCCTGCGACAGGATTATATTCCCGGCGCGCGCAAGGAACTGGCGGCCTACAAGCTGCCCGACGGCAAGGCCTATTATCAGTCCAAGATCCGCGAGTTCGTGACGCTGGACAAAAGCCCGGCGCAGATCCACCGGATCGGTCTCGACGAAATGGCGCGCATCCGGGGGCAGATGGGCGAGGTGATGCGCCAGGTCGATTTCAAGGGCGACCTGCCGGCCTTCCTCACCTTCCTGCGCACCGATCCGCAATTTTATGCGAAGACCCCGCAGGAACTGCTCAACCGCGCCGCCTGGATCGCCAAGAGTTTCGACGGCAAGGCGTCGCAATATTTCGGGCGGATGCCGCGGATGCGCTTTGCGATCAAGCCGGTGCCCGATGACATCGCGCCCTTCTATACCGGCGGGCGCGGCGGGCCGGGCATCTATCTGGTCAACACCTACAATCTCCCCTCGCGTCCCTTCTATTCGCAGGTCGCACTGACACTGCATGAAAGCGCGCCGGGCCATGCGATGCAGATGCCGCTGGCGGCCGAGAATAAGGATCTCCCCGCTTTCCGCCGCGACACCTATCTGTCGGCCTATGGCGAGGGATGGGCGCTCTATTGCGAGGCGCTGGGCGAGGATATGGGCATGTATGAAACGCCCTATGACCGTTTCGGGATGCTGAGTTATCAGGCATGGCGCGCGTCGCGGCTGGTGGTCGATACCGGTATTCATGCGATGGGCTGGACCCGCAAACAGGCGCAGGATTATCTACACGACAATACCGCTTTGTCCGATCATGAGATCGAGACGGAGGTGGACCGCTATATCGCCTGGCCGGGGCAGGCGCTGTCCTATTATATGGGCGAGCTGGCCTTTGTGGATGCACGCAAGAAAGCCGAGAAGGCGCTGGGGTCGAAGTTCAACATTCGCGCCTTCCATGACGCGGTGCTGGCGCTGGGCGCGGTGCCGTTGCCTGTGATCGACCAGCGGGTCGATCAGCTGATTATAGATGGCGGGAAAGGGCCTTATCCCGATGAGGAATAAACTGTTTGCGGGCCTCGCCTTGATCGCGCTGGTCGCGCCCGCCTGGGCGGAGGAGACGCGCCAGATCAGCGTGCCGGGCAATCCGATCCTGGCCGATGGCGACTATTATTCGACCGACCCGGCGCCTTTCGTCGCGGACGGGGCGCTGTGGATATTGGCGGGGCGCGATCAAGCGCCGCCCGACGTCAATGATTTCATCATGGGCGAATGGCAACTGCTCAGGACCGACGATCCCAAGTCGGGCAAGTGGACCCATTATCCCGACATCGCCAAGCCGGAGAATGTCTTCGCTTGGGCGGAGGAGGCGCGGGCCTATGCCGGGCAGATCGTCCAGGGACCGGACAAGCGATATTATTTCTACGCGCCGGTGCTCGAGAAGAATAGCGACGCCAAGGATCGCTTCGCCATCGGTGTGGCGGTGGCGGATAGTCCGACCGGTCCGTGGCGCGACGCGCATCCGTCGGGGCCGATCATTTCGCAGCGCGTGCCGGTCGTCAACGACATCCAGAATATCGACCCGACCGTGCTGATCGATAATGACGGCCGGATCTATCTCTATTGGGGGACGTTCGGGAAGCTGCTCGGCATGGAGCTGGAGCGCGACATGGTTAGCCCCAAAGGCGCGGAGCAGGCGATCGAGGGGCTGACCGGCTTCTTCGAGGCGCCCTGGATCATGAAGCGCAAGGGCGTCTATTATATGCTCTATGCCGGGAACAAGGCGGGGTCGACGTCGGACTGCACGCCCGCCGTCTATCACGCCTGCATCGCCTATGGCACCGCGCCCTCGCCAATGGGGCCGTGGACCTATCGCGGCGTGGCGCTGAAGCCGGTATCCTCGACCACGTCCCATTCGGGCGCGGTCGAATATAAGGGACAATGGTATCTGGCCTATCATACGGCCGATGCGCAGGGCGGCGGGCATTTCCGGCGGAGCGTGGCGCTTGATCGGCTAGACTGGGACGACAGCGTGACGCCGGCGCGTATCCGGACCGTGGTGCCAACCTTGCGTCCGCAGCCGTCCTTGCCGCCGAGCCGCAATATCGCTCCGGCAGCGTCGGTGAAAGTGTCCAACGAACCGGTGCCGGTGCAATATTGGATCAAATCGCTGAACGACGGGATCACCAAGGTCGCACCGCTGCCGCCCGACATGTGGGGCAGCTGGTCGCCCAGCAATCCGGCAAGCCAATGGATCGAATATCGCTGGGACAAGGCGGTGACGATAGACGGATCGCGCATCTGGTTCTGGAACGACCAGCCGGCGGGGGCCAATGTCGGTGTCGCGCCGCCGGCGGCCTGGCATCTGGAATATTGGGATAGCCGGGCAAAGGGTGGCTGGAAGCCGGTGCCGGGCGCGAGCGGTTATGGTACGCAATCGGGCGGCTTTCAGACGGTATCCTTTCCGCCGATCCATGTGCGTTGCCTGCGAGCGGTCATGATGGCATCGGGCGACGACAGGAGCCATGCCGCATTGGCGGTGCAGGAATGGGAAGTGCTTGCCCTCAAGGCCATGCGGCCGTCCGCGCGCGATGCGAACCGGCGGTTGGGAGCAGCCTGCAGCTAGACCAGACAGCGAAATGGACAATCTCGACACGATGGGGAGCGCAACCGGACTTGCGCTCCCTTTTTTTGCGTATTTTCAATATATTGGGATGTTTCCCCTCTCAAATTTGCAACTTTATTGCCAAAAGATTGCAATCGGCTTGACTCCGACAAAATAATGTAGTTGGTATACGATATAAAGTAGGGGCAAATGGCCGCAAAATAGGGGAAGTCGGATGAAGTCACGTACGGTTTTTAAGATATCGGCGGCTTTGCCCGCCCTGGCGGTGGCGTCCATTTCGATGGCTGCCATGGCGCAGGATGCGCCTATTAACGCGGCATCGGAGGGTGGCGCCAAGGCCGACATCATCGTCACCGGCGTGCGCGGCAGCGTCGCGGCGGCATCCACGAAAAAGAAGAACAGCAAGCAGATCGTGGATTCGGTCGTGGCCGAGGACGCTGGCAAATTGCCCGACAATAACGTCCCCGAAGCACTGGCGCGCGTAACCGGCGTGCAGATCGACCGTGCGCGCGGTCAGGGGCAGAGCGTCATCATTCGCGGCCTGTCCGAAGTGCAGACGACGGTCAACGGCAACAACACCAATCTGGGCGACGGCCGTTCGCTCAATCTGGCCGACATTCCGGCCGAATTGCTCAAGGCGGTGGATGTCTACAAGACCCGTTCGGCCGACCAAGTCGAAGGCGGCATCGCGGGCACCGTCAATGTCGAATTGCGGCGACCGTTCGACCTGAAGAAAGGCTGGACCATCGCGGGGAGCGTCCGTGGTTCCTATGACGATATTTCAGAGAAGGTCAGCCCCTATGGCAGCCTGCTGATCGCAAACCAGTTCGATACCGGCATTGGTGAACTCGGTTTCCTGGTGAATGCGTCGCTGACCAAGACCAACTATCGCGAAAATTCCATCGACAGTGAATCGCCGTTCACCACGCAGGTCGGTAATTCCAGCATCGTCATCCCCTATCGCGCCCAATATGGCATCGAGCAGGGCAGCGTGAAGCGTCCTTCGATCAACGCCGTGTTGCAGTGGAAGGCGAACGACAATCTCGATTTCGTGCTGGAAGGCGGCTATCTGGGTTCGCGTGAGAAGCGCTCGGTCGAGCGTCTCTATGCGCAGGATTTGCCGTTCATCGGCAATTATAGCGATGTCGTGCTGATGCCTGACGGCAAGACGGTCAAGTCGCTGACGGTCACCAACCCCAACGGCATACCCGCCGGCATCGACACCCAGTATAACAGCTTCCATTCGAACCTCTACACCAGCAATATCGAGGCGCATTGGCACAATGACCGCGCGCAGTTGAACCTGAGCGCACAATATAACTGGTCGAATGAAGGCAATTATTTCGTCGAAACGATCCTGCGCCCGAATAACCTCAATTCCGCGACGATCGATTTCGCGTCCGACCTGTATAGCAAGGGCGTGCCGTCGATCACCTTCAACGGCGTCGATCTGTCCAACCTGTCCAGCTATGGCGTCGATCGTTTCCAGGATAATCAGGGCGGATCGAAGAACAAAGAATTTGCCGCGCAGGGCGACCTGACCCTGAAGCTGAGCGAAGAGTCCTTCCTGCGCAGCTTGCAGGTCGGCGGCCGGTATAACCAGCGCAAGACCAGTCGCTACTATGGCTATCGCGATGGCTTCCCTCGCCTGAACGGTCAACGGGCGCCGCTCAGCCTGTTCCCCGGTTTCAGCGATGCATCGCTGATCGGTCCCGACATTGGCGGCGCGACCACGCAATGGTATCGTATTCCCGGCGCGACTCTGTTGGCGAACATCGACGACATTCGCGCTTTCATCCAGCAATATGACCCCGGCAACGCCACGACCTTTTCGACCGTCTATCCCAACAGCGACCGTGGCCAGACTTTCGAATCCAATGAAAAGAATTTCGCGGCCTATGCCCAGCTCAACTGGGGCTTCAAACTGGGGAATATCCCGATCGATGGCGTGGCCGGGGTGCGCTATACCAATACGTGGGGCAATTCGGTCAGCTTCAACTACCGTCCGGGCGACGTCACCAACGGCTTCCAGGACATTGTTCAGGTTTCGCCGGGCAGAGGCAATTATTCCGACCTGTTGCCCAGCGCCACGGCGATCATCCACTTCACGCCCAAGATGCAGTTGCGCCTGGCCTATAGCACCAACGTCCAGCGCCCCAGCTTCTATGACTCGCGGCCTTTCTATTTTGCCGAAACGCGCGCCAATCCTCCGATCGTCTTTGCCGGCAATCCGGGCCTGAAGGCGCAACGCGATCAGGCGTTCGACATCAGCGCCGAATATTATTTCGGCCGTGGCGGACAGATTTCGCTCGCCGGTTATCACAAGAAGACGACGGGTTCGCTGTTCTACAGCCGCGAAGTGGCCGACGCGAACGAACTGGCGCTTTATGGCATCACCAACGCAACCTTCGGTTATGTCGAACAGTTGCGCAATGTGGGCGACGGCACCTTCACCGGTGTCGAGGGCACATTCCAGACCTTCTTCGACTTCCTGCCGGGCGCATTGCGCAATTTCGGCGTGAAGGTGAACGGGTCGCACATGTTCAAGGCGCGCATCGAATATGACGATGTGGAAAGCTTCCCCGGCGAGTTCGATTCCCCGAACACGTCGAAATGGACCGCCAATATGGAACTGTTCTACGATACGCCCAAGTTCAGCGCCCGCGTCGCCTATAATTACCGCTCCCGGTATCGTATCGGCGTCTGGCTCGACCCCAATAGCCCCGATGCGCATGACGCCACCTATTCGCCCTATAATGACGCGACGGAACGGCTCGACGCGGCCGTCAACTATACGCCGGTCAAGTTCATGACCTTGTCGCTGGAGGCGACCAACCTGCTGGGTAGCGATGTGTTCCGCTATCATGGCAGCGGGAACCTGCTGCCGCTGGGTGTCCGCACACTGGCGCGGACGGCACAGGCCAGCGTGCGCTTTCGCTTCTGACCAGGATGCAGCTTAATCCGATCGATTAAGCAGGGGCTGCGGCAGCAATGTCGCAGCCTTTTTCGTCATGGGGAAATGAGGCAATGCGAGCGTTTTATGTTCGCGAAAGGAGAGAGATGATGAAATTTTCTCGATGGATTGGGATCGTGACAGGGGGCTTTCTGGCCTGCGGGCCGGCTCAGGCGGAAACGGCTGGCAAGAGTTGTGTTCTGCGCGAACATGTCGCCGCCCCGGTCGTGCGGGACGATGGGCGGCTCTATTTCCGGGGTCAGCCCGACCGGCGGCAATCCTATATCGCGCTGTTCAAGGGCGAGGCGTGCCATAAGCTCAACCCCTTCGCCACCGCGGTCGTGGAGACGAGTGGCGCTGGTTATTGCGAGGGCGACCAGGTGCGTTTCCTGATCTTGCCCAGCCGGATTCCCGGTCCGATCTGCGTGATCGATCATCTGGCGCCTTTTGGGGGTGACGTGGACGATCCAATCCCCGAAAACTGGCGAGATAAATGATTGCCGCACTGCAAAAAACCCTTTGCAAGCACTGATGTAATATAGTATACGATATCTATATTATTAGCAGAAGGCAGGAAGAATGAATATGGCAATTGGTTGGAAGGGCGTATTCCCGGCAGTGACGACGCAGCTTCGCGCTGACCTGTCGATCGACCTGGCCGATACGCAGCGCGTCGTCGATGACCTGGTCCGCGACGGTGTGACGGGCGTGATCGCGCTGGGGACGGTGGGCGAGAACAACTCGCTGGAATATGAAGAGAAGGTCAGCGTTCTTTCCGCCATCGTCGAAGTCGTCGATGGTCGCGTGCCGGTCATCACCGGCGTGTCGGAATATGACACGCGCCGTGCGGTCCGCTATGCGCAGGCCGCCGAGAAGGCCGGGGCCGACGGCCTGATGCTGCTGCCGCCGATGGTCTATGTGACCAAGCCGCATGAACTGGTCGCCCATTTCAAGGGCGTCGCCGACCAGACCGGCCTGCCGATCATGCTCTACAACAACCCGCCGGCCTATCGCACCGTCATCGACCAGCAGGTGCTGACCGCCCTGATCGACGTCAGGAATATCGTTGCGGTGAAGGAATCGGCGCCCGATACCCGCCGCTTCACCGACTTCCGCAATGCGTTCGGCGATCGTTATGTCCTGTTTGCCGGTCTGGACGACGTCGCGCTGGAGGGCCTGTATCTGGGGGCGCAGGGCTGGGTGTCGGGCCTGACCAACGCCTTTCCCAAGGAATCGGTCGAACTGGTCCGCGCCTTCGAGCGAGGCGACCATGCCAAGGCGATGGAAATCTATCGCTGGTTCATGCCGCTGCTGCATCTCGACGCCGAGCATGACCTGGTCCAGTCGATCAAGCTGGCCGAGCAGGTGATGGGCCGCGGGTCGGAGCGCGTACTGCCGCCGCGCTATGTGTTGCAGGGCGAACGCCGCGCCGAAGTGATCGCCATGGTCGAAAAGGCCGCCGCGACGCGGCCGGACCTGTCCGCCGCCGCTGCGGCCTGATAAGAAGCGGCGATGCGTCACACCTTCTTCTGCATCGATGGCCATACGGCCGGAAACCCCGTCCGCCTCGTCGCGGGCGGGGCGCCGCTGCTCAAGGGCGCGTCGATGTCGGAACGGCGCCAGGATTTCCTGGCGCGCTTCGACTGGATCCGCACCGGCCTCTGCTTCGAGCCGCGCGGCCATGACATGATGTCGGGTGGTTTCCTCTATCCCCCGACCCGGCCGGACAGCGATATCGGCATATTGTTCATCGAAACCAGCGGCTGCCTGCCCATGTGCGGCCATGGAACGATCGGCATCATCACCTTCGGGCTGGAAAATGGGCTGATCCAGCCGACGACGCCGGGCACGTTGCGGGTCGAGGTGCCGGCCGGGGTGATCGACATCGCCTATGAGGTCGAGGGGCAGAAGGTGACGGCGGTGCGCATCACCAATGTCCCTGCTTATGTCGCGGCGCGCGGCATCAGTGTCGATGTGGACGGCATCGGGCCGCTGACGGTCGATGTCTCCTATGGCGGCAACTATTATGCGATCATCGAACCGCAGGGTGGCTATACGGGCCTCGACGACATGGGGGCGGCGCGGCTGATCGACCTGAGTGGCCGGATCCGCGCTGCCATCAGCGACAAATATGAACCCGTGCATCCGATCGATCCGACGATCCGGGGCGTCAGCCATATCCTGTGGGCCGACAAGCCGCGCGGCGATGGCGCCGATGGCCGCAACGCGGTCTTTTACGGCGACAAGGCGATTGATCGCAGCCCCTGCGGCACCGGCACCTCTGCCCGGCTGGCGCATCTCGTTGCCGCCGGCCGGCTACGCGTCGGCGACCGCTTCGTTCATGAAAGCTATATTGGCAGTCGCTTCATCGGGCGGGTCGAGCAGGCGGTGCAACTGGGCGGGGAAGCGGCGATCATCCCTTCGATCGAAGGATCGGCGATCGCCACCGGCTTCAACACCATCTGGATCGACCAGGCAGACGCCTTCTGGTCGGGTTTCCAGGTCAAATAGGATGGGCAGGCGGCACGCGCCTCAATCCAGGGGGACCAGCGACTGAAGCCGCCAGATGCGATTGAAGGACAAGGCCGTGCGGGACAAGGGCGCGATGTCGATCGCCAGGGCGGCCTGTGCCGGCAGGCCCAACATATGGATAAGCGCCGCGCGGATGATCATGGGGTGGGTGATGGCTAGGACCGGGCCGTCACCTTCGATCGTCTCGTCGATCCACGAGCCGATCCGCGATGCGGCGGCGCTCAGGCTTTCGCCGTCCGGAACGCCGGCGGCGGGATCGCGCAGCCATTGCGCCAGCGCTTCCGGCTCGCGGGCATGGATGTCCGCGAAGCTGCTGCCCGCCCAGGGGCCGCAACCCACATCCCGAAGCTCTGCCGCGCGCTGTGCGATCAGACCCATTGCGCGCGCAGTCTCCTCGGCGGCACGATGGGGGCTGCGGAAAATCCGGTAACGGGACGGGACCGGCTTGCAGCGGCCGGCCGACCTGTAGCCGCTTTCCTCCAGCGGTTCCTGATCGCCGGCAAATCCCCCGATCCGGCTCATGGCGGTGGCGGCGACGCAGAGAAATACGAGGGTCGTAGTCAGAAAGACCTCCAGACGAGTTGACGCTGCCTGTCGATCGGTCCAAAAGGCGCGCGCGTCCAGGAAGAAGAAGCCGGTGTAATCCCGGCACGGTCGCGCCACTGTAATCGATCGGGACATGTCCCGTCGAGAGTCAGACCTTCTCCCTGAACATCGCGAATCTCTCGGGACGCGCAATCCCGCAAAGGAGTATGATTATGGCATCGGCTGCCGCCCTGTTCGACGATGGTTTCATTCCCGTTCGTGGAAGCGCCACTATCCCGCTCGAAGATATTCTTCCCTGGGCTTTGTTCGGCGCGCTGATCGCCATGATCTTCCTCTATTTCGTCAGCACCGAACAGGGCGCCTACGCCTTCTTCGACGGCATGTATGTGCATGAATATGTGCATGATGGCCGCCATCTCCTCGGCTTTCCCTGCCACTGACGTCGCCCGGACATGACGAAGGATCTTTTGTGGCGCGGGATGCTGGCCGGCATCCTCGCGGCCCTGCTCTCCACGCTGTGCGCGCGCATGATCGCCGAACCGCAGGTCGATCTGGCGATCGCCTATGAGGAATCGCACGCCGCCCACGACATGAGCGGCATGAGTGGTGGCGAAGAGGTGGAACTGGTCAGCCGCGACACGCAGAAGGGCGCGGGGCTGCTGACCGCGCTTGGGCTTTACGGCGCGGCGGTGGGCGGCGTCTTTTCGCTGATCTTCGCCTATGGCTATGGCCGCTTCGGGCAATTGGGACCGCGCAGCTTTGCCCTGCTGCTTGCCAGCCTGGCCTTCGTCCTGATCGTGATCGTGCCGGGGATCAAATATCCGCAGACGCCGCCGGCGGTTGGCAAGCATGAAACGGTGGGTGTCCGTACCGCCGCCTATTTCGCGATGATCGCCCTGTCGATCGGCGCGGCGGTCATCGCCGGCAAGCTGCGTGGGGCCTTGCTGCCGCGCTGGCGCGGACTGGACGCGACGCTGCTGGCGGTGGGCGCCTATGGCGTGCTGGTGCTGCTGGGCCAGTTTTTGCTGCCGAGGGTCAATGAAGTGCCGCTGGATTTTCCAGCGACCCTGTTGTGGGATTTCCGCGTGGCATCCATCGCGACGCAATTGCTGCTCTGGGCGACGATCGGCATCGCCTTCGGCCTGATGGCGGAGCGTCTGCTCAAGCGGCAATAGGCGGGTGATGCGCTCTCCAACGGGCGAGCCACCTTGTGCTCGGACCCGGAGCGCTTTCACTTGCAGCCCAAACGCGCCTAACCGTCGACCGTCAACGCCTTGCCTGACCGGGGTTTGAGAAGCCTGCATCGCCGCATAATCTCGTCATCCGTCGGCAGCAAAGGCAACCGCCGGAACGAGGCCATGTGAAGCGGCCACGAAGCTCTGTTTGATCCGGCCAGGGTTGAGCCGATCGCGCCGATCGGTGAGCGAAGCTCAATCATTTGGTAATACGCATAAGCGGCCATGTGATCCGCGTTGGAACCGGGGCCCATCCCCTCCCTATGGCATGCCCGACAATATCAAGGGGCATGCGATGAATCATTATCGGGCGCGGGCGATCAAGCGTCTTCTGGTCACTGGTCTGCTGGGCGGGGGCACGTTGCTTGGCCTGCCGGGCGCGGCCTTCGCCCAGACGCCGGAAGCGGCGGCGGCGGACGGTGGCGATGCCGGTGTCGAAAGCATCGTCGTCACCGCGCGCTACCGCAAGGAAGACGCGCAAAAGGTGCCGATCGCAATCAGCGCCATCAGTGGCGATGCAATCACGAGCCAGGGCGCCTTCACCCTGAAACAGTCGATCCAGCAATTGCCGAGCCTCAATATCCAGGGGTTCAGCGGACGCAACCAGACCATCACCATTCGCGGTATCGGCACCAATTCGGGCGGGACCAATGACGGGTTGGAGCAGGGGGTGGGCCTTTATGTCGACGGCGTCTATCGACCGCGCACCGGATCGGTCATCACCGACCTGATCGATGTCGAAAGCATCCAGTTGCTGCGCGGGCCGCAAGGAACGCTGTTCGGCAAGAATACCGTCGCGGGCGCGATCGACATCAGGACCCTCGCGCCCAGCTTCACCAATGAGGCGAAGGCGGAAGCCAGCTATGGCAATCATGATTATTTCCGCGGCTATGTGAGCCTGAACGCGGCCCTGAACGACGAGCTGGCGTTTCGCGTCTCCTATCTCCGCACGTCGCGCGGCGGCCTGATCCACAACAGCGTCTATGACGAGGATTGGGACAATCTCGACAATCACAGCGCGCGGTTCGACCTGCTCTACAAGCCGACCGACAATTTCCGGCTCCGCTTCATCGCCGACTATTCGATCCAGAAGGGCGACGTCGGATTCCAGAGCATCGCGGCGGTGTTGCCGACCACGCTCAATAACGGAACGCAGGTGCGCGGATTCTACCGCCGTGCAGCGGATGTCGGCTATGTTCCGGGGACGGTCGATGCCTTCGACCGCAAGGTCGACCTCAACAACAGCCAATATGACGAAATGCCGAGCTATGGGTTCCAGGCGCAGGCCGATCTCGACCTGCCCGGCGTGACCCTCACCTCCATCACCGCCTATCGCAACTGGAAATGGGTGCCCAATTATGACGGCGACCAGATCGGCGCGGAAATCTCTACGCTGGGCGTGGTCGAAACCGACCAGCAGCAATTCAGCCAGGAATTCCGCATCGCATCCACCGGCGAGCGGACGATCGATTTCAGCGCCGGCCTCTATTTCTTCTGGCAGGAAGCCGATGACAAGCAGCGTACCGTCTACGGCAAGGATGCCGTCGGCTGGTTGCGCACCGCAAACACGCCGACCGCGACGGTTTCGCCGCTGCCCGCCGCGATTCTCGATGGCCTCGAATCCTACGCGCATGTCGTGCCGGCGACGCACAGCTATGCCGCCTATGGCCAGGCGACCTGGAACATCTCGCCGCGTTTCCGCCTGACGGGAGGATTGCGCTACACCTATGAGCACAAGACGGGCCTTTATGATGCGGACGCGCGGGGCGACGTGGTGCCGATCAGCGCATTGCCGGCCGAATATCAGGCGACGGCCATCGCGCTGCGCGCCGCCTATGCGCCGGTCGGCAGCTATTATGCCAAGCGTAACACCGACAATCTGTCGGGCACGCTGATCGCGGCCTATGATATCGCGGACAATGCCCATGCCTATTATAGCTATTCGCGGGGCTATAAGTCACCGGGGATCAATCTGGTCCGCCAGACTCTGAGTGTCGATATCTTCGTGCGGCCGGAGAAGGTCGATGCCTTCGAACTCGGCCTAAAGACCCGTTTTGCAGGCGGCGCGGTGGAATTGAACGGCGCGCTCTTCTGGACCGAGGACAAGGATTATCAGGCCAATTACGCCAACACGTCGGTCAGCCCGGCCGCCTATTATATCGCCAATGTCGGCACGTTGCGGTCGCGTGGCGTCGAACTGGACGCGCGTATCGCGCCGGTCGAGGGGCTGAGCGCAACCTTTGCCGCAACCTATAATGACGCCAGATATCGCAAATATACCAATGCAATGCCTTCCTATCTGGAATCCTACCGCAGCTCGGTCGATCTGTCGGGGCGACAGGCGTCTGGCGCGCCCAAATGGTCGCTGGGCGGAACGGTGGAATATGCCCATCCAGCCGGTAATGACCGGGACTTTTATGTCGGCGCGGACGGCAGCTACCGCTCGGGCTATTACGCCACGGTCAATCTGGATCCCTTCTCGCGCGTGCCGGGCTATGCCCTGTTCGGCGCGCATGCCGGGTTGCGCCAGAGCGAGGGCCGGTGGGATCTGTCGCTATGGGTCCGCAATCTGTTCGACAAGGATTATTACAACACGATCAGCGTCAATTCGACCTATGGCGTGGCGCTGGCGTCGATCGGGGAACCCCGCCTCTATGGCGTGACGCTGCGCGGCAAAATCTGAGGCGGATCGAAGATGGTGACGCGCGGCGGTTCGCCTTCGAACCGCCGCGCGTCCACAAGGCAGGTCTGGGCGACGCAGCCCTGCGACAGGTCCGACGCACCGCGGTCGAGGGTCAGAACATTGGGATTGCCGTGCCGTTCCAGTTCCGGGCCGGGATCGAACCAGGCGCCAGTCGCCAGTCGCGCCACGCCGGGCATGATCGCATCGCTCAGGATCGCCCCGGCGAGGCAACGGCCGCGATCGTTGAACAATTCGACTACATCGCCGTCGCTGATGCCGCGGATGGCGGCGTCGGCAGGATGGAGATAGACCGGCTCGCGTCCTGCGACCTTGCCGGCCCGGCTATAGGGACTCGCATCGAGCTGGCTGTGTAGCCGCCGCTCGGGCTGGTCCGAAAGGAGATGGAGCGGATAGCGGGCCGCTTTTTCATGGCCGAGCCATTCATAGGGTTCGAGCCAGACAGGGTGGCCGGGGCAGTCGGCCAGATCGAAACCGGCGATCCGTTCGGAAAAGATCTCGATCTTACCCGACGGTGTGGGAAGCGGATGAGCCACGGGATCGCGGCGGAAATCGGCGTGCATGACATGGGGCCGGTCATGCGCCGACAGGTCGATGATCCCCTCTTCCCAGAAATGGTCGAAATCGGGTAGGTTGAGTCCGGTCGCCGCGATCTTTTCCGCGCTTTCGGCATAGATGCGCCGCAGCCAGTCGACCGTGTCCAGTCCTTCGGTAAAGTGCTGTTCGATGCCCAGCCGCTGGCCCAAAGCCACGAAAATGGCGTGGTCGTCGCGGGCTTCGCCGCTGGGGGGAACCGCCTGGCGCATGGCGACGAACAGTCCCTCGCGCGTGGCGAAGCCGATATCGTCGCGCTCCAGCGCGATGGTAGCGGGCAGGACGATGTCGGCCTGTCGCGCAACCGGCGTCCAATAGGGTTCCTGCACGATGATCGTATCCGGTCGCGCCCAGCCCCGTTGCAGGCGGTTGAGATCCTGATGATGGTGGAAGGGATTGCCACCCGCCCAGTGGACCAGGCGAATGTCGGGATAGGCATGGACACCGCCATTATAGGTGAAGCGCTCGCCCGGATGCAGCAGCATGTCGGCGATCCGGGCGCAGGGAATGAAGGCGGAGACGCGGTTGTTCCCCTGCGGAAAGACCGGTCCGGGCACGCGGGGATGGGCGCTGCCCATGACATTCATCGCACCATAGCCCAGGCCATAGCCGCCGCCGGGCAAGCCGATCTGCCCGACCATGGCGGCGAGCGTCACCAATGCCCAGAAGGGTTGTTCGCCATGAGCGGCGCGCTGTAGCGCCCAGGCGCAGTTCAGCATCGTGCGATGCCGCAGCAGGTCGCGGCCGAGAGCCGCGATGCGCGCGGCGGGCACGCCGGTGATCGCCTGCGCCCAGTCAGGCGTTTTCGCGATGCCGTCCGCCTCTCCGGTCAGATAGCCGCGGAAACGGTCGAATCCGACCGTATGGCTGTCGAGAAAGCGACGGTCGAACAGGGGATCGTGCAACACCACCCAGGCCAGCGCCAGCATCATCGCCGTGTCGGTATTGGGCCGGATCGCGATCCATTCGTCGGCATCGCCATCGCCCAGATTGTCGCCCACCGGCCCGATATTGACGATCCGCGCGCCCGCTTGCCGCAGCCGTCGAAGGCCCGCGCGCGCGCGATGCCGCCCCGCGCCGCTGGAGGATACCCGCGTATTCTTGAGCGGGACGCCGCCGAAGCTGACAAATAGCTGGCAATGCGATTCCAGCACGTCCCAGCTCGTGTGGGACAGATTGCTGTCGTCCATGCTTGTCGCGACGTGCGGCATCAACACGCGTCCCGCGCCAAGGCTGTAGCTGTCGACGCTGCGAACGTAGCCGCCCAGCATGTTGTAGAAGCGGTGGAGCTGGCTCTGGGCATGATGGAAGCGGCCGGCGCTGGCCCAGCCATAGGAGCCGCCGAAAATTGCGTGATGGCCATAGTCGCGGCGTACCCGTGCGATTTCGGCGGCGACGATATCCAGCGCCTCGTCCCAGGGCAGGTCCACGAAGGGTTCCTCACCCCGGCCCGTTCGCGCACGGTTTTCCAGCCAGCCCTTGCGCACCGCCGGCCGGGCGATGCGCAGCCGCGCCACGTCATCATGTAACTGGTCGAGACCGATCGGATTGGGATCAGGATCGTTACGAAGGGGCGACAGGCGTAGAGGCGCGCCGTCCTCCCCCGGCGACACCTCGTAGACGCCCCAATGGGCGGCGGAATAGCGGGTCATGAAAAGCTGGTGTCGAACAGTGGCCGGACGTCCAGCTTGCGGTCGATCACGCCGGCGCGGAAATAACGGTCGGCCGTTTCCTGTTGCTGCGCGATCAGCGCCGCATCGACACTGGCGGGAAAACGATCCGCGCGGCCCTGGCTGATGCGCAGGATGTCGAGGGCGAGGCCCGTATCCTTGTGCATCAGCTCGACATAGGCATCCCGGTTCTTCGCCGACCATTCCCAGCCGGCATAGAGGCGATCATGATAGTCTTGGAGCAGCGCGCGCTTGTCGGCAATCGCGCCTTCGCGCCCGAACATCAGGCCATAGCCAGGGACGAGATCCGTCTTGCCGGGCAGAATGCGGGCGCCTTCCTGTTCCGCCATGGCGGCATTGGGATCCCAGATCGCCCAGGCGTCGACCGCGCCGCTCTGCAATGCCGCGCGGCCGTCCGAAGGAGAGAGAAAGGCGAAGTTCACGGCGTCATAGGGCTGGCCATAAGCTTCCAGCACCGAAAGCACATGATTGTGGCTGATGGACCCGCGCGGAGTCGCGACCTTGCGACCCGCCAGGTCCGCGAGCGATCGGATCGATGAATCGCGGCGCACCAATATAACGGGTCCCATGCCGCGCGTCGCCTGCGCGCCGATCGCCTTGATCCGTGCATCGGTGCCTGCGGCGAAGATGAAGGCGGAATCGCCGCCGATTCCGCTGTCGATCGCGCCCGCGTTCAGCGCCTCCAGCAATGGGGCGGCATTGGGAAATTGCGACCAGACGATCCGATAGGGAACCTTGTCCAGCCGCCTGGCGCCCTGCAACACGACGCGCGACCCGCCACGCTGGTCCCCGACGAACAACGTCCCCGCGTCGGCCGCACCTTTTCCCGCGCAGGCCGACAGAGCGGAGCCGGCCATGAAAAGCAGCGCGGAACGACGGTCGATAATTGTGGACATGGATCGAAAACCCCCAGGGATGACCGCCTGTCTAGCAATCGAAGCGCCTGTTGAGGCATGACGATCGTAAATATGCAGGGCAGTCCCGCTCAAGCTGGACGGGCCGTGGCGGTCAGCAACGCATCGCGGTGCCGCCCGGCGGCTGAAGCCTGTCGCCGCCCCTGTCGGGCGATCGGATCCCTCCGCATCCCTCCCGCCTCGATCCGTGGCGGGGCAAATTTGGAATCTCCAATAATATCAATAATATCAATAATATCATTCACTTATTTAATTTTTACAGACTCTTTCCGTCGCGTTCATGCCTCCTTCTGTCCGCCTTAAAAAACAGTGGCTTGACAAGGAGGGGTCATTTTTCCAAATAACGTAATTGAATTCCAACATGTGGAATGTTGGTAAAGGGAGGATGACTGGTGCGGTTGCGACATGTGAAACTTGCTTCGATTTCCTATGCGGCGCTGGTCGCGGTGACACCGCTGGCCGTGGCTGCGCAGGAAGCGCTGCCGCAGGACGGCGGCCCCCAGCAGGAGAATGTCGCCGACACGGATATCGTCGTGACCGGCATCCGCAGCAGCCTTCAGGGCGCGCTCAACGCCAAGCGTAATGCGCCGCAGGTGCTGGATGCGATTTCGGCGGAGGATATCGGCAAGTTCCCCGACAAGAATGTCGGCGAGGCGTTGCAGCGCGTTACCGGTGTTCAGCTTAACCGCGCCGACGGCGAAGGTGCAGGCATCACCATTCGCGGCGCCGATCCGCAACTCAATCGCGTCGAGATCAATGGCACGACCGCGCTTTCGACATCCGTTGGCGGCGGACGGGACGTTGACTTCCGTGACCTGCCCTCCGAATTCGTCAACCGGCTTGAGGTCGTGAAGTCCGCGACCGCCGACATGACCGAAGGCGGTGTCGGCGGCACCGTGCGCGTTATCACGCGTCGCCCATTCGACAATGGCGGCAAGCCTTATCTTGCAGGGTCGGCGCAGGCCATCTACGCTGATATCGGCGACCATATGGACCCGCGCCTGGCTATCATCGGCAGTGATACCTTCGCTGACGGCACGCTGGGCGTTCTGGTGTCGGGCACTTTCGAAAACCGCAATGTCGAAAGCCATCAGGCGCGCACCACGGGTTGGGTGCAACTGGATAGCGATCGCGTGACGCCGGGTGTGCAGCCCTATGACCTGAATGGCGATGGCGTGGGCGAATTCTTCCCCGACATTCCGCGCTACGTCATCAACCGTCTCGAAACCCGCCGCTATGCCCTGAACGGTATTGTCGAATGGAAGCCGAGCGACGATCTGAACCTGTATCTGGAAAGCAACTGGACCCGTTCGATCCAGTCGGTGACGTCGCAATTCCTGCAAACCGGCACGTCCGGCGGCACGGTCGATACCGCCAGAACAGTAATGGGGCCGGATAACACCGTCCAGCATCTCGAAATGATCAATAACAGCGGCGCGGCCAGCCAGCTCGGTGTATCCTATCGCAACATTCTGGGCGATATTACCCGCACCACCTACAATGTCGCCATTGGCGGCGACTGGACCACGGGCAAGCTGACGCTGACGCCGAAAATCTCTTACTCCAAGGCGAAGGCTTATAATAACGAGATCAACGCGACGGCGGCCGTTACCGGCATGTCGCGCCTGATCGTGGATTATAACAATCCACAGCAAGCGCCGCAGATCACTCTGCCCAATGATCCGACCACCACAGCGGGGATCAACCAGCTGACAGTTCTGCGCCGTCCGCGCTATGACGATCAGACCGAAAAGATGGCCAAGCTGGATGCGGAATATAAGCCCGACGGTGGCCCGTTCACATCCTTCAAGATTGGTGCTCAGGCGCGTAACCTGGAGGTCAATTCCAAGCTGTTCAGCCGCCAGACGGTTTTGAGCGGGGTCGGCAATCCGGCGGTCCAGAACCAGATTCAGTCAATCATCGGCAGCAATGCTTCGCTCGGCACGGCACCATTCTTCCATACTGGCAACCTGGGCTTTGACGGTGGCTACACGGCATGGCTCAACATGAATCAAGCGGTGGCCGATGCGGTCGGTATTCCCGATCCCTTCGCAGCCGGTGGCTGTCCGGCGACACGGGACGGCACGTGCCAGACCTACACCGACACATGGCAGGTCAAGGAACGCAATCTTGCAGGGTTCGCGCAGGCGGCGTTCGCGTTCGATGTCGGCGCGGTGCCGGTCAGCGGCGTGATCGGCGCGCGCGTCGTGAATACCAAGGTGGATACGTCCGGTTATCAGAGCACGGCGCAGCGTGCACCTGGGCCGGGCCTGCCGGTCCCGCCGCCCGTCATCACGCCCGTCGCATTCGACAGCAAGAACACCGAATTCCTGCCGTCCATCAACCTGAAGGCGGAACTGATCCCCAACAAGCTGATGGCGCGCGCGACCGCGACCGAAGTGATGGCGCGCCCGGTGCCGCAACAACTCGCGCCGCGCTTCACGCTGGATATTGTCGGACTGTCCGGCTCGCGGGGCAATCCGACGCTGCAACCGTTCCGGGCGCGGCAATATGACGCTGGCCTCGAATATTATATCAACAAGACCAGCTTCGCGTCGGTGACATATTTCCGCAAGGAAATCAGTAGCTTCATTCAGAATACCACCGAGCGCTTCGAAGCTGCGGACGGGACCATCTACAATATTACGGTGCCGACCAACGGAACGCAAAAAGTGACGATTAACGGTGTCGAAGCGGGCGCGCAGGTTGCGTTCGACTTCATCGATGTGCCGGTCGTCAAGAATATGGGTGTGATCGCCAACTACACCTATTCGAAGGACAGCGGCTATGAAGGCAAGGACGCCTTCACCGGTGAATCCCTGCCGTTCCAGGGCCTGTCGCATCATGCCTACAACGTCTCGGCCTATTATGAGGATGACGTCGTCAGCCTGCGCGGTGCGTATAACTGGCGATCGAAATATCTGATCGTGGCGCAGGGCCGTGGCAACAACCCCGAATTCGGGGAGGCCTATGGCCAGCTCGACGCATCGCTCAACATCACGGTGATGCCCGGCGTGTCCTTCTTCCTCGAAGGGGTCAACCTGCTTGATGCCACGCGCAAGGAGAATGCCAACAGCGTCTATCGCCGGACCATCATCGAAACCTTCGGCCGCAGGGTCTATGGCGGCGTTCGCCTGAAACTGTGATCCCGACCGGGTTCGACCGCCGGGCGATGCTCGCCGCGCTGGCTTGTCTGCCAGTGGCGGCGCGCGCGCCCGGCCGCATCCTCCACCGCGACGATTTCCGCCATGGTCTTCGTCAATGGCGGATCGAAGCGGCGGGCGACGCGCAGGTGAGCGCACAAGGCGGTGTGCTCGACATCGATACGCCGGCCGGGCTGACATTGTGGTTCCTGCCCGAACTGACCGGTCCTGTCGCGATCGATTATGAGGTCCGGGCCGTGTCCGCCGGCGGGCCGCATGACGAAGTCAGCGACGTCAACGCCTTCTGGATGGCGACCGATCCCGCCGCGCCGAACGGATCGGTGCTGGCCAGGCGGCGCAGCGGCCTGTTCCAGGACTATGACCTGCTGAGGACCTATTATGTGGGCATCGGCGGCAATCGCAACACGACCACGCGGATGCGCCGCTATGTCGGCGAGGTGGGGAACCGTCCCTTGCTGCCGCAGCATGACCGGCCCGGCAAGGCGGACATGCTCAAGCCTAATCGCTGGTTCCACCTGCGGCTGATCGCCGATCGGCAGCGCATAGCGGTGGAACGGGACGGCGCCATCCTTTTCGACATGACAGACGACGAGCCTTACCGGCACGGCCATTTTGGCGTGCGCACGACGCAGAGCCATATCCAGCTACGCCATTTCTCGATCAGCCGGCCCTAAGTGATTTCGAGTGAAATGAAACATTTCGCGGCTCGGAAATCACGGAAAACGAAAGAAAATAGAGCATGTTACGATCAAATCTAATCGGAACATGCTCTAAACCGGCCCCGCCAAGGAGGGGGACATGAACGGACATCTGACGGTCAAGCGGCGCGATATGTTGAGTCTGGGTCTGCTGGGTGGGGCGGCTGCGATGCTACCGCCCGAGGCACTCGCAGCCACGCGATCGACGCGCGGCGTGCCGCAAACGCCGGTGCGCTGGATCGACGGCGAAGCGCCGGCGCTCAGCCTTGGCCAGACCTTCGGCGTGCCATGGCCGCGCGGTGCGGTGCGGGCCAGTGCGCCGCTCAGCCTGCGCGGGAAGGATGGCGCATCGCTGGCGTCGCAGCATTGGACGCTGGCGACCTGGCCCGACGGCTCGCTCAAATGGTCGGCCCATGCCCTGCCTGCGGGCATGGCGCAGCTCGCTGGTCTGGACGTCGTCCCCGGCAAGCCCCAGGCACCCGCCGCGCCCGTGCTGCTGCGCGAAAGCGCCGATGCCGTGGAGATCGTCAGCGGTACGACCCGCTGGCGCATTCCGCGTTCGGGTCAGGCCGTCATCGCAGGCGCATGGTCGGGCGAGCGGCAGGTGATGGGTGCGCTCTCCCTCGTCGCGAGCGTCGACGATGCCCCTGAGGACGGCAAGCGCACCCGCCTCACCGGGCGGATCGACAAGGTGACGGTCGAGCAGAAGGGACCGGTCCGCGCGGTCGTGAAGCTGGAAGGCGTGCATGCAGGGGCAGGGCGGACCATGCTGCCCTTCACCCTGCGCCTCTATGCCTATGCGGGCGGCGATCACCTGCGCGTCATGCACAGCTTCATCTTCGACGGCGATCCGGCGAAGGATTTCGTCAGCAGCATCGGCCTCAGCACCGCCGTCCCCATGGCCGGCGCGCCGCATGACCGTCATGTCCGTCTCGCCACCGCAGAGGGCAGCCTCTTCTCCGAAGCCGTTCGCCCGCTGACCGGCTTGCGCCGCGATCCGGGCGCAGCGGCCCGCGCGGCGCAGATCGCCGGCAAGGCGGTCGCGCTGGACAGCATCGCGCCGGGTGTCCGTTCGTTGCTGGACCGCATCCCGACCTGGAGCGACTTCAGCCTCAGCCAGTTGACCGCCGACGGTTTCGCCATCGCCAAGCGCACCGAACCGGGCCATGCCTGGGTCGACTCGACCGCAGGCACCCGTGCGCTGGGGCTGGGCTATGTCGGCTCGCCACAGGGCGGCGTGGCGATGGCGGGGCGCTATTTCTGGCAGCGTCATCCCGCCCAGATCGACATTCGCGGCGCGGCCGGTGATGAGGCAGCGCTCAGCCTGTGGCTCTGGTCGCCCGACGCGAAACCCATGGACATGCGCCCCTATCGCGGGGTGCTGGGGATGGAAGGCTATGACGCCCAGAATGAAGGGCTGGCCATTACCTATGAGGATTATGAGCCGGGCTGGGACAGCGCGACCGGCGTTGCCCGCACCAGCGAACTGACGCTCTGGGCCTGCGCCGCCACGCCGGAAGCCGAGCGCCTTTCCGCCATGGCGCAGGCCAATGCCGTGCCGCCGCAACTGATGGCGACGCCGGAGCGCATCCATATGGCCGGCGTCTTCGGTCCTTGGGGTCTGCCCGATCGCTCCTCTCCGATGAAGGCGCGGATCGAGGACCAGATCGGCAACCTCGCCGCCTTTTACGAAAGCGAGGTGGATCGCCGCCGCTGGTATGGTTTCTGGAACCATGGCGATGTCATGCACACCTATGATTTCGACCGGCATCAGTGGCGCTATGACATTGGCGGCTACGCCTGGGACAATAGCGAATTGTCGCCCGACCTGTGGCTGTGGCTGAGTGTGCTGCGTACCGGTGATCCGAAGCTGTTCCGCTTTGCCGAGGCGATGACGCGCCATGGCGGCGAAGTCGACGTCTATCATATGGGCCGCTTCAAGGGTCTGGGCACCCGCCATGGCGTCCAGCACTGGAGCGACAGCAGCAAGCAGCCGCGCGTCAGCAACGCCATCTATCGCCGTATCTTCTATTATCTGACCGCGGACGAGCGGGTCGGCGACCTGATGCGCGACCTGCTCGATTCCGACCAGGCGCTCCGCCACGTCGAAATCGGCCGCAAAGTGCCGGGCGCAGAGCGTAACCCGCTGCCCGAAGGCGTGATCGACCTCAGCTTTGGCACGATGTGGTGTTCGGTCGCTTCGGCCTGGCTCACCGAATGGGAGCGGACGGGCGAGCGGAAGTGGCGCGATCGGCTGATGGCCGGCATGGACAGTATCGGCCGTTTGAAGCGTGGCTGGCTGGCGGGCAGCGCGCCTTATGATCTGGCGACCGGACGCTTCATGGGGGAAGGGGACAAGATCAGCCTCTCGCACCTCAATGCCGTGTTCGGTGCGCTGGAGGTCAATGCGGAGCTGCTCCAATTGCTGGACGTGCCCCATTATCGCAAGGCCTGGCTGGATTATTGCCGCTGGTTCAACGCGCCCAAGGCGGAGTGGGAGGCGGAATTCCATGAGCCTTACAAGAGTCGCAACCTGAAGGAGGGGCATTCGCGCCTGACCGCCTATCTTGCCCGCGAGACGGGGGACGCCGCCATGGCGCGCCGGGCGTGGGAAGAGTTTCTGTCCGGCGAGGCAGGGCAGGGTCTGTCGAAGGGCGATCCGCGTGTCACCTTGACGGGGGCGAAGGTCATCGCGCCGACGGTCGAATGGCCGGACGTATCCACCAATGCGGCGGCCCAATGGGGTCTTGCCGCGATCGAGAATCTGGCGCTCATCCCCGATGCGCTGCCGGTGCAGGGCTGAAGAGAAGGATGAGAGACATGAAGAGCGGCATTTCGGCGCTGGCTTTGCTGGCGCTGGTCTGGGGCAGCGGCCTATCGGCCAAGCCGGTGAAGCAATGGACCGACGCGCTGACCGGGCATGAGATCGTCCAGATCACCGACCAGCCGGGCGGCGCGGCCAGCCTCTATTTCCACCAGAACAGCTATACGCCGCAAGGCGACAAGATGGTCATCTCAACGCCGGACGGGATCAGCGTCGTGACCCTGGCGGACTGGAGCATCAAGCCGCTGGTCAAGGGGGCCGACCTGCAACTCCTCTTCACCGGCCGCAAGACGCGCAGCGTCTATTATGCCAGCCATGGCCGCAACGAAGGGGCGGGGGCGACCACCATCTTCGCCGCCGACATCGACAGCGGCAAGGTCCGCAAGATCGCGGCCGTGGCCAAGGGATCGATCGGGTCGATCAATGCCGACGAGACGCTGCTGCTCGGCCAATGGGCGGCGAGCGACAAGCCGCTCCAGCCCGATGGCACGGCCAAGGGCAAGGCGCCGGAAATCAAGCAGCAGTTCGGCCAAGCCAATTATGCCGCCAACGGGCCTGACGGCAAGCCGCTGAGCTTTGCCGAGGCGAAGGAAGTGCGCCTTAATGAACGTCTGGAAGCGAAGATCCCGATGGAGATTTTCACCATCAACATCCGCACCGGTGAACGCAAGGTGGTGGTCGCCTCCACCGACTGGCTCAACCATGTCCAGTTCTCGCCCACCGATCCTGGCCTCATCCTATATTGCCATGAAGGACCATGGCATAAGGTCGACCGCATCTGGACCATTCGTACCGACGGCAGCGGCCAGCAGCAGGTCCACAAGCGCACGATGAACATGGAAATTGCCGGGCACGAGTTCTTCTCGCCCGACGGCAAGTGGATCTGGTATGATCTCCAGACGCCGCGTGGCGAGGTGTTCTGGCTGGCGGGTTACGAGATCGCGACGGGCAAGCGTCAATGGTATCATGTCGATCGCAACATGTGGTCGGTCCACTATAACCAGACGCCCGACCTGAAGCGCTTTTCCGGCGATGGCGGCGACAGCGAGATGGTCGCCCATGCGCCCGACGGCAAATATCTCTACCTCTTCACGCCCAGGGCGATCCCGGACGTGGCCGGCATCCATGCCGACAACGCCGCCGATCTGATCGCGCCGGGCACGCTGGAGACGGAGAAGATCGTCGACATGCGCCGCCATGACTATCGGCTGGAACCGAACATCACCTTCACGCCGGACGGGAAGTGGATGATCTTCCGTTCCAACATGGACGGCAGCAACCAGGTTTATGCCGTTCGTGTCGCGCGCAGCGGACCCGCACAGCCATAAGGGCGCGAACCCGATCATCATCGCACCGCCCGCGCCAGACCGAATCCTGCGCGCGCGGCGCGCGGCGGTGCGCGCGCCTCACCGGTTTGGGACCGGCGATGTGGCGAAACATTTCCGCCATTGCGCAATATTACGACAAGATATGCAACATCTTGAAATAACTGTATTTTAAAAGTCACACGCGCGAAAAACCTGTCATTTAACAGATGTGCAACATTGACGATTTGCCTGCTCCCTCGGCAAATCGGAGCACCAGCTCGATGCAGCCGATCAGAGAACTGCACGGGTCGCACATAGCGAAATCGAAGGGAGCATATCATGATATCGGCTCAATTCAGCCGGCGCCTCCTGGCGTCGACGATCCTGCTCGGCCTGACGACGCCGGCCTTTGCTCAGGCCAGCGAAGACACCGCGGCCGCCGGTGAGGACACGATCGTCGTCACCGGATCGCGCATTGCCCGACCGGACCTGCAACAGGCGTCACCCATTTCGATCGTCAGCGCGCAGGAGCTGAAGCTCAGCGGCAAGGCGAATGTCGAGGCGATCATCAACGATCTGCCGCAGCTGATCCCCAGCACGACCGCTGCGTCGAACAATCCGGGCGGTGGCGTGTCGACTGCCGACCTGCGCGGCCTGGGCGCCCAGCGCACGCTGGTGCTGGTCGACGGCCATCGCTATGTGTCCTATGACTCCAATCAGGTGGTCGACCTCAACACCGTCCCCGCCGGCCTGATCGACCATGTCGAGGTGGTGTCGGGCGGCCGCTCCGCCGTTTATGGGTCGGACGCGATCGCCGGCGTCATCAACTTCGTGATGAAGAAGAATTTCTCTGGGGTGGAAGCGAACGCCAACTATCGCCTGAATGAAGAAGGCGATGGCGGCACCTTCAACAGCAACATCCTGCTGGGTCAGAATTTCGCCGACGAGCGCGGCAACATCACCCTCTATGCCGACTATATCAAGCGCCAGGGCGTGGACCAGAGCGCGCGCAGCTACACCAAACAAACCTATACCGATGATGGCGACGGCAATCTGGTCGCAGGCGGATCGGGGACGATCCCCGGCACGCGCATGGCGCTGAACAACAGCCAGTATAAGTTCGGCCAGGACGGCAGCTATTCGGCCTATAGCGCGGCGACCGACGCCTATAATTATGCCCCCTCCAACTATCTGCAGGTGCCCCAGGAACGCATTCTGCTGAGCGGCCAGGCGCATTTCGACGTCAGCGATCACCTGACCCTCTATGGCGAGGGCCAGTTCATCAAGAATAAGGTCCGCAACAAGCTGGCGCCCACGCCCTTCACCGGCACGGTCGATCTGGACACGGATTCCTCCTTCCTCTCGGCGGAATCGCAGGCGCTGCTGGCGGCGGGCGACACGGATGGCGACGGCTATACCTCCGCCAACATCTATCGCCGCCTGACCGAGGTGGGCGACCGCATCTCCAATGTCGACAATACGGCGTACCGCGCGCTGATCGGCGCCAAGGGCAATATCAGCGGCGACTGGAATTACGACGCCTATTACAGCTATTCGCGGACCAAGCAGGTCGAAACCCAATATGGCAATGTCTCGCGCAGCCGGGTCGAGCAGGCGCTGCGGACGACCTATGATGCGGACGGCAATCTCGTCTGTTCCGATACCAGCAATGGCTGCGTCCCGCTGAATATCTTCGGTGCGGGAAATATCAGCGACGAGGCCGCCGACTTCATTTCGATCACCACCCGCAACGTCAGCATCATCACCGAGCAGGTGGCGAACGCAGCGATCACCAACGGCAATCTGTTCGATCTGGGCGCCGGCCCGGCCGGGATCGCCATCGGCGCGGAATATCGGTCCGAAAAGGGCAGCTACAATCCCGACGAAGCGCTGTCCTCGGGCGACGTGGTCGGCTTCAACGCCGGTCAGGGGCTGGGTGGCAGCTATAATGTGAAGGAGCTGTTCACGGAAATCAGCGTGCCGCTGCTCGCCGACCTGCCGCTGGTCCACAAGCTCGACTTCAACGGCGCCTATCGCTTCTCGCACTATTCGACTGCGGCGAAGAATGTCAGCACCTTTTCGGCGGGCCTCATCTATGCGCCGATCAAGGACATCACCTTCCGCGGCCAATATAGCCGGGCCGTGCGTGCGCCATCGGTCTATGAACTCTATTCCGGCCAGTCGCAGGACTTCCCGACCGCGACCGATCCCTGCGCGACCTCTGCCGCCACGACCAGCGCCACCCTGTCGGCCAGCTGTCTGGCCAGTGGCGTGTCGTCCAGCGCGCTCGGCACCGATTTTTACGGCGGCAGCTCGCAGATCGACTCCGTGACTGGCGGCAATCCCGACCTGCGCGAAGAAACGTCGAATACCTGGGGCCTGGGCGTCGTCCTGCAACCCAGCTTCGCGCCGCGCCTGTCGCTGACCGTCGATTATTACAACATCAAGATCGACAATTATATTTCCACTGCCGGTACGGCGAATATCATCCGCGCCTGCTATGGTGACGAGGCGAATGGCTGGACGCCATATGACAGCAGTTACTGCTCGCTCCTGCCGCGCAATGCGACCAGCAGCGAGATCGAGGGGGCGGTGAACCTCCAGTCGAACACTGGCGGCCTCAAGACCTCCGGCGTCGATTTCGAACTGAACTACAGCGTGCCGCTTAACTTCGGCCTGTTCGGCGCCAAGACCGGCAAGCTCGCCTTCCGCGTCGCGGGCACCCGCCTGATCCGCTACGACCTCAATCCGGTGGCGGCGATCGCGGAGCTGAACCAGAATTGCGCGGGCAAGTTCGGCATCAATTGCGGCAACCCCTATTCCAAGCTGCGGCTCAACAACCGTATCACCTGGACCAGCGGGCCGATCACGCTGGGCGTGACCCATCGCTACCTGTCGAGCGTCCGGGACGATGACGACACCACGACCTACACGGTCGAGAAGATCAAATCCTACAATCTATTCGACCTGGCGTTGCAGGTGCAGGCGACGGAACGCTTCAGCTGGTCGATCGGCATGAACAATGTCTTCAACAAGAAGCCGCCGATCATGGGCGACAATCAGGATCAGGCGAACACCTATCCATCGACCTATGACGCCTATGGCCGCGCCTTCTTCGTGAATGCGTCGGTGAAGTTCTGACGATGATCCGCCGGGCGCCGACACGCCCGGCCGGATCGAACCGGCATTCCTTGCATCGGCTTTGAGCCGGTCGCCGGCCTTGCCAGGCCCGTACCGTCGCGGTGCGGGCCTGGTTGCGTTTCGGTCGCCCGATCCGTCAAGGCATTGCACGATCGTGCAATTTATGCTCATCGACAGGCATTTCTTTGGATAGTCGGGAATTTGGACCGTGAAGATGATATCCCGTTTGCTGCTGTCGGCCGCACTGGTTGCCGGAACCTGTGCAGCGCCTGCGCTGGCCCAGCCCAAGCAGGTGCTGACGCACGAGATGCTCTGGATGATGAAGCGGGTCGGTGCACCCGTGACCAGTCCCGATGGCAAATGGGTCGTCTATCCGCTGGCCGAGCCTTCCTATGACAAGGACGCAGCCGTCACCGACCTTTGGATCGTTCCCGCAGATGGATCCGCGCAACCACGCCGCCTGACGGCGACCAAGGCGGGCGAAAGCGATCCGGTCTGGGCGCCCGACAGCCGGCGCATCGCTTTCTCCGCAAAGCGCGAAGGCGATGACGTCGCGCAAATCTATATGCTCGATCTTGCGGGCGGCGATGCGCGGCGCGTGACCAATATCCCGACCGGCGCGGGCAATCCGCAATGGCGCCCGGACGGGCAGGCGATCCTGTTCGAGAGCCAGGTCTATCCCGGCGCGATGGACGTCGATGCCAACGCAAAGGCAGCCGCGGACCGCAAGGCGCGCAAGTTCAACATGCGCGTCTATGAGCATTTCCCGATCCGTTACTGGAACGACTGGCTGGACGACAAGCGGCCCAGCCTCTGGGTTCAGTCGTTGGCCGAGGGCGCGGCACCGCGCGACATAATGTCGCCGACGAAGCTGGCGCAGGCCGAAGGCTTTGGCGGCAGTGCGAAGAATGAGGGCGGCTCCACCCTGTCGCCTGCCTGGAGTCCGGACGGCAAAGAAATCATCTTCATTGCAACCACCGAGCGTTGGAATGCGGCACATGCGCGCGTGAATTTTGGCCTCTATCGCATGCCGGCCGATGGCGGCGAACCGCGTCTGGTGACATCGACGCCGGGCGAATATGGCGATCCCAAATTCACGCCCGACGGCAAGACGCTGATCTTCAAGTTCAACACGCAGAGTGAGGAAGTCTATGATCTCGCACGCCTGCAACGCGTCGCCTGGCCGGCCGGCGGGGCGGCGACGCCGCTTACGGGCCAGTTCGATCGTGAGGTCGACGGCTATGCCGTGACGCCCGACAGCCTGACCCTCTACCTGACCGTGCCGGACGCGGGGATGGAAAATCTTTATCGCGTGGCCGTTTCTGGCGGTGAACCGGAACTGGTGATCGCGCCGAAGGTCGGCGGCTATACCGCGATCGACATCCCATCCGATGCGAAGGCGCCCCAGTTGATCGCCAGCTATGGCAGCGCGATCAATCCCGTCGAGATCGTTCGTATCGACCCCAGGGCTAGGCGGCACAGCAACCTCACCAATGTGAATACCCAGCTGGCGGCGACGATCGACTGGTCCAGCCCGGAGCATTTCTGGTTCACATCGGGAAAAGGTCGTCGCATCCATAACATGATCGTGACGCCGCCGGCCTTCGATCCGGCGAAGAAATATCCGCTGATGGTGCTGATGCATGGTGGTCCGGCATCGTCCAACGCCGACCAGATCGGCCTGCGCTGGAACTATCATCTGCTGGCGAGCGCCGGCTATGTCGTGCTGATGACCGACTATACGGGGTCGACCGGCTATGGCGAGGCCTTCTCGCGCGCGATCAAGCTGGACCCGCTGCGCGGCCCGGCCGACGAGATCAATCAGGCGGTGGATGAAGCCGGCAAGCGCTTCGCCTTTATCGACACTGGCAATGCCTGTATCGGCGGCGCCAGCTATGGCGGGCATCTGTCCAACTGGATGGAAGCGACCACCACCCGCTACAAATGCATCGTCAGCCATGCGGGCGAAGTCGATCTGCTGACCCAATGGGGCACCAGCGACTTCAACTATGGCCGCGAAGTGGCGAGCGGCGGTCCCCCCTGGGGCGACAGCAAGGTGTGGCGCGACCAAAGCCCGATCACCTATGCCAAGGACTGGAAGACGCCCATGCTGCTGACGGCGGGGGAGCGCGACTATCGCGTGCCCATGTCCAACACGCTGGAAACCTGGTCGACCTTGCAGCGGATGCAGGTGCCCAGCCGCCTGCTGATCTTCCCGGATGCCTGGCACTGGATCACCAAGCCGGAGGACAGCCGCCAATTCTATCGCGAAGTGCAGGGCTGGCTGGCCCATTATCTGAAGGGGGCCCCGGCAGTGACGGGCGGCCCGCTCGCCGCGCCGGTGGAAACGAAGACACCCTGATCGGACGTTGGAGTGATTTCGAGCCAGATGGAATCATCTGGCGGCTCGGAAATCACGGAAAACAAACAAATACTAGGGGGTGGGCGGGGCGACGGCCCCGCCCGCTACAATATCTTCCGCAGCGTCAGCAGGACCGTGCGGCCTTCGGGGTCCAGATAGGCCTTCTGATAGGCGAGCGGGGTCGCGCCGCTGGCGTCCGTCACCGTCTGGCGGCTGTTCAGCATATTTTCGACCGACAGGCTGACCCGCATGCCGCGCGCCCAGATTTGCCCGCGGAAGCGGTTGGCCATATTGGCGAAGAGGCGCAGATCGAAGGTCAGCAGGGAACCGAAACGCAGATCGCTGCCGGCCTGGCTCTGGTCGCCGGACACATGGGCGCTGCTTTTCCAGTTGCTGTCGATGCGCAGGCCCACGCCATTGTCGATGATCCCGCTGCTCAGCTGGACGCTGTGACGCGACTGGGCGGTGCCGCCCAGCGTGCCGCCGTCGAGCAGGTCGATCCAGTTCGAGCCTTCGCGCAACAGCACCGCATTGCGCAGGACCATGCTGTGGTAGAGCGAGAATTGCAGCCGCGCGCCATTGTCGCTGCCGCCGCCAAATGGTCCGCCGCCCGGACCGCCGGGCGGCGGTGGCCCCATGCCGCCCGGCCCCCCGCGTCCCCCGCCCGGAGGGCCTCCGGGCGGGGGCATCGGCGCCCCATCCTCGCCGCGCCGCCCGGTCACAAGAATATCGGCATCGTCCGGCGGGCTCGCGCCATCCAGACCGGGGGGCGGCGCGAAGCCCGGTGGCGGCGTCGGTCGCCTGGGCGCGCGCAGCACGGACGTGAAGTTTATCCCCCAGCGGAACTGTTCGCGATCTTCCCGCGCGACGTTCACCGGCCGGCTGTTGATACGGATGAGCGTGCCGTCCTCGTCACGCTCATAGCGGTCGGGGAATGCCTCTTCCAGCGCGGGCGCCGCGCCCGACAGGTCGATGATCGCGTTGCGGGTCCGGCTGCTGACATAATTGGCGGACAGGCTGAGATTCCGTTTCGACCAGGGCTTCACCGTCGCCCCCAGTTTGAGCTGATGGCGATTATCGGCCCTCAGGTCCTGATTGCCGCCGCTCACCTGCGTCACCGTCGCGCTCTCGCTGCGAACATAGTCGTAGATGCGGACATTGCTCGTCGTGATCGTCGGGGCGTTCCGTTCTTCCAGCGTCGGTGCGGACCGGTCGTTGTTGATCGCGGCGATGAAGCTGATGCCGGTGCGCGGCGTCCAGCTCAGCCCATAGCCGAAGGTGCCAAGTGCGCCATAATCGGAATATTGGGTGACGGACGCATTGGCATTGGCCGTCAATGTGCCAAGCGCCGACAGGAAGCCATTGCGCCGGCTGGTGATCGGCACGTCGATGCTGATCTGCGCCCCGCCATTGGTCCGCCGCGCCGTCCGTGTCGAGGCGAGGCCGGCTTCCTCGCTGGTGGAGCGCAGCGCGCTGGTGTCGCCGCTGAAGCGCAGGTTCACGCCCATATTGCCGGCGGGCAGTTTCAGCAGCTTGCCGTTGACCAGCAGGCTAGCGCTGGCGCTGTCGGACAGGGCCGTGGCGCGCCGGGTCTGCATCCGGCCGAGCAGGGCAGATGATGTTCACGACCTTGCGTTGCGCATCATAGCCATATTTCAGCGCGACCTCCTCCGGCAGGATGTCGAGCCGCAATATGGCCTCGGTCGGCAGGTCGCTGACTTCGTTGACGCCGGAAACACGCTTGCCGTTTACCAGCACGACCGGGCCGTCGTCGCTGCGTCCCTGATTGCTCTGGGTCTGCGCGACGATTTCGTCGAGCAATTCGCTGATCTTGCCGACGCCATAGGCGTCGATGTCGGCGCGGTTGAGCTGGTTTTCGGCGGGTATGTCGCCGATCACGGCCCCTGGCGGGCCTTCCGATGGCGATTGTCGGCCGTCTTTCCGGCGGCCGGCACCTTTGCCTGCGTCGCGCGTGTGGGCGCTGCCCGGCCATGTGCCGGCTCTGCATGGGTCGGCGAGGCGGCGATGCCAAGGGCGGCGATGGTGGCAAGGATCGGCAGAGGGAAAGAAGGCATTATGTCATCCTGAACAGGGCTGAAAATGGTGTGAAGGCCGCTATGCAGGCGTCATTTTGCCCAGCTATTTCAAGGATGTTTCAGCATTTGTCACCATGCTGCCCGATCTATCGCAATGGCTTGGCCCACGATGCTTTCCGTTCCGCTCTACGCGATGAAGCGGGCTGTCAGCGCATGGTCGCCGGGATAGATCTGCCGGACATAGGTGATGCGTTCGGCCGTGCGCCAGGTCCAGCGCTCGATCGACAGGCAGGGCGCGTCCTCCCGCAGGCCAAGATGCCCGGCAATCACCGGCGTTGCGGCGATCGCGGTGATGCGATGCCGGGCATCCGTCCAGGGCACATGGCCCAGCAGCCATCGGCCGGGGCTTTCCAGGATGAAATCGATCTCCCGCGCCAGCGGCACGATCATGAGGTTGATGAGCCGCTCCTCCATCGCGAAGGGCAGGCCATCGGCGCGATGGAGGCAGGTCAACGCAAGGACCGGGCCACTGCCCATCGCCAGCAATTCCCGATCGCGCGGTCCGGCCGCCCGCTCCGTCCGATCGAGCATGTCCAGTTCGTGGCGGCCGCCCTGATCCTCGATTTCGGCCGCGATATCGGGGATGTCGATCGCCGCGCGATGGACCTTGGGCGCGGCTACGAAGCTACCCGCCCGTTTCCGCCGTTCGATCAGGCCCCGTTCGACGAGCGCCGAAATCGCCTTGTTCACGGTCATGCGCGAACAGCCATAATCGGACATCAGCGCATGCTCGGGCGGGATGCGGTGTCCCGCTTCCCAGGCGCCGGACATGATCCTTCTTTCAATGTCCTGGCGGATGCGGTCATGCAATGACGATCGCTTCACGCCAGCAAGTCCGTCAGCACGTCGCGATAGCGGGCGGCGATGAAATCCCGATGGATATGGCGTCCCTTTTCGACCAGCCGGCGGCCGCGCCGCCACAGGCTGTCGACCGACGATCTTCCGGCGGCAAAGACATGGCTGTCCAGCAGGGCATCGCCCTTTCGTCTGGTCAGGGATGGATGCGTGTCATCCAGCGTCAGGAAATCTGCCGGTGCGCCGACCGTCAATCCGGCTGGTGCGCCCAGCGCTTGCGCTCCGCCCCGAACGGCGTCCCGATAGAGCGTGCCGCCTATCGATCCGCCCGTCGGAGCGAGAATGTTGCGTCCCCGCGCGACCAGCCGTTGGCCATATTCGAGCAGGCGCAATTCCTCTGTCGCGTCGATGAGGATGTTGGAGTCCGATCCTATCCCGAACAGCCCCCCCGCCGCCAGAAAGGCGGGGGCCGGGAAGAGGCCGTCGCCCAGATTGGCTTCCGTGATCGGGCACAGACCCGCCACTGCGCCGCTCGTCGCCAATGCCTGTGTCTCGGTCCCGGTCATGTGAGTCGCATGGACGAAGCACCAGCGCCTGTCGATGGGCATGTTGGCAAGCAGCCACTCGACCGGCCGCTGCCCGCTCCAGGCGATGCAGTCGTCCACTTCCCTGACCTGTTCGGCGACATGGATGTGCACCGGGCCGTCCGCCATCGTCGCCAGCCGGCCCAACTGCTCCGGCGTCACCGCCCGCAGGCTGTGCGGCGCGATCCCCAGCACCGCGTCGGGCAGCGGCGCGAGCAGGGTGCGGAGGCGTTCCAGCAGGCCGCCGAAACTGTCCAGGTCATGGATAAAACGGCGCTGGCCTTCGCCGGGAGCGATGCCGCCAAATCCGGCATGGGCGTAGAAGACGGGAAGATGGGTGAGGGCGATCCCGCTCTCCTGCGCCGCCGCCACGATCGCCGCGCTCATGGCGACCGGATCGGCGAAGGCGCGGCCATCCCGGTCATGATGCAGATAATGAAACTCGCCGACGCGGGTGAAGCCGCTTTCCAGCATCTCCACATAGGCCAGCGCGGCGATCGCCTGAAGATGGTCGGGCGTCAGCCGATCGACGAAGCGATACATGGTCTCGCGCCACGTCCAGAAACTGTCGTCGCTGGCGCCGCGCCGCTCGGCCAGGCCAGCCATGCCGCGCTGAAAGGCGTGGCTGTGCAGATTGGGCAGGCCGGGCAGGGCGACGCCAAGCCGCTCGTCCCCTGATTGCGGGGGAATGCCGGGATCGATCGAGGTGATCGTGCCGTCGGCGACAACGATCTGGACATTCTCCACCCAACCGTCGGGCAGGAGCGCCGAGGCGAAATGAAAGCTGTTGCTGCGTGGGTCTATGGTCATCGGCCGGGCCTCCGCAATTATGTCTATACATTATAGATGTTCGGTGCAATGCTTCGGGGCAAGGAGATTCGGCATGCGATGCGATCGGCTTTGGAAGGATGCGCGCCTGGCGACGATGACGGGCGAAGGGCTGGGCGTCGTCGAACGGGGTGTCGTCGCTGCAATCGACGGGCGCATCGTCTATGCCGGGCCCGCAAGCGACGCGCCCGCGTTCGATGCGCAGCATGCGATCGGGTGCGACGGCCGCTGGATCACGCCCGGCCTGATCGACTGCCACACCCATCTGGTCCATGCCGGCGATCGCGCCCATGAATTCGAATTGCGTCTGGTGGGCGCGTCCTATGAGGAGATTGCGCGCGCGGGCGGCGGCATCGTGTCGACCATGGCGGCGACGCGCGCCGCGAGCGAGGCGGATCTTGTGGGCAGCGCGTTGCCGCGCCTCGACGCGCTGATCGCGGAGGGCGTCACGACGGTCGAGATCAAGTCCGGCTATGGCCTGACGCGCGGCGATGAGATGAAGATGCTGCGTGCCGCGCGCACGCTTGGCGTGGCGCGTGCGGTGCGGGTTCGCACCAGTTTCCTTGGCGCCCACGCGCTGCCGCCCGAATTTGCGGGTGATGCCGACGGATATATCGCGGCGCTGTGCCACGACATGCTGCCCGCTGCGGCCGAGGCTGGACTGGTCGATGCGGTCGACGCCTTTTGCGAGGGGATCGGTTTTTGCGCGGCGCAGACGGCGCGCATGTTCGATGCGGCGCAGCGACTGGGCCTGCCGGTCAAGCTCCACGCCGAACAGCTCTCGAACCTGCACGGCGCGCAGCTCGCCGCCGAGGCCGGGGCGCTGTCCGCCGATCATCTGGAGCATCTCGACGCGGACGGGATCGCCGCGATGGCGAAGGCCGGCACGGTCGCGACGCTGTTGCCCGGCGCCTTCTACTTCACCCGTGAGACGAACGTGCCGCCGGTCGACGGTCTGCGCGCGGCCGGCGTCCCGATCGCGATCGCGACCGACTGCAATCCCGGTACGTCGCCACTCACATCCCTGTTGCTGGCGATGAACATGGGGGCGACCCTGTTCCGGCTGACCGTCGAGGAATGTCTGGCTGGCGTGACCCGCAACGCTGCGCGTGCGCTCGGGCTGATGGGCGAGGTCGGCACGCTGGAAGCCGGAAAGAGCTGCGACCTTGCCATCTGGGACGTCGAGCGTCCTGCCGAACTTGTCTATCGCATGGGGCTGAACCCGCTCCATGCCCGCATCTGGAAAGGCCTATGAGCGACATCATCCTGACCCCCGGCGCAACCAGTCTGGCCCAGTGGCGCGCCATCTATCGCGGGGCGACGCCACGCCTTGACGGAGCCAGCGCCACGGCCATTGCGGCCAGCGCGGCGGCGGTCGAGCGCATCATCGCCCGGCACAAGCCCGTCTACGGCATCAACACCGGATTCGGGAAGCTGGCAAGCGTCAAGATCGGCGACGAGGATCTGGCGACGCTCCAGCGCAATATCGTGCTCAGCCATGCCGCGGGAACGGGCGATCCATCACCGGTGCCCGTGGTCCGGCTCATGATGGCGCTCAAACTTGCCAGCCTGGCCCAAGGCGCATCGGGGGTGAAGCCCAAGACGGTCGCTCTGCTGGAAGCGATGTTGCGCGCAGGGCTGACGCCGGTGGTGCCATCGCAGGGATCGGTCGGCGCGAGTGGTGATCTGGCTCCGCTGGCGCATATGGCCGCGACCATGATCGGCGTGGGCGAGATCGAGCAGGATGGGCAGCGCCTGCCGGCCGGCGATGCGCTCGATCGCGCCGGCCTAGGTCGCCTGACGCTCGGTCCCAAGGAAGGGCTGGCGCTGCTCAACGGCACGCAATTCTCCACCGCCAATGCGCTTGCCGGACTGTTCGAGACGGAAACCCTGTTTCAGTCCGCGCTGGTGACAGGGGCGCTCGCGACCGAGGCCGCCAAAGGATCGGACACGCCCTTCGATCCGCGTATCCATGCGTTGCGCCGCCAGCCGGGCCAGATCGAGACGGCCGATGCCTTGCGTCGGCTGATGACCGGATCGGCGATCCGCGCCAGCCATCTGGAGGACGACGCGCGCGTGCAGGATCCCTATTGCCTGCGCTGCCAGCCGCAGGTGATGGGCGCGGTCCTCGACCTGATGCGGCAGGCGGCAACCACGCTGGAGATCGAAGCGAACGGCGTATCGGACAATCCGCTGATCTTCCCCGATACCGACGAAGCGCTATCGGGCGGCAATTTCCATGCCGAGCCAGTCGCTTTCGCCGCTGACATGCTGGCGCTCGCCATTTGCGAGATCGGGTCGATCACCGAACGGCGCATCGCCATGCTGGTGGACCCGGCCCTGTCCGGCTTGCCCGCCTTCCTCACGCCCAGGCCGGGCCTCAATTCCGGCTTCATGATCCCGCAGGTGACGGCCGCCGCGCTGGTGTCGGAGAATAAGCAACGGGCCACGCCCGCGAGCGTTGATTCCCTGCCGACCTCCGCCAATCAGGAGGATCATGTGTCGATGGCGGCGCATGGCAGCCGGCGCTTGCTCGACATGGCGCGCAATGCCGGCGCAGTTGTCGGGATCGAGCTGCTCGCGGCCGCGCAGGGCTGCGATTTCCATGCGCCGCTGACCTCCAGCGAGGGGCTGGAACGCGTGCGCGCTTGCCTGCGGCGAGAGGTGCCGATGCTCGAGGACGACCGCCATTTCCATCCCGACATGGAAGCGGCAAACGCCCTCGTCCGCTCGGGCGCGCTGATCGTGGCGGCCGGGATCGGCCTGCCGGGGCTGGCATGACCGGCTGGCTGGACATCCGTCGCGGCGACGTGCCGCTGCTGATTGGCCTGCCGCATACGGGCACGGATATTCCGCCCGAGCTGGAGGCGCGTTTCGTATCGCCCTGGCTTGCCCGCAAGGATGCCGACTGGTGGGTCGATAGGCTCTATGGCTTTGCAGCGGACATGGGCGCGACGACGGTGCGTACCCGCATGTCGCGCAGCGTGATCGACGTGAATCGCGATCCGTCCGGGCGTTCGCTTTATCCGGGGCAGGCGACGACGGCGCTGTGCCCGACCACGACCTTCGACGGCGAACCGCTCTACCGCGATGCGGGGCCGGACATGGGCGAGATTGCGCAGCGCCGCGAACGCTGGTTCGATCCCTATCATGCCGCGCTGGCGGCCGAGCTGGACCGGCTGCGTAACGCGCATGGCAAGGTTGTGCTGTACGACGCCCATTCGATCCTGAGCCATGTTCCGCGCCTGTTCGACGACGCGTTACCGCAATTCAACATCGGCACCGATGGCGGCGTGACCTGCGATCCAACACTGGAAAAGGCGGTGATCGGCGCGGTCGAGGCCAGCGGACGCAGCCATGTCCTGAACGGTCGTTTCCGTGGCGGCTGGACGACGCGCCACTATGGCCGCCCGGCCGACGGCATCCACGCCATTCAGATGGAACTGGCGATGCGCGGCTATCTGGATGAGCCGGCGCATCCATCCCCGGACAATTGGCCGCCCCCCTTCGATCCCGCGACACCGCTGATCGACGACCTCAAGACCATCGTCGCGGCGTGCATCGCCTTCGCCCGCGCCTGAGCAGGAGACATTCATGACTCGCCTCGACAACAGCCGTATCATCAAGCCTGCCACAGGCACCGCTCTTTCGGCGAAAAGCTGGCTTACCGAAGCGCCGCTGCGGATGCTGATGAACAATCTCCATCCTGACGTTGCCGAACGTCCGGAGGAACTGGTCGTCTATGGCGGCATCGGCCGCGCCGCGCGCGACTGGGAAAGCTATGACCGGATCGTGGACGCGCTGCGACGGCTGGAGGATGACCAGACGCTTCTCGTCCAGTCGGGCAAGCCGGTCGGTATTTTCCGGACCCATGCCGATGCCCCGCGCGTGCTGATCGCGAACAGCAATCTCGTCCCCAAATGGGCGGACTGGGCGCATTTCAACGAACTCGATAAGCGCGGTCTGGCCATGTACGGGCAGATGACCGCTGGCAGCTGGATCTATATCGGCACGCAGGGCATCGTGCAGGGCACCTATGAGACGTTCGTCGAAATGGGGCGCCAGCATTATGGCGGCGACCTGTCGGGGCGCTGGCTGCTGACGGCGGGGCTGGGCGGCATGGGCGGTGCGCAGCCGCTGGCGGCCGTGATGGCCGGGGCCTCCTGTCTGGCGATCGAATGCCAGCGCAGCCGGATCGAGATGCGCCTGCGCACCGGCTATCTGGACCGCGCCGCCGACACCATCGAGGAAGCGATGGCGATCATCCAGGAGAGTGTTGCCGCGAGGACACCGGTTTCGGTCGGCCTGCTCGGCAATGCCGCCGAAATCCTGCCCGAACTTCATCGGCGCGGTATCCGCCCTGACCTGTTGACCGACCAGACGTCGGCGCATGATCCGGTCAACGGCTATCTGCCCGCCGGCTGGACCGTCGCCGAGTGGATCGAACGGCGCGAGCGCGAGCCGGAGGCCGTGGCGAAAGCGGCTAAGGCATCGATGGCGATCCATGTCCGCGCCATGCTGGATTTCCAGGCGGCCGGCGTGCCTACCGTGGATTATGGTAACAATATCAGACAGGTGGCAAAGGATGAGGGCGTCGCCAACGCCTTCGACTTCCCCGGCTTCGTGCCGGCCTATATCCGCCCGCTCTTCTGCCGGGGTATCGGGCCTTTCCGCTGGGCGGCGCTGTCGGGCGATCCGGAGGATATCTACCGCACCGACGCGAAGGTGAAGGAACTGCTGCCCGACAATGCGCATCTCCACCGCTGGCTCGACATGGCGCGGGAGAAGATCCGTTTCCAGGGCCTGCCCGCGCGCATCTGCTGGGTCGGGCTGGGGGATCGGCACCGGCTCGGCCTCGCCTTCAACGAGATGGTGGCGAAGGGCGAACTCAAGGCGCCGGTCGTCATCGGCCGCGACCATTTGGACAGCGGGTCGGTCGCCAGCCCCAATCGCGAGACGGAAGCGATGCGGGACGGCTCGGACGCCGTGTCCGACTGGCCGCTGCTCAACGCCCTGCTCAACACCGCCAGCGGCGCGACCTGGGTATCGCTCCATCATGGCGGCGGCGTCGGCATGGGCTATTCGCAACATGCCGGCATGGTGATCGTCGCCGACGGCACGGAAGCGGCCGCGCGGCGGCTGGAGCGTGTCCTCTGGAACGATCCGGCCACCGGGGTGATGCGCCATGCCGATGCGGGCTATGCCGAAGCGCTCGATTGCGCGCGCGACAAGGGACTGGACCTGCCCGGCATATTGGGCTGAGGCGATCAGGCGGCCGTCATCGTTTCTACAAGAGCGAGGTCGATGATGTCCGCCGCCAACGCCTCGACGATTGCAGGATCTGCGTCCCATGCGAACATGAAGCGCGCAGCCCCGCCGATGAAGCTGTAGAAACGCCAGCCCCGGTCCCGCAGACCCTGGAGCAGAGGATCGGGCGCGCGCAGGAACAGCGCGTTCGCCTCGACGGGAAAGACGATGTCGACGCCCGGAAGATCGCCGATGCGGTCGGCGAGCAGGGTTGCGATTGCATTGGCATGGACGGCGTTCCTCAGCCATGCGCCGCTTTCCAGCATGCCGACCCATGGCGCCGCCAGGAACCGCATCTTGGAGGCAAGTTGTCCCGCCTGCTTGCAGCGATAGTCGAAATCCTGCGCCAGCGCCGGATCGAAGAAGAGAATGGCTTCGCCCACCGCCATGCCGTTCTTGGTGCCGCCAAAGCACAGCACGTCGACACCCGCCCGCCATGTGATATCCGCCGGCTCGCAACCCAGCGTGGCGCAGGCATGGGCGAAGCGCGCGCCGTCCATGTGCAGCTTGAGGCCGAGGTCGCGGCACACGGCCGCGATGGCCCGGATTTCCTCGACGGTGTAGACGCGTCCCGTCTCGGTCGGCTGGGTGATGGTGACGACGCGCGACTTGGGGAAATGGATGTCCGACCGGCTCGTCGCCAGCGACCGGATGGCCTCGGGCGTCAGCTTGCCATCTTCGCTCGCGGCGACCAGCAGCTTGGACCCGTTGGAAAAGAATTCCGGCGCGCCGCATTCGTCGGTCTCGACATGGGCCGACGCCGCGCAGATGACGCTATGATAGGATTGGCACAGAGCCGCCAGCGCCAGCGAGTTGGCGGCCGTGCCGTTGAAGGCGAAAAATACCTCGCAATCGGTACCAAAAAGGGCACGGAAGGCATTGGAAGCACGTTCCGTCCAGCTGTCCTCGCCATAGGCGGGCGCGGAATCCCGGTTCGCCTCCGCCATCGCCGCCCATGCCTCGGGGCAGATGCCGGCATAATTGTCGCTGGCGAATTGTTGCGTCTTGTTCGTCACGTCTTGTCCTTCCTCGATCGAGGCGGGCCGACGCATATATGTGGCTTGTTGTCCCGTTTGTTGCCGGTCCGGCCACATCCCCCGTCGGAACGGGGCACCACCTTGCTCGGGAGCAGGTTGGTGTCGGGCGTCGACCCGACTCTTGATGCTGGACGCGCCTCTAACCGCGCGCGGATGGCGCGTCAATGCGCCGGTCGTCAGTCCCGCCGTCGATAATCGTCAATCTCTATCCCGTGGCGGTTGAGCTTGTCGTAGAAGGTCTTTCGCGGCAGGTGCAGGTCCGCCATGGCCGATCGCGCATCGCCCTGAACCCGTTCCAGCACCTTGCGGATGACGGCCGCCTCATAGCGTTCGACTCGCTGGCTGAGCGGCATCCGGTCCTCCGCCGCGCCGCCATCCATCTGCATGCCCAGCAGGATGCGCTTGGCGTAATTGGCCAGTTCCCGCACATTGCCCGGCCAGTCATGCTCGGTCAGCCATGCGCGGACGTCTGCCCCGACCTGCGGCACGTCACGCCCCATCTGTTCGGCCGCCTGATGCAGCAGATAGCCGAACAGCAACGGCACATCCTCCCGCCGGTCGCGCAGCGGCGGGATGCGCAGCCGCACCATGTCGAGGCGGTAGAGCAGGTCGGCGCGGAAGCGGCCTTCGGCGACGCTCGTCTCGATCCCCGGCTTGGTCGCGGCGATCACGCGCATGTCGAGCGGTTGCGGCTGCTCCGCGCCGACGGGATGGATTTCCCGCTCCTCCAGCACGCGCAGCAGCGATCCCTGGAGCCGCGCCGGGCTGCTTTCGATCTCGTCGAGGAACAATGTGCCGCGATGGGCGCGGGCGATGCGGCCCGACTGGGTGAGTTGCGTGCGCCCCTCCTGACCGAACAGGTCGGCCTCCGCGATCGTGTCCGGCAGCGCGGCGCAGTTGATCGCGACGAAAGGACGCCCCCGCCGCCGGCTCCAGCGATGCAGCAACGTCGCCACCAGTTCCTTGCCCGTTCCTGTCTCGCCCTCGATCAGCACGTCGACATCGGCTTCGGCGATCTGGCGCATATTCTCGCGCAGGCGGACCATAGCGGGACTTTCGCCGATCAGCGGCTCGCCCGCCGCGCTTTCGTCCGCCGCCGCGCGCAGGCGGCGGTTGTCGAGCACCAGTTGCCGCATCTCCAGCGCGCGGCGGGCGGCGGCGATCAGATGATCGGTGGCGAAGGGCTTGGCGATGAAGTCGAAGGCGCCCTGCTTCAATGCCGACACCGCCATGGACACGTCACCATGGCCGGTCATCAGGATGACGGGGATCTGGTGATCGATCGCGGCGATGCGGCGGAACAGTTCCAGCCCGTCCATGCGCGGCATGCGGATGTCCGAGATGATCGCGCCGTCGAACCCGGCATCCAGCCGTGCCAGCGCCTCGGCCGCGTCGGCGAAACAGTGGATCGGCAGGTCCGCCAGTTCGAAGGATTGCGCCAGTGCCGTGCGCAGCGCGTCATCGTCGTCGATCAACAGCAGGGAAGGGGTGTCGGTCATGCCTTTACCAATGTCATGCGGAACAAGGTGTGCGGATCGTCGGGGATCAGGTCGAGCGCGCCGCCAAACTCAACCATGATGTCGCGCGCGATATGCAGGCCAAGGCCCAGCCCGCCCGGCTTGGAGGTGGCGAAGGGCATGAAAAGATCGTCGCGCAGGGCTTCGGCTATGCCCGGCCCGCTGTCGCGCACGTCCAGCAACAATTGCTCGCTTTTGTCGTTCAGCACGACCTCGACCCAGGAATTTTCTTGTTCAACAACTGCTTCTAGCGCATTGTTGAGAAGGTTTACCAGCACCTGCTCCAGGCGGATGCGACCGGCGCGAACTTGCAGCTTCGGATCGGGCTGGGGCAGGGTCAGCCGCACGCCTGCGCTGCGGAACCTGTCCGCAACCAGCAGTCGCACGCCATCCATCGCATCGGCGAGCGATACCGGCCCGATTTCCCCGACACCGCGCCGGGCATAGCGGCGAAGCTGCGCGGTGATGCTGCCGATCCGGTCGGTCATGGCGACGATTTCATGCAGGTTCGCGCCCGCCTTGTCCGGGCGATCCCGGTCGAGGAACAGGGCCGCATTCTCGGCGAAAGTGCGGATCGTCGCCACCGGCTGGTTGATTTCATGCGCCACGCCGGCAGAGATGGTGCCAAGGGTTCCGAGCCGGTTGGCATGCGCCAGTTCCTCGCGCGCCTGCCGATAGCGGCGGTCGGCCAGCGTCCGCGCCTCCATTTCATGCGCCAGCGCCTCGGTCCGCACCGCGACTTCCCGTTCCAGCCTGGCGCGGTCGCGTGTGGTCCGGCGACGCCGCGCCGCAAGCCACATGCCGGCGCCGATCAGCAGCAGAAGAAGCGCCGCGAACAGCAGCGTCGCGATCCGGGTCTGGCGACCGGCCGCAGCCAGGCCGGCATCGATCGGCACGACATGATAGAGGCGCCATCCGGCAACCGGCACGGGCAGGATGGCGGTCATCGCCTCGCTGCCGTCGCGCAGGCGCGTCTGGCCGTCCTGTGCGATCGTCATGCCCAATGGGGTCAACGGTGCGCTGCCGAACTGAAGCGCGCGCTGGATGCGAGCGCGCAGGTGCGGCGACACGGGGTGCAGCGCATGGAAGCGGCGGGCGGGATCGCTGCTCAGCAACAATATGCCATTCTGGTCGGCGATGAAGGTCCAGGCGCGTCGATCGGCCCAGGCGCGCTCGATCGCATCGAATTCGACCTTGACGACGATGACCCCGATCGGTCCTTTCGGTCCTTCGACCCGGCGCGACAGATAGAGGCCTGGGCGGTGGCTGACGGTGCCGAGGGCGAAATATTCGCCGCCGCCCTTGCGCCATCCCAACTGATAATAGGGACGGAAACTGTAATCCTGTCCGACGAAGCTGTTCGGCTGGTCGGCATTGGACGCGGCGACCGACAGGCCGCGCGCATTCAGGACATAAATGGCGGCCGCACCGGTCTTGTCGGCGAGCGACGCGAGCTTATCGTTGAGCGCTGCCCCGGCATGGCCCGACTGGAGCGCAGCGCGCACATCCGAATATTCGCCGAGTACGGCCGGAAGCAGGCGGAATTTCTGTAATTCCGATTCCAGCAGGCGCAGCATCGACCGGGACTGCATGGCGGCGTCGCTGCGCTGGTCCGCCAGAAACTGACTGCGCGCATTATGGCCGTAGCGATCGGCAAACAACCAGCAGGCCGCCGCGAGCGTGGCAATGAGCAATATGGGCCATAGCCGGAAGACTCGGGTAGACAGCATTTGTGTGGATTATCACACAAATGGCTTTGCCGTGATGCCGAAATCGACACGGTTTCCACAAAAATATCACCGGACGTGAGATATTATCTAATAATATCAGTAATATAAATGATTTATCGAAATTCTTGCCCGATCAGCAGCGCCGCGCGAAGCTGAATATGGCCGTTCGCAATCATAGCCTGCGGCCGTGGAGATGGAGCGCCTGCAATGATCACTCAGAATTTTCCGACCGCCGCTGCGCCGCCGAAGAAGCGCGGCATAGCCTCGCAGCTTTACGTGCAGGTGCTGGTCGCGATCATGGCGGGCGCGCTGCTCGGTCATTTCTGGCCGACCTATGGCGAGGCGCTGAAACCGCTCGGCGACGCCTTCATCAAGCTGGTGAAGATGATCATCGCGCCGGTCATCTTCCTGACCATCGTCACCGGCATCGCAGGCATGAAGGAATTGGGGTCGGTCGGCCGTGTCGCGGGCAAGGCCTTCGCCTATTTCCTGACCTTTTCCACGCTGGCGCTGGTCGTCGGCCTGATCGTCGCCAATGTCGTGCAGCCCGGCGCGGGGATGAACATCGACCCGGCGACGCTCGATGGCACGGCGGTTGCCGACTATGCCGCCAAGGCGCATGACAGCACGCTGACCGGCTTCCTGCTGGACGTCATCCCCTCGACGCTGGTGGGGGCCTTTACCGGCGGCAATATCCTTCAGATCCTGCTGATCGCCATCCTGTTCGGCATCGCCATCAGTCTGGTCGGCGAGCCGGCCGAGCCGGTCGTGCGCTTTCTGGAGCGGCTGAGCCTGATCGTCTTCAAACTGGTGTCGATCCTGATGCGCGCGGCCCCGATCGGCGCCTTCGGCGCGATCGCCTTCACCATTGGCAAATATGGTATCGGCAGCCTCGCCAGCCTGGGCGCGCTGGTCGCGACCTTCTATCTGACTTCGGCGCTGTTCGTGATCGTCATACTGGGCACGGTTGCCCGATTGACCGGCTTTTCGATCTTCAAGTTGCTGCGCTATCTGAAGGCGGAACTGCTGCTGGTGCTGGGCACCTCCTCGTCGGAAGCCGCTCTGCCCAACCTGATCGAGAAGATGGAGCGCGCCGGCTGCGAAAAGTCCGTGGTCGGGCTGGTCGTGCCGACCGGCTATAGCTTCAACCTAGACGGCACCAATATCTATATGACGCTTGCGGCGCTGTTCATTGCGCAGGCGACGGGCGTTGAACTGACGCTGTGGCAGGAAATCCTGCTGCTGGGCGTGGCGATGCTGTCGTCCAAGGGGGCGGCTGGCGTCACCGGCGCTGGCTTCATCACGCTGGCGGCGACCTTGTCGATCGTGCCGACGGTCCCGGTCGCGGGCATGGCGCTGATCCTGGGCGTCGACCGCTTCATGAGCGAATGCCGCAGCCTCACCAACTTCATCGGCAATGCCGTGGCGACCATCGTCGTCGCGCGGTGGGAAGGGGCGCTGGATCGCCAGAAGCTGGACGACGCTTTGTCCGGTCGCCTGTCCGCGCCGGTGACGACGCAGGACGTGCGCGAACTGGCGGCGGCCTGACATAAACTAAGATCACGAACTGAGATATAGAAGGAAGGCGCCCCCGGAGAGGGCAGCGCCTCCATATTGGAGAGGATGACATGATGGCTCGCCCGTTCCTGGGCCTGGTGGCGCTCGCCTGCGCTACCCCCGCTCTGGCGGAAACCCCGCCCGCAATCTACCCCGCCGCAGCGCAAGGCGACGGCGCCACCGTCAACGGCTATAATCTGTCGCGCTGGGCCGAAGACTGGCGCGTCTACCGCGATCCCGCCAGGCGCGACGATCTGCTCGACCGGCTCAAATATCTGCCGCTCGATGACGACGGGGACATCTATCTGACGCTGAGCGGCGAAGCGCGGTTGCGCATGAACCTGACCAGCAATCCGCAACTGATCGAGGGGCCGGAGCAACGGCAGGATATCGTCCGTCTCGTCGCCGGCGCCGACCTGCATATCGGGGAGCATCTGCGCTTTTATGGCGAGGTCGCCCATGGCCAGATCGACGGTAAGAATATTGGCACGCCATCGGGCACGTTCAAAAACAGCTTCGTGCGTCAGCAATATTTTGCCGAGGCGAAGGGACGGATCGCCAATGTCGATCTGGGCGTGCGTTATGGGCGTCAGGAGTTCACCGACGGTCCCAATCTGCTGATCTCGCAGCGCGACAACAACACCATCCGCTTCGTACTGAACGGCACGCGCGTCTGGGCGCGGACGCCGACGATGCGCGCGACGCTGTTCGATTTCGAAACCACCGACCTCGGCAATGGCGGGCTGGGCGATGATGTGCCGGACAAAAATCGGCGGTTCAGCGGCGTTTCGGCGGGCTTTGTCGTGCCGAACCATTGGCTGGGCGGATCGAAACTGTTCTTCGACCCCTTCTTCTGGCGGCGGCGCAACCGGGTCGGCACCTGGGGCGGCGTCGTGGCGCCGGCGGTGCGCTATTATGCTGGCGCACGGTTGTGGGGCGATGTGGGACGGCTCAACCTCGACTGGACGCTGGTCCACCAATATGGCGAGTTCGAGGACCGGCCGATCCGGGCATGGCAGGCCTTTTTCGCGCAGAACTGGCGGCTGGGCGAGGACAAAGCCGCGCCGCGCATCGGCGTGCATGTCGACTATGGCAGCGGGGGCGGCGGCTATGACAAGGGCACGCTGCGCAATGCCTATGCGCCCTATGGCAACAATATTTATTTCAGCTACGGCCTGTTCCTGACCGCGACTAACATGATCGCGGTGGCGCCCAACATCAGTTTCAACCCGACCGACAAGCTGCGCGCATCGCTGGAATATCAATTTACCTGGCGCGACGATGAGAAAGACGCCGTCTACCGCGCCAACTACACACCCTATGTCGGGACGGAGAAGGTCGCTGGCAAGGCCGTCGCCCAGTTGCTCCGCGCCCAGCTGATCTACAGCATCGCGCCGCGGCTGACGCTGACGACGCGGGCGGAATATCTGCGGGCGGATACGGTGCTGCGGCGCGCGGGCTATGCCAATTCGGCCTTTCTGGGGAGCTGGATCAGTTTTCGCTTCTGATCCGCTTGCCGTCCCGCGCGAACTCTATATCATGGAATTGATAAGCACCATGTGGGATAATCTCCATGGTCGGTTCCGGAGAGGCGCGATCATGACCCTTGGCAATTGCACCCGTCGCGCCTTCACGTCTGCGATCCTCACCACGCCGCTTGCCGCGTCATTCGCGCAAGCGGAACAGCCCGGAGGCAAGCCCGTGTCGATCCTGGACTTTGGCGCACGCGCGGATGGCAGCACGATCAATACGAAGGCGATCCAGTCGGCGATCGACCGTCTGGCGACGCAGGGAGGCGGCACCGTCGTGGTGCCGCCGGGCCTGTTCCTCAGCGGCGCGCTGTTCCTGAAGCCCAAGGTCCATCTGCATCTGGACAAGGGCGCCGTGCTTCGATGCACGACCGACATGGCGCATTTCCCGCCCCGGCGGACACGGATCGAGGGGCATTTCGAGGAAAATTTCACGCCGGCCCTTATCAACGCAAGCGAATGCGACGGGCTGAAGATAAGCGGGGAAGGAACGCTGGACGGCGCGGGGCGGCCCATCTGGGATCTGTTCTGGAAGCTGCATGATGCCGCGCCCGATCCCGCCAACTTTCCCAATCTGGGCCTGCCTCGTGCGCGTCTGGCGCTGATCGAGAATAGCCGAAACGTGACCGTCGAGGGCGTGACCTTCAAGGATTCGCAGTTCTGGAACCTGCATCTCTACAAATGTCAGGATGTGCTGGTGCGCGGCGCCCGGTTCGAGGTGCCCGACGATTACAAGCAAGCGCCCAGCACCGACGGGGTCGATGTCGACAGTTGCCAGCGCGTCACCATCGATGGCTGCTATTTCTCCGTGACCGACGATTGCGTGGCGGCGAAGGGGTCGAAGGGACCGCACGCCATGGAGGACAAGGACAGCCCGCCGGTCGAGCATCTTCGGATCGTCAACTGCCATTTCCGGCGCGGTCATCATGCGCTGGCCTGCGGCAGCGAGGCGACGATCGTTCGCGACGTCGTCATGGAAAATTGCCGGGTGACGGGCGACATCGTGCTGGTGCGGCTGAAGTTGCGTCCCGACACGCCGCAACGCTATGAGAATATCCTCATTCGCGATATGGAACTGGACAATCCCGGCGGCATGGTCATTTCGGTCGAGCCGTGGAGCCAGTACAAGAATCTGGGTGGCGCGGAGCCGCCCAAATCCATCGTCCGCAATGTCACGCTGTCAGGCGTGAAGGGGCGCTTCGGCGCGTTTGGCGTCGTCAAGCCCAACCCTGGACAGACCGCGATCAGCGATATCCTGTTTCGGGATATCGACCTTCAGCTCGCGCAGGACAGGCTGGCGGTGTCGGGGGCGACCAATTTGCGGTTTGAAAATGTCATAGTGAACGGAAGGCCTGTGTCGGCCTGACGCTCCGACTTTTCAATCTCTGGATATGGTTCTGGGCGCATAGCGGGCGACCAGCGTCGTCAGCAGCGCAAGGATCAGGAAGGAGGTCGAAAGGCTGGTCCATTGCGCGATGAAGCCGATCGCGGCCGGCCCGGTTAGGATGCCGGCAAAGCCGATCGATCCCGCCGCGGTAAGCGCCAGATTCTGCGGCATGATCGTCTGGCGGCCGACCGCGCTGTAGAGCAGCGGCACGACATTCGCCAATCCCGCGCCCACCAGGGCGAAGCCGAACACTGCCAGCGTCCAATGCAGCGGCAGCACGGCGACCACGAAACCAGCGGCCGCGATCACGGGACCAGAAATGAGCATCAGCCGGTCCCCGAAGCGTCGAACGAGCCGATCACCCAACAGCCGCCCGCCCGTCATCGTGGTGGCGAAGGCGACATAGCCCAGCCCCGCGCGCGCGGCGTCGAGCCGGAAATGCCCGGACAGCAGCAGCGCGCTCCAGTCGAGCACGGACCCTTCCGCCATGAAGGCGATGAAGCACAGGATGCCGATGGCCAGCACGACGCCGCGCGGCCGGGCATAGGCCGGACCGGACGCATTTCTCTCGTCGGTGATATGGCGTGCGGACAGGGTGACGCCAATCATGATCGCGATGGCGACGGTCAGGATCGCCAGCGCCGGCGCGACGCCGGACCCCATGAGGATGCTCATGCTGCCCGCGCCCAATATGCATCCGACGCTGTAGAAGCCATGGAAGCCGGACATGAGGCGCTTGTTGAGCGCCCGCTCGGTATGAATGGCGTGCAGGTTGCGCGCGCAGCTGAGCAGTCCCATCGCCACCCCAAGCGCAAAAAGGGTGATGGCGAGCAGCAATGCCGATGGCACGATCGCCAGCAGCGGCAGGATGAACGCAACCGCAAAGCCCGATGCCGCGAACAGCCGACGGCAGCCCGTCTTGCCCACCAGCCCGCCCGCGATCGGCATGGTCGTCATCGATCCCGCGCCCAGCGCGAGCAAGGCCATGCCCAACTGCGCGTTGTTCAGCCCGATCTGCGCCTGGACGTGCGGGATCAGCGGCGCCCAAGCTGAGATAGCATAGCCCGGCACTATGAAGGCCAGTCGCGTTGCTGTCAGGAGGCTCAAGCGCACGATCATTCTTTCAGACGGATGGGGCGGTAGCGACCAGCGTCACCTCCGCCGAAACGGGATGCGATGGCCCTTCCTGAAAGTCGCGCGCGGGTCAAGGCCGCATCGGCGGATATCGGGCCGTCGCATCATCTGCCCGCTTGACCGGCCGCGATGGAAGAGTCACCTCCTGAAACCATGAAAAAGACGTTCCGCATCGCCGCGAGCACCGCTCTTGCCGCGCTCGCCATCACCCTGTCCGCCATACCCGTTTCCGCGCAGGATGGCGGGCATGCGGCGACCGACACCATGCTCAACGAGCAGGTCAAGGCCTATGACTGGGTTCGGCCGCAGGCTGACTATGTCCGCCGCACGGTGATGGTGCCGATGCGTGACGGCAAGAAGCTCTATACCGTTATCGTCTATCGCAAGGGCGTGAAGGACGCGCCGATCCTGCTCAGCCGCACGCCTTATAATGCGGATAAGGCGACCAGCCGCAATCGCAGCCAGAGGATCGAGGAAATCCTGCCGGTCATGGACGCCGAATTCGTCAATGACGGCTATATCCGCGTCTATCAGGACGTGCGCGGCCTCGACGGGTCGGAGGGCGACTATGTCATGAACCGGCCGCTGCGCGGACCGCTCAACCCGACCAAGGTCGATCATGCCACCGACGCCTATGACACGATCGACTGGCTGGTGAAGAATGTGAAGGAAAGCAACGGACGGGTCGGCATTACCGGCTCCTCCTATCTCGGCTTCACCTCGCTCATGGCCCTGATCGATCCGCATCCGGCATTGAAGGCCGCCGTGCCGCAAAGCCCGATGGTCGACGGCTGGATGGGCGACGACTGGTTCCACAATGGCGCCTTCCGCACCTTCGCCTTCGACTACGATCTGGGCCAGACGGTGAAGAAGGGCGGCGGAGCGGTGCCCAAGGGAACGGGCGATGAGTATAGCGCCTATCTGGCGGCCGGGTCGGCGGCGGACTATGCGCGGGCCTATGGGCTGATGGACCTGCCGGTGGTGCGCAAGGTGCTGGAACATCCGAGCTATGACGCCTGGTGGCAGGGGCAGGCGGTCGACAAGCTGCTGGCAAACCGCAAGCTGACCGTGCCGACCATGCTGGTCGTGGGCCAATGGGATCAGGAGGACAGCTATGGCGCGCCGGCCGTCTACCAGGCGCTGGAGAAGCAGGACGCCAATAACGACATGGTCAGTCTGGTGATCGGACCGTGGCGGCACAGCCAGGTCAATTATGAAGCGCGCGAGCTGGGTCCGCTGAAATGGGAGGGCGACACCGGGTTGCAGTTCCGCACCCGCTACATGAAGCCGTTCCTCGACTGCCATCTCAAAACCGATGCACCCAAATGCGACACGCCGCCGGTGCTGACCTATGCGATGGGCGACAATCGCTGGGACGTGTCGCAGCGATGGCCGGCGGGGAATTACACGCCGCTCTATCTGGGGAGCGGGTTCGGCCTGTCCTGGACCAAGCCGTCGGAAGGCAGCGACAGCTATGTCTCCGACCCGGCCAAGCCGGTGCCGATGCTGCCGCGCCCCGTCCATATGCAGGGGGAGGAATGGCGCACCTGGCTGGTCCATGACCAGCGCTTCGTCGATGGTCGGCCCGACGTGCTGAGCTATACGACGGGGGTACTCGACAAGCCGGTGCACATCATGGGCGCGCCCAGGGTGGACCTGCGCGCGGCAACCAGCGGGCGCGACAGCGATTTCGTGGTCAAGCTGATCGACGTCTATCCGCAGGAAAATTCCGCCGACCCGACGATGGCCGGCTATCAGCTGGGCATCGGGATCGAGATTTTCCGCGGCCGCTATGTCAACGGCTTTTCAAGCCCTGCGCCGCTGGAACCGGGCAAGACCTATGCCTTCACATGGTCGCTGCCCAACGCGAACCATGTCTTCCTGCCGGGGCACAGGATCATGGTGCAGGTCCAGTCGAGCCTCTTCCCCCTCTATGACCGCAACCCGCAAAGCTGGGTGCCATCGATCATGGAGGCCAGGCCCGGCGACTATGTGAAAGCCACGGAGACGATCCACTGGGGCGGCGACGCGGCGAGCGCGATATGGTTGCCGATCGCGCCGTGACAAAAGGCAGCAATGGCCCGGCCGCAAATGCCGCCGGTGCCCTTGCCGGTCATCAGCCCTGGTTCCGCTTTCCCTCGATATTGGGCAGAAAAGCCGTCAGCAAGCCGATTGCGGGAAGGAAGGCACAGATCCGGTAGACCGTCTCGATGCTCATCCAGTCGGCCAGCCATCCCAGCAGCGCGGCGCCCAATCCGCCCATGCCGAAGGAGAAGCCGAAGAACAGGCCGGATATCATGCCGACCTTGCCGGGCACCAGTTCCTGCGCGAAGACGACGATCGCCGGAAAGGCGGATGCCAGGATCAGGCCGATCGCGACGGTCAGCGGCGCCGTCCAGAACAGGTTGGCATAGGGCAGCAGCAGCGTGAAGGGCAGGGCGCCCAGGATCGAGAACCAGATCACATATTTCCGCCCGAAGCGATCGCCCAGCGGCCCGCCCGCGATGGTGCCGGCCGCAACCGCCGCCAGAAAGGCGAACAGGTGCAATTGCGCCGTCTGCACCGACACGCCGAAACGGTGGATCAGGTAGAAGGTGAAATAGCTCGTCAGGCTGGCGAGATAGACATATTTGGAGAAGATCAGCGCCAGCAGGATGGCGATGCCCCGCCTGGCCTGCCCCCTGGGCAGGGCGATCGCCAGCGACGCATGTCCGCCGGTCTTCAGACGCGACAGGCCGTGATGCCGGTACCAGGTCGCGACATTCCACAGCACCGCGCCCGACAGCAGCGCCAGCAGGGCGAAGAAGGCAAGGCTGGACTGGCCCCAGCGCATCACGACCAGCGCGGCGGCGAGCGGCCCCAGCGCCTGGCCCGCATTGCCGCCGACCTGGAACAGGGATTGCGCCAGTCCATGCCGCCCCCCGGCCGCCATGCGGGCCACGCGCGAGGATTCCGGGTGGAACACCGACGATCCCATGCCCAACAGCGCAGCGCCGACCAGCACCAGCCCATAATCATGGGCGATCGACAGGACGGCGAGGCCCGCCAGCGAAAACAGCGTGCCGCCGGGCAGCGCCAGCGGCGTGGGCCGCTTGTCGGCATAAAGGCCGATCAGCGGTTGCAGGATCGACGCGGTAATCTGATAGACGAATGTCACCAGCCCGATCTGGCCGAAGCTGAGGCCAAGATCGGTCTTCAGGCCCGGATAGATGGCGGGAAGCAGCGATTGCATCATGTCGTTGAGCAGATGGCAGAAGCTGATCGCCACGATCACGCCGAATACCGTGCCGCTCGCCGTTGCCTGGGGTCTTTCTGCTGTTTCGACTATGTTGCGCATTGTCCGTTCCTTTCAGGAAGGGCGATTAGCCTTTTCCTTTTTGTCCCGCTTCGGCATATGGGCCATTCGTTTTTGAGAATGGGACAATGACCGAGCATCGTCGTCCGGATGATTTCGAAGATGTGGCACGGCCCGTGGTCGGGATCGGCAATGACTATCCGCCCTCCTTCGAACTTGCCGAGCACCGGCACCGGCGCGGGCAATTTCTCTATGCGGCGAGCGGCGTGGTCGCGGTCAGCACGCCCGACGGCGCATGGGTGGCGCCGCCGGAACGGGGAATCTGGATACCGGGTGGCACGCCGCACGCCGTGCGGATGGTCGGATCGGTGCAGACCCGCAGCGTGCTGATCGATCCGGCCGCCTGCCCGACGCTTGCCGATGCCTGCCGTATCGTCGGCGTCTCGCCGCTGCTGCGTCAGTTGCTGGTCGCGGCAGCCGATATTCCGGTCGAATATGCGGAGGAGGGACGTGACGGGCTCGTCATGCAATTGCTGGTCGCGGAAGTCGACAGGGCGCCGGTCATCCCGATCGCCGTGCCCTTTCCGCGCCATGCGATGCTGGCGGCCCGATGCCATGCCTTCATGGAACAGCCCCGCGCCACCGTCACGATCGACCAGTGGGCCGACGGCCTGGCGATGAACCGCCGCCGCTTCACCCGTCTGTTCCGGCAGGAAACGGGGATGAGCTTTGCCGAATGGCGACAACAGGCCTGCCTGTCGGTCGCGCTGCCGCGGCTTGCGGAGGGGGAGGCGATCACGACGATCGCCCTCGACCTGGGTTATGATGGTCCGGCCAGTTTTTCCACGATGTTCAAGCGTATATTGGGCGTTCCTCCCAGCCGCTATCGCCCATCCTGACGGGCTTTTCCTTGGGCGGATGGGGCAAAGCCGATCGGGCGGGGCTGCATGTCCCGCCCGATCGTCGGCCTTACCAGTTGAAGCGCAACGATCCCACGACGGTGCGCGGCCCGCCATAATAGCAGCTGTTGAGGAAGGGGCAGGCGCTGATATAGGTCTTGTCGAAGAGATTGGCCGCGTTGACGGACGCGCTCCAGCCCTTCAGCCCGACCTTCGACAGATCATAGCCCAGCATCGCATCGACCAGCGCGAAGCTTCCGGTATGAAAGCGCTGGAAGGTGGTCACGCCGTTGATGACCGCATAGTTGGTCGTGCCGTCCGAACCGGTCACATAGCGCACGCCCGCGCCGAAGCTGAGACCCGACAGCGGTCCCGCGACATTCTGCGCCTTGCCGAAATCATAGGAGAGGAAGGTGGACGCGTTCCATCTGGGGGTGCCCAGCTGGCGGGTGCCGGTGGTCGTCGGCGTGCCGCTGTTCGTGGCGGTCGGCGCGATGGCCGCCGTGCCTTCGGTGATGATCGCGTCGGTATAGCTGGCGGTCGCCACGATATCGAAGCCGGGGATGACTTCCCCGCGACCCTCGAATTCGACGCCGCGCACGCGGGTCTCGCCGATCTGGACGGTCGCATTGGCGGGGATGCCATTCTGGCCTGCGCGCGGGTCGGACACCGGATTGCCCTGCCGCTTGAGCTGGTAGACCGACGCGGTGAACAGCGCATTGATCCCGGGCGGCTGATATTTCAGGCCGGCCTCATATTGATGGCCGGTGATCGGCACGAAGGGCGCCGTCTCGGTCGCCGTCACATAGCGGGTGCCGGCCTGCGGTTCGAAGGATTCCGAATAGCTGACATAGGGCGACAGACCGAACTTGAACTCGTAAAGCGCGCCCAGGCGCATGGTGAAGGCGCTCTGCGACAGCTTCGTCACCGGTGCGGCCCGTGCCGCCGCCGTGGTCGGATTGAGGTTGAGCGAGGTCTGCTCATACCAGTCCTGACGCCCGCTGGCGATCAGTTGCAACCGACCGATCGCCAGTTGATCCTGGAAATAGACGCCGAGCTGGTCGCGCTTGCCATAAGTGTTGGTATAGTTGGGCGACAGGATGGTCAGGTCGAAACTGGGCAGCGTGCCGCCATAGACTGGCGCGAACAGGCTGAGATTGGGGATGCTGGTCAGCGGATTGGCGGTAACGCCGCTGTTGAACTGCTGCACATTTTCGCCGGTGATGCGCTGATAATCGACGCCGACCAGCAGGTTGTGCTGGATGAAGCCGGTGGCGAACTTGGCGTTCAGGTGATTGTCCATCGTCAGCGTATCGAAATCCTCGTCCGCGCCGCCGCCGCCGCGTATGATGGTCGAATAGTCGCTGTTGCGGCTGGCGCCCGTGCCGGTGGTGGCAAAGCCCGACGTGTAGATCTGCCGATAGGACAGTTTGTTGTTCTGATAGCGCAGATTCGAAGCGAAGCTCAGATGTTCGTCGAAATCATGGCGGAAGAAGGCCGCGATCGACTTGGCCTTGTGGTCATAGCGCTCATAGCCCGGATCGCCGGTGTTCATATTGCGCGGCAGGATGCCATACGGGTTTGGCAGCACCGTGCCAGCCGCCGGGGTTCCCGAATAGCCGCCGCCATGGGGCGTATGCTGATAGGTGGCGATCAGGGTCAGGCTGGTCGCCGCATCGGGGGAGAAGGTCAGCATCGGGCTGACGTGCCAGCGCTCGCTGAAGGCGCCCTCGGCCAGATTGTCGCTCTTCTGCCAGCCGCCGACAAGACGGGCCTTTAGCCGGCCCTCGCTGTCGAGCGGCTGGTTGACGTCGCCGGCGAAGCGGAACGTGTCATAATTGCCGACCTGCCCCTCGAACCGACCGAAGGCGGTCGCTTCGGGCATCTTGCTGGTCAGGTTCACCAGACCGCCGGGGGTGGAGTTGCCGTAGAGGACGGAGGCCGGCCCTTTCACAACGTCGATATGGTCGACCCGGTTGAAGTCGATCTGCGGCGTCGAATAGGGACCGGCGATCAGGCGCATGCCGTCAAGGAAGACGCCGGGCGAAAAGCCGCGCAGCACCAGCTGGTCATAGCGGGTCGCCAGCGCGCCGCGCTGGTTGGTCGACACGCCCGCGACATAGCCCAGCGCTTCGTTGATCGACAGCGCGTTCCGGCGGGTCAGTTCCTCGCGATCGATGATGGTGATGCTCTGCGGCGTGGCGATTAGCGGGGTGTCGGTCTTGGTGCCGGTGCTCGCCTTGCTGTCGTTGACGCCGGTGACGATGATCGTGTCGGCGCTCGATTCGGCGGCATCCTCGGCCCAGGCCAGGCCGGGCGCCAGCAATGAAATGCAGGCCGTTGCGGCCAGCAGGGCGGCCTTCCGATAATGTCGCATAAATCCCCCATGTTTGCGAATGATAATAATTCGCGTTTGCCACTAGGGCCATGCTTGGCTATGCGCAACCCCACATGCCACAGGGGACCGGTATGAACCGCCAAAGCCTATTGCCATCTTTCCTGCCGTCGCGCCGTGCCTGGCATATGATCGCGCGGTGCGTCACCGCGCTGGTGGGCGGCTATGCCGCAGCCGCCGGTATCGCTTCCTTGGGCGCACGTTTGCTGCCGATCGCACGGGTGGAGGCAACGCTCTGGGGCATGATCCTCTCCTTCCTGATCCTCGCCTCGTTCGGCCTCTGGGCCTTTCACGAGCGCAGCCTGCTCAAGGTAGCGCTGGTCATCTGGGGAAGCGCGCTGCTGTCGGCGGGCCTCACGATCGCGATCGGGTCGCGGCCATGAGCAAGGCGGCATCGGACGAGAAGGGGTTGCGCCAGTCGATGGCGTGGATCCACACTTGGCTGGGCCTGCTGGCCGGCTGGATTCTGTTCGCCATGTTCCTGACCGGTACGGCCAGCTATTTCCGGCCCGAAATCACCCGCTGGATGCAGCCGGAACTGCATCTCGCGCCGGTGGCCCCGCGACAGGCGGCGGAAACTGCCGTTGCGCATATGCAGGCGACGTCGCCCGACGACCTGCAATGGTATATCTATCTGCCCGACGACCGCACGCCGGAAACGCGCATCTTCGCCATGCCCAAGCCCGACGCCGAGGCGAAGGCGCCGCGCAAGCGCAGGGCGGAGATCAACCTGGACCCAGCCACCGGTGAACCGCTGAACGCGCGGGAAACGCGGGGCGGCGAGCATTTCTACCGCTTCCATTTCCAGCTTCAGCTTCCCCATCCCTGGGGCCGCTGGCTTGCCGGCCTGTGCGCCATCTTCATGCTGACCGCCATCATATCCGGTGTGATCACGCATAAGCGGATCTTCGTCGATTTCTTCACCCTGCGCTGGAACAAGGGGCAGAGGAGCTGGCTCGACGCGCATAATGTCTCGGCGGTGCTGGCGCTGCCTTTCCACGCCATGATTACCTATACCGGGCTTATCACCTTGTTCGTCATGTACATGCCCTGGCCGATCGCGGCCAACTATCCCAAGCCGGCGGCCTTCTACACCGATGCCTATGGCACCGAACCCGACGGCAAGGCGCTGGGCAAAGCCGTGCCGCTCCAGCCGATCGGCCCGCTGGTCGACGCCGCCTCGCGCGAATGGCAGGGTGGGCGTCCGCGCACCATCGTCATCCGCAATCCGAATGACGCGGCGGCGACCGTGACGATCCTGCGCAGCGGCGCAGAACGGCTGAACGCGCGCGGCGAATCCATCACCTATTCGGGCGCGACCGGCGCGAAGCTGACGCAATCGGCGCCGCCGGGACCGGCGCTGACGACCGCCGGCGTAATGCTGGGCCTGCATCTGGGCAATTTCGCCGGGCCGGTGCTGCGCTGGACCTATTTCCTGCTGGGCCTCACGGGTACGGCCATGGTCGGCACGGGTTTGCTGCTCTGGACCGCCAAGCGGCGCAAGCCGGGCGCCAGGCCCTTTTTCGGCTTCCGCCTGGTGGAGCGACTGAACATCGCCACCATCGCCTGCCTGCCCGCCGGCATGGCCGCCTTCCTGCTCTCCAACCGGCTGATCCCGGCCGGACTGGAGGGGCGGGCGGAGCTGGAGGTGAAGGCGATGTTCTGGACCTGGTTCGGGATGGCGGCGCTGGCCCTGCTGCGCCCGGTGCGGCGCGCCTGGGTCGAGGCGCTGGCGCTGTCCGCCGCCGCCTTTGCCGCGTTGCCGCTGGTCAATATGGCGACGACCGATCGCGGCCTGTTCGCCAGCATCGCGGGTGGAGACTGGTTGTTCCTGTCCTTCGATGGAGCGATGATCGCCATCGCTGCGCTGCTGGGTTTCGGCGCGTGGCGTGCGGGTCAGGTCAAGACCGCTCCGGCATCGAAGCGACGGACGCCCCGACCGACCGCCATGCCGGCGGTCGCCCCAGCCCGGGAGGCTGCAGATGTCGCTTGAAACCGGCCTGATCAGCTATGCCGCGCTTGTCAGCTTGGCGCTCGCCGTCAAGAAGCATCGCCCGGCGCCGCCTCTACCGGCGATGCCATCCCCGCGCACGGCCCGGCTGATCGGCTGGCTGTTGCTGGCCGCGGCGCTGATCGTGGCCATATGGCGTGTCGGGCCGTCGCAGGGGCTGGTGGCCTGGATCTGGCAGATGTGCGTCGCCGGCGCGCTCTTCGTGCTGCTCCAGTCCTGGCGATCGCGGCTGGCCCTGACGCTGGCGGTGCCTTCGCTACTTCTCGCGCCATTGCTGATGATGATCGGCGCATGAGGCCGGCGCATATGGTCGGCAGTCGAAAACGGCATGATTGCAATTTAGCTATTGCGAGTCTATAGCAATAATACTAGGCCGCCCTCCACATAATGGGGGCTTTATGAAAACATGCCTGTCGATCTCCAGCAGCCTGCTGATCCTATCCGCCATGTCGTTGCCCGCCGTCGCGAGCGCATCATCCGACGACGCGCCGATGGCGGCAACCCGCGATGACATAACCGTTACGGCCCAACTGCTCGAAGCGCCCATCGCAGCCAAGGCGGACATAGCGCCCCTAGAAAGCAGCCAGGCCATCTCGGTCATTCCCCGCGAATTGCTGGAGGGGCAGGGGGTGCGCCGCATTGCCGATGCGCTCTTCAATGTCGCCGGCGTGTCCCGCAGCAACAATTACGGCTTTTTCGACGGCTTCAACATCCGCGGATTCAATGCATCCACCGGCGCGACCTATCTGGATGGCCTGCTCGACGATACCGGCTATGGCACGTCGGAGATGACGGCGCTGGAACGGGTCGAGGTGGTCAAGGGGCCGGCATCCGGGCTGTTCGGTCAGGGACCGATTTCGGGCATGGTGAACCTGGTCAGCAAGCGCCCGCAGGATCAGGCCTTCCTCGATATGGGCATTGCCGGCGGCTCCTATGATTTCAAGGAAATCACGCTGGACGCCAACGGCCCGTTGAACGAAGCCGGGACGCTGCTGGCCCGGCTGCCCGTGGTCTATCGCGACCAGGATTTCTTCGTCCATCATTCGGGGCAGCGCCGGATTTTCCTGGCGCCTTCACTCACCTGGAAACCGGATGCCGACACGACATTGACGCTGCTCGGCCGCTATGTCGACGACCATATCAATCCCTGGTCCCCGACCACGGCCTATGGCACGGCGCTGCCCAATCCCAACGGCAAACTCAGCCGGCGCCTGTCGATCAATGATGGTGAATATCCGGCGGTCCAGAACAATGACTATTGGAATCTGGGCTATGTATTCGACCATAAGTTAAGCGATGCTGTCGCCATCCACCAGTCGCTGCGCTATCAGGACTTCCATAACAGCTGGGACAACTGGCTGTTCATCACCGGCATATCCGCTGATCGCCGGACAGTGACACGCGCCTTCTATGGCCCTTATGACCAGCATGGCAGATATTTCCGCGTCGACACCAATGCCAGCCTGCGGTTCGATACCGGGTCGCTCAACCATTATCTGCTGATCGGCGTGGATTATGGCCGACGTTCGGCCCATGACACCAACCTCTACGATACCAGCATGCCCTATGCGCTGGACCTCTATGATCCGGTCTATGGTACGGTCAGCAGCCATAATCCCGCCGTTCCGTCGACGACCTATGCCATCCTGTCCAGGCAGCGCGGCATCTATATACAGGACCATGTCAAGCTCGGCGAGGGGCTGACGGTCACGCTGGGCGGTCGCTGGGACAAGGCGATCAGCCGCACGAACAGCAATGGCACGCCCAGCCCGGAAGTGAACGACAATGCCTTCAGTCCGCGCGCGGGCGCCACGCTGGCACTGACCGACTGGGCATCATTCTATGTCAACTATGCCAAATCCTTCAATCCGCAAGGCACTTACAAATCGGCAGACGGTACGCCGCTGCCGCCCGAGCGCGGCGTCAATTATGAAGGCGGCGTGAAGCTGGCGCGGGGCGACGGCAGCCTGACCGGCATGGTCACGCTGTTCCAGCTCACCCGCACCAATGTGGCGACTGCGGACGCCGTGCTGCCCAACGTCTATGTGCTGACCGGCGAACAGCGAACCCGCGGCGTCGAGGCCGAGGCGGCATGGCGACCGGCGCCGGGCATGGAACTGACCGGCGCCTTCACCTATCTGGACGCCATCGTCACAGCCGACAACCGGTTGCAGGTCGGGTCCAGACTAGGCTCCATTCCGCATTACATCGCCAACGCCTGGGGCCGCTACACCATTCAGGATGGAGCGCTGGCCAATCTGGGGGCGGGGCTGGGGGTGCATCATGAAAGCGGCCGGATGGCGAGTACCGCCTCCGCAGTCGTGGGCGCAACCGCACCCTTTGCGCTCAAGGCCTATACGCTGGTAGATGCGGCCTTGTTCTACACGATCGATGACTGGTCGCTGCAGGCCAATGTCCGCAATATCTTTAACGCCCGCTATTTCCCGACCGCGTCCCTGACTCGCACGACCCCCGGCGAACCGCGGACGTTCATGATCAGCCTGAACCGGAGATTCTAGTGGATTGATTTTGACATTTGCATCCCCTGGCGGCTGGGATGGGTCTGCAAATGTCAAAATCGTAAAATCCACTAGAATCACATATTTCTAGTGGTCCGAACAGATTCTGACATTCGTGTGCGACATGGCCTCCAGCGGTGCCGAATGTCAGAATCGGACCACTAGGCGTGCGAACGATGGGATTATTTCGTTACGGCTCCATCTGTCTTTTGATTATCGCTTTGGGATGAGGGGCCTGGTCTTCCGCCAGCGTCAAGGCGGCATGTGATCGCATTACCCGTTCGATCGACCATGTCGCCATTCGCGCCCTGATGCGTTCGGCCGACTTTGGCCCTAATCCATCCTTGGAATGAAGCCGGTGAAGGACAGGGGGAGGATACTTCCCCTGAAGCATCTCATCCCGCTTTGGTACATCCACCAATTTCTTCAGGTGATAAGGGAATCTTAAACTGCTATATTTTTTGATGACAAATTTATGCTAAGTCTAACACCATAGAATCATAAAAATGGGAATATGATAATTCCCTGTATTGGTCGCATGTTCCGTGGTTACCGTCTGTGGGGAGGAAATCGGACATGTTGGACACACAAGTTCATTTGGCCATTGTGGGCAAGAATGAAATTATTCGGGAAGGATTGAGGCGAATCCTGATCGATGAAGATTTTCTGATCGATGATGCCGTTTCCCGGCCGCTCGATCTCGATGGCGAAATGGACGGGGACACGGTAATCGTCGTCGACGCGATCGATATCAATGACGGCCTCGCTACATGTGAAGAAGTGCGGGCACGCTTTCCCAGTTCCCGGATCGTCATAATGGCGGACGAATATGGACTGGAAGATGTCTCGCGCGCATTCATGACCGGTGCCGTCGATGGCTATATCGTCAAGCAGATATCCTGCCGGCCGCTGGCCAGTGCGCTCAGGCTGACGGCGTTGGGAGAAAAGGTTCTTCCGTCGCAGATCGCTGAATCCCTTGGAAAATCGCAATTTTCGTCACTGCCCAATCATTGGAGCACGGGGGCGATCGGCAACAGCCTCTCGACCCGGGAGGTCGATATCCTGCGCTGCCTAGTGGAAGGAGAACCGAACAAGGTCATTTCCCGCCGGCTCCAGATCGCCGATGCCACGGTGAAGGTGCATATCAAGGCCATCCTGCGCAAATTGCGGGTCCGCAACCGCACGCAGGCCGCAATCTGGGCCGTCAGCCGCGGCATGGCGGGTGACGCCAGCGACATGGCATCCATTGCTCCCGTAATGGGTTCGGCAAGGCCGGCCGCCAATCTGAAGCTGGCCATGGCGAACTGAAGAGGGGCTGCGGGTTTCGAGTGCCGTTCCAGTGCCGGCGGTTGGTCGATCGGGTCGATTAACCGCCGGCACTTATTATCGAAATGATCGATAATAAGGATTATGTTAAATCCATCCCTCATCCCAACCGCGCATAAAACCCCGATGGGATTGTCCAGATCGCTGTCGGTTTCACAGCCGCGCGCCTTCAATCCTCACGGATCAGGCTGTGCTGCGCCGTGTCGCGCATCTTCACATACACGATCAGCGAGATCGCGATCATCATTCCTGGCTCCTGCTGCCCTCGGCGGCGTTCGAGCGAGTCTTTGCCGGAAACACGGGGTCAGAGTGCCCGGAACCGGAAATCCCGGAAGCGCGCTTCGCCTGGCCCGGCGGCGTAAAGCCCCGGCCGCAGCATCAGAAATCCGCCGCGCACATTATGATGATATCCCGACACTTCCATGCCCCGGTCGAACCGGCTCCATGTCTTCCCGCCGTCGCCGCTCAGATGATAGGAAACGACATGATGCCGGTTGGTCACTTTCATGGTCATCCGGCGGCCATGGGGATTGGCCGGTCGCCCGCGTTCAATCCCATATTGATGGGTGACGAAGCGGGTCTCGTCGAAGCCCAGCCCGCAATAGAGCTTGTCGTCATAGAAAAGCAGCAGCCCCGCCGTCCCGCCCGGCGCAATCTCGATATCGCACTGGAACTCATAGGCCGGATCACCCGCGATCAGCAGCAGCGGGGAGGAGTCCACCGGCGCCGTTCCCCGTCCCTTCAGGATCAGCGCGCCCTTCTCCACCCGCGCCCGGCTTGCCTCGTCGGGCGCCGGGCGGAAGAAATTCCATTTCGCGCCCAGCTTCAGGTCGCGAAAATCGTCTGACAGCGCCATGCCATGCGGCAAGGCCTGCCCGCCGCGCGGCTTCGCGATGGGCTGCGACAGGTCGCCGCCGGTCATGCGGAACCAGCCGTCGGCGGTCCATTCCACCGGATCGAGCAAGGTCTGCCGCCCCAGCGTCCAGAGGCCATTCTCATAACCATGATAGAGTGCCCACCAGCTCTTGTCCGGCGCCTCGACCAGGCTGGCATGGCCCCGCGACCACCAGCGTTCCTCGGCGCTTTCGGTATGGACCAGCGGATTGTTCGGATGCTGCTCCCAAGGCCCATGGATGGATCGCGATCGCGCGGCAATCACCATATGCCCGGTCGGCGGCCCCGCCGTGCCGCCCACGGCGGTCAGCATGTAGAACCAGTCGCCATGGCGATGGATCTTCGGTCCTTCAGGCGCGAACCCCTCGACATCCCAAGTGTCGGGATAGCGCCAGGGATCATAGACATGCTCGACCGCGCCGACCGTCGACAGCCCGTCGTCGGACAGACGGATGCGGTCGCCGCCCGACAGGAACAGCCAGCGGCTGCCATCCTCCCCCACCGCGTGGCAGGGGTCGATATGGTTGTGCAGCTTCAGGTCGATCGGGTCGCTCCATGGCCCGTCGATGCTGTTGGCATGAATGACGAAGATGCTGTTCGGCTCGGCCTTGATCGGAATATAGAGGAAATAGCGGCCCTTGTGCTTTTCCAGGCTGACTGCCCAGACCGACCCGATATTCCTGGTGAGCGCCGCCCCGCGCGGCTGCCAGTTGATCAGGTCGCGGCTATGCCAGATGGTGATGCCGGGATAGCTCTCGAAGGTCGAGAAAGTCATGTAATAATCCGCGCCGTCCTTCAGGATGGCGGGGTCGGGGCGATCGCCCGAAATCAACGGATTGAGGAAACGCCCTTCGCCCAGATCGGCGATCCGCTGATTGTCCAGGCCGCGTTTCCAGTCGACCGTCTGAGCTGGTGCGGCTTCCGATGCCACTGCCCGCCCGCTTCCCAGCGCAAGCGCGCTCCCCGCAAGAGCGGCTGTCATGGCGTCGCGGCGACTGATGGTCATGATCTCTCCTTCAGAGCATCGCGCGCAAAAGTGGAAACCGGTTTTGCGCAAAAAGCGATGCGGCAACAAAGTCCAAAAAGGCCGGGCCGCCCGTGCAGAGGCGGCCCGGCCGAGCAGTTACAGCTTGAACCGCGCGCCCAGCTGAATGGTGCGGCCGAAATGCAGCTGCTCATAATTGCGATTGGCGTCCAGATCGGTGTAGCGATCGCGATAATCGTCGGTCAGGTTGATGCCCTCCAGCGACAATTCGATCCAGTCGGTCAGCTTGTAGCGGACCGAAGCGTCGACGTTGATCGTGCTGTTATAGCCTTCGAACACATTGCCGGTACCGCTATTCTGGTCGATATATTTGCTGCGATAGCTGGCCGACACGCGGGCCGAGAATTTCTCGTCTTCATAATAGAGCGTGCCGTTGAACGCGCGCTTCGACAAGCCGAACAGCGTGGCGTTGCGCACCGCCGCGATATTGCCGCCGCCCGGCACGATCGCCGGTCCCGACACGGTATAGTCCGCGCTCGAATCCACGAAGGTAGCGTTCACGATGCCGCCGAAATGCGACAGGAAGCCGGGCAGGAAGGTGAAGGGCGCCTGCACCGACAACTCGATCCCCTTCAGGCTTGCGCCCGTGCCGTTGACGATCGTACTGATCGCCCAGCCCTCGGCACGCTCCGGCTGGATCGCCGCGGGCGAGCTTGGCGGGATGACCGACAACGGCAGGCCGGTCGAAGCGAAGGTGCCGGTGATCGTCTGGCTGATCGGGAAGCTCTGCACATCCTTCTTGAATGCCGCGACCGAGAAGACGGACTGCGGCGCGAAATACCATTCGAACGCCAGATCATAGGCGGTCGCCCGGAACGGATTGAGATAGGGATTGCCGAAGCTAACGCGATAGTTGAAGCCGTCGACCGAACCACCCGGCGTCAGATTGCCCAGGCTCGGACGCGTCATCACATCGGCCACCGACGCTCGGATGATGATGTCGCGATGCGGGAAGAAAGCGATGTTCGCCGCCGGCAGCCAGTCCTCATAGGACCGCGACACGCCGACCAGTTGACCATTGTTGAGGCCGGTCGAACTCTGGTCGGTCTTCACATAACGGATGCCCGCATTGGCCGCATATTCCAGCCCGAAAATATCGCCCTTGGCGTCGAACTGGATATAGCCGCCCGTGGTCTTTTCCACCACGCCGCGGGTATTGCCCGCATCGACCGCCAACGCCCGCTCATAGAGATTGGTGTAGTCGGTACCCGCCGCCAGATTGGGCACCAGCCACTGGGTGGTCGTCCCCGCCGGCGCATTCGCGCCCTTGAGCGTATAGAGTTCCGCCAGCGCCGACGTCACCGGCAGGCCATAGATGGCGCCCGGCCCGAACGCGCTGCTCGGCGAGCAGTTCACCGTCCCCAGCACCCGGTCGACGCCGCCATTGCCGCACACCACCGTGTCGCGGGTGAAGCCCTCGGTATCGAAGGAGAAGCGCCGATACACCGCGCCCGCCTTCACCGTGAAGCCATCGGTCACGTCCCATTCGGTGCGCAGCTGCGCGGTGCGGAACTTGTTGACGGTCGACGATGGCCGGTCGCGGATTTCAGCGAGCTGGAAATTGGCCGGATCGGTGACGCTGGTGCCGAAGGTCAGCACCGGACGCCGCATATTGCTATAGTCATAGCTATAGCCCTGCGCATCGCGGTCGTCGAACACCAGGGTGGTTTCGACCGGGATCGACGCGTCCGACTTGGAAAAGCCGCCGAGCAGGGTGAAGCGCAAGCTGTCGCTCACATCCTGATCCCAAGTCGCGCCCAGCTGGTAGAATTTGGTCTGCGACTTGCGCAGATAATGTTCGGTCCGCACCCAGGCGTCGTTCAGCGTCGCCGACACCATATTGTTGTTGCTGTCATAGACCGGGTTCACCACGTCGATCGACCGCTCGTTGGAGCGCAGCAGCACCTCGCCCCATTTCTCCTCGCGTGTCTCGCGGAAGCGGGAGAAGAGGCCGTCGATCGACACCTTGGTCGCGTCCGAAGGCGCCCACTGGATCGATCCGGTCACGCCCAGACGCTCGCGCTCCTGCGCAATCTCGCCATAGCGCGGGATGCGCGGATGGAAGGCGAGCGCCGCCTCGTCGCACGCGGCGCTCGGAATATAGCTGCCGCCGCTATTGGGCGCCGTGAAGCAGCGCGTGCCATCGACGCTGTCGAACCGCGCTTGCGACCAGCGCACCGTATTATTGCCCATCTGGAGTGTGTCGAGCTTGGAATAGGCCGCAGACAGCGCCACGCCCCATTGCCCGTCGGGCGACTTCCACGACAGCAGCCCCGCCAGGCGCGGCCCCCATTTCTTGCTCAGGTCGTTATAGGAGCCGGTCGCCGACCCGACGAACGTAAAACCACTCTTCCCCGCCAGCGGATTGCCGGTGTTGAGGTCCACCACGGCGCCCAGCGATCCTTCGTCCAGCGACGCCTCGGCCGTCTTGTGCACCACCAGCGAGCTGAAAAGTTCGGACGCGAAGACGTTGAAATCGAACGCGCGGTCGCGGTTGGAGCTGGCCCCGTCGGTCGAGGTCGCGACCGTCTCCAGCCCGTTCACCCGGACGCGCGTAAACTGCGCGCCCAGGCCGCGCACGGTGATGGCGCGCCCTTCGCCGCCATCGCGCTGGATCGAGATGCCGGGAATGCGCTGGAGCGATTCCGCCAGATTCTGGTCCGGGAATTTCGCGATATCCTCGGCCACGATCGCATCGACCGATCCCACCGTCTGGCGCTTCAGATTGATGGCCGCGCCCAGAGACTGCCGGAAACCGGTGACAACGATATCGGCAACCTCGCCCTCGGCGGCGGTCTGCGGCGCAGCGTCAGCCTGCGTGCTATCCTGCGCCAGCGCGCCAGTCGACAAAGTCAGCGCCATGGCCGCGAAGGAAGCCCCCGCCAACCAGCGCCGAGCCGCAAATTTATCCTGCTGATTCCGCACGTTCATCCACTCCCTTCCCAAATCTACTCTGCGACGTTGGCGCAGGTGATTTCCGGGCAATCCCGGTCGGAAAGAAGCGCACCTCCCTTTGGCCGCATCCTCTCCCGACCCGCGCGCCGCCAGCTCTGGCTGGTCATTGGCGCCTCGCGGAAACCGGTGTCATGAATGCGCCGATGGATTATATCTGTCAATATGCTCCGATAGCCATTTCTCGCCACCCGCTGGCTGCGGCCCGCAAACCGCTGATTCCACATCAACTATTTTTGAAAGTCGTTCCGAGCGCCCAGACCATTGGAAATGCAGGCAAGACCGGCCAGATCGATACAATGCCGCGCCATCAAAAAGGGCCGGCCAGAGCGTGCAGACTCCGACCGACCCCTTACCCGCATCCCTTTCATGCAGGGCCGGAGACCAGAAGAATGGACACCGGTGTCAGAATTTGTTGCAACGCGCGGGCGAGGATGTCAAGAAAGCTCGCGAGAGGAGAATGAAACTAATGGCACGCCCACTTTTGCCGTTGCTGGCCCTGTTGCCGCTCCAGGTCGCCGCACTGGCTCTTCCCGCCCTCGCTGACGCTGCCCCGCGCAAGGCTGACGCCACCCAACTCGCCTTCCCCGGCGCTGTCGGCTGGGCCGCGACCACGCCCGGCGGACGTGGTGGCCGCATCATCCGCGTCACCACCCTCGCCCGCGACGGCCCTGGCAGCTTCAAGGCCGCGATCGAGTCAAAGGGACCGCGCATCGTCGTGTTCGAGGTCGCCGGCATCATCGACATGGGGCGCGAAACGCTGAAGATCAGCGAACCCTATCTCACCATCGCCGGCCAGACCGCGCCTTCGCCCGGCATCACCCTGATCAAGACCGGCATCGACATCGCCACTCATGATGTCGTCATCCGCCACATTCGCGTCCGCACCGGGGTAGACGGCCAGCCGAAGCTCAGCGGCTGGGAAGCCGACGCCATGTCGACGGTCGGTGCGCATCATGTCGTCATCGACCATTGCACCTTCACCTGGGCGATCGACGAGAATATGTCCGCCTCCGGTCCCCGGTTCGAGGGCAGGACGCCGGAAGAATGGCGCCAGCATACCAGCCACGCCATCACCTTTTCCTACAATATCGCGGCCGAAGGTCTCGCCAATGCCAGCCACCCCAAGGGTGAGCATAGCAAGGGCACGCTGATCCACGACAATGCCAGCGAAATCCTCATCTACCGCAATCTCTACGCCCATAATGTGGAGCGCAATCCGCTGGTGAAGGGCGGCGGTCAGGTCGAACTGGTCAACAACATCCTCTATGATCCGGGCGAACGCGCGGTCCATTATAATCTCATGGCGCTCGAATGGGGCGATCACCCCTATCAGACCGGCAAGATCGCGGCCGTGGGCAACGTCATGCGCGGCGGCGTGTCGACTGCGGCCGGCCTGCCCTTCCTGACGCTTGGCGGCGACGGCGACCTCGACTATCATGGCAAGGACAATATCGCCGTCGACAGGTTCGGCCAGCCGCTCCCCATGTTCGGCCGCTATGGCGAAACCCGCGCAAAACTGAACGAGCTGCCCGCCCCGCCGATCTGGTGGCCCGGCACGCAGCTTCTTCCCACGCGCGAGGTCGAAACCCATGTCCTCGCCCATGCTGGCGCCCGCCCATGGGACCGCGACGCCGACGATCTGCGCGTCCTCTTCTTCGTGGCGGAAGGGCGCGGCGAGATCATCGACGATGAAAAACAGGTCGGCGGCTATCCGAAAATGGCCGAAACTCGCGCACCCTTCGTCGAGGCCGATTGGAATCTCGACATAATGGAACCGAAATCGGGCCGCTATCCCGGCCAGAAGGCGGAAATCGCCGAACATCTGTCCGATCGCGACAAGATGATGCGGCAGGGTGAACAGACGGGAGATCGCAAATGAGCATGACCATGCTTCTTCTGGCCGCGGCCGCCGCATCCGGCGCGCCGCCCATGGCCGTGATCGACGAGAAGGACGTCCGCCGTGAGGAACCGACGCCCCATGGCCAGATCGGCATGAGCACCGCCTATCGCATCAGCGACGCGGTGCCCCAGCCCCGCCGCATGGAGTTCCGCAAGCGCATCCTCCATGTCGGCGCCGCGATCGGCCTCCATCCCATCGCCCATGATGAGGTCTATTATGTCCTCTCTGGCACCGGCGACGTCACCTCCGACGGCGAAACCCGAAAGCTGACCCCTGGTATGGCAGCCTATCTCTATGACGGTGCGGTCGTCGGCATCAGGCAGACAGGGACGGAGCCGCTGGCGCTGATCATCTCCTATCCGGTGATGGACAAGAAGTAGGGATCAGGCTCGCCTCGGCGCTACGGCTGAGGCTGCATAGGAACATATGCCAATATTAGGCTCAATATATGTGACGCCGGCGTCGCAGCGGCCTATCCCAAGCGTATGAAAGCCCTCACAACCCTCGTCCTGTCGCTCCTGCCCGCCTCGGCTCTGGCCAATGACTCCAGCGCCCAACTTGCCGCTGGCGGGCTGGTCCTCACGCGCAGCGACAGGATCGAGATGCAGCGGGAAGATCTGGAAATATCCCGTTCTGCGGTCAATGTCCGCTATGTCTTCGTCAATAGGAGCGGCAAGGACGTCACCAGCCGTGTCGCCTTCCCCCTGCCTCCCGTCGGTGGCCGCGCCTTTTTCGAGGTCGACATCGCCATTCCGGTCGATGCGCCCGACAATTTCCTCGGCTTCACCACGCTGATCGACGGCAAGCCGGTCGCCATGGAGATGGAGCAGAAGGCGATGGTGAACAAGATCGACCATGCCGCATGGCTGCGCGCCCACGCCATTCCGCTCGCGCCACATCGCGGCGATGCGCAGGAAGCGCTGGACCGCCTTTCCGCGCCACTGGGGGACGAGGCGACGAAGCTCGGCCTGATCGACCCGGACGGTTATCCCGGCTGGGAACTGCACACGACCTATCATTGGGTCCAGCATTTCCCTGCCGGCGTGCCCGTCATCGTCGAGCATCACTACCAGCCCTCGGTTGGCGGCACGGTGGGGACGATGCTTGGCTCCGGCGAGGAGCGCGAGACCATCGCCCGCCATTGCGTCGAACCGCCCTTGCTCGCGACCCTGCGCCGCGCAGCCGCGACCGATACGCTCTACACGGAAGAATGGCTGGACTATATTCTCGTCACCGGTGGCAACTGGAAGAAGCCGATCGGCGAGTTTCGCCTGATCGTCGACAAGGAACGGCCCGAGGATCTGGTCAGCTTCTGCGGATCGGGCGTCCGCAAGATCGGCCCGACCCGTTTCGAGATGAAGAAGAGCAACTGGCGCCCCGACAGAGATCTCTCCATCCTCTTCCTCACCCGTCGGGGCGATTGACGCGCGCGGTGTCGCCAGCCTGTCCTATCGGTCCCGAGCATGGTAGAAGCCAGGCGGCTCTTTCACCCGTTCGCTCCACCGCCGCCATGTAGGAAATATGATTTCCTACATTGGGAATATCATTTCAGAATCCACAGGAAATATGCGAAGTTAAGCGCCATATTTCCTATCAACTGCCAGGCTGGATATAGGGCGCCCGCGCGAACAATTCGCGCTCCCAACCCCTCGGATTGTCGGTCGGTCGGCTCTCCACGTCGAACAGCATCGTGGTCCGTCGGTCCAGTCGATATTGCTCCCAGTCCGCCAGTCCGGCGCCATTGGGATCGCCCTGCCGCGCGAAGACCGCAAAGCGCGCCATCACTGCCTCCGACGCTTTCCGCGCTCCCTCCCCGATGCCGGTGAACGACCCCGGCGCATCCAGCGTCCCGAAGGCCAGCGCGATATCCATGGTATGCGGCGCACCGCGCTTCGGCTGGGTCGGCGACTGAAAGTCCACCTGATAGACCCAAGTCGGGGCCTCCGCCCGCGCTCGCGCTTCCGCCTCGATCACCTGCCCCGGCCAGCTTCGCCCGGCCGTCGTCGCGGCATAGAATATCCGCTCCGCCGACCAGTCGGGATAGTGCGCCCGATATTGCGCCACGATCCATTCGGGCGACAGGTCCATGCGCAACTCCCTCGCCATTCGATCGGGAAGATTGCTCCAGTCCAACCCGCGCAGCAGCGGCCCGTCGGGATCAATGAAGGCCCGCGTCTCGTCCAGCGTGTTGCCCAGCATCATCGGGATGGCATTGCCCTGCGACGCGGCGTCAGGCCAGAAGGGATGCCGCTCCAGCCATAGCATGTCGAGCACCGGCCCCATATAGACGCCCCCGCCCAATATCGGATCTTCCGCCTCTAGCCCCTCGACCAGCCGCTCGATCGGCATGGTCAGCAACGGATCGAGATCGCCGGAAGCCACCCCCAGCTTCGCCAGATAGGCGGTCGTCCGGCGCGACGCATTGATCGGCCCACTCGCCGTTACCTGCTGCCCGCTCATGGTGATGGCGCGGTGGAACAGTCCCTGGGCCGCCGACATTGCCATCATCGTCGTGATCTTCGCCCCGCCGCCGGATTGACCGAAAACCAATATGTTGTCCGGATCACCCCCGAATGCAGTGATATGGTCCCGCACCCAGCGCAGCGCCAGGATCAGGTCCAGCTGCCCCACATTGCCGCTATCGGCAAAGCGCGGATCGAGCCGCGCCAGATAAAGATAGCCGAGCGCATTCAGCCGATGGTTGACCGTCACCACCACCGCGTCGCGGCTCGCCAGATGTCGCCCGTCATTCAGCGGATCGACTACGCTCCCGTTGGAATAGGCGCCGCCATGGATATAGAGCATGACCGGCCGCCGGGCGGCCGGCTCCAGCCCCGGCGTCCAGATATTGAGGAACAGGCAATCCTCGCTGGTTGCGTCCTGCTTAGCCTTTTGCGGACAGGACGGCGCGAAGCTGGTGGCAGGCACGACATCGCGCCAAGGCTCCGGCGCAACCGGTGCACGGAACCGATGGTGCGCCGTATCCTGCGCATAGCGCACCCCACGAAACACGCTCAGCCCGCCTTCGCGCGTTCCCCGAATGCGCCCATTGCGCGTCATGACGACCGGATCGCCCCTCGCCGCCCAAGCCGGAGAGGAGGCCAGCGCCAATCCTGCGCCGATCACAGTTCGCCTGTCGAATTCGGGCATTGGTGCTCCTCTACCTGTGGATGCGGGAGGGTTTATCCCTCCTCTTGGGTATCCCTGCCCCTGCTTTCGCAGGAGCACGGCACATTCAGATCAGCGCGCGAGCCATCCGCCGTCCACCGCCAGCGTATGGCCATGGATATAGCCCGCCGCGCTGGATGAGAGGAACACGGCCGCCCCGCCAATGTCGCGGGGATCGCCCCAGCGGCCGGCCGGGATGCGCTCCTGGATCTGGCGGTTGCGGGTCTCGTCGGCCTGCAAGACGGCGGTGTTGTTGGTGGCGATATAGCCCGGCGCGATCGCGTTGACGTTGACGCCCCTGGCCGCCCACTCGTTGGCGAGCAGTTTGGTCAGGCCCGCGACGCCGCTCTTCGACGCGGTGTAGCTCGGCACGCGGATGCCGCCCTGGAAGGACAGGAGCGAGGCGATGTTGACGATCTTGCCGCTGCCCTGCGCCAGCATGTGGCGACCCGCCGCCTGGCAGAGGAAGAAGGTGGTCTTGAGGTTCGTGTCGATCACCGCGTCCCAGTCTTCCTCGGTGAAGTCGACGCTGTCGGCGCGGCGAATGATGCCGGCATTGTTGATCAGGATATCGAGGCCGCCAAGCTTCTCCAGCGTCTCGTCGATGACGCGCTGGACCGGCTCGATGCTGGAAAGATCGGCGGAGACGATCTCCGCCTTGTGGCCCAGCGCGCGGACCTGATCGACGGTGTCCTGCGCGGGCGTGCGACCCACGGCGGCGATGTCGGCGCCGGCGGCCGCCAGCGACAGCGCGATCGCCTGCCCGATGCCGGTGTTGGCGCCGGTGACGATCGCCACC
>NZ_QJQX01000072.1:0-2500 GCF_013393185.1 Sphingobium lactosutens | reverse complement strand
TTGTCTAAGCAACTCCACATCCTTTTCCACTTAATACACACTTTGGGACCTTAGCTGGCGATCTGGGCTGTTTCCCTCTTGACTACGGATCTTATCACTCGCAGTCTGACTCCTAAGGATAAGTCATTGGCATTCGGAGTTTGACTGAATTCGGTAATCCGATGAGGACCCCTAGTTCAATCAGTGCTCTACCTCCAAGACTCTTACACTTAAGGCTAGCCCTAAAGCTATTTCGGGGAGAACCAGCTATCTCCAGGTTCGATTGGAATTTCTCCGCTACCCACACCTCATCCCCGCACTTTTCAACGTGCGTGGGTTCGGGCCTCCATTCAGTGTTACCTGAACTTCACCCTGGACATGGGTAGATCACCTGGTTTCGGGTCTACGACCACGTACTAAACGCCCTATTCAGACTCGCTTTCGCTGCGGCTCCGCCTCTTCAGCTTAACCTCGCACGGGATCGTAACTCGCCGGTTCATTCTACAAAAGGCACGCCATCACCCATTAACGGGCTCTGACTATTTGTAGGCACACGGTTTCAGGATCTCTTTCACTCCCCTTCCGGGGTGCTTTTCACCTTTCCCTCACGGTACTGGTTCACTATCGATCACTAGGGAGTATTTAGCCTTGGGAGATGGTCCTCCCAGATTCCGACGGAATTTCACGTGTTCCGCCGTACTCAGGATACATTCAAGAGAGAACGAAGTTTCGACTACGGGGTTGTTACCCTCTACGACGGACCTTTCCAGGTCGCTTCGTCTACCTCGTTCCTTTGTAACTCCGTATAGAATGTCCTACAACCCCAAGAGGCAAGCCTCTTGGTTTGGGCTATGTTCCGTTTCGCTCGCCGCTACTCAGGAAATCGCATTTGCTTTCTCTTCCTCCAGGTACTTAGATGTTTCAGTTCCCTGGGTCTGTCTTCCATACCCTATGTATTCAGGTAAGGATACCATACCATTACGTATAGTGGGTTTCCCCATTCGGAAATCTTCGGATCAAAGCTTACTTACAGCTCCCCGAAGCATATCGGCGTTAGTCCCGTCCTTCATCGACTCCTAGTGTCAAGGCATCCACCGTGCGCCCTTTCTAACTTAACCAAACTAAAATTAAAAAATATGAGCTACACTGTTATCTAGTTTTCAAAGAACATACATTTATATATGAGAGATAGTTCTCTCAAAACTGAACAAAACGAAACACGGAAACTTATATTGATGAACAGCGTTCATCAATTCTCCATAGAAAGGAGGTGATCCAGCCGCACCTTCCGATACGGCTACCTTGTTACGACTTCACCCCAATCATCTGTCCCACCTTAGGCGGCTGGCTCCAAAAAGGTTACCCCACCGACTTCGGGTGTTACAAACTCTCGTGGTGTGACGGGCGGTGTGTACAAGGCCCGGGAACGTATTCACCGCGGCATGCTGATCCGCGATTACTAGCGATTCCAGCTTCATGTAGGCGAGTTGCAGCCTACAATCCGAACTGAGAACGGTTTTATGAGATTAGCTCCACCTCGCGGTCTTGCAGCTCTTTGTACCGTCCATTGTAGCACGTGTGTAGCCCAGGTCATAAGGGGCATGATGATTTGACGTCATCCCCACCTTCCTCCGGTTTGTCACCGGCAGTCACCTTAGAGTGCCCAACTTAATGATGGCAACTAAGATCAAGGGTTGCGCTCGTTGCGGGACTTAACCCAACATCTCACGACACGAGCTGACGACAACCATGCACCACCTGTCACTCTGCTCCCGAAGGAGAAGCCCTATCTCTAGGGTTTTCAGAGGATGTCAAGACCTGGTAAGGTTCTTCGCGTTGCTTCGAATTAAACCACATGCTCCACCGCTTGTGCGGGCCCCCGTCAATTCCTTTGAGTTTCAGCCTTGCGGCCGTACTCCCCAGGCGGAGTGCTTAATGCGTTAACTTCAGCACTAAAGGGCGGAAACCCTCTAACACTTAGCACTCATCGTTTACGGCGTGGACTACCAGGGTATCTAATCCTGTTTGCTCCCCACGCTTTCGCGCCTCAGTGTCAGTTACAGACCAGAAAGTCGCCTTCGCCACTGGTGTTCCTCCATATCTCTACGCATTTCACCGCTACACATGGAATTCCACTTTCCTCTTCTGCACTCAAGTCTCCCAGTTTCCAATGACCCTCCACGGTTGAGCCGTGGGCTTTCACATCAGACTTAAGAAACCACCTGCGCGCGCTTTACGCCCAATAATTCCGGATAACGCTTGCCACCTACGTATTACCGCGGCTGCTGGCACGTAGTTAGCCGTGGCTTTCTGGTTAGGTACCGTCAAGGTGCCAGCTTATTCAACTAGCACTTGTTCTTCCCTAACAACAGAGTTTTACGACCCGAAAGCCTTCATCACTCACGCGGCGTTGCTCCGTCAGACTTTCGTCCATTGCGGAAGATTCCCTACTGCTGCCTCCCGTAGGAGTCTGGGCCGTGTCTCAGTCCCAGTGTGGCCGATCACCCTCTCAGGTCGGCTA
>NZ_QJQX01000070.1 GCF_013393185.1 Sphingobium lactosutens | reverse complement strand
GGTGACGATTTAATCATTTGAGCCAGAGCATGATGCTGGCGAGTTTGACAAATCCGAGGAAGTTGGGGGCGAGCTTGTCGTAGCGTGTTGCGATGCGCCGCCATTGTTTGAGTTTGGCGAAGAATCCTTCGATGCCCCAACGCTGTTTGTAGGCGATGCGGTCGTAGCCGTGTTGGTACTTGCGGTGGCGGCGTGGTGGGATGACCGGCTCGCCGCCTTGCTCGTAGATGAGGTCATGCAGGCGGTCGGCATCGTAGGCGCGATCCGCCAGCACCTTGCCTGCCGGGATGCCCCGGATCAGGTCGCAGGCTGGAGCCATGTCGTTTTGCTGTCCGGGGCCAAGAATGAAGCGGATCGGCAGACCGAGGGCATCGACTACGGCGTGGATTTTGGTGCCGAACCCACCTCTCGACCGCCCGAGAGCCTGGGCTTGAACGCCCCCCTTTTTATCCGAGCCCCTGCCGCTTGAGCCTGAGCGCGGATGACAGTGGCATCGATCGCCAGCCATTCGATGTCGGGATCATCGGACACCGCCGCGAATATCCGGTCGATCACACCCTGCTCGATCCAGCGATAATAGCGCCGCTTGGCTGTCTGATAGGGACCAAAGCGTTCGGGAAGATCGCGCCAACGACCGCCTGAGCGCGCCAGCCACAGCAAGGCATCGAGAAAACGCCTGCCGTCGCTACGCGGACCACGCTTACCCTTGCGCCCGCCCGGAACGAACTCCCGCAATCGCTCCCATTGATCGTCCCGAAGTACCTCGCCTTCCACACCAGCCTCCAAAAGCCACTGTTGAATCACAAAGACCCGGCGCCGTGAATCCCTAAAATGTCACTACAGCCTAACTCTCTTTGGATCGCAGCGCGATCGCCATCCCTGCGACCGCCAGCAGCGCGCCGCCGATCGCCAGCGCGGACCAGCGATAGCCCTCCGCCACGGTGGAGATCAGCATCGCGATCACCGGGATCAGCACGCTGGTATAGGCGGCGCGCCCTGCGCCCATGCGCTGGATCAGGGTGAAATAGAGCGGGAAGGTCACGACCGATCCGGCAAGACCCAGCCAGGCGATGCCCAGCATATAGCCGATGCGCGGCTCGAACTGCGGCGGGCCGACGGTGATCCAGGCGAACAGGGCGTCCACGCCCGCGCCGATCAGCATCGCCCAGGCCAGCACCGCCACCATCGGCAGCCGCCGGGCGATCTCCATCCCCTGCATGATATTGGCGCTCGACGCGCTCATCAGCCCCGCGAGCGAGAAGGCCGCGCCGAGCAGCACCATGTCGGGCCGGACCGTCGCGGCATGATATTCGTGGACCAGCATCAGGATGATGCCCGCCACCGCCACCACCGATCCGCCGATGAAGGCGCGGCTCACCGGCTGGCGGAAGATCAGCCAGGCAAGGATCGAGTTGGGGATCAGCAGCATCGCATAGACGACCGCGACCACGCCGGAGGTCAGATAATGCTCTGCCCGATAGACGAAGTTGAAGTTGAGGACGAACTGCGCCGTTCCCAGCAGCGCGGCGAAGATCAGGCCCGCGCCGCCGATCCGCAGCGACACGCCCCGGAAGCGTGCAAAGACGGCCATGGCGATCCCGGCGAGCAGGAAGCGATAGCAGACCGACCAACTGGCCGGCACCGATCCGATCTGGTCGCGGATGACGATCCAGGTCGAACTCCAGATCAGGGTAACGAGAATGAACGGCAGGGCGACACTGCCCTTCCCCTCCTCAGCCACGGCCGAGGGCTTTGAGCGCGTCAACCAGAGGCGCAACGCTCTGCGCATCCTGCGACCAGTTGGTGACGAGCCTCGCCGCGCCCTCGCCCCAGTCGTAGAAATCGAACCCCTGCGCCCGTAGCGCCGCCGCTTCCTCCGCCGTCAGGTGAACGAACAGCTCATTGGCCTCGACCGGGTGCATCAACCGGCCGGCCGCGCCGTCCGCCAGCGCGCGCGCCGCCGCATTGGCCGCACCGGCATTGCGCAGCCACAGGCCATCCTCGATCATCGCCAGTATCTGCGCGGCGAGATAGCGGCCCTTGGAGAAGAGATGACCCGACCGCTTGCGCCAGCGCTTCGCCTCCGTTGCACGCGCATCGGCCTGATCCCCGAAGAAGAGCAGCGCCTCGCCGGCCATGCCGCCATTCTTGACGCAGCCGAAGCTAAGCGCGTCCACGCCCGCGCGCCAGGTGACGTCGGCGGGTGCGCAGCCCAGATGGGCGACGGCATTGGCGAAACGCGCGCCATCCATGTGGAAGCCGAGGCCTTGCGCCTTCGCCACATCGCCCAGCGCGGCGACTTCGGCAGGTGTATAGACCAGCCCATATTCGGTGGCGTTGGTGATGCTGATCGCGCGCGCGGGCACTTGATGCACGTCGGGGCGGATCGCCTTCAGCCGTTCGGTCACGACTGCGGGCGTCAGCTTCGCGCCCTCGCCCGGCAGTGGCATCAGCGTTGCGCCATGAGTGAAGAAGCCCGGCGCGCCGCATTCGTCGACGACGATATGCGCCTCCTCATGGCAGAGCACGCCGCCATAGGGCGGGCAGAGCGTGGCCAGTGCGATGCTGTTCGCCGCCGTGCCGGTGGAGATCCAGAGCGCCTTCACCGATGTGTCGAACAGGTCGGAAAAGGCGCCATCCAGCCGCGCGCTCCATGCGTCGCCGTCATAGCCATGATCCGCCCGGTCGGCGGCAGCGATGGCGGTCATGACGGCAGGGCTGATGGGCGTGGCGTTGTCGGAGAAGAAATGCATGGCGCAGCGATACAGGCACGCCGGCCACGCGGGAAGAGGCCAGCACATGGCAAGCGGTCATTTTCCAATTGTAGAATGCGTCAGTATATGTGACCCATTGTTTCGCTGGCCGCTCTGTGACATAGGCGGCCTCGTCCGAGCCAGAACAAGGAGACTCACCATGGCCGCCGAGCAGACGTCGCGTTTCACCGTCACCCGCAACAGCCAGGCTGTGTCGGCGGACAAGCGCGCTGTATTGCTCGAAGATCCCGGCTTTGGCCGGCTCTTCACCGACCATATGGTGACGATCCGCTACACCGAGGGGCAGGGCTGGCACAGCCACAAGGTGGAGGCGCGCGCGCCGTTCCAGCTCGATCCCGCCTGCGCCGTGCTACATTATGCGCAGGAAATCTTCGAAGGGATGAAGGCCTATCGGCTGGAGGATGGCCGCGTCGCCATGTTCCGCCCGGAGGAAAATGCCCGTCGCTTCGCCGAATCGGCCGAACGCATGGCGATGCCCGCCATTCCACAGGATCTGTTCCTGGAAGCGGTCGAGCAATTGGTGAAGATCGACGCCGACTGGATTCCGGGCGGTGAAGGCAGCCTCTATCTGCGCCCCTTCCTGTTCGCGAGCGAAGCCTTTCTGGGCGTCCGTCCGTCGAACGAATATATTTTCTGCGTCATCGCCTCGCCAGCCGGCGCCTATTTCAAGGGTGGCAAGAAGGCCGTGACCCTGTGGGTGTCGGAACATTATACCCGCGCGGCGCGCGGCGGCACCGGTGCGGCCAAGTGCGGCGGCAACTATGCCGCGTCGCTGGTCGCGCAGAAGGAAGCGATCGGCCATGGCTGCGACCAAGTCGTGTTCCTCGATGCCGCCGAAAACAAGTGGGTCGAGGAACTGGGCGGCATGAACGTCTTCTTCGTGATGGAGGATGGCTCGATCGTCACCCCGCCACTGTCCGGCACGATCCTGCCCGGCATCACGCGCAACTCGATCATCACCCTCGCCCGCGCGAAGGGCCATGACGTGCGCGAGGAACCATATAGCTTCGCCCAGTGGCGCGAGGACGCCGCCAGCGGCAAGCTGCGCGAAGCCTTCGCCTGCGGCACAGCGGCGGTCGTGACGGCGATCGGCACGGTGAAAAGCAGCAATGGCGACTTCACCATCGGCAATGGCGATGGCGGGCTGGTGACGGAAAGCCTGCGCGCGGAGCTGACCGGGATCCAGCGCGGCACCGTGGCCGATCCGGCAGAGTGGGTGCGCATGCTGTAAGATCTCAACGCTGCGTGCTCCTGCGAAAGCAGGAGCACATGCCGTAGATCCAGATCGCTTCTCAATCCCGCCCCAAGCGCGTGAAGCGTTTTGGTCGTGATTTCGACGCCGTGAAATGTTTCATTTCACGCGAAACCCCTCTAGACCGTTCGTCATGGAACGCTTCGACGTCGTGATATTGGGTGGCGGGCTGGTCGGCCTGACTCTGGGCATCGCTCTTTCCCGCCATGGCGTGAAGACCGCCGTGATCGACCCGGCCGATCCGGTCGATACGACGGCGGCAGGCTTTGACGGGCGCGTCTCCGCCATCAGCTCGACCAGCCATGCCATGCTGTCCGCCATCTGCGTGGGCGCGCATCTGGAGGGCAAGGGCTGCCCGATCGACCGTATCTGGGTCAGCGACGGGCTGGAGCCGGGGGCGCTCGACTTCGTGCCGGACGCGGATGATGGCGTGATGGGAACCATGTTCCCCAATCGCGACCTGCGCATCGCACTGGCGCAGACGGCAGCCGAAGCGGAGAATCTGACCCGGTTCCAGCCCGACCGCGCCATTCATGTCGACCGCAATGCCGACGGCGTCACGCTGACGCTGGCGAGCGGCACGACGATCGAGGGCGCGCTGCTGGTCGCCGCCGAAGGGCGCAACAGCCCGACGCGCGAGGCGGCGGGGATCAACACCACCCGCTGGCAATATAAGCACACTGCCATGGTCACGGCGATCGACCATGAGGTGCCGCACGCCAACACCGCCTATGAGATTTTCTATGTCGGCGGCCCTTTCGCGCTGCTGCCGATGCTTCCGGGCACCCGATCCGCCGTGGTATGGACGGTGCCGACCGAGCAGGCCCCGGCGATGATGAAATTGTCCGAGCGTGCGTGGCTGGCCGAGGCGCAGAAGCGGATCGGCGGTTTCCTGGGCGAGATCAGGCTGGCCGGGCCGCGATCCTCCTATCCGCTCGGTTTCCATCATGCCGCGCGGATCACCGACACGCGGCTCGCGCTGGTCGGTGACAGCGCCCATGCCATCCACCCGATCGCGGGACAGGGACTGAACCTGGGCTTCCGCGACGTTGCCGCGCTCGTCGAAGTGTTGGTTGAGGGAATGCGCCTTGGCCTCGATCCGGGCGATGCGCAGCTGCTGGCGCGCTATCAGCGCTGGCGCGGCCTCGATTCGATGATGACCAGCGTGGCGATGGACGGGCTGGTGCGCCTGTTCGATGTGCCGGGCAAGCTGCCCTCGTTGGTGCGTCGTGCGGGTCTGGCGGCGGTGCAGCGCACCTCGCTGCTCAAGAACCGCTTCATGGCCGAGGCGCGGGGCCAGTCCGGCGCCCTGCCCCGCCTGCTCGCCGGCGAGATGGTCTGAGGATTTAGCGGCGGCTGTTCCGGAGGGTCGGTTTTCGACCAGTTGCGGACAAGCACCGCCGAAATTCCGTCTCTCAGGTGCGGACCGCCCGCTTCCCGGGGGCATGAGGGGACGAATGGCACAATGCCGCCCGGCTCCATTTATATCCGCGATGGTGAGAGTGCGCGGTTTACGCCCCCTTAGTCACCGTTGGCGTCAACCATGAATACCGTGGGTTTGCCTCGCGAAGCAGGATCCCATCCTGCCGATAATGCTGCCCGCACCCCTCGCGAAGCAATCGCATCGTTGATGTGCAAACGCCCTTTCGGCAAGCCTTTCATCAGGCGCTTGGGTGCCGGAAATTCCAGCACGGCTTGGCGCTGCATGTCTCTCTGACGCAGGGAGACAGTCATTCCCTTCCAGCCATCGGAAGAGGACAACTGAGGCTCGCTCAGGAGTTCCCAATCATATTTGAAACCGTCGATCTCGACAGTGCCGCTGCGGCCGGGTGCTTGAAACATGTCACATCCTTAGCATGTCAGCAGTGGTACTCCATCCATGGTATCGCAGGATTTTCTCGACACCCTCGGTCGCCATTGTGTGCGAACAGGATCATATGATTGAGTCCGTCGCCAACGGGCGTATAGGCTAAGCGCGGCAATTCCCCTTCTGGGAGAAGGGGAGAAGGTTTGTATTAATCGCCCAACCAATCGGATATAATCTCGCCCTTATGCCCTTCGGGCGCTAACGCCGCGCGCAAAGCTTCCAACAGTGGCGGCAGTGTCTGCGTGAAAGCGTAGGGCGGATTGATGATGAAGAGGCCCGCGCCGTTATAAATGCCGGGTTGCTCGCTATCATATAGCCAATGCTCCACCCGTAGCAATTTCGGGATGCCGAGCTTGCGTAACTGCTGCTTCCATTGCCAATGCGTGGCGCGATCTTTCAGCGGAAACCATATCACCGTGACGCCATGTGCCCATTTGCGGTGAGCGGCGGCGAGGGTGGCGGTGATGCGCGCGCGTTCGTCCGTCTGCTCATAGGGCGGGTCGACCACCACCACGCCGCGCGCGGTGCGGGGCGGCAACAGAGCCAGCCACAGCTCGTAGGCGTCGCGTTCATGCACGGCCGCGCTGGTGTCCCGCATCACGCCGCGCAGGGTGTAAGCGTCTTCCGGGTGCTTTTCGTTGAGGATCAGGAAATCCTGCGGCCGCAAAAGCTGCGCCAGAATCTGCGGCGAGCCGGGGTAAAGCTGCGGTTCGTCACCCACATTCACCGCCTTCACGGCGGCGCGGTAGTCGTCCAGCAAGGGGTTCGGGTCGGCAGAGGCCCGCAGCACGCCCTGCGTGGCTTCGCCGGTGCGTTGCGCTGCGTCGCCGCCAAGGTCGTACAAGCCGCAGCCGGCATGGGTGTCGATCAGAGTCAGCGCGCCCTGCTTGAGCTGCAAGGCCCGCACCAAGGCGATGAGGAGGCTGTGCTTCACGACGTCGGCGCTATTGCCGGCATGAAAGGAATGGCGATAATTCATTGTAATTCGAAATCCTGAAGACCTGCCTTTACGAGCTGCTGGGCCTTCTGCAAAGCGAAGCGATAGCAGCGCCGGTATTGGCCGATTGCGGAACGGCAGCTTACTAATCAGTAGCAACAGAGAGATGTCTATTGATTGCAAGTGGCGGTTCGCTACCGGTCGGCTGTGGCGCGAATATTGCCAAGTGATTTTTCACCACCCAGCGTCAGATATTGCCGCTTGTTTCACTAAAACCAGACGGTCCGCAACCCACCCAAACCAGCCTTGCCGGTTGCCTCCTACAAATCCACGCCCGCGGCGATGGCTTCCAGCTTGCGGATGCGTTCCTTGAGGTCGGCGACCTCGATCCGCGCCACGGCCGATGGCGGCGCGCTGTCCTCGATACGGCGGCCCAGTTCGGCGCGCTTGAGTTCGAGCCAGCCATTCCAGCCGCGCAGCGCCGCGACCGCGACGATGGCGAGACCGGCGAGGCTGGTCGCCGCGAGAGTGATATAGAGATAGGGGTCCTGCATAAATGCCTCCCTGTCCGGACGCGCGCTTTTCAGTCGCGGTCCCGGAGTTTTTCGAATTCCCGCTCCAGCGCGCTGGAGCCGTCCGTGGCCAGCCGTTCCAGCACGGCCACACGATCCTTGAGCGCCTTGACCTCGGCGCGCAGCCGTTCCGCTTCGGGGTCCGGGCCGCGCTGGATGAAGTCCTCACCCTTGTGACGACGCACGACGCCATATTTGGCGCGGACGACGCTGGCGATGGCGGTGATCGCGACGATGGCGACGACCATTTCAAACGGATTCATGTCTCTTTCCTCCCTCTTGGCGCGCGGCCGTCCAGACCTCAGTTGGCCGGGCTGCGCAGCCGTTCGATCTCGCGATTGAGCTGGTGGCTTTCGTCGGTGACGATCCGCTCCACCACGGCGAGCCGGTCCTTCATCGACCCGATCTCGGCACGAAGCTGGGCATTTTCCTGGCTCAGCAGCTTGATGCGCTCTACCATTTCCTCATTCTTCTGCGGATAGACCGCCTTGCCCCAGCTGTTCTCCAGCGGATAGCCATGCTTGATGCGCAGCCAGGTGGTGAAGATCCAGCCGGCGATGGCGAGCATGCCCAGTCCTGCCGCGACCGGCGCGAAGGCTTCGAATGGAAACATCATGATCTACTCCCTTGCCCGGTCGGTCAGCGCAGTGCGTCGATTTCGCGCGCGGTGCGTGTGGCAGGATCGGTGGCGATCCTCTCCAGCACGGCAATGCGTTCTTCAAGACGGCTGATTCGGCCAACCAGCATTTCGTTTTCGTTTGATAAAAGGTCGATTTTTCGACCGGCGTCAGGATCGGATCGATGAACGGTGTTTCCGTTGTCGTCCGTCAGCGGATAGCCATATTTCGCGCGCATCCAGGTGGTGATCACCCAGGCGCCCATCGACAGGGCGACGATCGCGACGATGAAGCTGGGTCCGGCGAAATTCATGATCCTCTGCTCCCTTGCTATCCCCTTCGGCAATACCCGTCAGCGCAGGCGTTCGATCTCGTCGGCAAGGCGGGTGTTGCGGCTGGTATAATAGATTTCGATGTCGGCCAGGCGGCGATCGATGTCGCGGAACTTGGCCCGGACGTCGCGGGTCGAGCGCCCCGGATTGCTGCGCACGCCCTGCCAGAATTTCTCGTCATCGCGGTCCGCATAGAGGCCCTGCGGCTTGTTCTCGGCGAAATAGGCGACGACGAAATAGGCGATCAGCGTCCAGGGGAAGGCGCCCATCAGGGTGATGAGCACCGCGCCGACCCGGACCCATATGACATCGATCCCGCTATAGTCGGCAATGCCGGCGCATACGCCCATCCATTTGCCATTCTGCTTGTCGAGATAGAATTTGGTGCGGCGGGCGGTCATGTCAGTTCCTCCGGTCGAAGCTGTAGTCGTCCGGCTCCTGGGCCGAACGCTGCGGACGGAAATCGGGGTTGTCGGCGGCGACGATCCGTTCGACCGTCTGGAGCCGTTCTTCCATACGGCGGGCAAGAAGGTGGAGTTCGTCCAGCAGCTTCTCATCCTCGTCGGTGATCTTGGGCGCCTGCTTCCACTTGGTGACATAGTGGAAGATCAGCCAGGGCATGCCGATGAACAGCATGCCGACCACGGCAATGGGGACAAACACGTCTTCCATGGGATCAGGCTCCCCCAATCTTGCCAGCGTTCATGCTGGCCTTGAGCGCGGCGAGATCGGCATCGACCTTGTCGGCCGACTTCAGCTCGGCAATCTCTTCCTCCAGCGTCTTGGGCTGGCCGCCCAGCGTCACGGCGTCGGCACGCCCTTCGGCGATATCCACGCGGCGTTCCAGCATGTCGAAGCGGGCGAAGGCTTCGTTGACCTTCTCGCCAGCATAGGCTTCGCGGACGCGCAGGCGATTCTCGGCGCTCTGCATCCGGGTGACGAGGCTGTTCTGGCGTGCGCGGGCTTCGCGCAGCTTGCCTTGCAGCTTGGCGATGTCGGCTTCCGACGCGGCCAGCGCCTCGTCGAGCGTCTCGATCTCGTGGTTCAGTTGCTCCGCCATGTCAGCGGCCTTCTGCCGTTCGACCAGGGCGGCCTTCGCCAAGTCCTCGCGGTCCTTGCTCAGCGCCAGCTGCGCCTTCTCCGTCCAGCTGTCCTGCAAAGCATTGAGCTTGGCGATATGGCGGCGCATCTCCTTCTGATCGGCGATGGTGCGAGCGGCCGACGCGCGGACCTCGACCAGCGTTTCCTCCATTTCGAGGATGATCATACGGATCATCTTCGCCGGATCTTCCGCCTTGTCGAGCAGGTCGGTCACATTGGCGGCAATGATGTCGCGGGTGCGGGAGAAAATACCCATTTTAACGTCACTCCTGGTCGTATCTCGTTTTCAGGTGCCGGGGCGGGCGAGAGGGGGCATTCCCGCCCCGGCCGGGGTGTTGCGATCCTTACGCAAGATAGCGCAGGCTCGCGGGGGTGTCTTGCGTCGCGAGGACCGGGGTTTCGCTGGCGCGGGCCGGACCGACCGCCGAAAGGATCATGGTCGATCCAAACAGGACGGCGGCGATGGCGACCGACATCAGCTGGCCGATTTCGCGAACGCTGTTGCTGTTCTTTTCCATTGTCTTACTCCCTGAACCTTGGCCTTCATGTGGTTCCGCGTTTCGGTGCGGATTGCCCATAGCTTTGCAGGGCGCGTGCCAATTTGAAGAAAGCGCGGATTTCCTTCATTTCTGGTTCATTTGGCATGGCTGGATCGACATGCCACTTGCCAAGAGGTGGGAAATTTCACCATAAGTTGGCGCATGGAGAAAAATACGCAGTTCGTCGGCCAATCCTTCGCTTTTCTCGACGCGGTCGAGCAGGCGGGCCGGGCGGCCGAACTCAATCGGCCGGTGCTGGTGATCGGCGAGCGCGGCACCGGCAAGGAACTGATCGCCGAGCGGTTGCATCACCTGTCCCCGCGTTGGGGCGAGCCGCTGATCGTCATGAACTGCGCCGCCTTGCCGGAGACGCTGATCGAAGCGGAACTCTTCGGCCATGAACAGGGCGCCTTCACCGGCGCGACCAAGGCGCGGCCGGGCCGGTTCGAGGAGGCCGATGGCGGCACGCTCTTCCTCGACGAACTGGGCACGCTGTCGATGGCGGCGCAGGAGCGACTGCTGCGCGTCGTCGAATATGGCGAAGTGACGCGGATCGGCGCGTCGCGCGCGGTGCAGGTCGATGTGCGCATCGTTGCGGCGACCAACGAGGATCTGCCGGCCGCTGCGGATGCCGGACGGTTCCGCCCGGATCTGCTCGATCGGTTGAGCTTCGAGGTCATCACCCTGCCCCCACTGCGCGCGCGGGAGGGCGATGTGGCAGTGCTGGCCGACCATTTCGGGCGGCGCATGGCGGCGGAGTTGAACTGGCCGCAATGGCCGGGCTTTGCGGCGGCTTGCGCGGCGGAGATGGAGGGCTATGGCTGGCCCGGCAATGTGCGCGAATTGCGCAATGTCGTGGAGCGCGCTGTCTATCGCTGGGACGAGCCGACGCGGCCGATCAGCCGCCTGACCTTCGATCCCTTCGCCTCGCCGTGGAAGCCGCGGCCCTTGATGCCGAAGGCGGCGGCGGAACCCTGCGCTGGGAGCGCACCGCCCGCGCCTGCGACGCCGGCCACGGCTTTCGAGGAAATCAACGACCTGCGCACCGCCGTTGACGCGCATGAGGCGGCGATCATAAAGGCGGCGCTGGACCGCTTTCGTTACAACCAGCGCGCAACGGCCAAGGGGCTGGGACTGACCTACGACCAGCTGCGCCACTGCATGAAGAAGCATGGATTGAGCGCGGGTTAGGTTGCGGGGGATTTTTCTGGTCCGGTAGCGACCAGAAGCGGGCGTTCTTTCACCCTTCCAGGGAGGGGCGGGGGGTGGGTACGCCGCGTTAGCGGCGCTCTACCGTCGATAGGGCAGAGGCTCGCTTCGCTCGCACCCACCCCTCCCTAAAAGGGAGGGGCTTATGTCTCCCATCTACCCAAATTCGCCATTTCATCGGCTTGGCAACTGACGGCGCGGCCTAAACCAGCGCCTTTGCCCGTTCGCCGATCATCCGCAGTTCGTCCACGAAGCGCGCACGCTCCTCGGCGGCCTTCGCTGCATCGGGCAGGCGCAGCAAATAGCTGGGGTGCACCGTGACCCAGCCTTCAGCGCCTGAGTCCAGCGCGATCGGCTGCCCGCGGGTGCGGCTGATCGTCACCGCCTTGCCCAACATCGCCCGCGCCGCCGTGGCGCCCAGCGCGACGACCAGGCGGGGGCGGAGAATGTCCAGTTCCTGCGTCAGCCACCAGCGGCAGGCCTGCACCTCGCCCGCGTCGGGGGTCTGGTGGATGCGGCGCTTGCCGCGCAGCTCATATTTGAAATGCTTGACCGCGTTGGTGACATAGGCGCGGGTGCGATCGACGCCCGCCTCGGCCAGCGCCGCATCGAACAGCTGTCCGGCGGGACCGACGAAGGGGCGGCCTGCCAGATCCTCCTGGTCGCCGGGCTGTTCGCCGATGAAGAAGAGCGGCGCGTTGAGCGGGCCTTCGCCAAAAACGGTCTGGGTCGCACCTTGGTGGAGCGGGCAGCGGGTGCAGCGCATCGCTTCGGTGCGCAGCGCGCCCCAGGCGGCGGCGCTGTTGGTGGGGCCGGCCGGGGGCGCCTTGGGCGCGGTCGCGATCATGGCCGCCTCCCGCCGCTGCGCGCCGGCGACGAGGTCCGGGATGAGCGCGGCTTCGGGCAGGTTGCGCCAATATTTTTTCGGCATTTCCGACAGCATCGCGCCGGTCTTGAGCCGAGCGGGGTTGAAGATCGCGGCATAATAGCTCTTCCACAGCGCCTCGACCGGGTCGCCGTCCGGCGCATCCTGACGGGTGGCGCCCGGTCCCTCGCTCAACGCTTCGCCGTCCCAATGGATGCTGAGTTCCGGCGTCAGGATCGACCAGCGCATCGCGGCGAAGCGGCGGACGAAGAAGCCCGCATTGGCGCGAACGATATGATGTTCCGGCTCGAACCAGGCGACGAAGCGCAATGCGTCGCCCTCTCCGACTTCGCGGAAACGGACGAAGGCGCGCATCTTGTGGATATCGCGCCGCACCGCCTTGGCCAGCGCATCGACGCGGCGCAGCAGCGGATCGGCCTTGTCTTCCATCAGGCCGGGCCGGTCGCGCAGCCGGCAGAGCAACGCATAGAGCAGCGCGAAGCGTTCGGGATCGCGATGGAAGAGGGCGCTTTGCGCGAGGTCGATGAAGGCGCGCGACACGGAAAAGCCGCCGCTCGATCGTGGCGGTGGCAGGCCGGCATCGCCGAACAGATCGCCTGGCGAATCACCGATTTGCCAGACGATATCGGCCGGATCGACCCGCGCCATCGCCAGCCCCCGCGCCGCATCGCGCCACCCCTCGAAATCGTCGGGAGCGATCAATACGACGCGGTGCATGACATCAGTCTTCGGCTTGCGCGCGCTCCAGTTCGGCGGGCTTGCGCTTGGCAAACAGCTTGCCGAGCTTCTCCTCTTCTTCCGCCGTCAGATCCTTGGCGGCGGTGGGGAACATCTCCTCTTCCTCCTCCTCGATATGATGGAGGTAGCGCTTCTTCATTTCGGCGAACTTCTTGCGCCAGGCCTCGCCATTGAATTTGAGGTCGGCCAATTCCTCCAGATAATCGTCGATCTCCTTGTGCTCGGACACGCTGTGCTGCGCCTCTTCGCGCAGGTCGGGGCGGGAAAGCATGGTGGCGTAGAGCGATTCCTCTTCGGCGGCGGCGTGGGCCGTCACCTCCACCTTGAACTGTTCGAACAGCTTTTCCAGCCGCTCCTCGTTCTTTTCCCGTTCCGCATCCGCCATCTTGGCAAAAAGCTGGCGGTGGGCGTCGTGATCCTGCTTCAGGCGATCGAAAATGCTGGCATTGGCCATGGTCGGTCCTCCTCGTTCGAGCAAGGACAACGACAGGCGCGGCGATTGGCTCCGGGCGATCGACCGAAGAAGGATCAGCCGAAGAAGAAGCGATAGATGATCGCGACGGGAATCCAGAGCAGCGCGCCGACGAGACTGGCGCCCCAGAGTTGTAGCAGGTCGCGCCGGAAGCGCAGAGCCAGCCCGCTTTCCGACAGGCCACCCTGTTCGAGCAGGTGCCAGCGCCGCTCCAGCCCGCGCGCGGCCACGGCGAAGCCGCCGATCGCGACGATGATGCCAAGGTGCAGGGCGAGCGATCCGCCCATCTTGGCGACGATGAGAATCTGGAGCACGCAGAAGGTGACGAGCGCGGCGGCAAGATGCGTGCTGATCCGCTTGGCATAGCCGGTGCGCTTCTGCTCCCGACTGCCCATTGCCGATGCCAAGACCCCATACTCCTTATCTGATCCGCCCCAAGAATTTCACGAACGACTCGCGCAATCAACAGGAAATTACGGATTAAGCGAAGAGTTCGAGCTGGCGGACGGGCGGCGCGACGCGGGTGCGTAGGTCGACCCGGTCGATCAACGCCGTAGGGCGCCAATCCTCCGTCACCAGAAATGGGCGCAGCTTGACGATGGAGGTGGTGAGGCGCGCGACATCTTCCAGCCGCAGCCGACGGTGGCGGCGGCTCATCAGGATACGGTCGACCGCCTTCACGCCTAGGCCCGGCACGCGCAGCAGCGCCTCGCGCGGGGCGCGGTTGACGTCCACCGGGAAGGCGGCGCGATGGTTAAGCGCCCAGGCCAGCTTGGGATCGATATCGAGCGGCAGGCAGCCCGTATCGGCATCGGTCGCGGCGGCGATCTCCTGCGCATCATAGCCATAGAAGCGCATCATCCAGTCGGACTGGTAGAGACGATGTTCGCGCAGCAAAGGCGGGCGCTTGAGCGGCAGCACGGCGCTGGGCGAAGGAATTGGGGAGAAGGCGCTGTAATAGACGCGGCGCAGCCGGTGGCGGTCGTAGAGGCTGCTCGCCCGCGTGATGATCGCCCGGTCGTCCGCCGCATCGGCGCCGACGATCATCTGGGTCGACTGGCCGGCGGGCGCGAAGCGGGGAGCGTGGCGATATTTGCGCCAGGCGTCGCCATGATCCTCCATCTCCGTCCGCAACCGGCCCATCGCGCCCTCGATCCGCTTGCCATCCTTTTCCGGTGCGAGCCGGCGCAGCCCGCCTTCGGTCGGCAGCTCGACATTGATCGACAGGCGATCGGCATGGAGGCCCGCCTGATGCAGCAGGTCCGGGTCGGCGTCGGGAATGGTCTTGAGGTGGATATAGCCGCGAAAATCATGATCCTCGCGCAGCGATCGTGCGACCTCGACCATCTGCTCCATCGTATAGTCGGACGAACGGATGATGCCGGAGGAGAGGAACAGCCCCTCGATATAGTTGCGGCGGTAGAAACTGAGGGTGAGGTCGACCACTTCCTTCGCCGTAAAGCGAGCGCGGCGCACGTCGCTCGACCGCCGGTTGATGCAATAATGGCAGTCGAAGATGCAGCTGTTGGTCAGCAATATCTTGAGCAGGGAAATGCAGCGGCCGTCGGGCGCATAAGCGTGGCAGATGCCCATGCCCTCGGTCGATCCGATCCCCTTGCCGCCGCGGCTGTCGCGCTTGACTGTGCCGGACGAGGCGCAGGACGCATCATATTTGGCCGCATCAGCGAGAATTTCGAGCTTTTGTCGGATGGTTAGCTGCGCCATATGTTCCTGATATGTTCAGGATACCGGGCTGTCCACAACCTCCATCAAGACCTGCCCCAAGAGGCAGGTGTGAGGGGAATAGGTGGAGAGCGCACTGACGGCTGTTCTTCTTGGCCGTCACCTCAGCGCAGGCTGGGGTCTCCGGCGAAGTTGCGCGACTTGGCCTGAGATCCCAGCTTTCGCTGGGGTGACGGAATCTAGCCGTCAGCTGCCTTGATCATCCTGATCCAGCACCTGCCGCACCTTGGTCGCCAGCTGGTCGAGGGTGAAGGGCTTGGCAATGAAGGCGACGCCCGGATCGAGCATCCCGTTATGGACGATCGCGTTGCGGGTATAGCCGGTGGTGTAGAGTATTTTCAGTCCCGGCCGCGTTTCCCGCGCGCGATCGGCCAGCACCCGGCCGTTGATGCCGGGCATGACGATGTCGGTGAACAGCATGTCGATACGCGGCTGGATGGTCAGCATTTCCAGCGCCTGCTCGCCATCCGTGGCCTGCACCACGGTGTAGCCAAGCTCCCGCAGGGAATCGACCGACATGTGGCGGACCCGCTCCTCATCCTCGACCAGCAGGATGATTTCCTCGCCCTGCGCGCGCGGCAGGCTGTCGGCGGTGGGCATGGCATAGCCGACGGCATTTTCCTCGCCATAATGGCGCGGCAGGTAGATCTTCACGATCGTCCCCTCGCCCGGCTCGGAATAGATTTTCACATGGCCGCGCGACTGTTTGACGAAGCCGAACACCTGGCTGAGACCAAGCCCCGTGCCCTTGCCCACGCCCTTGGTAGTGAAGAAGGGATCGAAGGCGCGCTCCGCCACGTCGGCGGGCATGCCGGTGCCGCTGTCGGCGACCGACACCATGACATATTGGCCCGGCGTCACTTCCGCATGGCTCACGGCATAGGCATCGTCCAGATGCGCATTGCCCGTCTCGATCGTCAGCCGCCCACCGCCCGGCATAGCGTCGCGGGCGTTGACGCACAGGTTCAGGATCGCGTTTTCCAGCTGGTTCGCGTCGATGCTCGCCCGCCACAGGCCGCCGGCCAACACCGATTCCACCCGCATATCCTCTCCGATCGTCCGGCGCAGCATTTCGGACATGCCGCCGACCAGCTTGTTGACGTCGGTGGGTTGGGGGTCGAGCGGCTGCTGGCGGGAAAAAGCGAGCAGGCGCGAGGTCAGTTGCGCCGCACGTTGGGCGCCTTCGGTCGCGTTGTCGATGCCCTTGATGACGCGCGGATCGCCACCTTCGCCCAGTCGCCGCCGCGCCATGTCGAGCGAGCCGATGACGATCGCCAGCATGTTGTTGAAGTCATGGGCGATGCCGCCGGTCAGCTGGCCGATCGATTCCATCTTCTGCACCTGGCGCAATTGCGCCTGAGCAGTCTCGCGCTCCTGCGCCTCGGCAAGCAGGCGCGCATTGGCGTCGCTCAGCGCCTCGCGGCTTTCCACCGCCTCGGTGACGCGCCGCTGCGCAGTGCGCAGCGCCATCAGGCCCAGGATGATGACCAGCGCGGCGCTGAGTGCCAGCCCCGCCGTCACGAGTGTGCTCAGCTGCCCGGCTTCGATACTGCGGACGCGCAGCAGCTGCTCCTCGCGCATTTTCATATGGGTGATATGGGACCGGATGCGCGCCATCATCACCAGTCCGGGGGTGAAGGCTTCGGATTCGATCTGCCCGCCCGTGCGCCGGACGTCTATGCCGGCCTGCAATCGGCCCAGCCGCTCCTCGATCATCGGCCTGAGCGCTTCGACCGCACGCACCTGATCGGGATTGTCACCCACCTCCGCGCGGAGCGCGCCCCATTCCGCGTGCCAGTTCGTGCGGAAATCTTCATAGGGATCGAGGAAATCGGACTGGCGCGTCAGCATATAGCCGCGCTGGCTGCTTTCCGCCGCCTGGACGCGGGAGAGGAGCGTCGACAGGCGGTTTTCCACCCGCAACGTATGATTGACCCAGGAAATTCGTTCCTGATGGCCGCGATAGAGCCAGAAGGTTCCGCCGACCGCCGTCACTACGACGAGCAGGGCCAATAGCAGGATGACGATCGACCGTTCGGGGCGCAGCGCAGGCATGGCGCTTCTCATCCGTCATTCACCAACGCGGGGCAAGCCCCTGAATGGCAAGGCTTGTGTAACAAGAAGGCTCCAAGCATGTTTGTGGATAGACGGGCCTGCTTCGTTAACGGGGCAAGGCACAGGGGGAGCAGGCAATGGACCGGCGGGCGTTTCTGGGAACCATGGCGAGCGGGGCGGGCGCCCTGTCTCTCGCGACGATGGCACGGGGGGCCGTGCCCTTCGATCCCTTCGCCGGGGTAGAGCCGATCCGGGCGACGCCGGACCGCATCTTTCGCACCACCGTCTGCCTGCGTCCCTTCCGCGCTGCCGGTCCGCGGATCGAGGTGGAGGAGGTCAGGCGCAAGCGGGTCGTCCACAATTATGGCCATGGCGGCAGCGGCTGGTCGCTGAGCTGGGGATCGGCCGAGGTCGCGGTGGGCATGGCGCTGGCCGACGGTGTGCGCAACGTGGCGGTGATCGGCGCGGGCGCGCTGGGCATCACCGCCGCGCTGACCGCGCAGCGTGCCGGGGCCAATGTCACCATCTACGCGAAGGAACAGTTTCCGCATGTCCGCTCCGCCCGTGCGACCGGCACCTGGTCGCCCGACAGCCGCGTCGCGATGGAGAAGGCGGTCGATCCGGGCTTTGCCGACCGGTGGGAGGCGATGGCGCGCAGTTCCTTCGCCACCTATCAGAGCTATCTGGGCCTGCCGGGCGATCCGGTGGAATGGACCGATCGCTATATGCTGTCCGACACGCCTTTCGGCCAGCGCCCGATGACGACAATGCCGGAGACGGAGCGGGCCGACGATTTCCTGCATCTCGAAAGCCGGCTGCGCGACATCATGCCACGGTCGGTGGAACTGGCGCCGGGCATGCATCCGTTCCGCCCTACCTTCGTGCGGCGCAACAGTTCGCTGACCTTCAACGTCGCCGATCTGGCGCACCAGCTGACCAATGATTTCCTGATCGCGGGCGGCCGGATCGTGCCGATGGAATTTCACGCGCCGGGCGACGTCAGCCGGTTGAAGCAGAAGGCGATCATCAACTGCACCGGCTATGGCGCGCGCGCGCTGTGGCGGGACGAGAGCATCGTGCCGGTGCGCGGCCAGATCGCCTGGCTGATCCCGCAGGCCGGGGCGACATACGGCGTCTATTACGGGTCGCTGTCCATGCTTGCCCGGCGCGACGGCATCGTCGTGCAGGAGGTCGGGCAGGACGAGTGGTATGGCTATGGCGACGCCAATGAACAGCCCGACCACGAAGCCGCCGCGCAATCCGTGCGGCAGCTGGCGCAGTTCTGGGCTTGAGAGTTTTCCTGGAGATGCGCCTTCCGGCGCATGACGGCACCAGCCTTCAGACGAGGCGCGTGACTCGTCTAAACCCCCACCCGGCCACCCATATGATACTGCCGTTGGGTGGCCGGGTGGGGGAGCGGGCTGGTGCGGTTCCGAAATGCGCTCTTCCGCGCATTTCCAAACAGACGCTAAGCCCCTTTACTGGGGCGTCAAAGCGTCCATGATCTGGCGGACCGGGCTGATGTCGTAGCCGGCGGCGGCGGCCTGCGCGGAGAGGACATCTCCATTGTCGCCGGCGCGCGCGCGGGTCAGCGCCCAGAGCAGGGTGCTGCGCGTGCCCGACCGGCAATAGGCCAAGACCTTGCCCTCTCCTGCCTGCTCCAGCGCACCGGCCATGCCGTCGAGCTGCCAGGGCGCGAAGCCGCCATGGGCGACCGGCACGGCCACATAGGCGATGCCCGCTTCTTTTGCCGCCGCCTCGACCGCCGCGCCGTTGAGCTGGCCCGGTTCCTCGTCATCAGGACGATTGTTGACGATGACGGTCACGCCCTGCGCCTTGGCCTCCGCCACCTGATCGAGACTAATCTGCGGGGAGACGAGGATGCGGTCGGTGAGCTTGCGGAACATGGGCTTCTCCTTTTGCCGGAGCCATGCGCCGGGCGGGCCGGGGTTTCAAGCCATTTGGCCGTGCATCACCCAGCGGAAATAGGATTTGCCGCGCTTAACTTCGCACATTTCCCGTAGATTTCGACATTATATTTCCTATTCGAAAAATATAATTTCAAGCCCCTGCCGCTGTCCCACCACCATAGCAGGGTCGGCCGCGATAGGACAGGAAGGTGGCGCGCGGTCAGAGAAAGGGCCGGATCGCGTCCAGGAAAGCATCCCCATAAGCATCCAGCTTCTTCTGGCCGATGCCGCTGATATGGCTCATCTCGCGGATGCTGGACGGGCGCTGCTCGGCCATTTCGCGCAGCGTCGAATCATGGAAGATGACATAGGGCGGCACGCCGGCCTCCTGCGCCAGTTCGCGGCGGCAGGCGCGTAGCGCGTCGAACAGCGGATCGCCGACCGGGTTGGCATCCGCGCCATTGCGGGCGCTGCGCTTGGTCCGCGTGCGCTTGGGGGGCATGAGGATGCGGACCTCCTCCTCCCCGCGCAGGATTGGTCGCGCATTGGGGCCAAGCATCAGCCCGCCATGCTCGGTCGTTTCCAGCGCGTCGCGCACCAGCAGCGCACGCGATACGGGGCGCAGCAGGGTCGTCTCGTCGCCGTCGACGATGCCATAGACGGAGATCCTGTCATGACCGCGCTCGCGGATCTTGTCGGTGGTAGCGCCGCTCAGCACCTGCTCGATATGCCCGGCGCCGAAACTCTGGCCGGTGCGGTAGACGGCGGACAGATATTTGCGCGCGGTTTCGGTCGCATCGACGCTGGCCGGCGGGGTCAGGCAATTGTCGCAATTGCCGCAGGTCGCCGGCGGGTCTTCACCGAAATGGCGGAGCAGGATGGCGCGGCGGCAGGTCGCCGTTTCCACCAGCGCGCCCAGCGCCGATATGCGCGCGCGCTCGCCCTGCTGGCGGCTCTGCTCCAGTTCGGCGATGCGCATCCGCGCGCGGGCGAAATCCTCCGCGCCCCAGAAGAGATGGGCGACAGCCGGTTCGCCGTCGCGACCGGCGCGGCCCGATTCCTGATAATAGCCCTCGATCGACTTGGGCAGGCCCGCATGGGCGACGAAGCGCACGTCGGGCTTGTCGATGCCCATGCCGAAGGCGACGGTGGCGACCATCACCATATCCTCGCTGGCGATGAAGGCGGCCTGGTTGGCGGCGCGCTGCTGCGGGTCCATGCCGGCATGATAGGCACGCACCGGGCGGCCCGACCGGCCCAGCGTCTCGGCCAGCTTCTCGGTCGCGGCGCGGGTCTGGGCATAGACGACGCCCGGCCCCTTCTCGGTCGCCAGCAGATCGGCCAGCTGGCGCGACAGGCCGTCGCGCGGATGGACGGCATAGCGGATATTGGGCCGGTCGAAGCCCGAGATGATCAGGCCATCGTCGGGAATGCCGAGCTGGACGAGGATGTCCTTGCGCGTGTGCGCGTCGGCGGTGGCGGTGAGGGCCAAGCGCGGAACGTCGGGAAATTCGTCCAGCAGCGGGCGCAGAAGCCGATAGTCGGGACGGAAGTCATGGCCCCATTCGGAGACGCAATGGGCTTCGTCGATGGCGAAGAGCGCGACCTTCGTGCTGCGCAGAAGATTGAGGAAATTTTCCTGACTGGCGCGTTCGGGCGCGACATAGAGGAGGTCGAGGTCGCCGTTGCGCAGGCGATCCTGCGTCTCGCGCCAGTCGGCGTCCACGCTGGTCAGGCTGGCGGCGCGCAGGCCCACGGCGTTGGCGGCGCGCAACTGGTCGTGCATCAGCGCGATCAGCGGCGATACCACCACGCAGCAGCCGTCGAGCGCGGCAGAGGGCAATTGGTAACAAAGCGACTTGCCCGCGCCGGTCGGCATGATGGCGAGCGTCGGCCGGCCCGCCATGACGCGGCCCACCACCTGCTGCTGCACCCCGCGGAAGCTGGTGAAGCCGAAGATATCGTGGAGAAGCGTGGGGATGTCGCGCGCCATCGGGCGGCCTTAGCGACTGGAAGGCGGCGGGGCCAGTGTCATGAGGGGATGGATGTGGTTTGGGGGGCGGCGAGAGGGTGGATTTGGCTGGGAAGCAAGCAGTCTGTTTTATACCGTCATCCCCGCGGAGGCGGGGATCCATCTCCCCAGCCTAGTGCTGGACGCAAGGTCAGGAGATGGGTTCCCGCCTTCGCGGGAATGACGAAATGGGGTGGTTTGCAGACTGTCGGGTTTCGGGAAGGCGTCCCGGCATGATAGACATTGACGCCAATCAGATTGGCTCCAATGATGGCGGTATGCAGACCGTATTCCGCTATTGTTGTTATCTGGCTTTTGCCGGGATAGCGCTGGTCTTCTGGATGCTCTATTTTTTACTCGTTCTCGGCATATTCCCGGCACCGGTAGAGCCAGCTTGTTCGCTGGAACCTGCCGGATGCCCGCCTCCAAGCCTTTTCATACAAATTCTCGCACCACTATCCATCTTCGGTGCCATCCCGATAACCACGTTCGTTTTCGTATTTTACAGGCAATGGGTTCGGCGACTTTGCGGCTATAAAGCTGATCGATTTACTGGCTAAAAATGGTCGCTTCCAGACCCAAGCCTCCGTTCGCCCTGAGCCTGTCGAAGGGCATGCTTATTCCGAAGTGAGGCTCGAAGAAAAGAACAGGACTTCGACAGGTTCAGCCCGAACGGGTGGGGAAGTCCATTCTCCGCCCTCAAGCGTCAACACCAACGAGTATCCCGCCCCTCATCCTACCGGATCGAGCAGGCAGCCCCAGCCTGGCCTGAAGTGCGCGGTGCGGCTGGCGAGGAGGGGGACGCTGGCCTTGACGGCCTTCTCCTCGGGCAGGTCGGTCAGGCGGACCATCGCCATGCCGGGTTCCTTGTCCTGCTGGCAGCTGCCCATGGAGCGTCCTTCGACATAGCGGCAGGAACAGCCGATTCGCGCGCCATAGGCCGCGCCCGCCCGCGCCTGCGCGCTGAGGCCGGTCGAGTGCCACGCCAGCACGCCCAGCAGCGCCGCAAGGACCAGCAACGCCGTTATCCACCATTTCCGCCGAACCGCCATGGCTCTTTTCCACGCCTCCATGTAAGGGCGCCGGCTTATGCAGATCGACAGCCGAATCGTAAAGCGCCTTGGGATGGGCGCCGGCATCGCCGCGCTCGTCGTGGCGGCGACGCTGGCCGGGCGCGCGGCGCAGCAGGGGCCGGAACCCGTCTACAGCGTCGCGTCCGACGCGGTGGTGGGCGAAAGCGCGCTGCGCGGGGCGATCGATCCGCTGTTCGACGATGACGGCATGGGCCAGACCCGCGCGCTGGTGGTGATGCGCGACGGCAAGGTGATCGCGGAACGCTATGCGCCCGGCTTCGGCCCGGACACGAAGCTGCTGTCCTGGTCGATCGCCAAGAGCGTGACGGCGGTGCTGGTGGGGCTGATGGTGGCCGACGGGCGGCTGGCGCTGGACGCGCCGGTGCCGGTGCAGGCGTGGAGCCAGCCGGGCGACCCGCGCGGGCGCATCACGCTGCGCCAGTTGCTGACGATGAGTTCGGGCCTCGACCATGTCGAGGACGGCGATCCCCTGCCCGATGGCGATACGGTGCGGATGCTGTTCGCCGACGGCGCGCAGGACATGGCGGCTTATGCCGAGGCCAAGCCGCTGGCCCATGCGCCGGGCGAGGAATTCGCCTATTCGACCGGCAGCAGCATGATCCTGTCCGACCTGATGACGCGGATGCTGACCAGCAGCCCGCATCCCGACGTGCGGCGGCGGGCGATGCAGATGTTCATCGACGGACGGCTGAAGGCGCCGGGCAAGCTGCCCAGCCTGACGCCGGAATATGACGCCAACGGCACGATGATCGGCGGCAGCATCGTGCACATGACCGTGCGCGACTATGGCCGGTTCGGCGACCTGCTGCGCCGCCGGGGACGGTCGCCCAGTGGGCACCAGATATTGCCGGAAAAGTGGATCGACCTGATGACCACGCCATCGCGCCGCAACCCGGCCTATGGGCTGCACATCTGGCTGAACCGCGACAGCAGCGAAAGCGCGCTGATGCCGGGGCAGGCGCCCGAGAGCCTGTTCGGCTGCGTCGGGCATAATGGGCAATATATCCTCATTTCCCCGTCGCAGCGGCTGACGGTGGTGCGGATCGGCATGTCGCCCGACAAGGACCAGCGCCGCGCGGTGCGCGGGGCGCTGGCGAAGCTGATGGGGCTGTTTCCGGGTTAGAGGAAGAAGCGTCCCTCGATCATGGTGCGGCAGGCGCCGGTCAGGATGACGCGATCGTCCGCGAGCGCGCAGCCCAGCCGGCCGCCACGGACCGAGGCCTGAAAGGCGCTGATCTGCGTCTTCCCCAGCCGCTCCGCCCAGAAGGGGGTGAGCAGGCAATGGGCCGAACCGGTGACGGGGTCTTCATCCACACCGCCGCCGGGCACGAAAACGCGGCTGACGATGTCGTTGTCCTCGCCCGGCGCGGTCGCGATCAGCATGATGTCGCCCAGCGCCTTGAGCGCCGCGAAATCGGGCGTCAGCGCCCGCACGGCCGCTTCGTCCGGGAACAGGAACAGGCTGTAGCCGCCGTCGCGCCAGTGCGATTCGAGCGGCTGCCCGCCCAGCCCGGCCGCCAGTTCGGGCAGCGCCTTGGGCGCCATGTCCCATGCGGGGAGTGACAGGGCATAGCCGTCGTCCTCGCGCGATACCGTCAGGATACCGGCATGGCGCGTGCGGAACCGGACCTGATCCCGCTCCATCAGCACATGGCCGCTCGCCAGCGTGGCATGGCCGCACAGCTTCACCTCCACGGCGGGGGTGAACCAGCGCAGTGCATAGTCCGCCTCCGGATCGTCTGGCGTCGGCACGGTGAAGGCGGTTTCGGAGAGGTTGTTTTCCTCCGCAATGGCCTGGAGCGTGGCGTCGTCGAGCCAGGCGTCGAGCGGCATCACGGCGGCGGGATTGCCGATGAAGGGCGCGTCGGCGAAGGCGTCGACCTGGGTGAAGGCCAAACTGAGCATCGAGTTGGTCATGACACTGTCCTTGTCGTTTCGCCCCTGATGCCGGGCGTGTAACGGGACGAACAGGGCCGACCTTGCCGGATTGGCCGTCTACCCCAGCATTACGATAGCACTGCATACCGCCAGCCCGACGACGATGTTGATCGGCACGCCGATGCGGACGAAATCGGCGAAGCGATAATCGCCCGCCGCATAGACCAGCGCGTTGGTCTGATAGCCGATCGGCGTCGCGAAACAGGCTGATGCGCCGATCATCAGCGCGATCACCAGCGGGCGGGCATCGACGCCCAACTGGTGCGCCAGCGCGATGGTGATGGGCGTCAGCAGCGCCGCCACCGCATTGTTGCTGAGCAGTTCGGATAGCAGCAGCGAGGCGAAATAGATGATGAAGACCAAGGTCCATTCGGGCGCGACCTCCATCATCGGGGTGATCCAGCCCACCATCAGCGCGACGCTGCCCGCCTGCTCCAGCGCCAGCCCCACCGCCAGCATGGCGAAGATCAGAATCAGCGTGTCGCCGTCGATCGCGCCCCAGGCTTCTTCCGGGTCGATGCAGCGGGTGACGAGGATGAGACCCACAGCGATCACGGCGGCAAGGCCGATGCCGACCACGTCGAACGCGGAGAGCAGCACCGCGCCCGCCATGGCGGCGATGGCGATCCACGCCTTGCGCGGGCGGAAGGCGCGGGTGCGGCTGACGTCGACGCCGATCAGGTGGGGATTGTCCTTGAGCGCGCGCATCGCGTCGTCGCCGCCCGCGACGAGCAGCCGGTCCGCGCCGCGTATCCGGGTTTCGGCCAGTTCCGGCCCCGGCATGTGGCGGGCGCGATGGATGCCGATGATGCGCACGCGCAGCGCATGGAGAAAGGGTATGTCGATCAGCCGCTCGCCGATGGACGGATGGCTCGGCGCGATCATCGCCTCGACCACCGTGCCGTCCTGCGCGCTGGTGCGCGAATCAGCGGCGACCCCGATCTCGAACCGGCCTGATTCGCGCAGCGTCATGATCGCCGCGCCATCCGCCCGCACGATCAGGCGGTCGCCCGAATGCAGTTCCTCCTGCGCCAGATCCCGACGCCGGATGTCGCCGCCCCGCTTCAGCCCCAGCAACTGGACCGAGCGGCCGAACAGGCCGGAGCTGCCGATCTCCCGCCCGATCGCTTCGCTGTCCTGCGGCACGATGAGTTCGGTGAGATAGTCCTGCACCGTGCTCCCTTCCTCTCCAGCTACGGAGGGCGGGTCGCTGGGCAGCAGGAAGGAGAAACAAAGCAGCGCAACGATGCCGGCTGCCGCGCCCGCCGCGCCATAGGGGGTGATGTCGAAAATGCCGAACGGCGCCATGCCCTGATCGGCGGCGATCCCCGCGACAACAAGGTTGGTGGAGGTGCCGACCAGCGTCAGGCAACCACCCAGCACCGCCACGACATTCATGGGGATAAGCAGCTTCTTGACCGGATAGCCGGTCGCCTGCGCCAGTTTGAACATGATCGGGATCAGCAGCACGACGACCGGCGTGTTGTTGAGGAAGGCCGAGAGCGCCAGCGTGCCAAGCGTGACTTCGGCCAGGGCGAGGCGCGGTCGCCGCTGCGCCCGCGTCATGATGAGGTCCGCGACCCGGCCGATCACGCCCGTGCGAACGAGCGCGCCCGACAGGACGAACATGGCGCCCACGGTCAGCGGCGCGCTGTTGGAGAAGACCGAGAACATCGCCTTTTCATCGAGCAGGCCCAGAACGCCATAGGCGCAGGCGCCCACCACGGCGATGACGGTCGGCGAATAGCGTTCGCGCACGAAGGCGACGAACATGCAGGCGAGGATGAGGAGGCCGATTTCCGCGCGATAGATGCCGAGCAGCGCGGTAATGAAATGCATAGGTCGTTGGCCCCCTGTTCGGTCGCGCGGTCGCGTCCCTGACGGAGGTGAAACGAAATGGGCCAGCCATGGTTGCATGGCTGGCCCGTGTCGCGGCGTTCAGGGGACGTTTTGACCGTCAATCCGCGCTTTTTAATCTTGGCGTTTTTCAGGAAAAACGCTTCGACGCGTGGTGACGCTCCCCAGGCTTACGCTCTGCCGCTCGCCCTCCCGCGGGCGATGGATGTCATCCTATCGTAACAGGAGCGAGTCGTCTCGCGAATAATGGCCGTTGGGCGTGGAGACGGAGCGGTTCAGCGCGTCAGTCGTCGGCGGGCCGCTCGCCGCACTGGGCGCGGTGAAGCAGCTTCTGGTCGGCCAGCACCAGCGCCATCATCGCCTCGACCACCGGGACGCCGCGAATGCCGACGCAGGGGTCGTGACGGCCCTTGGTGATGATGTCCGACGCCTCCCCTTCGCGCGTCACCGTCTCCACGGGAATCAGGATCGAGCTGGTCGGCTTGAAGGCGATACGGACCTTCATCGGCTGGCCGGTGGAGATGCCGCCCGCAATACCGCCCGCATGATTGGCGAGGAAGACAGGGCCGTCATTGCCGGGACGCATCGGGTCGGCATTCTGTTCGCCGCGCAGACGAGCGGCCGCGAAGCCGTCGCCGATTTCCACGCCCTTGACCGCATTGATGCTCATCATCGCGCTCGCCAGTTCGCTGTCGAGCTTGGCATAAAGCGGTGCGCCCCAGCCCGCCGGCACGCCCGACGCGACGCATTCGACCACCGCGCCCAGAGACGATCCATCCTTGCGCGCATCGTTTACCAGCGCTTCCCAGCGCTTCGCCGCTTCCGCGTCGGGGCAGAAGAAGGGATTCTGGCCGATCTGCGACGGATCGAAATTGGCAAGGTCGATGGCGTCGCCGCCAATCTCGCTGACATAGGCGAAGATATCGACTTCCGGGATCACCAGCCGCGCGACCGCGCCCGCCGCCACGCGGCTGGCGGTTTCGCGCGCGGAGGAACGCCCGCCGCCGCGATAGTCACGGAAGCCATATTTCGCGTCATAGGCATAGTCGGCATGGCCGGGGCGATAGGCCTTGGCGACGTCCGAATAATCCTTCGACCGCTGGTCGGTATTTTCGATCATCAGGCTGATCGGCGTACCGGTGGTCCGGCCTTCGAACACGCCCGACAGGATGCGCACCTCGTCCGCTTCGCGGCGCTGGGTGGTGAATTTGGACGTGCCCGGCTTGCGCAGGTCGAGCCATGGTTGGATGTCCGCCTCGCTCAACTCCAGCCCCGGAGGGCAACCGTCGACCATGGCGCCGATCGCCGGGCCATGGCTTTCGCCCCAGGTGCTGAACCGGAACACGCGACCGAAACTGTTGAAACTCATTCTGCTGCTTCGCTATCCCAATTAGAGCCGAAGCGCTGCGCCATATAGCGTGCGCTGCCGAAGCGGCCGGCAAGCAGCCCTTCCACCGTCAGGTCGGCATCCAGTTCTTCCCAATGCAGCCCGAAGCCTGCACCTGCGATTTCGACGGCCTCCAACTGTTCAGCCGTCGCTTTTTCCAGCCCCTGTCCCAGCGTAGCCGGGAAGGAGAATGTTGCGCCGCTGACCAGATCGATCACGACCTGCCCGGTGGAGCGATCGTAACGGGCAGCGCGCGCACGCGGCTTGATCGCGAGATCGCGGTCGCCGCGCCTCACCGCTTCATCAAACTGCGCCTGGGTCAGCTCACCCATGGATAGCGTTCCACCTTTCGATCAGATCGTCCCGCTTTTCTCGCACAATCTCCAAGGCGCGTCGACTCTCGCGCCGGTCGGCGCCGACGATCCTGACCACTTCCGGCGCCCCATCGCGCCCGATCAGCGCAATCTTGGTTTCGCCGTCGCCGAACACATGGACATGCGGCGGCGGATGGTCTTCGGTATAGATCACCACGCGCAGACTGGCTTCGCGCAGGACCGTCGGCACGCGCCTTATTTGTCGAGCGCGATGTCGGGCGCGTCTTCGGCCTTCATGCCGATGACGTTATAGCCCGCGTCGACATGGTGGATTTCGCCGGTCACGCCAGATGCCAGGTCCGACAGCAGATACAGGCCGGCGCCGCCGACATCCTCGATCGTCACGTTGCGGCGCAGCGGCGAGTTCAGTTCGTTCCACTTGAGGATATAGCGGAAGTCGCCGATGCCGCTGGCCGCCAGCGTCTTGATCGGGCCGGCGGAGATGGCGTTGACGCGGATATTTTCCGGGCCGAGGTCCATCGCCAGATATTTGACGCTGGTTTCCAGCGCTGCCTTGGCCACGCCCATGACGTTGTAATGGGGAATGACCTTTTCCGCGCCATAATAGCTGAGCGTCAGGATGCTGCCGCCATTGGGCATCAGTGCGCGTGCGCGCCTGGTGACGGCGACGAAGCTGTAGGCCGACACGTTCATGGTCAGCAGGAAATTGTCGAGGCTGGTGTCGACATAGAGGCCGCGCAGCTCATTCTTGTCGGAAAAGCCGATGGCGTGGACGACGAAGTCGAGCGTGCCCCAGCGCGCTTCGATCTCGGCGAAGGCGGCGTCGAGCTTGTCCATGTCGGTGACATCGCAGTCGATCAGGAAGTCCGACCCGACCTGCTCGGCCAGCGGCCGCACGCGCTTGGCCAGCGCATCGCCCTGATAGGAGAAGGCGAGTTCCGCGCCCTGTTCGTGCAGTTGTTTCGCAATGCCCCAGGCCAGCGACTTGTCGTTCGCCAGCCCCATGATCAGCCCGCGCTTCCCTGCCATCAAGCCTGTCATTGTATCGTTCCGTTCCCTTTGTCCTGCACGGCCCCGTTCGCTTCCTCTTCGGGGAATTCCGCCAGCGCCGCGTTCAATTCCGCGCCAATTACCACGCCAAGCCCGACGAGAAAGAAAAAAATGAGGGTGATCATCACGCCCGCCAGACTGCCATAGGTGCGGCCATAGCCGCCAAGCAGCGACAGGGTAGGCGGCAGCAGCATGGTCGTGCCATACCACCAGAAGGCCGTCGCCACCGCGCCCGGCCATTTGGGAAAGCGGCGATCCTTGTAGAGGGTCGGCGTCAGCGCGACGAACAGCGACCAGAGCGCGACGCAGGTAATCCCCATCGGCACCAGCTTCGCCGACGCGACCAGCGCGATCGCCTCATCCGCCCAGGGCAGGATCTGATGAAGAAACTGATCGACGCCGGTGATCGCGACCTGGAGCGAGAAGGCGAACATCACCGCGAACACGCTGGCCAGCGTGATGCCGATCGCGCCCAGCCGATAGCGCCAGAAGGGCTTGGTGCTTTTCGTGCCATAGGCGCGGCGGAGAATGTCGCGGATCGTCTCGATCAGACTGCCCACCGTCCATAGACCGACAAGCCCGCCAAGCCAGAGCAGTGGGCCGGACCGGGCGGTCAGTACGTCGCTGATCGGCTGGCGCACGACATCGGCGACCCCGCGCGGCACGGTGATGAGGAAAGCGTTGACCGCCTGCACGCCATCCTCGGTCCGGCCGAAGATGCTCGCCACCGCCGCCGCGACGATGAAGAAGGGGAAGAGCGTCATCAGCGACAGATAGGCGAGGTTCCCGGCATGGATGAAGCCGTCGCTATAAGTGCCGACGGCGACGCGCTTTATCACCTCGAAGACATGCGAACCCGGCCGGACCCGGTTCATCTGCCGATGAAAATGGGCGCGCGCCTCCTGCGCCATCTGGCGGCGCTGCTCGGGCGAGAGGGGCGAAGGCATCGGCATTCGCGCCCTAACGCATCAGACGCCCAGATGGGCGCGCACGGCCCGCTTGTCCTGCCAGCTGTCCACCAGCTGCTGGATCGCCGGATCGTCGGCGGGCACGTCGATCTGGAGCGTGACGAGCTGGTCGCCGCGCTGGCCGTCCTTGCCGGTAAAGCCCTTGCCGCGCAGGCGCAGCGTCTTGCCGGAGGTGGCGCCGACCGGCACGCCCAGCATGACCGGGCCGTCGACCGTGGGCACCTTGACCTTGCCCCCCTTCACCGCCTCGTCGAGGGTGATCGGCAGGTCGAGCAGGACATTGTCGCCGTCCCGTTTGAAATGGGGATGCGGCTTCACGTCGATGGTGACGATCGCGTCGCCCGCACCGCCCGGCCCCGCCTGCCCCTTGCCAGAAAGACGCATCTGCGTGCCGCTCTCGACGCCGGCGGGCAGCTTCAGGTCGATCGTCTTGCCGTCCTGCAGCGTGATGCGCTGCGGGCTGAGCGTCGCGGCGTCGACGAACTGGACGGCGAGCCGGTAATTGACGTTCGCGCCCTTTTGCGGCGGCGCCTGTCGCCCGAAGCCGCCAAAACCGGCACCACCTCCCGCACGGCGACCCGCACCACCGAACAGCCCCTCGAAAATATCGCCGAAATCGGTGCCGCCCGTGTCGAAGCCACCGCCGGGCTGGCCGCGAAAACCGCCGCCGCCACCCCCGCCGCCGCCAAAGCCGAAGGGCGCGGTCGGATTGCCCTCGCCATCGATCTCGCCCCGGTCGAAGCGGGCGCGCTTGTCCTTGTCGGACAGAAGATCATAGGCGTTGGTCGCGGCCGAGAATTTCTCCGCCGCCTTGGGATTATCCTTGTTCCGGTCGGGATGCAGTTCCTTGGCCAGCTTGCGATAGGCGGACTTGATCTCCGCCTCGCTGGCGCTGCGGGCTACGCCCAGAGTGGAATAAGGATCGGCCATTCATCTACCTGTTGCACAAAAGCATCACTTGCCGTCTATGTGGACGATGCGGCGCATACATTCAAGACAAGTATGGCAAGACAAGGATGGCGCGCGGGCGACGGGCCTCCCCGTATCGACACCCCTGCCCCCCTCGCCTAAAGACAGGGCATGACCGATCCCTTCGCCCTTTTCGACGAGTGGTACGCGCAGGCGCGCGAAACCGAATTGAATGACAGCAACGCCATGGCGCTGGCCACGGCCGACGCGCAGGGACGGCCGTCCGTGCGGATGGTGCTGCTGAAGGGGCATGGCCCGGACGGGTTTGTCTTCTACACCAATTTCGAGGGGCGCAAGGCCGGCGAACTGCTGGAAAATCCGCATGCCGCCCTGCTGCTCCACTGGAAGTCGCTGCGCCGCCAGATCCGCATCGAGGGTCCGGTCGGTCCGGTCGACGATGCCACTGCCGACGCCTATTTCGCGACACGCAGCCGCGACAGCCAGCTTGGCGCCTGGGCTTCCGACCAGTCGCGGCCGCTGCCGGACCGGCAGACCTTCATGGACCGGTTCGATGCCGTCAGCGCCCGGTTCGAGGACGGTCCGGTGCCCCGCCCGCCGCACTGGTCGGGCTTTCGCGTTACGCCTGAAAGGATCGAGTTCTGGCAGGATCGCGAGCATCGGCTGCATGAGCGCCGCCTGTTCGAGCGGACCGCGGACGGCTGGCGCGAAGGCCTGCTATATCCGTGACCTTGGCCGTGACCCTGGCCGTGACATTTGCCGTTACCACCGGCATGGACCCAAAAATCGGGGGCGGAAAGACCGTGCTGCTTCGTCTTTCCCCATGCGGCTGGGCATGCGCGCCGATTGCGAGCGGCCCATGCGCCTGTTAGGTGTCGCCTGACAGACGTAAAAATAAGGCAGGGGCGCGCCTGCGGGCGGCCTTAGAGGAATTTGATGCGAAACAGACTGACGGCCTTCATCCTCATCGGCATGGTCCTGGGGGTGCTAACCGGCTTCGTGGCCAATCTCTGGGTCGGGGGCGATCAGGCGCTGGCAAAGGATGTGGCAGGCTATTTCCACCTTCTGGCCGACATCTTCCTGCACCTCATAAAGATGATCATCGCGCCACTGGTCTTTTCCACGCTGGTGGCGGGCATTGCGCATATGGGCGACAGCGCGGCGCTGGGGCGGATCGGCGGGCGGGCGCTCGCCTGGTTCATCATCGCCAGCCTGATCTCGCTGACGCTGGGCCTGATCTTCGTCAATTTCTTCGAACCGGGCGCGGGCCTCAACCTGGTCCGGTCGGGCGCGGATTCGGGGGTGAACACCGAAGCGCTCAACTTCCGCGACTTCATCCTCCATGTCTTCCCGACATCGATGATCGGCGCGATGGCGGACAACCAGATCCTCCAGATCGTCGTCTTCTCGCTTTTCGTCGGCGTCGCGCTGACCGCCATCGGCGACAAGGGCAAGCCGATCATCACCGTCATCGAATCGATGGTCGAACTGATGCTGCAGGTCACGGGCTATGTGATGCGCGTCGCGCCCTTCGCGGTGTTCGGCGCGCTCGCCTCATCGGTGACGGTGCAGGGGCTGGGCGTGCTCAAAACCTATGGCGCGCTGGTCGGCGAATTCTACATCGCGCTCATCTGCCTGTGGGTGCTGCTGTTCGGCGCCGGTGCGATTTTCCTCGGCAAACGGATGTTCAAGCTGATCCGCTATGTCCGCGAACCGATCCTGATCGCCTTCTCGACCGCCTCGTCCGAAGCCGCCTACCCCAAGATGCTGGAACAGCTCGACCGTTTCGGCATTCCGCGCCGCATCTACAGCTTCGTGCTGCCGCTGGGCTACAGCTTCAATCTCGACGGGTCGATGATGTATTCGACCTTCGCGACCATCTTCATCGCCCAGGCCTATGGCATCGACCTGCCGATCGCGACGCAGATCACCATCCTGCTGGTCCTGATGGTCACGAGCAAGGGCATCGCCGCCGTGCCGCGCGCGTCGCTGGTCGTGGTGGCTGCGACGCTGGGCCAGTTCGACCTGCCGGTCGAGGGCATCGCCTTCATCCTGGCGGTCGACCATTTCATGGACATGGGCCGCACCGCCACCAACGTGCTGGGCAATGCGATCGCAACGTCGGTCATCACCAAGTGGGAGGGGATGCTGGAGGTCGAGGAGCCGATCGACGTGCCCCATCCCAAGGCGCCGGCGCATACGCCCGCCCATGGCCGCGCGGGACTGGAACTCGCGTCGGACATGGTCGAGGATGAGCGGAAGGGATAACGATCCTTCCCTCTGGAAACGAAAGACGCCTCCGTTCCCGATGAACGGAGGCGTTCTTGTTTTACCAGAGGATACCACGCACCGGCTGGATCGGCGGCGGCGCTTCGTCGCCGATCGACTGAAGCAGGTCGATCTCGATTGTGCGGCACATGGCGGTCAGCGGCACGTCATGCACGCTGTCGGCAAAGGGATCGGTAAGGTCGTCGCCGATCCGCAGCACCGCCATGAACATCAGGCCCGCGACCGTTGATCCGAGCGGTGTGGCAAAACCCAGCGATTCCACCAGCCCGATCGGCAGCAACACGCAGAACATGTGCGTGAACAGGGTCGGCAGGAAACGATATTGATAGGGCAAGGGCGTATTTTTGATGCGCTCCATCCCGCCCTGCGCATTGGCGATATCGACCAGCACCCGCTCCATCTGCGCCTGCTGGATGGTGTCGAGCCACCCTTCCTGCCGGGCGATGTCGATCCGGCGGCCGGTGCTGTCGAGCAGGCCGTTGGCCGGGTTGGCGCGGGCCAGGGCGTGGGCCTTGTCGCGTTCAGCCACGAACTTCGTCACTTCCTCGCCGATCGGCTGACGGCGCAATTGAAACCGCAGGGCGTTCACATAGGCGATCTGCCGCTTGATGATCTCCCGCTTCATCTCCTTCGCTTCCGGGTCCGGCAGGAAATTGCGGGTGGCGCGCGACAGGCTGCGCGATGCATTGATCATCGCGCCCCACAAGGTTCGCGCTTCCCACCAACGCTGATAGGCGCTGTTCGACCGGAAGCCCAGGAACAGCGCCAGCGCCGAACCGAAGATGGTGAGCGGCAGCGAGGGCGCCTTGAAGGGCAGGACATAATAGGTAATCGTGACGGCGCAGTCCCAGACGAACAGCACCGTCAGCGGCATCCAGACTTCGGACGCGATGCGGCGCATGCTCGGGACGGGATCGACGATCATGTACTTCTCCTGCTGGTCAACCGGCGCAACGCTTAAGGGTGCGGCTATGCTCCCTTGATGCCATAGCGAAACGAAATATTGCCGCAGTTGCAACCTGCGCAGCCATGGCACGTTGGACGACAATCAGGCGGGCGTGGGCGACCGGGAGTGGGCAAGCAGGAGACAGGGATGACCAGCGCACCGCCCGACGACGGTGAGAAAAAGGCCGCCCTGTCGCTCCAATGGCAAATGCTGGTCGGGTTCCTGACCGGACTGATCCTGGGCCTTATCGCCTATATGACCGCGCCGGATGCGCGCTGGGTCGATGCCGTCACCACCTATGTCACCGGGCCGATCGGGCAGGTCTTCCTGCGGCTGCTGTTCATGCTGGTCATTCCACTGCTGGTGTCGGCGCTGATCGTGGGCATTGCCGAGATGGGCGAGTTGCGGTCGCTGCGCCGGGTGGGGGTGCGGACCCTGATCTACACGCTGATCGTGTCGGGCATTGCCGTCGCCATCAGCCTGCTGCTGGTCAATCTGCTACGCCCCGGCGCCGGGGTCGATCCCGCCCAGGCGCAGGCATTGCTGGCCGACGCGGGACAGGGTGCAAAGGCGATCCTCGATCGTAGTGGCGAGACGCCATCGGGGATGGAGGCGCTGCTGAACATCATCCCGCAGAACATCATCCGCGCCATGGCGGACAATGACATATTGGCGGTGATGGTCTTCGCCCTCTTCTTCGGCATCGGACTGGTGCTGGTGCAGACAAAGGAATCGCGGCGGCTGCTTACCGCAATGGAGGGATTGTTCGAAGTGACGATGCGGCTGATGGGCATCGTCATCCGGATGGCGCCGATCGCCATCGCCTGCTTCATGTTCAACCTCGCCGCGCAGTTCGGCTGGGATCTGCTGATCCGCCTGTCGGCCTATGTCGGCGTGGTGCTGCTGGCATTGGCGCTCCAGATGTTCGGCGTCTATTCGCTGCTGATCGCCCTGCTGGCGCGGCGGTCGCCGCTGCGCTTCTTCGCGGCGGTGCAGGAGGCGAGCGTCATGGCCTTCGCCACGGCATCCTCCAACGCGACGCTGCCCACCGCTATCCGCGTGGCGGAGCAGAATCTGCACCTGCCGCGCCGCATTGCCCGCTTCGTCCTGACTATCGGCGCGACCGCCAACCAGAACGGCACGGCGATGTTCGAGGGGATCACGGTGATCTTCCTCGCGCAATTCTTCGGCGTCGACCTGACGCTGAGCCAGCAATTGATGGTGATGCTGGTGTGCATATTGGGCGGGGTCGGAACGGCGGGCGTGCCGGCCGGGTCGCTGCCGGTCGTCGCGATGATATTGGGCATGGTCGGCGTGCCGCCCGAAGGCATCGGACTGGTGCTGGGGGTCGATCGCTTCCTCGACATGTGCCGCACATCGCTTAACGTCACCGGTGATCTGGTGGCCGCGACCGTGATAGCGGCGGGCGAAGATGGGCGGGAAGGGGCCACCGAATGAATGGAGAACGTATCGGCGCAGCGATCATCGCACTGGTGAGCATGGCGGGGCTGCTGGTGCAGTTCGACGCCACGCTGGCGCAGACCGGATCGATCGGCGAAACGCTCTGGACCCTGATCCGTTTCTTCACCGTCCTCGCCAATATTCTCGTCACCCTCACCCTTGGGGCGGTTGCGCTTGGCCAGCGCGTGTCGCCCCGGATGGTCGGCGGCATGCTGCTGTCTATCCTGCTGGTCGGCATCATCTACGGCCTGTTGCTGCGCGGCCTGCTATCGCTCAGCGGCGGCGCGCTGCTGGCCGATACGCTGCTGCACAAAGTCACGCCGCTGCTGGTGCCGCTCTGGTGGCTGGCCTTCGCGCGCAAGGGGATGCTGGGTAGGCGCGATCCCTGGGTCTGGGCGATCTTTCCGGCCGCCTATCTGCCCTACGCCCTGCTGCGCGGAATGATGGAGGGACACTATGCCTATCCCTTCATCAATGTCGCCAGGCTCGGCATCGGGCAGGTCGCGATCAACGCGCTGCTGATCGCGACCGGCTTCGTGATGGCGGGCTATCTATTGGTGTGGATCGACGGCTGGTTCAGCGGGCGGCTTTCGCAGCCTCGGCCCACCAGATGAGATTCTTCGCGAAACCGGCAAAGCCGCGCTCCAGCGCCGCGCCGCCCTCGCCCTGTAGCTGGGCCTGCTCGTCCAGCGTCTGGCCGATCTGGCCGACGCTGAGGCGTTCCGGCACGACGGCCATGCCCATGGCCGACAGCGTCACCGTCCAGTCGGCATGGCTGTTCACTCCGGCAAAGCGCCCCATCGAATAGCTGGCGATGGCGGCGGGGCGGCGGTCGAACTCCCTGAGATAATGATCGACCAGATTCTTGAGACCCGGCTGCATACCGCGATTATATTCGCCCGCGACGAAGACGAACGCATCGGCGACGGTCAGCCTTTCGGCCAGCCAGGCCATGGCCGCAGGCGCTTCCCCGGGTGGATAGTCGCTGTAGCGCAGATCCAGCATCGGCAGGCCGATCGCCTGCGCGTCGACCAGTTCGGCCTTGTGGCCCAGCTCCTCGAAGCCCCGGATCAGATAATCGGCAAGCCGGATGCCGAGCCGTCCACGACGATAGGAGCCGTAGAGGACGAGGATGTCGAGCGCCATGCGATGCCTTCCCTGTTGCTGTGGGAAGGCTTGTCGCACCGGCGCCCGGCAACGTCCACTCTTACCGCAGCTTGGCGATATTCAGCCCGTCCTGCTTGGCACGGGCCTTGGTCGATTCCTCGCTGCGGGTGAGCGCCTTGGCGATGGCCTTCAGCGCCATGCCCTTCTTGGCCAGCGTGTGCAGCTTCTGAATCTCATCCTGGGTCCAGGGCTGCTTATGCCGCTCGAAGCGATCGCCTGCCATTACATCAATCCGCGAAGGGATCGCGGACGAGGATGGTGTCGTCGCGTTCCGGGCTTGTGGACACGAGCGTGACCGGGCAGCCAATCAGTTCCTCGATGCGGCGGATATATTTGATCGCCTGCGCCGGGAGGTCGGCCCAGCTTCGCGCGCCGGCGGTGGTGTCGCTCCAGCCGTCGATCGACTCATAGATGGGTTCGGCCTTCGCCTGATCCTGCGCATGGGCGGGGAGATAGTCGAACGTCTGGTCGCCGATCTTGTAGCCGACGCAGATTTGCAGTTCCTCGAAGCCGTCGAGCACGTCCAGCTTGGTCAGTGCGATGCCGGTGACGCCCGACACGGCAACCGACTGGCGCACCAGCACGGCGTCGAACCAGCCGCAGCGGCGCTTGCGCCCGGTGACGGTGCCGAATTCATGGCCGCGCTCGCCAAGGCGCTGGCCGATGTCGTTTTCCTGCTCGCTGGGGAAGGGTCCGGAGCCGACGCGCGTGGTGTAGGCCTTGACGATGCCCAGCACGAACCCCGCTGCATTGGGACCAAGGCCGGTGCCGCTCGCCGCCGTACCCGCCACCGTGTTGGAGGAGGTGACGAAGGGATAGGTGCCATGGTCGATGTCGAGCAGCGTGCCCTGCGCACCCTCGAACAGGATGCGCTGTCCGGCGGCCTTCGCCTTGTTCAGCGTCAGCCAGACAGGCTTGACGAAGGGCAGGATGAACGCAGCGATCTCGGTGAGGTCCGCCATCAACTGGGCGCGATCGATCGGCTTTTCATTGAAGCCAGCACGAAGAGCTTCGTGATGGGCGGTCAGGCGGTCGATCTGGAGGTCGAGATCGTCCAGATGAGCGAGGTCGCAGACGCGGATGGCGCGACGGCCGACCTTGTCCTCATAGGCGGGGCCGATGCCGCGACGGGTGGTGCCGATCTTGCCAGCGCCTGATGCGTCTTCGCGCAGGCCATCGAGGTCGCGGTGGAAGGGCAGGATCAGCGGGCAGGTTTCGGCGATCTGGAGATTGGCGGGGTTGATGTCGACCCCCTGCCCCTTCAGCTTCGCGACCTCGTCACGGAAATGCCAGGGGTCCAGCACCACGCCGTTGCCGATCACCGACAGCGTGCCGCGCACGATGCCCGAGGGCAGCAACGACAGCTTATAGACCTTTTCACCCACCACCAGCGTGTGGCCGGCATTATGGCCGCCCTGAAAACGGGCGACGACGTCGGCGCGTTCCGACAGCCAGTCGACGATCTTGCCCTTGCCTTCGTCGCCCCACTGAGCGCCGATCACGGTAACATTTGCCATGGATACAGTCCTCCGCCCGCCGCGCGGACCGGCCATGCCCTTCGACGGGACTCGGCATGCCGGTAGGATAGAGTGGACGTCCCGACATAGGTTCGGGCGGCGTCCTGTGCGGGGCGCGCGTTACCCCCGCGCACGCGGCACGTCAAGGCGCATGAGGCGGGTGCAACCTTTCCTGCAGCAGCCATGCACGATACAGAAACCCATGGCGAAGGCAGATCAGACCGACATCGGATTGCGGATCATCATCGAGCAGCCCTTTGTCGGCGTGCTCCACAGCCTTCAGGAGAAGGACGATCGGCCGCTCGACCCGAAAGCCTCCCGCTCCGGCGAGCCGCTGCTGTTCGACCTGTCGATCCGCGTCGCGCCGGGGCCGAAATTTTTCGGCGATCAGGTGCGTCGCGAAGGCCCGGTGCGGCGCTTCATCTATATTCGCGTCGGCCAGTCTGCTGGCGATCCGTCATCGCCATGGTCGCGCCGGATGAAGATCGACATTCATGACATTGACGAGCCGCTGCTGGCGCGCGCGATCGAGACGCGGGGCGTCATCGAAATCGTCGTGAACGGCACCGGCAAGAACGGAACGCCCGCCTGCGCCACGGCGCCCGCGATCCGTCGCCGACTGGCAGAAAGCTGACCCCGATTCAGTAGGCGCGCGGTTCGCTGCCCTCGAGCCAGTGCGAGCAGCGCTGGGCCGCGCCATCCTCACCTTCCGCCAGCGCCGCGACCGTGTGCCAGCCTTCCGCGCGCAATTCGGCGGCGCGGGCGGCGTCATGGTCGAGCGGCAGGAACAGGCGCCGGGGCGCTTCGCCGCCGAACCCAGCGTCGATCAGCGGGTCTGGATAGAGGGAGAAGCCCATGGCCGGCTCATCGGCGCCGTCGGCGCGGGCGATAGCATAGCTGCCGCCGCGGCCGATTTCGCCGATAAAGCCTTCGGCGAAGATGGAGAAACCGAACCAGTTCTGGAATTCGAAGCCGTGCCGCTCGGTCGGATCGAGCGTCAGGGTGATGTCCCAGCCGATCGGCTTCGCGATCGCGCGCAGACCCGCGATGCGGCTGTCGATCGCGCCGCCGATGCTGGCGCTGAACGCTTCCAGCCGCTCCATCGCGGCGTGGAAGGGACCGGTCGCCTCGATCAGCGGCAGATAGGCGGCCGCCTGCGGACCGATCGCGGCCAGCGCGCCGGCATCCTTGGCGTCCAGTTCGGTGCGTACGGCTTCGACCTCATTGGGCGCGAGCGGCAGCGGGCCGGCGGCCAGCATGTCGATCAGGTCGGGCAAGGTGAAGTCGATAGTGATGCCGGTGACGCCGGCGGCCTGCAACGCCTCGATCGCGATATTAACGATCTCGACCGCGGCGGCCGTGCTGTCGCTGCCGATCAGTTCGGCGCCAAGCTGCATCTTCTCGCGCTCGGGGCGGATCTGGCTCGCCTTCTGGCGGATCACCGGGCCGGCATAGGACAGGCGCAGCGGACGCGGCGCAGCGCGCAGGCGGGTAGCGGCGATGCGGCCGACCTGCGCGGTCATGTCCGGGCGGAAGGCGAGGCTGCGCTGGGAAACGGGATCGACCGCGCGGACCAGATCCTGCGCGCGCATCGATTTGAGGCGCTGGGTCAGCGTATCCTCGAACTCCGCCAGCGGCGGCATGACCCGTTCATAGCCATGAGTTGCGACCGTATCCAGCACGCGGCGCGCGAGGCGCGCGGAGGCTTCGGCCTGCGGCGGCAGGCGGTCGGAGAGGCCCTCCGGGAGAAGACTTGGCGGGATCATGCTCATGTCTGGCCCTTTAGCGGATAATGCCACATTATCCAGCCTCCGTTCGTCCTGAGTAGCCATTGAGCTTGCCGAAATGGCGTATCGAAGGATGCTTCGATACGGGACTTCGACTTCGCTCAGTCCCTACTCAGCACGAACGGAGTGTGTCAGAGCTTATGCGAAGCGCAGCAGCTTGACCGTCTTCACGCCGGTCAACTGGCCCAGATCAGCGCGCAGGCCCTCGGCCACGGTGCCGTCGACCGACAGCAGCAGCACGGCTTCGCCGCCTTGGTCGCGGCGACCGAGGTGGAAGGTGCCGATATTGACCTGCGCCTCACCCAGCGTCGACCCCAGGCGGCCGATGAAGCCCGGCGCGTCCTGGTTGACGATGTAGAGCATCTGGCCGTCGAGATCCGCTTCGACCTTGATGCCGAACAGTTCGACCAGACGCGGCTGGGCATGGCCGAACAGCGTGCCCGCAACCGACTTGTCGCCGTTCGCGGTGGTGACGGTGACGCGGACGAGGGTCTGATAGTCGCCTTCGCGGTCGTGACGCACTTCGCGCACGTCGAGGCCGCGTTCCTTCGCCAGGAAGGGCGCGTTGACCATGTTCACCGTGTCCGAATAGACGCGCATCAGGCCAGCCAGCACCGCTGCGGTGATCGGCTTCTGGTTGAGTTCGGCGGCATGGCCCTCGACCTCGACCGCCACGCCGGTGATCTGGTCGCCTTCCAGCTGGCCGACCAGGCTGCCCAGCTTTTCAGCCAGCGCCATATAGGGCTTGAGCTTCGGCGCTTCCTCGGCGCTGAGCGACGGCACGTTCAGCGCATTGGTGATGCCGCCGTCGAGCAGATAGTCGCTGAGCTGTTCGGCGACCTGGAGCGCGACGTTCACCTGCGCTTCGTCGGTCGACGCGCCCAGATGCGGGGTGCAGATGAAGTTCGGCGTGCCGAACAGCGGCGATTCCTTCGCCGGTTCCTGCACGAACACGTCGAGCGCGGCGCCCGCGACATGGCCCGAATCCATCGCTTCCTTGAGAGCCGCTTCGTCGATCAGCCCGCCACGCGCGCAGTTGACGATGCGCACGCCCTTCTTGGTCTTGGCCAGATTTTCCTTCGACAGGATGTTGCGGGTCTGGTCGGTCAGCGGCGTGTGCAGCGTGATGAAGTCGGCCTTCGCCAGCAGCGTGTCGAGATCGGCCTTTTCCACGCCCATTTCGACTGCGCGTTCCGGCGTCAGGAAGGGGTCGAAGGCGACGACCTTCATCTTGAGGCCCAGCGCGCGGCTGGCGACGATCGAGCCGATATTGCCCGCGCCGATCAGGCCCAGCACCTTGCCGGTGACTTCCACGCCCATGAAGCCGTTCTTCGGCCACAGGCCCTGCTGCGTCTGGGCATTGGCTTCGGGCAACTGGCGGGCCAGCGCGAACATCAACGCGATGGCATGTTCGGCGGTGGTGATCGAGTTGCCGAACGGCGTGTTCATGACGATCACGCCCTTGGCCGAGGCATAGGGGATGTCGACATTGTCGACGCCGATGCCGGCGCGGCCGATGACCTTGAGGTTGGTGGCGGCGTCGAGGATCGCCTTCGTCACCTTGGTCGAGCTGCGGATGGCGAGGCCGTCATAGTCGCCGATGATGGCGATCAGTTCTTCGGGGGTCTTGCCGGTGATTTCGTCGACTTCGACGCCACGCTCACGGAAGATCGCGGCGGCGCGGGGGTCCATTTTGTCGGAAATGAGGACTTTGGGCATGACGAATTGCCTTTCTTGCAATTCGTCATCCTGACGAAAGTCAGGATCTCAGGCGGCGAAGTCGTACCTAGAGGCCTGAGATCCCAGCTTTCGCTGGGATGACGGGAATATAAAGGGAGAGGTTAGTTAAGCAGCCTTCACGGTCGCATAGGCCCAGTCGAGCCACGGGCCGAGCGCTTCGATATCGGCGGTTTCGACGGTCGCGCCGCACCAGATGCGCAGGCCCGCCGGGGCGTCGCGATAGCCCGCGACGTCATAGGCGGCGCCTTCCTTTTCGAGCAGGCCGGCGAAGGCCTTGATGAAGGCTTCGTCCGCACCCTCGACGGTGAGGCAGACGCTGGTGGTCGAGCGGGTCGCTTCGTCGGTGGCGAGATGGCCGAGCCAGTCGCGATCTTCCACGATCTTGTTCAGCGCGGCGGCATTGGCGTTGCTGCGCGCGATCAGGCCGTTGAGGCCGCCCAGCGACTTGCCCCATTCCAGCGCGAAGATCGCGTCCTCGACGGCCAGCATCGAGGGGGTGTTGATGGTTTCGCCCTTGAACACGCCTTCGGCCAGCTTGCCCTTCGCCATCAGGCGGAACACCTTGGGCAGCGGCCAGGCCGGGGTGTGGGTTTCCAGACGCTCCACGGCGCGGGGGCCGAGGATCAGCACGCCATGGCCGCCCTCGCCGCCCAGCACCTTCTGCCAGGAGAAGGTGGCGACGTCGATCTTGGTCCAGTCGATCTCATAGGCGAAGACCGCGCTGGTTGCGTCGGCGAAGGTCAGGCCTTCGCGATCCGCCGGAATCCAGTCGGCGTTCGGCACGCGCACGCCCGACGTCGTGCCGTTCCAGGTGAACAGCACGTCGTTGCTGAAATCGACCGTGGAAAGGTCAGGCAGCTGGCCATAGTCGGCGCGGATGACGGTGGGATCGAGCTTCAGCTGCTTGGCCGCGTCCGTCACCCAGCCTTCGCCGAAGCTTTCCCAGGCGAGCGTCGTCACCGGGCGGGCGCCCAGCATCGTCCACATCGCCATTTCGAAGGCGCCGGTGTCGGAACCGGGCACGATGCCGATGCGGTGGGTGTCGGGCAGGTTCAGCAGCTCGCGCATCAGGTCGATGCTGTAGGCGAGGCGGGTCTTGCCGATCTTGGCGCGGTGCGAGCGGCCGAGCGACTCAGTGGCCAGCTTGGCGGCGTCCCAGCCCGGAGGCTTGGCGCAGGGACCGGAAGAGAAAAAGGGGCGGGCCGGACGGCTGGCGGGCTTTTCAGCAGGCGCAATGGTGGCGTCAACGGCAGTCAAATCAGTCATGTAATGCTTCTCCTTACAGAGAGCACGCGCGGCGTTGGGACCGCGTGGCCCGTCGGCCGCCCTAAAGAGATCGGGGGAAGAGTCAAGCCGAATGTCGGAATGCGACGAATGGTTGGCGCCGTTAACCCACCGTCTTGCTTGCAGTGGTAAATGGTCGATTCATGGAAGAGCGGGCGAAGGGCACGCTGCGCACTATGGCCACGGCCATGGTGCTGGCGGGCACGATCACATTGGCGGGATGCAGCGGCGACCTGGTGCCGCGCGGCAAGGCGCCGCGCGCATCGAAGCCGGTCCGCGCGCCCGCCCAGCCCGCCATGGAAACCCGGCAATGTTTTGCCAGGCTGGAATCCCAGTCCGTGTCCTTCACCCCCCTGCCCGACCAGAATTTCGGTGGCGGATGCAGTGCGATCGGCAGCGTCAAGCTGCTCGATATCGGCGTGCCCGCGACGGGGCTGGGCGCGATGACCTGCAACCTCGCCGCCAATTTCGCGGCCTGGGCGCGCTATGGCGTGCAGCCCGCCGCGCGGCTGGTGCTGGGGGCGGAGGTCGAGAAGATCGAGACGTTCGGCACCTATAATTGCCGGCCGATCGCGGGCAGCGGCAAGCTGAGCGAACATGCCCACAGCAATGCGATCGACGTGTCCGCCTTCGTCCTGTCCGATGGGCGGCGAATCAGCATCCAGAAGGACTGGCACGGCGACAGGCAGACCCGCCAGTTTCTGAGCCTGATCCATGCCAGCGCCTGCAAGCGGTTTAACACCGTCCTCAGCCCCGACTATAATGCCGCACACCACGACCATTTCCATTTCGACATGGGGGGCAAGGGGGGCTTCTGCCGCTGAATGATTATGTCGTCCGACGGACTTGGATTTGTCACCGCTGCGCACTAGCTTATTCTGCTCAGATTGAATCAGAATAAGCTCTGTTTTCTTTTGTTTTCCGTGATTTCCGAGCCGTGAAATGTTCCATTTCACTCGAAATCACTCTACGTTGGTGCAAATGACAAGAAAAGAAATCGAAGAACGCAAATTCCGTCCAGCCCGCGAAGAGGCCCATGACGCCCGCAAACAGATCGATACGCCGCAGACGCAGAGCGCGGCCTACAAGCTGGCCTTCCAGGACAATGAATTCCTGCTGCGCGAGGATCTGCGGCCGGTTCGCTTCCAGCTGGAATTGCTCAAGCCCCAATTGCTGATGGACGAGGCGAAGATCGAATCGACCTTCGTCTTCTACGGGTCCGCCCGCATTCCCGAACCGGATCAGGTGCAGGCACGGATCGACGCCGCCGCCACCCCTGAGCAGAAGCGCGTCGCCGAAAATCTGGGCAAGAAGGCGCGCTATTATGAGGAAGCGCGCAAGCTGGCGCGGATCGCGGCCGAATATCCGGTGAATGCGGCGGGTTGCCGTCACTTCGTCGTTTGCTCGGGCGGCGGTCCGTCGATCATGGAAGCGGCCAATCGCGGCGCGGTGGATGTCGGCCAGACCACCATCGGCATGAACATCGTGCTGCCGCATGAGCAGGCGCCCAACCGTTTCGTCACACCCGAGCTGAGCTTCCAGTTCCACTATTTCGCGCTGCGCAAGATGCATTTCCTGCTGCGCGCCCGCGCGCTGGCGGTCTTCCCCGGCGGCTTCGGCACGTTCGACGAGATGTTCGAACTGCTGACGCTGATCCAGACCGGCAAGATGAAGCCGATCCCGATCCTGCTCTACGGCAAGGAATTCTGGACCCGCGTCGTCGATTTCGAAGCGCTGGCCGACGAAGGCGTGATCTCGCCGACTGACCTCAACCTGCTGACCTGGGTCGAGACGGCTGAGGAAGGCTGGGCGGCGGTGCAGGCCTTCTATCAGGATAGCGAAGCGCCCGGCTGCTGATCGCTTCCCTCCGGTTCGGGCGTGCCGGGCACAGGCCATATGGCACGCTCGAAACGAACGGATATTGCGCGAATGCCCCTCTGCGCTTGCCCTTCCATCCGCAGGGGATTAGGGCGCGGCCATGCGCGCGGATATGGCCCATGTCGACACCTGGATCTTCGATCTGGACAATACGCTCTACCCGGCGAAGGCGGACCTGTTCGCGCTGATCGACGTGAAGATGGGCGAATATATCCAGGGCCTGCTGGGCTGCGACCCGGTGATCGCGCGCCAGACGCAGAAGCGCTATTTCATGGAGCATGGCACGACCCTGTCGGGCCTGATGCACCATCATGGCATCGAGCCGCGCGCCTTCCTCGACTATGTCCATGACATCTCGATGGACCGGCTGGAAGTCGACCACGACCTCAACAATCGCATCGCCGCGCTGCCGGGCCGCCGCCTGATCTTCACCAACGGCGACGCTGCCTATGCCGGACGCGTACTCGACAAACTGGGCCTCACCGGCGCGTTCGAGCTGATCCACGACATTCACGCCTGCCAATATGTGCCCAAGCCCGACCCGTCGGGCTATGCCGAACTGTGCCGCGTGCATAGCATCGATCCGACCCGCGCCGCCTTTTTCGAGGACATGGCCCGCAATCTGAAGCCCGCCAAGGCGATCGGCATGACCACCATCTGGGTCAATAACGGGTCCGAAGCGGGCGACCATGACCATCATCCCGATTTCATCGATTTCGAAACCGACCATCTGACGCCATTCCTGGCCGACATCATTGGGGACTGAACCATGAGCCAAGACCTGATCGCCACCATCGACGCCGCGTGGGAAGACCGCGCCAACGTCAATCTCCAGACCCAGGGCGACGTCCGCCAGGCGGTCGACAAGGCGCTGGCGCTGCTCGACAAGGGCGAACTGCGCGTCGCCGAGCCGACCGCTGACGGCTGGCAGGTCAACCAGTGGGCGAAGAAGGCCGTGCTGCTGTCGTTCCGCCTCAACGACAATGCCATGATCGACAATGGCCCGGGCGCGGGCCACTGGTGGGACAAGGTGCCGAGTAAGTTCGCCGGCTGGGACGAGGCCGCCTTCCGCGCCGCCGGCTTCCGCGCTGTGCCGGGCAGCTTCGCCCGCGCCGGCAGCCATATCGCCAAGAACGTCATCCTGATGCCGAGCTTCGTCAACATCGGCGCGTTCGTCGATGAAGGCACGATGGTCGACACCTGGGTGACGGTCGGCAGCTGCGCCCAGATCGGCAAGAATGTCCATCTGTCGGGCGGCGTCGGCATCGGCGGCGTGCTGGAGCCGCTCCAGGCCGATCCGGTCATCATCGAGGATGACTGCTTCATCGGCGCGCGCTCCGAAGTCGTGGAAGGCGTGCGCATCGGCAAGGGTTCGGTGCTGTCGATGGGCGTGTTCATCGGCATGTCGACCAAGATCGTCGACCGCGCCACGGGCGAAGTCTTCATTGGCGAAGTGCCGCCCTATTCGGTGGTCGTCCCCGGATCGCTGCCCGGCAAGCCGCTGCCCGACGGCACGCCCGGCCCCAGCCTCTATTGCGCCGTGATCGTGAAGCGCGTCGATGCGCAGACCCGGTCCAAGACCGGCATCAACGAACTGCTGCGCGACTGAGGCGACGCATCCGTTCGCTTCGAGCGAGTCGAGAAGCGTTCGCGCTGCCTGTGCCTCGACATGCTCGACACGAACGGAAAATGAAAGGGGAGCTTGGGGCGGACATTTCTGCCCCAAGCCCCGCATGTCAGCATTGTTGCAGGCGCTGCAATGCGCCGACGCATCGTGAAATTCCCTCGCGACAATAAAGCGCCATCCCGCCTCCATCGGGTCTGTACGAATGGAGGACAATATGGGACGCGCCTGGTTCGTCCAACGCGACGAGACCCCGCTGGCTTTCGGCGCGTCCGCGCCGCAACGGCTCTGCTTCTTCTTCAACGCGCAGATTCACCAGTTGCTGCACGCGCTGCCGGTCGCGATCGAGCTGTCGCGCGACCCGGCCTTTGCAGTAGACCTGATGGCCGCCACGGACGAGCATCTGGCGCTGGCCCGCGATATCGTGGCGGCACGCGGCGCCGGGCCTATCCGCTTCCTGCGCTGTGGAGGGCGCTGGCTGGAGACGCTGGCGCGGCTGGCGGGCGGCACGACACCGCCCAAGCTGCCGGTGCTGCTGGCAGCGCGGCGGCGGCTTGCCGCCTATGATGCGATCGTGGTGCCGGAGCGGACCTCGCTGCTGCTCAAGCGCCTTGGCCTGAACCACACGCGCTTCATCCATACCTGCCATGGCGCGGGCGACCGGGCGGTCGGCTATGACCGGCGCATCGCAAAGTTCGACTATGTCCTGCTCGCCGGCGACAAGCAGCGGCGGCGAATGCTGGACGAAGGGCTGATCCGCGAGGGTCATTATGCCATCACCGGCTATTCCAAGTTCGACCTGACGCAGGGGACGGGGCGGCAACGGCTGTTTCCCAACGCCCGGCCGGTCATCCTCTACAACCCGCATTTCTCGCCGACGCTGTCGTCCTGGCCGGACATGGGCCGCGAGGTGATCGCGCGCTTCGCCGCCGACGATCGCTTCAACCTGATCGTCGCGCCACATATCCGCCTGTTCGATCATCGTCGCCGACGGGCGGAGATGGAGCGGCGGCTGGCGCCCTTTGCCGCGCTGCCCCATGTCCATGTCGACCTGGGCAGCCGGGCGAGCGTCGACATGCGCTACGTCCATATGGCCGACCTTTATCTGGGCGACGTCAGCAGCCAGATCTATGAATATCTGGCCCGGCCCCGACCCTGCCTGTTCCTGAATGGCCATCGTGCCGACTGGCATGACGATCCGAGCTATGGCCATTGGCGCTACGGCCCGGTGCTGGAAAGCGCCGCGCACATCGTCGACGAGGCGGAGGCGGCGATCGCCAACCATGCCGCCTATGAAGCGGCGCAACGACGCGGCGTCGCCCATACGTTCGATACAAGCGCCCAGCCGGCCTCGGTCCGCGCCGCCCGCGCGCTGGCCGCCTATCTCCACCGCAGCCGCCCCGCCGCAGCCGTCCAGCCGATGGCGGCCCTCACTCGACTGGAACCCCTGCCCAATGCCTGATTCCGCGTCCCATATCTGGCTGGTCGCCCGTGTCTACGATCCCGATGAGGGCGGCGTGCAGACCTATGCGCGCGAAGTCGGCCGCGCCTATGCAGCCCAGGGGCGGCGCGTCACCATCTTCGCCAAATCCTCCGCCGGGCCGCGCCGGGTGCAGGAAGGGGGCGTGATGCTGATCGACGTCGGCGCGGCGGCGATGCTGACCGTCTATTGGCGGCTGTTCCGGGCGATGCTGCGCACCTGGATGGCGGGGAATCGACCCGACCTGATCCATGCTTGCACTTGGCGTGCGGCGCTGCCGGCGCTGCTCTTTCCCCGGCCGCTGATCGTCACCGTCCATGGCCGGGAGGTTGGACGGCCACGCGGGCTGGCCTTCCTGCTGCTGCGGCTGACGCTGGGACGGGCGCGTCGGATCGTCGCCGTCAGCGACGTGACGCGCAACCTGCTGCTTGATCGGCTGCCGCATCTTGACGCCCGCACCGTCACCGCCTGGAACGGCGTGGTGATGCCGGACCAGCGCGATCTCACGCCCTTCGCACAGGGGCCGGGCAGCCCGCAATTGCTGACCGTCTGCCGTCTGGTGGCGCGCAAGAATATCCCTGCCGCCGTCCGCGCGGTGATCCCCAGTGCGCGGCGCGACACGGGGCTGCGTCATGTCATCGTCGGGCGCGGCGTCGACAGCGTGCGGGTGCGCGAGGTGATTCGCGAGGCGAACCTGTCCGACCGGATCATCATGGCGGGCTATGTCTCCGACGCGGAACTGGCGCTGCACCATGCGCAGTCCGACATCTTCCTCCATCCGCAGATCGCGCTGGAGGATGGCGCGGAGATCGAAGGCTTTGGCCTGTCGGTCGCCGACGCCATGGCGCAGGGCATGGTCTGCATCGTCGGGCAGGATGGCGGTCCGGCCGAACTGGTGCGCGACGGCGTCACCGGCTTCATCGTCGATGGCCGGTCGGTGGACGCGATCCGCGGCGCGGTCGAACTGCTGGTGCGCGACCCTGCGCTGTGCAGCCGGATCGGCGAGCGCGCGCGGGCCTGGGCGCAGGCCAACCTCTCCTGGGACCGGCATGTCCGGCTTTGTCTGGAAGAGGCGGACGACGCCCTGCCCACCACGGCCCTGCCGCAGGCGGCCTGACATGGGTGCGATCGTCCATATCGGCTATCACAAGACCGGCACGACCTGGTTCCAGGACGTCTTCTACCCGGCCGTCCGCAATCGCAACTACCTGCCGCGCGGGACCACCCGCGCCGCCTTCCTAGCACCGGGCGCACTGCATTTCGATCCGGCCGAAGCGCGGCATATATTGGGATATGATCGGGATCGGGCGATTTTGTGCGAGGAGAATCTGACCGGCGGGCTGCATAATGGCGGGCTGGCCGGCGCCCTGTCCAAGGACGTCGCCCATCGCCTGCATGCGGCGCTGCCCGATGCCGACATCGTGATCTTCGTACGCGATCCGGTGTCCGCGATCGGCGCGGCCTGGCTGCAATATGTGAAGGGGGGCGGCACCTTCGGCCTCCATCGCTATCTGTTCGGCCGTGACCGGCTCAGCCCCGTCGCCCCTGAGCGCGACGAGGCACCGGGCTTTCGGTTGGAGCATTTCGACTATCACCGGCTGATCGTCCATTATGACATGCTGTTCGGCCCGGACCGCGTCCATGTCTTTCGCTATGAGGATTTTCGCGCCGATCCGCGCGGCTTCGCTTCCGCCTTCGCCGCGCGCTTCGGGTTGGAGGTGGACCTGTCGCGGATCGATTTCGACGCGTGCAATCCATCGCTCAGCAGGCCCCTGCTGTGGCTGGCGCGGGGCATGAACCTGTTCACCCGCCGTGCCGTCGCCGACAAGAACTGGCTGGTCCATATTCCCGGCTGGTATCGCATCAGCCGCCGTCTGCTGCGCCGCGCGAACGGGTCAGGACGGTTCGGACGGCCGCTGCGCATCAACGAACTGATGGACGGGCGGCTGGCCGCGCGACTGCGCGCGCATTATGCGCCATCGGAAGCATTGCTGGCGGCGCGCCTCCGCTGGCAGGACCAGACCGATCGGTCGGAGACGGTTGTGCGCTGGCGGCAGCGTCATTGAGGCGATGACCGCTCCCCACAAACGCCTGCTCATCGTCGATGATGATGCCCCGCTGACAGCTCAATTGGCCGACCTGTTCGCCCGTTACGGCTTTTTTGCCGACGGCGCCCCCACGGCCGGCTCCATGCGAACGATGCTGGCGCAGCATGATTATGCGCTGGTGGTGCTCGATCCGCTGGTCGACGCCGACAATGGCGGCGCGCTGCTGCGCGAACTGGTGGCCGATCATGGCGTGCCGGTGATCCTCCATTCGGTCGCCTGCACCGAAACGACACGGATCGCGGCGCTGGAAATGGGCGCCGAAGATTGCCTGAGCAAGCCGGCCAATCCGCGCGAATTGCTCGCCCGCATCCGCACGGCGCTGCGCGGGCGGACCGAACCGCAGCCCAGCGTCGCGCCCGCCAGCGCGGTGCGCTTCGCCGGCTGGCGTGTCGATCTCCAGACCGGGCAGCTGTTCGATCCCGCCGGCACCTCCATATTGCTGTCGGACGGCGAGTTCCAGCTGCTGCGCGTCTTCATCGAGCATCCGCGCCAGGTACTGGATCGCGCGCAACTGCTGGACGAGGTTCATGGCCGGACCAGCGAGCATTTCGACCGGTCGATCGATGTCCAGCTCTGCCGCCTGCGCCGCAAGCTCGCCGCCTCCGGCCTCAAGGGACCGGTGATCCGCACCATCCGCAACGAAGGCTATATGTTCGTCCACGCCGTCAGCGCCTGACCTGTCACTCCAGCGCGAGCAGGGCGAAGGTCGCCAGCCAATGTTCGCCCATATAGTCGCCCGCGACATGGGGCAGGCTGGCGTCGATATGGACGCGGGCGGCATCCTGCGCGCACGCAAAGACGGGATCGCCTTCCCCCAGCGCCGCCGCGATCGCCCGCCAGCACCAGGCGCGGCTGAGGTTGAGGCCGTCGAGATGCGCGATCTTGCCGTCGCTGCGGTCGGACACGGTGGCGGGGGTGAAGAGCGTCACTGGCTCTCCCAGCGCAAGGTTGGGCAGGAAGGCGTGGAACCACTGCGCGAAATCCGCCGGTTCCAGCAGGCGGCTCATCAGCAGCGCCTCGCACAGCGAGGGGGAGAGAAACTCGTCGCCGCCCGGTTCCCATGCCTGGCAGGCGCGGTCCTTGCCGAACCAGTGCAGCGCCCGGTCGCGGATCAGCGCGACGAGCGCGGGGTCGCGCTCCCGCGCCCAGCCCAGCGCCAGCACCAGCGCGAAGGCGATGTTGAAATGGCTGCCGACGCGCAGCGGATAGGTGAGCTTGGGCAGGAAGGCGTGGAAGCGCGCGGCGAAATCGACGGCCAGCGGCTCCAGCGCCGTCGCCCAGGGGGCGTCATGCTGCGCCAGTTCCTGATGCAGGGCGAGCAGCCAGGCCCAGCCATAGGGCCGCTCGAACCCGGCGCTCATCGGCCGAGCGAGATAGGCGCGCTCGCCCGCCACCTTGTCCGGCACCAGCATGGCGTCGGCGCGGGCGCGGATCGCGGTGGCTTCGGGCAGGTCGGGGAACAAGCTCATCAGCCGCATTACCTGCCACCAGCCATGGACGCAGCTATGCCAGTCGAAACTGCCATGGAAGATCGGATGATGATCGGCCGGTTCGCGCGCATCCTCCGGCCCGTTCAGCACCAGATCCATCTTGAAGGGATAGCGCTTGCCGAGATGCGACAGGGTCAGCGTCGCAAAGCGGCCGGCAATGTCTTGGGTCAGGAGGGTCATGGGAAAGCCAGCCAGTAGATGAGGAGGATGTTGACGATCAGCAGCGGCAGCGCGGTGCCGACCTGCCGCTTGATGACGCCATGCTGGTCCTTCAGTTCCAGCAGGGCGGCGGGGACGAGGTTGAAGTTGGCAGCCATCGGCGTCATCAGCGTGCCGCAGAAACCGGCCAGCATCCCGATGGCGCAGATGATCGCCGGATCGCCATGATAGGTGCGGATCAGCAGCGGGATGCCGATCGCCGCCGTCATCACCGGAAAGGCGGCGAAGGCATTGCCCATGACGATGGTGAAGAGCGCCATGCCGACACCATAGGCGATGACCGCCCCGATCAGGCTGCCCTGCGGGATCGCCTGCTGCACGATGCCGCCGACCGCCTCCCCCACGCCCGCAAGCGCGAACACCGCGCCCAGGCTGGCGAGCATCTGCGGCAGGATCGCGGCCCAGCCGATGCAATCCATCAGCCGCCGTCCCTGCTGCAACGGCACCTGCGCCCCGGCGCGCAGCCACAGGCAGCCCACCGTCATGGCGATGATGACGCCCAGCGCGAGCGCGATCAGCGTCGCCTGCTTGCCGTCGAACCAGCCCGGCGCCAGCTTGAAGAGGAAGGTGCCGATCAGAGCCGTCGCCGGGATGATGAGCGCGATAGCGAACAGGCGATTGCCGAACCGGTCGGCGCGCGCCTGCCGTATCTCCGCCGGGACCACGCCGTCGCCCCGGCTGAGGCCGCCCAGCGCGCCGATGCCGATCAGCCCCAACACCAGCACGCCGTTGCCGACATCGCCCAGCCTGTCGCCCGCCCACATGCTAAGCGCCAGCAGACCCCAGAAGGCGGCGTTCATCCAGCGTCGCGGATGGGTGCGGTCGCGCGCGCCAAGCAAGGCGAAGGCCGCGAACATGGCGCCAGCCACCGCATAGACCCAGTGCAGCGTGATCATGGCTGCGTCTCCGCCCGCCGACGCTTCAGCCGCCGGTCCAGCATCCACAGCCGGAACCCATGGATCAGGAAAGCCGCGATCGCGGTCGGGATCGCCCAGACCGACAGCTGGAGCGGCTCCAGCATGATGCCATATTGCTCCAGCAGCCCCTTGATCAGCAGGATCGAACCGATGGCGAGGAAAATATCCTCGCCGAAGAAGAGGCCGATATTGTCGGTCGCCGCCGCCCAGGCCTTCACTTCCTCGCGCTCCTGTTCGTTGAGACCACCCGCCTGCGCTTCCGCCGCCGCTTCCGCAATGGGCGCGACCAGCGGCCGGACGGTCTGGGGATGGCCCGCCACGGAGGTCAGGCCGACCGCCGACAGCCCCTGCCGCAACAGCATGTAGAAGGCTAGAAACTGCCCAACGGTCGCGCCGCGCATCCGGGCGATCAGGCCGCGCGCCCGCTCCTGAAGCCCGTTCGCCTCCAGCAAGCCGACCACGGGCAGCACGATCCAGATAATGCTGACATAGCGCGCCTCGTTGAACGCCTTGCCGAAGGCGGCGAGGATGGCGAGCGGATCAAGCCCGGCCGCGATCCCCGTGACCGCCGCCGAGGCCAGGATGACGAGCAACGGATGGAAGCGCAGGAGAAAGCCCGCGACGATGACGGCAATGCCGAGCAGCACCCACATGACCGGCGCGCCCTAGCGCCGCGGCCCGTTCGCAGAAGGGATGGGATTGGTCGCCACGGTCGCGGACAGAAACATGGGCTGGATACTCGCAAGACTGGCGGGCGCGATGGCCCTTGCCCCATGTTGCCCATCTGCCCGGCATCCCGCAAGCCGGCTGAGCTTGGGATCGACCCACTATTGTTGCGATAAAACCATGACTTAGGAAGTAAGTGGCGGAGAGGGAGGGATTCGAACCCTCGGTACCCTCGCGGGCACGCCGCATTTCGAGTGCGGTGCATTCGACCACTCTGCCACCTCTCCGCAGAAGGTCCGGCGCTGGGCCGTTCCGGTCGAGGGGCGGCCATTAGCGAATGAAATCGCGCTTGCCAAGCCGGCAATCAGGTATTTTTCTTGTGTCGGCGGCACAGAGTCCTAAATTGGTCATATGAGAGACACGATTCAGATTTTCGGCGCCGGTGTTTCCGCCCCGCCGATCGTCCATGCCCGCTTCAATATCGGCGATGTGGTCAAGCATCGCATGTTCGGTTTCCGCGGCGTCGTGTTCGATATCGATCCGGTCTTCGCCAACAGCGAGGAATGGTATGACGCGATTCCCGAACATGCCCGGCCCGACAAGCAGCAGCCCTTCTACCATCTGCTCGCCGAAAATGGCGAGTCGAGCTATGTCGCTTATGTCAGCCAGCAGAATCTGGTGTCGGACGACAGCGACGAGCCGATCGACCACCCCGCCATCACCGACATGTTCGGCAGCTATGCAGACGGCAAATATCGCCTTCGCCCGCTCCATCGCCACTAGGCGATCATGGGCGCCCATCGGCGGCCTCGGCGTGCTGCTGTTCGCCTGCGCACTGTCCGCCGCCGCCACGCCGCCGCCCAATGCCGACCCGGTCTTCCCCTTCTCGCGGGAAGTGGAAGCATTCGCCAAGGCCAACGTCGCCGGGCCGCCGGTGCGCAACGCGACATTGTTCCTCGGCAGTTCCAGCATCCGGCTGTGGGACATCAGCGGCAGCTTCCATGATATCGGCACGGTCAACCGCGGCTTTGGCGGTGCGACCACGGCGCATGTGCTCCATTATTACAGGCGGCTTCTGCCGCCGGTCGCGCCCCGCTCGATCGTCGTCTATGTGGGCGAGAATGATCTGGCTGCCGGCACCGCGCCCGAAACGGTGACGCGCGACATACTGGCGCTGCTGAAGAAGTTGCGCTCCGACTATCCGCGCGCGCCCATCGCCTTCCTGTCGCTGAAGCCCAGCCCGATCCGCTGGACGCTCCACCCCAAGATGGAGCAGGTCAATGCCGCCGTTGCCGCCCGCGCCAGGGCGGACGGCTTTGCCTATCTCGACGTCGGCACGGTGCTGCTGGCGCCGGACGGCCTGCCCGACGCCTCGCTCTTCCGCCCCGACGGCCTGCACATGAATGCGCGCGGCTATCAGCGCTGGACCGGGCTGGTCGACGCCTGGCTCGACCGTGTCGCACCGGCACAGGCCAAGGCGGAAAGCGCCTCCTGACCCACTTTCCGATTGATCCACGGTCAAGCAACATTATTACCAGCCGATCGACATATGCTGCCACGCTAAGGAAATGATGCTGATGACGGACGGTAAGGGCCATGGGCCACAGACCAGCGGGATGGCCGAACTGACGCTGCGCGGCGTCATTCTGGGCGCGCTCATCACCCTCGTTTTCACCGCGGCGAACGTCTATCTGGGCCTCAAGATCGGCCTGACCTTCGCGACGTCGATCCCGGCAGCAGTCATCTCCATGGCGGTGCTGCGACTGTTCGCGACCGGCACGATCCTGGAAAACAACATCGTCCAGACCATCGCGTCGGCCGCCGGCACCCTGTCCGCCATCATCTTCGTGCTGCCGGGCCTGGTCATCATCGGCTGGTGGCAGGGCTTCCCCTATTGGCTGTCCGCCTTCACCATCGCGACCGGCGGCATATTGGGCGTCATGTATTCGGTGCCGCTGCGCCGCGCGCTCGTCACCGGGTCCGACCTCCCCTATCCCGAAGGCGTCGCGGCGGCCGAAGTGCTGAAGGTCGGTGCAGGTTCGCGCGAGGGGCTGGAAGAGAATAAGCGCGGCCTGGCCGCCATCGTCGCCAGCGCCATCGCCGCCGCGAGCTTCTCGATCGTCGCCAAGACGAAGATCATCGCGGAGGAAGCCGCGACCTTCTTCAAGTTCGGCGCGGGCGCGACATCGGTCTCGACCAGCTTTTCTATGGCGCTGATCGGCGTCGGCCATCTGGTCGGCCTGTCGGTGGGCGTCGCCATGTTCATCGGCCTGCTGATCAGCTGGACCGGCCTCGTCCCCTATCTGACCGCCCCGCTGCCCGCCGGCGCGGACCTGTCCGACATCGTCGGCACCGCTTTCCGCATGAAGGCGCGCTTCATCGGCGCGGGCACGATCGGCGTCGCGGCGATCTGGACCCTGCTCAAGATCCTCGGCCCGATCGTCAGCGGCATCCGCTCCGCTTTGGCCGCCAACGCCACGCGCAAGTCGGGCAATGCCGCCAGCCTCGACATTACCGAGCGCGACCTGCCGATCTCCATCGTCGGCGGCACCATATTGGCCGCGCTGCTGCCGATCGGCGTGCTGCTCTGGATCTTCGCGCAGGGCGGGCCGATCGCCGCCAATCCCATTCCGGTGATCGCGCTGACCCTGGCCTATGTGCTGGTGGCGGGCATCGTCATCGCATCGGTCTGCGGCTATATGGCGGGCCTGATCGGCGCGTCGAACAGCCCGATTTCGGGCGTCGGCATCCTCGCCGTGCTGGGCGCGTCGCTGCTGCTCGCCGCCATTTATGGGTCGGGCCATAGCGATCCGTCGCAGACCCAGGCGCTGATCGCCTATGCGCTGTTCACCACCGCGATCGTCTTCGGCATCGCGACCATTTCCAACGACAATCTCCAGGATCTGAAGACCGGCCAGCTGGTCGGCGCGACGCCGTGGAAACAGCAGGTCGCATTGGTGCTGGGCGTCATCTTCGGCGCGCTGGTCATCCCGCCGGTGCTGGACTTGCTGAACAGCGCCTTCGGCTTTGCCGGGGCGCCGGGCGCCAAGGCGAGCGCGCTGCCCGCCCCGCAGGCCGCGCTGATCTCGGCGCTGGCCAAGGGCGTGCTGGGCGGCGACCTCGACTGGGGCCTGATCGGCATCGGCGCGGGCATCGGCGTCGTCGTGATCGCGATCGACGAATTGCTGGGCAAGTCGGGCAGGCTGCGCCTGCCGCCGCTCGCGGTCGGCATGGGCATCTACCTGCCGATGGCGCTGACCCTGCTGATCCCGGTCGGCGCGCTGATCGGCCATGTCTACAACCGCTGGGCGCTGCGCCAGAGCAACCCGGAATTCGCCGAGCGCATGGGCGTGCTGATGGCGACCGGCTTCATCGTCGGCGAAAGCCTGTTCGGGGTCGCCTTCGCGGGCATCGTCGCGGGCACCGACAGCGACGCGCCGCTGGCGCTGGTGGGCGAAAGCCACTGGGCGGTGCCGCTCGCGGTACTGATCTTCGCGGGCGTGATCGCAGGCCTCTATGCGCGGCTGAAGCGCTGGGCCTCCGACCCGCTGGCGTGAGACAGGCGCGGGCTTAACTTCGCACCTTTCCCGCAGATTCTGACATTATGTTGCGCCGGGCTGATCCTATCGGGCAGTCCGGCGCAATGTGTTTGTGGGGCTTGGGCGGGCTTATCGCATAGGGAGCGGGATGTAGGACAGAGCATACGGCGTTGCCCGGTCAGCAACTGTCAGCCAACATCACCTCACGCACAAATCTGCTGACATTGCGGGGAGAGGCTGCTTGGAACAATGGCGCTGGAACGCGTTGGAAGATCTGCTGGCGATTGGTGCAGTCGGCCTGTCCGTGGCGGCTGCTACCGCTCTGTTCTATTTTCTGGCGGGAAAAAGAATTGCCAGAGCAAACCCGGCTTTTGGACGTGTGGTCACGCGCTGGGTTATCCCGACCTCCATCCTGATCCTTGGGCTTTCGTGGATATTCATTGCACCACCGAGTGACCTCAAGGGATGGGCTGTGATGACTGTACTGCTGGCCGCATTGGTGGCCAATCCGATTGCAAAGATCACCACCGAGAAGCTGTTCCAGCGGTATGATCGTAGTGGTGGATGACCCGTTATCCCCGCGTAAGCGGGGATCCATCTCGCCTTCGGTAATCGAATCGGGTGGAGAGACATGGGTTCCCGCCTGCGCGGGAACGACGATAGGGAAGGAATGGATAACCCGCCCCTAGGATAAGGGGAGAAGGATAGCCGTCCACCCTACCCGCTATTGCGCAGCGCCGTGGCGATCGCGTTGATCGACAGTTCGATGCCTTCCTTCACCCGCGCGTCATCCTCGCCGGCACGGTGGCGTTTCAGCAGTTCGACCTGGAGCAGATTGAGCGGCTCGATATAGGGCAGGCGCAGCCGGATCGAGGTGTCGAGCGCCGGGCTCTTCTCCAGCAGGCGCGACTGGCCGGTGGCAGTGAGCAGGCCGTCATGCGCTTGTGCCCACCCGTCGCGGATACGGCCGAAGATCGCCTCCCCCGCCGCCTGATCCTCGACCAGCGGCAGGTAGCGGGCGGCGATGCCGAGGTCGGACTTCGCCAGCACCATCTCCAGATTGGCGAGCGCGGACTTCAGGAACGACCAGTGCTGCGCCATGTCGGCCAGCAGCGCCTTGTCCTCGAAGGCGGACAGCGCATGACCCACGCCATACCAGCCCGGCAGCATGACACGCGCCTGCGCCCAACTGAACACCCAGGGAATGGCGCGCAGATCCTCGATCGCGGTGCTTTTGGTGCGACTGGCGGGCCGCGATCCGATCTTGAGACCGGAGATTTCCTGGATCGGGGTGAGTTCGCGGAAGAACTCCTTGAACCCGTTCGTGCCGTAGACGAGATCGCGATAGGCGGAGAAGGCGTTCTTCGACAGTTCGTCCATCGCCCCTGCGAAGCGGGCGGCGTCCTTCTGCGAAATGCCCTCCGGTTCCAGACTGGCGAGCAGGGTGGCGCTGGTCATCGCTTCAAGATTGGTCATGGCGACGTCGCGCGTGCCGAACTTGGCGGCGATCACCTCGCCCTGTTCGGTGATGCGGATGCGGCCCTGCACGCTCCCCTTGGGCTGGGCCTGAATCGCGGCGAAGGCCGAGCCGCCGCCGCGCCCGACCGCGCCGCCGCGCCCGTGGAAGAGCTGCATCGCCGCGCCCGCATCGGCGAAGACCGGCTCCAGCGCCTGGCTCGCCTTGTAGAGACCCCAGGTGGAGGTGATGTAGCCGCCATCCTTGTTGCTGTCGGAATAGCCGATCATCACTTCCTGATGGCCGCGATCCTTCACCACGCCGGCGATTTCGGGCAGGCCGAAATAGGCGGTCATGATGCTGGGCGCGGCGTCAAGGTCGGCGATCGTCTCGAACAGCGGAATCGCCATGATCGCGGCCTGCGGCGGCGCGCCGTCGGTGCCGGCCTGCCATAGGCCCGCTTCCTTGAGCAATATGTTCACCTCCAGCAGGTCCGACACGCTTTCGGCCTTGGAGATAATATAGTGGGTGATGCTCTGCGGGCCGTAAGTGCGATGCGCTTGCGCTGCGGCATGGACGATCGCCAGTTCGGACGCCGTTTCCTCGCTATAGGCGGAAAAGCGCCCGCCGAGCGGCCGGTTGTTCGCCAGTTCCCGGCGCAGCAACGCGATGCGCGCATATTCGTCGAGCGCGAGATAGTCCGCCTCGACGCCCGCGACCTTGAGCAGTTCGGCCACGACCCGTTCATGCACGGCGCTGTTCTGACGCATGTCGAGCGTGGCGAGGTGGAAGCCGAACGTTTCGACCGCGCGAATCAGGCGACCAAGCGCGCCGCCGGTCGACAGCGCGCCGTCGCCCTCGCTCGCCAGCCCTTGCGCGACCAGCACCAGATCGTGGCGCAGGTCGGTGGGGTTGGCATAGGCCTCTCCCTTGAGCGCGGAGGGGCGCGGCGGCGCCTTGCCCACCAAGGCGGCATAGGTGGCGGCGAGTCGCGCATAGATGCCCGACAATGCCCGGCGATAGGGTTCGTCCTGCCGGCTGGGCGAGGCGTCGCCGCTGGCCTCCGCCAGATCCAGCACCGCCTGCGGCACATGGGCGAGTTCGGTCGAAAGCGAGAGTTCCGCGCCCAGGCCGTGGACCCCGTCCATATAGAAGACGAGCGCCGCTTCGCACCCGCGCCCCAGCGCGGATCGCAGCTGCGGCGCCTGGACGAAGGGATTGCCGTCGCGGTCGCCGCCGATCCAGTTGCCCACGCGCAGGAAGCTGTGCGGCCGCGCGCCCAGCACCCGTTCCCAGCGCGCATAGAGCGCTGGCAAGACGGGCAGGAAGATGTCGCGGAAATAGGTCAGGACATTGTCGATCTCATCCTGCACGAACAGCTTTTCACGGCGCAGCGGGCGGGTCTGCCAGAGAAGCGCGATCTGGCGGAAGATCGCTTCGTCCAGATTTTCGCCCTCGTCGGTTTCGGTACGGCCGGCGTCTTTCAGGTGCATCAGGTCGGCGATGCGATTCTTGTGGTCGATCATGCTCTTGCGCCGCACCTCGGTCGGGTGGGCGGTGAGGACGGGCACGATCAGGCTGTGCGAGAGAAGTTCCAGCACCGCGTCGCGGCTCACGCCTTCTGCCTCCAGCTTAGCGACCGCCGACGCCACGTCCGCGCCCGGCTCCGCCGCAACGCCCTGCCGGTCCTCGGCCAGGTTGGCGAGCATCGAGAAGAGCATGAAACCGCGCGTGAAATTCAGCGTATCGTCGAGGCTGAGCGCATCCAGCCCGGTGTCGGTCAGGTCCGCGCCCTGCACCCCGCGCGCCCGGTCGACCGAGGCGGAGCGGATATATTCGGTCTGCTTGTAGAGCTTCTCACCCCCATAGGCGCGAATGACGTCGCCCAGCAGGCGCCCCAGATAGCGGATATCGGGATTCTGCGTGATCGCAGGCGCGGATTGGGCTTGTGCTATGCTCTCCATAATGGGGTTATGCTGCACCGCAACAATCCATCGGTCAAGGCGGGAGCATGGATATTTATCCGTCCGCCGCCTCAATCCGACTGGCGTTCGAGAAAGGCGATGATGTCCGCCCGGTCGAGCGGGTCGCCGACGCCCATGAACTGCATGTTGGTGCCGGGTACGACCTTCCGCGGATTGGCGATCCAGGCGTCGAGCGTGGCGGCGTCCCATCGGCCCGCTTTCTCGACCAGCGCCGTCGAATAGCCGAACCGGCTGCTATTCTGTCCCATCTGCCGGCCCATTATGCCGTAGAGATTGGGACCGCCGAAATCGGGCGCCCCCTTGCTCGCCTTGTGACAGCCGGCGCAGACGCCGAACTTGCGCGCGCCGGCATCGGCATCGGCGACCTTCATCAAGGCTGCAAGCGACGGATTGGGACCGGCGGCGCGTAGTCGCTCCTCCCGCCGGTCGTCGCCACATGCCGAAAGGGACAGCAGGATGAACGACGCCAACAGGGGAAACCGCAACTCGATGCTCCTTCAATCCTACCGTCCTAGCGCAGGGAAGAGGGCGGCGGCCAGCGGACCGATTGTCCCAGCATGCCAATCGCGCCCTTGCACTCCCCTGCCCGCTTGGGCCAAAGGGCATCAGTGACCGCCAGCATCAGCATAGGAACAGACGCCCACGGCAATGCCGTCGTCGTCGACGTGGAGGAATTGCTCGCCACCCGGCTGCTCGTCCAGGGCAATTCGGGGTCGGGCAAGTCGCACCTGTTGCGCCGCCTGCTGGAGGAGAGCGCCGCCATGGTGCAGCAGGTGGTGATCGATCCCGAAGGCGACTTCGTGACGCTGGCCGACGAGTATGGCCATGTGGTGATCGACGCGGGCGACTATAATGAGCGCGAGATCGTCAAGATGGCGACGCGCATCCGCGAACATCGCGCGTCGGTGGTGCTGAGCCTCGACAGCCTCGAACTGGAAGCGCAGATGAAATGCGCCGCGACCTTCCTGTCGACCCTGTTCGATGCGCCGCGCGACCATTGGTATCCCGCGCTGGTGGTGGTGGACGAGGCGCAGATGTTTGCGCCGGTCGCCGCCGGCGACGTGTCGGACGAGGCGCGCCGCCTGTCGCTGGCCGCCATGACCAACCTCATGTGTCGCGGGCGCAAGCGGGGCCTTGCCGGGGTGATCGCGACCCAGCGCCTCGCCAAGCTCGCCAAGAATGTCGCGGCCGAAGCGTCCAACTTCCTGATGGGGCGCACCTTCCTCGACATCGACATGGCGCGCGCGGCCGACCTGCTCGGCATGGAGCGGCGGCAGGCGGAGCAGATCCGCGATCTGGAGCGCGGCCGCTTCCTTGGCCTTGGCCCCGCGATCGCGCGGCGGCCGGTCGCCGTGAAGATCGGCGCGGTCAAGACCGGCACGCGCGGCGGCACCCACAAGCTGATGCCGCCCCCGGTCGCCACCAGCGAGGATTTTCAGGAACTGCTCTTCGCAAAAGTCGAGGAAGAGGCGCTGCCGCCTCCGCCCCCGCGCGCCGAACCGCCGCCGCGCCCGGCCGAGGAGATCATGCGCGCGCTGGCCGACACGCCGTCGGCCAAGCCCGCCGCGCCCGAACTGGATTTCGGTGAGAATGAGCCGATCGTCATCGCCGTGCTGGAGGATATCGTCGCGGACCTGGGTGATGCCGCGCCCAGCGTGTCGGCGCTCTATCAGGATTTCGGCGTGCGCTGCCGGATGAAGGGGCTGAAGCGTTCGCCGCTGGACCTGCCCGCCTTCCGCAAGCGCTTCGCCATGGCGCAGGCAGGCATGGCCGATGCCGACGATCCGCGATGGCAGGATGCGATCCGCGCGGCGGAGCCGGTGCCGGAGGATATGCTCGCGCCTTTCCTGCTGATCGCGCGCGCGGCGCTGGACGGGCAGACCTGCCCCGACGACGCGGCGCTGGGCCGCGCCTATGGCACCAGCTCGCCGGGGCGGGTGCGGCGGCTGATCGACTATATGGAGAAGCTGGGCGTGATCGTCGCGCGCACCGATTTTTCGGGCAAGCGGTCGATCGGCTTACCGGGGCTGGGCCTGTCGACGGCGGCGGTGGATTGATGGGCGTCCTTCAACCCACATCTCCATCGTTTCTCGACTACGCTCGAAACGAACGGCGGTAGGTAGGAGATCATCATTGACCGAAACGCCTTCCATCCTGTTCGTCTGCCTTGGCAATATCTGCCGATCGCCGCTGGCGGAGGCTGCCCTGCGCGCGGAGGCGGAGAAGGCGGGGCTGGACCTGCTCGTGGATTCGGCCGGCACCGGCGACTGGCATGTCGGCAGCCCGCCCGATCGCCGCGCGCAGGCGGTGGCGCTGCGCCATGGGATCGACATTTCCGGCTATCGCGGGCGACAGGTAACGGCGGAGGATTTCCGCCGCTTCACCCATGTCTTCGCGCTGGACGCGGACAATCTGCACAACCTGAAGCGCATCCGCCCGGCGGACGGGACCGCCAGCCTGCAATTGCTGATGGACATGGTGCCAGGGCGCGAGGGGAGCGGCGTCACCGACCCCTATTTTGGCGACGAAGCCGGGTTCGATGTGACCTGGGACGATGTGACGCGCGCGGCGAAAGCGATCGTGACGCGGCTTTCCGACTGACAGTCTTCACCATGTGAACCATATCGCCGCTTTTTGGGATTATGGTTGACCAACCTGCGCAAGCGCTCCAAACTGGCCTGACCAAATCAGGAGAGGGTGCGGCATGCGGAACGGGTCTGACCGAGGAACGATGCGCGGCGCGCTGATCGGACTAGCCTTGCTGGCGACGGGATCGGCATTGTCTATTTCGCTGTCGGCTTATGCCCATGATGCGTCCCGCGCGGTCGCCTCGCCCCGGCAGAGCTATAATCTCAATCCCGGCTGGCTGAGCATGACCGGCGACCCGGCCGGGGCGGAGCAGCCGCGCTTCAACGACAGCGGCTGGCGTACCGTGACGCTGCCCAACGCCTTCAACGAGACGGAGGCCTTCGCCCGCGACATCAAGCAGTTGTCGACCGGCATCATCTGGTATCGCAAGCGCTTCACCCTCCCCCGCAACGGGCGATTGGGCACGGGGGGCGGCAAGGCGCTGCTGGAGTTCGAGGGCGTGCGGCAGGCGGCGGAAGTCTGGGTCAACGGCCGGTCGGTCGCCCTGTCCGAAAATGGCGTTATGGCGTTCGGCGCGGACATCACCGCCGCGCTGCGGCCGGGCGAGAATGTCGTCGCGGTGCGGGTCGACAATGACTGGAAATATAAGGAGCGCGCATCGGCGAGCGGCTTCCAGTGGAATAATGATAATTTCAACGTCAACTATGGCGGCATCACCAAGAATGTGCGGCTGCACCTGACCGGCCCGGTCTACCAGACGCTGCCGCTCTTTTCGGGGCTGGGCACCACCGGCCAATATGTCTGGGCCGATGCGTTCGACCTGAAGGCGCGCCGCGCCACCATCCATGCCGAAACGCAGGTCCGCAATGAAAGCGAGCGTGCGCGCAACCTGACGCTGCGGGTGGAGATACGCGATCCATCGGGCAAAGGCGTCGCGCGCTATGAGGGAACGCCCACACAGGTCGCGCCGGGCGAGACGGCGATACTAGCCGCCGCGCAGCCGGTGGGCGACCTCCATTTTTGGAGCTGGGGTTATGGCTATCTCTACACCGTCACCACCAGCCTGATCGAGGGCGGCCGGGTGATCGACAGCGTCGATACCAGCACCGGTTTCCGCCAGACCCGCTTCGGCGACGGCATGGTCGAACTCAACGGCCGGGCGATCCAGGTCCATGGCTATGCCCAGCGCACCTCCAACGAATGGCCGGCGGTCGGCGTCTCCATCCCGCCCTGGATCAGCGATTTCTCCAACGCGCTGATGGTCGAGAGCGGCGGCAATCTGGTCCGCTGGATGCATGTGACGCCGTCGAAGCAGGATATCGAATCCGCCGATCGCGTCGGGTTGATGCAGGCTATGCCGGCGGGCGACGCGGAAAGCGACACCAGCGGCCGGCGCTGGGAGCAGCGCAAGGAGGTGATGCGCGACGCCATCCTCTACAACCGCAACAACCCGTCGATCCTCTTCTACGAGGGCGGTAACGAGAGCATCAGCGAGGCGCATATGGCCGAGCTGAAGGCGATCCGCGACCACTATGATCCGCATGGCGGCCGGGCGATCGGATCGCGCGAGATGCTGGACAGCAAGCTCGCCGAATATGGCGGGGAAATGCTCTACATCAACAAGAGCGCGAAGCATCCGATGTGGGCGATGGAATATTCGCGCGATGAAAGCGCGCGGCTCTATCAGGACGCATTGACCCCACCCTTCCACACGGATGCGCCCGACTATAATCGCAACCAGGACAGCCATGCGATCGAGGATGTGCGGCGCTGGAACGACTATTATCGGGCGCGGCCGGGCACGGGGACGCGGGTCAGCTCGGGCGGCGTCAACATCATCTTCAGCGACAGCAACACCCATTTCCGCGGCGACAATAATTACCGCCGTTCGGGCGAGGTCGATGCGGTACGCATCCCCAAGCAGGGCTTCTACGCACACAAGGTGATGTGGAGCGACTGGGTCGACAGCGTCACCCCCGCCACGCACATTATCGGTCACTGGAGCTATGCGCCCGGCACGCGCAAGGATGTGACGGTCGTGTCCAATGGCGCGGCGGTGGAGTTGTTCCTGAACGGCCGGTCTCTGGGCAAGGGCGAGCGGAGCGACACGTTCCTGTTCCGCTGGAAGGATGTGGCCTTCGCGCCGGGAAGGCTGCGTGCGGTGGCGACGCATGACGGTGGGCAGGCATCGGAAGCCAGCCTCGAAACCGCCGGTCCGGCGGTGGGGCTGAAACTGACGCCGCATGTTTCGCCGCGCGGCTTCGTCATGGACGGGGCGGACATTGCGTTGGTCGATGTCGAGGCGGTCGATGCCAGGGGACGGCGCGTGCCGATCGACAACCGCATGCTGCATTTCACCCTCGACGGCCCGGCGCTGTGGCGCGGCGGCATTGCGCAGGGGGATTCCTCCGGCAAGCGGCGCGCCGGCGAAACAACGGGCGAGGCTGTCGTGACCAGGGCGCATGCGGTCGATGGCACGACCAGCTATGCCGGGACGGCACGGGAGGAGGATAATCATATCCTGTCGCAGCATCTGCCGCTGGAGGGCGGGATCAACCGCGTGCTGCTGCGCGCGGGGACGAAGGCGGGGACAGTCGGGCTGACCGTGAGCGCCGAGGGTTTGCCGCCGGCGCATCTGGCGATCGCGGGGAAGGCGGTGGCGCCGGCAAAGGGCGGCCTCTCGGCGGATTTCCCGGAGGCGCATCAGCCCGGTTCGCTGGCGCGCGGGCCGACGCCGGAGGGACCATCCTTCCAGCCACATCGCACGACCCATCTGCCGCAGGGCGTCACGGCCGGTTCCGGTCAGGCGGAGGCGGGACGCACGCTGGACGACAATGAACTGACCCGCTGGTCAAGCGACGGGCAGCCGGGCAACGCCTGGATCGACTATCGCTTCGCCGCGCCGGTGGAGCTGAACGCGGTCGACCTGAAGCTGGTCGGCTGGCGATCGCGCGCCTATCCGCTGGAGATCAGCATGGACGGCAAAACGGTCTGGCAGGGCATAACCGACCGGTCGCTCGGCTATGTGACGCTGGATTTCCCCGCGACGACCGGAACCACCCTGCGCATCCGCCAGACCGGCGCGGTCGCAGACAAGGATGCCTTCGGCAAGGTGGTGGAACTGAACAACGCCAAGGCGGCCGGAGATACCGGCGCCGACGCCGTGCCGCCGGGCTGGCATCTGGGCATCGTCGAGGCGGAGTTCCACGGACCGGTGCGTTGACGCTTTTTTGGTAAGGCCTTATCCTTCATTCGGTAATGCCAAAGGAACTGGTCATGACCGCGCGGGGACAGGAACGACTCTATCAGGATCTGGCGCGCGCGCTGCTGGAGGAACTGGCGGCCGGGCGCTATTGCGTAGGGGCGCGGCTGCCCGCCGAACGCGAACTCGCGCAGCAGCATGGCGTCAGCCGACCGACGGTGCGCGAGGCGATCATCGCGCTGGAGGTGCAGGGACTGGTCGAGGTGCGGATCGGGTCGGGCGCCTATGTGGTGCGCCTGCCAGGCAAGGAGGATGTGCCCGGTTTCAACATCAGCGCGATCGAACTGACCGAGGCCCGCCTGCTGTTCGAGGGCGAGGCGGCGGCATTGGCCGCGACCCAGGTGACGGATAAGGAACTGGTCGAGATCGAGGCGCTGGTTGCCGAGATTGCGCGGGAAAATCTGGACCCGGCCGGATCGGTTCAGGCCGATCGCGCCTTTCACCTGGCGATCGCACGCGCGACCCGCAATCAGGCTGTCTTCGAGGCGGTCGAACAGCTCTGGCGGCTGCGCGACACATCGCCCGAAGCCTCGCTGCTGCACCAGAAGGCGCGGACCGCCAATGTCAAGCCGGTGGTGGATGAGCATAGCGCGGTATTGCAGGGGCTGAAGGACCGCAATCCCGCGGCCGCGCGCGCGGCGATGCGGGCGCATCTATCGGCGGTGCTCGACAGCCTGCTCTTCGCCACCGAAGAGAAAGCGGTCGAGGAAGCGCGCCGCGCGATCCAGGCCAAGCGCGACCGCACGGCCCGCGTCACGGCGTGAGTGATTTCGAGTGAAATGGAACATTTCACGGCTCGGAAATCACGGAAATCATAACCCCTGATTCAGAGCGTCACGCCGCGCTTCCATATGGCGATGTCGCGTTCGCCATTGGCTTCGTTGCGTGCCGGCTCGCCTGAGGCGATGGCGCAGATTCGGGCCATCAGCGCATCGGCGGCGGCATCCAGCCCTTCGTCCAGCACCATGGCCGCGTCGAAGTCGATCCAGCCGGGCTTGCGTTCGGCGAGGTCATGGTTGGTCGCGAGCTTGAGCGTCGGCACCGGGCTGCCGAGCGGCGTGCCGCGCCCTGTGGAAAAGAGGGTGATGGTCGCCCCCGCCGCCGCGAGCGCGGTGGTCGACACGGCGTCATTGCCCGGCGCCTCCAGCAGTGACAGGCCCGGACGGCGCAACCGTTCGCCATAGCTCAGCACATCGGTCAGGGTTGCAAGGCCGCCCTTCTGCACCGCCCCCAGGGACTTTTCCTCCAGGGTGGTGATGCCGCCCGCGACATTGCCGGGGCTGGGATTTTCGGAAATCGGCTCGCCATGATCGATAAAATAGCGCTTGAAGCGGTTCACCAGCGCGACAAGGTCGTCGAATACGGCACGATCCGTGGCGCGCTGCATCAGCAGCCGTTCGGCACCGAAGATTTCAGGGATTTCGGTCAGGATGGCCTGCCCGCCCGCCGCCGTCACCATGTCGGCGATGCGGCCGATCAGGGGATTGGCGGTGAGGCCCGACAACCCATCCGACCCGCCGCATTTGAGGCCGATACGCATGGCGCTGAGGTCCACCTCCTCGCGCTGGTCGCGCGCGGCGATCGCGACCAGTTCGTCGATCGCCTCCGCCGCGGCATCATATTCGTCGGCGCTCATCTGCGCGCCAACGGTGCGGATGCGCGCGCGCCGGGCTTCGGGGACGCGCTCCAGCAGCGCGGCCAGCTGATTCTCCTCGCAACCCAGCCCCATCAGCAGTACGCCGCCGGCATTGGGGCTGCTCGCCAGCGCCGCCAGCAGCCGGGCGGTGCCGTCCAGATCGTCGCCGAGCTGCGAACAGCCTAGCGGGTGCGGGAAGGCGACAACGTCATCGACAATGCCGGCATGCGTTTTCGCGGCACGCTGGGCCACCCGCTCAGCGGTGCGGGCGACGCAGCCGACGGTCGGGATCACCCAGATTTCATTGCGCGTGCCGACCGACCCGTCGGCGCGGCGATAGCCCCGGAAATGCCATTGCCCCGGCGCGCGCAGCGCCCGCGCCGCGATCGGCGCATAGTCATAAGGCTCCTCGGCCTTCAGATTGGTGACGAGATTGTGGCTGTGGACATGCTGGCCCGCTGCGATGGCGCGTGTTGCGGTGCCGATAGGCCAGCCATAGCGGTTGACCGGCTCGCCCGCCGCGATCGGCCGCAGCGCCACCTTGTGCCCGCGCCCTATCGGTTCCGCGATGCACAGATCGATGCCGCCGACATGCACCGTCTCCCCGGCCTGCAGCGCGCGCAGGGCGACCGCGACCTGATCCTCCGGGGCGATCTGCACGGCGTCGGGGAGCGCCGGTCTTGTCATCGAAAGCGTATCCATGATCGCCGAATAGCATTTGTGCCACCGATGGCACAAGAGGAATGCGACGCGACACGATGCGTTGCGCGCTGTCCGCGATCAGACCGGCAGAGTGAAGATGATCGGGGCGGTGAACTCGATGCGCTCGCCGGGCAGTTCGGCCGGGGCGCGGGGATAGGGCGCGGCGCGGCGCAGCATCGCTTCGGCTTCCTCGTCCAGCACGGCATTGCCCGATCCCCGGATGACAGCGCCTTCCAGCAACATGCCGGCGCGGTCGAGGACGAAGCGGACCTGCACCTGCCCCTCCTCCCGCCGCATCCGGGCGCGACGGGGATAGATTTTATGCGCGTAGAGCCAGGACCGGACCTTGGCGGCGTAGCTGCGGCTGGTACCCGGCGGCGCCTTGACGTCGAGGCCGTCGGCCGCGCCGCGCCGCGCAGGCGATGCTGCCGACGGAGAAGCGGCGGCGGCCATCGCCGGGCGGGCGGGCTGGTAGGCAGCCGGGGCGGCACTGGCAGCGGGTACGGCGGCCGGCTGGACCGGCAGCGGCAAGGAAAGGCGCGACGGAACCGCCACGACCGGCGGCGCGACCGCTGCGACTGTCGCCGGCTGCGGCGCGAGGAGCGGATCGGCGAGCGGAGGCGGGACGGCGGCGGGCGTGCTGGGCGCCGCTGTCTCCGCCTCTTCCTTGCCCTGCTCCACCCCCTTGAGCAGGGCAAGGGACAGGACCGTCATTGCCGGGGACTCGGTCCGCCGGCTGACATGCCCCATGCCAAGGTTGAGCAGCGCCGCGATCAGCAGGGCGTTGACCAGCAGCGATGCCGCTGCCGGTCCACCGATACGGAAAGGATGCGCTGCGTGGGTCATGGCGTCAGAATGTGTTCGCCACGGTGAACCTGAAGCTCTGCCCCTCCGCCGCGAGCGCGGACAGGTGGCGGCGATATTGTTTGTCGAAGACGTTATCCACAGCGATGCGGAATTCGAACCCCTTGGCCGGGCCGCTCTGCGGCTTGAAGGCGAAGAAGAGGTTGTGGACGGTATAGCCCGGCGTCGCGATGCCCGACCCGGCGGAGGAGAAGGGACCGGTCGCCACCTTGTCCTGCCGCTCGGCGAACTCGCCGGTCCAGCCGCCCGACAGGCCGGTATCCGCATCGGCATAGCCGAGCGTCAGGCGATAGTCGTTTGCGGGAATCGTGTTGAGATAATTGCCGGTCAGCCGATCCTTGCCGTCGATGAAGGAGGCGTTGCCGCGCGCGAAGAAACCGCCGAAGCCATATTCCGCCTCGACCTCCAGCCCCTTGAAGCGCGAGCGCCCGATATTCTGGAAGTAGGGCACACCCGATGCCGCCGTGGTCTGCATGATCAGATCCTTGACGTCGTTGCGGAACAGCGTGGTCTTGGCGCGGAAGCGGTCGTTTTTGTCCAGAAGTCCGTCGAAGGACAGGGTGAAACCGGCCTCGATATTGTCTGACTTCTCCGGTCGCAGATCGGGGTTGCTGGGACGGCCGAGCGGGGCCGGGGTCGCCGCACGGGTAAAGACTTCGTCGATATTGGGCATGCGCACGGTGCGCGCCACCGACCCGAACAGGCCGAACCACGGGGTGACGTTGTAAAGCGCGGCCAGCTTGGGAGATACGCCGTCATGCTTCACGCGATCGGTCAGCACAGTACCGCCGACGACCGTGGCGCCGGGCTTCAGGTCGGTCCAGTCGATGCGGACGCCGGGCATGATGGTCAGCTTGTCGGACCAGATGATCTCCAGCTGGCCATATAGGCCGTAGCGGGTCATGTCGCCTTCGGGATGGGTGCCTGCGCCCGGCGTCACCGTGCCGTTGGTGGCGACGCGGGGATTGCGGCGCTTCTGCTCACTCCATTGCCCGCCCAAAATCAGGAAGGTCGTCCAGTCGCCGCCCATGTCGAACTCGCTGGTGTTCTGGACCTTCGCCTGCCAGCTTTCATAGGAAAATTCGGAATAGGCGAGCGGGCCGAGGAAGGCGGTTTCGGTCTGGTGCACCTTCGACAGCGAATAGGCAGCCTGCGCCTCGACGTTGAGCAGCTTGCTGCCATTAAAATCGTTAAGATAACCGATCACCGCCGTCTTGTCGTGGACGCGACGGCGCATCAGGGCGCTGCCCGTCGTGGCGGACACCTGATCATAGACCTGCGGCGCATCGCTGATCCAGTCCTGATAGCTGGCCCAGACGGCATGATTCCTGTTGCCGCCGATCGAGACGCGGCCCTTGACCAGCCAGCTGTCGGATTCGGTTGCGGAGGCGGCGACCGTGTCGCCATTGCCGCTCTTGTAATCGTCGGTACGGCGGTAGTTGTAGCTGCCCAGCAGTTCGACGCCTTCGGTCGGCTGCACAGCGACGATGCCCGACAAGGTGCGCGCTTCCGCATTGGTTTCGGTCGCGGCCTTGAGGCGCACCGCCAGCGGATCGCCCTCACTCAGGAAGTCGGACGCATCCTTGGTGGTGAAGTTGACCACGCCCGCCAGCGCGCCGGCGCCATAGAGGGTCGATGAGGCGGGCCCGCGCAGCACTTCGACCCGCTTGTACAGTTCCGGCTCGGTAAAGAGCGCGCCCATGCGATATTGTTCGTAGAATTTGGTGACGCCATCGACCGTCAGCAGAATGCGGTTATCGCTGTCGCCGATCGCCGTGCCCATGCCGCGAATGTTGAAGCCCTGCCCCAGCTGGCCGACGCCGCCCTGAACGTTGACGCCCGGCATCCCTTCCAGCAGGTCGCCGATGGTGGTCGCCTGAACCTGATCGATATCCTCCTGATCGAGCGTGCTGACCGCCTGCGGCGTGTCGATCGCGACCTTTTCCGTACCGGCGGAGATGACCATGCGGTCGAGCGCCATGCGCGTGGTTTCCGGCGCATCGCCCTCATCCTGCGCCAGCGCCGGGATCGGTGCGATGATCAGTGCGGTTCCCAACAGCAGCGGCAGTCTGGTCTTCTTCATGATTCGCGGCCCCCTTTTGGCGATGTGCGATGGGGCGTTGACGCCCCGAACGGCCTCGCACCTAACAGGTATAAATGATATTGCAAGTGAGTCTCATTAGTTATAGCTGCCGACGCAGAAAGGGGACTTTATGAAAATATTGCGATTCCGTTCCGCGGTCCTGCTGCTGACCCTCATCGGCGCTTCGGCTGCGCAGGCGCACATGCCCTATGTGCTGCCGACCCTGTTCGATCTGGGCAAGGGCGACCATGTCACCGTTGAGGCGGCCTTTGCCGAGGACGCTTTCCTGCCCGAAGTCGCGATGCGCGACGCGCCCTTCCATCTGGTCGGGCCGGACGGGGCGCAACTACCGACCGGTCCCGTCACCCATCTGCGCGACCTCAGCGTCTTCGAGGCGGCGATTCCCGCCGACGGCACCTATCGCGTCACCAGCGGCCAGCGCGCCGGGCGCAAGGGCAAGATGTTCAGGCAAGACAGCGAATGGAAGATGCGCGGCGAAGGCGGCGAGCCGCCTGCCGATGCCGAGCAGGTCGAGGTGCAGAGCATGACGCTGGCCGACGCCTATGTGACGCGCGGCAAGCCGACCGATGCGGCGCTGAAACCGCTGGGCAAGGCGCTGGAGATCCAGGCCATCACCCATCCCAACGGGATCGTCGCCGGATCGGACGCCAGCTTCGCCCTGCTGTTCGACGGCAGGCCGCTCCCGCAAGCCGACATCACCCTGTTCCGCAGCGCCGGCGTTTATGACGGGCGCAAGGTGGTGGCGCAGGTCAGGAGCGGCGCCGATGGCCGCTTCAACCTGAAGCCCGAGGACGCCGGCACCTATCTGATCCTGGTGCGCCATCGCGGCGCGGCGCCGGCCGGGTCCGAGACGCCCTATCGCAGCTATACCTACACCCTGACCTTCGACGCGGCCTGATCGCCGCATTGCCTTTCTTCGGAGACATTATGAAAATCCATCTTCCCCTCGCCGTCGCCCTGCTCGGGATAGCCGGCACCGCTGTCGCCGCGCCGCATGAAGGGTCGGCCTTCATCCACGACTATGACGCCGATCATGACGGCCAGGTCACGCGCGCCGAATTCGACGCCGGCCGCGTCGCCCGCTTCAAGGCGACCGATGCCAATGGCGACGGCTGGCTGTCGGAAGAGGAATATGTCGGCGAATATCATGCCCGGCTGGAACAGCAGCTTGCCGCGTCCGATCGGAGCGAGGACAAGAAGACCGAGGAACGCCAGCGTCAGATGCGCCAGGCCCATGTCCGTTTCGGTGTCCTCGACAAGGACAAGGACGGCAAGATGACCCAGGCCGAATATGACGCGTCGGGCGCGCGCGCCTTTGCCGAGCAGGATAATGACAAGGATGGCATCGTCACCGCCGCCGACGCCGCAGCAACGGCCGCGCGCCAGCTGGCCGCGCGGGAAAAGGCCGACCGATAAGAGAAAGCCGGCGGGCGGCGCCCTGTGCCGCCCGCCCATTGGCGATCAGTCGGGTTGCATGTCGCGCTACACCAGATGCTTGACGATATGATGGGGACGAGATGGCGCGAGAAGCTGGCACAAGCGAAACCGGTCCGACGCCGCACGGGAATCGCGACATTTGGCTTGCCCTTTATTTTGACAGTATCTTGCCCGTCGCCCAGGATGAGCAGCATATCTTATGAAGGGCCGCCTGGGGGAGCATGTTGGCGAAAAGGATCGACTATTTCATCGTGGGCGTCCAGAAAGCGGGGACGACCAGCCTGTTTGAATTGCTCCGCAGCCACCCCGCCCTGGCTGCGCCCAGCCGCAAGGAACTGCATTTTTTCGACGATGAACGTCGCGACTGGACAGCGCCCGATTATGGCGATCTGGAGCTTCACTTCGAAAATAGCGGCGACGGCCATCGGTTCGACGTCACGCCGATCTATTGCTTCTGGCCCCAGTCGATGGAACGGTTGCAGCGCTACAATCCCGACGCCCGGCTGATCCTGCTGTTTCGCGATCCGTTCGAACGGGCCTGGTCGCATTGGTGCATGCAATATGCGCGCGGCAGGGAAAAGCTGCCCTTCGCCGCCGCCATCAGGGCGGAGCGGGACCGGCTGCGGAACCTGCCGATAGGGGACGCTGGCCATCGCCATTTCAGCTATGTCGCGCGAGGGGCCTATGGGAGCCAGTTGCGCCGGGTGCAGTCCCTGTTTCCCGACGATCAGTTGCTGCTGCTGACCGCGGAGGATCTGGCCCGCGATCAGGACGGGGTATTGGCGCGGATCAGCGATTTCCTCGACATCGCCCCGTTTCCACGCACGCCGCCGGTCCGGGCGCATCAGCGTCCGGCCATCGCTTATCCGTCCGAACCACGTGCGGAGGATCGGGCGTTCGTCCATGCTCTTCTGGGCGAAGAGATGCGCGACCTCTCCCGACTGACGGGCGCGCGAATCCACTATCCCGCCTGTGGTCAGCCATGAAAAAGCCGCCCGTGCCAAAGGGCAGGGCGGCTTTCGTCATCAGGCCTGTGCGGAAAGATCAGCCCAGGGGAACCGTGGTCGTCGGCGTACTGCCACTGGTCAGCACGTTGTCGCCATAGGAAGTGACCTTTCCACTGGTCAATATCTCCAGCGACTTCGGACCGATGAACTTATTGCCTGAAATCAGAGCGTCATTCCCGGCACCAGCGACGCTGAGGCCTGCCGTGCTGTTCGCCACCAGCAACGTGTCGAACATCTTGAGGTGCATGTCATTGGTAGCAAGGGCGGGAATGCGCACGCCGTAAAGATTATTGTTGATGACGCTGTCGGCGATCGTCACCCGAACCTTGGTGGATGCGTTGATATTGACGCCCGTACCCGAGCCGCCGCCGATGAAGTTGCGGATGACGGACTTGTTGATCACGACTTCGCCCGCGGCCAGGATGCGGACGCCGTCGATCCCGGGCGATATGGGCGAACCGCCATCGATATCCAGCCCTTCCAGCACGATGCGGTCGGTGGGGGCTGCATTGATGATGATGCCGTTGGTTCCCGCTGCCAGAATTCCGGCTTCGGCACCATCCGACCGGATCGTGATCGACTTGGTGATGGTGACGGCGCCAAAGCCGCCCGGATCGAGCACGTTGATCGCGCCGCCCGCAGCCGTCTTGGAAATGGCGCCGGCAAAGGTCTTGCAGGGCGCCGTGCGGCTGCAGGGATTGACGTCGTCACCGACACCGGAAACCCAGGTGCGTGTCGCCTGCGCATGAGCGACCGATAGGGGAGCGGCCAGGAAAATCCCCAGCCCCAGAAACAATTTTCCGATCATATTGTGCATATTCCCTCCTGTTGCGGTCGCCGCGCGCAATATTGCGGCGGAATCGTCCACATTGGTGACATGTCGGGCATGTCGTCCGACCAGACCGATTTGCCCCCGGTCTGGCCCGGCACGCACGCCTGTCATTCACCCCTTTTCATTCATTGATGTCATTCACGGGCTTCTCGCCGCCAGGTCGTGCGGCGTCGGGACAGGCGGCCGCACGACATGTCCGGTGAAGCGCTGCGTGGCCCCGTACCCTCACAACGCCCCCTGCCGCCCGATCAGGGACGCGAAGGATAGATGCCGTAGATGGCGATGCACCAGCGCATGGCGAGATAGGGATCGCGCACGCTGAACGGCTGGCCACCACCGGTCACGCCGACCATTTGCGAGTTCATGGTGACATTGGGCGTAGCCGTGTCGGAATATTTGTTGAGGTTCGCGTCGGAACCGAGAAACTTGCCGCCAGGACCGCCCTTGTTGGCGGGCAGGTTGGTCGCCGCGACCGAATGGTTGTGAGCCGGCATGTTGTTTACAGTGATCGTGACATCTTCGGTGCCGCCGATCTGACCCAGATCATAATTGGGCAGACCCGGCGCCTGTCCGACATGGATCGGAGCGCGGCCGCGCAGGTCCGGCAAGGCAAAGGTCGTCATGCCATTGCCGCCATAGGTCGTGCCAAGCAGCGAGAACAGGGCGGTATTCTGCGCAATGGACAGGATCTGGCCGCTGGCGTCAGCCCATCCGTTGGGACAGAAATTATAGGAGAAGAGGGCGAGTTGGCCGATATAGGGTTCGGACTGCGCAGCGGCAGGCTGTACCCCGGCGAAGGAAAACAATGCCGCCACGCCCATCGTCGCCGCCAGCACCCTGTTCTTTACATGTCTCATTTCAGCCCTCCATCCATCGAATGATTGTCCAGGCACAGACATGAAACGCGCGCGGTCATGGTCGCTGTTTCGCGCCCTTTGCGCATATTTCAGACCGCGACATCATGCTCCATGCACCGGTAGCAAATGCGTCGGCGAATCATGAATTGCCCTGAACTGCCCTATATATATTTTCGCAATTTCATGCGCTTATTATTTGTGCATTCTCGATTGATAATTGATTGCGAAACGGACTTTTTCTTGTCTATACTGATCAGTATTTTAACGATGTTCCCGATCCGTCAATCCACCGCATAGCCGAGCGTGGCGACGAAGTGCAGGTCGTCCGGCGCGAACATGTCCGGCGGAATGTGTCGGTGCCGGCCGATCGCGGGTGCACCCTGCTCGACGATATCCGAAAACCAGGCTGGAATGTCGTCGCCGACGGGCGCGCCGATGAAGTCCGCGATCTGGCGCGCGACCGAAGCCGGCGCGTCGCACAGCCTTTCGAATTCAACCATGCAGATGCGTCCGGGATGATCGTCAGCGATGCGCATGATCCGCCGCGCCACGGCACAGCCATAGCTGAGCGAATCCTCCGGCCCTTCCGCGACCGCGCGATCCAGCAGGATCGCCCCCCAGAGTTTCAGCTGATTCTGGTTGCTGCTGAGCGCCATGTCGAGTGGATTGCGAAGGACGTGAATATAGCGCAGGTCCGGCCGCAGCGCGAACATCCGGTCGATCACCAGATGCGTGTTGGGTTCCTTCCAGCCCCAGGCCGATGCGCGGACCGGTGGCGCATCCTTCCACGTCGCCGCGCGCTGCCGGTACCAGTCCCAGCTATGCGCCATCCGGTCGGGCGCCGCCAGTCGGGCGATGCGCTCCAGGCTATCGCCCCGCACATCCGGCGCGCCCGTCATACGCATCCAGAACTGGTCGCAGAGCCAGGCAAAGTCACGGTCGGACTCCAGCAGGACGCTGCGCCGTTTGAAAAGCAAAGTGAACCAGAGATTGTCGAGCGCCGGATTCAGGTCCGATCCGATATAGTGCCCCATCTGTCGCAGCAGCGCGGCGACGACGCGGGTGCCGCTTCCGCCGATGCCGCCGATGGCGACAGGCCCGCCAGTCACCGTCATGCGTACCGCATCGGGCAAGACGACAGAAATCCGGCCGGGGAAAGTCCAACGCCCCGCCCGTCCAGATCCTGTCGCCGACCAGCCATATTTGGCAAAGCTTTTCCCCAGTGCTCCCCAGCACGGCCTCTATCTATCACAGACCCTGAATAAGGAAACCGCAAAGCAATTGACAGCAGGAGACTTTCGGCGACATGCCCGGATCGGTGTTGGTAAGGCCGGATTGTATCGAACCGGACATGATCGAAAGCATAAGCGACTGGCTTTGCCCTAGCTTTCGGGCCGGAGCACGCTATCATTACGCCCGGTCCGAAGGGGGGATATGGTCATAATGAAATATAGGCATCGCTTGGCAGGCGGGGCAGGCGCGATTCTCGCGCTGATCCGGTCGACCGCCGCCATGGCGCAGGATTATGGCGATCCGGCGGGTTCGGGACCGATATTGAATGCCGTCCGCTGGATCGAGGGGACGTTGCTGGGCACGATCGCGACCGTCGTCGCGGTGATCGCGGTCGCATCGGTCGGCTTCCTGATGCTGACCGGCCGCATCAACTGGCGCTATGGCGCGACGGTAATCCTGGGCTGCTTCATCCTGTTCGGCGCGGCCAGCATCGTGGCCGGCATCCAGTCGACCGCCGGCCTTGGCCAGTAAGTGACGGGGGCCAGCAAGGTGGAAGGCGTCAGCCGCGATCCGCTGTTCACCGCATTGACGCGCCCGCAAATGTTCGCAGGCGTGACCTACAGCTATTTCGTGGCGAATGCGATTATCGCGACCGAACTGTTCCTGATCTTTCGGTCGGTCTGGGCGATCGCCGCCGCGCTGCTGGTCCATGCCGCCGGCGTGCTGCTGTGCCTGCGCGAACCGCGTTTCTTCGACCTCTGGCTGGTGCGGGTCAGTCGTTGTCCGCGCGTGCGGAACTATGCGATCTGGAAATGCAACTCCTACCGGCCCTGACGCGCGACCGCCGGGTCATCGATCGCGAAGCGCCGGCCGGCCGCCACCTGCCCTATGGCCGGCATGTCGATCGCGCCACGATCGAGACGCGAAGCGGCCATCTGATGCAGGTGATCCGGCTGCGCGGCCTGCTGTTCGAGACGGCCGATACGGACGAGATCAACTATCGCAAGCATCTGCGCGACGCGATGTTGCAGGCGATCGGATCATCTCGCTTCGCCCTCTATCATCATATCATCCGCCGCACCGTGGAGGCCGGGCTGGAGGGCGACTATCGCGACGCCTTTTCGGCGCGGGTGGACGCGGCGTGGCGGGACCGGCTGGCGTCGCGCCGCCTCTATGTGAACGACCTCTATCTGACATTGGTGCGGCGTCCGCTGCGCGGCAAGGTCGGCTGGCTGGACCGCGCGCGCGACGCGCTGGGCCGTGCGGACCGGGACGGCGCGGCGCTGATGGCGCGCGACCTGCGCGAGCTGGATACGGCGCGCGACGCGCTGATGGCGGCGCTGGGCAGCTACGAACCGCAACTGCTCCATATCTACGACACGGATAATGGTCCCTGTTCGGAGCCGCTCGAATTCCTGTCGATGCTCTATAACCGGGAAGAGCGGCCGGTGCGCCTGCCTTTCCAGGATATTGCCGACTATCTGCCCTATCGCCGGGTCAGCTTTGGACAGGAGACGATCGAACTGGGCGCGGCGGGGCATCTGGCCCGGTCCTTCACCGGCATCGTGTCGATCAAGGATTATCCGGCGCAGACCAGTCCGGGCATGTTCGACGAACTGCTACGCCTGCCCTTCGAACTCACCATGTCGCAGTCCTTCGGCTTCGTCGAACGGCAGGCGGCGCTGGGGCGGATGAACCTGGCGCTGCGGCGGATGCGGTCGGCCGAAGATGAGGCGGTGAGCCTGCGTGGCGACCTTGGTCAGGCCAAGGACGAGGTCGCGGCCGGACGATCGGCCTTTGGCGAGCATCACATGACCGTCGCGGTGCATGGCGACACGCCTGCCGCCGTCGACGCGGGCGTCGCGGAAGTGCAGGCCGCGCTTGCTGAACTGGGCGTCATCAGCGTGCGCGAGGAAATGGCGCTGGAGCCAGCCTTCTGGGCGCAATTCCCCGGCAATTTCAAGTTCATCGCCCGCCCGGCTTTGGTATCGACCGGCAATTTCGCGGGTCTTGCGAGCGCGCATAACTTCCCGGTCGGACAATCACACGGCAATCATTGGGGCGACGCCGTCACCCTGCTGGAGACGACCGCCGCCGGTCCCTATTTCTTCAACTTCCATCAGGGCGACCTGGGCAATTTCACGATCATCGGTCCGTCGGGATCGGGCAAGACGGTCGTGCTCAACTTCCTGCTGGCGCAGGCGCGCAAGTTCGCGCCGCGGATCATCTTCTTCGACAAGGATCGCGGCGCGGAGCTGTTTATCCGCGCGATCGGGGGCAGCTATGACGTGCTGCGGCCGGGAACGGGCGCGGGCCTCAATCCGCTGCTGCTGCCCGACACGCCGGCCAACCGGCAATTCCTGATCGACTGGCTGGCGCAGCTGGCGGGCGGCGTGGACGTGGAGGAGGCCGAGCGCATCCGCGATGCCGTCGACGCCAATTTCCAGCAGCCGCCCCAGCATCGCCGGCTGCGCTATCTGGTCGAGCTGTTCCGTGGCAGCAGCCGGCCAACGCCCGGCGACCTGCGGTCGCGTATCGCGCCCTGGTGCGGCGATGGCGAGCGGGCCTGGCTGTTCGACAATGAGGAGGACCGCACCGACATCGACGCCGAGGCGGTCGGGTTCGACATGACCCAGATCCTCGACGACGCCGCGCTGCGCACGCCCGCGATGATGTATCTGTTCCATCGGGTCGAGGAACGGCTGGACGGCACCGCCGCGATCATCGTCGTCGACGAAGGGTGGAAGGCATTGGACGACGATGTGTTCGTCCGCCGGATCAAGGATTGGGAAAAGACGATCCGCAAGCGCAACGGCATCGTCGGCTTCGCCACGCAAAGCGCGCAGGACGCGCTGGAAAGCCGCATCGCCAGCGCCATCATCGAACAGGCCGCGACCCAGATCTTCATGGCCAATCCACGCGCGCGCGCAGAGGATTATATGGAGGGCTTCGGCCTGTCCGCCCATGAGTTCGAGCTGATCCGCACCCTGCCCGACAGCGCCCATTGCTTCCTGATCCGCCATGGCGCCGAAAGCGTGGTCGTGCGGCTGAACCTGACCGGCGAGCGGGAGTTGCTGACGATCCTGTCCGGTCGCGAGCGCACGGTGCGGCTGCTCGACGAAATCCGGGCCGAGCGGGGCGACGATCCGGCGACTTGGCTCGATCTGTTGCTGGAGCGGGCCTGATGGCGTGCCCCTATTATCCGCTCGATAGCGGCTATCTCCAGAACTTCCTGGCCTTCACCGATTGCCAGGCGCGGACATTGGGGGCGCAGGGCTATGCCGCGCTCGCCGCGCCGGGATCGATCGCATCGGTCAGCCTGACCGCGATGCTGACCATCTTCGTCGCGCTGATCGGCTATCGCATGCTGCTGGGCGAGGTGCCGGGGGTGCGGGCGGGCGTATTGGCGCTGGTCAAGATCGGCGCCGTGCTGGCGCTGGCGACGGGCTGGCAGGGCTATCGCACGCTGGCCTATGACATGATCTTCTACGCCCCAGCGCAGATCGCCGCGACCATCGGCCCGGCATCGGGCGTGCCGGGCAGCGAAGGCGGGCTGGTCGCGCGGCTGGACGGGCTGAACAATGGGCTGGAAGCGCTGGCGATCGAGGGTGTAGGGCCGCGCCCCGACCCCCTGGTGTCGCGCGTGCCGCCGCCGCTGTTCGGCGGGTTCGACACGTTTGCGGTCGGTGCGGCGCGGGTCGTCTTCCTGGTGCAGGTGACGGCTGCCTTTGCCGGGTTGCAACTGCTGGCCGGGTTGCTGCTGGCGCTTGGCCCCTTTTTCATCGCCTTCCTGCTGTTCGATGCGACGCGCGGCTGGTTCGTCGGCTGGCTGCGCGTGCTGATGGGCGTGCTGATGGGCATGGTCGGCGCGATGCTGGTCTTCGGCGTGCAACTGGCGCTGTTCGAGCCATGGCTGACCGACCTTCTGGCGCAGCGTGCCGCCGAGCAGCCCATCCCCGGCGCGGCGGCGCAATTGCTGGCGGGGGCGATCGTCTTCGCGCTGGTGCTGGCGACGATCCTGATCGGGACGGGCCGGGTCGCCTGGAGCCTGCGCCTGCCCGAAGGCATGGCGACGCGGCTGCAGGAGCGGTTCAGCGCACGCGAGAGCAGCGAGCGCGCCTTCACCAGCGTCGCGCGCGGCAGCGCAGGCGCGTCCGAGGAGCATTCGCGCGCGGCCGCCATCGTCGATGCGATCGCCGCCACGCAGCGGCGTGAGACCGGGCCGGCCCTGTCCGGTGCAGCCGCCGCATCCGGCCGCATGACGCCCGGTGTCGGCGGCGCATCGCCGGACGGCATCGCCCCGCGCACCGCTATCGCCCCCCGCCGGGTCGGAACCCGCATGTCCGCCACCGCGCGCCGCAGAGACAAAGCATCATGACAGCCGCCACCAAGGAACCGCTCGACACCTATTTCGAGCAAGCGCGCAGCTGGTCCGAGGATCGGACCGACGCCCTGCGATCGTCCCGCCGCACCGCCTGGATCGTGGCGATTGTCGCCGTCGCCGTCGCGCTGCTGGAGGCGCTGGCGCTGGTGCTGCTGGTGCCGCTGAAACAGGTCGAACCCTATACGCTGATGGTCGACCGGCAGACCGGCTATGTCCAGGCGCTCAAACCCCTGGAACCGCAGCTTGTGTCCAGCAAGGCTGCGCTGACCCAGTCCTTCCTGGTGCAATATGTGATCGGGCGGGAAAGCTTCGACATCAATGGGTTGCAAGCCAATTATCGCAAGGTCGCGCTCTGGTCGACGGGGCAGGCGCGGGCGGCCTATCTGGCGCAGATGCCCGCGTCCAACCCGCGCAGTCCGCTCGCCCTCTATCCGCGCGGCAGCATCGTCAGCGTGCGGGTGAAGAGCGTATCGACCATCGGTCCCAACAGCGCACTGGTCCGCTTCGACACGGTGCGGCAGGATGCGGGACGGCCGGCGGCGGCGGCGCAGCCCTGGGTAACGGTCGTGCGCTATGGCTATTCCAACGCGCCCATGTCGGTCGAGGATCGCTATGTGAACCCGCTCGGCTTCCAGGTGCAAAGCTACGCGGTCAGTGCGGAGGCGTTGGCGCCCGAACCCGCGCCGGCACCGGCTACCGCGCCGTCGGCGTCCCAATCCCCTGCGGGCGTCCAGTCGCCGGGCCGTGTCATCATCCCGGCTCCCCGCCCGCAAGCCGCGCCGGTGGAGTTATGAAAGTTATCCACAGCCTGGCGATGATAGGGGCGATGATCGCAGCCATGCCCGCGATCGCGCAGGATGGCGCGGTCGACCCGCGCGTGCGCACGATCGACTATCGGGCCGATCAGGTGTTTCGCATCGAATGCGCCGCCGGCTACCAATTGACGATCGAATTTGCGGCGGACGAAAGGATCACCAGCGTCGCCGTGGGCGACAGCGGCGTGTGGCAGGTGGCGGCAAACCGCGCCGGCAACCAGCTGGTCGTAAAGGCCGCGCAGGGCGGCGTCACCACCAACATGACGGTTGCGACCACCGAGCGTAGCTATCATTTCGATCTGGTGCCCAGCTATGCGCAAACTCTCTACCGACTGCGCTTCAACTACCCGCCGCCCCCGCCGCCGATGAGCGCGGTGCCGGTCGGCCTGACCCATGCCTATCGGCTGACCGGCGACCGGACGCTCTGGCCATCCCATATCGGCGACGATGGCGAGCGGACCTTCATCCAATGGGCCACGGACGTCAGCCTGCCGGCGGTCTATGCGGTGGACGGGCAGGGACGGGAAATGCTGATCAACGGCATGATGCGCGACGACCGGCTGGTGATCGACGCGGTGTCCCAGCAGCTCGTCTTCCGCGTCGACAAGCATGTCGCGCGGGCGAAGCGTCTGGCCGAGGCGCCCGTGCCGGCGGAGGCGCAGCCATGACCGCATCCACGCCCCCGGAATCGCCGGAGGAGTCGGTCCTGCCGGTGGTGCAGCGCCCGCGCGGCGGCCTGCCTCCGATCGCATTGGTGCTGATCGCACTGCTCGCCGCGGTCGGCCTGTTCACCGTCCTCAATGCGCGCCGTCAGGCGCTGAGCGCGCCCAGCGTCGCGCCCGGTTCGACCGATCAGGTACAGGCAGGCAGTCCCCTCCCTTCGCTGTTCATCCCGCCCGAACCGGCCCCGCCGCCGGCCGTCGCCTATGTCGCGCCGCCCGCACAGCCATTCCCGGTGGCGCCGCCGGCGCGCGGGCCGGTGCCCGGCAGCTTCATCCCCTACACCGCGCCACCACCGCCCCAATATGAAGCGCCGCCCGCAGCGCCGCCGCGCCGCGCCGAGGGCAATCCGCTCGTCATCGACAACAGCGCTGCCGGGCAGAAGCCGGGCGATGCGGTGCCGGACGTGGCGCCATCCCCTGGTTCGACACCGACGCCGACCAACAGCGATCGCGCGCGGGCGGGCATGTTCGCCGATCGCGCCACGACCGTGGTGCAGGGGACGCTGATTCAGGCGGTGCTGGAATCGGGCTTCGATTCCTCGCGACCGGGCTTTGCCCGCGCCATCGTGTCGCGCAATGTCTACGGCTTTGACGGCACGCGCATCCTGATCCCGCGCGGCAGCCGGCTGGTCGGCGAATATCGCGCCGATACCGCGCAGGGGCAGAAGCGCGCGCTGGTCAACTGGACGCGCCTGATCCGGCCGGACGGCGCGACCATCAGCATCGCCTCGCCATCGGCCGACCGGGTCGGCCGAACCGGCATGAAGGCGGATGTCGACAGCCATTTCCTCGATCGCTTTTCCGGGGCGATCCTGCAATCCGCGCTCGATGTCGGCGTCGGGCTGGCGACGTCCCGGCGCGGCACCCAGATCATCGTCCCGATCCAGGGGTCGGTGAACGGCGTCAACCAAGCGATCCAGACGCCACAGATCCCGCCGACGCTGAAGGTGAAGCCGGGCGCATCGATCAGTGTCTTCGTCGCCCGCGACCTCGACTTCACGGATGTCGAAGGCGCGCGATGAAGCCGATCGATCCGGCGGGCGGCGGAGTCTATCTCGCCAGCTATCTCGCGCCACTTCAGGATATTCTCGCGCGGCCGGATGTGACCGATATCTATGTGAACCGGCCGGGCGAAGTCTGGGCGGAAACCATAGTCGGCCAGATCGAGCGCCACGCCCTGCCGGCGATCGACGAAAGTCTGCTGGCGCGTCTGGCGACGCAGATCGCGGCGTTCAGCAATCAGGGGATCAGCCGCGCCCATCCGCTGTTGTCGGCGACGCTGCCGGGCGGCGCGCGCGTCCAGATCATCGCACCGCCGGCAACGCGGGGGCCGCTCGCCATGGCGATCCGCAAGCATCTCTCGCCCGATCTGGAACTGGCCGACTATGTCGCCAGCGGCGCGTTCGACGGCGTGCGGACCGATGTCGATCCGAATCATCATGCAGGGCATGAGGCGCTGAACGCGCTGCTGGATCGGGGCGATGTCGGCGGCGCGCTGGCGGCGGCGGTGCGGGCGCGCAAGACGATTCTGGTGTCGGGCGGCACCTCCACCGGCAAGACTACCTTCCTTAACGCGCTGATGCGCGAGATTCCGGCCGAAGAGCGGCTGATCCTGATCGAGGATGCGCCCGAACTGCTGCTGCGCCACGACAATGCCGTGGGGCTGCTGGCGTCGCGCAGCGAATTGGGGGAAGCGCAGGTCAGTGCCGACGATCTGGTCGCGGCGTCGCTGCGCATGCGGCCCGACCGGATCATCCTGGGCGAACTGCGCGGGCCGGAAGCCTATGCCTTCCTGCGTGCGGTCAATACCGGCCATCCCGGATCGATGACGACGGTCCATGCCGACAGCCCCGCGCGGGCGATCGAGCAGATCGTTCTGCTGGTGCTCCAGGGCGGGTCGCGCCTCAGCCGGGAGGATGTGCGCCACTATGTGCAGAGCTGCATCGGCGTCTATGTCCAACTCGGCCGCGTGGGCGGCAAGCGACAGGTGACGGACGTGGTGATCGCGCGCTGAGCGCAGTGTGCCCGAAGGCGATGATCATTCCGGTAAAGGATGATGGTGCGGTCAAGAAGACTCGAACTTCCACGGCCTTTCGGCCACAACGACCTCAACGTTGCGCGTCTACCAATTCCGCCATGACCGCACATCAAACAGGAAACCGGCGGCGCCGGTGCCTTGGTAGGAGGCGGCCCTTAGCAAAGGCTTTTGGGTCATGCAACAAGTGATCTGCATCTGCGTTATGATTGTCGCAAAAGGAGTTGTTTCTTTTCTGGCATAGGAGCGTGGACGAGCGATGCGCCTGTGGATGCTGTCAGCAACGACGATGACCGCAGCGGCGGCCATGGGGCTGGCGTTGGGCGGCTATGTCACCAGTCCCCAGCGATCGCCGCTGGAACGGCCGGACGATCCCTATGGCGCGACGCAGGCGAGCGAGGCAGCGCCCGCGCCGGCCGATCCCGGTCCGACCGAGATTCACTGCACCGGATGCGGGCCGACGCTCGCCGACCGCCACTATGCCGCGCAGATGGCGGGCCTCGATGGTGACGGCATGATTTCGGGCAGCGACGATCCGGTGGTGCGGGATTATCTGTCCGAATCGCCCGATGTGCCGTCGGTTACGGAAGTGCCGCCGCCATCCCCCCCGGTCAGCGTCGTCCGATTCGCCGACAGCGCGCCGGTGGCCGCCCGCACGGTTCCGGTGGCGGTGGTGCCGACACAATCAGGGGCCGGGCAGGCCGACGCGGAGCAAGCGCCCCCCATCGTCCCGACCAGCCCCCAATAAAGGTTAGCGACGTCGGCGGCTTATTCGGCCGCGACGACCTCCGCCTGCGCGTCGCTCAGCGGATGGGCGAGGCGATTGATCATTTCCTTCGGGCACACCTGCCAGAAATAGCGGCGCCAGCGGTCCCAGTCGTCCAGGATGGTGTTCGACCATTTGCTGTCGGTCGCCACCGCATGCTGGGCTATCAGCGCCTTCAGCTCGGCCTCCCAATGGGCGCTTTCCAGCCGCTGCCAGACGATGCTTTCCGGGTTGGCGCGCGTCGGGAAGCTGCCATCCTCGTCGAGGATGAAGGCCATGCCGCCGGTCATGCCCGCACCGAAATTGGCGCCGGTCTGGCCCAGGATCACCGCCGTGCCGCCGGTCATATATTCGCAGCCATTCGCGCCGCAGCCTTCGACCACGACCTGCGCGCCCGAATTGCGGACGGCGAAGCGTTCGCCCGCCTGACCCGCCGCGAACAGCTTACCGCTGGTCGCGCCGTAGAGGACGGTGTTGCCAAGGATGGTGTTGTCCTTCGACGACAGCGGCGAGGACACGGTCGTGCGCACCGAGATGATGCCGCCCGACAGCCCCTTGCCGACATAGTCGTTGGCGTCGCCGAACACTTCCAGCTTGATGCCCTTGCACAGAAACGCGCCCAGCGACTGGCCCGCGCTGCCGCGCAGGCGGACGGTCAGATGGCCGTCAGCCAGCGTCGACATGCCGAACTTCTCGGTCACGGCGGCGGACAGGCGCGTCCCCACGGCGCGATGCGTGTTGCGCACCGTATAGGTGAGCTGCATCTTTTCGCCCCGCTCGAACACGGCGCGCGCATCCTTCATCATCTGCGCGTCCAGGCTTTCGGGAACCGGGTTGCGGCCCTCCAGGCTGAAACGACGCTGATCGTCAGGCGCGTCGACCTTCGCCAAGATCGGGTTGAGGTCGAGATCGTCGAGATGCTCGGCACCACGATTGACCTGCTTGAGCAGTTCGGTCCGCCCGATCACCTCGTCCAAGCTGCGATAGCCCAGACGCGCGAGGATTTCGCGCACTTCCTCGGCGATGAAGGTCATCAGGTTGATGACCTTCTCCGGCGTGCCGGTGAACTTCGCCCGCAGCTTTTCATCCTGCACGCAGACGCCGACCGGGCAGGTGTTGCTGTGGCACTGGCGCACCATGATGCAGCCCATGGCGACCAGCGACAGCGTACCGATGCCGAACTCTTCCGCGCCCAGGATCGCCGCGATCACGATGTCGCGGCCGGTCTTGAGCCCGCCATCGGTGCGCAGCTTCACCCGGTGACGCAGACCGTTGAGGGTCAGCACCTGATTGGCTTCCGACAGGCCCATTTCCCACGGCGTGCCGGCATATTTGATCGAGGTCTGGGGCGATGCGCCGGTGCCGCCGACATGGCCGGCGATCAGGATGACGTCGGCATGGGCCTTCGCCACGCCGGCCGCGACCGTGCCAATGCCGGCCTGGCTGACCAGCTTCACGCACACCTTGGCGCGCGGGTTGATCATCTTGCAGTCGTAAATGAGCTGCGCCAGATCCTCGATCGAGTAAATGTCATGGTGCGGCGGCGGCGAGATCAGCGTCACGCCGGGCGTCGAGTGACGCAGGCGGGCGATGAATTCCGTCACCTTGAAGCCGGGCAGCTGGCCGCCCTCGCCGGGCTTGGCACCCTGCGCGACCTTGATCTCGATTTCCTCGGCCGAACCCAGATATTCGGCATGGACGCCGAAGCGGCCCGACGCGATCTGCTTGATCACCGAATTGGCGTTGTCGCCATTCTCATAGGGCTTGAAGCGCGCGGCATCCTCGCCACCCTCGCCCGACACCGCCTTGGCGCCGATGCGGTTCATGGCGATCGCCAGCGTCTCATGCGCTTCGGGGCTGAGCGCGCCCAGCGACATGCCCGGCGTCACGAAGCGCTTGCGGATTTCCGTGGTAGCCTCGACCTCGTCGATCGGCACCGCCTCACGCGCGAAGTTGAACTCCAGCAGGTCGCGCAGATAGACCGACGGCAGGTCGCGCACGCCGCGCGAGAATTGCAGATAGGTCGAATAGCTGTCGGTCGCGACCGAAGTCTGGAGCAGGTGCATCAGCTGCGCCGAATAGGCATGCGCCTCGCCGCCGTTGCGCTGGCGATAGAAGCCGCCGATCGGCAGGCGCACCACCGCGCTGTCATGCGCGGCGTCATGGCGCATCATCGCGCTGTAATGGAGCGAGGCATAGCCTTCGCCCGAAATCTTCGCCGGCATGCCGGGGAAGAGATCGTTGACCAGCGCGCGCGACAGGCCGACCGCTTCGAAATTATAGCCGCCGCGATAGGAGCTGACGACCGCGATGCCCATTTTGGACATGATCTTCAGCAGGCCTTCGTTGATCGCGACGCGATAGCGCTCGACGCACTGGTCGAAGCTCAAATCGCCGAACAGGCCACGGGCGTGGCGGTCGGCGATGCTGGCTTCGGCCAGATAGGCGTTCACCGTGGTGGCGCCAACGCCGATCAGCACCGCATAATAATGGGTGTCGAGCGCTTCGGCGGACCGCACGTTGATCGATGCGTAGCTGCGCAGCCCCTTGCGGACCAGGTGGGTGTGGACGGCGGCGGCCGCCAGCACGCCCTGAATGGCGACGCGCTCGGCGCTGACGCCTTCATCGGTCAGGAAGATTTCGGTGCGGCCTTCGCGGACCGCCTGCTCGGCTTCCTCGCGGATGCGGGCGATGGCGGCGCGCAACTGCTCCTGCCCGCCGGTCGCGGGGAAGGTGCAGTCGATCTCGGCCACGGCCGGGCCGAAATAGGCCTTGAGCCGCGCCCATTCGGCGCTCGTCACCACCGGCGATTCCAGCACCAGCACATGGCTGTTCTGCGCGCCTTCCTCCAATATGTTGTGGAGGTTGGAGAAGCGCGTCTTCAGGCTCATCACATGCCGTTCGCGCAAGGGATCGATCGGCGGGTTTGTGACCTGGCTGAAATTCTGACGGAAGAAATGGCTGATGGTGCGCGGCTTGTCGGAAATGACGGCGAGCGGCGTGTCGTCGCCCATCGATCCGATGGCTTCCTTCGCATCCTCGACCATGGGGCTGAGGATCAGCTCCATATCCTCCAGCGTCAGGTTGGCGGCCACCTGACGGCGGGTCAGTTCCGCCTTGTCCCATGCCGGCAGCGCGCTCGGCGCGTCGGCCAGGTCATCGACGGTCAGGAAGTCCTTGATCAGGTCGCCATAGGGGCGCTCACCGGCGATCTGGTCCTTGATCGCGCGGTCGTCGTAGATTTCGCCTTCCTGCAAGTCGACGGCGATCATCTGGCCCGGACCCATGCGGCCCTTCTTGACGATGGTGGTTTCGGGCACGACGACCATGCCGGTTTCCGACCCCACGATCAGCAGATTGTCGCCGGTCAGCGTATAGCGCAGCGGACGCAGCGCGTTGCGGTCGACGCCCGCCACGACCCAGCGGCCGTCGGTCATAGCCAGCGCGGCAGGGCCGTCCCACGGCTCCATCACGGAGGCGAGATATTCATACATGTCGGCATGCGCCTTGGGCAGTTCGGCGCTGTCGTCCTGCCATGCCTCCGGCACCAGCATCAGCTTGGCGGTCGGCGCATCGCGGCCCGAACGGCAGATCGCCTCGAACACGGCGTCGAGCGCGGCGGTGTCCGATGCGCCCGCCGGGATCACCGGCTTGATGTCCTCCGACTGTTCGCCAAAGGCCAGCGAGGCCATCTTGATCTCGTGGCTCTTCATCCAGTTCTTGTTGCCGCGGATCGTGTTGATCTCGCCATTATGGGCGAGCGTGCGGAACGGCTGGGCCAGCCACCATTGCGGGAAGGTGTTGGTCGAATAGCGCTGGTGGAAGATCGCGACGCGGCTCTCGAACCGTTCGTCCTGAAGGTCCGGGTAGAAGACCGACAGCGATTCGGCGAGGAACAGCCCCTTGTAGATGATCGAACGGCACGACAGCGAGCAGATGTAGAAGTCGTTGATCTGCGCGGCGATCGCCTTCTTTTCGATGCGGCGGCGGATCAGGTAGAGATCCTTCTCGAACTCGGCCATGTCGCGTTCTTCCGGCATCGGACCGGCGATCATGATCTGCTCGATTTCGGGACGGGTCGCCTGCGCCTTCTGGCCGATGACCGACACGTCGACCGGCACCTGGCGCCAGCCATAGATGGTATAGCCCGCTTCGATGATCTCGCTTTCGACGATGGTGCGGCAGGCTTCCTGCGCGCCAAGGTCCGTGCGCGGCAGGAAGACCATGCCAACGGCGAGGCGGTTGGGCAGCGGCTTGTGCCCGCTGTCGGCGATGCAGTCATCGAAGAAGCGGACCGGCAGGTCGACATGGATGCCCGCGCCGTCGCCGGTCTTGCCATCGGCGTCGACGGCGCCACGGTGCCACACGGCCTTGAGCGCATCGATCGCGCTGGCGACCACGCGGCGGCTGGGGCGACCATCGGTCGCGGCGACCAGGCCCACGCCGCAGGCGTCGCCTTCCAGATCGGGATGATACATGCCCTGCGCAGCGATACGCGCGCGCTCTTCCGGGCTGGCCATGAAATTGGTGTCGGTCATGATGACTACCCTTGCCTGTGGCCGCCCGTTTGTTCGGGTACGGCCTCTGTCATTCCATTGGTTCCGGCATTGCCGGCGTCGATCTTCAGTCTGCCTTGCCCGCGTCCGCCCCGATCAATGCGGTCAGACGGTCCCGTTCGGCCTTGGTCAGGTCTTTATAGCCGCGCGGCTTCGGCAGCTTGGCGAGTTCGGCTTCGGACGATTTCATGATCTCCGGCATGGCTCGCAGCATGTCGGGCATGATCTTCTGCATCCGACCGAGATAATGCGGATCGGTGGCCAGCTGCATGAAGCCCGCGCCGAACTTGGCACCGATGGGCGTCTTCAGGAAGGCCGCGATCTGGTCCAGCTCTGCCGCATTGTAACGATAGGCGAACGCCTCCGCCATGCCTTGGCGCATGTCCGGTTCGTACCGTCCCATGAAGCGACCCATCGCCGGCATCATCGTGTTGACGATCACATCCATCCGCTTGCGGAAACTGGGATCGATGATCGCCATCATCTCCTCCATGGTGCCTTCGCCAAGGCTGTCCGCCTTGTCCGGGTCCATGCCCCCGACCTTCAGGAACTCGCGGATCGGCATCTTGGTCATGCCGTCCATCATCGGGGCCATCATCTTCTGCATCATCGGCCCCATCATCCGTTCCATCGTGCCATCGGGCAGGATGACGGAAGCGATCGGCTGCGCCTTGGCCAGCAGCGCCGGATCGACGGGCTGGACATCGGCCGCCGGCACGGATGCCGGCTGAACCTGCGCAGCCACTGGAGCCGACAGCAGAAACAGCGGCAAGGAGAGGAAAGCGCGGCGCATCACGCCGACACCTTCTCGCCCGCCCTGGCCTTGGCCTTCAGATAGCGGTGCATATGCTCGGTCACGTCACGGCCGTCGCGGATCGCCCAGACGACCAGCGATGCGCCGCGCACGATGTCGCCGGCCGCGAAGACGCCGTCGACGCTGGTCATCATCGTCTTGTGATCGACGCGCAGCGTGCCCCAGCGGGTGACGGACAGGTCTTCCGCGCCGAACAGGCGGGGCAGTTCTTCCGGGTCATAGCCCAGCGCCTTGATGACCAGATCGGCGTCGAGCGTGTGCTCGCTGCCCGGATCGGCTTCCGGCGCGCGGCGGCCCGAGGCGTCGGGCTGGCCGAGGCGCATCTTCGTGACCTTGACGCCGGTGACATGCTCGGTGCCTTCGAACGCGATCGGCGCGGTCAGCCAGACGAACTCGACGCCTTCCTCCTCGGCGTTGGCGACTTCGCGCTGCGATCCGGGCATATTCTCCCGGTCGCGGCGATAGAGGCACTTTACCGAAGCGGCGCCCTGGCGGATGGCGGTGCGGACGCAGTCCATCGCGGTGTCGCCGCCGCCGATCACGACGACATTCTTGCCGGTCGCGAGCAGCGTGCCATCCTCATGTTCCGGCACGGCGTCGCCGAAGCCCGCCTTGTTCGAGGCGGTCAGATAGTCGAGCGCCTTGACCACGCCCGGCGCACCGACGCCCGGCGCCTTGATGTCGCGCGGCTTGTAGACGCCGGTGGCGATCAGGACCGCATCATGCTTTTCGCGCAGCTGCTCCATCGTCGCGTCGCGGCCGACCTCGAAGCTTTCATGGAAGACGATGCCGCCGTCCTTGAGGCGCTGGACGCGGCGCATGACCACATCCTTCTCCAGCTTGAAGCCGGGAATGCCATAGGTCAGCAGGCCGCCGGCGCGGTCGTGCCGGTCATAGACATGCACCTCATAGCCTGCGACGCGCAGATATTCGGCGGTGGTGAGGCCCGCAGGCCCCGCGCCGATGACACCGACCGACTGGCCGGTGGGCTTGCCGGGGACGAGCGGTTCGACCCAGCCTTCCTTCCAGGCGGTGTCGGTGATGTATTTTTCGACGCTGCCGATGGTGACGGAGCCATGGCCCGAAAATTCGATGACGCAATTGCCTTCGCACAGGCGGTCCTGCGGGCAGATACGACCGCAGATTTCCGGCATGGTGCTGGTGAGATTGGACAGCTCATAGGCTTCACGCAGACGCCCTTCGGCGGTCAGGCGGAGCCAGTCCGGAATATGATTGTGGAGCGGACAGTGAGTCGAGCAATAGGGCACACCGCACTGCGAACAGCGCGACGCCTGCTCTTCCGCCTTGTCCAATATGAAGGACTTGCTGATTTCCAGGAAATCCTCGGCACGATCACCGGCCGCGCGCTTTTCCGGGTAGACCTGCGCCTTGCCCACAAATTTCAGCATCGGATTATCGGCCATACCTACGTCCCTGACTATGTTGCTGAAGCCGCGCATAGCAGGAAAACCCACGGAGTCACGTGGATTCTGGCATTTAGGTCAATGATACTGACTATTTATATGGTCTTTTTACTCCGTGTTGCGAACAGGTCGCAAATATAGCGAACGTATCAGAACCGATCCGGACCTATCTCATCGCCAACCAGACCAGCGCGGCGGCACCGGCAATGATTCGGTACCAGGCGAAGGGGGCGAAGCCATGCTTCGACACGAGTCCCACGAACCATTTGATGACCAGCAGCGCCACGAAGAAGGACACGACAAAGCCCAGCGCGATGCTGTCCCAGCCCACCGCGGCGCTGGTGATCTGGTCGCCCTTCTTGAGCAGCTCCAGTGTCGTCGCCCCCAACATGGTGGGGATGGCGAGGAAGAAGCTGAACTCGGCGGCGGTGCGACGTTCCACGCCCAGCGTCAACGCGCCCATGATGGTGGCGCCAGAACGGCTGACGCCGGGGATCATGGCAATGCACTGGATCAGACCGATGCCAAGCACGCGCATGGCCGGAATATCGGCGATGCCGTGGAAGCGCTGCTCCTTGACCGCGCGCTCGATCAGCAGGATCGCGACGCCGCCGATCATCAGCGCCCAGGCGACCACCTGCGGCGCGCCCAGCAGCACCTCGATATAGTCGTGGAGCGCCAGGCCGATGATGGCCGAGGGGATGAAGGCGAGCACGAGGTTGCGCAGGAAACGCCAGCTGACCGGCTCGCGCCGCAACAGGCCCATCGCCACCGCCCAGAAGGTGCGCCAGTAAAGCACCACCACCGCCAGGATCGCGCCAAGCTGGATCACGACGTTGAACATCGCCCAGGTCGATGCGTCATAGCCGAGCAGTTCGCTGGCCAGAATCAGGTGGCCGGTGGACGACACAGGTAGAAATTCGGTCAACCCCTCCACGATGCCGAGCAGGATGACCGTCAGATAATGCATGTCCATGGGGGTGGGATATCCTCAGCGGGGCTGGACGCGCCAAACCCTCCCCCCGTCAGGGGAGGGGCGAAAGGCGCCGGGAGATTCGAGCCGCACCATGCCGCAGTGCAGCGAAAAGGCAAGGACGCCCGGCCACGGCCGGTCGCGGTCGATGATCGGCCCGTCGAGCGCCGGGTCGATCAGGCCTTGGCCCGACCGGCGAAGCGGCCGTGGCGGCGATAGCGGACCATCCATTTGTCGGCGACCGATCCCAGCGGCGTGGGCGCAACACCCAGTGCAACCAGCCCTTCGGACCCCGGCGCGGCGACATTGTCGCGGCCGAGCATGGCGAGCTGGTCGCGGGTGATCGGACCGCCGGGCAGCATGGCGAGCAACGAGGCGATCCCGCCCGGCACCTCGATGATCGGGCGGTCGCGACCGATCGTCCTGGCGATCCAGCAGTTGATATCCTTCATGCTCATCACCTGCGGGCCAGCGACCTCGAAGGTCTTGCCGCCGTACACACCGGGCTGCTCGGCCGCGTTGGCGATCGCCTGTGCGACGTCGGCGACATAGACGGGCTGGAACTTCGTGTCGGCGCCGATCACCGGGATCACCGGCGCGGAGCTGATGATCTGGGCGAAGCGGTTGAGGAACTGGTCCTCCTGCCCGAAAATGATGGACGGGCGGATGATGGTCGCGGTCGGGAAGGCGGCCTTCACCGCCTCCTCGCCCGCCGCCTTCGACCGGCCATAGGCCGACGGGCTGGCGGCATCCGCGCCGATCGCCGAAATATGGACCAGCGCATCGACACCGGCAGCAGCAGCAGCCTTCGCGACATTGGCCGCGCCTTCATGATGGAAGGCGTCGAAGTCGCCGCTCAGCACGCCGACCAGGTTGATGACGATGTCGCTGCCGGTAATGGCGCGCGCAACCGTTGCGGGCTTGCGGATGTCGGCGGCGACGAACTGGGTCTGACCCAGATTGCCGAGCGACTTCACCTTGACCGCATTGGCCAGATCGCGCTGCGCGATCCGGACACGCGCGCCGCGCGCCATCAGCGCCTGCGCGACCTGACGACCCAGAAAGCCGCCGCCGCCGAAGATCGTAACCAGACTGTCCTTCATCACGCGCGTCCTATATTTTGATCAGGGGAATGACTGCCAATCCCCTTGCAACAGCCGCCGCACGCTGACAACCGGCAGGCGTGCGGCGCTGGCCCTTTTTTACCCGATCCAGCCCTGCAAGTCAGCGAGCATCCACAGGCCCAATGCCAGGAACAGCAGCGCCGCGCCGACCTGCAAGGCGCGCATCGGCACCTTCTTGGCCAGCACATCGCCGAACAGCACGGCCGGGACATTGGCGACCATCATGCCCAGCGTGGTGCCGGCCGTGACCGCCAGCAGATTGTCGAAGCGCGCGCCCAGCGCCACGGTCGCAACCTGCGTCTTGTCGCCCATCTCGACCAGGAAGAAGGCGACCAGCGTGGTGACGAACACGCCGGCCTTGGACGGCGCCTTGAGCGGTGCATTCTCGTCGATCTTGTCGGGGATCAGCGTCCATGCCGCCATGGCGATGAAGGAGGCGGCGACGGCATAGCGGAACCAGGGCTGCGTCAGCACGCCCGCGATCGAATGGCCGACCAGCGCGGCGAGGAAATGATTGGCGAGCGTCGCAAAGAGGATGCCCATGATGATCGGCACCGGCTTGCGGAAGCGGGTGGCGAGCAGCATGGCGAGCAACTGCGTCTTGTCGCCCATTTCGGCGAGCGCGACGAGCGCGGAGGAGGTAAGGAGAGCTTCCATCATCTATTCCGGGGCCGGGCGAAGGTTACAGACACAATGCCACCGTCGCCTCCCCGCCCGGCCGGACAGAAAAGCGCCGATGCCATTGGTCTCGCCCGATGCGGCTGTTCGTTGTCGCATCGCTGTAGGCGTAAAACCGGTGCCCACTTTTACGCGCGATGCTTAACGACCGCATCCCATACGCCATGACCTCTCGGCCAAATATGTTGACGCATGGCCCGCTCCGGCAATCGGAACGGCTGGCTACTCCCCAGATGACGCGCTAGCCTCTAGGCGAGGCAGGCAGGAAAGGCAAGCCATGGCGCAGGGGATCAAGACGACGGAAACCGACGCGGCGGTCGAGGATTTTCTGGCGCGGGTCGAACCGGCCGAGCGGCAGGCGGACGGCCGGACGGTCACGGCGCTGATGGCGCGTCTGTCGGGCGAAGCGCCGGTCCTGTGGGGACCGAGCATCATCGGCTTTGGCCGCTACCATTATCGTTACGACAGCGAGCGCGAGGGCGACATGTGCCGGATCGGCTTTTCCCCGCGCAAGGCGGAACTGGTCTTCTACCTCGCCGGGCTGGAGGACGCGGATTTTGTACCGCTCGGCAAATATCGGCGCGGCAAGGGCTGCCTTTATGTCAAGCGGCTCGACCAGATCGACATGGCGGTGCTGGAACGGCTGATCGTCCGCAGCCTCGCCCATATGGACAGCGCCTATCCCCGATAGGATGCCGCGCCCACCGGACCGGAGAGCGCGGCGTCCCTGAAGCGTCAGTCTCAGGCGAAGATGAAGTCCGCCGCCGAGATATGGCTGGCCGTCAGCGTCGTGCCCGAACTGGCGACGTCGATGCTGAATTCCGCGCCGGCGGAGGTCACGACGTCGAGGATGACATGACCCGACGCGCCGTCATGGGCGAAGACGGTGCCCGCCGCGCCACTGGACGAGAATTTGGTCACGCCCAGCTTTTCGAGCACGATGCGGTCGGACCCGTCCTGGAAATCCATGATCTTGTCGCCGCCATCGAGCGCGCCCGCGCCCTTGAAGATGAACCAGTCGGCGCCGGCATCCCCCCACATCTTGTCAGCGCCCTGCTCGCCGAAGATCTTGTCGATCCCGCCACCGCCATGCAGTTCGTCGGCGCCGAAGCCACCATAGAGAAGGTCGTTGCCCTCGCCGCCATAGAGGATGTCGTTGCCGTCCTCGGCACTCATCGTGTCGTCCTGATTGCCGCCGTCGAGGAAATCATTCCCCGCCCCGGCCTGGAGATTGTCGCGGCCATCGCCGCCGTAGAGCTTGTCCAGCCCCCATTCGGACACGATGATGTCGTCGCCCGCGTCGCCGGTGAGATAATTGTTGCCGTCGCCGCCATCGACACGGTCATCGCCAAGGCCGCCATAGACATAGTCGTCACCCGACTGGCCCTTCAGTTTGTCATTGCCGTCCTCGCCATAGATCCGGTCATTGCCGGCGCCGCCGCCGACCGCCTGGGTCGTCAGCTTGCCGGTGGCGGGATTGATCTCGTTGACGAAGCCGTCATCGCCTGCGCCGGCATAGATGATATCGTCGCCGGCCCCGCCGTCGAGATAGTCACGGCCGCCGCCCGATCGGATGGTGTCGTTGCCAGCGTCGCCCAATATCTGGTCGTGGCCGTCATAGGTTTCGATCGTATCGGCGCCATCGCCGCCCGACACGATATTGTTGCCGCTTCCGCCATAAAGATAGTCGTTGCCGAGCCCCCCATCGAGCCGGTCATTGCCCGCCTCGCCATAAAGGGTGTCGTTGCCGGCATTCCCCTCCATATAATCGTCGCCCGAACCGCCCCAGATCTGGTCGTCGCCGTCCAGTCCCGAGATGGTGTCGTTCTGCGCAGTCCCCTTGATACTGTTCTTGAGGTTGGTTCCTACCAGCCTAGCCATGTACGACCTCTTCTTTCTCAACGATGCCGACGGAATATCCTACCGCCGGCCCGTTAATGTTTTCGTCCAACGATGCATGCCAGGCAGCCCCGCCGGGCGACGTAGGTCGCCCGGTTGCCCGCCCAGGGTGGCCCTAGACGGGCGCGGTTGGAGATCGATAGGTCGCAGGCTTCCCGCCCGGCGCGATTTCGGCGCGACTGGGCGTCGATCGGACGGCTTTGCGAGCCAGCCGGATCGGGATGGAAGATCAGCGGGTCGGGACCGGCTCAGCCCCCGAATAATCGTAGAAGCCGCGCCCGGTCTTGCGACCATACCAGCCGGCCTCGACATATTTCACCAGCAGCGGCGCGGGGCGATATTTGGGATCGCCGGTGGTGCTGAGGAAAACATTGAGGATTTCCAAAGCCGTATCCAGACCGACGAAATCGAGCAGGGTCAGCGGTCCCATCGGATGGTTGAGGCCCAGCTTGCAGCCCTGATCGATATCGGTGACGCTGCCCACGCCCTCGCCCAGCACGAACACCGCTTCGTTGAGCATCGGCAGCAGGATTCGGTTCACGACGAAGCCCGGCGCGTCGAAGGCGTGCACCGTCGTCTTGCCGATCTTCGCGGCAAAGCCTTCGACCGCCGCGACCGTCTCAGGCGTGGTGGCGAGGCCGCGAATGACCTCGACCAGCACCATCACCGGCACCGGGTTGAAGAAATGGACGCCGACGAAGCGGCCCGCGTCGGGCGCGGCCTGCGCCAGCCGGGTGATCGGGATGGAGGAGGTGTTGGTGGCGAGGATCGCGTCGGGCGCAAGGATCTGGCCGACATTGGCAAAGATCGCGCACTTCACCTCCTCGCGCTCGGTCGCGGCTTCGATCACCAGCTGCGCACCGGCAAGCGACGCGATCTCGCCCACCGGCCTGATGCGCACGAGCGCGGCGTCGGCATCGACCTGGCTGATCTTTTCCTTTTCCACCGCGCGGGCGAGCAATTTCGCGATGCCGGCCACCCCCTTTTCGGCGCGGGCAAGGTCAATGTCGGACAGGATGACGTCATAGCCCGCCTGCGCCGCGACCTGGGCAATACCCGCGCCCATCTGTCCCGCGCCGATCACGCCCACCGTGCGAATGTCCGTCATGCCCAGTCTCTCCTTATTGAATCGTCCCCTTCCCCTTAACCGCGCCGCCGCCCGACGGCCATAGTGCGGCGCCTATGGAATCCGGGGGGCGATGAATTGTGCAGTCGCAACCGACGGATTGGTGCAGATGCATCATTTCCGGCTTTGCGCCGGGCCGTCGCCATGGTTAAAAGCCCGCCATGCCTGTTTCCGACTTGATGCCAGCGCCGGCGACCGGACGCTTCGTCGCCGCCGTGCATCATTTCCCGCTGCGGATTTATTTCGAGGACACCGACCTGTCGGGCCTCGTCTACCACGCCAATTATCTCCGCTATATGGAGCGCGCCCGGTCCGACATGCTGCGCATCGCCGGCATCGACCAGCGCGGCGAACATGAAGGCGGCAGCGGCGTCTATGCCGTCACCGACCTCCAGATCCGCTACCGCCGCCCGGCCGGGCTGGACGACGACCTGATGGTGGTCAGCCGCGTGACAGAGGTGCGCGCGGCCAGCTGTTCCATTCAGCAGTCAGTCATGCGGGGCGAAGAAGAGTTGACGCACGCCACCATCACCGTCGCCTGGCTGACGCCGCAAGGCCGTCCGCAACGGCAACCCAAAGCCTGGACCGACATTTTCACCCGCCTTTGCCAAGGGGAAGACATCCACCCATGACCCTCAACCTGCCTGCCGGCGCGATGACCGACGCCGCGACCATTTCCCCGCTCGCCCTGTTCCTTCAGGCCGACATCGTCGTCAAAGGGGTGATGATCGGCCTGCTGCTGGCCAGCATCTGGACCTGGGCCATGATCATCGGCTTCAGCGTCACCCTGCGCAAGGCGAGCAAGGAAAGCCGCAAGTTTGAGGCGGATTTCTGGAAGGCGGAGGATATCGACCGCTTCTACGAATCGCGCGGCAAGTCGGACTTCCCGGCCGCCAAGGTGATGTCCGCCGGCGTCACCGAATGGCGCCGCTCGACCGCGCAGAAGGTGATCGACCGCGAAGGGACGCGCGACCGCCTGTCGACGTCGATGTCGAGCACGATCGCGGCCGAGGTCGATCGCCTGTCCGACCGGCTCAATATCCTGGCCACCATCGGATCGGTCGCCCCCTTCGTCGGCCTGTTCGGCACCGTGTGGGGCATCATGCGCGCCTTCACCTCGATCGCGGCGGAGCAGAACAGTTCGCTCGCCGTCGTTGCGCCGGGCATTGCCGAAGCCCTGTTCGCCACCGCGATCGGCCTGTTCGCGGCGATCCCGGCGGTCATCGCCTACAACCGCTTCAGCCATGGCATCAACCGACTGGAATCGGGCCTGACGCGCTTTGCCGACGGCTTCTATTCGACCTTGAGCCGTGAGTTGGAGGCGCAGCGATGAACTTGGGCATCGCTGCAAAACAGGGAGCGCGATAATGGCGATGTCCGGCCCTCCGTCCAGCCGTCGCGGGCGCAATCGCGCGCCGATGGCGGATATCAACGTGACGCCGCTGGTCGATGTCATGCTGGTGTTGCTGATCATCTTCATGGTGACGGCGCCGCTGCTGGTGACGGGCGTGCCGGTGAACCTGCCCGAAACCCGCGCCAAGGGACTGGATCAGGACGCCAAGCCGACGGTCATTTCGATCGACCGCGACGGCGGCATCTTCATCGACGACGGCCAGGTCAGCGATACCGACCTGCCCGACCGCCTGGCCGAGATCGCCTCCGCCAATGCCGGCAAGCCGGAACCGCAGCAGATCTTCCTGCGCGCCGACACCGCGCTCGACTATGGCCGGGTGATGCGGGTGATGGGCGAGCTGAACCGGGCCGGCCTGAACAAGGTCTCGCTGGTCAGCACCGATGCCGGTTCGAGCGCAGGTTCGGACAGCGGCGGTTCAGAATAGGGACCATAGGCCAGCTATATGGATCGCGCGGAAAAAATCGGCCTTGGCGTCGCGACGGCAGGACATGTCCTGCTGTTCGGCCTGCTGTCGGCCGGGTTCCTGGCCACGCCCAACCCGCTGAAGCTGAAGTCGCCGCCGATGGACGTGAGCCTGGTGGATGAGGTCGCGCTGCAATCGACCGCACCGCAAATCTCGACCCAGCCGCCCCCGCCCAGCGTCGCGCCGGAAGAGGGACCGACGCAGGACGCCAAGCCCGCTCCGCTGCCGGAGCCAGCACCGGAGCCTGAACCGGCGCCCCCGCCGCCAAAGCCGACCCCGGCTCCACCGCCGCCCAAGCCGGTGGCGAAGCCGCAGCCAAAGCCGACCCCGCCGAAGAAGGAAGTGGCTAAGACCCCGGCCAAGCCCAAGCCGGCGCCCGAAAAGCCTGCCCCCAAGGCCCAGCCCAAACCCCAGCCCAAGCCAGCGCCCGAAAAGCCCAAGGCCGCCGCCGCGCCGTCCAAGCCGAGCAAGAGCGACGCCAAGGCCAAGAGCGACGCCCCCGCACGCGCATCCGGCGCGGGCAAGGCGGACAAGCCCAAGGGATCGCTGCTGGGCAAGGATTTCCTCAAGGGCATCGACACGAAGGCCGACGCGCCGCGCCAGCCTGCGCCTTCCCCCGCCGCCGCCTTGGGACCGCAGCAAAAGGCCGCGCTCGACGCTGAAATCCGCCGGCAGTTGAAGCCCCACTGGCGTGCACCGTCGGGTGCCGACGCCGACAAGCTCGTCACGCTGCTGGAAGTGCGGCTCGACAAGAATGGGGGGCTGATCGGCACGCCGGAGGTGATCGACCAGCTGGGCGTCACCGCCAGCAACCAGCCGCAGGCCAGGCTCCATGCGGAGCGCGCAATCCAGGCGGTCAAGCTCGCCGCGCCGTTCCGCAATCTCCCGCCCGAATATTATGACCAGTGGAAATGGCTGCGGCCACTCCGCTTTGACGCGAGGCTGAACCGATGAAGACGACTCTGCTCCGCCGCCTGGCTTTCGCCACGGCTGCGCTGGCCGCCGCCCTTTCCGCGCCCGCCATGGCGCAGCTTTCGGTCGACGTCACCGGCGAGATCGACAGCAATCTGAAGATCGCCGTGCCGCCGCTCCCCGCGCAGCAGGATGTCAGCACGCCCGCCGGCACCGCCAGCGAACTGGGCCGCAAGATCGCCGAAGTGATCGCGACGGACCTCAAGGGGTCGGGCCTGTTCGATCCGTCGGGACCGGGCGGCCTGCCCGCCATCACCTTTCCCGAAGTCACCTTCCCCCAATATGACAAATGGGGCGCCTATCAGGCGCTGGCGCAGGGTTTCGTGCGCACCACCGGCGGCGAGGCGGACATCACCGTCGGCTGCTACCTCTATGACGTGGCGCTGAAGCAGGAACTGACCCGGCAGGGCTATGTCGTCGCCCCGCGCGACTGGCGGCGGGCCGCGCACAAATGCGCCGACGCCATCTATGCCCGCCTGTCGGGCGAAAGCCCCTTCTTCGACAGCCGCATCGCCTATATCGCCGAGAGCGGTCCCAAGAATAACCGCGTGAAGCGGCTCGCCATCATGGATTCGGACGGCGCCAACCACCGTTTCATCACCAACGGCCAGTCGATCGCGCTGACGCCGCGCTTCTCGCCCGATTACAAGTCGATCGTCTATGTCAGCTATCTGGGCAGCCGGGTGCGCATCTATGTCTATGACATCGGCACCGGCCAGCAGAAGCTGGTGACGGAGAGCAACAATGCGACCTTCGCCCCGCGCTGGTCGCCCGATGGCCGCAACATCCTCTTCTCCATGGCGGTGGCGGGCAATACCGACATCTATCGCGTGTCGGCCAGCGGCGGGTCGCCGGTGCGCCTCACCAATTCCCCGGGCATCGATGTGGGCGGCAGCTATTCGCCCGACGGCCGCCAGATCGTGTTCGAAAGCGACCGGTCGGGCGGGCAGCAAATCTATGTCATGAACGCCGACGGATCGGGCCAGCGCCGGATCAGCCATGGCGGCGGCCGCTATGCGACGCCCGAATGGTCGCCGCGCGGCGACCTGATCGCCTTCACCAAGCTGTCGGGCGACTTCAAGATCGCGGTCATGTCCCCAACGGGGGACAATGAGCGGATCCTGACCAATGGCTGGCAGGACGAACAGCCGACCTGGTCGCCCAATGGCCGCGTGCTGCAATATTTCCGCACCACGCCGGGCAAGCAAGGCAGCAGCCAGGTGTGGCAGGTCGACCTGACCGGGGTGAACGAACGCCGCATCCCGACCCCGCTCGCTGGTTCCGATCCGGCCTGGGGGCCGCTGCTGCCCTGAGATTCCGGGCCATTCCGCAAGCCCAAAATCCCAAGCAGGACGGAACCCATTCGTCTTGACAGCGTAACGAAGTTCACAGACCTTTCTCGCCGCCCCGCGCGGGCGGCAGACAGCGCAATAAGGAGACACTCCCGATGAAATTGTCCCGCACCCTGCTGATGGCCACCGCCATCATCGCGCTCGCCGCCTGCTCGAAAAAGCCGCCGGCCGAACTGCCCCCCGCCCCCGGTGGCACCGGTGGCGCCACCGCGCCGACCGGCCCGGCCACGCCGTCCGGCCCGGTCAAGGGCAGCCAGGAAGACTTCATCGCGTCAGTCGCGTCGGACCGCATCTTCTTCGGCCTCGACCAATATGATGTCGACGCGGAGGACCAGGCCACGCTCCAGAGCCAGGCCGCCTGGCTCCAGCAGAATCCCGCCGTCCGCGTAACGATCGAGGGCCATGCCGACGAACGCGGCACCCGCGACTATAATATTGCGCTGGGCGAACGCCGCGCCAATGCGACCAAGAACTATCTCGCCTCGCTCGGCATCGATCCGGGCCGCATCACCACCGTCAGCTATGGCAAGGAACGCCCGGCCGCGCTGGGATCGGACGAAGCGGCCTGGGCGCAGAATCGCCGCGCGGTGACTGTCACCATCCAATATTGATCCACGCGTCAGCGCTGGACCTTGAAAGGCCCGCCGGTCCCGCGACCGGCGGGCCTTTTCACATGGCCGCAACAAAGCTGCTGACAAGCGCCCCGTTATGGTCAATATGCTTCCTATATATGGGACGCACCCGCCATGTGGGACGCCCTTCAGGATTGGGACGACCATGCAGGACACGGACGAGAAACAGGAACAGGGCGTCAAGGGGACGCAGACGCTGATGCGGGCGCTCGACATCATGGACGAGGTGATCGACGGACCGATCCGCGCCGCCGATCTCGCCCGCAAGCTCGGCATGAGCAAGACCACCGCCCACCGGCTGGTGCAGGCGCTGCGGTCGCGCAACTATCTGGCGGTCACGCGCGATGGCTTCGCGCTCGGCCCCAAGCTGCTCCAGCTCGGAGTGCTGGCGACCGAGCAAATCGACTATGTGCGCGTCGCCCGCCCCTTCATGGAATTGCTGTCGGAACGCACCGGCTTCTGCGTCTTCGTCGGCAAGCGCGAGGGCGACCATTCCCGCCACCTCGATCGCGTCACCGGCACGCAGCGGCTGCGCGTCGCGACCGCGCCGGGGGACCGCCGCCCGGTCGCGGAAACCGGCCTCGGCAAGGCGCTGCTGCTGGACGAGGAAGAAGCGACTTGGGAGCGGCTCTATGTCGAGGCGAAGGGCGGCAAGGCCGACCGCGCGCAGATCGATGCCTTCCTGGAGGAAATGCGTGGACACAAGGCGCGGGGCGAAGTGCTGCATGACAGCGAACTGGGCGACGGCGTCCGCTCCATCGCGGTGCCGATCCGCGATGCCAAGGGCCAGATCTGCATCGCCATCTCGATCGCCAGCGCAGCCCATTATCTGACCGACGACCTGCGCCCCGGCCTCGCCGAACAGGTGATGCGGTCGGCCGAGCAGATCGGCGGCGCGGTGGGCTATAGCGGGCCGCGCCGATAGGAAAAGCTGCGCTTAACTTCGCACATTTCCCGCTGATCCTGAAATTTTCGAACAGGCACGGGACATTTTCGGTCAAGTGAGAACCGAATATACCTGACTTTCCGCCGATAGGACAGGACATGAAGACAAAGAGGGCGCGGACCACCGGGGTGGCCGCGCCCTTTCAGTTGGGGGAGGATCGAAATGCTTACATCCGGTAGGTCAGGCCAAAGGTGAAGGTGCGGCCGATCCGGGTTTCGAACAGCGTGTCCTGACGCTGGCTGTCGATATAGAGCCGGTTCTGCTCGTCGGTCAGGTTCTGCGCCTCGACGATGATCTTCAGGCGGTCGGTGACATTGTAGCTGACCGACGCATCCATGTAGAAGGTCTTGGCATTGCCCTGAAGATCGCTGCCCGGCGAGGCCGGGATGCCGCGGATGAACTGGTCGCGGAAATTGCCCGTGGTGCGGATGCTGAACTTGTCATCCTCATAATAGAGCGTGCCCGAAGCGGTGTTCGGCGACAGGCCGACCAGATCCGCCGTGGTCGTCACGGTCGGCACGCCGTTCACGCTGGCGAGGATATAATTGATCTTCGACGTGACGTGCGTGTAGTTCGCCAAAACGCCGAAATTGCTGAAGAAGCCATCGAGGAAGGTGAAGGGAATCTGCGCGTTCAGCTCGATGCCCTTGAGCTTGCCGCCCGGCGTGTTGAAGGGCTGCGACACGGTGAACAGCTCGTCCGGCGCGGTATTGCTGTTTGCCAGCAGCGCAGTGGGCAGGCCCAGCTGGTTGAACGGAATCTGGCTGTTCACATTCTGGATGAAGCTCTTGATATCCTTATAGAAGAAGGCAGCCGAGAGCAGCGAACCGGGACGGAAATACCATTCCACGGCGACATCGAAGGTGTTGGCGCGGATCGGGTCGAGGAACGGATTGTTGACGTTGCCGACGCGCGTGACCGGATTGACGCCGCTGGTCGGCGTCAGCAGGCCGAGTTCGGGCCGCGCCAGCACCTTAGCACCGGAGAAACGGAAGAGCAGATTGTCGATCGGCTCGACCACGAGGTTGGCCGACGGCAGCCAATCATCATAGCTGTTCCTGGCCGCCGCGAACTGGCCGGCCAGCCCTGTGGGCGAGGCGGCATTGGCCACGGTGATATAGCCCGAAGACAGCATGTCGGTCTTGACGTAGCGCACACCCACATCGCCGCGCACGCCGAAGCCGATCGCATCGCGCAGGTCGAAATTGGCCATGAGGTAGCTGCTCATGACTTCTTCGCGAACCCGGCTGCGCCCGCCGCCGCATTCGACGCCGCAATAGCGGACCGCGTCGAAGTTGAAGGTGCTGGCCCATTTGTCGGGATCGATCGCGACCCAGCTGGACGGCGCGCCATTGCCCCACAGCTTGTCGACGCCCGTGATCGTGGTGGTGATGTCGGCCAGCGTCGTTCCGGCCGGCAAGGCACGGACGACAGTGTCGGCATTGTAGGGGCGCAGGAAGGTGGAGAGGAAGTTGCTACGGCGATATTGCGCGCCCGCCTTGATCGAGAAGGCGTCGCTGACCGTCCACTTCAGGTTGGTTTCGGCGGTCATGTTGTCGGTCGTGTTCTTCGACGGCTTGCCCTGGAAGCTGAAGCCCCCGAGCACCGTGCCGTCGGCCCGACCCGGCGCATAGTTGAAGCTGGCCGGATCATTGACGTCGATGCCGAAGCCCAGCGTCGGCGTGGTGCCGCCCTTGCTATAGTCGATCGAGAAACCATCGGTGTCGATCGCGTCCATGAAGGTCTGGAGGCGCTTCTTGCCGTCCCAGATGGAGCGGTTGAAACCGACGATGCCGCTGACTTCCAGACTGTCGTTCAGGCGACGGCGGAAGTTCAGGTTCGCCTGCTTGAAGGTCGAGACGAAATGGTCGACCAGACCTTCGGAACGGACGTCGACGCCGTCGAACACACCCTGCACCAGCGAGCCATTCTCGTCGAACTCGATATCGCGCACCGAAGTCATCGGCTGGCCGTTATTGGCGGCCGAGCGGGCGAAGGAGATGGCGGCGATATAATTGTCGCGCCGTGTCACCTCAAAGCGCGAATAGAGCATGTCGAGCGAGATGTCGGTGTCGTCATCGGGGTTGAACTGAAGGCTCAGCGATCCGCCGATACGCTCCTGATTCTGCTCCGAATTGAGGTAGCGCGGGATACGCGGCAGGAAGGCGCCGCTGCCCGGCGTGTTGGGCAGGTCGTCGCGGCGCAGATCATAGATGGTCTGATAGGCGGCGCTGGTGCTGGTGCGCGGATTGCCGGTCGAGCAGTTGAGCGCGTCGGTTCCCTTGAGCGCGCTGTCGCCCGGATTTTGCGGGGTGAAGCCGATCGGCGAGCAGAAGCCGCCATTGGTGTTCGCCGACAGGATGTCCACCGACGAATAGCCGACTTCGCGGATATGGCGCTTCTGATAGGCGACCGAGCCGAGGATGCCGAAGCCGCTGTCGCCGAATTTCTTCGACACCAGCAGCGAGGCGCGCGGATCGACCTTCTTCGACAGTTCGTTATAGACGCCGCGCGCGGTCATGGAGAGGACGAAATCCTCCTTCTGATCCATCGGCTTGGGGGCGCTCAGGTCCACGGTCGCGCCGAGCGAACCTTCTTCCACATCGGCCGACGGCGTCTTGCGCACCGACAGGGCCGAGAAGATTTCAGTCGGGAAGACGTTGAAGTCGAAGCTGCGGCCGTTGTTGCCCGCGCCATAGATGTCGGACGAGCCGGTCTGCGACGTGCCTTCCATGCCGTTGATGCGGGTGCGGGTGAAGGCGGGGCCAAGGCCGCGGACCGAGATGTTGCGCCCTTCGCCGCCGTCGCCACGCTGGAGCGCGATGCCCGGCACGCGCTGCATCGATTCAGCAAGGTTGGAGTCCGGGAATTTGCCGATGTCTTCGGCGACGATCGAATCGATCGCGGCGGCTTCCTGGCGCTTCATGCCGAGCGCGCTGTCGAGCGAGGCGCGGAAGCCGGTAACAACGATGTCGGCGGCTTCCTGCTCCGGCGCTTGTGGCGCGGCGGACTGGTCCTGCGCGATGGCCGTTCCGGCGATGAACATGGTCGACGCGATGGCAATGGTCGAGCTGCGACGTGCGAAGGCTGCACGGGTAACGTGGCGCAACATAAATATCCTCCCCTTTATCCGGTCTTGCCGGATGCCCCACTATGTGGAACTGTCAGCCATTGTAGCGGATTCTTTGCAGCTTTGCTACAAAAATCATTATATGATCGCTCGTGCCACATTGTGAAAAATATTATAGTTAAGGAACAAGGGGCTTGCGATATTTAAAGTCCCTCCATATGGTCCATGCATCTAATTTATGGGACGGGTCATCCCTTGAGTTATTTGGCCCCGCTCGCGTCTGTTCGATGTGGACCACACGAATCACCGCCTCTGCACGGGCGGCTGTCTTGGGGGAATGCGCCCATCCCGGCGCATTCCCCCATTTTCCTTTTCGCTGACAGGATTATCGCGCCATGCTGCCAAGCCTTCTCCTGCTGATGGCGGCCGCCGCCGCGCCGCAAACGTTCGACCTGAACGCTGCGTCGCCGCTACGCCAGCAAGCCTATCAACCCGGCGGCCATGGTATGGAACCGGGCAGCACCGCGTCCGACTATCTATTCTCGGTCGCGCTGCCGGAGGGCAATTATCGGGTGACGGTGCGGTTGGGCGATGCGCGCGCGGCGGGCAACACGACGGTGAAGACCGAGGCACGGCGGCTGATGCTGCGCGATGTCGCGACCCGCAAGGGACAGTTTGTCGAGCGCAGCTTTCTGGTCAATATCCGCACGCCAGCCCTGCCACCGCCGCCAGCCAATGCGCCGGGCGGCCAGCAGGTGCGGCTCACCCTGCGCGACTCGCAGGAATATACGTGGGACGACAAGCTGACGCTGGAATTTCTGGGCAAGCCGCAGGTGACGTCGGTGACGATCGCGCCGGTCGAGGCGCCGACGCTCTATCTGGCGGGCGATTCCACCGTGACCGACCAGTTTGCCGAGCCGGCCGCCAGTTGGGGGCAGATGCTGCCCGCGCTGCTGGACGACAAGGTCGCGGTCGCCAATCATGCCAAGTCCGGCGCGACGCTCAAATCCTTCCTGACCGACCTGCGCTTCGACAAGCTGCTGTCGGGGATGAAGGCCGGCGACTGGCTCCTCATCCAGTTCGGCCATAATGACCAGAAGAAGGAATGGCCGCAGACCTATGTCGACGCGGACGTCACCTATCCGGCTTATCTGCGCACCTATATCGCGGAGGCGCGGAGGCGCGGCGCGCATCCGGTGCTGGTGACGTCGCCCGAACGACGCAATTTCGACGCGCAGGGCAGGATCAAGGATACGCTGGGCAGCTATGCGGCAGCGGTCCGCAAGGTCGCGGCTGAGGAAGGCGTGCCGCTGATCGACCTCAATGCCGACAGCCGCACCATCTATGAAGCGCTGGGACCGGAGATCGCGCCAACCGCCTTCAACGACGGCGGGGCCGACAAGACGCATCATAATAACTACGGCGCCTGGCTGTTGGCGAGCGCGGTGGCGGAGCGGATCAGGACGCAGATCCCGGAACTGGCCCCGCATGTGACGATGCCGGCCTTCGCCCCGGCGAAACCGCCCGCCGCAAGCGCCGTGACGATCGTCCCCAGCCTGATCCATAGCGACCAGCGCCCGGCGGGCAGCTGAGCCGCCCGCCTACGACCATATCCCATTTGACTAGAATGTGGGACGATGTTACCAAATATAGGTCTTAAGTTCCATAATATGGTTCCAAGCCAATGGTTCAACGAGGGGAAGCCATGACCATCCACGCCTTCAAGATGCAGCTAAAGCCCGGCGTGGTAGAGGAATATCAGCGCCGCCATGACGAAATCTGGCCGGAATTGTCCAGCCTGCTGTCCGATTCGGGCATCTACGACTATTCGATCTTCCTGGACGAGGACACGCTGAGCCTGTTCGCGGTGCTGAAGCTGCGCGACGATAACAGCCGCGACACGCTGCCCGATCATCCGGTGATGAAGCGCTGGTGGGACTATATGGCTCCGCTGATGGAGGTGCAGCCGGGCAACCAGCCCAAGGAATGGCCGCTCCCCCTGCTGTTCCACATGAACTGAGCCAGGACCGATGCGCTCTTTCCTTGCCGCCCTTGCCCTCGGCACGATGCTCGCCACCCCCGCTCTGGCGCAGCAGGTCCAATCCGCCGTCAAAGGGCCGACCGCCAACCTGTCCGCGCCGGTCAAGACCTTCGGCCGCGTTTCCTATGATGCGCGATCGCTGATGATCGACGGCAAGCGGATGGTGATCTGGTCGTCCGAATTCCACCATTTCCGCCTGCCCTCGCCCGACCTGTGGCGCGATATCCTGCAAAAGATGAAGGCCAGCGGTTTCAACAGCGTCGCCGTCTATTTCGACTGGGGGTTTCATAGCCCGAAAAAGGGCGTCTATGATTTCAGCGGCATCCGCGACATCGACCGGCTGCTGACGATGGCGGAGGAGGAAGGCCTCTACGTCATCACCCGCGCCGGCCCCTATGTGAATGCGGAATTGTCGCGCGGCGGCTTCCCCGGCTGGCTAGTCAATCAGCGCGCCCGCGCCCGCACCGACGATCCCGACTATCTGGCGGCCGCCGACGAATGGCTGACCAGGATCAACGCGATCATCGCCAAGCACCAGATCAATACCGATCCCAAGCGCAAATATGGCGTCATCCTGCACCAGATCGAAAACGAACTGGCGATGACGACCCCGGCGCAGCGCCGCTACATGGATCATCTCTATGCCAAGGCGCGCGCCGACGGCATTACCGTGCCGCTCTTCCACAATGACCAGGGCCGCAACGGCTATTGGACTCCCGAAAGCTCCAAGGTGGAGAAGGTCGTCCACGGCCCCAACGACATGTATGCGTTCGACGGCTATCCCGGCGGCACCTGCACGGTCGAGGGCAAGCCGACGCGCGGCGTCGCTGCCCCCGACTGGGGCTATTATGGTCCCGGCGGGGCGAAGGGCGGCGCGTCCGCATCGCCCGATACGCCCGGCTTCTTGGCCGAGTTCGGCGGCGGCTGGTTCGACTATTGGGGCTCGAACGGCGGCTATGAATGCAACGCGATCCAGCGCGGCAAGCGGTTCCAGCGCGTCTTCTACGGCACGAACCTCGCCAACGGCATCGGCATCCAGAGCTTCTACATGGGCTATGGCGGCACCAGCTGGGGCTGGCTGCCCGCGCCGGTCGTGTTCACCAGCTATGATTATGGCTCGGCCATCTCCGAACCGCGCGAGGTGCGGGAAAAGGCGCTGGAAATGAAGCAGTTGGGCGGTCTGATCGCCTCGGTCCCCGACATGGCGGGGATGATCCCTGCGGGGACGCCGGAAATCAGCTCGCCCAATATTCAAGTCTATCACAACAAAAGCCCCGAAACCGACGCGCGCTTCCTGATGGTGACGCACAAGCCGTCGAACGGGCAGACCAGCGATGCTTTCAGCTTTACCGCTGACCTGCCCGATGGCCGCTACACCGTGCCGATGCAGCTCAATGGCTTCGATGCCAAGTGGCTGGTCGCGGGCGTCACTCTGGGCGGGCAGCGGCTGGTCTATTCGACCTCCGAACTCCAGTCCGCGCAGGTCATCGACAAGGCCGACCTGATCCTGCTCTACGGCCGCGCCGGGGAGCCGGGCGAGACGGTCCTGCGCTACGCGTCCGCGCCGAAGGTGACGGTGCTGGAAGGCAATGGCACCAGCGCTTTCGACGCAGCGAAAGGCGACCTCAAGCTCAGCTATACCCATCAGGGCCGCGCTGTGGTGCGGATCGAGGGCGGCGATCGTCCGCCGCTGACGCTGATCCTCGCCGACGAGGCGGAGGGTGCGCGCTACTGGCGCGAGCAGGACGTGCTGGTACGCGGCCCCGCGCTGGTGCGCAGCGCCTCGATCAAGGGTGGCGCGGTGGCGCTGACCGGCGATACCGCGGAAGCCAGCCCGCTCGAAATCTGGGCGCCCAAGGCGTTCCGCTCCATCACATGGAACGGCGCGAAGGTCGCAACCAAAGCCACGCCGGTCGGCAGCCTCGCCGCCGCCCAACCGCTCGCCGGTCCCGCCGACGTCACCCTGCCCGCTCTCACCGACTGGCGCATGGCCAAAGGGTCGCCCGAAGCCGATCCGGCCTTCGACGACAGCGCATGGCAGGCGGTCGACAACCGGTCCTACGCCCCCATCACCGCGCGGCCCGACGGCCAGCCGAACATGAGCATGGACGCCTATGGCTTCCATGACGGCGACGTCTGGTATCGCGGCCGCTTCACCGGCTCGCCCGACGCGAAACAACTGGCGCTCTATTATGGCGCGGGCGGTTCGGGGCTGGTGCAGGCCTGGGTCGACGGAAAGTTCGTCGGCGAAGGCGAAACCCCCGGCGGCCTGCCCCGCCCGATCACCACCGGCACCGCCCGCTTCACCCTGCCAGCCGAAGCACAGGCGCCCGGCGAGCATGTCGTATCGGTCATGGTCCGCAACAACGGCCATAACTGGGATCTCGACAGCGACGATTTCCACAAGGAAGCCCGCGGCCTCATCTCCGCCTCGCTGGAAGGCGGCCCCAGCGGGCGCAGCTTCGGCGTGCCGATCGCGTGGAAGATCCAGGGCAAGCAGGGCGGCGAGGATCTGCCCGATATCGCCCGTGGCCCCGCCAACAATGGCGGCCTCTTTGGCGAGCGCAAGGGCTGGCACCTGCCCGGCTTCAACGACAGCACATGGCACAAGGCCAGCGTCCCCGCGACCCAGGCAGAGTCCGGCACCAGCTGGTATCGCACCAGCTTCGCGCTCACCGTGCCGAAAGGGCAGGACGCGACGATCGGCCTCAGCTTCGGCGACGCGTCCAAGCCGCGCTCGCCCGTCCGCTATCGCGTGCTGATCTTCGTCAATGGCTGGAACATGGGCCAGTTCATCGCCCATGTCGGCCCGCAACGCACCTTCCCCATTCCCGAAGGCATCCTCAATCACCGGGGCCGGAACCAGATCGCGCTCGCCGTCACGTCAGACGGCGCGCCCGGCGATGCGCTCGAAACCGTGCGCCTCGTCACCCTACGCAACGTCAAAGGCGGTCTGCCGGTGCAGATGGTAACCGCGCCCAACGCACCTTCAGACCTCAAGGAGATTAAATAAGTGGCCGCTCTCAATCATGATGTACCGCGCCAGCAGGTCGTCGAGTCCATCGACCGGCTGATGGACAATCTCGTCAATATCAAGGACGAGACGGGCGAATTCCTGCTCCATCTGGAAGATGGCCGCATCATCGACACCAAGGGTTGGGCCGGATGGGAATGGACCCATGGCGTCGGCCTGTTCGGCATGTGGCGCTATTTCGAGCAGACCGGCGACCAGACGGCGCTCGGCATCATCAAGCAGTGGTTCGAGGATCGCTTCGCCGAAGGCACGCCGACCAAGAATATCAACACGATGGCGCCGTTCATCACGCTCGCCTATCTGTATGAATATGAGCCGGACCCGCGCTACATCCCCTATCTGGATGTCTGGGCCGAATGGCTGATGGCGGCCGACGGCCTGCCCAAGACCGAAGAGGGCGGCTTCCAGCACATCGTCTATAATGACGTGAATCCCGGCGAAATGTGGGACGACACGCTGATGATGTCGGTGCTGCCGCTGGCCAAGATCGGCCTGCTGCTGAACCGCCCCGCCTATATCGAAGAAGCCAAGCGCCAGTTCCTGGTCCATATCAAATATCTCTTCGATACCAAGACGGGCCTGTGGTTCCACGGCTGGGACTTCAACGGCCGCCACAATTTCGCCGAAGCCCTGTGGGCGCGCGGCAATTGCTGGGTGACGATCGCCATTCCCGAGATCATCGAGATTCTCGACCTGCAGGACGGCGATTTCTTCCGCACCTTCCTGATCGATACGCTCGCCGCCCAGGTAAAGACGCTGGCGGAGACGCAGGACGCCGAAACCGGCCTGTGGCACACGCTGATCGTCGATCCAACCAGCTATCTGGAAGCATCGGCCACCGCCGGCTTCGCCTATGGCATCTTGAAGGCCGTACGGAAGGGCTATCTGCCCCGCCATTATGAGGAAGTCGGCATCAAGGCGGTGCGTGGCGTGCTGGCCAATATCGACGACAAGGGCGAACTTCAGCAGGTCAGCTTCGGCACCGCGATGGGCGACACTCAGCAATTCTACAAGGACATCGCGCTGACCTCCATGCCCTATGGCCAAAGCCTGGCCATCTGTGCACTGGGCGAGTTCCTGCGCACCTATATCTGAAGGCAGACGGCGGGATGGGGATCGGAGTTGGAAGGACGATCCCCGTCAGGCCCGGCTGAAGGATGCCGTCAGCGCGCCATGCGCTGGCGGCATTTTTCATGCTGGTCCAAGTCAATAAGTCGGACATGTTTGCCTTGCGAAAGTCTCATATAATATTATAGTTGTTCACTATGTGGCACAGGGATGAGTCCCTTTCGGCCATGTCGACGCGGCGGCAAGAGCAGAACCGATCGATCGCGGCGAGCCAGAATGATTAGGCGGAGGATCTGAATTGCCCGATACTGCCCCACCCGCAAGCGCCCCCAAAGGCCGTCCGGTTCGCCTGCAAAATTACCTCGCCTATGGCTCGAACGACGTGCTCGGCGCGGGATCGATGGCGGTCATCTCCGGCTGGGTGCTGATCTTCTACACCCAGTTCTGCGGCCTGACCGCGGGACAGGCGGCGACCATCTTCGCAGTGGCGCGCATCCTCGACGCCTTCGCCTCGCCGATGATCGGCTATATTTCCGACCATTTCGGATCGACCTGGCTGGGCCGCAAGTTCGGCCGCCGCCGCTTCTTCATCCTCGCCGCCATTCCGCTGCTGCCCAGCTTCGCGCTGATGTGGCTGCCGGGGCAAGGCTTCTGGTATTATCTCGTCAGCTATGTGCTGTTCGAGCTGGTCTATGCGATGGAGATCATTCCGTTCGAAACGCTGGCCGCTGAAATGTCGAGCGACTATCGCACCAAGGCGAAGTTCGCCGGATCGCGCATCCTCTTCGGTCAGGCGTCGGCGATCCTCGCGGGCTTCCTGCCGCTCTGGCTTATCAACGCGCTCGGCCGCGACAGCGCCGACACCTTCTTCTACATGGGCATCATCTTCGCCGCCCTGTTCATGGTGACGGCGGGGCTGCTCTATCTGTTCAGCTGGGAACGGCATATGCCCGGATCGCTGGCGGCTGTGCCTGAACGGGCGCAAGCGGGCGGCGCGGGGCAGGCGCTGAAGGCGCTCTACCGCAACCTTTTCTCGACCATGCGCATCCGCGCCTTCCGCCTGCACCTCGGCATGTATCTGGGCGGCTATATCAGCCAGGACATCTTCAACGCGGCCTTCACCTTCTTCGTGATCTTCGCGCTGGCGGGGTCCACCGCCATCGCCTCGGGTCTGCTCGGCACCATGTATATCGTCCAGTTCGTGGCGGTCATCATCGCCATCAACCTCGCGCTGCGCGCCTCGCCCAGCCGCGCCTATCAGGTCGCCGCCGCCGACTTCGCGGTGGGCGTGTTCGCGCTGATCGGCCTGTGGCTGCTCGGCGTTCCCGCCACTTCGCCCTGGATCTGGCTGCCGATCATCCTCGCGGGCCTCGGCCGTGGCGCGCTCAACTATATCCCCTGGGCAACCTACAATTATATGGCCGACGTGGACGAGATCGTCACCGGCCAGCGGCGCGAGGGCAGCTTCGCCGGGGTCATGACCTTCGTGCGCAAGGCAACGCAGGCCGCCGCCGTCGCGGGCGTGGGCTTCATCATGCAGGCGGGCGGCTTCGTGTCCGGCGCGCAGGCGCAGAGCCACGGTGCGATCCTGACCATGGCGCTACTGCTGGGCGTCGGCACGGTCGGCTGCCTGTGCTTCGGCATATGGGTGTCCACCCGCTTCCGTCTCAGCCCCGCGACCCACGACATATTGATGCGCGAGATCGAGCATCTGCGCAGCGGCGCGCGCACGCCCAGTTCGCCCGGCGCGGCCATTGTAGTCGAGGATCTGTCGGGCTGGCGCTACGACCAGCTCTGGGGCAACAACCCGGTGGCGCAATCGGCCGCGAAATAAGGGAATCAGGATGACGGGACGGATGATGTTCGGCGCGACGCTGCTGCTCGCGCTCGCCACGACGCCGGCGCAGGCGGACAACTGGTCGCGCAGCTGGATGGCCGCGCCGCTGGTGTCGAAGGCGCCGCCGGAAAAGCGCCCCGACCTCAATAACCGCACCCTGCGGCAGGTCGTCCGCATCAGCAGCGGCGGCCAGCGTATCCGCCTTCGCCTCTCCAACGAAATGTCGACCCAGCCGCTGCTGCTGGGCGCGGTCCATGTCGCGCTGGCGGGCGAGAATGGCGAGACGCTGCCGGGCACGGATCATGTCGTGACCTTCAACCAGGCGCAGGGCGCGACCATCCCCGCCCGCGCGCCGTTGCTGAGCGATCCGATCGCGATGCAGGTGAAGCCGCTCACCCGCCTCACCATCAGCATCCACCTGCCGCAGGGCGCACCCGACGCCACGGTGCACAGCTATTCCGCCGCCACCGGCTGGACCGCGCCCGGCGACCAGACCGCCGCGCCTCGCCTGTCGGACTCGACCACGCTCGGCCCGCGCGTCATCATCTCCGGCGTCGAGGTGGAAAGTCGCAAACCCGGCGCCACCATCGTCACGCTGGGCGATTCCATCACCGACGGGGTGCGCGCCACCCCCGACAGCAATCGCCGCTGGCCCGACCTGCTCGCCGAACGGCTGCAACAGGCGGGACGGACATCGGTCGGCGTCGCCAATGCCGGGATCAGCGCTAACCGGCTATTGTCCGAAGGCGACGGCTATAACGCCCTCGCCCGGTTCGACAGCGACGTTCTCGCCGTGCCCGGCGTCACCCATGTCGTGATCCTCGAAGGGGTCAACGACCTTGGCAACGCCGCCCGCAGCCAGCAGCCGATGCTGCCGCCCGCAGCGCTGATCGGCGCCTATCGACAGATGATAGCCCGCGCCCACGACCGGGGCGTGAAGGTCATCCTCGCCACCATCCTGCCCTATAAGGGCGCGGGCTATTGGAGCGCGGAGGGCGACGCCGCGCGCATGGCCGTCAACGCCTGGATTCGCGACAACAAGGAGGCCGACGGCTTCGTCGATCTCGACAAGGCGATTGCCGACCCCGCCGATCCCGCCCGCATGGCCAAGCCCTATGATGTGGGCGACGCGCTCCACCCCAATGATGAAGGATTCCGCGCCATGGCTGCCGCCTTCGACCTGAAGCTGTTCCGATGATCGCATCGCTGCTGATGCTCGCCGCCGCCGCAAGCGGCCCGATTGCGCCCAAGCCGCTGTTCCGCGACCCGGTGCATGACGGCGCGGCCGACGCCTCGACCGTGCGCGACGCGAAGACCGGCGAATGGGTGATATTCTACACCAACCGCCGCGCCAACATCGCACGCGCGGATGCGAAGGATGTCAGCTGGGTCCATGGCACCGCCATCGGCGTCGCCCGGTCGAAGGACGGCGCGCACTGGCGCTATGACGGCACGGCCGCCATTCCCAAAAGCTGCACCGGCGACACGCTCTGGGCGCCCGAAGTCCAGTGGCTGAAGGGCGAGTGGCACATGTGGCTGACGGTGGTGCCGGGCGTCTTCCGCGACTGGAACGCACCGCGCTTCATCGTCCACCTGAGCAGCCCGGACCTCAAACAATGGACCTGCGGCGAGCGGCTGGAACTGGGTTCGGACCGGGTGATCGACGCCAGCGTCCTCGCCTTGCCGAAAGGCGGCTATCGCCTGTTCTTCAATGATGAAAAGCAGAACAAGGCCATCATCACCGCCGACAGCCCGGACCTGATCCACTGGACAGTCAAGGACCGGCTGACGCAAACGCCCGGCGAAGGGCCGAAGGCGTTCCGTTGGAAGGGGCGCACCTGGCTGATCTCCGACGCGTGGAAGGGGCTGCTGGTCATGCGCTCCGACGACGGCGAGCATTGGACCACCCAGCCGGGCCATATCCTCGCCACGCCCGGTACCCAGCCGACCGATCGCGCCAAGGGCCAGCATCCCGATATCGTCGTCGCCGGCGAACGCGCCTATATCATCTACTTCGTCCATCAGGAGGGCGAGGATGCGGCGAAGAGCGACCCCGAATATTATCGTCGCACCGTACTCCAGATCGCTGAACTCAAGGAAAAGGACGGTGTCATCAGCGTCGACCGCGACATGCCGACCCATGTCCGCCTAAAACCCTGAGGCCGTTTTCCTGCACCGCAAAAGCGGCTAGGACCGGGGCATGAAAAGCCCGAAGAAGAAGCCGCCGACGATCAAGGAAGTCGCCGCCCGCGCCGGGGTGTCGGTCATGACCGCATCCCGCGCGATCAATGGCAAGGCGCTGGTCAGCGCCAAGGCGCAGCGGGCGGTGGAGCAAGCGGTGGCGGAGCTGGGCTATGTCCCCAACGCGTCGGCCCGCGCGCTGGCGGGCAGCGCCGACCGCCGGGTCGCGCTGCTGCACAGCAACAGCACCACCTCGGCCTATCTGGGCGAACTGCTGCTGGGCGCGCTAAGCGAGGCGCCGCAGCGTCACCTCCATCTGGTGGTGGAGCAATGCGCGCCGGGCGCCTTCGCCCCGGAAATCGTCGAACAAGTCGCCAAGGCGCATGTCGCGGGCGTGATCCTGCCGCCGCCGCTGTGCGACTGGGCGGAGCTGGTGGAGTTGCTGCAGGCGCGCGACATCGCCGTGGTCGGCATCGCACCCGACCGCGAAGGCGCGGGCATGCTCTCGGTCGGGATCGACGACCGCCACGCCGCCTATGACCTGACCCGCCATCTGATCGACCTTGGCCATCGCCGAATCGGCTTCATCGAGGGCAATCCTCGCCACCGCGCCAGCGCGCGCCGATTGCAGGGCTTTCGCGAATGCCTCGCCGATCGCGGCATTACCTTCGACGAACGCTGGATCGTGCCGGGCGACTTTTCCTATCGCTCGGGCCTCGACGCGGCGGAGCAGCTGCTCGGCCTCGACACCCCGCCCAGCGCCATCTTCGCCTGCAATGACGACATGGCCGCCGCCGCCATCACCGTGGCGCACCAGCGCCGGATCAACGTGCCGGCGGACGTGACCATTTGCGGCTTCGACGATACGCCGCTGGCCAGCGCGATCTGGCCAGCGCTGACCACCATCCGCCAGCCGATCCGCGACATGGCGCGCGAGGCGATCGGCCTGCTGGGGGCGCATTTCCGCAACGAGGATGAAGGCGTGGAGAATGAAGCGCTTGGCCGGGTGAAGCTCGACTATCAGCTCATCCGCCGCCAGTCGGACGCGATCCCCGCGCGGCACTAAGGCGTCACAAGAACCCCACCTGCCGCAACCACGTCTCGCACAGCAACGGCCACACCGACACCGGCAAGCCCGGCGTATCAAGCGCAAAGCCATGCGGGGCGTCGGCGAAGACATGGAGTTCCGCGCTTCCTCCCGCCGCGCTCAGCGCCCGGTGCAGACGACGGGCGTTCTCCACCGGCACCACCGGGTCATTGCCGGCATAGACGATGAAGGCGGGCGGCGGATCGGGCAGCAGCTGCGCGTCGGGCTGGAGCGCATCATAGAGCGCCTGCTTTTCCACCGGCGGCAAGGGCGGCTTGTCGGCGATGATCGTCCGCCCCTTCGCATTGGTCGAGATGGGCGCATAGCCCACCACCAGCACATCCGGCCGCTGCGGCTCCACGGAACCCCACTCAGCCGGATAGTCGGCGATCAGGCAGGAGGCGAGATGCCCGCCCGACGACAGGCCGACCGCGCCCAGCCCCTCAGCCGCGAAACCACTCTCGCGGATCATCCGCATCGCCGCCAGCGCATCGTCGAGCGGCGCGGACGGGCCGGTCCCGGCATGGGGGAAGCGGTGGATCAGGACGAAGGCGTGATAGCCGAGCGCGTTCAGCCAGCGCGCCACCTGCACGCCCTCCCGCCCCGCCATCAGCGCGGTATAGCCGCCCCCGCCGAGCACCAGCATCGCCCGGCCATTGGGGGTTTCGGGCGCATAGCCGAGCAGCACCGGCCGATCGACGGCGGTGACTACTGCTGTTTCGGGCGCAGCCGCTGCATCCTCCAGCGTGAAAGCACCGCTCGCCGCGTCGCGCAGCGGCCAGACCAGATCAGCAGCCAGCATCTTTTGTCTCCATCGGGCATCCGTGCGTGGGCCAGGCCTCGCCATCCAGCTCGACCGCCTCACGCACCACCTCGACCCGGTCGCCCGCGTCGCGCATCTCGTAGAATTTGGCCAGCGCCCGCTTGAACGGGCGATGCAGCACCATCATCAGCCGCCCGTCGAACGCGCGGAAGATCATGCCATGGCCGCTGTCGCGCTCGACCAGCGGGCCAAGCTGCTCCCAAGGCCCGGCGATCGTTCCGCTCTTCGACCGCGCCTGCGCCTGGACATAGCCGTCCTTGCCCCAGCTCGACCAGAGCATCAACAAGGTGCCGGTCTTCGTGCGAAACAGTTCCGGCCCGTCCGTTACATAGCCGGTGTCGCCCTCGGGCTGTTTCTGCCCGACCACCCAGTCGGCCTCATTGGCGCGGAACAGCAGGCGCGGCCTGCCGGCGGGCGAGAGGTCGTCCTTCAGCGGCAGCGCCTCGATCGTGCCGACGCCCGTCTGCATCCATTCATGGGCATAGACCATCCACGGCTTGCCCGCCGCATCGACATGCAGCGTGCCGTCGAGGGTCATGTCGCTCGCCGCCGTCGGCGGTTCGCCCCTGTGGATAAGTGTGTAGGGACCGTCGACCCGATCCGCCACTGCCAGCAACGTCGCGCGCCGGTAAAGCGGGCGCTTGCCCGTGGAAGCGATCGCCGCGCGATCATTATGGAAGGTCGCGAACAGATACCAGCGCCCCTTCCACTGATGGACTTCGGGCGCCCAGCCGCCTTCATTGGCCCAGCCACCCTCGGGCAGGGCGAAGACCAGTTTGGGCCTCTGCCAATGGGCCAGGTCGTCGCTGGCATAGGCCATGATGCCCAGCCGCTTGTCGCCCGTCACCGCCGGGTCGTTTTTCGAGAAGAGCCAGTAGGTCTTCGCGCTCTCCTCGGCGACCACCCATGGATCATGGATGCGCAGATGCGACGTCAGCAGTGGCGCGTCGGCCGCCCCGACCGGAACCGACAGGCCCAGCAGCAGGGCGGTCAGGACCATCCGCATCAGCTGGCCAGCCGGTTGCCGTAACCGATGATGAGCGTGGCGAAGATCAGCAGGCCGACCCCGCTCCACACCATGCGGCGCACGGCGGGCGCGGCATCCTTCCATTCGCGGAAGGCAAAGCCCCAGCAGGTGCCGAAGATGATGATCGAGGCCATGTGCAGCGTCCAGCTGGAAAAGCCGAAGCGGCCCATCTGGCTTTCGCCCATCGTGTAGAAGAAGAACTGGAAATACCAGGCGGTGCCCGCCACCGCGCAGAGCAGGAAATTGGGCAGCAGTTTCGGACGGTGCCCGCTGGCGTCGGGCGCGCCGGCCCACTGGCCCGCCGACCTGTTCTTCGCGATCAGCCAGCCGCACCAGAGCGCGTTGGTGATGAGGCCGCCGAACATGACGAGGCAGAGCGTCGGCAGGCCGGTCCAGAGCGGGCCGGTGCCGGCGGCGGCGGAGAGCGCCTTGACCGGCTCGCCCGCCGCCAGGCCGAAGGCGAAGCAGCTCGACATGATGCCGGAGAAGACCGCGACGGCGATGCCCTTCCTGAAATCGAACTCGGCGACGGCAGCGGCCTTCTGCTCCGCCGACAGCGCCTCATCCTTGCGCGCGCCGGCGCGGGCGACGACGACGATGCCGGCGATCGTGACCGCCAGCCCCAGCAGCACGATCTGCCCGTGCAGGGTGCCGGCGATCTGCGTCATGAACGTCCCATCGAAGATCGGCGGGATCAGGGTGCCGAACACGGTGCACAGCCCCAGCACCACCGCCATCCCCAGCGACAGGCCGAGATAGCGCATGGTCAGGCCATAGGTGAGGCCGCCAAAGCCCCAGAGGAAACCGAAGAAGACGCACCAGCCGACCACGGAGGACGGCACTCTGGCCATCACCCCCATCAGGTCGTTGGTCTGGATCGAGGCGAAGAACCAGGGCGCGATCACCCAGGAAAAGATGCCGCCGGTGAGCCAGAATATCTCCCAGTTCCAGCGTTTGACGCCCCGAAAGGGAACGTAGAAGCTGGCCGAGGCGAAGCCCCCCAGCCAGTGGAAGAGAACGCCGAGCAGTGGATTGGGGGTCATAGATCAAGGCCCAGTCGATAGAGGCGATTGGCATTGCCGGCGAAGAGCGCGCGGCGATCGGCTTCGGGGAAGTCCGCAACGATGGCGTGATAGGCTTCCAGCGAACGATCGATGGGCGCAAACAGCTTGTCGGTCGGCGTGTCGCTGGCGAAGGCGCAACGCGCGACGCCGAACAGATCGATCGCCTCGCGGATGAACGGCTCGACGCTCTCGCGGGTCCAGTCGGGACGGATGAAGCCCATGCCCGACAGCTTGACCGCGACATGGGGCAGCGCGGCGAGCGCCTTCATGCCACGCCGCCAGTCCTCCAGCCCGTCCGGGTCGGTCAGCACCGGCATGCCGATATGGTTGATGATGACCGCTATGTCGGGATGGCGCTCGATCAGCGCGGCAAGGCCCGGCATCTGCCCCGGATAGCATTGCAGGTCGAACGACAGGCCATGTTTGGCCAGCAGCGCATAACCTGCCTGCCATTGGGGATCGACGGTCAGGTCGACCGGCCCATAGGTGCGCTTCGGGCTGGGATGCCAGTTGACGATATGGCGGATGCCCTTGACGCGGGGATGCGCCGCCTGCGCGGCCAGCAGGGCGTCGAGGTCGGGGTCATTCAGCGCGGCGAAGGCAACGAAAGCGGTGGGCAGACCCTCCGCTTCGGCAAGGCCATCGAGCCATTGCGTTTCCCGCACCGCGCTCTCGGCGGCGGCCCCGGCATCGACATGGACGGCGCCCACGACATTCCAGCGGGCAAGGTCGGCGCGATACTGGGCCACGCCATAATCATGGGCGATCGCCTCGACACTGCCGTTAGGCCCCTCGTCCGTGAAGGGCGGGGTCAGCCAGTCGTAGCGGATGTGGTTCAGGTCCCACAGGTGGATATGGGCATCGACAAAGGGGATCATGCAATCCTCTCCCGTGGTGAAAAAGCGGCGCTCCGGCTCTTGGGTGGCCGGTCGCGCCGCGCAACTTACGGAAGCGATTTCTAATCAGATGCCTGCATCTGATGACTCGGAAATCGCGTACAACAGATAATCAGAAGGTGGTACGCCCGCCCGACGTGTCGAAGGTCGACGCCGTGGTAAAGCTGCATTCCTCGCTGGCCATGAAGCAGACCATCGCCACCGATTCCTCGACCAGGCCAAGACGGCCCATCGGGATCTTCGAGCGCATATAGTCGACCTGGCTCTGGGGCAGCTGCTCCAGGATCGGACTTTCGAAGGTGGCGGGGGTCAGCGCATTGGCGATCACGCCCTTGCCCGCCAGTTCCTTGCCGATGCTCTTGGTGAAGCCGATCACGCCCGCCTTGCTCGCGGAATAGGCCGAGGCGTTGGGATTGCCTTCCTTGCCCGCGACCGAGGCGAGGTTGACGATCCGGCCATAGCCGTTTTCGAGCAGGAAGGGCACGACTTCCCGGTTGCAGTAGAAGAGGCCGTTCAGGTTGATGTCGATCACCCGCTGCCAGCTGTCGACCGGATAGTCCCACGCCGTGGCGGTCGCACCGGTGATGCCCGCCGAGCAGATGAGGACGTCGACCTTGCCCAGCGCGTCGGCGCTTTCCTTCGCGGCGGCGGCGACGGCGGCCTGATCGGACACGTCGAGCGCCACCACATGGGTTGCACCGACCTCCGCTTTCGTCGCGGCCAGTGCGTCAGCGTTCAGATCCCAGAGCACGACCTTGCCGCCTTCGGCGACGATGCGCGCGGCGACCAGCTTGCCAAGGCCCGACGCGCCGCCGGTGACGATGGCGCAGCGTCCCTCATAACGACCGGAAAAGACGCTCATCCCAGCACCTCGTCGCCCAGGTGACGCCATTCCACCACAGCCTGCTTCTGGGTGCCGAGCTTCTCGATGCCCAGTTCCATGACGTCGCCGGCCTTCAGGTAGATGGCGTTGGGCTTCTTGCCCTCGCCCACGCCCGGAGGCGTGCCGGTGATCATCAGGTCGCCCGGATAGAGGGTGATATATTCGCTGACATAGGAGATGAGCTGGGCGACATTGAAAATCATCGTCTTCGTGTTGCCGGTCTGCATCCGTGTCCCATTGATGTTCAGATACATGTCCAGATTCTGCGGGTCGCCGACCTCGTCGGGCGTCACCAGCCAGGGGCCGACCGGGCAGAAAGTGTCATGGCCCTTGCCCTTGCTCCACTGGGTGCCGCGCTGCTTCTGGTTGAAGCGTTCCGACACGTCGTTGACCAGGGTATAGCCCGCGACCTTCGACAGCGCTTCCTCTTCGGACACGAAGCGGCAGGTTTCGCCGATCACCACGCCCAGTTCGACTTCCCAGTCGCCATGGGTCGAGTTCTTCGGCAGCACGACTTCGTCATTCGGGCCGTTCAGCGACGACAGCGCCTTCATGAACATCATCGGCTCAGTCGGGATCGGCAGGTTGGATTCGATCGCATGATCCTCATAATTGAGGCCGATGGCGACGATCTTGCCGATGCCCTTGACCGGCACGCCATAGCGCGGCTCGCCTTCCACGACCGGCAGCGCGTCGATGTCCGCGCCCTTCGCCTTGGCGAGGGTGGCGACGGTCAGTTCGGGGACGACCGCCGACAGGTCGCGAATCTTACCCTCGCTGTCGATGACGCCGGGCTTTTCCTGGCCACGCTGGCCGTAACGAACGAATTTCATGGGATCGGTCTCTCTTTAACAGGCAATCAATGGGTGTAAGGGCGGTGCATCGCGATGTCGGGGTTCAGGTCGACGCCGAAGCCCGGCTTGTCGAGCGCGCTCACCTTCATGCGGCCATTTTCCGGCACCGGTTCGCCCAGCAATTGCGGGTGGAACATCGGCACCACTTCCGTCGGCCCCGGATGCATCATCAGGAATTCGGCGAAGGGCGAATTGTGGCGGGTGATGACGAAATGATAGCTGTAGACCGACGATCCGTGCGGCACGACCATCTTGCCATGGGCGTCGGCCAGCGCGCTGATCTTGAGCAATTCGGTCACGCCGCCGCACCAGCCGACATCGGGCTGGATGATGTCGCAGCAGTCCATTTCCATCAGCATGCGGAAGCCCCAGCGGGTCGCCTCATGCTCGCCGGTCGTCACCAGCATGCCCTTGGGCACGTTGCGCTTGAGCTGCTGATAGCCCCAATAATCGTCGGGGCTGATCGCTTCCTCGATCCATTTGAGGCCGAGTTCATGGGCAGCGATGGCAAGTCGGGTGGCATAGTCGACGTCCAGCGCCATCCAGCAGTCCCACATCAGCCAGAAATCGTCGCCGACCTTCGACCGCATATCGGCCAGTTCGGCGATATTCTTCTTCAGGCCCTCGACGCCTTCGGCCGGGCCATGGTGCAGCGCCATCTTGCCGCCGATGAAGCCGAATTCCTTCGCCTTGTCCGGCCGCGCGCCGGTGGCGTAGAATTGCAGTCCGTCGCGCACCGCGCCGCCCAGCAGATGATAGACCGGCTCCTGCCGCAGCTTGCCGAGCAGATCCCACAGCGCCAGATCGACGCCGGAAATGGCGTTGATGACCAGCCCCTTGCGCCCATAATATTGGGTCGAAAAATACATCTGGTCCCAAATCTTCTCATAGTCGGTCGGCGAGCGGCCTTCGAGGAAGCGGGCGAGATGCTTTTCCACGATATAGGCGGCCGGTTCGCCGCCGGTCGTCACCGCGAAGCCGACGGTGCCGTCCTCCGCCTCGATCTCCACGACCAGCGTGCCCAGCACGTTGATGCCGAAGCTCTGGCGCGACTGGCGATATTCGGGATAGCGCGACATCGGCGTCGCGATGTGATCGTCGATCCAGTGGCCTTCGCCCTGGTCATGATAGTCGGCGCCACCGCCGCGCACGGTGAAGGCACGGACATGTTTGATTTTCGGCAAGGTCACGATCGGCACGCACTCACTCCTTGAGCCTGTCCGCTGTCCAGATTGTGGGAAACAGCGGCAACTACTTCCAATATATGGTCAAACTCGCATGATGCCGGGCGAGTTGAGGGTCTGGCGTGATCGAGAAGAATCATGTCGGCCCCTCCTTCGCCCTTGTTTTTCTCATTTTGTGGGATAGAGTATTAGTAGATGAGACAAAATTCGTCAAACCCTGAATTGGGCCAGGGATCAGGAGAGCGAGCGGACATGTCGACGGCCCCAGAAACGACGGCCCCGGAAAAAGCCGAGCCGGCCAAGGCGTCGGGGTCGCAGACCCTGCAACGGGGGCTGGACCTGCTGGATCAGGTGATCGACGGCCCGATCAAGCTGGCCGAATTGTCCGAACGCATGGGGCTGACCCGGTCGACCACGCACCGGCTCGCCAATGCGCTGGTGGAGCGCGGATTCCTGACCTTCCTGCCGCGCGAGGGCTACCAGCTGGGGCCGAAGCTGCTCCAGCTCGGCTTCCTGGCGCAAAGCCAGGCCGACGTCGTGCAGATCGCCCGCCCGCATATCGAGGCGCTGGCCGCCGCAAGCGAGGATGTGGTGCATCTGGGCCGGCTCGATGGCGACCAGGCGCTCTATCTCGACAAGATTCCCGGCCGCCGCCGCGTCGAAATCTCCAGCCGGATCGGCGACCGCCAGCCGCTGACCTCCACCGGCCTTGGCAAGGCGCTGCTGCTCGACGATCCCGAAGCCAACTGGCACCGCCTGTTCGACGCCGACCAGGCCGCCGGCACCCATCCCATCGCCTATGAGGCATGGCTGGAGCGGATGCGCGGCTATGCGACGGCGGGCCGCTCCTTCGATCTGGAGGAGAATGAAGATCAGATTCGCTGCGTCGCCGCGCCGATCCGCGACGCTTCGGGCGCCATCGTCGCCGCCATCAGCCTGTCGAGCGCCGCCCAATATATGGACGACGACCGGATGCAGGTGCTGAGCGAAGAAGTGCGCGCGACCGCGCAGAAAGTCAGCGCCGATCTGGGCTGGACCCCCGGCGTCAAACCACCCCGCCGCCCCGTGCGGCGCTAACTTCCACAGGAAAGACCGATCCCATGAAGCTGCTTGAAGGCAAGACCGTCCTCGTCACCGGCGCATCGACCGGCATCGGCCGCGCCGCCGCCATCGGCGCCGCCCAGCATGGCGCCGACGTCGTCATCAATTATGCCAGCAGCGACGGCCCGGCCGCCAGTTGCGTGGCGGAGATCGAGGCGCTGGGCCAGCGCGCCATCGCCGTGAAGGGCGACGTCGCCAACCCGCAGACCGCGCAGGATTTCGTGGCGAAGGCAGTCGAAGCCTTCGGCAAGGTCGACGTGATGGTCAGCAATGCGGGCATCTGCCCCTTCCACGCCTTCCTCGACATGCCGGTCGACGTGGTGGAGCGCACCTTCAAGGTGAACCTGCACGGCGCCTATTTCATGGTGCAGGCCGCCGCGCAGCAGATGGTTCGCCAAGGCCATGGCGGATCGATCGTCGCCGTCTCCTCCATCTCGGCGCTGGTCGGCGGTGAATATCAGACCCATTACACCCCGACCAAGGCGGGCGTGCATTCGCTGATGCAGTCCACCGCGATCGCGCTGGGCAAGCATGGTATCCGCTGCAACAGCGTCCTGCCCGGCACCATCCTGACCGAAATCAACAAGGATGACCTGGCCGACGTCGAAAAGCGTAAATATATGGAGGCCCGCACCCCGCTCGGCCGCCTTGGCGCGCCGGAGGATCTGGCCGGGCCGATCGTCTTCCTTGCGTCCGACATGGCCGCCTATGTCACGGGCGCCGCGCTGCTGGTCGACGGCGGCATGTATGTGAACCTTCAATAATTATCGTCATCCCCGCAAAGGCGGGGATCCATCTCCTGACCTAGTCCCAGATGCAACGTTGCGAGATGGATTCCCGCCTCCGCGGGAATGACAGAGGGGAAAAAGGAAGTCGCCCATGAGGATCGCTCCCAGAATCGCCGCCGCCCTGGCAGCCTTGCTTGCCGCCCAATCCGCGCACGCCACGCATCCGGGCGACACGATCCTCATCGCCAGCGATTCCACCGCTTCCACCTACAAGGCGGATCGCTATCCCCAGACCGGCTGGGGCCAGATGCTGCAATGCGGCCTCTCGTCGGACGTCCGGGTCAGCAACCACGCCATGGGCGGCCGCTCCACCCGCACGTTCCTGAGCGAAGGGCGTTGGGAAAGGCTGCTTGGCGAAGTCACCCCCGGCGACACGGTGCTGATCCAGTTTGGCCATAATGATCAGGCCCGGAACAAACCCGAACGCTGGGCGCCAGCCCAGACCGACTATCGCAACAATCTGATGCGCTTCATCTGGGACGTCCGCACTGCAGGCGGCACCCCCGTGCTGGTGACGCCGGTCGCGCGGCGCAGTTTCGGCCCGGACGGCAAGGCGAAAGCCGATTATCCCGACTATTCCGGCGTCATGCGGCAATTGTCGGCCGACCTGCACGTGCCGCTGATCGATCTTGAGTCGCTGTCGCGCGCCTGGTTGGATAAGGCTGGAGCGGACGCGGCCAAGGCCTATTATCTCCATTACACGCCGCAGGACGGCATCGCCGCCTTCCCCAAAGGCATCGCCGACAACACCCATTTCAGCGAAGTCGGCGCCCGCAACGTCGCCAATCTGGTAGCAGGTGGCCTGAAAGCGCTGAACCTGCCCATTTCCGCAAAGGTGCTGGCCGACCGCGCGGCCCTCGCCCGCACCACCCCACTGGGAAAGACGAGCTGCCAATGACGAGCATTGACCGACGCGAACTCATGACCGGCGCGATCGCCGCAGCGACCGCCGCTTCATTCGCTCCTGCCGCCATGGCGCAGGGTTTCCCGGTTCCACAGGGGTTCGAGCGTTTTCCGATCTGGCCGGGCCAGGCGCCCGGCGGCGAGCGCGTGACCGTGCAGGAGATCGAAACCAAACGCCGCCCGGACAGCGGCCCGGACGACACCGCCTTCACCCACATCGTCACGCCTACGCTGACCATGTTGCGCCCGGCAAAGCCCAATGGCGCGGCGATGATGCTGATACCGGGCGGCGGCTATGCCCGTGTCGCGATCGGCCATGAAGGCTATAAGATCGCCCGCCGCTTCGCCGAGGCAGGCTATGTCTGCTTCGTACTGCTCTACCGCCTGCCCGGCGACGGCTGGGCCGCCGGCCCGCAAGCGCCTTTGCAGGATGCCCAGCGCGCCCTGCGCCTCGTCCGCGCGCTCGCGCCCAAGGAAAAGTTCGACGCCAACAGGATCGGCGTGATGGGTTTTTCCGCCGGCGGCCATCTCGCCGCCTGGCTGACCAGCCGGACGCCTGCGGAGACCTACAAGCCCATCGACGCCGCCGACCGCGAACCGATCAGGGCTGCGGTCGCCGCCTATATGTATCCGGTGATCCAGATGGAGGGGGCGTTCGTGCATCAGGGGTCTCGGACCCAGCTTCTTGGCCCCAACCCGACGCCTGAGCGGCTGCGCGCCTATTCGCTCGATCAGGATGTGAGCGCGGAAACGCCGCCCGTCTTCTTCGCCCATGCGCTGGACGACAAGGCGGTGCCGCCCGAAAACAGCCTGTCCATGCTGGCGGCGCTGCGGGCGAAGGGCATCCCGACCGAATGCCATCTGTTCGAAAATGGCGGCCATGGATTTGGGCTGGTACCCGAACCGGCCGCCCCGGCGCACTGGCCCGACCTTTTCCTATCCTTCGCGAAACGCCACGGACTATGACCAGAAACGTCGCCCTCTTCGTCACCTGCCTGGTCGATGTCATGCGTCCGCGCATCGGCTTCGCCGCGATCCGCGCGCTGGAGGCAGCGGGATGCGACGTGGTCGTGCCGCAGGGCCAGACCTGCTGCGGCCAGCCCGCGCTCAACAGCGGCGACCGCGACCATGCCGCCGCGCTGGCGAAGCAGACGATCGAGGCGCTCGAACCCTATGAAGCGATCGTCGTCCCCTCCGGCTCCTGCGCGGGTACGATCCGCTGCCACTATCCCGAAATCTTCGAACATGACGCGGCATGGCTCCCCCGCGCGCAGGCGGTGGCGGGCAAAACATGGGAAGTCATGGCCTATCTCGATCAGGTCTGCGGCTGGAAGCCGGAGGGCGTCACGGTCGATGCAAAAGCCACCTATCATGACAGTTGCTCCGGCCTGCGCGAACTCGGCATCAAGGCGCAACCGCGCCGTTTGCTCAAGAATATCGACGGCCTGACCTTCGCGCCATTGCAGGGAGAGGAAACCTGCTGCGGCTTCGGCGGCACCTTCTGCGTCAAATATCCCGCCATCTCCAACGCTATCGTCGGGGAAAAGGCCGACGCCATCGACGCCACCGGCGCCGACCTGCTGCTTGCCGGGGATCTTGGCTGCCTGATGAACATGGCGGGCAAGCTCAACCGCAAGGGGAGCAAGGTCCGCGCCTTTCACGCCATCGAACTGATCGCGGGCATGGGCGACGGCCCGGCCATCGGGGAAGAGGCATGAGCAGCTTCACAGCCAAAGCCGACACGGCGACCTTCAAAGAACGCACCGACGCCGCGCTGGCCGACCGCATCCTCAAGGTCGCGGTCGAGCGCACCGCCGGCACCGCCGAAACCAAGCGCGGCATCGCCGTCGCCGCCTTCCCCGATTTCGACGCCGCGCGCGACCGCGCCGCCGCGATCAAGGATCATGTCGTCGCGCACCTCGGCCACTATCTGGAGATGTTCGAGGCGAACGCCGTCGCCGCCGGCGCGAAGGTCCATTGGGCCAGCACCGCCGACGAAGCCTGCAAGATCGTCATCGACCTCTGCAAGGCGGCGAACGCCAAAAGCGTCGCCCGCTCCAAATCCATGCTCGGCGAGGAGATCGGCCTGCCCCATGCGCTGGCCGAAGCCGGGATCGGCCGGGTCGAGACCGACCTCGCCGAACATATCATCCAGTTGGCCGACGAGCGTCCGTCGCACATCATCTGGCCTGCCATGCATAAGACGCGCGAGCAGGTTTCCGCCCTGTTCAAGGCGAAGCATCGCAGCCCGCATGAGGAAGAAACTATCGCCGCCATGGCCGAAAGCGCCCGGAGACAGTTGCGTGGCGAAATGCTGGGCGCGGATGTCGGCATTTCGGGCGCGAACTTCCTGATCGCGTACACGGGCGCGATCTGCACCGTCACCAATGAAGGCAATGCCGAACTCTCGCTCGTGCCGCCCCGCGTCCATATCGTGACGGCGGGGATCGAGAAGATCGTGCCGTCCATGCCCCACGCCGTCCACATGCTGCGGATGCTGGCGCGGTCGGCCACCGGTGCGGCGCTGACCCAATATACGACCTTCTACACCGGCCCCAAACGCCCCGGCGACCGCGACGGGCCGGAAGAGATGCATATCGTGCTTGTCGACAATGGCCGCACGAAGATGCGCGAGGAAGGGCTGGCCGAGATGCTCCGCTGCATCCGTTGCGGCGCGTGCATGAATCACTGCGTCGTCTTCCGCCAGATTGGCGGCCATGCCTATGGCGGCACCTATCCGGGGCCGATGGGGTCGGTGCTGACGCCGGTGTTCGATGGCCTGCCGCAAAGCCGCGACCTCGCCCACGCCTGCACGCTCAACGGCAAATGTCAGGAAGTGTGCCCCGTCCGCATCCCGCTCCCCACCCTGCTCAAGGGCTGGCGCGAGAAGAGCTGGCGCGAAGGGCTGGAGCCAACCTCGATGCGCGTCGGCCTTGGCGTCTGGGCCTGGGTCGCCAGCCGCCCTGCCCTCTATCGTTTCGGCACCGGCATCGCCGTGCGCGCGATGCGCCTGCTGGGCCGCAAGGGCTGGATCGACAGGCTCCCGCTCGCAGGCGGCTGGACCCAGTATCGCGACATGCCCAGGCCCGCCGCGCAGACCTTCATGGCCCAATATAATAAGGAGCGCCGCAAATGAGCGCCCGTGACGCCATCCTCTCCCGCCTCAAAAGCACCGCGCCCGGCCCCATCGAGGCCGAAGCCGCCGCCCTGCTGACCGCCCCCGAACGTCCGGCCGTGGACGAATCCGCGCTCGAGGCCGAATTTCTCGCCCGCCTCGCGCTCCCCAGCGTCAACGCCAGCCATGACGTTATCGCCGCCATGGCGGACCTGCCCGCCGCGATCGCCCGCTATCTGGAGGGACAGGGCGAGCACCTCACCCTCTACCTGCCCCCCGATCCGCGCCTCGCGACCTGCGACTGGACCGGCTTCACCCTCCACGAGTCCGCCGCCCCCGACGAAGCCGCCACCCTCGCCATAGCGCGCAAAGGCATCGCCGAAACCGGCTCGCTCGTCTTCGAAACCTCGCCGCAAGCGCCGATGCTTCCGAATTTCCTGACCCTGCATCATATCGTGCTGCTGGCGGTGAAGGACATCGCGCCTTATCTGGAGGACGCCCCCTTACCGGGCGTCCAGCCCCGCGCCCATTATTGGGTGACGGGCGTATCGGGCACGACCGATATCGAGGGCAGCTATGTTCGCGGCGCGCATGGCCCCCGCTTCCTCCATGTCATCCTGCTTCGCGATTAATCACCGCATGGTAGAACTTCATTCCACATTACGGGAATAAAGGCTTACTTTCGCGTCGCCGGGCGCTATAAGCAGGAAAAATCCCCGAAGGAGATTCCTGTGTTCGAGAAGACCTATCACGCGACGCACCCTGACATGATGGAGTGCGTGGACAATGAGAGCCTGCGCGACCGTCATCTGGTGGGCGGCATGTTCGTCGAGGGTGAGGTCGTCCTCAACTACAGCCATAATGAGCGGTTCGTGATCGGCGGCGCGGTGCCGGCCGGTGGCAGCCTGAAGCTCCCCGACCAGACCGAGCCGGCGTCGGCGGCGGGCCATCCCTTTCTGGAACGCCGTGAAGCGGGCTTCGTCAATATCGGCGGACCCGGCGCGATCACCGTCGACGGCGCCCGCTACGAAATCGGCAACAAGGAATGCCTCTACGTGCCCATGGGCACCAAGGAAGTGATCTTCGAGGGCGCCGAAGCGCGCTTCTACATCGCCTCGCTGCCCGCCCACAAAGCCTTCCCGGTCAAGAAGATCACGCTGGAGCAAGCGAACCCGCTGGAGCGCGGCGACCTCGCCAACTCCAACCATCGCACCATCTATCAGCTGGTGATCCCCGGCGTGTGCGAGAGCGCGCAGCTGCTGCTGGGCCTCACGGTCCTCGAAACCGGCAGCGTGTGGAACACCATGCCGCCGCATCTTCATGACCGCCGTAGCGAAATCTATCTCTATTTCGACCTTCAGGGCGGCGACCGCGTCTTCCATTATATGGGCGAGCCGGACGCCATGCGTCACATCGTCATCGAGAATGAGGAAGCGGTCATCTCTCCGCCCTGGTCGGTGCATATGGGGTCGGGCACCAAGAGCTATGCCTTCATCTGGGCGATGGGCGGCGAGAATCTCGACTATACCGACATGAACGTGCTGGACATCTGCCAGCTGCGGTAATTTGCCGTCATCCCCGCGAAAGCGGGGACCCATCTCCCGACCGTGGCGCTGGACGTGAGGCATGGGAGATGGGTTCCCGCCTGCGCGGGAATGACGAAGGAGACATGACATGACCACCCCCTTCGATCTTTCCGGC
>NZ_QJQX01000069.1 GCF_013393185.1 Sphingobium lactosutens | reverse complement strand
CTATCCTGAAGCCCATGGCTATGTTGTGGCCATGGTCACGAGGCACTTCAATCTTAAGCCCATCCCCATCCTGGCTCCAGTTGAGGTCACGTTGACGACCGAGCAGATGGGCTGATTTCACCTTCTCCGCCTTTTTACCCGCAAAGCTCCGAATAGTGAGGATGGTGCCGGCATCAGGCGCTACAAGGCAAAAGGCGTAGACGGCTCCGTCACGCCCCTGCGTAAAGCGGAAATCCCGCTGGTCGAACGAGACCGCATGTTGGCGTTCGCCCAGCGCGCCCTTTCTGGAGACCTTGAGCTTGCCGTCGACAATCTCGCCTTCGCCCAAGACACGCCATGCCTTGCTGCCGTAAATCCCTTCGCCATTAAGTGCCATCCATTGCCCGATTTCACCCAGCATTCTTCGGCACTCCGGGTCCAGCGAGCCATCGGGACGGATCGGAACGCAAACGGCCGATGCGCCGTCCCGCGATGCTGTTTCCAGCACGTAGCGGATGACGGAACTGGCTTCGTAGATGAAGCCCGGACCATAGAACCAGTCGCCGACCGGAACCTCGCCGATCCAAGGTTGCTCGCGTTTGATTCCTTCAGGAAAGCCGTTCTCTTCGGTGGTGACAAGTCCCTTGGTCGGCTTCTTAAATTTGATAACGCTGAACGTATCGACCGATTTTCGCCGGGCGGCGGTTCGATTGTAATAATGGGCTATAACGCGACTCGCCGCATTGTTCTTGGCCCCCGTGCCGCTCTTTTCACCGGTGAAAGGATTTTGGGAATCGCCGTCGGTGTAGATGAAGTCAGGATCGTAATTCTCGATGACGTCCATCATCCGGTAGGCCCACCAGGTGGCATACCATTCCGCATATTTTTGGTGATTTTGGAATATTCCGCCAGCAGGCGCCCATCGCGTGTCCAAACCCCGATATTCGCGAAGGTTCACGGTATAGAGCATCCGGGGATCGAGGCCATCCCACCATTTACCCTTGCCATCGGCGGCGGTCAGATGCCCGTCATACGGAATGCCCGCTTTTGGCCCGGTCTTGTCGGCGCCAAAAGCGGTCTGCCACCACCACCAGGTATATTCATGGTGGAAGGTGACGCCATATTTCATGCCTGCCCGGCGCGCCGCTTTCGTCCATTCACCAAGCAGATCGCGTTTCGGACCGACATTCACGGAATTCCATTTCTGATATTTGGAATTCCAGTTGTCATAATTGTCGTGATGCACGCCCTGGATCAGCAGAAACTTGGCGCCGGCCTTCTCGTAAAGGTCGACAAGCGCATCGGGGTGGAGGTTGATGGGATTCCAGTCCTTGAGGACGTCCTTGTAGCCTACTTCGCTTTGATGGCCGAAATTCTTGATATGGCTTTCGTAAGCTTTATTGCCCCAGCGACCGGATGGATCATACATATATTTCGCGTACCAATCCCCTGAATTTCCGGCGGCTTGTGGCCCGAAATGCACCCAGATGCCGAATTTCGCTTCCCTCAGCCAGTTTGTGCCATTGTCAGGATAGGCCTTTTCAATGTCAGCCCAGTCCGGGCCGAATGGTCCGTCTGCGATGGGAAAGGATAATTTAGTTTCGGTCCATCCGGTTGGATCGGCCATGTCGACGGACTCTTCTGGGCGAAGTGGATCGAGTTCGGGCATAGGTGGCAATTCAGGCAGCTGGAACGTCGTCCCAGCTATGGCTGGAATATTGTTCAGCATACCATCCAGTGTAATCGCCAATGCGCTCGCGCCAGCCAGGAGTTGTCTTCTAGAGATATCTGTCACGGAACCTTCACCTATCAAGTAAATTGGCAAATTTTGTCGCGATGGGAAATAGTATCGACCTCGATCCGGAAGTGCGCGGACGCTATGCGCTGAGCTTGTCCCCCGAAAGGATGATTGCCGCGCCAATGCTGTTACGGGCAGCTTGCGGCAGCGTGACCTCCAGCGCGCTTGACGTCCGCTTGAACGCCGCCGGTTCGCTACTGCCAGGTAACGTCACGCGCCTCCCCTTTCCATTTATTCTGTATCTCCATGAAGCCGACCTCCGAGGGATGGCCATAATGCTTCACATAATGCCTGTTGGCGCGCGACCCCTGCAGATACATGTTGCGCGCATATCAGTCGCCTGCCTCCGGCACGCATTGCGCGCTCCAGTGCGCCTACATACCGAACTTAGCATCGCGGAAACAGCCGGGCGTGCTGTAACCGGCAGTCAGCGATGTCCTGTCAGGCGTAAAACTGGCCGGTTTGGGCACTTTGATCGAGCGACCTGTACCGGGCAATGTCGGCAGCGTGGCAGCGGTCGCATTGGCTGCTACACCGGCTACCGCTGCTGCGGCAGCACCACCCTTGATCAGCTCGCGCCTCGTCGTGGTCATCGGATCACCCTCAAATTTCTTGCCAAGGGATATTGCTGCGGCAGCCCTTGGCATAAATCCCACTAAAGAATGTTTGATTCATATATGAAACTTGATGTATGCGCCAGCTCATAATGATGTCAGGAGAGTATGCATGCCAGAGGGCAATCTTTCGAAGATATCGATGGTGACGGATACAGTCGGCGAATCTGAATTGGCTATCGGATCGCGTAATGAAAAAGCCAACGGCCTCGTGAAGCGCTATTACCGGCCCGAACTGGATGTCCTGCGCTTCTTTGCTTTCCTGTTCGTGTTCATCACGCACCGCAATGATTTGGCGCCGATCGATCCGGTGGCACATCCATGGTATCACGCCTTTACGATGACTGGCGTGTATGGCGTGCCACTGTTCTTCCTGCTCAGCGCCTTCCTGATTACCGAATTGCTGGAACGGGAGCGGGAAAAAACGGGAAGGATCAACGTCCGTGCTTTCTACATCAGACGCATCCTTCGTATCTGGCCGCTATATTTCCTGATTTTCTTCGGCCTGGCATTCCTCAACCAGTTCCTGCCGGGCGCCGGAGCGGTCACATCCGGCAAATGGCTGTCATTCATGCTGTTCGCAGGCAATTGGTACATCACCTTCAACGGGTGGATCGAATATCCGGTCAATCCGATGTGGAGCCTGTCGGTTGAAGAGCAATTCTACATCGCTATCCCGTTCCTCGCGATGCTCGGGCGCCGTGCCATTATGGGCGTGAACATCGCCGTGCTGGCCGTAGCCTATGCCGTTATCGTCTATTATGCCCAAGGCTTTCCTCCAAAGCCGCAATTTAGCGGTCAATGGACCAACAGCTTCGTCCAGTTCCAGTTCTTTGCCGGGGGCATGTTGCTGGCGCTATTCCTGCGCGGGCGACGGCCTGACTGGCATATCACCATCCGCGTCGGCCTGTTTGCGTTGGCGGTCATTTCGTGGATCGTCGCTTTCAAGGCCTTCGGCATCAAGGCCGACTTTCCACATTCCTCGGTCGCGCACAGTCTGGCGGGATGGCCGCTCGTTCTGATCGGTGCGGTGCTGATGCTGGTCAGCCTGTTGGGAACGCCCGAACGCTACCTGCCTCGCCCGCTCGTCTATTTGGGGCGGATTTCCTATGGCATGTATCTGATCCACATATTCTTCTTCTGGATAGTATATGACAAGATCCGACCATGGCTCACCCGGATGACGCAGGATGCCGGCGTCGGGGACTGGCGCGACAATATCGGCATGGTGCTTGCCTTCGCGGCGACAGTAAGCATTGCATCCTTGCTCTACCGCTATTTCGAAACACCCTTTTTGAAGTGGAAACGACGCTTCACGACGATCCCATCGCGAGACTGATTTGCCTTTGGGCTTGCCACGGTTTTGCGCAGGCCACCAGCTTTCCGTGTCACTGCGGCCTCGCCAGCGAACTAGCTGACGCCACGGCCATATCCATGGCAGCGAACTGCGGCAGCTCAAACGGCAGTGAAGAGCGATTTAGCGGTTGCGAAATCCTGTATATAAAACTAACTTCCATATGTGAGATATTTGAATTCTGGGTTCGGGAGGGGCCATGGGCCGGATTAACAATTGGGTTAGATCCCAAGGGTGGAACAGGTGATGAGGCTTCACGGCAAACGGGCGCTGGTTACAGCCGCCGGGCAGGGTATTGGCCGCGCAATCGCGGGCGCCTTTATCGAGGCGGGAGCGATTGTGTATGCGCTTGATCGTGACGCGCGCCTTATCCAGAATCTCGATAATCCGATTACGCTGGACTTGATGGACGGTGCGGCGATCGACGGTCTCCCGGCGCGGACCGGGCCTGTCGATATATTGATAAACGCCGCCGGTATTGTGCATGCAGGCACGATATTGGATTGTGCCACCGAAGAATGGGACGCGGCGTTCGCACTGAACGTGACCGCCATGTATCGATCGATGCGGGCTTATCTTCCCGGCATGATCGCGCAGAAATCCGGGTCCATCGTCAATGTGGCGTCTGTCGCCTCATCGATCATCGGGGTGCGCAATCGCTTCGCTTACGGCGCGTCGAAAGCTGCGGTCATCGGCATGACCAAGGCCGTCGCGGCGGACCATGTGCGCGATGGCGTTCGTTGCAACGCGATCTGTCCGGGCACGGTCGAATCTCCGTCCCTGCTCCAGCGCATGGAAGAACAATCGGCCAGAACGGGCGACACTTTTGACGATACATATCGGGCTTTCGCCGATCGCCAGCCCATGGGGCGGCTGGGCAAGCCCGCCGAAATTGCGTCCATGGCCTTGCATCTGGCTTCGGATGAAAGCGCCTTCACGACCGGCATGGTCGCGGTGGTCGATGGGGGATGGACGGTAGAATGACCTGCATTACGGGCCTGCGCACGGCCGATATCCGTTTCCCGACCAGCCAGTCTCTGGACGGCTCCGACGCGATGAATCCGGACCCCGACTATTCGGCCGCCTATGTGATTCTGGAAACGGATCGGGCGGGACTCGAAGGCCATGGGCTGACCTTCACCATAGGGCGCGGCAACGAGATATGCGTCGCCGCGATCGAGGCTGCGCGGCATCTGGTCGTGGGACTCGATCTGGCCTGGATACAGGCCGATCCCGGCCGCTTCTGGCGCCATTTGACCGGGGACAGCCAGTTGCGCTGGATCGGCCCGGACAAGGGCGCGATGCATCTGGCCGTAGGCGCCATCGTCAACGCCGTCTGGGATCTCTGGGCCAAGGAGGCGGGCAAGCCGCTCTGGCGCCTGATCGCGGACATGACGCCGGAAGAATTGGTCCGCATCATCGATTTTCGCTATCTGACGGATTGCATAACGCCCGACGAGGCGTTGGCGATGCTGAGGGAAAAGGCAGCGGGCAAAGAGGAGCGCATCGCCACGCTCGTGGCCGAAGGCTATCCCTGTTACACGACCTCGGCGGGCTGGCTGGGCTATTCCGACGACAAGCTTCGCCGTCTGGCGAAGGAAGCGGTAGATAACGGCTTTCGCCATGTGAAGCTGAAGGTCGGTCGCGATCTGCAGGATGATATTCGCAGGCTCCGCATCGCTCGCGAGGCGGTCGGTCCCGACGTGCATCTGATGATCGACGCCAATCAGATGTGGGAGGTGAGCGAGGCGATCGAATGGGTTAACGCCCTTGCCTTTGCCAAACCCTGGTTCATTGAGGAACCGACAAGCCCGGACGATGTGCTGGGTCATCTCGCCATTCGTCGCAGTATCGGCGACATCCAGGTCGCCACCGGGGAGATGTGCCAGAACCGTATTCTCTTCAAACAGTTCATCATGACGGGCGCGATCGACGTCGTTCAGATCGACAGTTGCCGCATAGGCGGACTGAACGAAATTCTGGCGGTGCTGTTGATGGCGGCCAAATATGATCTGCCGGTGTGTCCCCATGCCGGTGGCGTGGGTCTGTGCGAATATGTGCAGCATATCTCGATGATCGACTACATCGCCGTCTCCGGCACGCGGCAGGGACGGGTGATCGAATATGTCGATCACCTGCATGAGCATTTCGTCGATCCCTGCATCATTCGTGACGCGGCCTATATGCCGCCGACGCAGCCCGGCTTTTCCATTGAGATGAAAGCGGAATCGATCGAGCGCTACCGGTTCCAGCCGACGGAGATAATGGCATGAAGCTTGGCCTAGAAAACAAGGTTGTCATCGTGACGGGCGGCGGCGCGGGCATCGGCGGCGCGATTTCGACGGTGCTGGCCGAAGAGGGCGCGATCCCGGCCATCGTCAGCCGCAGCCCGTTGCTGCCGGACTATGAAGAAGCGATCAGGCGGCTTCAGCCCAAAACGCTGTTCGTACAGGCCGACCTGTCCGAAGATGGCGCCGCCGGGGTTGCCGTCGCCCAAGTGCAGGACGCCTTTGGCAGCGTTTACGGACTGGTCAACAATGCCGGTGTCAACGACGGCGTCGGGCTGGAGGCTGGACCCGATGCCTTTACGGCGTCGCTACGGTCCAATCTCGACCATTATTATGCGATGGCGCATTATGCGCTGCCATCGTTGAAGGCCGCCCGTGGCGCGATCGTCAACATTTCGTCAAAGACGGCGCTTACCGGGCAGGGCCGCACGAGCGGTTATGTGGCCGCCAAGGCTGCGCAACTGGGCCTGACCCGCGAATGGGCCGCGTCCCTGGCGAAGGACGGCGTGCGGGTGAACGCCGTCCTGCCGGCGGAGGTCATGACGCCGCTTTACGAGCGATGGATAGCCGGCTTCGACGAGCCGGAGGCCAAGCTGGCGGAAATTTCGTCACGCATCCCGCTGGGCCGTCGCATGACGACGGATCGGGAGATCGCGGACACGGTCGTTTTCCTGCTGTCCGAACGCGCTTCCCATACGACAGGGCAATGGATCGTGCCTGATGGCGGATATACGCATCTGGATCGGGCCTTGTAAAAAATAGAGTAAGAAAACAGAAAAATCGGGATTGGAGGATGCGAAGGTGGACATGTTGGGCAGTGAAGGCTCCAGTCTCGACCGGGGACGCGATAGAGGCGGATCGCAATATCGAATAGCGATAGGGATAACGGTTTGCCTCTTCTTCCTGTGGGGCATGGCCAATAATCTCAACGACATATTGATTGCCCATTTCAAGAAGGCTTTCGTTCTTACTGATTTCGAAACCAGCTTCGTCCAGCAGGTTTTCTATTTCGGCTATTTCATCTTCGCCATTCCTGCGTCGCTGACGATGACGGCGCGTGGATACAAGGTCGCCATCGTGACCGGTCTGCTGCTCTATGGCTGCGGCGCGCTGCTGTTTTATCCGGCCGCGACGCTCGGACAATATCCGATTTTCCTTTTCGCGCTGTTCGTGATCGCCGCAGGCCTCGCCTTTCTAGAAACGTCCGCGAATCCGCTGATGACCGAACTGGGGTCGGCTGAAGGCGCCACACGGCGCCTGAACTGGGCGCAGGCGGCCAATCCGCTCGGCGCGATCGCCGGTATTTTGATCGGGCGGAACTTCATCCTGTCCGGCATCGCGCATGACGAGAAGATTCTGGCCGCGATGACGTCCGCCGATCGGCTGGCCTATTATCGCAGCGAGATTCAGGCCGTGCAGACGCCTTATGTGGCGATCGGGATCGTGGTCCTCGCCTTCGCGGTGGTCGCGGCGCTGGTGCGCTTTCCCGGCTGTTCCACGCGCCGGGACGATGCGGGGCAAGATCATGTGCGATTTGCGTCCCTGCTGGGCCATCCCCGGTTGTTGGCGGCGGTCGTGGCGCAGTTCTTCTATGTCGGGGCGCAGGTCGGCATCTGGAGCTTCACCATCCGTTATGCGCAGGCGAACGTCGCGGGCATGAGCGAACGCGCCGCCGCGGATATGCTTTTCGTGTCCCTGATCCTGTTCGCGGCGGGCCGCTTTGTCGGTTCGGCTCTCATGACGCGGGTCAAACCGACGCTGCTGCTGGCGTGCTTCGCCGCCTGCTCGATCGCTCTGGCGCTGGTCGCGACGTTCGTGGGCGGCCACATCGGCCTCGGCGCGCTGGTTGCGATCAGCTTCTTCATGTCGATCCAGTTTCCGTCCATATTCGCCCTTGGCGTGGAAGGCCTTGGTCCGCTGCGCCGCGCGGGCGCATCCCTTATCGTGATGGCCATCATCGGCGGCGCGATCCTTACCGGTGCGATGGGCTATATATCCGATCTGACCAGCATAAGCGGGGCGATGATCGTTCCGTCATTCTGCTTCGTGGCGGTCCTGCTTTTCGCGCGTTTCGTCCATCAAAGGAGTGTCACGTCGTGATGAATGTCGTGCTGTGCCCCATGCCGGGGAAGCTGGAACTGACCACCCGGCCAAAGCCTGTCCCCGCCGACGGTGAGGTTCTGGTCCGTATAAGGCGCGTCGGCATATGCGGGACCGACTATCATATTTTCAGGGGTACGCAGCCGTTCCTGAACTATCCCCGGGTTTTCGGCCATGAACTGGCGGGTGAGGTGGTGGAGGGCGATAAGGCTGGCCGGTTCGAGCCGGGTAGCACCGTCTGCATCATGCCCTATCTGTCCTGCGGCCAATGCGTCGCCTGTCGCAGAGGCAAGACCAATTGCTGCCGGAATATCGAAGTGCTTGGCGTGCATCGGGACGGGGGACTGGCCGAATATCTGGCGATCGACCCTCGCTTCTTGCTGGATGCGCGCGGCCTGTCGCTCGATCAGGCGGCGATGGTGGAATTTCTCGCCATTGGACGGCACGCGGTCGTGCGTGGCGATGTGGGGAAGGGGCAACGCATTCTGGTCGTGGGGTCCGGTCCCATCGGGATGGCGGTCACGCTGTTCGCATCGCAAGCGGGCGGCAAGGTTACGGTGCTGGACGGCAATAGCGGCAGGACGGCGCTGTGTGTCGCCAGCCTCGGTGCGACCCATGCCATCGCACCCGATGAAGGGGCTGCGGCCCGATTGGCAGAGCTGACGGACGGGGATTATTTCGACGTGGTGTTCGACGCCACTGGAAGCGCGGCGGCGATGGCGACGGGCTTTCGATATGTGGCCCATGGCGGCGCCTATGTCCTCGTTTCGGTCGTGCAGGGCGATATCACCTTTAACGACCCGGAATTTCACAAGCGGGAAACCAGCCTGTACGGAAGCCGCAACGCCACGCTGGATGATTTCGCGGCGGTGATCGATGCGATCCGGGAGGCGTGCGTGCCGACGGACGTGCTGCACACCCACAGCGCCCCGCTGGCAACCTTGCCCGACGTGCTGCCCGAATGGATGAAGCCGGAAGCGGGCGTCATGAAAGCGATTGTCGAGCTGTGATGCGGATCGACGCGCATCAGCATTATTGGCGCATCGGCCAGAATGGCCACAACTGGCCCACGCCTGATCTTGCCGGGATATACCGGGACTTCCTGCCGGCCGATCTGGCGCCCTGTCTGGACGGCGCGGATGTTCAGGGGACGGTGCTGGTCCAGTCACAGCCGGACGATGCCGATACCGACTGGCTGCTGGATCTGGCGGCCCGAACGCCGACGGTGGCGGCGGTCGTCGGCTGGGTCGAACTGACCGACCCGGACGCTCCGGCGCGGGTTCGCCAACTGGCGGCTCATCCCAAGCTTCGCGGCCTCAGACCGATGCTGCAACCATTGGCTGTTGAACCGGGCTTTGGAACCGGCCATAGCGGCGATGGAGGATTGCGGCCTGATGTTCGACGCGCTGGTCAGGGCGCATCAGTTGCCAGTGCTCGCCGATTTCGCGCGGCGTCATCCCAGCCTGCAGATCGTCATCAATCATGCTGCAAAGCCGGACATCATGGCCGGTGAGATAGAGAAGTGGAGCGCGGACCTTGCTATATTGTCCGCCATGCCGAATATCTGCTGCAAACTGTCCGGCCTGGTGACGGAAGCGAGCGCACATTGGACCATCGAAGATATCGCGCCCTATATATCCCATGTGCTGACGTCGTTCGGGCCGGACCGGGTGATCTGGGGCAGCGACTGGCCCGTGATGCTATTGCACGCCGATTATGCGGGCTGGATGCAGGCGGCTGAACAACTGCTTGCGCAACTCGATGCAAGGGAGCGGGCAGGCATCTTCGGGCTGAATGCGGCGCGCGTCTACCGCATCAATCAAGGTCGTAACATTTCATCGGAGGCGATATGAAGCAGGTGCTGTTGCTCGACTTGAAAGACGATGCCGAGGCGATAGCGCTTTATCGGTCCTGGCACAAACCCGGCTGCCCGCCGGAACCGGTCATCCGCTCCATCCGCGAAGCCGATGTAACAGAGATGGAAATCTGGCAGGTCGGTGATCGGCTGGTCATGCTGATGGACGTGGGCGAGAATTTCGATCCCGCATCCAAGGCCGATCGGGACGCGACCGACCCCGAGATCGTCGCGTGGGAAGAGCGCATGGACGTCTTCCAGAAGAGATTGCCGTTCGCCAAGCCCGGCGAAAAATGGGTGGCGGCGGAACGCATATTCCGGCTGTCGGATCAGCCCTGACCGCAGTTTGAGATTGCCCGGTCACCGCGCCCAATTCGGCGCGGTGACCGGAAACGTCAGAGGCTGCCATCCGTCAGGCCGGGGCCATTCACCGTCAAGGCAACGCCCACCGCATTACGGCGAGCGGCAGGCAGCGTCACCTCCAGCGCCTCTTCGGTGCGCCGGAAGGTGAGCGGCGCATTATCCCCGGCAAGCGTTACGCGCTGCACGTCGCCCCGGCCTACCGGCGTCCCGGTTCCCAGCAGACGCAGGCGAGCGATGCCGTCTTCGGGCCATCCTAGCACCAGCGCCTGCACCGCCGATCCCTTCCGGACATAGCGGATGTCTTGCGCCGTGAAGAGGGACTTGGGACCGCCCTCCGCGAACATGCCGGATGCCGGTTTGGTCGGCCCCTCGCCATGCAGCCGCCAGGGGCGCGACCCATATATGGCGCTGCCATATTGCTGCATCCAGGCGGCGATTTCCTCGACGATGCGCTCTTCCTTCTCGTCGATCGTGCCGTCACCCCGCATCGGAATGCTGAGAAGGAGGTTGCCATTTTTCGAAACCACGTCGCACAGCGTGTGGACCACCGTCGCCGCGCTCTTATACCCGTCACGCTTGTAGAGATTGCGGTCATAATGCCAGTTGCCGATGCAGGTGTCGGTTTGCCAAGGATAGGTATCGATGTAGGATTTTCCACCCCGCTCGACATCCTCGACCAGACCCATTCTCTTTTCGACAGGGACCATTTTGACGTTGAGCACGGCTTCCAGATTGCCACCATTCAGCCTGATGCTCTCATTATAATAGCGTGCGGCGACATCAAGGCCGACCTGTGCGAACGGCAGGTCGAAATTATCGAAATAAAGAAGATCGGGCCGATATTTGTCGATCAGTTCATTCGTCCTCGCCGCCCAGTTCGCGACGAAGGCCGCACGCGCGGCGGGTGCCCATTCGGACCAGACACGATCCGTGCGCTCATGCACCGCATTGGCTTCGGCGATGGACTGGATTCCGTCGGGCAGGGGCATCAGGCTGCCGGTGTAAAGCGTTTGGGGATCCAGCCCTTCCCACCAGGTACCGCGTCCGTCCGCGGTGCGCAGTCGATGGGCGTCGTATCGCACGTTGCGCATCGGACCTTCTGGATCATAGCCATAAGCGGTCTGATACCAGTGCCAGGCATGGGCGCTGTGGTTGGACACGCCAAAGCGCAGTCCCCGATCGCGCGCAACCTTTGCCCAGATGCCGACAATATCCTTTTTAGGCCCAATTCGCGTCGTATTCCAGGGATGATGACTGGATGCATAGGTATCGACATTGTCATGATGGTTCGCCAGCGCGACGAAATATTTGGCCCCAGCCTTCACATACAGGTCGGCAAGGCGTTCGGGGTTCCAGTTCTCGCCCTTCCACTGTCCGATGATGTCGAGAAACCCGGTCTTGCTGGGGTGGCCATATTTCGCGACATGCGCCTTGTTGATGCGGCTGCCCTGAATATACATTTCACGGGCGTACCAATCGCCCTCCTCCGGTACGCATTGGGCGCTCCAGTGCGCCCACAGACCGAATTTGGCGTCACGAAACCATTCTGGCGCGCGATAGCCGCTGGTAAGGGACGCCCAATCGCCCGTGAAAGGGCCCGTGCCGCCCGCCTTCGTCATAGCGGCCGCCGCCGGGGCGGCGGCTGTGCCTGCTAATCCCGCCAGACCCATTGCAGCCAGCGCGTTTCGACGGTCAACTTGCACCATTCCGATCCTTCCATCCAAATTCATAGCATGAGAGAGACTATACAGGCTGCGACCTGCCCGCATATACCGGCAGAGCTTGCCGGAACCTCCCCTGTCGATCCCAACGGAGGATGCGGCAGGCGAGGCGAGATCGTCAATCAGAGCTTCATGCGGACACCGCCAGTGAAGCGGCGACCGACGAACGTCTCATTGCTGATCAGCCCGAACCCATTCTGATTCTGGGTTCGCTCGTTCAGCAGGTTGGTCACGTCGATCGAGACGGATACATTGTCGGTGATCTTGTAATCGATCGATCCGTCAAGCTGACCATAGGCTCTGGTAAAGCTGCCGTCGCCGAATGTTCCTGCGCCCGATGAATACAGGCCGCGATAGGTGTAGGAGCCACGGATACCAAGGCCCCATTTCTCGAAATAACCGCCTGCGGTGAAGTTGTTTTTCGCCACGCCGTCGAGCAGGACCGGAATACCCCCTTGGGTACGGGGAATGGAAGGCGCCTTGATATAGGTGTAACTACCGAAGAAGCCGAAGCCGTCCAGCGCCTGCGCCACATAGGAAAACGGCAACTGGGCCGCGACTTCAACGCCCTTGACGTCTCCATTCACCAGATTGAGCGGCTGGTTGCGGCGGAACTCCAGAGAGGTCGTTCCACCCGCCCTCAATGCCACCGTGCGGGTTTCCAGGGTCTGACCCGTCAGGATATAATCGGCCAGATGCTTGTAGAAGCCGGCGATGGAGAACATCCCGCCCTTCGGCAGATAATATTCAAACGAAAGGTCGAGTTGGTCCGACCGGAACGGCCTTAGCGAAGGATTGCCCGAATTGATGGTGCGCACATTGGCGTCGACGCTGGTGCCCGCATTTAGGCTTGAGAGGTTGGGACGGCCTATGACCCGCGCGGCGGCGAAGCGGACCAGCAGTTCGTCGGTAATATTGTACCGAAGATTCAGGCTGGGCAGGAAGTCGTCATATTTGGCCTTGACCGCCGTCGCTTCTGCGGTTGGAATTGTGGTGGTGACATTGTCCACTTCGACGATCAGACCGTCCAGATTAGGGATCAGGCCGATGGAATTTGTCCGCGTCTGGACATAGCGCAGGCCGATATTGCCGGCAAATCGGTCATCAGTCGTGCCAAAGTCGACCCGCCCGTAAAAGGCGAAAGTCTTTTCCGCGATGTTGAAGCCCGACCCCGGCTGCCTTGTAATGACCTGATTGTCGAAATAGGCGGATCGCGGAATGATCGCGTCGAACTTGTCGAGGTCGATGACCAGCAATTGGGGCGCGTTGGTTAACGCGTCGAAGTCGCCGAGCGTGAGGAAATTGGCGGCCGAAATGCCGCCGCTCCCCTCAATGCCCGGCGTCACGGTCAGTCGACCGTTCGAAAGCGCCGCAAGGCCGCTCGCGGACAGAACGCCGCGTGCAGTCGTATTCCTGAAGTGACGATCGCTGTAAAAGCCGCCCAGTTTGACCGCCTGCAAGAAACCGTCGCCCAGCTTGTAGGTGGCGTCGATCCGACCTTCATAATTGCGATCGACGCCGACATCTTCGGCGAGATCCTCATTTGTCAGATAGAAGTTCTGGGGGTCGAGTTGATTGTAACCTCGGTTGAACGTGATTTGCGGCAAGGTGCCGATTCCATCCGGGAAGGATAGCAGCGCGGATGCACGCGCCTGACCATTAAGTCCGATGTTTCGGGTAAAATTCCTGCTCTTGAAATAGGATGCTTCGCCTTCCAGCGTGAAGTTGCCGGATGTCCATTTCGCGCCTTGAGCGAAGGACTTCACTTCGATCTTGCGACGCTCGACGCGGGCCACCGCCTGATTGCTGAGGCCGTCCACGTCCAGGCTAGTCAGGAAACCTTGCGAGCTGCTGGGCAGGAAGGCGTTATAGTCGGTGGAGATCGTGCTGCCGCGCACGCCATAGGGGCGTCCGGCGACGCCGGGCGCCAGATCGGTGAAGCGGGTCTGCGCGCGCTGCATTTCGATGTCCGTCGTCAGGCGGCTGTAAAAGAAATCACCATATATTTCGAAATCTTCCGAAGGCTTGAACTGATAGCCGAGGATGGCGGTCAGTCGATCCCTCTTCACATCGCTCCGCGTAAAATCCGAACCATGGAGGAAGCTGTAGGTGTCGTTGGAATCGCCATCGAGATTATAATCGAGCGGTGGTGATTTACCGCCGGTGATCGCCCTGCCCGTGACGGGGTTGATCAAAGGCGCTTCGCGGCTTGTTTCGGCGCCATAGGTGGTGTCGGACCGGGTGCGGTATTTACGGCGTTCGAAGGCTATGCCGGCGTTGACGCCGAAAGTGCCCGCGCTGTTCACCCAGTTGCCAAGAATCGCGGCGCGGGGTGTGAGCTTTTTGCGCTGCTGTTCATACACGCCTTCGAACGATGCGCTTACGGTCGTTTTGTCGATATCCAGCGGGCGCGCTGTGCGGATGTTGACCGTGCCTGACAGGCCGCCGTCTATCATGTCGGATGTCGGTGATTTCTGAACCTCGACTGCGCTGGTGAACAGCGATGAGAAAGCCGTGAAATCGAAGGACCGGGTTCCGCCGCTGCCGACGGTCCGGCCATTATACTGGACACGGGTAAATTCGCTGGGCAGGCCGCGGATGGAAACGCCAGAACCTTCGCCGCCGTTTCGCGTGATCTGAACGCCTGTGATGCGTTGCAGGGATTCCGCCAGATTGAGGTCGGGAAATTGTCCGATATCCTCAGCGGAGATGCCATCGCTGACGATTGCCGCATTTCGCTTGGTTTCTGCCGCCAGATCCAGCGACCGACGGAAGCCGGTGACGATGATTTCATTGGCGCCGGCGGCATCGGACGAAATGCTTTGTCCCTGCTGGGCAGGCGACTGGGCGGGCGGGGAGTCGGCGGCTTCTTGCGCGGACACGACACCGGAAAAACCCAGCAGCGCCAAGGCGGTTGTGCAGTATAGAATCGCTTTCATTCCACTCTCCCAATTTTCTTTTCTGCAACTGTGGCCGGCCGCAAACGTCCCATACGTTGCAGGCAAGGCCTGATGATCGCTGCGGTCGAAGCTCTTTGCGGCCGCAAGACTTCCGTCCGACAAAGCCGGCTTAGGTGCCCGGACGGACTGAAGATTTGCGGCCGGCTCATCGGCTTAGCTTCAAGAGGGCGGCGGGGGCGGCCTTGAGTTGCCGGCAGGCGAAACCCGCGCACTACAATGTAAAAAATGTAGGAAACTATTTTGCGTGAGTCAAAACTCATTGCTCCCCTCCTGACGATTTCCCTTCTTTCTTGGGGTAAATACGCTGAGTCCATTACTATGACAAGAGAAAGTAAATAGCATATATAAAAATATCACATGCGCACGCCGCCCAAAGTCCGCTCTGCGTGTCGGGGCGACAGGCTGACGTGCAAAAGCTCAGACTCTCAATATGCTAAGGCAGACGGCGCGTAGGCGCTCCGGGGCTTGCTCATCGGGTCGTCCGGCGCCGCCAAGCGCTTTTATGATGTGGAAACCGAGGCGCGCGCCGGGGAGGACGTCGGACAAGACGGCTGCCAGTCGATTGTTGACCAGCCGCGGGCATCTAGAGCATCGTGCGCAAAAGTGGGAACCGGTTTTGCGCTTAAAACGATGCGACAACAAAAACTTAGAGCGCGCGATCTGCGTCGGATTTAACGCAGCGCGCTCTAAGTCCGGCCTTATCGGTAGCTTGCGCTTCTGGTCAGGGCAGCGGAAATCAGTTGAGCGGTCTCGCCCAATTGGCGCCTCGCATTTTCGATGTCATGCGTCAGCGATCCGTCGATGCTATTCAAATAGGGCACGGTGAGCGCGGCAGCGACTCGATCTTTAGCACTGAATATGGGGTAGCTGATATCGGTAACGGCTGCGACAAGGGGGCTTTGATGGCATTCGAATCCGCGTGCCCGGACGGTGGCAAGCCGCTTCTTGAACGTTTCCGTCGGCATCGACAAAGGCGTGGGAAGCTGGGCGAACGTCGCTTCGAGCGTTTCGTCCGGTTCGAAGGCGAGCAGAACATGGCCCGAAGCGCTGGTGGCGAGATCTATTGGTACGCCCAGGCGCATCGCAAATCCGCACTGTCTCATATTTTCCTGCCGCAATATCACCAGCCCGCGACCATCGACCTTGATGGCGAGATGGCAGGATTGACTGATCACTTCCGCCAGATCCTGCATCGGAGCGGCGGCTGCGGCGCTGAGCGCCTGCGCGGGTGTAGCGCGAAAGGCCACGTCGAGCGCTCGATGGGGTACGCGATAGCGTCCGGTCGCTGCATCCTTGTATAGCCATCGCCGGCGTTCCATCACGATGATGACGCGAAATAGTTCGCTGATCGATCGGTCGAGGCGTTGCGCAATCTCGGATACTGGCAATCCTTGCGGTGCGTCGGCCAGTAGCTCCAGAATATCAAAGCCTTTCTCGAGCGCGGGAGCGGAATATTCCTTTGCCTTGGCTTTCGGCGAGCCTTCTTCGATCATGGTTGCGTGGTAATCCCGTCATGCGGCAGGTGCAATGTGCGATATGCCAAGGCGGGCCTTTCTTGAATGAAGCAAGACACTGTCACCCGGTCCAGCCGACCTCATGGGATATTCTGCGCGCGGCTTCGCCAAGCTGAATGCGGGTCTCCTCACTATCGAGGGTAGACCCGTCCAACCGGGTCAGGAAGGGGATGGTCAACGCGGCGGAGATGCGCCCGTTGAAATCGAAAATCGGGTAGCTCACATCAATGATGCCGGATACTCTTGCGCTGGGCTGCTTTTCATAACCACGCTTTCGAACGGTTGCGAGGCGCTTGCGGAGCTGATCAAGGGACGCCAGGTCCATATCCGGCAATTTATCCAATATGTCATCAAGCCGGTCCTCGTCCGCATAAGCGAGCAAGACATGACCCGAGCAGCTGGTTGCGAGTTCGATAACCGCTCCGAGTTGCATCGCAAAGCCTGAAGGACCGCCATTCTCCTGACGCAGCACGACAAGTCCGTGCATGCCCGAACGGATGACGAGGTGACAGGACTGGTTTGTCGCCAGCGCCAGCGCCTGCATCTGGGGCGCCGCCGCGCTCGTCAGCGACTGTGTCAGCGTAGCCCGATACATGATGTCCAGCATCCGGTACGTGACGATGTATCGGTCGTCGCCTGGTTCCTTGTGGAGCCAGCCGCGCCGTTCCATGACCAGTAGAATCCGGTATATCTCGTTCATCGAACGACCGAGGCGCCGGGCAATCTGGCTCGCGGTCAAACCGCCATCCGTATCGGCCAGCAATTCAATGATGTCGAACCCCTTTTCCAGCGCGGGGGCGATATATGATTTTGACGGATTTTTTATGGGTTCGGCCGCAATCATAGCCGGTACGTAATGAAGTCACGGCGGCCATGCAACCACCTGCGCAGATCGCCTGTCGAACAAGAGCAGCAAAGCGCCATGCCTGATCCGCAATAGCGCTGCTTATCATGTTCCAATGATGTGTCGCAACCAGGCAGCTAGATGCCGTAATGGGCCGGCGTCTCCAAGGTAGCCAGGTGGCTGGCTGTCCCTCAGAATGATGGTGTTGGAACGAGGTCCGAGCGATCGGCCTCAAGCATCATGAGAGGAACAGCCATGGACTATTATGCCGGCATCGATGCCTCTCTGAAAGAAAGCAGCGTTTGCGTGGTGGATGCGAAGGGCAAGGTGGCCAGCGAGCCTGCCTGATTGGCTATTTCGACGAGCTGGATCTGACGGTGGTTCGCATCGGCCTGGAGGCACGCCCACTTTCCTAGTGGCTGCACGCGGCGCTGGTTACATCGGGACGGGAAGTCGTGTTGCTGGAGACCCGACACGTGAAAGCGGCGCTTTCAGACATGACGGTGAAGACGGACCGGAAGGATGCGCGCGGGATCGCGCAGTTGCTCTGCATGGGTTGGTATCGTCCGGTTCATGCAAAATCGCCGCCCGCCCAGGACGTCCGGGCTACTGGTCGGGCGCAAGCTCCTGCAGGGCAAGCTCCTCGACGTGGAACTGAGCATCCGGGGTATATTGCGCGGCTATTATGGGCTGAAAGTCGGCGAAGTGAGCCGCGGGCGTTTCGAGGCGCGGGTTCACGAGCTGATCGCAGGACACGCCACATTGTCGATGGTGATCGGCGGGGTTCTGGCAGCACGGGCCGCCTCGTGGAGTGAGTTTATGAGGCTTCACCGCGAGATGCTGAAGATCGCGCGCGCTGACAAGATTTGCCAGAGATTGATCACTACCTCAGGCGTCGGGGGCTTGTCGCGCTGACCTATCGGTCGGCCGCGGATGATCCAAACGGGTTCGGCAGATCCAATACGGTTGGCGCCTATTTCGGACTCACCCCGAAGAAATATCAATCAGGCGAGACGGATCGCGATGGCGGCGTCAGCAAGGTCGGCGACGCAATGGTGCGGATGGCGCTGTTCGAGGCGGCGCATATCATGTTGACGTGGGCGATGCGCTTTTCCAGCCTAAAGCGCTGGGCGCTCGATGTGGCCCAGCGTCGCGGCATGAAGCGTGCCAAGGTCGCGTTGGCTCGCAAGCTGGTTGTCGTGCTCCACCGCATGTGGATGGATGCGACGGATTTTGGCTGGGGAGCTGCGTCGAGGGCAGTGTAAGGAAAGATTTTTTGATTGAGGCGGACCCCTGATAAAAGGTCAGATTCGAATGAGGTCCCGTCGCTGGGACGCAGGCTTGGCAAGGTCGTGTGTAGTGCTGTGATCGTCTCGACGAAGAACGCTTCCTAGGCTCAGGACCTATTAAATTGGTTGCGAGGATGGCGATCGGTTGATTCAATGGCGGCGCGAGGAGGCGTCGTCATGAGTGATCTGATCTGGCTGTCGGAGGCGCAGATGCGCCGGATCGAGCCATATTTTCCGCTGTCGCACGGCGTGCCATGGGTGGACGACCGTCGGATTATCAGCGGTATCATCTTCGTGATCAGGAATGGCTTGCGATGGCGCGATGCGCCGGCCGACTATGGTCCGCCGAAGACAACGTGAGGATAAAAACCCAATGTGCGCCTGAGAAACAGACGCTTGAACGGCAGCCATCGCATGTATTTCCACGCAATTTTTCCGCTCGGCAACACCTTCACCGATAACCCTGGAGAAAGTGGATCATTCAAACTTCCCTTCCGTAGCGAATCGATGCGCGAGGGTGAAAATCCAGTCTTAGATTTCATTTTTCGGTATCTTCAAGGCGTGGCCACAGAGGATAATCGCGATAAAAACTGCGATAAAAGGGGTGTCTAAACAGGGCTGGCCGGGGCTAGCCGTGTCTAGATCTCCGCTCTTCGTAATCTCATCTAACCCACTGGAAGCACGCTCTATTTGAAAATCTGGAGTGCGATTTCAGTAACTTAGCTCCGGTGCAAAATGCCGGTTCCCTATGAATTCGTATGCCTGCCTTGCTCCTCATGCCTTGCCGTGCCAGCCCTGCGTTTCGGGCGCAGGCGGCGGGAGGCCGGTCGCGTAAGGACAGGAAGGGAAAGGCATGGAAAAGCCTCGCCAGGGCTTCGCCGGGCTGTGGAATATCAGTTTCGGATTCTTCGGCATCCAGATCGGGTTTGCCCTGCAAAATGCCAATATGAGCCGTGTTTTCCAGTCACTGGGATCCAGCATAGACGATCTTTCGGCCCTGTGGGTTGCGGCGCCGCTGACCGGGCTGCTGGTGCAACCAGTGATCGGTCATCTGTCCGATCGGACATGGCTCGGCCGGCTAGGGCGGCGGCGGCCCTATTTTCTGCTGGGCGCCATATTGGCCGCGACCGCTCTGCTGCTCATGCCCCGCAGCGACGGCCTGTTAGCGGCGGCGCTTCTGCTCTGGATGCTCGATGCCAGCCTCAACATTTCGATGGAGCCTTTCCGCGCCTTTGTCGGTGATATGCTGCGCAAGGATCAGCATGTGGTCGGCTACGCGGTGCAGACCGCCTTCATCGGTACGGGTGCGGTGGTGGGGTCGCTCTTTCCCTATGCGCTCGACCATATGGGCATCGCCAATGTTGCGCCTGCGGGCGAAGTCCCCGACACGGTGCGTTACAGCTTCTGGGTTGGCGGAGCGGCGCTCTTCGGCGCGGTGCTGTGGACGGTGCTGACGACACGTGAATATACGCCTCAGCAGATGCAGGCGTTCAGCGACGAGACGGAAGCGCATCTTGCGCCCGATCTGGCGGCGAGGAATCCGCTGCCCTGTCTGGCATGGATCGGCGCCGGCGCAGCCATTGCATTGCTGGTCGAGATTTGGGGAATGGAGAAGGAAGTCTATCTGCTCGGCGCATTGCTGGCGGGCTATGGCCTTGCCAGCCTGGCGGCGATCCTGCTGGCGCGTGCGGGACGGGTGGACAATATGCTGGCTCATATCATCGGTGACGTGGCAGGGATGCCGCCGATCATGCGGAAACTGGCCGTCATCCAGTTTTTCAGCTGGTCGGCGCTCTTCATCATGTGGATCCACACGACCCCGGTCGTGGCCCAATATATGTTCGGATCGGCCGATCCCGCGAGTGCGGCCTATCAGGCGGGCGGCAACTGGGTCGGTGTGCTCTTTTCAGTCTATAATGGCGTGGCGGCGGTGGCGGCTTTGACGCTTCTGCCCTGGATCGCCCGGCGGATCGGGCAGGCCCGCACGCATGCGCTGTGCCTGCTCGCCGGCGCGGCTGGCTTTGGAAGCTTCCTTTTCTTGCGCGATCCCGACTGGCTGCTGCTGAGCGAAGTCGGGATCGGCATCGCCTGGGCCTCTATCCTCGCCATGCCCTATGCCATGCTGGCGTCGAGCCTGCCGGCGGCAAAGATCGGCGTTTATATGGGGCTGTTCAACATTTTCGTGGTGGTGCCGCAATTGCTCGTAGCGACCGCCATGGGATCGATCATGAAGGCCTTTTTCCCCGGCGATCCGATCTGGACCATGGCTTTTGCCGCCGTGACGCTGATGGTTGCCGCGCTTGCCTCGCTGCGAATCAAGGCATGAAGTGATTCGCATCATAACGGCTTCTTGATGGTCTGACGCGGACGATAGAATATCCGGTTGACGCTACGGAAGCGTTGCAACCTGCCACGGATGCATATTTTGCAATCGCGAGAAGGTTTTTCGCACTTGCAGCAAAAACAGCTTTAGGTCAGAAAGAACATGCCTTTCAGGCATCCTCTCCTAAAACTTTCACGGGCTGATCTTCGGATTGGCCCGTTTTTTTATATGCACAATCAGATCTCTGGCAGGGAACGCCAATGTTTCGCTGCTGGCGGTACATTCGTCCGAAGTTGACAAAACGCAATGGTCAGCGCCGGTGCGTCGCACCATCGGCATCGGCCCGTCGCGCCGCGAGCGGACAAATCAGCTGGTTGAGCCGGGTTTCGTCCTGCACAGCGGACGCAAAAGCGTTACAAATCCAATCCAGAAACCGCGCCAGAAACAGCATGGCCCTCTCCATCCTCTTTGCGCCGATCATAGCATATGCGCAGTCCGATTGAAGAGGAAGCAGGGGACCTGACACAAATGATACGGTGGAGTACGGCTTCACGCGCCAGCCGCTTGCATCTGCCGGGGCTGTGCAGCCGGAGCATGTCGACATCTGGCGCATTGGGCATGCCGGCCGATTGGCTGCTGGGAACCCGACCCTACTGGTCTGCGCCGATCACGCGGTAGAGGAGAATATGATTGCTGATCAGGGCGAGATCGGTCGCAATCGCCGATTGTCGCGCGCTGTAGAGCGATCGCTGACTGGTAAGTGTCGTCAGGAAGGTATCGACGCCAGCGCGATACCGCTGGTCAGCCAGGTCATAGGCACGGCTGCTTGCGGCTACGAGCCGCCGCTGTGCGGCCTGCTGAGCGTCGATCGTCCCGTCGCGTGCCAGCGCGTCTGCCACTTCCCGAAAGGCGGTCTGGATCGCCTTCTCATATTGCGCGAGATAGAGATCGCGCTGCGCCTTGCTATAGTCGAGATTGCCCCGGTTCGCGCCGCCGAAGATGGGCAGGCTGGCCGATGGACCGACCGACCAGACGAAAGCATTGCCCTTGAACAACGCCGAGAGCGCCGAACTGGCGACGCCGATGGCGGAGGTGAGGCTGATCTTCGGGAACATCGCCGCTCGCGCCGCGCCAATGTCGGCATTGGCGGCTTTGAGTTGATGCTCGGCCTGGAGAACGTCGGGTCGCTGGAGCAGGATATCGGACGAAAGGCCGGCCGGTACTCGGGCGACGCCTGCGATCAGGCTGTCCAGCGAGGCGGGAAGCAGGGCGTCCTCGATCGGCGTGCCCGCGAGCAGATCCAGCGCATTGCGATCCTGTGCGACCTGGGTGATGTTGGCGGCGACATCGGACGCGGCCTGCTCCACCGTCGTTTCCGCCTGATGCACGTCGAGCTTGCCTGCAAGGCCGGCGGCGTTGAGCGAGCGGGTGAGGTCGAGCGTGCGCTGGGCGCTTGCCTGGGTCTGGCGCGACAAAGCGAGCAACTCCTGATCCGCCGCCAATGTGGCATAGGCGGTCGCCGTTTCGGCGATCAGGGTGATCCGGGTCGAGCGCGCGCCTTCCTCGGTCGCCAGGTAGGATTCCAGCGCCGATTCCGTCAGATTGCGCACCCGACCGAACAGGTCGATCTCGAATGCGCTAAAGCCCAGGTCCGCGCTGTAGCTGTTCTGGCGCGCATCATTCTGCCGGGCGACACTGGCGCCGGCATCAGCAGTGATGGTCGGCAACTGCGCCGCCCGCTGGACGCGATATTGAGCACGGGCCGACTGGACATTGGCGAGCGCGGCGCGCAGATCCCGATTATTGGCCAGGGCGCGTTCGACGATCGTCCTTAGCCGAGTGTCCTGCACCAGCTGCGTCCAGGGTAGGCCGGCCTGCGAATCCAGACGGCTCGCATAAGCCGCGCCGGTCGGCAAGGTTGCGGGCACAGGCGGGGCAGGGCGCTCATAATGGGGCGCCATGTTGCACCCGCCCAACAGGAGCATTGCGCTCAACGACAAACGCGTGCGGTTCATGCCGGAACTCCTGCTTCCGCGGCAGCGGGAGGTGCGGCCTTCGGTTTGCCACTGCCGAAAAGGCGAGCGATGGTGAGGAAGAACAGCGGTACGAAAAAGACCGCAAGCACGGTAGCCGTCGTCATGCCGCCGATCACTGCCGTACCGATCGCGACGCGGCTCTGCGCGCCCGCACCGGTGGCGATCGCCAGCGGGATGACGCCGGCGATGAAGGCGAGGCTGGTCATCAGGATCGGGCGGAAGCGTAGACGCGCGGCTTCCAGCGCGGCGTCCCATGCGTTCCTGCCCTCATGATGGGCCAGTTCGGCGAACTCCACGATCAGGATCGCATTTTTCGCAGCCAGCCCCATGGTGGTGAGTAGGCCGACCTGGAAGAAGATATTATTCTCCAGTCCCCGGGCCCAGACCGCAATCACCGCCCCGACCAGCCCGAGCGGTATAACCAGCAGGACCGCCAGTGGGATCGACCAGCTTTCATAAAGGGCGGCGAGGCAGAGGAAGACGACCAGCACCGACAGACCATAAAGCAACGGCGCCTGCCCGCCCGACAGCTGTTCCTGATAGGACAGTCCGCTCCAGGCATAGCTGGTGCCCGCAGGCAGTTGTTTCTGCAACTCTACCATCCGGTCCATGGCCTCACCCGAACTGGCGCCTTCACTCGCCTGGCCCTGGATCTCGAAGGCGGAGAGACCGTTGAAACGCGATACGCTGCTGGGCCCCATGGTCCAATGGGTCGTGGCGAAGGCGGAGAAGGGCACCATTTCCCCTGTGCTGCTGGAACGCACCATCCAGTTGTCGAGGTCGCTCGGCAGGGCGCGATAGGGCGCATCGGCCTGCATGTAGACGCGCTTCACGCGGCCCCGGTCGACGAAATCATTGACATAGGTGCTGCCCCAGGCAGAACTCAGCACATCATCGACGTCAGCCTGCGTCAGGCCGAGTACCGCCAGCTTTTCGGTATCGACATCGACCTTGAGCTGAGGCGTGTCCTCCAGTGACGCAGCGCGGACGCCGGCCAGCATCGGATCTTTCGCTGCGGCCGCCAGAAGCTGGTTCCGCAGTTCCAGGAAGCGTTCCCGGCTGAGGCCAGCGCTGTTGAGCAGTTCAAAGGTAAAGCCGTTGGACTGGCCAAGACCGCGGATGGCAGGCGGCGTCATCGCCAATATCTTCGCGTCGCGGATCGCGGCCAGTTGCTTGGTCGTGCGGCCGGCGATGGCGCCCGCCGTGTTGGCTGCGCCCTTACGATCATCCCATGGCGCGAGGTTGATAAAGCCCTGACCCACATTCTCACCCTGACCCTGGAAGCTGAACCCGGTCATGATGAAGGCGAAGGAGACATTGTCCTTTTCGTCGTTCAGGAAATAATTCTGAACCTGATCGATCGCCGCGTTGGTACGGCTGGACTTGGCGCCGGCGGGGAGCGTGACCTGCACCATGACCTGGCCCTGATCCTCGACCGGCAGGAAGCTGGACGGAAGGCGCACGAACAACAGGACCAGCACCGCCAGCACCACGACATAGAGCGCCCAGTACAGCTTGCGCCGGCTCATCACCCGCTCGGTCCGGCGTATATAACCGTCTGTCATCCGTTCGAACCAGCGATTGAACTTGCCGGCCCAACCCTTGTGTCGCTTTTCATTGTCCGACCCTTTGAGCAGGGTAGCGCAGAGCGCCGGCGACAGGATCAGCGCGACCACGACCGACAGCAGCATGGACGAAACGATGGTGATCGAGAATTGCCGGTAGATGACGCCGGTAGACCCGCCGAAAAACGCCATGGGCAGCAGCACGGCGGACAGGACCAGGGCGATGCCGACCAGCGCGCTGCCGATTTCATCCATCGATTTCATCGTGGCGTCGCGTGGAGAAAGGTCCTCTTCCTCCATGATGCGCTCGACATTTTCGACGACGACGATCGCGTCATCGACCAGCAGGCCGATAGACAGCACCATACCGAACAGGGTCAAGGTGTTAATGGAATAACCGAACAGGGCGAGGATGCCGAACGTGCCGAGCAGCACCACCGGCACTGCGATCGCCGGCACCAGCGTAGCGCGCCAGCTCTGGAGGAAGACGAACATCACGATGACGACGAGGACCACCGCCTCGACCAGCGTCTGGATGACTTCCTCGACCGACAGCTTGATGAACGGCGTGGTATCGCGGGGATAGACGATCTTGTAGCCGTGCGGCAGGTTCGGCGCCAGTTCGGCGACCCGCGCCTTGACCAGCTCGGCGGTCTTGAGCGCATCGGCGCCGGGCGCCAGCTGCAACGCCATGCCCGATGCGGGATGACCGTTCAGGCGGGCCGAAGTGGTGTAGCTTTCATTGCCCAGTTCGACGCGCGACACGTGGGACAGATGGACGATCGATCCGTCGCTTTGCGTCTTGACGATGATCTTGCGGAACTGGTCGGGCGTCTGGAGGCGTGCACGCGCCGTCACCGTAGCGTTGATCTGCTGGTCGGCCGGGGCCGGGTCCGCGCCGATCTGTCCAGCGGACACCTCGATATTCTGCGCCTTGATCGCCGTTTCCACGTCTGACGGCATCAGCTTGACGGCAGCAAGCTTATAGGGATCGAGCCAGATGCGCATCGCATATTGCGATCCGAAAATCTGGGTTGCGCCAATGCCGTCGATGCGCGCGATCGAATCCTGGAAATTATTGACCAGATAGTCGGCAATGTCCGCCTGGGTGGCATTGTCGGTTTCGTCGTACAGGCCGACCAGCATCAGGAAGTCGGTCTGCTGCTTGGTAACGGTCAGGCCTTGCTGCTGCACCGCATTGGGCAGACGGCTGAGCGCCTGCTGCACGCGATTCTGCACCTGCACCTGCGCGGTGTCCGGGTCGGTGCCTTTCTCAAAGGTCACGGTGATGCGCGACTGCCCCGTCGCCGTCGACGAGGAAGAGAAATACATGAGGCCGTCGATGCCGGTCAGTTGCTGTTCGATGACCTGGGTGACGCTGGTTTCGACGGTTTCGGCCGAAGCGCCTGGATAAGTGGCGCTGATACCGACGCCCGGAGGCGCGATGTCGGGATATTGTGCGATCGGCAGCGACAGCATGGCGCCAAGGCCGGCGAGCATGATGCCGATGGCGATGACCCAGGCAAAAATGGGCCGTTCGATGAAATAGCGGCTCAGCACGGCAAAGCTCCTACTTCACCGTCGCGACGGCGATGGGCTTCACCACATCGTCAGGCTGAACCTTGTCGGTGCCTTCGACGATCAGCTTGTCACCGGCTTTCAGGCCTGCGGTGATCAGCCATTTGTCGCCTATTGCCTGAGCAGCGGTCACGGTCCGGCGTTCGACCTTGTTCGTCTTGGTCACGACCAGTGCGGTGGCATTGCCCTTGGGATCGCGGGCGATGCCCTGCTGCGGCGCGAGGATGGCGCCAGGCACCACCGACTGCGGCGCAACGACGCGAACGAACATACCGGGTAGCAGCAATCCGTCGGGATTGGGGAAGCGCGCGCGCAACGTGACCGTGCCACTGTTCACATCGACGATCGGTTCGGCGAACTCGATGCGGCCTTCGAGCGGATAGTCGGTACCGTCATCCAGCTTCAGGCGAATGGTCGCGCTGGCGGGAAGGGTCTTGCCCGCCGCCAGCGAACGCCGCAGTTGCAGCAGTTGCGCGCTCGACTGGGTCACATCGACATAGATGGGGTCGAGTTGTTGGATCGTGGTCAGCGGATCGGTCTGGCTAGCCGTGACCAGCGCGCCGGGGGTGAAGAGGGTACGGCCGATGCGCCCGCTGATCGGCGCGCGAACCAGCGTGAACTCCAGGTTGACGCTGCTGGTCTGGAGACTGGCGCGAGCCTGCTGCACGGCCGCCTTCGCCTGGCGGGCAGTGGCAGTCACATCGTCGCGATCCTGTGCGCTGACAGCTTCGGTCTCGCCCAGGCTGTGATAGCGCTGCGCCTTCGCCTGGGCTGCGATCGCAGTCGCCTCGGCGCTGGCCAATGTCGCGAGCGCCTCGTCCCGCGAAGCGCGATAGAGACGCGGGTCGATCTGGTAGAGTGGCTGACCGGCGCTGACCGTCGATCCTTCGGTAAACAGGCGTTTCTGGATCAGCCCGGCCACCTGCGGACGCACTTCAGACACCATGGTCGATACGGTGCGGCCGGGCAGTTCGCTTGCCACGGTCACATTCTGGGTGGTCAGCGTCACCACGCCGACTTCAGCCGGTCCTTTCTTGGGAGCCTTTTCCTGACCGCATGCAGCAAGCAGCATGAGCAGGGCAATCGGTGCGACCCGAAGGCTGTGAAGGTGGGCAGAAATCGGCATGGGATCGGTGTCAGTCCTTGCAGTCAACATTACGGGCCCCTGCGATGCCACCCGCGGCGGCCAGGCGGTGGATCGGACGCACGGGGGGAGGGGGAGGGGATGTGCGCCGTCGATCCGGCCTGTCCAATCGGGCTTTCCGGCCATGGAGGCGGGAAGGGTCATCGCAAGGGCTCCGCTTTGTGCCGGCCGAGGGAAGCCGACATCGTCCTCTTGTCGATTTTACCCGTCACGTCATAGCGCGACTTGTTTTCCGATTGGGTCGGTCGGTTGCGGTGCGTATCGCTTTGTATCAGCCTGTATCGCGAGCAAAGGGGCGCAGACTTTTCGTGCGGGCAGCGCTAGGAAAGAGCCATGGTTGACTCTGCCCTTGCCCGGCCGGCCACGTTGTTGGTGGTCGATGACGACGCGGATATTCGCGAACTTGTCGTCGCTCAGCTGCAACAGGAAAATTACCGTCTGCTGTCGGCATCCAATCTGATCGAATTGCGCCAGACCCTGCGCGACGAGTCGGTCGACCTGATTGTCCTTGACCTCAACCTGCCCGATGGCGACGGACTTTCCTTGTGCCGCGAATTGCGGGCGGAGGGATCCGACGTGCAGATCATGATGGTGACGGCGCGGGGCAGCGCGATCGACCGGGTGCTGGGGCTGGAACTGGGGGCAGACGACTATCTGACCAAGCCTTTCGAACCGCGCGAACTTCTCGTGCGTATTCGCAACCTGCTGCGGAGGGCGCGCAGCGACCCCCCCTCGCGCGGCGGGACGATGCGTTATGCCCATTTCGGGCCTTGGCGGCTGGATTTGCAACAGCGCCGACTGGTCGCGCCCGATGAGCGGCTGGTGATGCTGTCGTCTGCTGAGTTCCGCTTGCTCAGCCGCTTCATCGAGGAACCGAACATCGTGTTGGCACGGGAAACATTGCTTCCGGAACGGCGCGCCACTGCCGCTTTCGACCGGTCGATCGATCTTCAGGTCAGTCGGCTGCGCCAGAAGCTGGCCGCGATCCGGGGCGGGGACGAATTGATCCTGACGGTGCGGGGCGAAGGCTATGTGCTGGCGAGCGGGGTCGATTATTCATGATCCAGCGCTCGGTGCAGCGCGTGCGCGCCTTTTTCGGCACGATGGCGGGGCAGATCTTCTTGATCCTGACCGTCGGCATGTCGGTCGCCGCGATCATTGCGCTGCTGGTCGCCGAGCAGGCGCGCCATCATGACTTCGAGCGCGTGCGACGGCAACGCGTCGTCGCGAGCGCCGTCGACATCGCAGCGCGCCTGCGGCGCGATCCGACCCAGGTCGAGGCGATGATGGCAGCGCACAATATCGTCGGCGCCTATCCCGAGCCGGAAGGAGTCGCGATCAGCGAACCCGACGCCGATCTGGAAGCGGCGCTGAAGGAACGTTTCGGCGCCCGATCGCAGCCTCAGGCGGGGCAGGTCCCGGTCGGTCTGTGCTTTCCCCCCAAGGAAAGGAAAGATCGGGCGGCAGGCCTGATCGATGCACCCAGGCCGGATTGCTGGGTCGTGCGCTTCACGGACAATGGCGGCCAGCGGCGCGCGATGGCGCTGACCTTTCCGCGTATCGCCAAGCCGCCCAGCACCGTGTTCAATCCTCTCTATCTGCTGGTGATCATTGCTGCATCGACCGGGCTGGCGATCCTAGTGGCGCGCTTCGTATCCAAACCGCTGCGACGGCTGGAACGCGCTGCGGAAGCCTTTTCGCTGTCGCTCGACCCCGAAGAAATTCCTGCCACCGGGCCGGAGGAGGTGCGGGCGGCGCTATCCACCTTCAACCTGATGCAGCGTCGCGCGCGTGCCGGCTTCGCCGAGCGCACGCAATTGCTCGCCGCGATCAGCCACGACCTTCAGACCCCGTTGACGCGTATGCGGTTGCGTCTGGAACTGGTGGAAAAGGGCGAATTACGCGATCGGCTGCTTTCGGACCTTCAGGCGATGCAAACGCTGGTACGGGAAGGACTGGACCTCGCCAGCAGCACGGAATCGCGTGAGGAATGGTCGGTGGTCGATGTCGATTCGCTCCTGGCAAGCATGGCCGAGGACGCCCAGGATCTGGGGCAGCCGGTGCGCTTTTCGGGTGGATGCGGCGGATCGGCACGGGTGAAACCCAATGCGTTGACCCGCTGTATCGCCAATCTGGTCGACAATGCAGTCAAATATGCCGGTAGCGCAGAGATCACTTGTACCCGAACGGCCGGACGGCTGCTGATCCACGTCCGCGACCATGGCCCTGGCATAGCGACCGACCAGATCGACCAGATGTTCGAACCCTTTACCCGAGGCCCCGGCAGCCAGCCGGGTGGAAGGCATGGCACGGGGATCGGACTCACCATCGTTCGATCGCTGGCGATGAGCTTCGAGGCTTCGGTGCGGCTACGCAATGCGGAGGATGGCGGCGTGATCGCCACCATCGACATGAAGGAATGATGCTCAGACCCGCAGGACGATGCCGGCCAGAATGAAGAGGCAAGCCACCACCAGGCCCGGCTGCAGCCAGGCAGGGCGATAGGTAAGGCCGAGCATGATGATTCCGCCAATCAGCGGCAGGAGTCCGCACCAGCTTACCAGTCCGACGCCGCCCTGCCAGAGCGGCGCGATACTGAACAGGGACAAGGCTAGCAGGCACCATCCCGCCGGCGCGAGCAATGGCGTGACAGCCGGCTGTTGCCAGGGACCGCTAATCACCCGACGGTGGCGATCCATGCTTGCGGCCAATGCGAACAGGCCGAGATAGAGGAGGCCGGCGGTGACGATCATGCCGTGACCGTCCGGCGGCGGGCCGGGAGGGGGGGATGCTTCGGACGGCGCTGGCGAAGGGCGACCGCCAGCAGTCCGGATGCGGTGGCCAGCAGCATCAGGTTGATGGTTGCCATGACCAGCCCCCCGGCCCAGATCGGTCCCAGGAGCGCAGCAGACAGGCAGGCGATGGCGAGAAGGCCGAGCAGGCTTGGCCAGCCGATTGTCGGCGGCAGGATCAGGCCCGCCAACACGGCAGCACCGGCCGTCCAGAGTGCGACAGACACTTCGGCTTCGGCGCGCGCCGCGATGCCCAGGGGCAGCAAACGATTGGCCAACAGGAAGGCGACCGCGCCGAGCGGGGCGCCTGTCAGCACGCCGACATTCAACCGTTCGAGAATGCGATTGCCGACAGATTGGGGCACACGCTCGCGGCGCTTGACGGTCCACAGCACCATTCCGGACGCGATCGCCAGGGTCAGCATCGTCCCTCCGAGGAAATAGAGCCAGCGGGTAAGCGACGGCGCGAAACGCGCCATGTGCAGGCCATAGATCGTCTGATAAGCGCGGATGCCCGGCCGCGCCTCGGTCCAGATCTTGAGCGTTTTGCCGGTCACGCCGTCGAAGCTGATCTCTCCGGGCATATAGCCGATGGCGTCCGCGTCTGACGGATAGACGGTGACAACCGCGCCCTTGTCGCCCGGATTGAAGATATAGACGCGGCCGATCGGCGTGTCGCCGAAATGACGTTGCGCCGTCGCAAGCATCGGTGCGAGGCGAGTAAGCGGCATCTTTTGCCCGGTTGCGGCGCGCGTCACCGATCCGGGCGTCAGGTCGGCATACAGGGTGGCTACGTCCTCGCCATAAGCGGACACGATAGCCCAGGGCAGGTTGAGAGACGCCAGCGTCAGCAGCCCGGTAAAGGTGATCATGATGTGGAAGGGCAAGGCCAGCACACCCAGCGCGTTATGCCCGTCGAGCCAACTACGCTGTCCCTTGGACGGACGAAAGGTGAATATGTCCTTGAAAATCCGCTTATGGGCGATGATGCCTGTGACGAGCGCGACCAGCATCATCATCGCCGCAAGCGAGGCCAGCAGCCGGCCCCAGGGGTAAGGCAATTCCAGCTCGAAATGGAGGCGATAGAACAATTCGCCACCCAGCGTCTCGCGCAGGACGGGCGTGCCGGTCAATGGATCAAGCGCCTGTGCCAGATATTGCCCATTGCTGTCATAGCTCGCTTCAACCGTGTTGGCTCGCCCGTCGGGGGCAGTGAGATACCAGCCGGTCGATCCCGTCGTGTTGCGTTCGAGCCAATGAGCGGCAGCGAGGATGGCATCGGAAGGGGATGCAGTCGCCACCGTTTCCGGTCGCATCCACCGGCTGATTTCCGGCTTGAACACCGTAAGCGTGCCGGTGAGGCACATGATGAAGAGGATATGGCCCAGCAGCAGCCCGGCCCAGCCATGCAGCCATGCCATGCATTGACGCACGCCGTCGCGTACCATCGTCAGGGGCGCGCTCATGCCGGCGGTCCCGCCAGCCAGATGATAAGCGCCAACACGCCGGCTGCCAGTGCCACACCCGCAAGCGCACGCCAGGGGCCGCGGGCCAGGAAGGCCCAGATCGTTGTCGCGGGCGCGACCAGATAGGCGATCATGGTTGCATTCGTCACCGCTTCCACCCGGCTCATCGGCAGGGTCCGCGCGAGCATGGCCGCCATGAGGGCAGCGACCAGATAGGCGCCTACGGTTCCGGCCAGAACGCGAAGCGCGACATTGGCGCGGTAACGCCATCCAGCCTGCCGCCGCTTTAGCCCGGCCGTCATGCCATCAATACTCCACGCTCAGCGTCGCCAGCACATTGCGGGGTGGCGCATAATAGGCTTGCTCCCACATCAAGCTGTTCAGATAGCGCTTGTTGGTGACGTTGCGGACATTGACCCTGGCACGGACATGATCGACCACGCGGATGCCCGCCATCAGATCGAGCACGGCATAGCCCTTCTGCCGATAGGTGCCGACATCGACCGCCGCACGGATTGCGTTCTGCCAGCGCAGTTGAGCTCCCAGCTTCAGATCGTTCAATTCCGGAATCGCATAGGTGCTGGACAGTTTCAGCGTCTGGGTCGGCAGCCAGGTGCGTGTGTCATTGCCTTCCGGATCCTCGATGTCGAGCCAGGTATAGCCGCCGCTCAACGACCAGTTTTCGGTGATATGCCCGGCAATCTCCAATTCGAATCCCTTGGATGTGGTATCGACTCCGCGATAATAGCTATCACCCGCCTGTCCTGCACCATCCGCGTCGAATGTGCCGGCAAACTCGGCCAACCCTTTCTGCCTGGCACGGAAGATCGCGGCCGTCGCATAGAGCCTGCCGTTCCGCCATTCGCTCTTTACACCGGCTTCGATGCTGGTCCCCTTGGCCGGATCAAGCCTGACATTGTTCACATCGACTTCGGTCTGCGGATTATAGATGTCGGTGTAGCTCGCATAGAGCGAGATATTGGTCGTCAGGTCCGCGACAAGGCCGGCATAGGGGCTGAGCTTGCTGTCCTTGCGATAAAGATCGGCGCCATAGCTGTAGCCCGTCGATTTGAGCCATATGGCGCTGGCGCCGACCACGGCCTTCAGATTATCAGCCAGGCTCAGGTGCGCAGCGCCATAGGCGCGGGTCAGCCTGTCGGTGCTGCGGGCAGCCAGATACGTATCGGGGAAATCGGGTTCGGCGATCGACGCCCGATCCCACTGGTCAACCGGTGAATAGACGATATCCTCGAACGAAAATCCTTCATATTCCCAGCCGTCGCGCTTGGCGGTGGATAGGCCGAAAGCCAGGCTATGTTCGCGGCCGAACAGACGGACCGGGCCGGATGCGTAGAAATCACCCAGATATTGTTTATAATCGGATGGATAGATGCCCGCCATGCCATGAACGCCCAGCCCTGTGACCGGATCGGGTGTCCCATAGGCGTAGAGCAGCTTGGCGTTTTCCTCGAACCTTTTGTAGGTGAAGACGCCCTTCACCGACCAGCCATTGGTGAAGCCATAGGCGATTTCTGCAAAGGCCGTGGTATCGGTCGTATTCCAGTAGGTCCAGTCGGCCGAGGTCGAGGCCGAGCGTGGATAGGAGATGTGGGTGCCATCGCTGTAGACCAGCGGCAAGGCACCCCAAAGTACGCCGTCACTATTATTCTCCTGCCGGCTATAGCCGGCTGTCGCCTTGAGCTGGGGCGTAACCTGCCAGCTGACGATAGCGCTTATCACATCGCGATTGTTGCGATTATGGTCGAGATAGGAATCCCGCTCCTCATGGGCGTAAGTGATGCGTGCCGCGACCGTGTCGGTCAGTGGAACCGATACGTCACCCTCCCCACGCCACAAGTCCCGCGAGCCGAGCTGAAAGTCGCCCGTTGCCTGGAAATGATCGAGTGGCCGCTTGCGTACATAATTGATCGTCGCGGATGGATTGCCGATACCGGTCAGGAGCGCATTGGCGCCGCGGATCGTCTCGACATTTTCGAACAGCGCGGTGTCGAGGTCGCCATATTGGATACCCCAGATCAGTGGCAGGCCGATACCGTCGAGCTGGAAGCTGGTGATATCGAAGCCGCGTGAATTGTAATAGGTGCGATCGGTCTCGACCCGCTCGACATTGATGCCAACTGCCTGTGCCAACAGGTCGTTGACATTGGTCAACGCGAAATCGTCGATGCGTTCGCGATTGATGATGCTGATCGATTGCGGCGTTTCCCGCAAAGTGAGGGAGAGACTGGTGGCGGATGTGATAGCCTGGTTCGCGACACCGGTGACGATGATGCTGGAATCATCGCCGGCAGGAGCGCCCTCCTCTGCAGCCCATGCCTGGCCGACGGAAAGGACGGCGACGGCACCGACGATCAGCAGATGGCGCGAATGGCGATGCATGTGATTCCCCTGATAACGGACAATGTAAGCGCCGTTAGAGGAGTTAAATAATGCGAGTCAATCGCATTAGCATCATTTCGCGGATGACACGCCGATATGTCCCGTTCATTTCTCGGCGCCGTCGGTGTCGATCATGCTCGCGATCATTTGGGAATGAGCGCGGTCTATCGACCAGAGCATGCCAGGCTTCACCGGATCCCAATCGATCGCCTGTCCCGGCGATGCGAATCCGATTGTCCGGCGTAGTTCCAGCGTCGATCCGGCGCCGGGCAGCGCCAGTTCGTAAATTTCCGGCCGGTCATGGCCTGTGACGAAAAGGTGGCCGTCATTGCTCCAACTGAGGCCCGAACAGCTTTTGGGCGCGAACCGCGCCAGCACCGCGGGAGGGAAGGTCCAGGCCGCTTCCTGCCGAAACTGGTCATCCATCCGGACCAACAGCGTATAGCGATGGTCGCGCCCCGGCTCGCCGCCCTTGCCGGCATAATTGGCGAAGACCGCCCACCATTTTCCAGCGTGACGATCCATGACGGTCAGGGAGCCGGGACCAAGGCCCAGGCTGACTGTACGCAGATGGCGCAGCGTCCGCGTGTCGAAAATCTCGACCGCGCTGGTCTGCGGCACGGCGGGATAGTTGGATGCGGCGCATATCAATTCGCGGCCCGTTACTGTGCAACTGTTCATGTGGGGAAAAAGGCGGCGCTCACCCTGCCAGCTGGCGACGCGACGGCCGTCGACAATGCGATATTTGCCGATGCGATCATTGTCGATCGCATAAAGATAGGTGCCGCCCGACGCCACGCCCTGATTTGCTTCGGGCGCGGCCAGCCGGACCGTCACGGCGGCGGGCGGTGGCGACGGCGCATCCATATCGTCTTGCGCCACGGCCATGGCCGACGCGATCAGGCCAGCCCCGATGGCGAACATGGAAAACAGACGACCCGTCATATTGCTGCTCCCGTCATGAAGCGCGGAGCGATAGGTGGCAAAGGCTACAGAAAAATGGCAGTCAGAGCGCAAGGCTGGCGGAGAGCATCAGGCTGCGGGCCTGGTCCTGCGCGCGCAGTCCGAGCGGCGCATCGGATGCGGTGAAGCTGCTGCTGGCCTGCCGGTCGGGATCTGCAATACGCAGGCCGAGGGTCAACCCAGGCGTGGCCACCGGCTGGCAACTGATGGCGGCCCGAACGCGGATCGACCGGTCATGAATATCTGTCGGCAACAACAAGGCGGGCGTGCTGGTCCGTGCGGCGCGCAGGCTGGCACGCCATGGACCGGCGTGCCACTGCCCTTCGGCCGCAAGTTGCGTCTCGTGCACCATGCCGCCTTCGATCCGGTTCACGATGGCGCGGCCATAGCGCAGCGACCAATTGAAATGGGGCGTCGGCCGATGTGTCGCGGCGAGGATGAGGCCGCGCAGATCGGCCGAACCGCGATTGACTGGGAGCGCACCACCGTCGGCAAAGGTCAGGCGATCCATGAGGCGCCCGTCATAGACATCGAATGATAGGCGCAGCGCAGGCGCCACCGCCCAGTCTGCGCCAAAGGCGAGGCGACGATGGCGCTCCGGTCGCAAATGCGCCTGCATTGCGCGAAAATCCTCGCGCGTCAGCGCCAGCGGGCCGCTCATGCCGATATCGGCATAGGCCAGCAGGTTTTCATCATAGCTGGCGCGCAGCAGGACATTGCGTCCCGCCGCCAAATGCAGAGCGGCATGCGGCTGGAACCAGTCGCTGGCGCGCAGATTAGCGTTGCTGTAGGCGGCGGTCGCATTGGCATTACGGTTGCTATATTTACCGCCCGACCAGCCGAGACGCAGGATCGTGCGATCATCCATAGGCAGCACGCCTTCGACCTTAATAGTCCGGACGCGCGTGCGGGAAAGATGACCCGCCAGCGGCATGGCCGCACGCGCGCCGCTTTCGCGTTGCTGCGAAAACTGGATCGTCTTTCGCGCGACGATGAAGATGACGGCGGCTTCGTCGCGCGCTGGCGGCTCGTTCATCGATGTGAACGGTGCCTGCCGCCGGGGCGTGGCTGGAATGCGTGGCGATGTGGTCCGTAGCTGTGGCTTCAGAGTGAAGCGCGCGCTCTGGTCGATGGAATGAATTTGCGCCAATGCCGGCGAGCATAGGCTGGGCAGGAGGACAAGGCCGCTCAGCAGGCGCCTCATGGCTGATCCTCCACCGCCAGCGCCGCCAGCCGCACGTCCGGTTCCTCCGGTCGACCGGTTGGAGCGTAGGTGAGGGCGTAGCCATAATGGTCGGACAGTGGTGCTCCGTCGGCTTCCTGGCCGAAGGGGACCGATGCTTGCGTCACCACCATCGGGCGACCCTGCTCATCGCGAGCGAACAGCCAGTCTTTGGCGCGTGCTGCCGAAGCGGCGAGGGCGTCGCGATCGATCTGGTAGGGAAGGTTCAGGGCACGCCGGACGCCACCGAGAGCCGGCTTGACGAATATATAGTCTGAATGCGCCCAATGGCGGAAGAAGGCGACATTGCGGGCGGGATCGCCGCCGATATTCATGTCTCCACCCAGGACAAGGCTGTGCCCCCGGGGTACCTGCGCGCCCACGAAAGCGGCCAGCAGCGCGACTTGCCGTGTGAAAGCCCGCTGCGATCGGCTGATCGGCACCCCGGCCGCCTTGCGCGCGTTGAGATGGGTGTTGACGATGCTGACCGGCGCGGCGAAGCCCGGCACGGCGATGTGCGCGATGAGAACGCCCTTGTTGGCGAGGCAATCGAACCCGGCGCAGGCAAAGGCGGGAAAGGCCATGCGCGCCTGTCCGACGATCGGATAATCGGACAGGATCATCAGGCCGCTGCCGAAACGCTTGCCCATCGCTTCGCCCCGATCCCAACGGGCCTGCGCGAGATAGGCGCGATCCGTGGCCGTTGCTGGCGGGGAGGGCGCTAACTCTGTCCCCGGACCCGTGGCGACATGGGCATAGCCGGCGCGGCGCGCGATGCCGGCGGCTTCCGGCGTGAAAGCTTCCTGGAGCAAGACGATATGCGGCTGTCGTCCTGCGCGACGTAATGTCGCCAGCCGATCGCCGATCTTGGTCAGTGCTTCTTCCCGACCCCATGCGATGGGCCAGGGGAGTCCCTGCACATTATAGGTCATCACCGACAGTTGCCCGTCGCGTGGTGCGGGGGCGTTCAACCCGTCAAGGGCGGCATAGGCGACGGGGCGGCTGCCGGTAGATCCGGTCGCCGCCATTACCGTCAGGCTCGCGAACAAAAGTGCGCGCAAAGGCTTCAGCATGATCAAGACCCCCGCCGATGCGCCTAGCGGAACAATGGGTCATGACCGCGAAAGTAAAGCGGCAGTGATATGAAAGTTCAGGGTCGGCCTGCTTCATGAAAAAGACGCCACCCTGTCATGAAAGTCAGGCTGTCGATCAGCCCAGGGTTGCTTTCCAGCCACTTATGAACGCTCGGGCTGCTTCGCCGACCTGCAGCGCCGTGGCGCCGGGCTTGTAGAGGGCGGAGCCTAGGCCAAAGCCGTTCGCGCCTGCCTGCACCCATGGCCCCATATTGCCGGGATTGATGCCGCCCACGACCAATACCGGTAGTGTCTTCGGGAAGACTGCGCGCTGTGCCTTCAGCACGGTGGGCGTCGCGGCTTCGGCCGGGAAGAGCTTCAGCGCTGTGGCGCCGGCCTGGACGGCGGCAAAGCCTTCGGTCGGGGTGAAATAGCCGGGCATGGAGATCATGCCAGCCTTGGCCGTCGCGGCAATGACTGCAAGGTCGCTGTTCGGTGAGATGATGAGTTGTCCGCCGACGCCTTGCACCTGAGCGACCTGTTCCGTGGTCAGCACCGTACCTGCCCCGACCAGTGCCTGTCCCTCGAACCGGCGCGCCAGCCTGCCTATACTGTCGAGCGGATCGGGCGAGTTCATCGGCACTTCGATCAGGGTGAAGCCGGCTCCGACCAGTTCGTCGCCGACCGCCTCGACTTCGTCCGGGCGGACGCCGCGCAAGATCGCGACCAGCGGGCAGCGGTCGAAGGCGGTGGCGAAATCGAGACTCATGACAGATACTCCCAAAGACGGGTCACGCCGGCGATGAAGGCCGTATGACTGTCGATCAGCAGCGGTGTGCCGCCGAGTTCGGTGATGGCTTGGCTGTAGAGCGCGCCCAGCGCCGGATCGGCCAGCAGATGGACTTCGCCCTTGCCCGCATGGCTGGCGCAGTCGGCGCCGATCAGTAGTCCGCTTACGAAGGCGGCGGCATCCTCGCGATCGCGCAGGCTCAGCAGGCTGGCGGGCCGAACGCCAAACAGCGACGCGAGCAGGTCGCCCCGCCCGCCTTCCCGCACGCCTTGCACAAAAGCCGCGCCGGGCGTGACCTCGCCGGTCATTTCCTGCCCGATCAGGGCATGCGCCTTGAGCAGAGCGAACATCTCGCCGGTCATGGCGGTGACGAAGGCGGACAATGTGCCGTCCTTCATCCAGGCCCATTTGCAATGGGTGCCGGGCTGGCAGAGCAGAGCGTCGGCCGGGGCAAGGCCGGCAGCAAGCGCGCCCAGAAGCTGGACTTCTTCGCCGCGCATCACATCGCCGCGTCCCTCTGCTACATGGCGGACACCGGGAATGATGAGTACGCCGTCCATCGGGTGCACCACCGCGGTCGCCAGTGCCTCAAGCGTCGCAGGCGTCGACACATAGCCTGCATCCACCCACCCGCGATTGGATCCGACCATGCCGGCCAGCACGACCGGCGCGCCACCATGGCGGTCGCGCAGCTTCGCGACCTCTTCTTCGAAACCACCGGCCGGGACGGCCGTTACGCCGAGCGAATCCCGTTCGGTGTCGACGACCGTGCCATTTTTGATGAGATAGGCGCGGCGATTGGTGGTCCCCCAATCAACGGCGATGAATGTCTGCTGCCCCATATATTGTCTGACTATATCGAGGCAGCGATTTAGGCAACCGCTCAGCGCTTGATAATGAGCGACTCCGGTCGTTTGCGTGGCACCCAATGGCCATGACCGGGAAAATTCTTCAGCACCTCCCCGTCCCAGAGGCGGACGGTGCGACGGTGGAAGCGCCATTGCCCGTCCCTATCCTTCATCGCATGATCGTCATACCAGCCTGCAAAGCGCAGTAGATAGGGTGGCTCACCCTCGCATTCCGTCACGAAGGCAAAGGAGCGCATCTTGCAGCTTCCATCGTCCTGAGCCGTATATTGGGTCTGGGTTACATGATGCTGGCGGCCGGGGAAGCCCGGTGCATTGCGATAATGTTCGGCAATGCCGCGAATCCCTTCATGTCCTTCCCAGATGTCGGGATCTTCGAACACTTCCTCCACCATGCGCGCGTCAGGCGTGAAGCAGGCGACAAGCGCATCGACATCGCCGGTGTCGAGCGCCCAGCTATAGGCGGCGATCAGATCCTGCAGCGCGATCCGGTCCTCGATCGGAAGGGATGGCATGGCGTTCACTCTCCTTTTCATCTCTCTTGACGCAACAATAACAATCGTTACGATTATCTGCAACAAGACGATAGATCATGCAAGCGAAAGGACGCATGGGGAAGATCATCATTTCAGGCGCTTCAGGCGCGTTCGGGCGTGCGGCAGCGGAGTTGCTGCTGGAGCATGTGCAGGCGTCCGATGTGATTCTCCTGTCGCGTACACCCGCAAATCTGTCGGAACTGGCAGCACGCGGCGCGGATGTGCGGTTTGCGGATTTCGATGATCCTGCCAACCTGCCTGCTGCAATGGGTGGCGGAGAAAAGCTGCTCTTGATCAGCACCGCCCGCGTCGGAACCCGCGTCGGCCAGCATCGCAATGCGGTGGAAGCAGCGGTCGCGGCTGGGGTGCGGCACATCGTCTACACATCGCTGATCGCCGCCGACGCGCCGGACAACCCGGCAATCGTGAAACTGGACCATCGCGCGACCGAGGAAATCATCGAAGCATCGGGCGCGGCCTGGACCCATTTGCGCGACAGCCAATATGCCGAGGCGATTGCCGGACCGATGACGATCCCGGCGCTGATGGCGGGCGGCAAGCCTGACAATTGCGGCGAGGGCGCGGTCGCCTTCGTCAGCCGGGACGATTGCGTGGCGACGGCTGTCGGCGTGCTGACGCAGCCGGGTCATGAGAACAAGGCTTATGTGCTCACCGGGCCGGAACTTTTCACCATCCCCCAGGCGATGGCGATGGCAAGCGAGATTGCCGGCAAGCCGATCCTAGTAGAGCAGGTCGATGACGACGCGATGTTCGCCTATTTCGACGCGCTAGGTGCGCCGCGTCATGCATCCGATATTGTGCCGGATGGCCCGATTCCCTGGTCGAGCGACGACATGGTGACGTTCGGCCAAGCGATCCGAGAAGGCTATTTCGCGGAGAAGACCGACTGGATCGAACGGATCACCGGTCGCAAGCCAAGGAGCCTGCGCGAGGTGATGCTGGCCCACAAGGGAAGCTGGCCCCTGTGAAAAGAGCAGTGAGAAAAGCCTGTCTGGCGGTCGCCGGCTTGCTGGCGCTGGCAAGCTGCGCACGGGGCGGGAGCGATGCGGGGGGCGGGGATGACTGGCCCTATACCGGTGGCGATGTCTGGGGCAGCCATCATTCGCGGCTGACCGATATCGACAAGGGCAATGTTGGGCGGCTGGGGCTGGCCTGGTCCTATGACCTCGGCACCAACCGGGTGCAGGAAGCGACGCCGGTGGTGATCGACGGCATCATGTACACCAGCGGCAATCTGGGCCGGGTCTACGCGCTCGATGCGGCGAACGGCAAGCCGCTCTGGACCTTCGAGCCGGAGGTCGACATGCAGGCCAACCGCGCCGCCTGCTGCGACCAGGCCAATCGCGGGGTCGCGGTCGCCAATGGCAAGGTGATGGTCGGCGCGCTGGACGGGATGCTCTATGCGCTCGACGCGAAGAATGGGAAACTTCTCTGGAAGGTCGACACAATTGTCGACCATAGTCGCGGCTATACCAGCACTGGCGCGCCCGAGGTGGCTGGCGACCTTGTCCTGATCGGCAATGCCGGGGCGGAATATGACACCCGCGGTTATGTGACCGCCTATCGCATCGCCGATGGCGGGCAGGCCTGGCGCTTCTACACCGTGCCGCATGACCCGGCGCAGGGACCGCAGGAGGACAGGGCGCTCGACGCCGCGCTCAAGACCTGGGACGCGAAAAGTCGCTGGGATATCGGCGGCGGCGGCACCGTCTGGGACGCGATCAACTATGATCCCAAGTTCGGCACCGTCTATATTGGCGTCGGTAATGGCGGTCCCTATTCGATCGCGACACGATCGCCCAAGGGCGGGACCAATCTCTATCTCTCCTCGATCGTCGCGCTCGATGCGAAGAGCGGGGCGGTGAAGTGGCATTATCAGGAAACGCCCGGCGACAGCTGGGATTTCACCGCCACCCAGCCGATGGTGCTGACCGAGATGGAGGTGGATGGGCAAGTCCGGCCGGTGATCCTCCATTCGCCCAAGAACGGCTATCTGTTTGTGCTCGATCGGGAAACCGGCAAACCGCTGCGCGTCAATGCGCTGGTGCGGACCAACTGGACCAAGGGGTTCGACAAGGACGGCACGCCGCAGATGACGCCCGAGCGGGTCAACTACTGGAATGGCCCGCGCATCATCTTCCCAGCGTCGGCGGGCGCGCGCAACTGGTATCCCGCCGCCTATGACGCCGAGCGGAAGAGCTATTATGCGTCGGTACTGGACATGGGGAACCTGATGTTCACCGTGCCGCCCGGCACCCCGGCGCAGGCGCGGCGGCCCAAGGCATTGAACGTCCAGACCACCCTGATCTTCACGCCGCAACTGGAAAGCGTGCTGCCGACCTTGCCGCCCGCGATCCGGGATCAGGTGGAGAAGCTGCCCGAAATGCGATGGGTGAAGGAGAAACCCTATAGCAGCGAATTGCGCGCGATCGATCCACTGACCGGCAAGGCGCGCTGGTCGGTGCCGACCGAGGGGTGGCAGGACCGTATGGGCATGTTGTCCACCGCGTCGGGCCTGATCTTCCACGGCACGATCGGCGGCAAACTGATCATTCGCGACGCCGATAGCGGCAAGCTGGTCAAGGAGATCGACACCGGCAGCTCGATCATGGCGGCGCCCATGACCTATAGGGTGAAAGGCGTGCAATATGTCGCGGTGGCGACTGGCTTTGGCGGGGGCGGATGGGGGTTTGTGCCGCGCTATTCGGCGGCCTATCGCTATGGCAACGCCAACCGGATCCTGGTGTTCAAGCTGGACGGCGGGGTGGTGGAGAGGCCGCAGCCCTTGCCGCCGGTAGAGGTCGCAGCAGCGTCACCAGCACAGAAGCCGGGCGTGACGCCGGCGACGATCGCGCAGGGGCAGACGCTCTTCTTCCAGAATTGCGCCATTTGCCACAGCAACCAGCTGCGCTCCACCGCACCCGACCTGCGGCGGATGCAGCCGGCGACGCACGAGATGTTCGGGCAGATCGTGCGCGACGGGCTGCTGCTGTCGGGCGGGATGCCGCGATGGGACGACCTGCTGAGCCAGCAGGATGTCGACGCGCTGCACGCCTGGCTGATCGACGAGCAGGGCAAGGTGCGGGCGCGCGAGTTGAAGATGCAGGCGGCGGGCCAGCCGCTCGACGCGCCCAGCTCGGCTATCATGTCCAACTTCTAGGAACGACCATGGAAGAGACTGACATCATCGTCGTGGGCGGCGGATCGGCCGGCTGCGCCATGACCGGGCGGCTGGCAGAGGCGGGGCTGGCGGTAACGCTGGTCGAGGCAGGGAAGAGCGACCGGCACATGCGGTCGCTGGTGCCGGCGCTGACCAGCGCGATCGTGCAGAACCCGGATTATGACTGGTGCTACCAGGTCGAACCGGACCCCTCACTGGGCGGCCGGGCCGATATCTGGCCGGGCGGGCGGATGCTGGGCGGCGGCAGCGCGCTCAACGGCATGATGTTCATTCGCGGGCATCGTTGGGATTATGACGAATGGGCGCGGTTGGGCGCGGCGGGATGGGACTATGAAGCTGTCCTGCCCTATTTCCGGCGGATGGAGGATAATGAGCGCGGCGCCGATGCCTGGCGCGGCGTGGGTGGGCCGATCGCCGTGTCGGAAGGGCGGGCGCGCTATCCGATCACCGACCAGTGGATCGCGGCAGCGCAGGCGGCAGGGATCCCCCGATCGCCGGACCTGAACGGGAAGAGCGCCGAGGGCGTCGACTATGTGCAGGTGTCCCAGCGCAATGGCACGCGCTGTTCGGCGGCGCGCGGCTATCTCCATGAGCGCAGGGGCGGGACAGCACCCAATATCCTGCTGGAGGCGCGGCTCGTCCGGCTGCTGATCGAGGACCGGCGCGCGGTGGGCATCGTCTATCGGCAGGACGGGATCGAGAAGACAGCGCGGGCGCGCCATGGCGTGGTGCTGAGCGCTGGGGCCATGAACACGCCGCGCCTGCTGATGCTATCGGGCATCGGCCCGGCGGAGCATCTGCGCGCGCATGGCATAGAGGTGGTGCACGACGTGCCGGGCATCGGCGGGAACCTTCAGGACCATGTCGGCACCCATGTCGTCAATGAGGTCGATGTGCCGACGCTCAACAGTGATGCGCAGGGGCTGCGGGGGGCGTGGCAGCTGCTGCGCTATGCGCTGGCACGACGGGGCGCGCTGACGACGGCGATCGGGCATGCCCAGGCCTTCGTGAAGAGCCGGCCGGAGCTGCCCGCGCCGAACCTCCAGATCAGTTTCGCGGCCTTCGCCTTCGACTTTGACGAGCGGGGGCGGTTGATGCTGCGCAAGACGCCGTCAGTGTCGACGCTGGTCGGGCTGATGCGGCCGAGCCATCGCGGGCGGATCAGCCTGCGCTCCGCCGACCCGTTCGACCCGCCCAGGATCGAGCATCGGCAGCTCGGCAGCGAGGAGGATATCGACCAGATCGTCGAGGGGATCGGCATTGCCCGGTCGATCCTGGCCGAGGCGCCGATTGCGGCGCATATCCGCAGCGAACTGCGACCCGGCAAGGCGCTGGACGATCCGGCACAGTTGCGCGACTATGTGCGGATGGCGTCGATCCCGCTCTATCATCCCGTCGGAACCGCGCGGATGGGGCAGGTTGGCGATCCTCAGGCGGTGGTCGATCCCGATCTGGCGGTGATCGGTATCGAGGGGCTTTGGGTCGCCGATGCGTCGGTCATGCCCAGCCTGCCGGCCGGAAACACCAATGCGACCGCGATCATGATCGGTGACAAGGGGGCGGACCATGTGCTGCGCGCGCTGCAAGGCGGACAGCGAAATAGACAATCTCAAACGCTATGCGAAACGCTTGCATAAATCATAACGATCGTTATTATTAACTTCGAGAGGATAAGGAGCAGGTGGCGTGCGACGCTTTCCCGAAACGATCCATTTTACTGGCCTCAACACGCCCGTCGGCATCGAATGGTCGGCGCGCAATCTGGAGGTCATTGGCGAAATTCCGGCGGAGATAGACGGCGCCTTCTTCCGCGCCGTGCCCGATCCGGCGCATCCGCCGATGTTCCCTGACGATATCGTGCTGTCCGGCGATGGCATGGTCGCGAAGTTCGCGATCCATGACGGCAAGGTCGACTATGCGATCCGCTATGTCGAGACCGAACGATACAGCCTGGAGAAGGAGGCGCGGCGGGCGCTGTTCGGCCAGTATCGCAATCCCTTCACCGACGATCCGAGCGTTGTCGGGCGTGACCGCACCGTCGCCAACACCACGCCGGTCTGGCATGGCGGGCGGCTGTTCATGACCAAGGAGGATGGCCTGGGCTATGAGGTCGATCCCGACACGCTGGAGACGATCGGCCGCTGGGACTATCATGGCGCCTTCACGTCGCAGACCTTCACCGCCCATCCGCGCGTCGATCCGCAGACGGGGGAAATGTTCTTCTACGGCTATGAGGCGGAAGGGCTGTGTTCGACCAAGATCGCCTATGGCATCGCCGATCGCGACGGCAATCTGGTAAGCGAGCTATGGTTCGACCAGCCCTATTGCTCGACCGTCCATGACTTCGCGATCACCGAGCATTACGCCATTTTCCCGATCTTTCCGACGACGGCCGACCTCGACCGGCTGAAGGCGGGCGGGGCGCATTGGGCGCACCAGCAGGATCTGGAAAGTTGGGTCGGCATCATGCCGCGCTATGGCAAGGTGGAGGAGATGCGCTGGTTCAGGGGGCGGCCGGGTATTTCGGCCTTCCATCTGGTCAACGCCTTCGAGGAGGGCAGACTGGTCCACCTCGACCTCTGCCTGTCCGACACCAATGCCTTTGGTTTCATGCGCGAGGCGGGCGGTGTGCAGCGCGACCAGCGCGACATTCAGGGCGGCCTGACGCGCTGGACCTTCGACATGGGCAAGCCCGGCGAGGGCTATGAGGAGCGGGTCGTCGGGCCGCCGGGCGACATGCCGCGACTGCGCGATGCGGATCAGGGGCGACCCTATCGGGCGGCCTGGTATCTGTCGATGAACCCGCAGGGCGGGCCGCCCCTGCCGGGTGGCCCGGTCGGTTTCGCGTTCAACGCACTGCTGCGGATCGAGCCGGGCAATGGCCGGATCGACATGATGGGGCTGGAGCCGGGCATGGCGATCAGCGAGCCGGTGCATGTGCCGTCCGCGCGGGGCGATCATGAAGGCTGGCTGCTGATGGTGGTGGACCGGCAGACCGGAGAGGCCGCGTTCCAGTCGGAGCTGTGGGTGGTCGATGCCGGCGCGATCGCCGCCGGGCCGATTGCTCGGGCGCCGATGCCCCTGCCGATGCGCGCGCAGGTCCATGGCGCATGGGTGTCGGCGGCGCAATTGGCGGGCGCCAAAGCGCGGCAGGCGGCTTGACAAAATACTAACGATCGTTATTGATATTCGGAGAGAGGCGGTTCGATCCGTCTTCTCCAACAAGGACTGCAAAGCAGGATCGGCCGGCGGTACGGGCGAGAGGATGACAGGACAAGGCAGGCGCAGCAGCGCCGCCGCGACCGGACCAGACTAGCGGGTCCGGTGTCGCCCTCCCCATGCCAGCGGCCGGACGGAAAGGGAGGAGAAGATCATGTCCAACGGGAAGTGCGCATTTCGAGGTCATGTGGCGATGCTGGCGCTGGCCAGTGCGATGGTGGGCGCGATGATGGCGCCGCCTGCACTGGCGCAGGAGGCGGCAGCGCCCGGAGAGCAGGCGGCCGAACAGGCGAACAGCGCCGATATCATCGTCACCGCCCAGTTCCGCGCCCAGAATTTGCAGGATACGCCGATCGCGATCACAGCGGTAACGGCCGATACGCTGGCGGCACGCAGCCAGACCAGCGTCACCGACCTGGGCCAATTCGCGCCCAACGTGGCGCTGGCGCCCGCGACCAGCATTCAGGGCAACGCCGTGGCGGCCTTCATTCGCGGCGTGGGGCAGCTCGACGCCAGCTTCGCGCTGGAGCCGGGCGTGGGCATCTATATCGACGATATCTATTATGGCACGACCTTCGGCGCGGTGATGGACCTGACCGATCTGGAACGGGTCGAGGTGCTGCGCGGGCCGCAGGGGACGCTGGCGGGCAAGAACAGCGTCGGCGGCGCGGTGAAGCTATTCAGCAAGAAGCCGGATTCGACGGCGGGCGGCTTCATCGAGGCGACCTATGGCCGGTTCGACCGGCTGGAATTGCGCGGCAGCGCCAATATCCCGCTGACCGACGACCTGTTCCTGCGCGTGTCGGGCGTTTCGAAGAATGTCGACGGCTATATGAAGCTGCTCGACTATGGTTGCGTGAACCCCGCGTCGGGCATCCCGGCGAGCAGCGGCAACAAAAATTGCCAGACCGGCACCGAAGGCGGCATCGACGTGATGGGGCTGCGCGCCGCGCTGCGCTACGCGCCCGCCGGTTCGCCGATCGAGATCAATATCGTTGGCGACGTGTCGAAGGACAAGAGCGAGGTGGTCGCCACCAAATTGCTCTACGCCGACAATCCTGCCGTTCGCAGCTATGTCGCGGGCGATGCGACGGCCGGCATCCCGTTCGACAGCCGTTTCCTGACCGGGGCGAAGAGCTACACCTCCTATGCCACCTATGCGACGGGTGGCAATTATACGACCGTGTTCGGCATCCCCACGCAGATCGCGCCGGGCGGTTTCAGCGCCAGCCCGACCAGTACGGTCAAGGCCTGGGGCATATCGGGCACGATCGACTATGATCTGTCGGACATGCTCAAGCTCAAGTCGATCACCGGTTATCGGCAGGCCGACGGCACCAGCGCGATCGATGTCGACGGGTCGCCGCTCGCCATATTGTTGCAGCAGTTCACCTATGGCCATGAGCAGTTCACGCAGGAATTGCGCCTGAGCGCCAATTTCAACGACGCGGTCGACCTGACCGTCGGCGGCTTCTACTACAAGGCGACCGACACGATCGAGGGGCGCAGCCAGATTCCGACCCTGCTGTTCGACTTCCTGTCGGACGACGTCATCAAGAACCGCAGCATTTCGGCCTTTGCCCATGCGGAGTTCCATGTGACCGAGGCTTTCAACATCATTGGCGGCCTGCGCTACACCGACGATAGGAAGACCTATCGTTATTCGCGCCGCAATGTGGACGGCAGCCTGCCGAGCGGCGCCTTCTTCACGCCCAATTTTCTGCTCGTCGGGCTGGACGGGTTGGTCGGTACCTTCACCGGCGATCGGCTGGATTACCGGCTGGGCGTCAATTATCGCTGGTCCGATGCGTTGATGACCTATGCGCAGGTGTCAACCGGCTTCAAGGGCGGGGGCATCAATCCGCGTCCGTCCGCGCCGGATCAGGTGCTGACCTTCGGCCCGGAAAAGCTGACCACCTATGAGGCGGGATTTAAGGCCGACCTGTTCGATCGGATGCTGCGACTGAATGGCGCGGTGTTCCTGAACAAATATAAGGATATGCAGCTAGTTCGCTACCAGTGCCCGGAAAGCGTGGTGCTGTCCTGTTCGGTGCCGTCCAATGCGGGCGATGCGGAGGTGCTGGGCTGGGAAGCGGAGGCGCAGTTCCATCCGGTCGACGGCCTTTCGATCGATGCGTCGGTCGGCTATCTCGATTTCGATTACAAGAAGATCACCAATCCGGCGACGCTCGTCACCAAGGACATGATCGCGCCGTTCATCAGCAAATGGCAATTGTCGGCGGGCATTCAATATGAGGCGGATCTGGGCGGCAATGGGACGCTGACGCCGCGGGTCGATTGGTCGTGGCGGTCCGACTTCTATTATAACTCGGTCAACAACCCTTATAATCTGATCGACGCGCCTAGCCTGGTGAACGCCCGGCTGACCTATCAGGCGCCGGACAAGGATTGGTCGCTGAGCGCCGGCGTGACCAATGTCTTCGACAAATTCTACTATAATGGCGTGGCTGAAAATGTCGGCACGTTCGGCGTCGTCACCGGCACCGTCGGGCGGCCGCGCGAATGGACGGTCACGGCGAAGAAGAGCTTCTGAGAGGAGATGGACAGCATGGTACCCGCAGGCATTCGTATCGCCCATCCCGACAGGCTGTTCATTGGTGGCGTCTGGGTCGATCCGACCGGCGATAGGGCGATCGAGATCGTCTCGCCCAATAGTGAGGAGGTCATCGCTCGTGTCGCCGAAGCGAGCGAGGCGGACATGGACCGGGCCGTCGCCGCCGCGCGCAAGGCGTTCGACGAGGGGCCGTGGCCGACCATGGACCCGGCCGAGCGCGGGGCGATTGTTCGGCGCCTGGGGGCGGAGCTGGAAAAGCGCGCGCCCGAACTGGCGGCGGCCTGGACCGCGCAGGTCGGCGGGCTGGCGAGCTTCGCTCCGATCATGACGGGCGGGGCGACCGCAACCTTGATGGCGATCGCCGGCTATGCGGACAGCTACCGCTTCGTGGAGCGGCGGCCTTCGCACATGGTGAACACCGCGATCGTGGTACAGGAACCGGCGGGCGTGGTCGTGGCGATCGCGCCGTGGAACGCGCCCTATGGCATCATGTCGGCCAAGGTCGCCTATGCGCTGGTCGCGGGCTGCGCCGTCATCATGAAGCCGTCGCCCGAGACGCCGCTGGAAGCCTATATTATCGCCGAAGCGGCGGAGGCGGCGGGCGTGCCAGCGGGTGTTCTCAACCTGGTCGCGGCCGGGCGCGAGGCGTCGGACCATCTGGTCCGCAATCCGGGCGTCGACAAGGTGAGCTTCACCGGATCGACGCTGGCGGGCAAGCGGATCGGCGAGGTTTGCGCCGGGCGGGTGGCGCGCTGCACGCTGGAACTGGGCGGCAAGTCGGCGGCGATCGTCCGTGACGACTTCCCGATCGAGGCGGCGGCCGCGATCCTGGGCAACACCATCACGATCATGAGCGGGCAGGTCTGCGCGATGCTGAGCCGCGCGATCGTGCCCAGGCATCGGCATGACGAACTGGCCGATGCCATCGCGAAAGTGATGCAGGGCATCCGCATCGGGCATAGCGACGCGCCCGACACGCAACTGGGGCCGGTGGCGATGAAGCGGCAGATGGAGCGGGTCGAGGAGTATATTGCGCTTGGCCAGGACAGCGCCGATCTGGTCACGGGCGGCAATCGTCCAGCACATATGAACAAGGGCTATTTCATTGAGCCGACCCTGTTCGCCAATGTCGATAATCGGAGCCGTATCGCGCAGGAGGAGATTTTCGGCCCGGTGTTGTGCCTGATCCCGGCGGAGGATGAGGAGGATGCGATCCGCATCGCCAATGACAGCGCCTTTGGCCTCAATGGATCGGTGCTGACCAACGATGCCGACGCCGCATACCGCATCGGTCGACGAATCCGCGCAGGCGGCTTTGGCCAGAATGGCATGAAGCTGGAGTTCGGTCTGCCCTTCGGCGGGTTCAAGCAGTCGGGCATTGGCCGTGAAGGCGGGGTGGAGGGGCTGCACCCCTATCTGGAAACCAAGACGATCCTGCTCGACGGCGTGCCCGCGGGTTTTTGAGCATGATTGCTCTGGATGCGCGGGCGCGCGGGACGGGGACGGCCTTTACCGCCGCCCGGATCGTCTTCGGCGGCTGGTTCCTCTTTTCGGGGGTAGAATATTTCACCCCCTTCGATCTCCAGCCGCTCGGCAATACGCCACTGGCGCGGGAATTCACGCTGGCGCTGATCCATTCGGGCCTGTTCGCCTGGATCAAGGTCATGGAGGTGATCGTCGCGCTGCTGGTGCTGGCGAACCGGGCGGTGTTGCCGGCCGCGCTCGCCTGCGTGCCGCTCAACATCGTGATCGGCTACTGGAATTTCGTGCTCGATCCGGGTGTGGTCGAATATGCGTTCGGGGTCGTGACGCTGCTGCTCAATGCCATCCTGCTGTGGCCGTGGCGACGGGAGATAACGGGGCTTTTGCGGTGGTAGACGCCGCCTCCGCTGCCATCTGATCGAGGGCTAAGGCCGCTTCGAACCATCCCGGCATCGACCTGATCACCATGGCAGGCTATTGGGGCGAAAGCAAAAAGGGGGAAGCGTGTCCCATGGGCTTTTATCTGGGTATCGATGCTGGCGGCAGCAATTGCCGGGCGCGACTGATCGCGGCGGACGGGACAATGGTTGGCGCCGGGTCCGGCGGCACCGCCAACGCACGGATCGGGCTGGAACCGCTTTACGCGACGCTGCGATCGGTGACGGAGCAGGCGATCGCCGAAGCGGGCCTGTCGGAAGCGCAGGCGGCGACGATACAGGCAGGCATGGGCATAGCCGGCATCTCGCGGCCGGGCGTCCGCGATGCCCTGCGCGACTTCGCCTTTCCTTTCGCGTCCGTCGCCTATGAAACCGATGCGTTCATCGCCAATCTGGGGGCGCATGGCGGTGCGGACGGCGCGATCCTGATCCTGGGCACCGGCAGTATTGCACAGGTGCGCGCGGAAGGGCGGGATTTTACCATCGGCGGCTATGGCTTCCCCATTTCCGACGAAGGAAGCGGCGCGGCGCTGGGCCTGAGCGCCATGCGCCATGCCCTGCGTGCGCTCGACGGGCGGACGCAGGCGACGCCGCTGAGCCGTGCGGTGACGGAGCGATTCGGCCATGACACGGCGCAGGCCATCGCCTGGATGGATAAGGCGACGCCCAAGGATTATGGCAGCTTCGCCCCGCTGGTAATGGACTATGCCGAGGCGGATGACGCCATTGCGCGATCGATCGTCGAGGATGCCGTCCAGCATATCGAGCGTTTCATCGAGACGATCTTCGAGCGCGGCGCAAGCCGGTGCACCCTGGTCGGCGGCCTCGCTCCCCGGATGCAGCCCTGGCTGCGCGCGCGCACCGTCGCCCGTCTGAGCCCGATGCTGGGCGATCCGCTGGACGGCGCGCTTTATCTGGCGGGCTACCGCAGTCAGATCGGCCAGGCTTCCCGTCGATAGGCGGAATCCCAGAACATCCATTCATAGCGGGTCGCCATGCGAAAGGCCTGCGCCATGGCGGTGCGCAAGGGGGCGGGCGCGGATCGCGCCGCTTGGTCGACCAGCGCGCGAACGCGCGCGGTCGCCTCGCCAAAACCCGGATCGGCATAGGTATCGATCCACGGCGCATAGGGATTGGGGCTGACGGCACGCGGCTTGATCGCGCAGCCGACCTCCCAATAGACCCAGAAGCAGGGGAGGATGCCCGCAATCAGTTCCTCATAGCTGCGTGTCGAGGCCAGCGTCATGAGATAGCCGGTATAATTCTGGCATGCGGGGCTGGGAAGGCTGACCTTTGCCATGTTGGGGGTGACGCCGAACTGGGCGAAGAAGGCCTGGTGCAACGCCTCCTCGACCTGAACCGCGACCTTGGCCCCATCGGAAAATTCAAGCCGCCCGGCCGCCGTTGGCGCGCGCGCGGCGGCGATCGCCAGCACGCGCGCATATTCGGCGAGATAGAGGCTGTCCTGCACGATATAATGGCGGAAACTTTCAGGCGGTAATGTCCCCTGCGCCAGCTCCTGCAGGAAGGGCTGGGCCAGGATCGCCTGCCGCAGCGGCATGATTTCGGCCCAGATATCGTCGCAAAATTCCACGGCTTTCGTTCCTTAAAGGCATGGGCTGGCGCCGATCGGGCAGCCGCCGTTGATGGTGAAGCCGTCATAGGCGGTGACAGACCTCAATCCCAGCCGCCATTGCCACTCGGTCGGACGCCCGCCCGGCTGCGGATGCGATTGTGCCGGTGAACCGCCATGCCACACGCCATTTGCGCCGGTCGATCAGTCTCGGCTAACCAGTGCTTGACGGAAGGAGAGTTCGCATGCGTTTCTTCATTCTCCCTGGCTTGATGATCCTGGCGGCCTGCGGTTCCGGCACGCCGAACCGATCGACCGACGCCGCGCCCGCATCCAATTCCGTGGCCGGCACCGGCGAAGCGGCAAAGCCGGTGCCCGAAGCCGTCGACACGGCATCGGTGGAGCCGATCGACGTGACCATGCCGGACTTTGCGCCCCGCTATCCGGGATCGACCGTTGCGGTGGTAGTCCCCGCCGCCGGAGGCGGCAGCCATGAGGTGCGGCTGACGACGCAGGATGATGCGGATGCCGTCATGCTCTTCTATCGGGACAGGTTCGCGGCTGCGGGCCTGCGCAAGACGTCGGACTTCGTATCGGGCGGCACGGGCATGATGTCGGCCATAGGAAAGGGGCGGAAGGCCGCGATCGCCATCGCCAGGGAACGGGACCATAATGTGATCATCATAACCTATTCCGGCGCATGAGCCTTGGCGGGCTGCGATGAGGGGTGAGTCCTGGTGCGGCGCTCCCCAATGGCGTCGCACTGGTCCGGACGGTCAGGTTATCGGCGTTGCCTCCCCCGTCGTGGTGGCGGCAGCCGGCTTGGGCGTTGCGGGCGCCGATTGCGCCTTCAGGCTGGCAGCGGCCGACTGCAGGGCGATCGCGGCAGCTTCGAGCGCGGCAGCAGGCGAAGGGGCTGGGGCCGGGGGAGCTGGGGGCGGGGGAGCTGCAGCCGCAGGAGCCTGCGGGGCAGCGGCAGCGACCATCGCGGTGGCGGGCGGCTTGTCCGGCGCGGCCATGGGAGCTTCGGCCATGGTTGCGGGCGCAACCGTGATGCATTCCTCTCCGACACCCGCAGGGCTTTCGGAGAAGCTCCGCGCCAGCGTCGGCAAGTCCGTGTCACTGGCATTGATCGCCAAAGTCAGTAACCCGTCAGCCATGTCGCAGGACCCTGGAGATTGTCGCAGAGCCGCATGACTATTGGCCACTTTCGTGGAAAATTCCTGATAGGCCTTCTGCCCGTCGGCGATCCCGCGTTCACGCATATATCGCGTCTTCAGGACATTGTCATAATTAACGATGAGATGATGCTTCTTGTCCGAGAATTGGTTATATTTTTCGTAAATACTCAGGTTGATCGTTCGACATTTCAGAGCCTGCAGCATGAGCATCGTCTGAAAATCTCTTACCCTGGCAGCTTCCAGCTCCTGTGCTTGCCAGCATGTCGTTTGACCCAAGGCCATTGTCGGACCTGAAACAAGCGCGACAAGGCAACAGGCGGCCCGCGCCGCCATTGACATTTTTCCCATGGTGGACCTCGCAGAGTCGATTTACCCCCGCCTGGAAAGAGTAGCATTTTGCCTTAAAATTGCCATTAATTTTCTCTTGACCGTGTTATTTTTAGCGCATTCGATTTTAGCCAACATCGCCAATGCAAAGAGGCGGCACCTCGATCGCTTTCGACCGGGAGAGGGGAGGCGCAGTCGTCCAAGAGCGATGATCCGGCGTCTCGCCGCATAATGACCTCGGCTTGTAACGACGTTGCCTCAAATAAGACTTTCCACGCCGCATTCCAGCGCATAAAGGGCGCCATCCCCGGGGGGCCGCTCATGCGCGGCTGAGAGGTGGTCAGCAGACCACGACCCGCTGAACCTGATCCGGCTGATACCGGCGTAGGGAGGGCAAGGCGGCATGGCCGTTGTCCCTCCATGTGGAGTGGACGTGAGACGATGACGATTGATGCGACTTTGGTTGGACGGGTTGCGCTGGCGACCGCGATGCTCTTTTCGACGCCTGCCGCCGTTGCGGCAGAAAGCGACGAACAGGAACGCGCCACCATAGAGGTCACAGGCTATCCCGACCCGCAAGGCCTGTTGCCCGACCAGATCGCGCCCAAAGCGGTCAGTTCGATTGCGGAAGCCTTCATCAGCAAGCAGGCGCCGACGCTCAACGCCTTCCAGCTGGTCAACCTGCTGCCCGGCGCGAATGTGTCGTCCAGCGATCCCTATGGCCTGTCCGCCACGTCCAGCCTGACGCTGCGTGGCCTGGGGCAGGACCAGATCGGCGTGCTGCTGGAAGGCGCGCCGCAGAACGACATCGGCTATTATTATGCCTATCCGTCCCAGTTTGCCGACGCCGAAAATGTCCGGCAGATCGCGCTGGCCCAGGGCGCGGCCGACATTGACGCCCCGGTCGTCGCGTCGGCGGGCGGGACGCTCTCGCTGATGCTGGATGATCCCAAGGCGGAGATGGGCGCTCTGGTCAATCTGTCGGTCGGTTCCTACGATCAGCGGCGCGCCTTCCTGCGGTTCGATACCGGGGAGATTGGCAGCAGCGGTCTCAAGGGGTTCATATCCTACTCCAACAACCGCGCGGACAACTGGCGCGGGGCGGGATATGACAAGCGCCAGCATATCGACGCCAAGCTGCTGCACGAATGGGGCGAGGGCAATCGCGCCAGCCTCGCCATTTCCTATAATGACGCGATCACCTCCACCTATCCCAGCCCCACCATGGCGGACTGGCAGGCGAGCGGGCGCGGCTTCAACTTCACGGAACGCTATACCGACGGCGACACGAGCTATTGGCGCCTCTATCGCGCGCCGTTCCGCAATCTCTATTTCGCCGCGCCGGTGCATATCCAGCTGAGCGACAGGCTGACCTTCGACAGCAGCGCCTATCTTCAGATGGGGCATGGCAATTCGCCCTATGGCACGCAGCTCACCACCACCGGCAATTTCCTGGGGACAGAAGAACTGACGCAGCCGATTGCGCTGCCCGGCGCGGTGGATGGCGTGGCGACGGTACTCGGCAACTGGACCGGCAAGCAGAGGCGCGTCGGCGATGTGAGCAAGCTGACCTTGCAGGCGGGTGTCCACACGATCACCGCGGGCCTGTGGTTCGACTATGGCACCGACCGCGTGACCCAAAGCTATACGTCGATCGACGCGAACGGGCGGCCGGTCGATGCATGGGGCTATCAGAACAAGGCGATCCGCACCGCCGACGGGCGACTGCTCGCCTATGAAAATCAGCGGACGGTCACTGTGACCAAGGGCTTTTTCCTGGCGGACAGCATTGCGGTCACGCCGCGGCTGGGCATCGATGTCGGGTTCAAGGGAGTCAGCCTGCTGCGCAATGGCCGTAACTATCTGCCGGGGCCGCAATCGACAGTGCATGTCGACAGTTTTGCCGCCCTGCCGCGCGCGGCGGTCCATTACCAGCTTAACGATCGGCAGCAACTGTTCGCCAACATCACCACCAGCTTCCGCACGCCCAACGAGTTTGCGCTCTACAACAGCTATTATGGCGGCGAACTGGTCAGCCAAGGGACTGACGCGCTCAAGAATGAATATAGCGTCTCGCAGGAACTGGGATATCGCTATATCGGGCCGAGCCTGTCCTTCTCCCTGACCGGCTTCCACTATCACTTCCGCAATCGTCAGGTGGCGACGGTGGTGAACAGCGGCGGCGCTCTGGTCAATTCGACGATCAACAGCGGCAGCCAGACAAGCTATGGCCTCGATGGCGAAATCGACTATCGCCCGGCCAAGGGGTTCAGCCTCTATGCTTCGGGTGAATATCTGCACACTCGGCTGAACGACGATCTTCTGCTGGGCGGCGACCTGCTGCCGACGAAGGGCAAGCGCGCGGTCGCCAGCCCGCGCTTCCAGTTCGCCGTGGGCAGCACCTATGACGACGGCCGCCTGTTCGGCAGCACGGCGCTCAAATATGTCGGTCGCCAATATGCGACGTTCATGAATGACGAGAGCATCAAGGGCTATGCCACGCTCGACCTGGCGATCGGCCTTCATCTGGCCGGGCTGATCGATAAGCAGCGCACTGACCTGCGCCTCAATGCGATCAACGTCACCAACCCGCGCGTCCTGTCGGGCATCCAGACGATCAGCAGCAACGCGCAGGATGTGATCGGCCGCAACGGCACCCTGATCGCGGGTTCGGCGCCGGGCTATTATGTGGGCAGCGGACGCGCCTTCGTGGCGACGCTGTCGCGGGCCTTCTGATCGTGAGCGGCGGCCATCTCGTGCATGGCATGGGCACGGCGCTGGAAACGCCGACATGGCCCGCCATCACGATGGCCGAAGCCGAGGCGGTCCTGGCCTGCTTTCCGGCCGCCGGATGCGTGACCTCCCTGCGGTGGCATTCCCCGCGCCCGTTTTCCGCAGCGACGCTCATCGAAACCGACCGGGGCGCCTATTTCCTCAAGCGACACCATCAAAGGCTGCGTACTCCGGCCGCGCTGACGGAGGAACATGGCTATATGGCGCATCTGCGGTCCGCGGGAGTGCCCGTGCCCGAGGTCGTGGCGGCGGCAGACGGCGCGGGCGCGATCGCGCAGAGCGAATGGACCTATGAACTTCACCGCGCCGCATCCGGCGTCGATCTCTATCGCGACCGGCCGTCCTGGACGCCATTCCTGACGCATCGCCACTCCTATGCGGCGGGCGTGGCGCTGGGGCGGCTGCATCTGGCTGCCCGGGATTACGCCGCAGCGCCACGCGGCGACCATCCGCTGATCGCCAGCTTCACCATCCTTACCGCGCACGATCCGCTGGCGGCTGCCGAAACCTATGTGTCGGCCCGCCCGGCGCTGGCCGCATTCCTGGGGGACAAGCCCTGGCGGCAGGAACTGGCGCGGCTGTTCGCCTTGCTCGGCGGAGGATTGCCGGAACGGCTGGAGCGCCAGGCGCCGCTCTGGACCCATAATGACTGGCATCCGTCCAATCTGCTCTGGTCGACCGATGGCGCGGTGGAGACCATCTTCGATTTCGGACTGGCGACCCGCACCTGTGCGCTTCACGATCTGGCCACCGCGATCGAGCGGACCTGCGTTCGATGGCTGGAACTGGGGCAGAGGAAGGATGGCGAACTGGCCGATGCGGACGCCGCCCTGGCGATGATCGCTGGATATGAAACGGTGGCGCCGCTCGATCGCGCCGATAGGGAAAGCGTGGCACGCCTCCTGCCGCTGGTCCATGTGGAATTCGCCTTGTCGGAGGTGGATTATTTTGCCGGCATAGTGGGCGATCGCACGCAGGCGAGCGTGGCGTGGAAGGAGTATCTGATCGATCATGCCGAATGGTTTCTGTCCGATGCGGGACAGGATTTCGTGCAGCGGATTCAGTGCGGAGCAGCGGGCTGATGTCGATGCTGGAGATCATCGCCGTCGCCGTCAGTTTCCTGGGCATCTGGCTGACGGCGAAGCGCAAGATGCTGTGCTGGCCCGTCAATCTCCTGGCCTGCGCGCTCTATTTCAGGATTTTCCTCGATGTGCGCCTTTATGCGGACATGGTGCTGCAAGCGCTGTTCGGCATCGCCATCTTCTATGGCTGGATCCTGTGGGCGCGGGGCAAGGAGGATGAGGGAGACATTGTCGTACAGCGGTTGCCGGTCGTGCGGGCTGCGGCCGGCCTCGCGGCAGGCGCCATTGGCGCCGTCACGATCGGCTGGTTTACAAGCCGTTTCACCAGCGCGGCGCTGCCCTGGATGGACGCGGCGCTCAGCAGCTTCAGTCTCGTCGCCCAATATTGGACGGCGCGCCGCCATGCGGCCAGCTGGCTGCTCTGGATCATGGTCGACATATTCTATGTCGGCATGTTCGCGTTCAAGGAGCTGTGGCTGACCGCCGGCCTCTATGGGGCGATGATCCTCCTCGCCGTGCAAGGGTATAGGCGCTGGCAACAGGTCGGAGCCGCGCCTGCGGTCCGGCCGCATTCGGGAGTGCAGGGAGAAGTGTGAACGGAGCAGGACGGCTGCGGCCGATCGCGCCGGGATCGTCGTCGGCGTTTCCTGCCGCAAGGGCGCTGCATTTCGATCATTCATTGCGTAAGCTGGTCGTGATCCATTCTATATATAGACGGCTATACACTTAGTCTTGCGGGTCATGATATTGCCCCCTGCCCGTGATCCGAATGAAGGGACCGCCCGATGATCGGCGCCGCCCTGCTACTGGCGGCGGCTGCCGCAGCCATTCCGGCGGGGGAGCCTGCACCGGCGACGAACAGCAATCCGCTGGTTCCCATCCGTCCCCACTCGCATATTCATGCAGGACAACAGACACCGGGCGAAGGGCCGGTCGTACTCGATATTTCCTATAGCAGCGACACGATGGGCGTGGTGGCGGGCGGGGTAAAGCGGCGCGCGCGCTATCTCGACAATCTCGATCTGGTGCTGGAGGTCGATCTGGAGGATCTGGTCGGCTGGGAAGGGGCCGAGATGCATGTCTACGGTCTCTACAATAATGGCCAGTCCATCTCCCAAGTCGTCGGCGACGCGCAGATGGTGAGCGAGATCGAGGCTAATGCGCAGGCATTCAAGCTCTACGAAGCCTGGATCGACCAGATGGTCGCGCCCGACCTGTCGATACGGGCCGGCATCTACGACCTCAATTCGGAGTTCGACGTGCTGGAAACGGCGACCCTGTTCGTCGGAGGCGCGCATGGTATGGGAAGCGACATCGGCATGTCAGGTCGCAACGGTCCGTCCATCTTTCCGGCCACGGGGCTGGCTGCACGCCTGCTCTATCGTCCGGCGAAGGGATGGGCAGTGCGGGCAGCGATCCTGGACGGCATGCCGGGCAATCCCGAACATCCGTCCCGTACCAGCATCCGGCTGGGCGGCGGCGAGGGCGCGTTGCTGATCGGCGAGGTGGAGGCGCCGGTCGCCGGCGGCCGGCTCCTACTGGGCCACTGGCGCTACACATCCTCCTTCGACCGGTTCGAGGGCACCCATGGCGGCGGCAATGCCGGCATCTATCTGCGCGGCGAGAAGACCCTGGCGGAAAGTGGCGACCGGCGCGTCGATGGCTTCTTCCGCCTGGGTACCGCCGCCAAACATTATAATATGTTCGACCGCTTCGTGAGCGCAGGCGTGAAACTGAGCGGCTGGATCGGTGGCCGGCCGGAGGACGAAATGGGCCTGGCCGTCATCGGGGCGTTCACCTCGCCCGAATATCGTCGCGTCAATGATGCCGGACGATCCGAAATGGTGGCGGAGGCCACCTATCGCGCGCCGATCACCCCCTGGCTGGCGGTCCAGCCCAACCTGCAATATGTCCGCCACCCGTCCGCCGATCCATCCATCGACGACGCCTGGGTTGTCGGGCTGCGCGTGGAAATGGCATTTCGCCTGATCGACTGAATGGCGACTATCCGAGTCTGACTTTGCCACAAGTCCCGATAAATGGGACATAGTTAGTAAATGTGGAACATGCTTGCCGTGTTCCTGCCGCCATCCTATAGCTTCGGCAAAAGGCGAGAGGAACGGCATATGCGGCTGCGCAAAGCATTGGCGGAATGTGGAGGTCTGGCGGCGCTGCTGTCGGGGGCGATTGCGGTCCACGCCGCACCTGCTGGTTCGCGCCAGATCGAACGGCTCGATCGTGCGCTGGTTGCGGTGCCGCTGGCGTCGGGACAGGGCATGCATGTCAGCTGGCGCCTGTTCGCAACCGATGCGAAGAATGGCCGTTTCACCCTGCTGCGCGACGGCAAGCCGATCAGGACCGTTGGCGCCAGGGATGCGGCCAGCGTTACCGATCCCGCCGGTAGCGCCCGGAGCCATTACAGCCTGCGCGACGCCGGCGGCAGGATCGTCGCCACGACGACGCCATGGGCGGCGGGCTATCTGCCGATCCGGCTCGACAAGCCGGCCGACCGCGTGACGCCCGATGGAGAGCGCTACAGCTATTCCGCCAATGATGCGAGCGTCGGCGATCTGGATGGCGACGGCCGGTATGAGATCATCGTCAAATGGTATCCTTCGATCGCGAAGGACAATGCCTTTGGCGGCTATAGCGGCGAAACCCTGCTCGATGCCTATACGCTGGACGGCAAGCGGCTGTGGCGGATCGACCTGGGCCCCAATATCCGGTCGGGTGCGCATTATACGCAGTTCATGGTCTTCGACCTGGACGGTGACGGTCGCGCCGAGGTGGCGATGAAGACCGCGGATGGCACCATAGACGGGACGGGTACGGTGATCGGCGACGCCAGGGCCGACTGGCGCGAACATGATGGCGAAACGCCGCAGGCCGATCGCACCGGCGCCACCGTCCTGCCCGATGGACGCAAGGTCGCGCGGCTGAAGGGGCGGATCCTGCGCGGGCCGGAATATCTGACCCTGTTCGACGGCCTGACCGGCAAGGCGCTTGCCACGGCGCCCTATGCGCCGGCGCGGGGACCGAGCGGCGACAATCCTTCCTCCGAGGAGCGGGCGGCGACCTGGGGCGATGCCTATGGCAACCGATCGGAACGCTATCTCGCCAGCATCGCCTATCTGGACGGGCGGCGACCCAGCCTGATCTTCGCGCGCGGCTATTATGCCCGCTCGACCATCGCCGCCTGGGACTGGCGCGACGGCAAACTTAGCCAGCGCTGGCTGTTCGACAGCGCATCGCCTGGCCATGCCGATTATGCTGGTCAGGGCAATCACCAGATGTCGGTCGCCGATGTGGATGGCGATGGCCGCGACGAGATTATCTATGGGTCGATGGCGGTGGACGACGATGGCAACACTTTGTGGACGGCGCGCCTGTTCCACGGAGACGCCATGCATGTGTCCGACCTCGACCCGACACGCCCCGGCCTCGAAAAATTCGGCGTGCACGAGGATATGCGCAGCAACGGCAATATCGGCGCGGCGATGCTGGATGCGCGGACCGGCGAGCGGCTCTGGACCAAGCCGGCCGATCGCGACACGGGGCGGGGAATCGCCATGGATATCGATCCGCGCTATCCGGGGGCGGAGGCCTGGGCTTCCAACTCGTCCGACCTGTGGGATGCAAAGGGCAATGTCATCCCCGGCGGTCATCCCCGCGCCGCCAATTTCGGCATATGGTGGGATGGAGACGGGCTGCGCGAACTGCTGGACGGTACGCGGATCACCAAATGGGATTGGCGGAACGGCAGGGAAGTGCCGCTCCTTGCGCCCGAGAGCGTGGAATCGAACAATGGGACGAAGCAGAACCCCGCCCTGTCGGCCGATATCGTCGGCGACTGGCGCGAGGAACTGATTTTACGCAGCGCGGACAGCAGCGAATTGCGTATCTATGCCACGCCCTGGCCGACGGCGATCCGCCTGGACACGCTGATGCACGATCCGGTCTATCGTCTCGGCATCACATGGCAGAACAGCGCCTATAACCAGCCGCCGCATCTGTCCTTCGCCATCCCGGTGGATGTGCCCGCAAAGGACGACACCGGCCGTTGACGGGTCAGTGCCGATCCTGCGCCCCGACGGCAATGACCAGGGCTTGGAACAGCTTTTCCGCAGGATGGTCTAGAGTTGATCCTGTTTACGCTGAATTAGGATAAACTATTTTCTTTTGTTTTCCGTGATTTCCGAGCCGTGAAATGTTCCATTTCACTCGAAATCACTCTAGACGGCTTCGCCCGCAATCCGCGCACGCGGCAGCAGGCTGGCGTGATCGCGTTCGACGCGCCAGAGCAGGATCAGCAACAGCAGGAATAGGGGCGGCGCCACCCAGTTGATCGACAGGATCGCCGCGCCCAGATCGCCACCCCGCGCATCGCTGATCATCCCGACCGCATAGGGGCCTGTGCCGAGGCCGAAGATGGTCGACACAACGATATAGAGGCTGACAGTCAAGCCCCGCATGCGGGGCAGAACCTGCTCGAACAGCACGGCATAGAGCGGGGGCATCCACATCGTCAGGACCAGGCTGTAGAGGGTGAAACGCAGGTAAAAGCTGCCGGGGTCGGCGGCGCGATAGACCCACAGGGCAATCAGCGGCGACAGGCCCATCGCGAACAGCGCGACCCAGACGCGGCGCGACAGGCGATGCGTCCCGATCCGGTCGGACAAGGGGCCGGCGATCAGCGGGCCGATCACCCCCAGCCCGGCCGAGAGCAGGCCGAACTGCATACCCGTGTCGGCGGCGGAGAGGCCGTAGCTTTTCATCAGGAAGGACGGGGTAAAGCCCATGACGCCATAATTGATCACGCTTTGCAGCGATCCGGCCGCGATACAAAGGAGCAGCGATGGATTGCGGGTGATGAGCGCAAAAGCGACGGGGTCGCGGCCTTTCAGATTCTGGATTAGATTGACGACGACGAAGGCGCCGAAGCCGATGACGCTCCATTGCACGACATGAGGACTGATGGGGACGCCGCCCAGCATCAGCGGCGGACGGGGCGAGAAGGCTTCCGCCCAATGGATCGCGAGCAAAATGGCACAGAAAATCAGCACGAGCAGGCCAAGATTGCGCGCCCAGTCGCGGCCGCTGGCGCGCGCCTGCGCCAGGCTCAGCCAGTGAAAGCCGGGTGTCACCGCTCCGAGCAGGGCGATGCTGGCCCGGAAAGGATGCGGATCGGGCGGGCTTTGAATGCCGTCGATCGCGCCGCGCTGCGGTTCGACGAGGCGCGACATGAGGAAGGCGATCAGAAAGCCGGGAAGCGCGGCGACCGCGAAGGCGAACTGCCAGCCCTTGAGGCCCAGAGGCGCGCCGCCATCGGCATGTTTGGCGTCCCACCATTGCGCGGCCACGCCGCCGATGATCAGCGATCCGCCAAGACCAATGGCGATCGCGGCGGCCATCACGGCCATCACCATGCCCCGCTTTTCGCGCGGAAAATAATCATAGGCGAGGCTGGTGCCGGCGGGCTGCGATGCCGCCTCGCCGATGCCGACGCACAGGCGCGAGAGCATCAGGGTGAAGAAGCCCGTCGCAAAGGCCGCGCCACCCGTGGCGAGCGACCAGAAGCCGATGGTGATGGCGAGCAGCTTCGTCCTGATCCAACCGTCCGCCAGCCTTCCGAGCGGCAAGGAGAAGAGCGCGTAGAACAGCGCGAAGACGGTGCCGTAGAGCAGCCCCATTTCCCCGTCGCCGATCTTCAGGTCTGCCTTGATGGCAGGCGCCAGGATGGCCAGGATGTTTCGGTCGAGCAGGCTGACCAGATTGGTCCCGGCGATCAGGGCCAGCGCATAATAAGCCGCACTGCGGGAAGGGACGGGGCTTCTCACAGGCGGAACACGCGCTCGGCATTGCCCTGCATCAGCTTGCGCTTGGCGGAGTCGGATATGTCGAGCAGATCATGGGTGCGCACTTCGTCCCCCACATATTGATAGGGATAGTCCATCGCATACATCACCCGCTCCTCGCCCAGTACTTCCTGCGCGAAGCGGATCGCCGGTTCCCAGGCCATGCCGCTGGTGGTGACGCAGACGTTCGATCGCATATAGTCGTGGATGCTCTTGCGGAGCGGCTTCATCCGTTCATAGCGTTGCGATCGCACCCCGGCCTGGTGCATGTAATCGAGCCGGTAGAGCCAATATGGCAACGCCTCTCCCATATGGCCGACGATAATCTGCAAGTCGGGATAGCGGTCGAAAATGCCGATGGTGATCAGCCGCAGCAGGTGCATTCCCGTTTCCACCCCGAAGCCGAAGATCGCGCCGTCCAGACCCGCCTCCAGCATCGGGCCGATCATAGCGTCGGGCGGCGTGGACGGGTGGATGTAGAGTGGCTGGCCGGTATCGGCGAGTGCGCGGAAGATCGGGTCGAACTTCGGGTCATCCAGATATTCGCCCTGGCTATGGCTGTTGACCATCACCCCCTTGAAACCCAATTCGCCGGCGCCTCGTCTTATTTCGGCGGCCGACCAGTGCGGGTCCAGCGGCGCGATGGAGGTCATGCCGACGAAGCGGGTCGGATGAGCGGCGCAGCGATCGGCGAGATGATCGTTGGCGCGGGCGACCATCCCCTTGGCCTCGTCGATATCCGGCAGCGGCTGCACGCCGGGCGATGTCAGTGACAGGACCGCCACGTCGATGCCGGTCGCATCCATGTCCGCCAGCCGGCGGTCGCCAAGGTCCAGCAGCCGGTCGATGATCTGCGTGGCCCGTTCGGACGGCGACTGGGCGTAGAAGCCCCAGAGCGACACCATCCCCTTGTCCGCCGTGCCATTCCGCACCATGCGAAGATAGGCGTCGATCTGTTCCCTCGTGGCGAAGGCTTCCTCGGTTGCGATGCGGCGATAGCCACGGTCGCCGCCCGTCTTCAATTCATGCGTCATCGGTTATCCTTCATGGATGGCTTTGGTGATGAGGCAGGCTTCTATCCCTTCCGGGCCGTCCTCCGCGCCATGGCCAGACCATTTGACGCCGCCGAAGGGGGAATCCGATCCGCCGATCATCCCCGTGTTGACGCCAACCATGCCGGCTTCCAATTCGCGGGCGATGCGTCGCTGCCTCGCACCATCTGCGGTCCAGACATAGGCGGCAAGGCCATAGGGCAGGCGGTTGGCTTCCGCGATCATGGCGGCTTCATCGGCATGGCGGTTGATGAGCGCGACCGGGCCGAACGGCTCCTCGTTCATGATCGCGGCGTCGAGCGGAACATTGGAGAGGATGGTCGGCGCGAAATAATAGCCTGTGTTGCCGATCCGCCTGCCGCCCATTTCCAGCGTCGCCCCCTTGGCGGCGGCTTCGCCGATCAGGCGATCCATCGCATCGAGCCGGCGCGGATTGGCCATCGGCCCCATGATGCTTGCCGGATCAAGACCGTCGCCGACAGCGATCCGTCCGGCACGGTCGATAAACCCTTTTAAAAATGGTTCATACACATCTGATTCTACGACAAATCGCGTTGGCGAGACGCAGACCTGCCCGGCGTTGCGATATTTGCCCGCCACTAGCGTATCGAGCGCCTTGTCGATGTCGGCATCGGCAAAAACCAGCACCGGGCCATGACCGCCCAGTTCCATCGTCGTGCGCTTGCAATCCTCCGCCGCGAGTTTCGCCAGATGCTTGCCGACGGGGGTGGAGCCGGTGAAGCTCATCTTGCGGATGATCGGGGAAGCGAGCAGGTGGCGCGACACTTCGTCGGGTACGCCGAACACGGCCTGCGCGACGTCGCCGGGCAGGCCCGCATCGATCAGGCATTGCAGCACGGCGAGCGCGCTGGCCGGCGTTTCCTCCGCCGCCTTCAATATCACCGAGCATCCCGCCGCGATCGGCGCGCCGAGCTTACGGCCCGGATTGCCGATCGGGAAATTCCAGGGCGCGAAGGCCGCGACCGGGCCGACCGGTTCCTTCGTCACCATCGATCGCTGGCCTGCCGGGCGCACCAGTGTGCGACCGTAGAGGCGGAAGACTTCGCCGGCGTAGAAATTGAACAGGCCGACATTCATCATCACTTCGGCGCGTGCCTCGGCCAGCGTCTTGCCCTGCTCCAGCGTGGCGATGCGAGCCAGTTCCTCTTGGCGCTCGACCATCAGGCGCGCCGCGCCTTGCAGCACGGCGGCTCGGTCGTGCGCTGTGCTGTCCCGCCAGCGGCGGAAGCCCCGCTGCGCCGCGGCGAGAGCGGCATCAAGGTCCGCGGCGTTGGCAAGCGGCAGGTCGGCCAGCGGAGCGCCGGTGGCAGGGTTGACGACCTTGTGGGTACGCCGCCCGCCGCCCGACAGCCGCTGGCCGTCGATCATCAGGTAGAGATCGGGATAGGCCATGGGGATCAGGCGCTCACCGCTTCGCGCGCCGCCTGTTCGCGGTCGATGTCGCCCTGCCAGCGTTCGGCGACGATTGGCTTGCCCGTCACCGGATGGACCATGTGGAACGGCACCAGCTTGTGCGTCGGCCACAGCCAGTGATCCGCGATCAGCGCATCGGGGCCGGTCGGGTCTTCGGGATAGGTGATTTTGGGGAAGGGAACATATTCGGCCGGTGTGTTGGCCCAGCCCTTGTCGAAATCGGCATGCCATTGCGGCATATAGTTCAGGATCTGGATGCGCCAGACGCCATCCACCTTCTTGTAGGTATTTTCATAGATGCCGCCTTCCCACCATTGGCGCGCGCCCAGTGCCGGATTGGCCGGATCGGTATAGTCCTTGTGCCGGCCGGCCTGCATCATCGACCGGGCGCGGGCATGGGCGGTGACGCCATCGGGATCGATGTCGACAATATCCTGTAATTGCGGATGGTCGAGCAGGAAGCCGTCGATCGGGCCATTGGTGCCATGGGTGAAGCGCGCCTGGAAACGTTCGACATAGAGGCGACGGATGCCGGCCTTGCCGCGCCACACGCCGCCGAAGAAGCGGACTTCGCCATCGTCGGCGAAAAGATCGACCGTTTCGTTATAGAGGCATTTGTCGATCAGATAGCCGTAGAGATGCTGGAGCTTGCGCACGTCCAGTTCATCCTCGCGCCGTTGCAGGCGGCTGTTGAGGTCGGTGACGGTCTTTTCCAGATGCGCGATGCGGTCGGCGTCGGACATAATTCTCTCTCCCATCATTGTATGCAACACTTACGAATTAGGCTGCTTCGGCAGCCAGCCGCTCCACTTCTTCGCGATAGGGGCGGATGGCGCGGGTCATGCAGAAGGTGGCGATCGGCAGCAGGACGCTGGCGGTCAGCAGCAGCGTTTTCCAGAGTTGCCGCGGATCGCCGACGATATAGTCCTGCACCAGCCCCACCAGAAAACTGCCCATCGCGCCGAAGAAGGTGAACATGAAGAGATAGATGGCCGTCACCTGCCCACGCATGGCGTTGGGCGCGACGCGCTGGATCGCGGCATTTTGCGGCACCGCGCCGGCGATGCCGAACATCGCGCCGACGCTGGCGACGCCGAGCGAGGCGTAGCCATTGGGCATCAGCGGGGCGAGGATGGCGCAGATCGTGACGCAGCCGAAGAAGATCGCCGCCGCACGGACATTGGCGTCGGCATGGCGTTTGGCCAGCCATTCGACGAAGATCCCGCCGAGCAGCAGGCCGAGCAGCGACGCCACCAGCGTCATCGTGCCCATGACCGCGCCGATCTGCGCTTCATTCCAGCCATAGGTGCGGATCATGAAGGGCACGCGCCAGAATTGCAGGCCGAACACCTCCACCGCGCTGAGCGCCAGCCCCGCAAACAGTGGATAATAGACGCGACGCTTGGCATGGATCGCCCTGGCGGCATCAAGACCCGTGAAGGTCAGGACATGGCGGCCGATCGAGCCGCCGGACGGCGGCGGCATGGCACCCGCTGCCGGGGCCTGGCGCGGTGGTTCCTTGATCGTCAGGAACAGCAGCGAGACCATCAACGCAGGCAGGCCCAGCCAGATCATCAGCCATTGCCAGCCCAATATGGTGAGGCCGCCATGCTGCGTCGGCGCCCATCCCGCCACCATCGCGATCAGCATCCCGCCTATGGCTGGACCCAGCGTGGTACCGCCGATGAAGCCGAATTGCAGCAGGGCGAAGGCGCGCGTCAGGACAGCCGGCGGAAATGCGTCGGCCAATAATGAATAGGAAGAAGGTGCGTGGGCCGATCCCCCCGCAGCCAGAAAGACGCGCGTGCCGACGAACTGGCCGAAATTCTGGGCGATGCCGCCCATTGAGGTAATGACGCCCAGCGCCGCGACACCGCCGGCCAGCACATATTTGCGAGGGAAGATGTCCGCCAGACGCGCCAGCGGGATGCCAACGAACAGATAGCAGATGATGCTGGCCGGGCCGGCAAGGAAACCTAGCTGCGAGTCGGAGAGGCCGAAGTCAGCCTTGATCCGTTCGGCCAGCATGGCGAACACCACCTGCTCGAAAAAGGTGACGAAGGTCGCCAGGACGATGACGAACAGTGCCCAATAGGCAGCCGTCATGCTGTAGGACGCGCTTGGGGAGCGGGCCGTGTCCAGCGGCACCATGCCTTCTTCATTCCACGGACCATCGGTCGCAATCGGCGCGGGTGCCAGGGCCATGACCTTCTCCTCTCCACTTCCCCCTTTATTCATAGGGGTGAAATTTCGGCTTGGTGAATTTGTAAGTGATCTATACGAATATGGCGAGAAAAAAATGCACGCTCGTTACAAAGATCGACAGAGGAGAATGGGATGCTGGAATTTTCCGGACGAACCGCCTTCATAACCGGGGGCGCCAACGGGATCGGGCTTGGCCTGGCGCGCGCCCTACTGGCCGAAGGGTGCAAGGTCGCGATTGCCGACATTCGGGAAGATGCACTGGAAACGGCGATCGGAACGCTGGCCAATCAGCATGTCATGGCTGTCCATCTCGATGTCGCGTCCAGGCAGAATTTTGCCGACGCCGCCGATCGGGCGGAAGCGACGCTGGGGCCGGTCAGCCTGGTCTTCAACAATGCCGGCATCAACCTGTTCCAGACGATCGACGACTCCAGCTATGACGATTGGGACTGGGTGTTGGGCGTCAACCTGCACGGCGTCATCAATGGCATCATGACCTTCGCGCCTCGCCTGAAGCAGGCGGGGCTGGGCGGCCATATCGTCAACACGGCGTCGATGGCGAGTTTCCTGTGCGGCGCAGCGCCCGGCATCTACAACAGCACGAAGTTCGCGGTGCGGGGCATGAGCGAATCTCTGCGCTATAGCCTTGCGCCGCACGGGATCGGCGTGTCGGTGCTGTGCCCCGGCCTGGTGAAGAGCCATATCTATGCCAGTGACGAAGTCCGCCCGGCGACGCTGGCCGCGGGGGCGAAACCGGTCGATGACGCCGCCGTCGATCGGCTAGCCCAGTTGCACCAGTTCGGTATGGAACCCGATGTCATCGCCGCGCGGACATTGCAGGCCATGCGCGAGAATCGGTTTCATATTTTCCCACACCCGGAATTTCGCGATGAACTGGCGACCGTCTTCGACGAGATACTGGCCGATTTTCGCGACTATCCCGCAGATGCCGGTTTTGAACAGCGCGTCGGTTTCGAGCGGATGCGACGGGAGAATTATGCCAAGGCCCGTCGCGAGGCGCGGGATCGTGCCTGATCAGGAGGCGAAGAGATCGCCCTGACGCGGCCGAGTGGCCGCAGCGCGTTGCTGCGGAGGCGGTGCACCGACGAGCGCCCGCGCCCGGCCTGTCAACGTATAGACGGCCTGACGCTGCGCGCCGCGATTGAGATGGTCGACACGATAGCCCTGATAATGGCGCTTGAGCAGGCCAGCCTTGACCAGTTCGGAGGCGGCGCGGCTGAGATTGGTCTTACCCGACGCGCGCACACGTGTGCGGACCTCATCCTGCACCAGTGCCTCGTCCGCTACATTGTCACCCGACAGGCGCCCGGTCTTGCGCAGTTCGTCCCGCACCCGATCGACCAGCGCCATGCGCCGCGGGTCGCGATGGCCCATCGGCGTCAATGCATCGCAAAGCCAGTCGCGCAACGGGACCAGCGCATCGCCTTCAAGCACCAGCGGGCCGGCGCTGCCGTCGGGCCGGGCCACATCGGCAATCAGCGTCAGCAGCATGAAGGCATAGCGGGGGCGGGAGCAGCAATGGGACAGCTGGTCGAGCAACAGCGAAATATCGCTGCCGCCGGTCATGCGGGGTGAGACGGACGCGTGAAACATAAGGTGAATCAAGCACAGACCGGACTCCTTGTGAATCCGCTTTTTCAGGCGAGTCGCACTTTTGTCGGCTGTGACACTTTGCCCTTCGGTAAAGTGTCATGGCGGAAACTTTACCGAAGGGGCGTGGGGCGTTGCCCGGCAATGGCCGGCAAAAGGAAAGGGCGATCCGTCGCCGGACCGCCCTTTCCCCACCAGATGATGTGCGAACCCTTTTAGACGCTGACGCGCTCCAGACGCGGGGTCAGAAGGTGGACCGCTGCCAGGGCTATGAAATAGGCGCTGCCGGCAACTGCGAAGAGTGGCGTGTAACTACCGATGCTATCAAGGATATAGCCGGCATATTTTGCCATCGCCATGCCACCTACAGCGCCCATGGTGCCACCGATGCCGACGACCGATCCGACCGCGCCGCGCGGGAACAAATCGGACGGCAAGGCATAGAGGTTGGCGGAAAAGGCCTGGTGCGCGGCCGTTGCGATGCCGATGATCAGCACGGCGAGCCAGAGATTGTCGATCGACTGGGCAAAGAAGATCGGCAGCACCGCGCAGGCGCAGAAGAGCATGGTCAGCTTGCGCGCGGCATTGACGGTCCTGCCCGCCTTGATCAACCGGCCCGACAGCCACCCGCCAAAGACGCTGCCGCCGTCGGACAGCAGGTAGATCACCACCAGCGGCGGTCCGAAGCTGATAAGGTCGAGGCCATAGCGCGTGCCCAGATAGCCGGGCAGCCAGAAGAGGAAGAACCACCAGATCGGATCGATGCAGAATTTGCCGATCGCGAAGGCCCAGGTTTCCCGGACGCTGATGATCCGGCCCCAGCCGATCTTCTGCGCCGGATCGGCAGGATCCTGCTGAATATAGGCCAATTCCTCCGCCGTTACCTTGGGATGTTCTTCGGGACGGCGGTAAAGGGCAAGCCAGGCGATCAGCCAGATTATGCCGAAAATGCCGGTCGCATAGAAGGCGACGCGCCAGCCATAGGCGACCGTCAGCCATGGCACGAGCAGCGGTGTCACGATCGCGCCGACATTGGCGCCGGCGTTGAACAGGCCGATTGCAAAGGCCCGTTCCTTTTGCGGGAACCATTCGGTCACGGCCTTGATGCCCGCCGGGAAATTGCCCGATTCCCCGACACCCAGGCCAAAGCGGGCCATGGCGAACTGCGTGACGCTATGAACCCCGCCATGGGCCATGTGCGCGATCGTCCAGATCACCACCGCCACGGCATAGCCAAAGCGCGCGCCGATCATGTCGACCACCCGGCCAAAGCCCAGATAGCCGACAGCATAGGCCGCCTGGAACCAGAAGACGATATTGGCATAGTCGGTTTCCGACCAGGCCATTTCCTGGGACAGCGTGGGCTTCAGCACGCCGATCATCTGGCGATCGACATAGTTGATCGCCGTTGCCGCAAAGAGCAGGGCGACCACCACCCAGCGATACCGTCCGACCGGCCGTGCCTTCATACTGGCTTCCATCATCATCCTGCTCCGTCTTGAAATGCGGCCGCTTTTAGCGCGGCTCTTGTGCTTCGATCCTGCAATGGAGGATTCCGAGCGGGCCGAAATCCATCTCCACATTCTGTCCAGTTTGTACGACATGTACACCGGTGACAGCGCCTGTCGATATCCACCAGCCGGGCTGGATGGCAATCCCCCGTGCAACAAGATTTTCGAGCAGGAAGCTGACCGAGCCGATCGCCCCGCGGGCGAAGGCGGATGCGGTGCCGCTGCCGATCTCGGTACCATCGATCCGCGTCGTCACCAATTGTTGCGCATAGCTTCCCTTGCGCCAGTCCGGAACCGCCGGACCGACCAGCAAGCCATTATTGTTCCCGAAGTCGGACACCGTGACGGCCGGGCCCATATTGTTGATTCCGACGAAGGGCGAGCTGGCTATTTCCACGCCGATATGGACCGCGTCGATATGGTCGGCGGCTTCCTCCAGGGTGAATTCCCGCTGGCCCAAGGTCGGAACCTTGCCGATCCGGAAGAGAAATTCCGCCTCGATCGCTCCGAAACCCTCTGTAAAGACAAGGCCTCGGGAATCAGGCGTGATCGCGGCGACCGTGCCGGCGAAGATCGGCCCCGCCAGCCGGTCGCAGCCATATTGATCGGAAAGTGGCGGCAGGATGCGACCGACTTTCCAGCCGGCAATCCGTTCATCCACCCGCGCCAAGGCAGCGTCCTGAATGGCGTAGGCCTCCGCCAGCGTGGCCGGCGCCGTACCCGGATAATCCTCAAGGCCGTGTGCAGCCTTGCGGGCCGACAGAAAGCGTTCCGCGATGGCGTCGGCCATGCTGCTGCTTGCGCTCACGCAATATTCCTTTCGTTGAACATGGAATCCGGGTTAATGGAAACCGGTGTCATTGACAAGCCATAGTCTGCTTGGCTGCTGGCGCTTCGAGCTAACTGGACTATAAGGCGGCATGGCGAAGCATAAACAGGAAGAGGGGCCAGCGCCCAAGCTGACGATCAACGACATTGCCCGTCTGGCGGGCGTGTCGAAAAAAACGGTCAGTCGGGTCATCAACCGGTCGCCGCTGCTGAACGAAGAAACCCGCGACAAGGTGGAGGCCATCATCCGGGAAACCGGCTATGTTCCCAATCCACAGGCCCGCGCGCTGGCGTTGGGACGCAACTTCCTGATCGGCCTGGTCTATGACAATCCCAACGCACAGATGGTGTTGTCCATGCAGCGCGGGATATTGGAAGCACTGCACGGAACCGAATTCGAACTCGTGATTCGTCCGGTCGATCGCGGATCGAACCATGTGATGGATGATATTCGCGGCTTCGTAACGCGCCAGCGCCTGTTCGGCGTGGTGGTCCTGCCTCCTATGTCGGAAAATGACGCGCTGGCGCGAATGCTCGACGAACAGGGGTGCCGCTATGTCCGCATGGGGTCAGCGATGCTGGACGATGCCGAGCATATGGTCGCGTCGAACGATCGCGAAGCGGTGGCCGATGCGGTGCGCCATCTGATCGCGCAGGGGCATCGGCGCATCGGCCTGATCGCGGGACCACATGGCTTCCGGTCGGCGCAGGAGCGACGCGAAGGCTTTGAAATGGCGCTGACCGAAGCGGGGATCAGCCTGCCGCGCAGCCTGATTGCCGATGGGCAATACACGTTTGAATCCGGGCTGTCGGCGTCGGAAAGCCTGTTCGACCTGACACCGCGCCCGACCGCTATCTTCGCCAGCAATGACGAGATGGCGGCCGGCGTACTCTATGCCGCACGGCTGCGGGGCATCGCAGTGCCGGAGGAATTGTCGATCATCGGTTTCGACGATACGCCCGTCACCACGCGGGTCTGGCCGCCGCTCAGCACGGTACGCTGGCCGATCGTCGCCATGGGGCGTGCCGCTGCACTCAAGCTGATCGGCACCGCAATCGGCGAGGGGGCGGACGTCAAGGAACCGTCCATGTTCAGTTCGACGCTCATCCGTCGCGGATCGGTTGCGCCGCCTGCCAACAATTGATAGAACGGGTTTATGACACCGGTGTCCAATGCGACATCGCAACGAGGATGAGGAAGCATCATGTTCGAGAAGACCTATCACGCGACGCACCCTGACATGATGGAGTGCGTGGACAATGAGAGCCTGCGCGACCGTCATCTGGTGGGCGGCATGTTCGTCGAGGGTGAGGTCGTCCTCAACTACAGCCATAATGAGCGGTTCGTGATCGGCGGCGCGGTGCCGGCCGGTGGCAGCCTGAAGCTCCCCGACCAGACCGAGCCGGCGTCGGCGGCGGGCCATCCCTTTCTGGAACGCCGTGAAGCGGGCTTCGTCAATATCGGCGGACCCGGCGCGATCACCGTCGACGGCGCCCGCTACGAAATCGGCAACAAGGAATGCCTCTACGTGCCCATGGGCACCAAGGAAGTGATCTTCGAGGGCGCCGAAGCGCGCTTCTACATCGCCTCGCTGCCCGCCCACAAAGCCTTCCCGGTCAAGAAGATCACGCTGGAGCAAGCGAACCCGCTGGAGCGCGGCGACCTCGCCAACTCCAACCATCGCACCATCTATCAGCTGGTGATCCCCGGCGTGTGCGAGAGCGCGCAGCTGCTGCTGGGCCTCACGGTCCTCGAAACCGGCAGCGTGTGGAACACCATGCCGCCGCATCTTCATGACCGCCGTAGCGAAATCTATCTCTATTTCGACCTTCAGGGCGGCGACCGCGTCTTCCATTATATGGGCGAGCCGGACGCCATGCGTCACATCGTCATCGAGAATGAGGAAGCGGTCATCTCTCCGCCCTGGTCGGTGCATATGGGGTCGGGCACCAAGAGCTATGCCTTCATCTGGGCGATGGGCGGCGAGAATCTCGACTATACCGACATGAACGTGCTGGACATCTGCCAGCTGCGGTAATTTGCCGTCATCCCCGCGAAAGCGGGGACCCATCTCCCGACCGTGGCGCTGGACGTGAGGCATGGGAGATGGGTTCCCGCCTGCGCGGGAATGACGAAGGAGACATGACATGACCACCCCCTTCGATCTTTCCGGC
>NZ_QJQX01000068.1 GCF_013393185.1 Sphingobium lactosutens | reverse complement strand
CTTTTAAAAGTTTGGTTAAGTCCTCGATCGATTAGTATCAGTCAGCTACACATGTCGCCACGCTTCCACCTCTGACCTATCAACCTGATCATCTTTCAGGGATCTTACTAGCTTGCGCTATGGGAAATCTCATCTTGAGGGGGGCTTCATGCTTAGATGCTTTCAGCACTTATCCCGTCCACACATAGCTACCCAGCGATGCCTTTGGCAAGACAACTGGTACACCAGCGGTGTGTCCATCCCGGTCCTCTCGTACTAAGGACAGCTCCTCTCAAATTTCCTACGCCCACGACGGATAGGGACCGAACTGTCTCACGACGTTCTGAACCCAGCTCGCGTACCGCTTTAATGGGCGAACAGCCCAACCCTTGGGACCGACTACAGCCCCAGGATGCGATGAGCCGACATCGAGGTGCCAAACCTCCCCGTCGATGTGGACTCTTGGGGGAGATAAGCCTGTTATCCCCGGGGTAGCTTTTATCCGTTGAGCGATGGCCCTTCCATGCGGAACCACCGGATCACTAAGCCCGACTTTCGTCCCTGCTCGACTTGTAGGTCTCGCAGTCAAGCTCCCTTATGCCTTTGCACTCTACGAATGATTTCCAACCATTCTGAGGGAACCTTTGGGCGCCTCCGTTACACTTTAGGAGGCGACCGCCCCAGTCAAACTGCCCACCTGACACTGTCTCCCGGGTCGATAAGACCCGTAGGTTAGAATTTCAATACAGTCAGGGCGGTATCCCACCAGCGCCTCCACCGAAGCTAGCGCTCCGGTTTCAATGGCTCCCGCCTATCCTGTACAAACTGTACCAAAATTCAATATCAGGCTACAGTAAAGCTCCACGGGGTCTTTCCGTCCTGTCGCGGGTAACCTGCATCTTCACAGGTACTATAATTTCACCGAGTCTCTGGTTGAGACAGTGCCCAAATCGTTACACCTTTCGTGCGGGTCGGAACTTACCCGACAAGGAATTTCGCTACCTTAGGACCGTTATAGTTACGGCCGCCGTT
>NZ_QJQX01000066.1 GCF_013393185.1 Sphingobium lactosutens | reverse complement strand
CAGGCCAGCGGCGGGACTGGCCGCCTGAAGTGAAGGCCGCGATCATCGCGGAGAGCTATTCCACATGCCCTGGATCGACGTGGGCTGAGAACACCGCTCTGATGTCCGCTGTCAACATTGCGGGCGCGCGAAGTCACCAGCCGGGCGAAGCTGTGCCACGGTGACCGCGCACAGGTGGAGACGGGACCTGAGAGACGTCGGTGATCAAGCTCTGATACGCGGGTTGGCTACCGCATTCCCGATTGTGCGTCCGGGGCTGATCCTATCTTACAGCGGGCGTCGGCGATGCCGGCCACAAAGCGTGTGACGGATATTCCCCTGCCGTGGTCCCGCCCCCGCCTGTGCGCGGGAGCTATTGTGATCGTCAGGCGGGTTGGACCTCCCGGGCGATCGCCCACATGAAGCCGGCGAGTTCGCGTGCGATCGCCGCGCACACCACCGTGGTCTTCTTGCCCTTCGCGCTGAGCGTTCGATAGCGAGCCGTCAACCGGCTCTGCGCCTTCCATGCGATCTCTCGCACTTTGGGTGTGGTCTGCTCCAGACGGTACAGTTTATTCTTACCCACTCGGGGCGGGTGACGGTAAGTCCAGGCGCTTTCCACCAGCATGTGTCGGACTCTTCCATTGCCGGCCTTGGTGATCCCGCCACGCCGGATCGCGTCGCCAGTCGAACGCTCGCTCGGCACTAAGCCCAAATATCCCATCAACTGGCGCGGACTGTCGAACCGACGCACATCGCCCAATCTCGGTGACGAAGGTGACAGCGACGACAAGCTCTACGCCTCTTAGGGCCTGGAGCGCGCGAACGACCGGCGCCAGTGACCAACTGGGCAAGAACTCTTCGATCGCCGCTTCGATGCGAACAATACGCTCCCTGGACGTGCGAACCGCATCCACAAGTTCCTGCAGTGCGATTTGGTGAGCGGGATGATCGAACCGCTGCTCTTGCAGCCAACGGAGATGGCGTGCGCCCCATGTCGTTTTGCGCGGAAAGATGCGCCCGTGCTTCAGCATGAACGCGTTCACCTGTTGTCGGTGCACGCGCTGGGTCTCGACCGCCGCAGCGCGTGCCCGGACCAGATCGCGCATGGCTTCATGTCCTTCATCGGGAACCCACACCGGCGTCAACTCCCCGGCGCGCAAGAGCTTCGCCAAGCCGACCGCGTCGCGCCTGTTGGTTTTCACCCTGTCGCCCGGTCGCCTCGGTATCAGTGAAGGTGCGACGACGTCGCAAGGATAGCCCATGGATGTGATCAACCGGTGGAGGCCATAGCCGGTCGGCCCGGCTTCGTAGCAGAAATGGACACGTTCGTGCCTTGCGGTGATCCGCTGGACCACCCGTCGCATTGCCTCAGGAGAGGCGTCGACTTCTCCGAGGAACCGCACCTCGCCTCCGCGCTCGCCATCCGCGACCGCAATCGCGTTCCGCGTCTTTGCCACATCCATTCCGACGAAAACTTCTGTAGAATGCTCCACGGCTCGTCCTCCTGCGATGAGGATCGGCTCGGCCACTCCGAGCAACCCTCGCCACCACAGTGTAGGGCGAGCCACCCTCAGCCAAAGAGCGGACATACGGTCTTACGCTAAAGCCGTCTTGTTCCACTCACAAAGGAGAAAGATGATGCGCAATACAAACAGCCCCGCACTGGAAGTCGCCATGGTTTACTATGACGCTTGGAGAAACCGCGATCATGCGGCGGCGATGAATGTCATCGCAGCCGGCGTAGCCTCCGAGACACCCTTTGGTCTCATTGAGGGCAGCGAAGCTCTGCACAAATCGGAATCAGAATTTGCCCACATCCTCCAAGGGGCAACACTGATTGCGTCGTTCGGCGACGAAACCAACGCAATCCTCATGTACTATACCCACACCCAGCCCGTCCCTCGCGTGTTGTCTGCTAAGCATTTCACAGTGGAAAACGGACAGATCGTCGGCCTCAAGGCGGTCTTCGACAAAAGCGCATTTGGGCACCGCTAAGCATCTCGATACCCTTTTCATCGCGATTTGCGAAGGGTTGCTCCGATCAGTCGTCAGCAGGCCTTCGGGCTCGCCGACGCAATTCCGCTCGTCATCGCGCTTCAAAAACCATCAGTTACATGGCAAGCGTCTCATGCCGATGAGCCAGACATGTTACTGCCAAAATCTCGCATCTGCGGTATAATGGCCCATGTCCAAGAGTGATCGACTTTTCGACGTGATGCAGATCTTACGTCGCCACAATGGTCCAGTGCCGGGGAGAGATCTCGCGCGCGAGGCCGGTGTTTCCCTACGAACCATTTACCGCGACATCGCGACCCTTCAAGGCATGGGCGCGGACATAGAAGGAGAACCGGGCTTCGGCTATGTGCTGAAGCCCGGCTTCTTGCTTCCGCCGCTCATGTTCTCGCAGGATGAACTCCATGCCCTAGCGCTTGGCGCGCAATGGGTGAGCCATCAGACTGATGATGGCCTCGCCTATGCTGCCTAAAATGCGATCGCGAAGATTGGTTCGGTGCTTCCATTGGAATTGCGGCCCCTGCTGGCAGACAACCTCTTCCATGTCGGCCGCAACCGGCCCGAGACCCCCGCCGTGGATTTGCGGATCATGCGCCAGGCCATGCGTGACCAATTCAAACTTCAACTTGCCTATCGTGGCCCAGCGGGCGAGGAGACGCTGCGCGTCATCTGGCCGATCATGTTGGGCTTCGTCGAAGCAAAGCTATTCGTTGCGGGCTGGTGCGAGCTTCGTGAGGATTTCCGAACGTTCCGAGCAGACCGCATCGAGCGGATTAAGGTGATCGAGGAACGTTATCCCGGGCGTCGCCGCGACCTTGTGAAACGATGGCGAACCCTGGCGGACGAGGAGCGAGCAAGCGCTTCTGCTCGTGCAGGGAATCCCAGAGGATCGTAAATCCGTCCAACCGTTGATGGCGCAGCGACCCAGCTTGGACAAGCAGCAGGCTCCTCTTGCATAACGAGAACCTCTCGTCGACCCAGGGCGATTCAATCCGCTGTAAACTGGATTCACAACCGTCGTCACACCCAATGCCTCAACGGGCTTGTCAGTCGCCACTGATCTGCCCCCACCGAGTGGACCGATTGGTTTGTTAGTGATGGGGTGGACGCCCCCCGACGGCATCGATGTGCCACAGTGGAGGTGTTGAACACCACTTTAGGGAGGCGTCCATGTCGGAAGTTAGCATAATCGGGTTGGATATCGCCAAGCATGTTTTTCAGGCGCATGGGGTAGATGCGTCAGGCCATGCGATTTTGCGCAAGAAGATCACGCGTTCGAAGTTGTTGCCCTTCTTTTCCGCTCATCCACGTTGCCTAATTGTGTTGGAGGCGTGCGGCGGAGCCCATCATTGGGCGCGCGAGTTGCTCAAGCTCGGTCATGATGTGCGGTTGATCGCTCCGGCGTATGTGAAGCCCTTTGTGAAGCGCCAAAAGAACGATGTGGCTGATGCTGAGGCGATCTGTGAGGCAGCACAGCGTCCGAGCATGCGGTTCGTGCCGGTGAAAACTGAGGAACAGCAGGCAGCCGCGATGGTGTTCCGGGCGCGTGATCTGCTGGTCCGCCAGCGCACCCAGATCGGCAATGCCCTGCGCGGGCACATGACAGAATATGGTTGGATCGCACCCAAGGGCTTGGCGCATCTGGAAGCGCTCAGGGCGCTGGTCTCCGATCGGTCAGCGGTGCCCGAAGGGGTGCGGTCGGTGTGTATGGTGTTGCTTGATACTCTGGCAACGCTTGACCGGCAGATCGCGCTACTCGACAAAGAGATAGTCCGGCGCTCTCGCGAGGATGCAGTCGCGCGCCGCCTGATGACGATCCCAGGAATCGGACCGATCACGGCAACGGCGATCACCGCGCTTGCGCCGCCGTCAGAAACATTCGCCAAGGGGCGTGACTTCGCCGCTTGGGTCGGCCTCACCCCTCGTCAGCACTCAACTGGTGGGAAACAGAAGCTGGGATCTATCTCGAAAATGGGCGAGCGCACGCTGCGAAGGTTGCTGATTATTGGCAGTAGCGCGGTAGTGCTACAGGCGAGCAAGCGCGGGGCGGCGAAAGGCTCGTGGCTCGAGCAGATGCTGGCGCGCAAGCCACGCATGCTGGTGACGGTTGCGCTGGCGAACAAGACGGCACGGATCGTCTGGGCGCTGCTGACGAAGGATGAAGTTTACAAAGCTCCGGTCGCAGCCACGGCGTAAGCCAAGGCGGGCCAGAGGTCGTCGGAACGTAGTCGGTCGAAGGAGGGTATGGCACAACAGTCGGCGAGACGGGATCGGAAGAACCAGGTTAATCCACCGTGCTTCATCAGCACGCGTTAGTGATGTGGTTCCGGTCCGCGAACTCCCATACGGGCCCGCAGCCATCATCGCTGCATCAGAGGCCGGACAGATGGCAGCATCCGACTACGTGCCTACCTCCAAATACCACTTGCGTTAATCGGGGCGTCCACAGATGGATTAA
>NZ_QJQX01000065.1 GCF_013393185.1 Sphingobium lactosutens | reverse complement strand
TTAGTGATGGGGTGGACGCCCCCCGACGGCATCGATGTGCCACAGTGGAGGTGTTGAACACCACTTTAGGGAGGCGTCCATGTCGGAAGTTAGCATAATCGGGTTGGATATCGCCAAGCATGTTTTTCAGGCGCATGGGGTAGATGCGTCAGGCCATGCGATTTTGCGCAAGAAGATCACGCGTTCGAAGTTGTTGCCCTTCTTTTCCGCTCATCCACGTTGCCTAATTGTGTTGGAGGCGTGCGGCGGAGCCCATCATTGGGCGCGCGAGTTGCTCAAGCTCGGTCATGATGTGCGGTTGATCGCTCCGGCGTATGTGAAGCCCTTTGTGAAGCGCCAAAAGAACGATGTGGCTGATGCTGAGGCGATCTGTGAGGCAGCACAGCGTCCGAGCATGCGGTTCGTGCCGGTGAAAACTGAGGAACAGCAGGCAGCCGCGATGGTGTTCCGGGCGCGTGATCTGCTGGTCCGCCAGCGCACCCAGATCGGCAATGCCCTGCGCGGGCACATGACAGAATATGGTTGGATCGCACCCAAGGGCTTGGCGCATCTGGAAGCGCTCAGGGCGCTGGTCTCCGATCGGTCAGCGGTGCCCGAAGGGGTGCGGTCGGTGTGTATGGTGTTGCTTGATACTCTGGCAACGCTTGACCGGCAGATCGCGCTACTCGACAAAGAGATAGTCCGGCGCTCTCGCGAGGATGCAGTCGCGCGCCGCCTGATGACGATCCCAGGAATCGGACCGATCACGGCAACGGCGATCACCGCGCTTGCGCCGCCGTCAGAAACATTCGCCAAGGGGCGTGACTTCGCCGCTTGGGTCGGCCTCACCCCTCGTCAGCACTCAACTGGTGGGAAACAGAAGCTGGGATCTATCTCGAAAATGGGCGAGCGCACGCTGCGAAGGTTGCTGATTATTGGCAGTAGCGCGGTAGTGCTACAGGCGAGCAAGCGCGGGGCGGCGAAAGGCTCGTGGCTCGAGCAGATGCTGGCGCGCAAGCCACGCATGCTGGTGACGGTTGCGCTGGCGAACAAGACGGCACGGATCGTCTGGGCGCTGCTGACGAAGGATGAAGTTTACAAAGCTCCGGTCGCAGCCACGGCGTAAGCCAAGGCGGGCCAGAGGTCGTCGGAACGTAGTCGGTCGAAGGAGGGTATGGCACAACAGTCGGCGAGACGGGATCGGAAGAACCAGGTTAATCCACCGTGCTTCATCAGCACGCGTTAGTGATGTGGTTCCGGTCCGCGAACTCCCATACGGGCCCGCAGCCATCATCGCTGCATCAGAGGCCGGACAGATGGCAGCATCCGACTACGTGCCTACCTCCAAATACCACTTGCGTTAATCGGGGCGTCCACAGATGGATTAATCCCATCGCCGCCATATCCGGCCTCCGGCTCCGCTTCGCTCCAACTCCGTCCGGATATGGCGGTGTCGCCGTTTCTGGTGCCGGTGGTCGGTATCCCAGGCTGCTATGTGGGCAGACGGTGTTGTAATGCCGCCGCCAGGCTTCGATCAGCACCCTGGCCTCGGCGAGGCTGTAGAAGATCTCGCCATTGAGCAGTTCGTCGCGAAGCGACCCGTTGAAGCTTTCGTTATAGCCATTCTCCCATGGTGACCCCGGCGTGATGTAGAGCGTCTTCACGCCGATCTGCCGCAGCCATTGCTGGACGGCATTGGCGATAAATTCGGCGCCATAGCACATTGGGAACCGGCTTATTTGAGGCCGGATTGCCTTGATGGAGGCAAGGGCGCGTAGCGCCCGCAGACTTCATCAAGGCGGCCATGACCGGCCAGCAGGTCTCTAAAGTGAAGTTGTCGACTCAACCCTTTGGAGACTGACCGATCATGACGAAGCGCAGTTCTACTCCCGCCAACGCCGTGCTGGTAGCCATCGATATGTCCAAGCACCGCCAGGAAGTTCTGCTTGAACGACCGGAGGGTGGCCGCCGGCGCCGCATGACAGTGACGGCGACGAAGGCGGATTATGATCGCCTGGCCGACGATCTGACCATCATTGGCAAGCCCGTGATTGTCGGATTCGAAGCGACTGGCAACTATCACCGCACGCTGGCGTATCGATTGCTGTCCGCCGGGTTTGAGTTGCGCCTAATCTCGTCGGTCGCCCTGGCCCAGACGAGCGAAGCGCTGCACAATGGCTGGGACAAGTACGATTCCAAGGACGCGCAAGTGATCCTGCCCATGCTGAGGATCGGCGCGACCCAGCGCTATGTCGATCCGCTGGCAGCCGGTATCAACGATCTGCAGGAGATGTCGAAGACGCATGAAGCCATATCGAAGGCGAAGACCCAGACCTGGCATCGGATCCTGACCCATTACCTGCCGCTGTATTTCCCGGAGATCGAGCGTTTCGCCGGCAATAGCCGGTCTGACTGTCAATCGGCGCGGGATATTCACCCCTTATTGGAGTGGGCCCCTGGGGGTCGGACAGGTGGGACCATATTGATTGACCGTGGGTTTGGCTTTTGGAGAAAAGCCAATGCGACACCGTTCTCACAGCATGGAGTTCAAACGTCAGGTCGTTCAGGAATATCTGGGCGGCGAAACATTGCATGGGCTGGCCAAGCGTCATGACGTTTCTCGCCAATTGATAAGGGTCTGGATTGAGAAGTATGAGGCGGGCGAGTTCGACGATGACGCGCAAGCGGCTGATCTCATCCAGCAGTATGAGGCCCGCATCGCCGCGCTGGAACGCCTGGTCGGCAAGCAGGCCCTCGAACTGGAGTTTCTAAAGGGGGCTCTGCAAAGCGCACCGCGGACGAGAAACGGGACTACATCCGTCATCACCGGCCCCTTGGCATCTCCGTCTCCCAGGGGTGCAGACTGATGGGTATCGCACGATCAACCTATTATCATGGGCGGGTGAAGCGGGTTGACGAAGCCCATCTGTTGGCCGCAATCATGGCGATCTGCGATGAATTTGAGGCTTATGGCTGGCGGCGCGTACGGGCGGCCCTTCAGTACCAGGGCATCTGCGCAAATCATAAGCGCATCAAGCGTTTGATGCGCGAACACAGCCTTCAGCCGCGGAGACGGCGGAGATATGTCACAACGACTGACAGTGATCACGATCTGCCGATCTTCCCGGACCTGGCGAAGCACGTCGCTCTGACAGGTGCGGATCAGCTCTGGGTTGCAGACGTGACCTATGTCGCGATCGCGAGTGGCTTTGCTTATGTGGCGATCATCCTCGACGCATGGTCAAGGCGAGTGGTTGGCTATGCCATCGGTCGGTCGATGGATGCCCGCCTCGCCATTGCCGCGCTTGAAACTGCTATCGCAAGTCGGCAGCCCTCACCGGGCCTCATTCATCATTCGGAGCGTGGATCCCAGTACGCAGCCGCTTCCTACCGTGCGCTACTGGCAGCCAATGGCATTAGCGGATCGATGAGCCGGCGCGGGAAATCCTTACGATAACGCCAAGGCGGAAAGCTTCATGAAAACGCTCAAGGTCGAGGCGGTCTATCCGATGGCGTTCGAGACTTTCGATGATGTCGCCACCCATCTTCCACCCTTCATCGACCGCGTCTACAATCAACGCCGACTGCATTCCGCTCTGGGCTATTTGAGCCCGGTGCACTTTGAGGAGTTACACGCCAAAACTATGGTCAAATCCGCGGCCTGATACCTGTCCAACCCCAGGGGCCCACTCCAAACCGGGGTCAACATTGCAGGCTTATTCACACGCTTGGGCTCCTTGTCGCCCGTCACCTCGGGTAGGCGGCTGATGCCGTGCCGTTGCAAGCAGCGATGCAGGGATGAGCGGGTCAGGTGTGGGATCGTGGCCTGCAAGGCATAGAGGCAGTCGTCCAGCGGCAGCAGCGTATGCTTGCGAATGGCGACGATGATCGCTTCATCCTCAATGCTCAATATCGTCGAATGAACATCCTTCGGGCCTGTCGGCAGGTCTTGGGTTGCCGTACGCTTCTTCCATTTGGCGACGGTCTTCTGGTTGATGCCGTAGCGCTTGGCCAGAACCCTCAAGCTCTCTTGACTATGTTGTATCGCTCGACGGACTGCCGCTGTCGTGCGGGCGCTCCCGTGAAGAATCTGGCCCATAGTGCATCCTTCCGTTCCTGGCTGAACAATGCACCATCAAAGGCCGGGACTAAACACCTAATGGGCGCTTGCGTGATGAATGCCTGAACGAGACGCTGTTCGCGTCGCTCAGCCATGCCCGCTCAGTGCTGAGCAACTGGCGCGATGATTACAACCATGTGCGTCCGCATAGCGGGATAGGCGGGCTGACACCCGCCGATGCTGCCAGGCGGCTTGTGCAACCCCGCCCAGATGGGCACCATGACAAACCCGGACTCTACTTATGAGCGGAGGAACTTTGGGGAGCACTTCACGGACCATACCGTAATCAACATTGCTTAGCTGTGCTGCTTCGATCTCTCTTGAATTCGCTGTGCACCAGAGGCATGATCTGCGCTGCGGGCAGACCGACTTAAGGAGTTGGTTTGTACGATTGATGTAAATGAAAAATTCCTTCGGCTCAGCGAGGTGATCAGCAAAACCGGCAAGTCAAAGGCCGCAATCTATCGAGATGTCCAGATCGGCGCATTTCCTTCACCTGTGAAGATAGGCGCCAGAGCGTTTGCTTGGCGCCTATCACAAATTAATTCCTGGATGACGTCTCCAGCCGATTACCAATCGGATTGAAACCAGTCAGTGGGCGGCACTCTCAATGACTCTTTGTCGAACAGGTGTTCGAACTTTCCTGAATCATACTCTGCTTTATCAAGATAGTCCGACCATCAATAAAGCATTGATCGACGCTGCGATATATATCTTTCCTTGTTGTATACTGACCTTACCCATTTTTCACAATGTTCTAATTGAAGTTCTATCCAATCTGAATTAAACAATCCAACTTCATTAAGAACAGAACTTGCCACAGATCGAAACCCATGGACAGTTGCATTTCCAATATTAAGTCTTTTTAATAAAAATATCATTGAATTTTGCAAGACAACTTTGACTCTAATTTCTTGAAGTCGGAAATAAATATATCCCGCTAGCCTCTCGAACGGACGTACCAATGATGTTTAAATATTTAATTTCGCGGAGCAATTTGATTGCTTGAGGAGGCAGAGGAAATATGTGCTCCCTCCTTCCTTTCATACGATTTCCTGGAATTCGCCAAATTGGATCCGGCCCACTTAAGCCTTCAAATTCATCCCATCGCGCATATCGAGTCTCGTTTGATCGAACCATTGTCAGTATGGTCCACCTGAGAGCAAGATGTACAAGTCGCGCGCCGCTGTCAGCATTCAAAGCCGCATAGAAAGCAGGGAAGTCCTTTGCGGGCAAAGCTGAGAAATTCTTCACGCGAAGACGCTTACGCATCGCTACATCCAGATCGACACACGGATTTGCAAGCACCCTTCCGTCTGGCATTCCGGTCCTGAAAATACCATTAATATATCCTCTAATCACAAGAGGGAGCACTTGATTTCCACGTTGCTCGACGCGCTTAAGCACATCTAACACCTCATTCGACCCAATATCTCTAACGCTGATATTACCTATATATGGAAAAACACTATTTTTAAGCACAACTTCTATTCTGCTATAAACCCGCCTATCCCAGTCGTAACTTTTCTTTTCCATCCATTCCCGAGCCAACTCTTCGAAGGTAGTAAAGACATAGTCCTGCGTTTTTAATAAGGCATTGAAGGCAGAGGGATCGAGGCCTTGCTTAATCTTTCTTTTTAGTTCTTCTCGCCACACTCGAGCCATATCGACACTTATTTCGGGGTAACTACCCCCCGATACCGTTTTTTGCTTACCTTTGTGGCGATATGACAGATACCAAGTCACCTTCCCACCAGAGGTGACGTTAACGAAAAGCCCGCCTCCGTCCGAGCGTCGGACATTACGCCCCCGACCAGCCAGCCGAACGATAATCTCGTTACTCAACATTGCTCATCCTCATCAGCTGAGGAGATGTGCAGATTTGAATAGCCCGTTTGCTCAACATTTTGTCAACAAATGCCCTCGAAACCGCATCCGACGATCAGAGCTTTTCCAAGAACGAATTATCAAATCAATATATTGAAATAAAACACTTTTTAGACGTCATCTGAGCCTTCTTTAAACGGTATGATCCAAGAAGATCAGATGCCACCGACATTCACATAAACACAATTATAGGGACCGCCGGCCACCACCCCGACGCCGATGGTGCTGGCGGAAAAGGCGACGTCATATTGCACCGCCATGAAGGCGGCGGACGACAGGCCGGAAATGGAAATCCGCGCAGGGTCGGCACCCAAAGCCGGCAGTTTCTTTTCCGCTGCGGACGCGGAAATCGGCAAGATGGAGAGAGAAAAGCAAATAAGCGATAGTGTTAGTCGGCGAACATGCATGATTGCCTCCTAAATTCTCATAAATCGTCATGAATAGACGAATCGCCTTTTCACGCTCCCCCAACCGTTATTTTTATGAATATCGCTCGATTCTTCTCGCACATAATCGTTGCGAACGGGGTATGAAAATACCGGAAATCGGAGTTAATGTTGGATAAGGCAGCGAAATGCTGGAAATCCAATAGGAAAATTGTGTCGCTGTCCTATTGGCACGGTCTGATGTAAAAAGAGGCCGCCGGCCTTGTCACGCCGCCAGCCCCAATGGGAAAACTTGTAATAAAATTACCAGATACTAACTGATAATTCCACAACCAGCAGGAAATGTGCGAAGTTAAGCCCGCCATCTCCTATTTCGCCGTTCAGGAACAGTTGTTCGGCTTGGGCCGCAGCAGCGCCCGCCCGGCCGTCGCCCCTGTCGTCCGGCTGTCGCTCACCGCCAGCGCCCCGTTCACGTACAGCTTCGCCACGCCCACGCTCAACTCGCGCGGATGGACATAGTCGGCGCGCGGCGCATATTTGGCCGGATCGATCACCACCACATCGGCATAATAGCCGGGCTTCAGATAGCCGCGATGGTCCAGCTTGTAGATGTCCGCCGTCAGCCCCGTCGACTGGCGCACGAAGGTCTGAAGGCTGATAACCTTCCGATCGCGCACATATTGGACATATTTTTCCGGAAAGGTCGCGAACATGCGCGGATGACCGTCCGACCCATCCGACGACGTCACGACCCATGGCTGCTTCATGATCAGGTCGACATCGGCCTGCGCCATGTTGAAGGACGCGACCGCCGTGCCCTTGCCCTTCTTGCCCGGCACCTTCGTTTCGATACTCTGGCGGATGATGCGCAGCGCCGCATCGCGCGGATCGAGCTTCCACTCGGTCGCCACCTGCTCCAGCGTCTTGCCGGTCCAGGGAAAATCCTGCGCGATCAGCAGCAGCGCCTTCGCCCCGCCGCGCCGGCGCATATTGTTCTGCATCTCGTCGCGGATCTTCGCCAGTTGCGCCGGATCGTCCAGCCGCTTGACCAGCGCACCACCGCCGCCGTCCACCGCCCATCCGGGCAGGAGCGACGCGTCCAGGCTCGATCCCGACGCCAGCCAGGGATATTGGTCGGCGGTCACATCCTGCCCCGCCTTTCGGGCTGCCTCGATCTCCGCAATGACGGCGGGCGCCTGCCCCTGCACATCGACGCCCAGCGCCTTGAGATGCGCGAAATGCACCGGCATGCCCGAATCCTTGCCGATTGCGATCGCTTCCTTCACCGATCCCAGCAGACCGATATTATAGCTGGACTCGTCCCTCTGGTGGGTGTCGTAGATGCCATCCCGCATTGCCGCCTCGCGCGCGACAACGACCACCTCCTCGGTCTTGGCGAAGCTCTGCGGCGGATAGAACAGTCCGGCCGAAAAACCGGTCGCCCCCTCGCACATGCCCTTGGCCACCAAAGCCCGCATCGCGCCCAATTCCTGCGCCTTGGGTTCCCGCGCATCCTTGCCCAGCACCCGCTCGCGCACCGCCCCGAAGCCGATAAGGGGTACGATATTGGTGCCGATCCCTGATGCCTGGAGCCTGGCCGCATCCGCGCCGACATCGGGCGTGCCATAGCCATCGACGCCGATCATGACGGTACTGACCCCCTGATCCAGCCAGGCGGCATTGACCCGGATCGCCTTGTCAGGCGAACGAATGAAGCTGTCGGCATGGGTATGGGCGTCGATGAAGCCCGGCGCAACGATCATCCCCTTGGCCTCGATCACCTGCTTCGCCTCAACATTCTTCGGTCGGCCGACATAGACGATCCGGTCCCCCTTCAGCGCGACGTCGCCCACATAGGGCTGCCCCGTCCCGCCATCATAGATTGCCCCCCCCTTGATCAGGACATCCGCCTTCTCCGCCGGCGCCGCCTTCCCGATCGCCGCTATGGCAACAAGGCCGCCCGCCAGCAGCAGGGACCGAACACGACGCGAAGCGGAGGAAGACGGCATGGGCATTTGGTCCTTGAAAGCTGAGCCTTACCGGCAACATGGCCCCGATATGTCGCAGCCGTCCAGTGCGGCCTGTTGCACGGCCTATAACCGGATGTCATAGCGGTTCGACGCGCCGCTGTCGTTGATCCCAAGGACGGGCCGCAGCCAGAGGGGATAACGCCTATGAACCTGCGCCAGATCGAAATTTTCCACGCCGTCTATCTGCATGGCACGGTCAGCGCCGCCGCCCGCGCGCTCAACGTGTCGCAGCCTGCCGTGACCAAGGTGCTGCGCCATGCCGAACGCTCGATCGGCCTGCCCCTGTTCGAGCGGGCCAAGGGCCGGCTGATCCCGACCCAGGACGCGCGCACCCTCTTTGCTGAAGTCTCCGACATTCAGGATCGGGTCCGCTCGCTGCGTCAGGCGGCGCAGAATATGCGCCACGGACGCGGCGCGCTGCTCCGCGTCTCCGCGTTGCCGTCGCTTGGCCTTGGCGCCATTCCCGACGCGGTCGCCCGCTTCCTGCGCGGGCATGAAGACATCATGTTCGACCTCCAAACGCTGCATCATGATGAAATGGTGCGCAAACTTTACGAGCGCGAAACCGACATCGCGATCAGCTTCGAAGTACCCCTGTCCGCCCCCGTCGCTCATCAGGTAATCGGCGAGGGCGAACTGGTCGTCCTCTACCGTGAGGAGGATATGCCCGACGCGCCCAGCCGCCTCCATCTGGAAGAACTGCGCGACCACAAGTGTATCAGCCCGATCCAGAGCGGGCCGATCGGCCGCGTCCTCTCCAGCGAACTCAACCGCCTCGACGTCGAACTGGACGAGGTCGTCTCGGCCCGCACCTATTATATTGCCGCCGCCCTGGTTCGCGCGGGAGTAGGCATGGCGATCGTCGACAATTTCACCGCCCACGCCTCCACAACTCAGGGTCTGTCGAGCCGGCCGCTCCAGCCTGCCATCACTTTCGACATCAACGCCGTCTATCTCCAGAACCGGCCGCCGTCGAAGACCGCATCCGAATTTCTCGACCTCCTGTCGGAGGTGATCGAGAGCCTATAGCGTCAGGCTATAGCCTATGTGGGCCTTGCTATTGGGGCTGATCCGTTCGGCGCGATAAAGCGGACACCCCATCAGCACAGGTTCGGAAACGCCATGATCGCCACGCCCTATCTCCTCTATCTCGGCCACAGCAATGATGAGATCGGCATCAAGACGTCTCGTGGCCTTGCGGTATTCCGCCCGGACATTTGTGTGGGCGAGTTTCGCCACGACGATTGCGGCCTGACCCTGAACTTGCCCCGCATGGACTTCGCCGCCGCTCATGCAGCCGGCGCCCGAACGCTGGTGCTGGGCATCGCCAACGCCGGTGGCAAGCTGGGCGAGGATCTGGTGCGCGATGCCCTCGCGGCGATGGAAGCCGGCCTCGACATCGCATCGGGCCTGCATCAACGGCTGAAGGACGAACCGCGTCTGGTCGAAGCTGCCGCGCGCCTCGGTCGCTCGCTCCACGATGTCCGCGATCCACGCCCCGACATTCCGGTCGGCAATGGCAAGAAGCGTCTGGGCCAGCGCCTTCTCACCGTCGGCACCGACTGTTCGGTGGGCAAGATGTATACAACGCTCTGTCTTGCCCGTGCGCTCGCGGCGCGTGGCGTGCCCGCCGATTTCCGCGCCACCGGCCAGACCGGCATATTGATCGCGGGCGACGGCGTGCCGCTCGACGCGGTGGTGGCGGACTTCATCTCCGGCGCGATCGAGCAGATTTCGCCCGATCGCCATGATGGCGGCTGGGATCTGATCGAAGGGCAGGGTTCGCTCTTCCACCCTTCTTTCGCGGGCGTGTCGACGGGCCTGCTCCACGGCGCGCAGCCCGACGCGCTGGTCCTCTGCCATGACCCGATGCGCCAGAGCATGCGCGGCCTGCCGCACTACACCCCGCCGGGCCTGGCCGAATGTCTGGAAGCGAACCTGCGCACCGCGCGGCTCACCAATCCGAACGTCCGCGTCGTCGGCATTGCGCTCAACACCTCGGCCATGAGTGAAGAGGACGCCATTGCGCTGTGCGCCCGCACGGCCGAAGAGTTCGGCTTGCCCTGTTCCGATCCCTATCGCATGGGTGTGGAGGCGATCCTCGACCGGCTGCTGGAAAGCGAAGCCGCGACAGCCGCACCCGTCACGGAGAATGCCTGAATCCCATGCGCCGCACGCTGACCGCCCTGGGGGAGACTTTCCCTCTCGCCACGCCCTTCCGCATCTCGCGCGGCGTCAAAACCGCTGCGGAGGTCGTCACCGTCACTATTTCTGAAAGTGGCGTCGTCGGTCGGGGCGAATGCGTCCCCTACCCGCGCTATGGCGAGAGCCTCGATACCAGCATCGCCGAGATCGAAGCGGTGCGGGCGGCGCTGGAAAACGGCATCGACCGTCGCGGCCTGCTCGAAATCCTGCCGGCGGGCGCGGCGCGCAATGCGGTCGACTGCGCGCTCTGGGATCTGGAACTCAAGCTGGCGGGCAGCGATATCGCGACTGCCCTCGGCCTCGAAAAGCCGCTGCGTCCGATCGCCACCGCCATGACCGTCGGCCTCGACACGCCCGACGCCATGGGACTGGCCGCCGCCGCGCTGGCCGACGTGCCCCTCATCAAGGTGAAGGTCGACCGCAACGATCCCGCCGCCCAGCTCCGCGCCGTCCGCACCGCCGCGCCAAGGCCGCGCATGATCGTCGATCCCAATGAGAGCTGGACGATCGCGGAGGTCAGCGACCTTCAGCGTCTGATGCAGGAATTGCGCATCGACCTGCTGGAACAGCCGCTGCCCGCGCATGAGGATGGCGACCTCAATGGCTTCAAATCCTCGATCCTGATCGCCGCCGACGAATCTGTCCATGTCGCCGCCGACCTCGACAGCCTGCCGGACGGCTATGGCGTGGTGAATATCAAGCTCGACAAGGCGGGCGGCCTCACCGCCGCGCTCGACCTTGCCGAAGCCGCCCGTGCGCGTGGCCTTGGCGTCATGACCGGCTGCATGATCTGCTCCTCCCTCTCGATCGCGCCCGCCTGGGCGATCGCGGCGGGCAGCGCCTTCGTCGATCTCGACGGGCCGCTCTGGCTTTCAGCCGATCGCGAGGGCGGCGTGACCGGCGATCGCGGCCACCTGCTGCCGCCGCAGCCGGGCTTCTGGGGCGGACTGTAGCCCTCCGATGACAGCGCTCGCTCGTCGCTGGTTCGCCATCCCATTATGGCAGCGCGTCCTGGCCGGGCTGGTCCTCGGCGTCGCGCTCGGCCTCTTCTGGCCCGCCGCAGCGCCCTGGATCGCCTTTGTCGGCGAATTGTTCGTCCGGCTGATCCGCATGCTGGTCGTCCCGATCGTCTTCGTGTCGATCGCCTCGGGCGTGACGGCGCTGGCCGATCCGCGCCGGCTGGGGTCGGTCGGCGGGCGCACCGTCCTCCTCTTCGCCTTCACCACCGCCTGTGCCGTTTCGGTCGGCATGGCGCTCGGCTTGCTGGTCGGCCCCGGCACCGGCGCGGCGCTCGGCAAAGCGGTGCCGCATGCGCTGGGCGAGGCCAAGTCACTGCACGACCAGCTGATCGGCATCGTCCCGGTCAACATCGTCCAGTCGCTCGCCGAAGGCGACATGCTGGCGATCATCTTCTTCGCCATGCTGTTCGGCTTCGGCGTCATCCTCGCCGGGGAGGAAGGCCGACCGATGGCGGCCATGCTGCAATCGGCCAGCCGCGTGCTGTTCCATCTCGTCCGCATCGTCATGGAAATCACGCCCTTCGGCGTGCTCGCGCTGATCGCCAAGGCAGTCGCGGACAATGGCGTCGCGGTCTTCACCAATATCGGCTGGCTGGCGCTCTGCGTGCTGCTGGGCGTGGTTGCGCAGATGCTGATCGTCCATCTGCCGCTCATCAAATTGGTCGCACGCCTCTCGGTCCGCCGTTTCTTCCGCGCGGCGATCGACCCGCTGCTGGTCGCCTTCTCCACCGCTTCCTCGGCGGCGACCCTGCCGGTCGCGCTGCGCATTGCGCTGGAGGAGTTGCGGATCGAACCGGCCGTCGCCTCCACCGTGCTGCCGATCGGCGCCAGCATCGGCAAGGACGGGACCGCCATGTATGTTGGCCTCCTCAGCATATTCAGCCTTCAGGCGCTGGGCGTGCATCCCGATCCAACGATGCTGGCGATCATGCTGCTGACCGGATCGCTCGCTGCCTTTGGCACGGCACCGATCCCGTCTGCCTCGCTCTTCATGCTGGCCGCCGTACTCTCGGCCGTGGGTGTCTCGCCGGAACAGACGGCGCTGGTCGTGGGCTTCGTCCTGCCCTTCGACCGGCTGCTCGACATGACCCGCACGGTCGCAAGCGCCAGCGCAAACCTCACCGTCACGGCCGTCGTCGCGCGGCAGGAGCGAGCGATCGAGGCTTAACCCGCCCCCGGCATCATCCCTGATGCCGGGCTTCTGCCAGGTCGAGTTCGCGGGTCATCTTGCGCGCGGTTTCGCTGCCGATCCGGCGCCCCCGGACGAGTTGGGCGATCGCCGCGCGTTCAGCCTTCACGCCAATCAGACGGAACTCGCTGAAGAGCCTGTCCTGCAAACGCATCTGCACCGCCTGCCCCTCGCTCAGCCCCTCAATGCGCTCGCGATAGAAATCCATCGCGCGCGCACCCGTGGTCGCGTAAAGATCGGCATCGCCCCGATCTTCGGCCAGCGCATGCTGGTGCCGCTCGATCGCCTGGATTGCGGCCTCCGCAGTGGCGATCCGCGCCTGATCCTCCTCCGCCTGCTTCGACGGTTCGGGCGGCATGGTCAGCCCCTTGAGCAGGACCGGCAAAGCGATGCTGGCCAGAACCAGCGAGGCGATGATGACGCCAGCCGCCAGAAAGATCGCCAGATCACGCGCCGGAAAAGGCGTGCCATCATTCAGCACCAACGGGATGGTAAGCACACCGGCCAGGGTGATCGCACCGCGCACGCCGGCGAAGGACATGGCCGCGATCAGCCGCCAGTCGGTGCTGTGGATCGGCACATCCTTCTGCCGCCTGCGCAGGATGGTCAGCTTCAGCGACGCCCAAACCCACAGGAAGCGCAGCGCCGCAAGACCCGCGACGATCGCAACAATATAGATGGCGAGCCACCAGGGCTGGCTATGCCCGGTGACGGCGACGGTCTGCTTGGCGCCCGCCAGGATCGCCGGCAATTGCTCGCCCAGCAGCACGAAAATAATGCCGTTCAGCGAAAACTGAATCGTATCCCACACCGAATTGCGGCGCATTCGCGTCACCGCCATCGCCTGACGGGAGATTTCGGCGAAGGTCATGGTCACGCCCGCGCTTACCGCCGCGAGGATACCCGACGCATGGACATGCTCCGCCACCAGATAGGAACCGAAGGGGATGAGCAGGCTGACGAGGATCTGCGAACCGCTATCCTCCCCCCAGCGCTTCGTGACCCAAGCCTTGGCGCGCGTCACGACCAGCGTCACGGCGACGCCGATGGCAAGCCCCCCACCCGCGACCCACAGGAAATTGAGCGTGGCCGCCCCGGCGGAGAAAGTCCCGGTCAGCGCGGCGGCGACAGCGAAACGCAGGCAAACCAGGCCCGACGCATCGTTCAGCAGCGATTCTCCTTCGAGAATGTGCATCATCCGCTTGGGGATCGGCACGCGCGCGGCGATGGCGGATACCGCGATCGGATCGGTCGGCGATACCACCGCCGCCAGCGCGAAGGCGACGGCCAGCGGCATGGCCGGGATCATCCAGTGGATGAACAACCCCATGCCGATCACGGTCATCAGCACCAGTCCCAGGGCCAGTTCGACGACGGTCGACACGTCCTTCAGCAGTTCATCCTTGGGAATGCGCCAACCGTCGAGGAAGAGCAATGGCGGCAGGAACAGGAACAGGAACAGTTCGGGATCAAGCTCGACGCGATAGGATGTCGACAGTCCGATGACGCCGCCCAGCAGGATCTGCACCAGCGGGGTCGGGATCGACACCGGCAGCATGCGGGACACGGCGCCGCTGACGACGACAGCCAATAACAGGAAAAGTACGATCGAGACTGATTCCAAAAGTCCGCTCCGACAAAGTTGATGACGGCCTTACCTTTGGGAAGTCCGGACGATGAAGGCAACCCCGTTGAAAAATGACCGCGATTTTTCATCATGGCTTCACCTTGCATTCAGTCCCCAATCTGGATGATGGAGATGGAATTCATGTTTCTGGAAAGTCTCAGATTGTCGGGCGTGGCGGGGAAAATCATCTGGGCATTGTTGCTGGCCGCAAGCTCCACCGGCGTGGCCAATGCAGAAACCTATTATGTCAATTCGGCAACGGGGGACGATCGGTTCGACGGGCTGTCCGACGTCCGCGCCTGGCGGTCGCTGGCACGCGTGCGCGACTTTCCGCTGAAGCCCGGCGACCAAGTGCTGCTGGTCGCCGGGTCGACGTGGAAGGAACCGCTCACCCTCACTCGCTCCGGACGGTCGGGTGCGCCAATCACCGTCAGCGCTACCGGCGTCGGGCCAAGGCCGCGCATCGATGTCGGCGGCGTCTCCCCCCACGGCGTTGCCGTCCTCAACGCCGAATATGTTTCCGTCGGCGGGATCGAAGTCACCAACACCGCCGCCACCCCGGCCCAGCGCTTCGGCGTGCTCGTGTCGGCAGAGGATCGCGGCGTCACACGTGGTATCCGCATCAGCGACATGTATATCCATGACGTACGCGGCACCAACGATCGCAAGGATAATGGCGGCATCGTCTTTCGCGCCATCGGCCAACGCCTCGCCACCCGGTTCCAGGATCTGGCGATCGAGCGCAACATCATCTGGAAAGTCGACCGGTCGGGCATCGCCGGTATCAGCGACCGTGTGACCTTCCTCAACTGGTTCCCCAGCGAAGGCGTCGTCATCCGCGACAATTATGTCGATGATATCGGCGGAGACGGCATTGTCCCGCGCGGCACCGACGGCGCGTTGATCGAACATAATATCGTGCGCTATGCTGGCAGTCGGGCGCCGGGCTATAATGCGGGCATCTGGCAATGGAGCACGGACAACAGCCTGATCCAGTTAAACGAGGCCGCCTATACCAAGACCCGTTATGATGGGCAGGGCTTCGATTCCGACTTCAACTCGCGCCGCACCACGATCCTCTACAATTACAGCCACGACAATGCCGGTGGTTTCCTGCTGATCTGCTCACCCAAGCGGAACGAAGAGGATAATCTGGGCAATCGGGGGACGGTGGCCCGTTATAATGTCAGCCGCAACGATGGCACGCGCATTTTCCAGCTGTCCGGCAACGTGTCCGACGCCGTGATCGAGAAGAATGTCGTCCATGTCGGCGCGAAGATGGACGTGCAGATGATCGTCGCCACCCAGTGGAACGGCTGGGCGCGCGATGTGCGCTTCAACGACAATCGCTTCAAGGTCGCGGGCACCGCCCGCTATGGCAGCGAAAATGGGCGCAACGGCCCAGATTATCTGATCAAGGCCGGTTTCGCACCGGCAGAATTCATCCGCTTCAAGGGCAACAGCTATCTGGGCCGCCACCTTGACCTGCCCGACGATGCCGCGGGACAGACCGTGCCGGACTATGCGGAGCCGATGGCTGACTGGCAGGTGCCGATATTCGACCCGGCAAAGGCCGAAGGCTATACCGATTTTCTTGCCCGCCATCGTAGCTGGATGCTGGCCATGCTGCAGCGGGAACTGGGCACGCAGGTCGACTTGAAGCAACCACGCCGCTCCTCCTTTTTCGAAGCGCGGCGCTGATCGGTCGCCTGGAGCCATTGCCCCGTTCAGGAAATTGTGACCGATGGCCGATCACACCACTTTGGTAAGACTATAGCGCCTCGACGATGGTGACATTGGCGATGCCGCCGCCCTCGCACATGGTTTGCAGGCCATAGCGCTTGCCCCGCGCGCGCAGGGCATGGATCAGCGTCGCCATCAATTTGGTACCGCTGGCGCCGAGCGGATGGCCGAGCGCGATTGCCCCGCCATTGACGTTCAGCTTATCGGGATCCGCGCCGATCGCCTGAAGCCAGGCCATGGGAATGGCGGCGAAGGCCTCGTTGACCTCGAACAGATCGATATCGTCCAGTTTCATGCCCGCACGTTCCAGCGCCCGGCGCGTCGCGGGAATCGGTTCTTCGAGCATGATGACCGGATCGCCCGCCGTCACTGTCAGATTGTGAATCCGCGCCATCGGCGTCAGGTTGAAGCGCTTGAGCGCCGCTTCACTCGCCACCAGCACGCCGGACCCACCGTCGGTCATCTGGCTGGCATTGCCTGCCGTGATCGTGCCCCCGTCGGCCAGCGTCTTGAGCAAGGCCAGTGCCTCCATCGAACTGTCGGCCCGCACGCCTTCATCCTGCGCGAAACGGCCTTGCAGCGTTTCGACCGGCACGATTTCGCGATCGAAAGCACCATTCGCGATCGCCGCTGCCGCCTTTTGATGGCTGCGCAACGCATAGTCATCCATATCCGCGCGGCTGAAACCATATTTGTCCGCAATGGCTTGTGCGCCGTGAAACTGACTGAATTCCGTTACTTCGAAGCGCCGCTGAATGCTATGCGGCCAAGGACCATCGCCGATCCCGGCCTGCGCGTGCAAGGTAAAGTTCGACATCATGGGTACACGGGTCATGCTTTCGACACCCGCCGCGATGACCAGATCTTGCGTCCCTGACATGACTGCCTGCGCGGCGAAATGCAGCGCCTGCTGCGAGGAGCCACATTGCCGGTCGATGGTAACGGCTGGCACGCTCTGCGGCAGCCTGGAGGCCAGCACGACATTGCGGCCGAAGGCGAAGGCCTGCTCGCCGGCCTGCGTGACGCAGCCCAGAATCACATCCTCGATCGCGGCCGGATCGATCCCGGTGCGGTCGATCAATGCATCAAGCACCACGGCGCCGATATCGGCCGGATGGATGTTCGCCAGGGCTCCCTTGCGCCTGCCGCCGGCGGTACGGACGGCTTCAACGATATAGGCTTCAGCCATGCTCAAACTCTCCTGAAATCAGCGGGATGTCGTTGGCGTTATCGCGGGGCCATGCGGATCGCTCCGTCCAGGCGAATGACCTCGCCATTCAGCATCGGGTTCCGAATGATGGATTCGACGAGTTGCGCATATTCGGCCGGCTTGCCGAGGCGGCTGGGATGCGGAACCTGCGCGCCCAGAGCATCCTGCACATTCTGCGGAAAGGCCTCCAGCATCGGCGTCAGGAAGATGCCCGGTGCGATCGTCATGACGCGAATCTTGTGCTGGGCGAGGTCACGTGCGATCGGCAACGTCATGCCCACGACGCCTCCCTTGGAAGCGCTATAGGCGGCCTGCCCGATCTGACCGTCATAGGCTGCGACCGAGGCGGTGTTGACGATGACGCCGCGTTCGCCGTCCGCCTCTTCCGCCGCCGCCGCGCGCGCAGCGAATTTCGAGATGAGGTTGAAGGTACCGATCAGGTTGACCTGGATCGTCCTGGCGAAGGTGTCGAGCGGATGCGGCACATTTTCCTTGCCGACGGTCTTCACCGCTGGCGCGATACCCGCGCAGTTGACCAGGATGCGTGCGACGCCATGCGCCTGCTCCGCCACCTCAAGCCCCGCTGCGACGCTGGCGTCGTCCGAGACGTTGACGGCGAAATAGATCCCGCCGATCTCTGCAGCCGTCGCCTTGCCCGCCTCCTCGTTGAGGTCAAAGATAGCGACATGCGCGCCGTTGGCGGCCAACATCCGTGCAGTAGCCTTGCCCAACCCCGACGCGCCGCCAGTTACGATTGCGGCCTTTCCCTTTATTTCCATCTCGCTCCCCTTTCCTCAAACCAGTTCGATCGCCATGGCCGTGGCTTCGCCGCCGCCGATGCAAAGGCTGGCAACGCCGCGTTTGAGGCCTCGATTTTCCAGCGCACCGATTAGCGTCGCCAGAATGCGGGCGCCCGACGCGCCGATCGGATGGCCCAACGCCGTCGCCCCACCATTGACGTTCAGCTTATCCGCCGGAATCTCCATTTCCCGGGCGGCGATCATGGCGACGACGGCGAACGCCTCGTTCACCTCGAACAGATCGACATCGCCGACCGACCAGCCTGCCTTTTCCAGCAGCTTGCGCATGGCAGGGACTGGCGCAGTGGTGAACTTGGCCGGTTCTTGGGCATGGGCGGCGGTAGCGACCACCCTGGCCACGATCGGCAGACCCCGCCTCTCCGCCACGCTTTGACGCGTCATGACCAGCGCGGCGGCGCCGTCCGAGATGGAGGAAGCATTGGCGGCAGTGATGGTACCGTCCTTTGCGAATGCAGGCTTCAGCGACGGAATCTTGTCGGGACGCGCCTTGCCGGGCTGCTCGTCAGTATCGATGATGGTGGCGCCACCCCGGCCCGCTACCGTGACGGGTGCGATTTCTCGGGCAAAGGCGCCGCTGGCAATCGCCTCATTAGCGCGAGCGAGCGAGCGGAGGGCGTAATCATCCTGTTCCATGCGCGTGAACTGATAATCGTGTATCGCTTCCTCAGCGAAAACGCCCATCGCCTTGCCCGGCTCATAGGCGTCTTCCAGCCCATCCATCATCATCGTGTCGATGATCCTGTCATGGCCGATGCGCGCGCCTGAGCGATGCTTGGGCAGGGCATAGGGGGCATTGGTCATGCTCTCCATGCCGCCCGCAATGATAATGTCGGCGGAACCAGCGGCGAGCGCTTCATGCGCCATGATCGCGGCCTGCATGCCGGACCCGCACATCTTGTTGACGGTGGTCGCTTCGGTATTGAGGCCAAGGCCCGCGCCCAAAGCCGCCTGACGCGCAGGAGCCTGCCCAAGACCCGCGGGCAGGACGCAGCCCATATAGATGCGATCCACCGCATCGACGGGAACCTTCGCGCGTTCAACCGCGGCCTTGACCGCTGCCGCGCCCAGATCGGTGGCCTTGAGCGGGGAGAGCGCGCCCTGAAAGCCGCCCATGGGAGTCCGGGCATAGCCCGCAATGACGACCGGATCATTCTGCATGATGAACTTCCTTCAAAGACTACGCGCAATGACCATACGCTGAATGTCGGACGTGCCTTCGTAAATCTGGCAGACGCGCACATCCCGATATATTTTGGCGACGCCGAATTCCTCCAGATAACCATAGCCGCCCAGCGTCTGCATCGCGCCGGACACCACGGCCTCGGCCGTTTCCGATGCGAAGAGCTTCGCCATGGATGCCTGTGTCAATGCGGGTTGGCCCGCGTCGCGCAGGGCTGCGGCAGACAGGACCAGTTGCCGCGCCGCCTCCAGCCGGGCAGCGAGGTCGGCAAGACGGAAGCCCACGGCCTGATGCTCGATAATCGGCTTGCCCATGGAGCGACGATCCTTCGCATAGCCGATCGCGATCTCAAGTGCGGCCTGCGCCATGCCGACACATTGTGCGGCAATGCCGATCCGTCCCGTTTCCAGATTGGCGAGGGCAATACGATAGCCCTGCCCCGACTCGCCCAGCAGCAGGTCATCTTCCACGAACAGGTCTTCGAACCGCAGCGCACAGGTATCCGAAGCACCCTGCCCCATTTTGTGCTCCACCTTGTCGACCATATAGCCGGGACGATCGGTCGGGACGAGGAAGGCGGAAAGGCCCTTCTTACCCGCTTCGGGATCGGTGACGGCAATCACCATGGCAAGGCCGCCGATCTTGCCTGAGGTGATGAACTGCTTGGCCCCGTTCAGACGCCAGCCACCGTCCACCTTCACGGCCCTGGTTCGGATCGCGGCGGCATCCGATCCCGCATCGGCCTCGGTCAGTGCAAAGGCGCCGATGGTGCGGCCGGCAATCAGTTCGGGCAGAAACCGCCGTTGCTGCGAAGCAGTGCCATCCTTGATCAAGCCACCGACCATGATGCTGTTCTGAATGGAGACGATCGTGGACAGCGCCCCGTCCGCAGCCGCCAGTTCCATCAGCGCGAGGGCATAGGACACGGCGTCCGCCTCCGCGCCGCCAAAGGCTTCCGGCGCAGTCATGCCCCAAAGGCCAAGCGTCCCCATCTCCTCGAACAGGGCGCGGGGATAGCCGCCTTCGACTTCGAATCGCGCACTGTGAGGGCGGATTGCCGCCTGTGCAAAATCCCTCACCATATCGCGGATGGAAAGCTGGATATCCGTCAGCATTTACCCACTCGTCATTTATATACTGACGAGTAAATTGCTTATGAACGCGTTTCTTGTCAATAGTGGCCCTGAAGGAGTTTTCATTGCCCCGCATTGCCCCCATTCCCACGACCTCCGATGCGCCATCACCCTTCCGGACCCGTGCGGAAAAGATCAGAGACCGCGAGGAAAAGCGCGAAGCCGTGTTGCGAGCGGCGGTGCGCATGTTCAATGCGCGGGGTTTCCACGCGACGTCGCTGGATGATGTCGCGGCATCGCTGGGGATCAGCAAACCGACCATCTATCATTATCTCGGCAACAAGGAGCAGGTGCTGATCGAATGCGTGACGCGCGGCCTGGAACCGCTCCGGCAGGCGGCCGAGGCGGCGAAGGACGAGCCTGGCACCGGCCTCGATCGCCTGCGCCGGTTCCTGCGACACTATGCCCAGATCAATATGGAGGATTTCGGCCGCTGCGTCGTGCGCACGGGCGATGAATTTCTTTCGCAGGAGGGCACCCTGCAGTTTCGCGCGCGCAAGCGGGAGATCGATATGGCGCTTCGCGGCCTGATCGCGGACGGCATTGCCGACGGGTCGATCGCACCGGTCGATGTGAAGCTGGCCGCCTTCACCCTTTCCGGCGCGCTCAACTGGCCAGCCCGCTGGCATGATCCGGCGGGCGCGATGCCTGTCGAGGATATCGCCGCGTCGATGGTCGACATCATCACCGGCGGGCTGGCACTGCGGCCGTGAAACAGGGCGATTGATCGGAAGATTTTGACGGCCTCTTGTCCCGATCCAGTCCCGAACCGCCTTTCCCCTCAATGAAGCTTCAGGCGCGGCCGGGCCAGGCGGTTGATGTGGCTGACCACGATCAGGGCCAGCCCATTCAGCCATCCATGAACCGCGAGCAGGTGCATTCTATAAAGGGAAAGATAGACGAAGCGGGCCAGGCGACCTTCCACCGCCATGCGCCCGCCGACCAGCTTGCCCATCAACGACCCCACCGTAGAGAAGCGACTGAGCGACACGAGCGAGCCATGGTCGCGATAGGTGAACGCGACCAGCGGGCGTCCCGCCAGCAGCCGCTTGATATTGTCGAAAGCCGTCGACGCCATCTGATGCGCAGCCTGCGCGCGGGGCGGCACAGGCCGATCACCGCCCGGCAGGATGCAATGGGCGCAATCGCCAATGGCGAAGATGCGATCGTCGCTTTCACTCTGCAGTGTCGGCCGGACGACGATCTGGCCGCCGCGCGCTAGGGCCAAGCCATCCAGTCCGCCGCTGATCGGCGCCGCCTTGACGCCTGCCGCCCATATTTGCAGGTCGGCCGGGATGAAGGCACCGTCGGCACTTCTCATCCCGTCGGGCGTCGCCTGAGTGACCGCTATGCCGGTGAGAACCTTGACCCCCAGAGCCTCCAGTTCGCCATGGGCCGCCCCGGCTAGCTTTTCGGGCAGGGCCGGCAGGATGCGCGCGCCTGCTTCCAGCAACGTGACGTCGAGCCGCGCGCGGTCGAATACTTCCAACCCGTAATAGCCAAGCGCATCCGCCGCATTATAAAGCTCTGCTGCCAGTTCGACCCCCGTTGCCCCACCGCCGACAATAGCGATGCGGACCCGCACGTCCGAATCCGGATGAAGCACCATCGCGCGCGACACACGCAGGCAGTGGTTCAACAGCTGATCGCGAAAACTGTCAGCCTGCCCCCGGCTGTCCAGGAACAGGCAATTGTCGGCCACCCCCGGTGTCCCGAAATCGTTCGTCACCGATCCATAGGCGAGGACCAGATAATCGTAGCGCACGGCATGCGCGCTGACGACCTCGCGCCCTTTTTCGTCGATCACCGGCGCCATATGCACCTGCCGGGCCGCCCGGTCGATCCGGTCGAACGTTCCGTAAAGATAACGATAGCCCCACCGGTGGCAGTGGCTGCGATAGCCGACCTCGTCCATGCTCGCGTCGAGCGAACCCGTCGCCACTTCGTGCAGCAGCGGTTTCCAGATATGCGTCCGGTTCCGGTCGATCAGGATGATATCGTGCCGCTTGCGACCGTAGCGCGTGCCCAGCTTCCGCGCCAGTTCAAGCCCGGCCGCGCCTCCGCCCACGATGACGATCTGGATCTTCTTGCTTGCGGTCACGATTCCTCCTTCACCCCTCATTGAAGCCCACCTTAGCTACGCTGCTATGACGGCCAGCCATTCCAACGCAATTGATCGTTTGACCGACAGTCACTTGCAAGCGATCCGGCGTTAGAACTACATCTTACCTGGCCGCCGATCGCCAGGGCATTCTTCGTCGATCGAAAGCCGAATGCGCCGGGCTCGATAATATATTGGATGTCCGGCCGGATATTGAGCCAGCGCCGCGCCTGAAGGCCGTAGTTGAGTTCGATCGCGGTTTCGCCCGACGGCAGCGTCGTATAACCGCCCGGAATCGATTGCGCCTCAACATAGGCCCGCCGCAGACGTGGATCGACCTGTGTATGTACAAGGCCAAGTGCGATCGTGTCCCCATCCCGGCCGTGAAAGGTGCCGGTCTTGACCAGCCCCGCGGCATACCAGCGCGTGATTTGCGCCGACACTTGCGGGTTGGCGGTGAACTGGCCGAACAGGGAAAGCCCTCTGCCGCCCGTTCCTTCCCGCAGGATCATCTGATCGGCGAGCAGATAGACGCCATGACGACCATGGACCGTGCCGTTGGTTCCCAGACGCGCCGCCCGCGACGTGTCATAATAGACGACGATCTTATAGTGGCCCGGCAGCGCACAACTGCCTGCCGCACTGCCAGGATCATATTCCAGCTCAAGCGGCAGGATGACGCCCATCGTCCCGCCTGCGAAGGGATCGAAGCGATTTGCCTCTTCATTCAGGCGGGGATTGACCTGATAGACACCGGTGCGGATAGCGAGGTCCGGACGCAGCCGGTAACGGATCGCAGCGCCCCAGCGGGCATTGGGATAATTATACCAGCCGCTGTCACCCGACATGGACGAGGGATGCGCGCAAAAAGCAGCATTGACGAAATTGCAGCCAGACCGCGGCACCGCGTCCAGACCGAAGCATGCGCATTGACGATCGTCTTCCACTTTTCCCGGCCGGTGTCGGCGTCGAGCGCGATCACATTATTATGCGGTGTGCAGATATAGAGCATTTCCAATCTGGAACGGCGTATCCCGATTCTCCGCACCATTGCCGTCGCTCACCGCAACGTCACCGGTCCGATAGGTCCAGGCGACCTTCAGCCCATGCACATTGTCACGGGTGATCTGGTCGAGCGCAACGAAGCGGCTGCCCCCGTTCGTATTGCCATAGGCCTCCCAATTCTTCTGCGCCTTTGCCGGGTCAACCGGCACCAAGCCTTCTTCCATGCCTGCGAACGGCACGGTTGGATGCGGAACGAACATTGCCGCAAAGCCGACAGCCGAGATAAGGCCCAGCGGCGCGGCAAGCAGGATGGCTGGTCGCCAGGCCGCGCCGACGATGCGCGATGGAAAGCAGGGACCGCCTTGTCGCGGTTCCAACTGGCCGACGTCCCGCTCATCCTGTTGAAACGCAGTTCGGGCGGTGGTTTTTTCGAACAGATCAGCGATGCGTTCACCCATGCAGGACTGCGGTTGCGCATCGTTGCCGATTGCCCCGAAATATCGGCAATATTCGACCTCGTTCGGGAACGGACAGGTGTTGCCCTGGCGCCCATCATTCCGGGCCAAGCCATGCCGGACGACCTGATCTTTCATGCCATTGCCGGGGTGCCTGATCTTCAGCCTTTCGCCCTGATCCATCCTCGCGGTCGGCGCCTGCTGCCGGCCATTCATCGGGCCATGGAATTTTGCCAGAGCCAACTTGCCCGGTCCTGAGCAAGCTGCCGCCGTCCATGCCTGGTAATATGATGACACACATCGCGCGAGTGACAGGGCCGGCAAAATCCTCTATGGGCGCTTCATGTTCCGCTGGAGTTTCATGATACTCTGCATGATCGTGACGGCTCTGACCGTGACAGCGACCGTGCATGCTCGTGAAGATGCGGGGCCATCGGCCATGGAATGCTCAGGCTATGTCCACAGCGATGGCGACAGGGACCAGACGCAGGGCGACAGTGACCAGGCCGTTCCCCATCACCATGGCGGTTGTCAGGGTGCCGCATCTCTGGTGCCTGGAAAGATCATCACCCCGACATTGTTCGATCTCTCTGCCGGACCCCGGCTGATGGCGACCAGCGCGGTTCTCGCACCCTGGACTCCCGGCCCGAATCTGCGCCCTCCCATCGCCTGATTGATCGTCGCCGACCGCCGCATGCCCAGCCTGCGGCTTGACGCCTTTTAATCAGGATTTCTTCCATGCACAGGATCTTAGCGGCCATTCTGGTCGCCACGTCTTGCATCGCCATGGCGCAAGCGCAGCAAGACATATCGACAATACACACCACCGGCCCGACCTTCACGCTTGACCAAGCCATCACAGCGGCCGCCGGGAGCATGCCGGGAGCCGATGTGGCCCAGGCAGGCATTGCCATCGCCCAGGCCGCGCGAACGACGGCCGGCCTGCGGCCCAATCCCGAATTGCAGACCCAGGTCGAAAATATCGCCGGATCCGGCCCTTATGGTGGATTCAGCCAGGCGGAAACGACCATAGGCCTGAACATTCCCATTGAAATGGGCGGCAAGCGCGCCGCTCGCATCGCGGTAGCCGATGCCCAGGCCAGCCGCGCACTGCTGACGGCGGCTATCACCCAGGCCGACATCCGGCTTCAGGTGACGCAACTCTATGTCGACGCCGTTGCGGCGGAACGCAGGCTGGCGACCGCACACGACCAACGCCGCATCGCCCAGGAAGCCTTCGCTGCCGCGCGTGTTCGCGTTCAGGCTGGTCGCGCCTCACCCATCGAGGAGCAGCGCGCGGATGTCGCCCGCCTCAATGCCGAGGCCGGCGTGCAACGCGCTCAGCGCCTTGCCGAGGCCACCCGGACCAATCTTGGTCGGCGTGTCGGGCGATCCATTGTCGACCCGCTGGATGCCGCCGCTCTGGATCATTTGCCGACGGCCATTTCCGGTCCGACGTTCATCGACGGTAACGGCACCCTGGCCTTGGCCGCCGCCAGCGCGGACGTGGCGATCGCCGATGCAGGCGTCCGCCTCGCGCGGTCGCAGCGTGTGCCCGACATCACCGCCGGCCCCGCGGTGCGTCGGCTGGAGGCAACCAACGATCATGCTGCCGTCTTCAGTCTCTCGATCCCGATCCCCCTCTTTAACGCGGGCAATGCGGCCGTCGCCCAGGCCAATGCCGAGCGGACACGGGCGGAAGCACAGCGCCGCATGACAGCGCAGGACGTCGAGCAGGCCATCACCGATGCGAAGGCGGAAGCGGACAATGCTGCCACCATGGCGCGCACGGCGAGCGGCCCGGCGCTTGCCGCTGCGCAGGAAGCCGCCCGCATCGCGCGCATCGGCTATCGCGAGGGAAAGTTCGGGCAACTCGACCTGCTCGATGCCGAACGGACATTGGCGGACACCCGTATCGCCGCGATCGACGCACTCGCCGCCTATCAGAATGCAAGGGCACAGTTGGAGCGCCTGACCGCTCCTGCGCCGCAACAGGGATATTGAGATATGATGTTGGAAAAGACCCGCGCGGCATTGCTGCCGCTGACGCTCGCCTTGTTTCTCGCCTCATGTGGTGGCGAAGCCTCCAATGAAACGGTGCCTGCTCATGAAGAAGGCGGCGCTGGGGAAGAGCATGCGGATGAGGGCCAGATCGTACTGACTGAGGATCAGATCGCCGCGGCGGCGATCCAGATCGGCCGGCCCACAATCGGTGGATCGGGGATGCTCGAATTGCCCGCCACCATCGAAGGCGATCCGCAAGCTACGCAGGTCGTGTCGGCAGCAATTGGCGGTCGCATCGTCGCGCTCACACGCAATCTCGGCCAGTCGATCGGCCGGGGCCAAACGCTCGCCATTATCGAAAGCCGCGAGGCGGCGATGCTCAAAGGCGAGGTCGAAGCGTCCCGCGCGCGCCTCGCGCTGGCGAGCTCGAATCTCGCCCGTGAACAGCGGCTGTTCGCTCAGCGCGTCTCGCCCGAGCAGGATCTGATCGCCGCCCGCACCGCCGCAACCGAAGCCCGGATCGCCTATAATCAGGCCGGGAGCCAGATGTCGGCAGCGGGCGGCGGCGGCGGCGGCATGAACCGGCTCGGTATCGTCGCACCGGTTTCGGGGCAGGTGATTTCGCGCAACGTGGTGCTGGGCCAGACCGTCGCAGCCGACACCGAACTCTATCGCGTCGCCAATCTGGCCAGCGTTTCGCTCTCGCTCAATCTTCAGCCGGCCGATGCAGGTCGGGTAAAGCCGGGCAACAGTGTCACCGTCATGGCTGCGGGCCGGCAAGCCACCGCCCGCGTAAGCTTCGTGTCGCCCGTTCTCGACGCACGGACCCGCCTCGTTCCCGTCATCGCGACGCTCGACAATCGGGATAGCCAATGGCGTGTCGGCGAACCGGTTACGGCGTCGGTCCAACTGTCCGGCAGCGGCGGCGACCGTGCCATACGCGTGCCCGCAACCGCCGTGCAGACGGTCGAGGGCAAGCCCATGGTCTTTGTCCGGACGGCAAAGGGCTTTCAGGCGACACCCGTAACGCTTGGCGACAAGAGCGGCGATACCGCCATCATCGCCACTGGACTCAAGGGCAGCGAGCAGATCGCAACCACCAACAGCTTCACGCTCAAGGCCGAACTCGGCAAGGGCGAAGCCACGCACGAGGACCATTGAGCCATGATCGCCCCTATCGTTGACTGGGCGGTCCGCAAGCGCTGGCTCGTCCTGCTGCTGACCGTCCTCGCCGCCGTTATCGGCGGCACCGCTTTGTACCGGCTCCCCATCGACGCGGTACCCGACATCACCAACAATCAGGTGCAGATCAATGTCCGCGCACCTGCCCTGTCACCCGAACTGGTCGAAAAACAGATCGCCTTCCCGATCGAAACGGCCCTCGCCGGCATTCCCGGCCTGGACCATAGCCGTTCGTTCAGCCGCAACGGCTTCGCCCAGATCACGGCGGTGTTCGAAGACAGCACTGATATCTATTTCGCGCGCCAGCAAGTGGGCGAAAGGCTGAGCGGCGTGGCGGAGAATCTGCCGGCAGGGGTGATCCCGGAAATGGGACCGATCGCCACCGGCCTTGGCGAAGTCTATATGTGGACCGTTCGCCTGGAACATCGCAAGGATGACACGCATCTGCCCGGCGAGCCGGGCATGCAGCCCGATGGCAGCTATATCACGCCCGAAGGCGAGCGGCTGGTGACGGACACCGACAAGGCGACCTATCTGCGGACCGCGCAAGACTGGATCGTCGCGCCTCTGCTCAAAAATGTGAAGGGGCTGGCCGGCGTCGATTCGATCGGCGGCTATGCCAAGCAATATCTGGTAGTTCCCGACGTCCAGCGCCTCGCGGCCATGGGCCTGACGCTAACCGATCTGGGCACCGCGCTGGAACGCAACAACAGCAGCGTCGGCGGCGGTTTCGTCGATCGCAATGGCGAGGGGCTGGCCGTCCGTTCAGACGCGCTGGTGCGCAACGCCAATGAACTGTCGCGCATCGTCGTCGCCACGCGCGAAGGCGTGCCGATCACCTTGGCGCAAGTCGCGACGGTCCGCACCGGACAAGCGGTGCGCATGGGGTCAGCCTCGGAAAATGGCACGGAGGTCGTGGTCGGCACCGCGATCATGCGGATCGGCGAGAATAGCCGCACTGTCGCTACTGCCGTGGCCGATCGCCTGGCGTCGATCAATGCGTCGCTGCCGCCCGACGTCATCGTCCAGCCGGTGCTTGACCGCACCGCGCTGGTCAACGCCACCATCGGGACGGTCGCCAAAAATCTGGGCGAAGGCGCGTTGCTCGTCATCGTCGTGCTGTTCGCCCTACTCGGCAATTTCCGCGCCGCGCTGATCGCCGCGATGGTCATCCCCGTCACCATGTCGCTGACCGGATTCGGCATGTTGCAGGCGGGGGTCTCCGCCAATCTCATGAGCCTTGGCGCGCTCGATTTCGGCCTGATCGTCGACGGCGCGGTCATCATCGTCGAAAATGCGCTGCGGCGCATGGCCGAGGAACAGCATGATCGCGGACGATTGCTGACGGTCGAGGAGCGCCTTACGACCGTAGCTGCGGCCGCGCGGGAGATGATCCGGCCGTCCGTCTACGGCCAGGCGATCATCATCCTCGTCTATGTCCCGCTCCTGACCCTGACCGGCGTGGAGGGCAAGAGCTTCGTGCCTATGGCGCTGACAGTCATCATCGCGCTGGGCTTTGCCTTCATCCTCTCCCTCACCGCCGTACCCGCCGCGATCGCCATCTGGCTGTCGAACCGGATCGAGGAAAAGGAAGGCCGGGTCATGCATTGGCTCAAGGCCCGCTATGAGCCTGGCCTACACAAGGCAATGCGACGCCCGGCCCTTACCCTGGGAGCGGGAGTGGCCGGCTTCGCCGTCGCCATCGCCGCCTTCCTGTCATTGGGACAGGTCTTCCTGCCACAGCTCGACGAAGGCGATCTGCTGATCCAGGCGCTGCGGATACCGGCCACGTCCGTAAAACAAAGCCAGGCAATGCAGGTGCCGATCGAACGGATGATGGCGCGGCAGCCGGAGGTGAAATTCGTCTTTTCCAAGACCGGCACCGCTGAATTGGCATCCGATCCGATGCCGCCCAACGCCACCGACATGTTCGTCATCCTGAAGCCGCGCGAGGAATGGCCTGACCCAAGGCTGACGAAGGCCGAACTGGTCGAACGATTGGAAAAGGATCTCAACCGCTTCCCCGGCAACGCCTATGAAATCACGCAGCCCATCCAGATGCGCTTCAACGAATTGATCGCAGGCGTCCGGGGCGATGTCGCGGTCAAGATATTTGGCGACGACTTCAATGCGATGAATGCGACGGCCGAAAAGATCGCCGGCGTGCTGCGCCGTACCAGAGGCGCTGTGGACGTGAAGGTCGAACAGACGAGCGGCCTTCCCATGCTCGACATCCGGGTCAACCGTGACGCCATGTCGCGACTGGGCGTCACGGCGCAGGATGTGCAGGATATCGTCACCGCCACACTGGGCGGGCGGGAATCCGGCATGATCTTCGAAGGCGATCGACGCTTTCCGGTCATGATCCGCTTGTCCGATGCGCAGCGGGCGGACATCGCCACACTGCAACAGGTTCAGGTGCCAGTGCCGGGCGGCCAGTTCGTGCCGCTTGCCAGCGTCGCTGACGTCCGGATCGTGGATGGCCCCAACCAGATCAGCCGCGAAAATGGCAAGCGCCGGGTCGTGGTGCAGGCCAATGTCCGGGGCCGTGACATAGCAAGCGTGGTCGAGGAAGCACAGGGCAGCATCGCCGAGCAGGTCCGATTGCCTGCAGGCAGCTATCTCGAATGGGGCGGCCAGTTCGAAAATCTCGCTTCCGCGCGCGCGCGGTTGCAACTGGTGATACCCGCCTGCTTCATCCTGATCCTCCTTCTGCTCTATGGCGCGCTGGGGTCGATGCGCGACGCCGCGATCGTCTTTACCGGGGTGCCGCTGGCGCTGGTCGGCGGCGTGCTGGCGCTGTTCCTGCGGGGCATGGATTTCTCCATCTCCGCGGCGGTCGGCTTCATTGCGCTGTCGGGCATTGCCGTCCTCAACGGACTCGTCATGGTTTCGTCGATCCACGACCTGATGCGCGGCGGCATGAACCGGGCCGAGGCCGCGCGTAGGGGCGCGATCCAGCGCCTGCGCCCGGTGGTGATGACCGCGCTGGTGGCAAGCCTGGGTTTCGTGCCGATGGCGCTGGGAACCGGTGCCGGCGCGGAAGTGCAGAAGCCTCTGGCGACGGTGGTCATCGGCGGCCTGGTCTCGGCGACATTGCTGACCCTTTTCGTCCTTCCCACCCTTTATGCCCGCTATGGGAGCAGGACAAAGTCCAGCGATGGGGAAGAAGCGCAGGTGCCAAGCTGACAGGAGGCCAGACTTTGCGGCGTGGGCGCCCGACCAACGGATGCCCACGCCGCAGCGATCAAAGCGAGTTCAGGCCGCCAGCCCGATCTGCTCGGCCGTCGCCCAGTTTCCATGCAACCCGAAGCGCAGACGGATCGGCACGCGAATCTCCGCGATCGGCCCTTTGGCGATATCCAGCGCGTCGAAGAGCAACAGGTCGCTGCGATGCTCCTCCAGCCGGTTGCAGACCTGCACGATCCAGCCCTCCCCTTCCGCCGCGTCGGGGCTGCGCGGGATGAAGCAAGGTTCCTGCAAGGACGATAGCGGTCCGCACCACCAACGCTGCGCCACGCCGGTCTGATGATCGATCAGGCCCAGCGTGTTCATCAGCATGCCTGACGGGCTGCCGCCCTTCAATTCCACCGGCTTGGTCGGATCGATCACCAGCAGCCAGCCATAGCGATAAGGAAGGCCCGTCTGACGATCGTCGATGCGCGGAAACTCGCCCATCATGTCGGTCAGCCGCTGCACGCTGGCGAAATCTTCGCCATTGGACGCCATGTCGACCGTCCAACGGGTGAGAAAACTTGCGGCCTCCATCGGATTGAACGGCGCGCCATGAATGTCGGGGAAGAAGGGGAACATGTTGTTCTTCGCTTCGGGTGTGTCGAAATGGATTTTCGTCCCCTCCTGGAAAGCGTTCATGACATGGCTGGCAAAGCAATTGTCGCGCTTGAACCATCTGATGTCCGCCGCCGTCGCGTCCGCCCGGCGCGGCAGCACGCCGAGATAGACGGGCAGCGTCGTGTCGAACCCGAAATGGGGCAGCCCCTGCTCCAGCCGTTCCCAGTTGGACGTGCTCGGTACGACATGGAACAGCGCATAATCGGGCGTGATCGCGAAGTCGTGCATCATCGCATAATAGGGTAGCTCGAACCAAAGCTCCTGCTTGAGCACACCGCCGGGCGACACGACGTAATAGGTCATGTCGCGAGTCAGCACACCTTTTGCCGCGTAGCCGAAGGCGATCATGTCGCCGGTTGCCGGATCGATCTTAGGATGAGCCGTGAAGGTCTGCCCAGTCATCTTTCCCCCAAACCGGGTATAGCCGTCCGTCTCCAGCGTCGCCGGGTCCATGACCAGCGCCGGACTATCCTCCTTGAGCGCATAAAGCCGCCCGCCATGGATGAAGGCGGTGGTGTTCGCCGTACCGCGCACTTGCCCCTTGACCGACTCATCGTCGGTCAGCGGATTGCGATAGGCACCGAACAGCGCCCGGCCCGCCTCATGCTCCAGCTTCCACTTGTCGGTCTTCGCCCAACGCTGGCGCAGATCGACCTTGCCGTCCTTGAAGCGGAACATGGAAATCATGCCATCCCCGTTGAAAGCGATGTCATCGCCCAGCAGTGGCGGAAATTGCGGATCGGGCTGAACCCGGTAGAAAGCACCGTCCAGTTCCGGCGGCACCGTCCCCCTCACGTCCAGATCGACAATGTCGCCCTCGATCCGCGACGGTGTGTTGAAGCCGGTGAATGCGGGCGTGTCCGGGAAATGCGCCACGGCTGATCCTCTCCTGTTCTTGATGACAACATTGTATGTGTCACTCACATTTTTTCAAGCCGCAGGATTGACGCATGATTATTTAGTCCGCACACTGTTACTATGAATACCATGGACGATATGGAGCCGCTCGGCCTCTTCCCCGATCCTCGTCTCAGCGGCATCGACGGACTGGTCGGCTTTCACATCCGGCTCGCCAGCGCGGCGGTCTACCAGCATTTTACCGAGACGTTCAGCGACCTGGGCCTGACGCAGAAACAGGTGGCCGTGCTCTGGCTGATCGAAGACCAGCCGGGTATTGCCCAGGCCGACATCGGTCGCAGACTGAAGATGGACCGCGCCAGTGTCATGGCGATCGTCAATCGCATGCAGGACCGTGGTTTCGTGCAGCGTGGAGCCTCCTCCCAGGATCGCCGCCGACAGACGCTCAGCCTCACCGAGTCGGGCCATGCCTCGCTGGAACTGGCCCGAGGCTGTATCGCGGAACATGAAAAATGGTTGAAGGATCGCTTTACGCCGGCCGAGACCGCGATGCTCGTGGAATTGCTGCGCCGCGTCTACGTCTGACGCGTCCACTCGGCTGGCGAGTAACCATCTAGCTGTTACTTCCACTACCACCAATAGAAATACCGATAGTATTTGCCCTCTCCCAATATCGGGAAATATTTCCATTATCGGCATCGCAAGGGCATTCCGCCTCTTGCATCGATAAAAATTGTATGCCTTACTAACAATATCACAGAAGGCGTTCACGGCGGGTCACGTCTGGTCAGGGCGGATCTTAAGCCGGTTTAGGAGAGGGGATTTCCCATGCAACACGATCTTCGTGCAGTGATGGCGCGCGCCCTGTTGGCGTCCGCTTCGATACTCGCAATTGCCACTCCAGCGGACGCGCTGGCACAGACGCAACCGGTGGAGGCCGCACCTCAGGCCGCCCAGCAAGATGCACTGCCGCAAAGCGCCGTCGCCGACATCGTCGTCACCGCCCAGTTCCGCGCCCAGCGTTTGCAGGACACGCCGATCTCCATCACTGCCGTCGGAGCCGCCGAACTGGAGGCCAAGAGCCAGACCAACCTGGCGCAGATGGCCGACGCCGCACCGAACGTATCGCTGAAACCCCAAGGCGCGTCCTTCGGCCCATCCATCACCGCATCGATCCGCGGCGTGGGCCAGAACGACTTCAACCCTGCCTATGAGCCGGGTGTCGGCATCTACATCGACGATGTCTATTATCCGCAGTTGACCGGCGCGGTGTTCGAACTGCTCGACCTCGACCGCGTCGAAATCCTGCGCGGCCCGCAAGGTACACTGGCCGGCCGCAATGCCGAAGGCGGCGCGATCAAACTCTATTCCAAGCGCCCATCGGGCGATGGCGGCGGCTTTGTCGAGGTCAATTACGGCATCCGCAACCGCATCGGTATCCGCGCCGCCGCCGATTTCGGCATTACCGACACGCTCGCGGTCCGCATTTCCGGGGTCGCCAAACAACAAGACGGCTTTGTCGACCGGATCGACTATGGCTGCGCCAATCCGGGCAGCGGCATCCCTTCGACCCAGCCAGCCGGCGATTGCACCATCAGCAAGCTGGGTGGCGTGGGCTATCAGGCCATCCGCGCCATCGCCTTCTGGGAACCCAGCGACAAGCTGGATGTCACAGTCATCGGCGACTATACCCGCGACGAACATACGATCGCCGGCGAAGTGCTGATCGCGACCAACCCGGTCAATTCGCCCAACACCAACCCGGCGCCCGGCGTCGTCTATGACGATCGCTTCATCTGCGGTCGCTATTGCAACTATATCGGCACCGGCCAGCCGGCGGGCGTATGGGTGCCACCTATCCCCGTCGATCCCTTTGGCGCGGCCGGCACCCCACTCGCCGCGACCCAGGGCACCGACCGCAGCCTCTACAAGGGCTGGGGCGTGTCGGGGCAGATCAACTATGCCCTGTCCGACGCCTTCAAACTGTCGTCCATCACCGGCTATCGCACCTTCAACACCCGGTTCGATTCCGATGATGACATCTCGCCCGCCAATATCGGCTTCGGCCGCAATTATCTCGAAAACTGGAGCTTCAGTCAGGAAGTCCGGTTGAACGCGGAACTGGGCGACAATCTGAACGCCACGGTCGGCGGCTATTATTTCAAGCAGAAATCGACCTATGACTCCCTTCAGGACATTCGCTACGTCCCGGTCTATCCGCTGCAATTCCGCCAGCCCGATCCGACCAAGGCAGAGGCGAAGGCGGCCTTCGCCCACCTGTCCTGGAAACCAGTCGATCGCCTGACGCTGAGCGGCGGCCTGCGCTACACGACGGAAACCAAGGACCAGACCTATTACCGCCTGAACTTCGACGGGACGGTCAATCGCTTCCTCGATCCGGTCGGTGCGGCCTATGGCATCGGCTATTCGGGCGCGGACACGCTCGACTATAATGGCAATGGCAATATTACCGAAACCGTGACGGCACTGTCGGGCCTGACCGCCCATTACAGCGCCAAGCGCTGGGACTATCGCGTCGCGGCCGACTATCGCCTGACTGACAGCCTGATGGTTTATGGATCGGTATCGACCGGCTTCAAGGGCGGCGGCTCCAACCCGCGCCCCTTCACCACACAGCAGGTCATCGCCTTCCGCCCGGAAAAGCTGACCGCCTATGAAATCGGCTTCAAGAGCGACTTCTTCAATCGCCGGGTGCGCCTGAACGCCGCCGCCTTCATCAACGATTATGTCGATATCCAGATCCCGGTGCTGACCTGCCCCACCGCCCCCTGCGCAGCTCGCCTCAATGCCGGCGACGCGCGGGTCAAGGGGTTCGAGGCGGAACTGTCCGCCTACCCAATCGACGGCCTCGCGATCGACGCCTCGATCAGCTATCTCGACTTCAAATATATCGCCAGCAGCCTTGATCCTGCGGCGGCCTATCCCACCAATCCGGGCGGCGTGTCGGCCGACGATCCGCCAGTCTCGCCGCCCTGGAAGTTCAGCGTCGGCGCGCAGTATAAGATCGATCTGGACAAGGCCGGCAGCCTGACCCCGCGCTTCGACGTCACCTATGAAGACAAGAAGTTCGGCGGTTCGGCCGTCATCAACGGCGCCCGCATCCTCAATTTCGTGCCGGCCTATACGCTCGCCAATGCGCGGCTGACCTGGCAGAATGCGGACGAGGATCTCGACGTCTCGTTCGAAGTCACCAACCTCTTCGACAAATATTTCTACCTCTCCGTCTTCGACCTGCGCGGCGCGGGCGCGGGCGTGCGCAAGGCACGTCCCGGCAATCCGCGCGAATGGGCGATCACGGTGAAGAAGAAATTCTGACCTCCCCCTTGGCGGGTTGGGCTGCGCACGGCCCGACCCGTCCCTTTATGGAGACGCATCCGGCATGACCGACGTCACACTCTATCATTGGGAACCCAACGCCAATTCGGGCAAGCCGATGCTGGCGCTGTTCGAAAAGGGCGTCGCCTTCGACAGCCATTATCTCGATCTGCTGAATTTCGACCAGCACAGGCCCGACTATCTGGCGGTCAATCCGCTCGGCACCATCCCGGCCATGACCCATGGCGACAAGGTGCTGACGGAATCCACCGCCATCATGGAATATGTGAACGAAGCGTTCGACGGCCCGCGCCTGATGCCGGCCGACCCGGTCGACCAGTGGCGCGCGCGCTGGTGGATGAAGTTCCTCGACCAGTGGCTCGCGCCCAGCTTCTCGATGATCGGCTGGAGCGTCTTCGTCGGCCCGTCGGTGCGGCAGAAAGACCCGGCCGAACTGGAAGCCGCCATCGACCGCATTCCGATGCCCGAACGGCGCACCGCCTGGCGCAAGGCGATCAACGGTGCTTTCTCGCCTGAAGAAATGACGGAATCGCAGCGCCGCGTCGGCCTCGGCATCGGCTATCTGGAAGCAGCGCTGGTGCAGCGGGAGTGGCTGGCGTCAGGCGAATATGGTCTGGCCGACATCAACGGCTTCAACCTCGCCTATGCGATGCCGCTATCCCAGCCACAACTGTGCAATGACGAATTGACCCCCAACATCATGCGCTGGCTGCGCGCCATCTATGCGCGCCCCGCGACCCGCGCCTGCTGGGCGCTGGGCCGCACCGACCTCGCCCGCCGCATCTCCCTGCTTGAAAGCGAACCCGCATGACCGGCATCCTTTATCATGGCCAGCCCAATGGCCCATCCTTCACCGTCCTGGCCGCCGCCTTCGAAAAGGGCGTCGATCTGGAGCGCCGGCCGATCGATCTGGTCGCGGGCGATCGCCATTCCGCCGCCCTGCCCCACCCGATCGAAGTGGATCAGTCGATCGAGGGCGAAGGCCCGGTGCTGGTCGTCGGCGATGTCGCCATGACCGACAGCGTCTTCCTTGCCTGCTATCTGGATGACATCGGTACTGGCCCCGCAATCCGCCCAGCCGATCCCTATGCCCGCTGGCAGATGATGGCCTGGTGCCGCTATGTGATCGAGCGCGTGGCGCCGGCCGCCGCCGCACTGGGCAATGCCGCCGCTCCGCCGCACACTGTTCCTGCCGGCATCGCCAGCGCCGACCTCGCCGCCCGCTGGACGGACGCCGTGGAAGGCGAGGCGGATGCAACGCAACTCGCCGACAGCCGCACCAAGATCGTGCAGGCAGTCGAAAAGATCGAGGCGCAACTGGCCGATGGGCGCGACTGGCTGATGGGTGATTTTTCCATCGCCGATCTGGAAAGCTTCGCCTGGCTCGCCGGCATGCGCGCACTCGTTCCCCAAGCCTTCGTCGCTTCACCACGCGTTGACGCCTGGGAAGCACGCCTGCGCGCTCGCCCGGCCGTAGCGCAGGCACTCGGCCTCGCCACTGTCCCCAACCCCGAAGCGATCTGGGCGCCCGGCCCGGAGATCAACCGCTGGGGCTGATGGGATGCGCGCAATCGACTATTTCGACCGGGGGCATGATCTTGACCCGCAACGGCCTTGCCTGATCGACACGGCCAGCGGCGAGACGTTGAACTTCGCGGCGGTCAAGGCTCTGACGATCAGGATCGCCGCCGCGCTCCATGCGGCGGGCTTCCAAGACCAGCAGCCGATCGCGCTCTATGGTCCCAACAGCGCGACGATGATGGTCGCCCTGCTCGCCATCTGGCGCGCCAATGGGCAGTGGGTGCCGGTCAATACCCGCAACGCCATCGACGCCAATGCCGCCTACCTGGACTATGTCCGGTGCGGCTGGCTCTTCTACCATAGCAGCCAGGCGGAGGATGTCGCGCAGCTCAAGGCCCGCGTTCCCAGCCTTACCCGCTTCGTCTGCCTTGACCGGGACATGAACGGCGATCCCTCGCTCGATCGCTTCATTCACGACACCGAAATAGACAATCTCCCGGACTTTTCCGACCCCTTCGGAAAGCCAGACGATATCGTCGGACTATTTCCCACCGGCGGCACCACCGGCCCGTCCAAGGGCGTCGTCGTCACCAATCTGGGCTGGGGCACGATGATCGAGACGCTGGCCCAAGCCGTGGACGGACGCACGGACGCCCCGGTGTCACTCGTCGTCGCGCCGATCACCCATGCGGCTGGCCCGGTAGCGCTCGCCACCCTGTCGCTGGGCGCGACGCAGGTGATCCTGCCCGGCTTCGACGCCGCCGACGTGCTCGATACGATCGCCCGCCACCGCGTCACCCATGTCTATATGCCGCCGACCGCACTCTACAGCCTGCTCGACGCGCCGGAGCTGGCGGATAGCGATACCAAGTCTCTGAAGATATTCCTTTTGGTCGGATCGCCCGTTTCCCCGGAGAAACTACGCCGGGCCGTGGAGATATTCGGCCCCTGCCTCTGCCAGGCCTATGGTCAGGTGGAATCGCCGATGATCGTCACTTGGCTTTCGCCCGAAGCGGTCGCGGCGGCAGCGGCGGGCGATCGGCCCGAACGGCTCGCCAGTTGCGGCCGCCCCAGCCGGTCGGTCGCAGTCGCCGTCATGGACGAGGAGGGCAACCTCCTGCCCGATGGCGAGGTCGGCGAACTGGTGGTGCGCGGCGTGCTGGTGTCGCGCGAATATTATGAAATGCCCGAAGCCACCGCCGAAATACGCACGCATGGCTGGCACCATTCGGGCGACGTCGCCCGGCGCGACGCGGACGGCTTCCTCTACATCGTCGATCGCAAGAAGGACATGGTCGTGTCCGGCGGCTTTAACGTCTTTTCCGCCGAAGTGGAAGCCGCCGTCACCGAGCTGGCGGCCGTGCGCGAATGTGCGGTCATCGGTATCCCCCATGAAAAATGGGGCGAAGCCGTCCATGCCATTGTCGTCGCCGACGATATCGGAGAGACTGAGATCATCTCCCACGCCAAGGCCCGGCTGGGCGGGGTGAAGGCACCCAAGAGCGTCGCCTTCGTCCCCGCCATTCCCCGGACCGCCGCCGGAAAGATGGACAAGAAAGCCCTGCGCGCCGCCTATTGGAGCGGCACGCGGATGGTGAACTAAATGCGCTGCGACGGATGAAAACATCCGCGCCACACATGGAGAGGAAGAGAATGCGGGTCGCGATTGCGCTGCTGTTGGGAACGAGTCTGGCCCTGTCGGCCTGTGGCAAGGGGACGAGCCAGGACGCGGCCGCGCCGTCCGCCTCCACCGGCGGCGTGGATGCCGCGCGGATCATTGCCGCCAAGCCCGCCGAATGGCTCTCCACCGGCCGCACCTATGACGAACAGCGTTTCAGCCCGCTATCCGCGATCAATCAGGACACGGTCGCCAAGCTGGGCCTCGCCTGGTCCGCCGACATGGACACCAATCGCGGGCAGGAAGCGACGCCGCTCTTCATCGACGGCACACTCTATGTCTCGACTGCCTGGAGCATGGTGAAGGCCTATGACGCGCGCAACGGCAAGCTGCTCTGGTCCTACGACCCGGCAGTGCCGCGCGAGACTTTGGTCAAAGCCTGCTGCGACGCGGTCAATCGCGGAGTTGCAGCATGGGGGAACAAATTGTTCGTCGGCACGCTGGACGGTCGGCTGATCGCCATCGACCGCAAGAGCGGCAAGCCGGTCTGGAGCAAGGTGACGCTCGACCAGACGAAGAATTACACCATCACCGGCGCACCGCGCGTCGTTAACGGCATGGTCGTCATCGGCAATGGCGGGGCGGAGTTCGGCGCGCGCGGCTATGTCGCGGCCTATGATGCCGACACCGGCGCGGAGAAATGGAAATTCTACACCGTCCCGGCCCAGCCCGGAACGGAGAAGGAAGCGGATTACCTCAAGAAAGCCGCCGCCACCTGGTATGGCGAATGGTGGAAACAGGGCGGTGGTGGCACAGTGTGGGACGCCATGGCCTATGATCCGGAGCTCGACCTCCTCTACATCGGCGTCGGCAATGGCTCCCCCTGGAATCAGGCCTATCGGTCGGAGGGCAAGGGCGACAATCTCTATCTGTCCTCCATCGTCGCCGTCCATGCGAAGACCGGCGAATATGCCTGGCATTATCAGACCACGCCCGGCGACAGCTGGGATTTCACCGCCACCCAGCATATCATGCTGGCCGACATGGAGATTGGCGGAGCCAAGCGCAAAGTGCTGATGCAGGCGCCCAAGAACGGCTTCTTCTATGTGCTCGACCGGACCAATGGGAAACTGTTGTCGGCGAAGAATTTCGTGCCGGTCAACTGGGCCAGCGGCATCGACATGAAGACCGGCCGGCCGATCGAAAATCCCGAAGCCCGCTATTACAAGACCGGCAAGCCCTTCATCGGATCGCCCGGTGCGACCGGCGCGCATAGTTGGCATCCAATGGCCTTCGACCCCAAGAGCCAGACCGTCTTCATTCCCGCCAATCTCGCCGCCTTCCCTTATATCCCCGAAAAGGGGTGGAAGGCGAACAAGCTGGGCTTCAATGTCGGCGTCGATATCGCGGCCGCCGCCATGCCCGCCGACAAGGCGGTGCGCGACGCCGCGATGAAGGCGACCACCGGCGCGCTCATCGCCTGGGATCCGGTGGCGCAAAAGGAGAAATGGCGCGTCTCCTACAAGGGGCCGTGGAATGGCGGCCTGCTGGCGACTGGCGGCGATTTGGTGTTTCAGGGCACAGCGACCGGCGACTTCAACGCCTATGCGACAAAGGACGGCCGCAAGCTCTGGTCCTTCCCCGCACAGACCGGCATTGTCGCCGCGCCCATCAGCTATGAACTGGACGGGCAGCAATATGTGGCGGTGATGGCAGGCTGGGGCGGCGTCTGGGCGCTCGCGCCTGGCATCCTGTCCGACAAGAGCGGCCCCAGCCGCAACATCAGTCGCCTGCTGGTGTTCAAGCTGGACGGCAAGGGCGCGCTGCCCGCGCCGCCGCCGCATAACGCCATGCCGCTCGACCCGCCGCCCTCCACCGCCAGCGCAGCGGACATAGCGGCGGGTGCCGCCCGGTTCGGCCGCTATTGCAGCACTTGCCATGGCGATTCCGCGATCGGCGGCAGCATCGTCCCCGACCTGCGCCGTAGCGCCGCCTTGAACGACAAGGCGACATGGCAGATGATCGTGCATGACGGCGCGCTCAAGGATAATGGCATGGTTAGCTTCGCGTCGATCTTCTCCCCGGCTCAGGTCGGGAATATTCGTGCCTATGTCATTCACCGTGCCAATGAGGACAAGACACTGGAAGGCGCTCCCAATGCCCGTTGACCCGACCAAGGTTCTCGCCATCGACGTCCATGTCCATGCCGAAGTGTCGTGCCACGATCCCGAAGATCCGGTGATGGCCAAATATTTCGACGCTGCCTCCGCCTATTTCAAGGCGGACCGCAAACGCCCGACCATTCCCGAGACGATCGCTTATTATCGGCAGCAGAATATCGCCTTCTGCCTGTTCACCGTCGACTGCGAGAGCGGGATCGGCGCCAAGCGGATCAGCAATTATGAAGTGGCCGAGTTGGCCGCCAATGACAGCGACATCGTCATCCCCTTCGCCTCGATCGACCCGCGCAAGGGCAAATATGGTGCGCGCGAAGCCCGCGATCTGGTCGAGAATTACGGGGTCAAGGGATTCAAATTCCACGGCATCATGCAGGATTGCCACCCGGCCGACCGGGTCGCCTATCCGATCTATGAAGTGATTGCCGAATATAAACTGCCTGCCATATTCCACACCGGCCATTCGGGCATGGGGACGGGTATGCGCGGCGGCGGCGGCGTGCGCCTGAAATATGGCCAGCCGATCCTGGTGGACGATGTCGCGGTCGACTTCCCCGACATGAAGATCATCCTCGCCCATCCTAGCTGGCCCTGGACCGACGAGAGCCTGTCTATGGCGCTGCACAAGGACAATGTCTTCATGGACCTGTCCGGCTGGTCGCCCAAATATTTCCCGAAACAGGTGATCCAGTACGCAAACACGCAGCTGAAGCACAAGATGCTCTTCGGCTCAGACTGGCCGCTGATCCGTCCGGAAAAATGGATCGACGCCGCCCGCGAAGCCGGCTTCCGCGAGGAGGTGCTGCCCCTCATCATGAAGGACAATGCGGTGAAACTGCTGTGCCTCAGTTAGGCGAGGATTAGCGCTGCTGCCCCAGCCCTGTCGCGGCCCAATAGATCCCGCCCATCAGATGGTCGAGATAATGCGGGTCGCGATACATCTCCACATTATGGCCCAAGGTCGTCACGAATACCCGTCCTTTCTCATAGCCATGATACCAGGCGACCGGATGCGCCTTGCCCATTGGCCTTGATACCTGTCCCGGCCAGATCTTCGTCGGATCATAGCTGCTCTCATCGACATTGAGCACGGGATTGATACGGACATTATAAGGATTGGAAAGGACGTAATATTCGTCGCTCCAAATCCATCGGTCCGGGACGCCGAACGTCGCGGGAAACCCTTTGTCGACCACCGTGACCACGCCGGTCTGCAACATAGGGTGGATGACGAAGCTGCGGCCGACCATCTTCTCATACCAGACCCAGTCGTTCGACGGCGTGATCGCGGCGCGATGCACGATGATCGCGTTGCCGCCAGCGCGCATATAGTCCTCGAACCGCTTGCGCTGCGAAGGGTTTAGTTCCTCGCCCGGTGTATTCAGAAACATCACCGCCGCATATTGGCTGATGTCGCCGTCGAAGGCATCCGTCCGGTTCGCCCAGGTAAAATCGAACGCATGCAATTTCGCCAGCCGTTCCAGACTGTCCCGCGCAACCGGAATATATTCATAATGATATGTGTTGGGGATGGACAGGACCAGCAGCTTGTACTGGCTCTGCGCCAGCGCAACCGGTGCGACGACCAGCGCCAGCAATATGGCGAGCAGACGAACCAAGCGCTTCATCCCCATCTCCCTGTTCCGAGTGCACCCGCGATCGCCATTGCGACGATCGCGGGCGCCCGAGCTTATTTGCGCTGCGCTGCGCTGGCGTCCCGCGCTGCGCGGAATTCACTGTCAGTCGACCAGTTCGGCCAGACATGGCCATCGGCAACCCGGCGTCCGACATTATAGAGCAGGGTCAGGTCGCCGGCCCAACTGCTCGTATCCCAGCTGTCGTCATATTGGTCGGCAGGCTGGTGATAACGGTCGCGCGTGTAGATATCGCCCAGTTCCTTGCCGCGCGCCGCGCCGCCATTGACCAGCTCGCGCCCCGGATTGAAGGAGATCGCCGGCACGCCCCGCTTGGCCATGGGGAAGTGATCCGACCGGTAGAAGCTGCCCGCTTCCGGTCGCGCGTCAGGGGTATAATGCCGACCCAGCTTCTGGCCTTCCTCGGTCAGCATGGTCAGCAGGTCCAGCTTCGCGGCGCCCGAAATGCTGAAATTGGTGGTCTTCTCGACCCCGAACGGGCCATCCATGTTGACGACGCCCGCCGTCGTCGCCAGCGGCCGTAGCGGATTGTCCGCATAATATTCGGAACCGAGCAGCCCCTTCTCTTCCGCCGTCACAGCCAGGAACAGCACGCTGCGCTCGGGCTTCGGCCCCTTGGCATAGGCGCGCGCCAGTTCCAGCAGCGCGGCGGTGCCCGACGCATTGTCGCGCGCACCATTATAGATGGTGTCGCCCTTCGCATCCGGCGCTCCGATGCCCAGATGGTCCCAATGCGCCGAATAGATCACGGTTTCGTTGGGATATTTGCTGCCCTGCACCAGTCCCGCGACATTGTGCGAGGTGATGATCTCCGATTTCACGGCATAATTAGCGCTCATCATGGCCTTGAGCGGTATGGGCCTGAAATCCTTCTTGCGCGCGGCGGCCTTGGCCGCCTCGAAATCCACGCCCGACGCGGCCAGCAGCCTGGTGGCCAGATCCTTCTGGATCCAGCCTTCCATCTGCGTATGCGCCGCCTTGGGATCGACGCGGACGATGTCGAACATGGTGTTGGTGTTGCTGTTCTTGACTGTCGCCCAGCCATAGGAGGCCGGCTCGCTTTCATGCACGACCAGCACGCCGGCCGCGCCCTGCCGCGCGGCTTCCTCATATTTATAGGTCCAGCGGCCATAATAGGTCATCAGCTTGCCGCCGAAATCGCCCTCGCCGCCCTCGAAATCCGGGTCGTTGACCAGCACGACCATGATCTTACCGTGCAAATCGACGCCCTTGAAGTCGTCCCAGCCGCGTTCTGGCGCCTTGACGCCATAACCCACGAAGACCAGCGGCAGGTCGGCGAACCTGACCGACGACTGGCCCGTCTCGGCCGCACGCACCGCGATCTCGCTACCCTGCGTCAGGGGCTGCGCTGCGCCGCCGATCGTCATCGACAGGGTCGGCGTGCCGGTGATGTTCGACATGCGCAGCGGCACATCCTGGAACCAGCTACCCTTGTCGCCCGCCGGCTTGAGGCCCGCGGCCTTCATCTGCGCGGAGATATAGTCGATCGTCTTGACCTCCGCGCGGGTCGCGGGGCCGCGTCCTTCAAACTCGTCGCTCGACAATGTCCTGATGTCGGCCACGACGCGCTGGACGTCGAACTGCGGCGCAGCGGCCGGCGCTGCCATCGCAAGAGCGGAGGCAGACAGCAATGTGGCGCAGGCCAGCGAACGCAGCATCTTGAAACTGGGGGACATATTGCAACTCCGGTGGATCCTATGGCGCATTGTCTGACCGATCTTGCCCGCCATGTCGATACATGTCCGGCCAGCCCTCGCACCTTATGGTGCTGGACAGAGAAGGACGGAAAGCTAAAGGTCGTTGCACAGGCGGTATCCAGGGCGGCTCCATGCATCCGATGCAATATTTCGAACTTCTCGTCGCGATGCTGCTGGCCATCATCGCCCTCCATTATGCCGCCCATAAGCTGGGCCTGCCACCTGCCGTCGCGCTGCTGGCCGGAGGATGCCTGCTCGCCTTCGTACCCGGCCTGCCCGTCATTTCGCTCGACCCGGAACTGGTCCTCGTCATCTTCCTGCCGCCACTGTTGATGGACGGCGCCTGGTTCATCGCGCTCGGCCATCTGAAGCGGCATCTGCTTGGCATCATGTCACTCGCGGTGGGTGCAGTGCTGTTCACCACGCTGGTCGTGGCAGCCACCGTTCATATGCTGATGCCTTCGCTTCCATGGGCGGCCTGCGCCGCGCTGGGCGCCATCGTTTCCCCGCCCGATGCCGTGTCTGCGCGCGCGGTGCTCCAGCGGGTGAAGTTGCCCCGCCGCCTGTCCATCCTACTGGAGGGCGAAAGCCTGCTCAACGACGCCGCCGGCCTGGTTCTCTTCCGCTTCGCCATCGCCGCGGGACTGACCGGCGCCTTCAGCGCCGTCGACGCGCTGGGCAGCTTCATGGGCCTGCTGGTCGGCGGCATGCTGGTCGGCGCAGCGATCGGCGCGGCATGGGTCTTGCTTGTCCGTCATCTGGGCGACGAATATCTGATGATCGCATCCTCCATGCTGGTGCCGTGGGCCGCCTATCTTCTGGGCGAAATCTTCCATGTTTCCGGCGTGATCGCGACCGTTTCGGCCGGCCTTATCTGCGGCTGGTACCAGCATGTCGTCTTCCCTGCCGCCGTCCGGATGCGCGGCACCTCCTTCTGGGCGGTGATGATCTTCCTGATGGAAGCCACCGTCTTCATGCTGATCGGCTCCTCCCTGCGCGGCGTGGTGGAACGCGTCGGCGGATTCAGCGTCGTGCTGGACAATATGGCGGTGCCGGTCCTTGTGATCCTGGCCGTGCTGACCGCCGCGCGCTTCGCGTGGGTATTCGGGTCGGACGCCTTTCTTCGCCTGCTTTGCGCCATGGGCCTGCCCCATCGGGCGCCGCTGGGTGCCGCGCGTTCGACCGTGCTCAGCTGGGCGGGGATGCGCGGCGTGGTGACGCTGGCCGTCGCGCTCAGCGTGCCGGAAGATTTTCCAGGCCGCGACTTCATGCTGGTCGTCGCCTTCGGCGTCATCCTCGGTACCGTTCTCGTCCAGGGCATGACGCTCGGTCCGCTCATCCGCTGGGCCGGCCTTGACGAGGCCGAGCATGAACGCCCCCGCCTCAGCATGAGCCAGGCCGAAGCCGCCATGGCGCAGGCGCAGATGAAGCGCGTGGAAAGGATCGCCTATGATGCGGACGGTACGCTGATCCATCCGCAACTGCTGGCCCGCTATCAGAAGCGCGCGGAAATCTCGGTCGACTATGCCGGCCAGGAAGATCGCTATACCGACCGGATACAGGCCCATTTCGATGTCGTGCTGGAAGCGATCGCCGTCGGCCGCGCGGAACTGCTGCGCCTGCACCGGGCGGGCGATATTGACGAGCATGTCTTTCAGGAACTGGAACGCGACCTCGACCTGGAGGAACTGAGCGCCCTCTCCGCCAAGGCCTGATCGTCACACATCCGCCGGGATAGAGCCACCGCGCTTCCAGGGGATCCGGGCAGCGCAGGAATAAAGTCAAGCGTTGCCGGACATATACAGTCAGGCGACGAAAATCCTATTCCAATCAACGGTATAGCTCAGTCAGCGCTCCATGCCCCGCCATTCGATCGCCAGCCGTTCATGCGCTAAATGAACCCGTCATCTGCTCCAGAACACGCTTGTCCATCGTCCCGTCGGAATATTTGCACGCCATGCTGCACCCGTCATGGCGCGACGATCGATCACTCCCTACTTCCGGTTACATGAATATCGGTTCATATTTCCGTCTCGAAGGGGTTCTGCTCGCAGGAGCGGTAGGCCTCTATGTCCAGGCCCGCGACGGCGCGCTGTGGGATATCGGCAAGCTCAAGGATGTGGGGCATCTGCTCCAGACCAACGTCATGGTCGAAGGCATCAGGACGGGAGCGGAAGCGATCGCCGTCAACTGGATCGAGGCCATTAATCCTATCCACCAGGCGATCAACGGGATCGGCCTGTAAGACGCGGTTGCAAGGTTAATGAGAAGCGGTCGGCCTTTCTCTTGTGGGAGAATGAAGTTTTTCCATCGACAACCGTTGTGGGCTGACATCTCACCTTAATGTGCCGCACGATAGGTTTTCACCAGAAAGCTCGGGTCCAGCCAGATTTCGACTTCCGATAGGCGAAAGTGGGGCAGCGACGAAACTTGCTGCCGCCCTCGCTCAATTCGAATTTTCGCAGGAAGTTAGTCGGGCGACGCCGACGAAGCCGTCCGAATCGAGGCCATGCAGGTGTGATCTGCCCCCACCGAGTGGACCGACTGGAGTATTAGTGATGGGGTGGACGCCCCCCGACGGCATCGATGTGCCACAGTGGAGGTGTTGAACACCACTTTAGGGAGGCGTCCATGTCGGAAGTTAGCATAATCGGGTTGGATATCGCCAAGCATGTTTTTCAGGCGCATGGGGTAGATGCGTCAGGCCATGCGATTTTGCGCAAGAAGATCACGCGTTCGAAGTTGTTGCCCTTCTTTTCCGCTCATCCACGTTGCCTAATTGTGTTGGAGGCGTGCGGCGGAGCCCATCATTGGGCGCGCGAGTTGCTCAAGCTCGGTCATGATGTGCGGTTGATCGCTCCGGCGTATGTGAAGCCCTTTGTGAAGCGCCAAAAGAACGATGTGGCTGATGCTGAGGCGATCTGTGAGGCAGCACAGCGTCCGAGCATGCGGTTCGTGCCGGTGAAAACTGAGGAACAGCAGGCAGCCGCGATGGTGTTCCGGGCGCGTGATCTGCTGGTCCGCCAGCGCACCCAGATCGGCAATGCCCTGCGCGGGCACATGACAGAATATGGTTGGATCGCACCCAAGGGCTTGGCGCATCTGGAAGCGCTCAGGGCGCTGGTCTCCGATCGGTCAGCGGTGCCCGAAGGGGTGCGGTCGGTGTGTATGGTGTTGCTTGATACTCTGGCAACGCTTGACCGGCAGATCGCGCTACTCGACAAAGAGATAGTCCGGCGCTCTCGCGAGGATGCAGTCGCGCGCCGCCTGATGACGATCCCAGGAATCGGACCGATCACGGCAACGGCGATCACCGCGCTTGCGCCGCCGTCAGAAACATTCGCCAAGGGGCGTGACTTCGCCGCTTGGGTCGGCCTCACCCCTCGTCAGCACTCAACTGGTGGGAAACAGAAGCTGGGATCTATCTCGAAAATGGGCGAGCGCACGCTGCGAAGGTTGCTGATTATTGGCAGTAGCGCGGTAGTGCTACAGGCGAGCAAGCGCGGGGCGGCGAAAGGCTCGTGGCTCGAGCAGATGCTGGCGCGCAAGCCACGCATGCTGGTGACGGTTGCGCTGGCGAACAAGACGGCACGGATCGTCTGGGCGCTGCTGACGAAGGATGAAGTTTACAAAGCTCCGGTCGCAGCCACGGCGTAAGCCAAGGCGGGCCAGAGGTCGTCGGAACGTAGTCGGTCGAAGGAGGGTATGGCACAACAGTCGGCGAGACGGGATCGGAAGAACCAGGTTAATCCACCGTGCTTCATCAGCACGCGTTAGTGATGTGGTTCCGGTCCGCGAACTCCCATACGGGCCCGCAGCCATCATCGCTGCATCAGAGGCCGGACAGATGGCAGCATCCGACTACGTGCCTACCTCCAAATACCACTTGCGTTAATCGGGGCGTCCACAGATGGATTAA
>NZ_QJQX01000064.1 GCF_013393185.1 Sphingobium lactosutens | reverse complement strand
TGCCGATCACGTCTGCCCTTCGCTTGATCTCCTTGTTGACCCTTTCCAGTGGATTTGTGGAGGCGATCTGCGCCCAATGATCCTTGGGGAAGGCCATGTAGGCGAGCACGTCCTCGCGTGATGCGTCCATCATGTCGGCCAGCTTTGGAAACTTCTCGCGCAGGGCATCGGTAACCTGGTCCCACTGCTGTTGCGCCGCCTCGGCCGTCTCCTGCGCGAAGATGGTCTTGATCATGGCAATGACAGCGGGTCGTTGTTTCGGCGCCGCATGGGCGAACGCATTGCGCATCCAGTGCACCCGGCAGCGCTGCTGGGTCGCGGAAAATACCTTGCTGGCGGCAGCGCGCAGCCCTTTGTGATCGTCGGCGATGACCAACTTCACACCGCGCAAGCCTCGGTCAGCCAGAGAGCGCAGGAAGGCTTTCCAGAAAGGTTCGGCTTCCGACGGGCCGGTGGCCACGCCCAGAACCTCGCGTCGGCCATCGGTGTTGACGCCCACCGCGATTATCGCCGCCGTCGAGACAATCCGTCCGCCCTCGCGCACTTTGAGGTAGGTGGCGTCGATCCATAGATAGGGCCACTCGCCTTCAATCGGTCGCGTGAGGAAAGCGTTCACCCGCTCGTCGATCTCGGCAACCAAACGGCTGACCTGGCTCTTTGAAACACCGCTGGCGCCCATCGCCTTGACCAGATCGTCGACCGAACGGGTCGAAACGCCGTGGACGTAGGCTTCCTGGATCACTGCCGCCAAGGCCTTCTCGGCGGTGCGGCGTGGCTCCAGGAAGCTCGGGAAGTAACTGCCTTTGCGCAGCTTCGGGATCGCCAGATCATCCGGCCAGCTCGCGTATCCCAACCCCGCTCGCGGTAGCCGTTGCGGTGGTTCAGCCGCTCCGGGCTGCGTGATCCGCAAGGCACGCCCGTCTTCGCCTCGATCTCGAGATCCATCATACGCTCTGCGGCGAAAGCCAGCATCTCACGCACCAAATCGCTATCAGCCCCTTGCTCAATCAGCTCGACAAGGGCCATTCTGTCCTCGGTCATCGTCTTCTTCTCCAGGTTCGAGTTCGCATCCGAACCCTACCAGAAGATCGACGGTGGCCACCCTCTCAGGGAAACCTTCCTACACCACCCCGCGGGACACGACCGGGCTGGCGCATCTGCCGAATGGCCTCGATAGCACGCCTCGGTTCAAAGGACTGCGGAACTGCCTTTCACCCAGATTGCGCAGCGCACACATCTGGCGCTGCGGACAGAGGGAGAGATAGTGCTTTTGCACTGTCGCACGAACTTTCGATCAATCACATGGGACATTTACGGAAAATCGCGCGAACGAATCGGAGAGGTTAGAAAATCAGGACGAGATATAGCGTTTCAGGCGATCGCGCCGGTAAACTGACTTTTTCAATCGCAAATTGAGTTCCTCAATCCTAAGATCGCAAAGATGATAACGATCCTTCCCGGCCGCCCACTCAACGACCTGCTCATGGGTTAGCGCAATTAATCGAGGATTTTGAACTCGATTGCCCTCCGCCACGCAGGATGACAACGCTGATGGCGATCGGACAAAAAACGACATCCGTTCAAGATGGCGTCGAATGGGTTCTGCTTCCGCGGAACGCGAACTACCGTGTACCTGAGCAGCGAATCGAGCATCTCACAGTGGCTCTCAAGCATGAGGGCGCGATCTTCGCGTAATCAGCCAGGTGTTTCGCTGCGAGGGCATAGCAGAGGAACTCACCGAACTGATCGCGGTGAAGCCGCGAGGCCCTTATGTCAGACGGGCTTGGTTTTTTTTCGAATGGCTCACTGGCGAGCGCCTTGCCCTCGATGATCTTCAAGGGGTTCCCTATATCCCCCTTCTGGACTCAAACCAGGATATCGGCCGGCGAGCCTCGCTCGGCGTCTTCCGGCATCGCATCGCGGGCCTTGAGGTCATCGACCAGTGACCGGCGGATCGCTTGTCGCCGATGGTGGCGTTGGGCCATGGGGATCATCGCCTTGCCAAGCCAGTCCAGCACCGGCACCCGATGGCCTTCATCGACGATATAGGGACCGGCTACGCCCGCCGGATCCGCCCCTTTCGCCAGCAGGTTAAGGACGATCAGCGTGTATCGCGGTCTCGGAGAGACGGTCATGATCCTTTCCACCAATGCCGGCATGTCCATGCGCTGGACTGGAGTGGTCAAGGGTTCGAACAGGTCTGGCTGATGGAACATAGCAGGAATCTATCGCACGCGGCGGCGAAGGTGAATCTCTTCTCCCGCCGTCCTGAAGATTTTGCAGCCATGGCACTTTACCGTCCGTACAAGATCGCGAGAAAAGTGCCATGGCTGGCGCCAAAGTAGCGATGATGATGCATGAACTGGGCAGCATCCATGTTCAGCGGCGCGCATTTCCAGCACTGTCGTTGCGTCGCGTCTGATGGCAGAACATGGCATTCGTTCGCCCGTCCATCCGTGAGAAAAATGCAGATCCTGCATGACCCGCGCGAGTAAATCAGCTCGACCTGTTCCTGCTTCATTCGCCAGACCTGCCGCGGCGCGACCAGCGCGAGATGATGGAGCGGCGCTTCTCCTCGCTGGCCAAGTCGAAGCGGGTGCAGCCGATCGACTATAATGCCCCCAGACGGCAAGAGCTGGGTCCATGTCCAAGCCAATCCTGACCTTGGTATAGCGACCATCTGGGATGCGGACATCCTCATAAATTGTACGTCGCCCCAGTTGGATATGGGGCGGTGCCAACTCAACGATCTGTGGAGCCAGTGCGGTTGAGACCAGAATATTCGTGTTGAACCAACTATCCGCCCGATCTCGAGTTTTACAGCTCGACAATAGCGATATGAAAGGCCATGCGGCTATACGGGGTTGAAATTTAAGCGCTACATGGGCGGGGGGAGTTTGCAATTGATGTGTCGGAACATGATGACGGCGCGCCGGCGCTGGACCTTGGCGCTTGGCAGCAGCGTCGCCGCGATGGCGGCCGCCTCCGCATCTCCGGTCTGGGCGCAATGCGCACCCATCCCGGTCGTGACAGGCAATGTAACGACCTGTAGCGGCGTGGAGGCAAATGGCCTGACCGTCGGCGTCAACGGCGTGAGGGTGGTGGTCGATTCTGGCGCGATCGTTTCCGGACCGGGGCGCGGCAGCATCGTCGTGCAGGCCTCGGTCGAGCCGGGCAGGCCTTACAACACGACATCGGAGATAGTCGTGCGTGGTGCTGTAACCGGCGCCAATAGCGGCATATTTGTGATCGGGCGCCCCGAGGGATCGGCCTACACCTACGATGGAAGTCGCACATTGAGCGCCATCACAGTGGAGCAAGGTGCCAGCATCAGCGGCAGCATCGGCATCTCCGTGAATCCGGTAGGCGACTATTATGACAACTGGGCCTGGGTCACACTCGCCAACAGCGGGACGATCAGCGGGACCAGCGGCATTGCCTTGCGCGGCGACACCACGGCATATGGGCGGTTCGAAAGCATCCATAACAGCGCAACGGGCGTGATCGGTACGATCCAGGCGCAGGTTGGCTCGCTCATCAACGAAGGTCTGATAGACGGCGGCTCGCTCAACGCAATCATCGATTTGTCTGGTTATTACACATATGGTGGGCAGGGCACGATTGCGAATAGCGGTATCATTCGCTCCAGCGGAAGCGCCGCCACCATCTTTCAGTATCGCAACTTCAATCCGGGCAATTATGTCGAAAATGCCGGATTGATCGAAAATCTGGGGTCCGGCGCGGCGATCGCCGGCAACACGATCTTCTACCTCGACAATGGCGCGACCGGCGTAATTCGCGCCGCATCGGGCGCAGCCGTCACGGCCCCGTCCTATCTGTCGATCAGCAATGCCGGCCGGATCGAAAGCCCTGGCAATGCCATTGAAACGGGCGGTCCGATCCTGCTGACCAACAGCGGAACCATTGTTGGCAATATCGTTTCGACAACCAGCGGTATCTATAGCGGAAGCCTGATCGACAATCGCAGCGGTGTGATCGACGGGGACGTACTGCTCGGCGCCGGCAACGACGTGTTCATCGCCGATGCGGCGGGCATCGGCAACATCACCGGCCGACTGGATGCCGGTGGCGGGGTGGACACGCTGCGCTACCTGTTCAAGGAAGATACGACCCTCAACGCCGGAATGGCGCTTCCGGACACTTTCGAACAGTTGGCCATCTGGGTCGGCAACAGTTCGACCGTGACGTTGGGGCAGGATTTTGTCTCGACCCACAGGATCGCGGTCGGCGGTGGCGACCAATCTTTCTACAACCGCGAAAACCGCTTCATCAAGGCAGGACTGATCGACACCGATGGCCCGGCGCTGGTCAGCGATAGCAGTGCCAGCGGCGGCCTGACGGTGAGCAATGAGGGCAATATTCGCGCCCGCCTCACCGGCGCCGACCAGTTCGCTGTCGATCTGGGTAACGAAGCCCATTTCAGCAACAGCGGGTCGATCACCGCCACGAGAGGCAACGCCGTTCGATTCACCCGGGGCGATGCGCTTGTGAACAGCGGTTCCATCATCGCCGATGGAACGGCCGTCAGCACCATGATCGCCCTTGCCAACAGCGGGACGATCCGCTCCACCAGCGGACTGGGCGTGGATTTCAGCAATGCCTATCAGGGGCGCTCCACCAATAGCGGCCTCATCGAGGGCGCGACCGCTGGCGCGCGTATCTATTATGCGACCGTCGTCAATAGCGGCACGATCAGTTCGGCCGGAACGGCACTGGAATTCGGCTATGGCGGCATTCTGTACAACGAAGCCGGCGCCGTCGTGCGGGGTGGCACGGCTGCCGTCCGCCAGTCGCCGGTCTATTTCGGCTCAGGCGGTTCGCTGCTTTCCAACGCCGGCCTGATCGTCGGCGATGTCGATTTCGGCGGCGACGGTGGCGGTATGACCACCGGCAACGTGTTCATCGCGCGGGCGGGTGGCATGCTGGATGGCGACCTCAATCTGGGCAGCGGCAACGACACGTTCGTCACCAGCTTCGTCAATAATGGCCCCGGTCAGTTTGCGGGCGTCAGCGGCGTTGTCACCGGCAGCGGCAGCGAAAATCTTCGCTATATCATCGACGGCACGGTCGCGACGGACGTCGGCAAGGTCGGGATATTCCGCCGCATGGGCTATGATCTGGCCACCGGCAGCGCACTGACCCTGAGCGCATCGGCAACGCCCGCCGATACGCTGATATTCGCCGGTCAGGGCAGCGTCGATCTGACGGCAGACATGACCGCCACGCTGTCTGATCCGTTGATCCGCATGAATGTCGCGTCCTACCTCACCGATGCGGAAGGCCAGACGATCGCCAACGCCGTCACGCTGGTGAGTCATGGCACCCTGTCCAAGTCTCTACCAGACACCTATAGCTTCGGCGCGCCGCTCATAGCGCTAGGCGGGCAAAGCAGCTTTGAAAATGCGGGTACGATCCGTGCAACGGGCACTGAATATTCCCGGCTGACCGCCGTGGCCGGTGGCGGCACCCTCATCAACAGCGGGACAATCGAGGTCAACCGGGCCGATGCATTCAATGGCAGCTTCTATTCCGGCTATGACAAGACGACGCTAATCAACAATGGCACGATCCGGGAAGCGGCCGGCGGTACAGGAACCTCCCGCGGCGTCATCAACGCCAACACGCTGGTCAACAATGGTACGATCGATACGGGCGGTACGGCCGTCATCTATGACTATCTCGTCTATGGCGCGACGCTGACCAACAGCGGATTGATCCGCAGCGCGAACGGAGCGGCGATCACCAGTTCCTATTATGCCGCATCGATCCGCAATGAGGCTGGCGGCATCATCCAGGGCGGTATCGGCGGCACGGCCATTTCCCTCTAAAGTGGCCAGATCAGCAATGCCGGCACCATCAAGGGCGATGTCCGCTTCGGCGACTATTCCTCTTATTATGGCGGCCCCGGCGTCTATGTGGCCGATGGCGGCACGATAGAGGGTAGCCTGCGCTTCACCAGCGCAAACGACATCCTGCTGCAGCTGGGCGACGATCTCGGCGTGACCGGGACGGTCGATGGCGGCGGGGGTCAGGACATGTTCGGCCGGGTCTTCGCAACCGACGCCATGGTCGGCCTGGGTGCTCGCCCGGATATTGGTTTTGAACACGACTATCTGCTGGCGCAGACCGGCGCCACGGTATCGATCGATGCCGACGCGCAATCGAACGATGGCCTGTTCGTCGGTGGCGAAGGAACGATCGTCAATCTCGCCACGCTTGACGGCAATGTATCGACGGACATGCCCTATTATTCGTCGCCGACGGTCGCCGCTTATTTGCCGAGAAAGCTGGCTGCGTTCATCAACCAAGGCGTGCTTAACGGGGGATTCGTCGGCCAGGCCACATCTTTCGACAATCAGGGCAGCATCGGAACCGCCGATTCAAGCTACATGGCTACGGTGACGCAATATGGCTATGAAGGCGATATCCGCTTCGCCAACAGCGGCACGATCACAGGCGCGAACTATGGCGCGGTCAGACTGTCTGGCGAAGGTCTGTCTGGCATCAGCCTCCGCAACGACGGGTCGATCGATGGCGACGTGTTCGTCAATGCGGCCTTTGCCGATGACGTGGCAGGCAGTATCGAGATAGCGAATAGCGGCATCGTCGAAGGTTACATATCGGTCGTGGCGGGCTTTGCCGGAGAAACCGCCGGCAACCTCATCTTCAACAATGGCGGAACGCTCCGCTTCGATGATGACGGCGACGTCGTCGCGATCAGCAATTTTCACTATGCGGGGACGAGCAGCGGCACCTACTTGCTGAATAACAGCGGTCTGATCGAAGCTGCTGGCCCCGCAAGTGCGGCGGTCCGCCTTTCACTGGGCTATTATGATACGGCCGATTCCGTTCAGATCGTCAACAACGGCACCATCCGTGCCAATGCGGGCGGCGTGACCGAAATCTACTCCTATCCCGGATATGATGACTTCATCTATACCCAGCACGCCGCCGCCATCGCCCTGCTGGGCAATGGTTCGACCACGCTGGCCCTGACCAACGCGACAGGCGGCACGATCGAGGCGACCGGCGACCTGTCCAGCGCCGTCCTGGCGGTCGGCGCAGCGCTGACTGTGGACAATGCCGGCACGATCCGGGGCGGCGCCGGCACCGTCCTGACCGACACCGACGAACTGGCCCTGTCGTGCGGCAGTCCCTATCTGGCCGGTGCGATACACGCCATCGGCGGTGCAGCGGACAGCATCAACAACAGCGGCACGATCATCGGTTCGATCGAACTCGGCGCCGGCAATGACGTGATCGTCAATCGCGGCACGATCACCGGCGACGTCTATCTGCGCGATGGCGACGACAGCTTCACGCAATTGGCGAGCGCAGTGATGCAGGGCGTTGTCGATGGCGGCGCGGGCAATGACAGCTTCATTGTCGATGCCACCGGCGGCGGTGCGATCAATGCCGACCAGTTCGTGAATTTCGAACGCTTCTTCCAGATCGGCGAAGGGAATGTCACCTATTCGGGCGACTTCAGCTTCGATACGATCGGCCTCGACGGAGGCACCGTCACCGTGGCGTTGGGGGAGACGCTGCGCAGCGGTACCACCACCACCATCACCGGCGGCGCAGGCAATGACAGCGTGCTGAATGCCGGCACGATCGGCGGCGGCATCGACCTTGGCGGTGGCAACGACAGCATCGTCAATGCTGGTATCATCGATGGTCCGGTCCTGCTCGGCGCAGGCAATGACAGCTTCACCGACCAAGCGGGCAGCAGCGTCGCCGGACTGGTCGACGGCGGCACCGGGACCGATCTCTATCGCGTCATGCTCGCAGGCGACCGCAGCGGCATTGGCGCGCAGGCCAGCTTCGAGCAACTGTCCGTGGAAGGCCAGGGAGCGCTGACCCTGGGACTGGGTCAGGGCTATGACGCCATCAACCTGATCGGCACGAACTTGAACCTTGCCACAAACGGCCAGTTTGTGGGCCAGATCCTGGGGAGCGATGGGCAGGAGCAGTTGCGCCTGACCGGCGACGCCAGCATGGTTCAGCTTGGCGGTGGCCATGACGGCCTGGTCTTCGACCTGGCGCGCGCGGCCGGCCGCTATGATGGCGGCGCGGGTGATGACAGCCTGACCTTTACCGCGCAAGGCCCGGTCACCCTGGCTGGCACAGCGACCGGGTTCGAGACACTGTCGCTGGCGGGAAACAGCCTGATCGTGACTGGCCAGCTCGGCAGTAACGACGGCACATTTCGTTTCGGCGACGCCGGCGAACAGCTCGACATCGCTACAGGCGGGCGCCTGCTGGGCCAGGTCGACATGGGCGGCGGCGATGATATCGTGCGGCTGGCCGACGGCGCCCTCTGGCAGGGCGTCCTGTCGGGTGGGGCAGGCAATGACAGCCTGTCTCTGGTCCTGACCGATGCACGTACGCTGGACGGCAACAGCTTGAACGGCTTCGAGGCGCTGGTGGCACAGGGCAGCGGCGCGCTGACCCTGGCCAATGGCTTCCGCCTGCTGAGCCTGAATGTGGAAAGCGATCTCGCGCTGGCGAACAGCGCCGCGCTGACCGCTGACCGCCTGACGTTCGGTAACGGCGACAATCGCTTCACCATCAATGGCCTGTTTACCGGCGCAATAGATGGCGGTGCGGGCAGCAACCAAATCCTGCTCAATGCCGGCAGCGCGGCAGCGCCGGTGCGCTTCGCCGCAGTCAGCAATATCGCCGGGCTGGACATGGCCAGCGGTTATGCGACCGTCTCGGGCATAGCCGATTTCGGCGCGATCGAGATGCGTGGCGGTCGCCTGGTCGGGCTGACGGGCTCCACCATCCGCGGCAGCACCATCCTGGTGGGTCAGGGGTCAACCTTCGGATCGGCCGGCCACGTGATCGGCAACATCAACGTTGCTGGCACGCTCAGCCCTGGCGCATCGCCCGGTATCATGACCGTGACCGGCGATGTGGCGCTCGCCGGCGGATCGACTACGCTGATGGAGATCACGCCGACCGTGTCCGATCAGCTGGTCATTGCCGGCACGCTGACGATTGCTGATGGCGCAAACCTCGTCCTTGCCGCCGACCAGCAGGCCAAGCCCGGCACGACCCTGGATCTCATTATCGCCACCGGCGGCATTTCGGGCAGCTATAGCAACATCGTGAAGGCACAGGGTCTGTTCGGCAGCGTCATCCAGGATGATGACCGTATCCGCGTGCTCGGCCAGTTCCTCAACAATGCCAGCTTCACGCCGCAAGTGCAGCGCGCGATCGACCATATCAATGCGGTGATCGCGGTTGGCACGGCAAGCGATAGGCTGATCGATGCCCTGCCGGTGCTCGCCACCGCGTCGGGCGCGCCGAACGCCGCCGCCTTCGCCCGCCTGACCGCCGAACCCTATGCGTCTGCGACCCAGATGGGCGTGGAAAATGGCCTGGCGATTGCCAATGCAGCGCGGAGTATCGCTCGCCTGTCGGTGGACGCGACGCCGCGGGCCTTCAGCATCGGCCAGTATATGGGTGGCCTCGGCCGGATTGCGGACGACGACCGGGCCGGCCACTCGGCCAGCCGCTCGCGCAGTTATGGCCTGCTCGGCGGCCTGGGCATCGCCACCGATCGCTGGTCGATCGCCGGTTTCGGCGGCTATCTCGACTCGCACCAGACGCTGCGCCAACTGGGATCGCAGACCGACGCCGATGGCTGGTTCGCGGGCCTTGCGGGCAGCTATGCACTGGGTGCGCTGCGCTTCGACGCATCTCTGGGCTATCATCAGCTCGATGCCGACACCGATCGCGTGACGCCCGATAGCGGCAAGGCACATGGTCACTTCCGACTCAAGAACTGGATCGGCGACCTGTCGCTCTCCTATGAGGCGGCGCTGGGCACCGATTGGGTCGCACGTCCCGACATCGGCCTGACCTATGTCGCGACGACCCGAACGGGCCTGAGCGAAGACAGCGGCAGCGTCTGGGCGCTCGATGTGGCGAAAGATGAGCATGATGCGCTGTTCGCGGATGGCGGCATCGCCTTTGGCCGCAGCCGGACTTCGACCGCCGCGCTTCGTCCCTTCGTGCGGCTGGGCGCGCAATATCAGCTACAGGGCCGCAGCGTCGAAGCGCTGGCCGGCTTTGCGGGTACGGATCAGGGCCTGCTCTCGCTCGGCGCGCGCCATGGCGGGCTGGTCGGGAGCGTCAGCGGCGGCGTGGAGATGCGGGTCAGTTCCGCCCTCTCCCTGTTTGCCAATGCCGCCCAGACCTACAGCCAGGATAATCGCCGGGCATCGGCCAATGTGGGGTTGAAATTCGCCTTTTGAGAATTCGTTGCGCAAAGGGTCGCAGCGCGGGGAGAGACAGACATTTTCCTACTGGATTGTCTGCCCGTCTCCGTGCTGGCCAGGGATCGCTCATTGCATTGGAGTGATCTGCCCCCACAGAGTGGACCGATTGGAGTGTTAGTGATGGGGTGGACGCCCCCCGACGGCATCGATGTGCCACAGTGGAGGTGTTGAACACCACTTTAGGGAGGCGTCCATGTCGGAAGTTAGCATAATCGGGTTGGATATCGCCAAGCATGTTTTTCAGGCGCATGGGGTAGATGCGTCAGGCCATGCGATTTTGCGCAAGAAGATCACGCGTTCGAAGTTGTTGCCCTTCTTTTCCGCTCATCCACGTTGCCTAATTGTGTTGGAGGCGTGCGGCGGAGCCCATCATTGGGCGCGCGAGTTGCTCAAGCTCGGTCATGATGTGCGGTTGATCGCTCCGGCGTATGTGAAGCCCTTTGTGAAGCGCCAAAAGAACGATGTGGCTGATGCTGAGGCGATCTGTGAGGCAGCACAGCGTCCGAGCATGCGGTTCGTGCCGGTGAAAACTGAGGAACAGCAGGCAGCCGCGATGGTGTTCCGGGCGCGTGATCTGCTGGTCCGCCAGCGCACCCAGATCGGCAATGCCCTGCGCGGGCACATGACAGAATATGGTTGGATCGCACCCAAGGGCTTGGCGCATCTGGAAGCGCTCAGGGCGCTGGTCTCCGATCGGTCAGCGGTGCCCGAAGGGGTGCGGTCGGTGTGTATGGTGTTGCTTGATACTCTGGCAACGCTTGACCGGCAGATCGCGCTACTCGACAAAGAGATAGTCCGGCGCTCTCGCGAGGATGCAGTCGCGCGCCGCCTGATGACGATCCCAGGAATCGGACCGATCACGGCAACGGCGATCACCGCGCTTGCGCCGCCGTCAGAAACATTCGCCAAGGGGCGTGACTTCGCCGCTTGGGTCGGCCTCACCCCTCGTCAGCACTCAACTGGTGGGAAACAGAAGCTGGGATCTATCTCGAAAATGGGCGAGCGCACGCTGCGAAGGTTGCTGATTATTGGCAGTAGCGCGGTAGTGCTACAGGCGAGCAAGCGCGGGGCGGCGAAAGGCTCGTGGCTCGAGCAGATGCTGGCGCGCAAGCCACGCATGCTGGTGACGGTTGCGCTGGCGAACAAGACGGCACGGATCGTCTGGGCGCTGCTGACGAAGGATGAAGTTTACAAAGCTCCGGTCGCAGCCACGGCGTAAGCCAAGGCGGGCCAGAGGTCGTCGGAACGTAGTCGGTCGAAGGAGGGTATGGCACAACAGTCGGCGAGACGGGATCGGAAGAACCAGGTTAATCCACCGTGCTTCATCAGCACGCGTTAGTGATGTGGTTCCGGTCCGCGAACTCCCATACGGGCCCGCAGCCATCATCGCTGCATCAGAGGCCGGACAGATGGCAGCATCCGACTACGTGCCTACCTCCAAATACCACTTGCGTTAATCGGGGCGTCCACAGATGGATTAA
>NZ_QJQX01000063.1 GCF_013393185.1 Sphingobium lactosutens | reverse complement strand
AAGTAAGATGCCAAATCCCCCAGCAAACCGTCAGTAGCCGCGGTCCTCACCGGATGCGTACGAGCCTTCTGAACGCACCGAAGTTGCTCTCCAGCCTGCCCGCCGCCTTGACGGGCGCTGCGGCATGGCCTCATCTGACTGATAAATCTGTGTATTAATTCCCAGAAGACTGATTGGATCGGCCCTGAAACGAGGCACTCGATCCTCACTCGAATGCACGGGCGCCCGCGCCTCCAGATGCCGCAATGTCCTGAGGATTGCGCAACGGACAGTCGGCCAGGGACAGGCATCCGCATCCTATGCAACTCGCCATCTGATCGCGAAGATGGGTCAGCTTCTCGATCCGCTGATCCAGTTCGGCGCGCCACAGGCTGGACAAGCTCGACCAGTCCGACGCGATCCGCAAATGCCCCGTCGGCAACCCCGCAAGATGCTCCTTTATCTGCGCCAGCGGAATGCCAACACGCTGCGCAACCTTGATCACCGCAATTAGCCGCAGAACCGAGCGATGGTAACGCCGCTGATTGCCGCCAGTGCGCTCGCTTTCGATCAGCCCCTGCGCTTCGTAGAAATGAAGAGTGGACACGGGCACGCCGGCACGACGGGCGACATCGCCGACGCTCAGATTGGCAGCAGGGAGGGGGATCGAAACGCTCCTAAGCGCAATGGGATCGGAAAAGCGGCAGAAGAGCCTTTACCTCAACATTGGTTGAGGTTCTATAGAAGCCCTCCCTGATTCGCAAGGGAGGCGTATTTGAGATTTTCCATAACTGGCACTGGCCGATTTCTTGCCGTGCAAGCAGCGGCGGCCGTTCGCCAAAATCTGTTGCAAATCTTTCGCAACAGGCTTAGCCATGATGCGCCGGAAATAGAGTTGCAGGGTGGTGTCTCCTGCACTTGCCATGAGGTGAGTTCTTCCCAGCCGCGGCGTCGACCTGAGCATTTGTCTGGGGATGGCGCGTGGATTTTATGGTTTTCCTATTTGCGCTCCTGTCCTCTCGGGAAGGATTGCCCGTGCTTCGGCATCCTCGGAGCCAGTTCCCCTCTATCTGTTCCAGTGTCCAGATCCGTCGCCGACCTATCGTGTTGCGGAGCGACCTGCTTCCCTCTTTTCATAATGGATATCTCATGAGCATCGATCCCTTTAGTCTTGCTGCCCTTTTCTGGGTCCGACCATCCGGAGTCCACCAGAAGGGGGCGGGGGCATGACCGACCAGATATCGCCGGAAGCGTCGCGCGGGATATTCCGACAGGCGCGCACGATCCTGCTTACGGTCTTCATATTGCTTGTTCTGCTGGGCGCGCTCTATTTTTGGCGCGGCTGGCGGGTCGGGCAAGCGCAGGCCTGGCAGCCGCAGGCCATATCCGTCGCTGCTGCCACGATAGCCCGCCGCGACATCCCTGACGCGCTGGAAGCGGTTGGCAGTCTGCGCGCCGTGCGGGAAGTGACGTTGTCGCCAGAAGTTGCCGGGCGCATTTCCGCGATCCACTTCGAAGCCGGTGCAAAGGTCGGCGCAGGCGCGCTGCTGGTGCAACTGTTCGACGGGCCGGAACGGGCCGATCGGCGCGCGGCGCAGGCCAAGGCGACTTTTGCCGGGATACAGGTCGCGCGGTCGCAGGAACTCGCGCCGACTGGGGCAGAACCGCGTGAGACCCTGGAACAGCGCCGTGCTGACCGCGATCAAGCCGCAGCCGCCCTGCAGCAGATTGACGCTCGCCTGATCCAGAAGCAGGTGCGGGCACCCTTTGCAGGGGTTCTGGGTATACGCCAGGTCAATCTTGGGCAATATCTCAATCCCGGCGATGTGATCGCGACACTGACGGCACTCGACACGCTGTTCGTGGATTTCGCCCTGCCGCAACAAGAACTGAGCAGGCTCAAGCCCGGATCGACCGTCACTGTCATCAGCGATGCCTGGCCGGGGCGACGCTTTACCGCGACGGTGAATGCGATCGAGCCGAAGATTGGTGAGGATACACGCAATATTACCGTACAGGCAGTGCTGCCCAATCCGGACCGTGCGCTGCGGCCCGGCATGTATGTGACCGCTGCGCTGGAATTGCCCGTACAGAAGGGCGGGTTGCTGGTGCCCGCGACGGCGATCCAGACGTCGGCGCAGGGCGACAGCGTCATCGTCATTCGCGGTACCAATCCCCGCGCAGGCGGCAAGGCGGAAGTCGTGCCCGTCCAGACCGGGCGACGTGTCGGCAATGAGGTGCTGGTTACAAGCGGCCTTCGTGCCGGCGATGTGATCGTGACCGAAGGGCAGTTGCGCGTCCAGCCCGGCGCCGATGTCAAGGTTGCCGCCGCTACGCCGAAAGGAGGGCGCTGACATGAACGTCAACAGGGCTTTCACCGATATCTTCATCCGTCGGCCGATATTATCGATAGTCGTCAGCCTGCTGATCCTGCTGGTCGGCTTGGCTGCATTATTCAGCCTGCCGATTCGCCAATATCCGAAGATGGAAAGCGCGACGATTACCATCGATACGGCGTTTCCAGGCGCGACGCAGGATGTGATGCAGGGTTTCGTGACCACCCCGATCGCACAGGCAATCGCCACGGCGAACGGCATCGAATATCTCAGTTCCACCTCCAGCCAGGGCAAGAGCCATATTGCAGCCAAGCTGGTACTGAATGCCAATGCCGACCGATCGATGACCGAGATCCTGGCAAAGGTGCAACAGGTCAAATATCGTCTGCCCACTGGCGTGACCGATCCGGTCATCAGCAAGATCACCGACGGTGCATCGGCGGTCCAATATATTTCCTTTTCCAGCAATATGTTATCGCCACCGCAAATACAGGATTTCGCGACCCGTGTGGCCCAGCCCATGGTCACATCCATTCCCGGCGTGGCGTCGGCGGAGATGACGGGCGGTGCGCCGCTTGCCATGCGGATCTGGGTCGATCCGGTAAAGCTCACCGCACGCGGCCTGACGCCGGGCGATGTCGCCAACGCCCTGCGCGCCAATAATGTGCAGGCTTCGCCCGGTCAGTTGAAGGGGGCAAGCACCGCCATCAACATTACCGCCGCGACCGACCTGCGCGATGTGGCGGCTTTCCGAGAGATGGTGCTCAAGAGCGGTGAGGGCGGCATCGTCCGCCTGGCCGATGTCGCGACCGTGGAGATGGGCGGACAGAATTATGATGCCGGCGCGCTCTCGTCAGGCGTTCCCGCTATTTCCATCGCCATTTCGCCGACGCCGGACGGCAACCCTCTGGAGATCGTCAAGGCTGTCAAGGCGCTGCTGCCTGAAATGCAGCGCGTCGCGCCGCCAGGCGTCAAGGTCCATAATGATTTCGACGTGGCCCATTTCGTCAATGCTTCGATCGATGAAGTACAGCATACGCTGGTCGAGGCGATCGTCATCGTCATCATCGTCATTTTCTTGTTCCTCGGTTCCGTTAGCGCCGTCATCATCCCGATCGTCACCATCCCGCTGTCGCTGCTCGGCACGGCCGCGCTCATGCTTGCCTTCGGATTCTCGCTCAACCTGTTGACCCTGCTCGCGATGGTGCTGGCGATCGGGTTGGTGGTGGACGACGCCATCGTCGTCGTGGAGAATATCCACCGTCATATCGAAGAAGGTCTGTCACCCTTCGAAGCGGCGCTGGTCGGCGCAAGGGAAATCGTGACGCCGGTCATCGCCATGACCATCACGCTGGCGGCGGTCTATGCACCGATCGGTCTGATGGGCGGCCTTACCGGCGCGCTGTTCCGCGAGTTCGCCTTTACGCTTGCCGGTTCGGTGATCGTGTCGGGCGTGATCGCACTTACCCTTTCGCCGATGATGAGCGGCAAGCTGCTCAATGCAAAGCTGGCGGAGGGCAGGCTGAGCCAGGCGATCGAGCATAATATGGAGCGACTGACCAAGGGATATGGCCGGCTGCTCGATCGAACACTGGCGGCACGCGCGGCCGTGCTGATCGTCGGGCTGGCGATGCTGGGCGCGATCGTGTTGCTGTTTACCGGGAGCCAGCGCGAACTCGCGCCGCAGGAAGATATGGGCTATGTGTTCGTTGCGACGAAGGCGCCGCAATATGCGAATATCGACTATATGTCGCGCTTCAACGCCCAGGTCGACGACATCTTTCGCACTTTCCCCGAATATCGCGGCAGCTGGTTCGACGCAGGGGGCGCCAACGGCACCAATAGTGGTTTCGGCGGCATCATCCTGTCGGAATGGGGCGAGCGCATGCGTAACGCAGACGATATCCAGGGCGAGTTGGCTGGTCGCACCGGTGCTGTTACCGGCATCTATGCGACCGCCTTTCAGGACAGTCCTTTGCCGGCTGGCAGCGGCGGGCTGCCGGTCCAGATGGTGATCCGATCGTCCGATGACTTTCCGCAAATATACAAGACGCTCGAAGCCGTGAAGGGCGCGGCCTGGGGGAGCGGCCTCTTCGCCTTTGTCGATAGCGACCTCGCTTTCGACAGTCCGGAAGCGCATATCAGCGTCGATCGGGCGAAGGCCGGCCAAATGGGCGTCACCATGGCGGAAATTGCCGATACGCTGGCGCTGCTGGTGGGTGAAAATTACGTCAACCGCTTCAACTGGCATGATCGGTCCTATGACGTTATCGCGCAGGTGCCTCGCGACAAGCGCGTCACGCCCGATAATCTGGGCCAATATTATGTGAGGGCCGGATCGGGCGCGCTGGTTTCGCTGTCCACCGTGGCAAAGGTCCAGATGCGACCGCAACCCAATAAACTGCCGCAGTTCAACCAGATGAATTCGGCTACCCTCTCCGCCGTGCTGATGCCCGGCGTCACCATGGGGCAAGCGGTCGAATATCTGAAAGAACAGCCGATGCCGGCAGGAACGACCATAGACTGGCTGTCCAACAGCCGCCAGTATGTGACGGAGGGCGACAGGCTTACCCTCTCCTTCGGCTTTGCGCTGATCGTCATCTTCCTGGTGCTGGCAGCACAGTTTGAAAGTTTCCGTGATCCGCTAGTCATCCTTGTGACGGTGCCGCTGGCGGTTTGCGGAGCCCTGGTTCCGCTCTATCTGGGTTTCACCACGCTCAACATCTATACCCAGATCGGGCTGGTGACGCTGATCGGACTAATCTCCAAGCACGGCATCCTGATGGTGTCCTTCGCCAACGAGATGCAGGTGAAGGAAGGCTTGAGCCGCATGGACGCTATCCGCCATGCCGCTGCGGTGCGCATGCGCCCGGTGCTGATGACCACGGCGGCGATGGTGGCGGGCCTTATCCCCCTGCTCTTCGCCGGGGGGGCGGGGGCAGCCAGCCGTTTCGCTATCGGTATCGTCGTTGTGATGGGGATGCTGATCGGCACGTTGTTCACCCTCTTCGTCCTGCCCACTTTCTATACGCTGCTCGCCGGCGACCATCGCAAGTCAAGCGCACGCGATCAGAGCGGCCTGTCAGCGGGAGAACCCGTCCATGCATAAATCCCTGTTGCCGCTGGTCGCGGCGCTGATGGCCGGCGGATGCGCCGCCGGTCCCGACTATCATCGCCCTGAACCGAAGGCGGCCGCCGGAGGCACCTTCATTATGCAGGCCGCCGCCTTCGATCCCTTGGCGCCGCTGCCCGACCGATGGTGGAAGCTTTATGACGATCCTGCACTCGATGAATTGGTGGCGCAGGCATTGATGGCGAACAACGATCTGCGTGTAGCCGCCGCCAATCTCGCGAAGGCGCGCGCGACGCTCAGCGAGGCAAAGGCGGGACGGTTGCCGAGCACCAATATCGATGGCGGCATCAGCTATGGCGACGGAATGCAAGATGTAGGCGGCGCCTTCACCCAGGACAAGGCGCAATGGTCGCACAATGGCAGTATCGCCATCAGTTGGGAGGCGGATCTGTTTGGTCGCGTCAGTCGGGCGGTCGAAGCAGCCCTGGCTGATGCGCAAGCGGTGGAGGCGGCTCGCGATGCGGTGCGGGTAACGGTGGTGGCGGAAACCACGCGGGCCTATCTGGACGCCTGCTCCTATGCCCATGCGCTGGCGGTGGCGCAGGACAGCTATCGTGCTGCCAGCGACAGCCTGAAGCTTGTGACAGCGCAGGAGAAGGCGGGATCGGTCGGCCTGTACGACGTGGAGCGTGCCGCCGCCGCGGCCGCGACCGCCCGCGCCGCGATTCCAGAGGTGGAAGCGCTGCATCAGGCCGCGCAGTTGGAACTGGCTGCTTTGATGGGCGGTACTGCCGCCGACATTCCCTTCGCTGCGCGTCGGTGCGTCCTGCCGCCCGCGCCCGTGGCGGCGCTGCCGGTGGGCGGCGGAGCCGATCTGTTGCGCCGCCGCCCCGACCTTCGGCAATCCGAACGGCAACTGGCCGCGGACACGGCGCGCATTGGCGTCGCCACCGCTGCGCTTTATCCCACGATCAGACTGGGCGGCACGGGTAACGTCTTCGGCAATGACAGCGTCAAGGGGAGCGACAGCCTGTCCTTCTCGGTCGGGCCGCTGCTGTCGTGGAGCTTCCCCAACATCAGCGTGGCTCGTGCCCGGATCCGGCAGGCCAAGGCGCAGGGGGAGGCGTCCCTTGCTGCGTTCGATGGCAAGGTCGTCACCGCGCTCAAGGAAGTCGAACTGGCGCTCAGCAATTTCGCGCAGGAGCAAATCCGCCTGTCGTCGCTGGAGGAAGCGCAGCGTAGATCGGCACGCGCTCACCAATTCGCCAATCAGCGCTACCGGGCCGGATCTATTAGCTGGCTGGACGTGCTGACGGCACAGCAGGACATGTTGACTGCACGAGCGGCTCAGGCGGCATCGCTGCAAAGACTGTCTTCCTTGCGGATCGACATATTCAAGGCATTGGGCGGGGGCTGGAATGACGCTGCGCCCCCAGCGCCGGGCTGAACGAGACGTGCGCCATGAATTGGATAGGTGACCGCCATCCAGGCGGCGATACGCCCTGCGCGAAATTCGCGCAGGTAGGAGGAAATCCGATCGACCGGCATGAGGTTTCTTCGGCCCGTCCTTTCATGAACTTATTGTAATATCGTGCCCACCTGCCGGTTACATGGCGCGGCCTATTGATCCTGACGGTCATCGTGCATGGCCAAATGGGTGAGAGGCGGTACGTCCCCCTGTCGTGCCGCCTCTCCAAAATCGCCGAATGGAACGATGCACAGGCCGATTTTCTATGATGCGAGCGGACGGCGGCGTCGGTTGACCCTGCCCGCCATTTGCCTTGCCCTGATCGCCGTGCTGGTCGCGGCAGTCGCTTTTGCCATCACGATCGTGGACGTGCCGGTGCCGGCGGCTGTACCTCTCCACATGGAACGGTCTCAGCCGGAAGGAATCGGCCAGCGGCTCGGGCGTCTGGGCGCGTCATTGCGTAAGCTTGCCAGCTGGCTCCCGACAGAAGCCCGGACTCAAGCAGGACAGCCTGTCCGTGTCGCCTTCTATGTGCCGTGGGACGATGCGAGCAAGGCGTCGTTACGGCAGCATGTCGCCGCGATCGATTGGGTGGCGCCGTCCCTGATTTCCGTGACTGGGCCCGCGCATAGCGTTCAGCTGACGGCGGACCCCGCTTTTGCAGCCATAGTCCATGCCGCACATCGCCGGCCGAAGGTGATGCCGGTTGTGCAGAATGTTGCGGATGGCGCGTGGGACGGCGCGGGAACCGCTGCGTTGCTCCACGATCCTGCAGCGCGCACCCTGTTCCTGCAGCGCCTGCTCCCCATTCTGAAGCAGTTGCATGGATCGGGCGTGGTGTTCGATCTGGAAGCATTGCCGGTCGGCGCGCAACGCGATTATCTGTCCTTTGTGCGGCAGGCTGCGCTGCTGCTGCATGCGCGGCATCTGCAAGTGATGCTGACCGTGCCGGTGGACGATGGAGGCTGGAATCTGCGGGCCTTTGGTCAGGTCGCCGACCGGTTGTTCCTGATGGACTATGATCAGCATTATGTCGGACAGAGTGCCGGGCCTATCGCGGCACAGCCCTGGTTCGTGGCCAGGTTGCGTGCCGCGCTTCGTGTCGTGCCCGCGTCCAAGACGATCGTCGCCATTGGCAATTATGCCTATGACTGGACCGAAGGCGGCGGACCTGCCGACGCGCTTTCCATCGAAGACGCCTGGCTTTCGGCTCATTATTCTGGCGCGCAGATCCGGTTCGATCCTGCCAGCGGCAACGCGACATTCGATTATCAGGAAGATGGGCGGGTCCATCATGTGTGGATGCTGGATGGTGCGAGTGCATGGAACCAGATTCGGGCGGCTAGGCTGTCGGGTGTCGGCGGCATCGCGCTTTGGCGGATGGGATCGGAAGATCCGGGCTTCTGGTCCGCGCTGAAGGCGCGGGATGATGTTGCAGCGGGCGGGATGAGCCGGCTTACCAGCTTCAACTCGGTCGATGTCGAGGGGGAAGGCGAGATATTGCGCATCGACGATGTGCCGACAATCGGTCATCGCATAATTCGTATGGGATCGGGCCGCATGGGATCTGGCCATGTCGGATCGGCGGCCAATAGCGGTCTGATCGTCGACGAACATTTCGCCAGCCTGCCTACGCCCTATGTGATCAGGCGCACGGGCTATCGGCCGCATCAAATTGCCCTGACCTTCGACGATGGCCCGGACGCGGTCTGGACTCCGCCGATCCTCGACATATTGAGATCAGCCCATGTCCCGGCGACTTTCTTCGTGATTGGCGAAAATGCCATCATGCATCCCGGCCTGTTGCGACAGATCATCGCGCAGGGCAGCGAGATCGGCAGCCATAGCTATACCCATCCCAATCTGGCGCAGGTGTCGCCCAGGGGCGTGTCACTGGAACTCAACAGCACGCAGCGCCTGATCGAAGCCTATACGGGGCACGCCGTCAGGCTGTTTCGTGCGCCCTATTTCGGCGATGCGGAGCCGACCACGGCGGATGAGATCGGGCCGGCGCTGGAGGCGCAGCAAGCCGGCTATGTCAATGTGGGGCTGCATGTCGATCCGGGCGACTGGACCCGGCCCGGCGTGGATGCCATCGTTGAGCGGACGGTCCGGCAGGTGGAGGCCGGCAACGCCGGACGGTCGGCGCAGATCGTGCTGCTGCATGACAGCGGCGGCGATCGGGCACAGACCGTCGCAGCATTGCCCCGCATCATCCGGGCGCTCAAGGCTAGGGGCTATCATTTCGTTACGGTGTCTGCGCTGGCCGGATTGACGCCGGCGCAGGTCATGCCGCCCATCCATGGCGCCGATCTTGCCGCGGTTCGTATCGACGTCGCCATATTCCTGATCGTTGCGTCCATCGTCACGCTGTTGAAATGGCTGTTCTTCGCCGTCATTCTGTTTGGCATGGGACGCGCGGTAATGCTTGCCGGGCTGGCGCTCGGCAGTCGCTTGCAGTCCAACCGTATCGAGCCGCCGGCCCTGCGTTCGGGCGAGTTCGTGTCCGTCATCATTCCCGCCTATAATGAGGCGAAGGTGATCGAGGCGTCGGTGCGGCGTGTGCTGGCCAGCCATGACGTCATACTGGATGTCATCGTCGTCGACGACGGATCGACCGATGAGACCAGCGCGATCGTCGCTGGTGCCTTCGCCAATGATGCGCGGGTACGATTGCTTACGCTGGCCAATGGCGGCAAGGCGGCTGCGCTCAATCGGGCGCTGGAAATGGCACGGGCGCCGATCATCGTCGCGCTGGACGCGGATACGCAGTTCGAGGAATTGACGATCGCCCGGCTGGCCCGATGGTTCGCCGACCAGCAGGTCGGTGCGGTTGCGGGCAATGCGATGGTCGGCAATCGTGTGAACCTTGTCACCCGGTGGCAGGCGGTAGAATATGTGACGGCGCAAAATCTGGAGCGCCGTGCTCTCGCCCGTTTCGGCGCGATCACGGTGGTACCGGGCGCGGTCGGCGCATGGCGGCGGGCGGCGCTGGATAGCGTGGGCGGTTATCCGCTCGATACATTGGCCGAGGATCAGGATCTGACGATCGCGGTGCAGCGCGCGGGCTGGCGCATCGCCTATGATACCGAGGCGGTGGCCTGGACGGAAGCGCCGGAAAGTTTTCGCGCGCTCGCCCGCCAGCGTTTTCGCTGGGCCTATGGCACGCTGCAATGCCTGTGGAAGCATCGGAGCATCTGGCGCAGCGGCAACCCGGCCGGGCTGGCATGGGTCGGCCTGCCGCAGGCGTGGCTGTTCCAGATCGGCTTTGCCATCATTTCCCCCATTATCGATCTTGCGCTGGTGGTCAGCATGATCGACACTGCCGTGCGCGTCCATCAGCACGGCTGGGCGCAGACCGAAAGCGACGTGCTGCGCATGGGCTTCTACTGGCTGGTCTTCACTGCGGTGGACATTCTCTGCGGCGCGGTGGCCTATCGGCTGGAACCGCGCGAGCGACATTATCCGGCCCTTCTGCTGGTCGCGCAGCGGATCGTCTATCGGCAGATCATGTATGGCGTCGTCATCCGGGCGGTCGGCACCGCCATATTGGGGCCGTGGGTCGGCTGGGGCAAGCTGGAGCGGACGGGGCGGGTACGGTCCGGCGAGGTCGGGATGGGGCCCGCGCTGGCGACCGGTCGGAGCGCGATCGCATGAGAAGGCTTGTCCGCCCGCTCTTCATCATGGCGGGCGTGCTGCTGCTGGGCCTCTGGTATATCGGCTATATTGGCGGCACTTTGTTCGGCGTCATGCCGGCCACGGCGCAAGCGTCGCCGCACCCCCGCGCGGTGGCGCTCTATCTGTCGGGTGATATGGGATTTCATGCGGGGCTTGGCCCCGATATTGTCGAACGGCTGAACCGGCACGGCATCAGCGTCATCACCGAAAACAGTCTCCATTATTTTCGTACCAGGCGGACACCTGAGGAGACGGGAGCGATGATCGCGGACGGGTTGCGCCGCGCCATCGCGATCGATCCCGCAGCGCCCTTGCTGCTGCTGGGTCAGTCCTTCGGCGCGGACGTGATCGCACCGTCGCTTCCCTATGTGCCGAAGCCGCTCCGCGTGCGGATAGCGTTCGTCGGGTTGGTCGTGCCGGGCGCGACGCGGCAATGGCGCGCCTCTCCGACCGAGATTTTCTCTATGGGTGAACCGGAAGAGGATGCCGTCGTGGCGGCGCAGCGCCTCAGTTGGGTTCCATTGCTCTGTATCCATGGGCGGGAGGAACCGGCGAGCCTTTGCCCCTCGCTCCATCAACGCAATGCGACACGGATCGCGCTGCCCGGCGGCCATGCGCTGGACCATGACGAGGAAGCCGCAAGCGCTGTCCTGTTGCAGGCCATAGATCATAGCCTCGCCATATCGGGGCAGGTGCGATGATCGTCAGGGCCGTCGAGAACGGGGTGCGTCGCCACAAAACCCTGCTGGCGATCGGCTGCATGATGTTGGTCACGGGACTGGGCTTCGCTGCGCTTCATCATCTGTTGGCCGAAATGCATGTGCAGGATTTTCGGACGGCTTTCCATGCGATTTCGCCAAGCTTGATCGCATTGTCGGTCGGGATGACGATCCTCAGCTATCTCGCGCTCACCTTATACGATCATATCGCGCTGGTTGGCATGGGGCGGCCGCTCCGATGGCGTACGGTCGCGCTCGCCTCCTTTTGCAGTTACACGCTCAGTCACAATCTGGGACTTTCCTTGCTGACCGGCGGATCGGCAAGGTTGCGCATCTATGGCGCGGCAGGGCTGCGGCCCAGTGAAACGGCCCGCATCATCCTGTCGGCCGGACTGGCTTTCTGGGGTGGCGTCGTGACCATGGCGGCGCTGCTGATGGCGTTTCATCCTATCGCCTTGGATCTGTGGGGCCTCACCCTTGCGATGCCGCTCCAGCGTGTATTCGGCGTCGCCTTGCTGATCGGTATAGCGATGCTGCTCCTTATGCTGGGGCAAGAATGCCGGCCGATCCGTCTGTTCGGGTGGATGCTCGCGCTGCCGACGCGGCGACAGGCGGCAGGGCAGATCGGCGTGGCCTGTATCGACCTCATGGCAGCGAGTGCGGCCCTGTTCATACTGGTGCCACAGGCGAGCATCGGCCTCTACCCCGCCTTCTTCCTCGGCTATGCGCTCGCGATCATCCTGACGCTGGTCAGCCATGTGCCTGGTGGAATCGGCCTGTTTGAAGCCGTCATGCTGGCGGCATTGCCGCAGGTTGATCGGCCGAGCTTGCTGGCTGCATTGCTGGTCTATCGCGCGATCTATTATGTCATACCGCTGATTGTCGCGATCGTCATGATCGCCGTCCATGAAAGCCTGGCCTGGCGAAAGCCGGCCAGTCGAATGCTGGATGGCGCCGAGATGCTGTTGCGCGAAATTGCGCCGACATTGCTGGCGGTGCTGGTGGCGGTCGGCGGCATCGTCCTCCTAGTGTCAGGGTCCCTGCCGGCGGAGCCTGAACGGCTTCGTGCCCTGAACGCCCTTGTTCCAATGCCTTTTCTGGAAGCATCCCATTTGGCGGCGAGCGTGGTCGGGGCGGTCCTGATCCTGCTGGCGTCAGGCCTCTATCGACGATTGGACGGCGCATTCTGGCTCACGCGCCTGTTGCTGGTATCCGGGGCCATCTTCTCCTTGATGAAGGGGCTGGATTATGAGGAAGCGATCGTCCTCATCATTATCGCCTGCCTGTTGCAGCTAAGCCGAACCGCTTTCTATCGCAGGACCAGTTTCACGACCGCCATTTTTTCTCCTGAATGGGTTGCCACGCTTGGGGTGGCGGTCGGCATTTCGATATGGATAGGCTTTTTCGCCTATCGCCATGTCGACTACCAGAATGATTTATGGTGGCAGTTCGGCCGCCATCATGATGCGTCGCGGTTCCTGCGCGCCGCCCTGGCAACCGGGGTTTTGGCTATCGGCGTTGCGATCCGTAGCATGCTCCGCCCCGCTTCCATCGGCGCCCTGATGGCCACGGAAGCCCCTTTGCCGAGCGCGGAGGCGCTGGCGCTTGCCAGCCGGACCGATGCCTGTCTGGCGCTGACCGGCGACAAGCATTTACTGGTGTCGCCTTCCGGGCGCGCTTTCCTCATGTATCAGGTCCAGGGCCATAGCTGGATCGTGATGGGTGATCCGGTCGGCGATCCCGGGGAGTGGTCCGACCTGCTCTGGCAGATGCGGGAACGTGTCGATGCGGCACAAGGCCGGCTGCTCATCTATCAACTCAGCATGGACAGCCTGTCCCTTGCTATCGATCTCGGCCTGTCGATCGTCAAATATGGCGAGGAGGCGCGAGTAGACCTGTCGCGCTTCACCCTGGATGGTCCGGAAGCCCGCCCTCTCCGTCATGCCGTCCGGCGAGCAGAGCGCGAGGGGGCCTGCTTCGAGATCGTCCCTGCCGAGGAGGTGCCGGCGCTGATCCCGCAGTTACAGGCAATTTCAGATCATTGGCTGGCGGCGAAAGGCGCAACCGAAAAAGGTTTCAGCGTTGGTCGTTTCGATTTGTCCTATCTACGGCATTTCGATTGCGCGCTGGTCCGCTGCCGTGGCGAGATTGTCGCGTTCGCCAATATCTGGACGACGCCGGACAAAAGGGAATTGTCCGTAGACCTGATGCGACATAGCGATGGCATTCCCTATGGCGTGATGGATTTCATGTTCGCCCGGTTGATGCAGTGGGGCGAGGCAGAGGGCTATCGCTGGTTCGCGCTCGGTCTGGCGCCTCTGTCCGGCCTGGAGGCCCGGCGGCTCGCATCGCCCTGGGCGAAGGCCGGTGCTTTTCTCTATCGCCATGGCGGCGGCTTCTATGGATTTGAGGGACTTCGAGCCTATAAGGCCAAGTTCGCGCCGATATGGGAACCGCGCTTCATCGCTGGACCGCAAGGCTTGTCGATGGCGCGCGCCATGGTGGACCTGCGCCGGCTGGTCGGTGGCGGCCGTGCGAGCGCGACATCGCGTATGAGCGGATCCGGAAGGATGCGCGCCATGGAAGGGGCAGGCTGGTCATGAGCCATAAGATATTGCTGATCGAGGATGATGCCACGACGGCAGACTATATCGCCAAGGGGCTGGCGGAAGAGGGCTTTGTCGTCGATCGGGCGGACAATGGGCGCGACGGCCTGTTCATGGCGACCGAGCAGACGCATGACGCGATCATTCTTGACCGGATGTTGCCGGGGATGGACGGTATGGCCGTACTCGCGGCGATGCGGGCCGCATCGATCACGACGCCAGTCATCATCTTGTCGGCCCTGGCGGACGCGGACGACCGCGTGGCCGGTCTTACCGGCGGGTCGGACGATTATCTGGCGAAACCCTTTGCCTTCGCCGAACTGCTGGCCCGGCTGCGCATTGTCATTCGGCGGCGCACGGGCGGCGAAGAACGGGAAACACGGCTGAGTTGCCGCGACCTAGAGGTCGACCTGCTCGCTCGGAAGGTCAGGCGGGGCAGGCGCACCATAGAATTGCAACCACGCGAATTTCGCCTGCTCGACTATCTGCTTCGGCATAAGGACGAAGTCGTCACGCGGACCATGCTGCTGGAAGGGGTATGGGACTATCATTTTGATCCTGGCACCAATGTCATCGACGTCCATATCAGCCGGTTGCGCCGCAAGATCGATGAGGAGGGCGAGGCGCCGCTCATTCATACCGTTCGGGGCGCGGGCTATCGCCTGAGCGATCGGGGCTGAATGGCTCATGCGCTGGCGTCATTCCGTTATATGGCGCTTTGCCGCTCTCATCTTCCTGATGCAGATCGCTTGCGTGCTGGTGGCGCTGTGGGCGGTGCACCAGTTTACCGGACGATCCGTGAACCATGCCAGCCGGGAAGTGGCGGTTGGGCTGCGTGACGACATCGCCGCTACCTACGCTGCCGCCGGCTTTGCGGCGGCGGGCGCCACCGTCCGCAACCGGATCGCCAACGATCGTACCGGACAGACCGTGATCCTGCTGCTGTCTCCGCGTGGAGAGAGAGTTGCGGGCAATCTCAATCGCTGGCCGACAGGTGTGGGTGCTTCCGAAGAATGGCATCTTGCCAATCTGCTGCGTAACGACCAGCGCGGGCGGGAGCCGGAAGTGGTCGGCCTGGTCAGCACACGTTTTCCCGACGGCACGCGCCTGTTGACCGGCCATGTCGTCGAAAATGATATGCGCTTCGGCGGCTTTCTGGAGACGGCGCTCGTGAGCGCGGTGCTGCTGGCCATGCCGCTTGCGGGCGGCGCTGCCTGGTTATCCGCTATGATCATCCGTCGTCGGCTGCGGTCGGTAATCGACACTGCAACGGCGATCGGTACGGGAGACATGGGCAGACGGATCGCGCTGACGGGCAGCGGCGACATGTTCGATGCTCTTGCCCGTGCGATCAACGGGATGCTCGACCGGATCACCGGACTGGTCGGCGAATTGAGACTGGTGACGGACGGCCTTGCCCATGATCTGCGCTCCCCGCTCACGCGCCAGCGCGCGGTCATTGAAAATGCGCTCAACAAGAGCCGGGAGGACATCGCCATCAACGCCATGGAGCGCGCCCTGGAGGAGAGCGATACGCTCATAAAAATGCTGAACACCGCTTTGACGATCAGCCGGGCAGAGGCGGGGATCGGCCGCGACAGTTTCGCGCCACTGGATGTTGCGGCGATGCTGCACGATTTTCAGGACATGTATGGCGCGGTCGCCGAGGAAAAGGGCGTGACGATCAGCGTCGACGCAGCGCCCGATCTTGTCATCCTGGCGCATCGGGAATTGATCGCTCAACTCCTGTCGAACCTGATCGACAATGCCCTGAAATATGGCGGCGACAATATTCGACTGTCGGCGCGTCGGGAAGCGGCGAGGATATGTCTCTGTGTGGCGGACAACGGACCCGGCATCGCGGAGGCGCGCCGCGCGGAGGCGCTCAAGCGGTTCGCGCGGCTGGATGCGTCGCGTCATATCGCGGGTGCCGGACTGGGGCTTTCGCTGGCGACGGCTGCTGCGCGCCTGCATGGCGGCGACCTCATTCTGGGCGATGCGGAACCGGGGCTGCTCGTCACGCTGCTATTGCCGACCGATGGCGCATTGCATAACGAAATAGCATAGTCCCGCCGGCGCGACATGAGCCGGCCGGTTGCGGCGTGACTTGGACGACGCCTTTCGCTACCCCATATCTCCTTGTAATTGGGGGTGGCGGTCGCAATGAAATAGATTATGGCGTGTCACGGGCCGGGCGATGACGGTCTGATGCTGCAATGGCTTTCCGCCGAGGCCGATGTGAAAATCAGTCGATTTTTGTCCAGCATCTCTTTCGATCCCGGCAGCAGGAGAAAATTCCTGCTCTTGCCATCGTCGCAGGGCAAAACCGGTGACTGGTGTCTGTTCGGGATCTGGCAAGAACATGATTCCCGGAGTCTTTGGTTCGCATGACAGCAGGCAGCACTGATCCTGAAACGCCCGGCCTTTCCACCTATCGCGCATTCCTGAGCTACAGCCATGTCGATGAGCGCACGGCCGCCAGGCTGCATCGATGGCTGGAAGCCTATCGCCTTCCTGCACGCCTGGTTGGCACTCAGTCGCCATTGGGAACCGTTCCCCATCGGCTGGCGCCGATTTTTCGCGATCGTACCGAACTGCCGGCTGCCTCCAGCCTCGACAGAGAGGTTCGGCAAGCCCTGTCGCGATCGGACGCGCTGGTCATAATATGTTCTCCGGCCGCCAGGGCTTCGCGCTGGGTGGATGCAGAAATCGCTCTGTTTCGTGAACTGCATCCTGATCGCCCTGTCATCGCCGCGCTGATCGAAGGGGAGCCTGAGGACAGTTTCCCTTCTTCGCTGTTCGCGCTCGACGCCGATGGGGTGTTGCATGAACCCATCGCGGCCGATTTTCGGACAAATCATGATGGCATCAGGCTTGCCCGGTTGAAGATCGTGGCCGGTCTTACGGGTGTGGGCCTCGACCGGATCATTCAGCGGGATGCGCAGCGCCAGCTCCGGCGCGTGATTGGCGTCACATTTTTCGCCGTTATTCTTGCTCTATTCATGGCGGCGATGTTGATATTCGTCGCCCGGGCGAGAAGCGAGGCGGAAAAGCAACGGCAGCAGGCGGAAGGATTGATCGAATTCATGTTCACGGATCTGCGGGAAAAGTTGAGAGGCGTGGGGCGGCTCGACATTCTCCAGACGGTCAACAGGCGTGCCTTGAATTATTATGCCGACCAGCCCGATCTCGCCGCGCTTCCACGAGATTCGCTCGACCGCCGTGCGCGCATTCTGCAAGCCATGGGGGAAGATGACCTCAAGCGAGGCGACGAGAAAGCTGCTTTGGCCGAGTTCCGGGAAGCCTATCGCGTGACCCGCGCACTGATGTCCGCCGAGCCTCATAACCCAGTACGGATATTCGCACATGCCCAGAGCGAATTCTGGCTGGGCTATGTCGAATTCCTGCGGCATCGTAATGACGCGGCGCTCCCGCGTTTCCGGGCCTATGGCGTGCTCGCCCGGCAACTCGTCGATCTTCAGCCGGAGAATGAGAAATACTGGCGGGAATTAAGCTATGCGCAAGGCAATATCTGCACGATCGCGATCGATGAAGGGCATCGTCGAACACCTGATCTGGATAGCTGCCGCCAGGCGTTGGAAACCATGCAGCGCGTGCGCCAGATGATGCCCGACGATCAGGCGGTGGCCGCGGACCTGGCCAATCGGCATGCATGGATGGCGGATGCCCTGCGTATGAGGGGAGAGAGGAATGCAGCGCTGAAGCAACGGCAGCAGCAAGGCGCCATTTTGCAAGCGTTGATCCGGAAAGATCCGAAGAATGCGACCTATGTGCAGGACTGGATGCTCGCGCGTTACTCCATGTCGCAACTTCTGTATCAGATTGGCCAGAAGCCGCGTGCGGAGTCGTTGAGGGAGGAGGCGCGCAAGGATGTGGACAGGCTCGTCGCGTCCGATCCGGCGAATAAGGATTGGCGAGTTTGGCAGGCCAAGCTGTCGGAACCTTTAGAAACCACTGGAAAGTAACTCATGTCTACATTGAACTATACGCAATACGGACTTGCGCCACTTGCGCCCGTCGAGTTGTGCGATGGCGCAAAACCGATTTGTTTCAATGTCATTTTCAAGGCTGAAAATGAGAAGATCGCGCTGCGTTATGAGCAGCCTGACGCACCGGGCTGCCCTTATATTGCTATCACGCAGGACTCACTTGTGGAGATCGTGCTGGTTGGCGACCAGATTTATTTCTCGAAAGATCTTGAAGGTATCACCACCAAGGAATCCTTGGCTTCCTTTTATGGCGGGGTGGAATATGATGATTATGACGAGAAACTGGATCGTTACAAGACCCTCCGCTTTCGCGCCCGCTACAACCGGGGTGGCAAATATGGGACGCGGCATGGGTTCAACATCAATATCGATCTTTTGCAGCAAACCGCTGCCGGGGATTTTCAATGGATTGCACTGTCGATCGACCCCGACATCAGGAACCCGCCGCCAAAGCAGGACTGAGCGTCATATCTGGGGAATGGAAACAGCATGACTTTTGCGGTTCTGGCCCGGATACGCACGGTTGCGCGCGGAGGCGACACGCTCCGCGCGTGGCGGATGTTCAGCGAGTCCGGCCTCCTCGATGCTGACGACCCGGAAGCGCTGAGCCTCAAGGGGCGCCTGCTGAAGGATCGTGCCCTGTGTAGCGGGGGGAACGATCGCGCCACTCTGCTGTCGCAGGCGCAGAATGCCTATATGCAGGCTGGGAAGGGGCGCCGCGCAACCTATCCCCTGATCAACGCCGCCACGGTCGCTTTTCTCAACGGCAGGCCGGATCATGCCGCACGCCTTGCCCGCGACGTCCTCGCGCTGCTGGAAAGCGGCGACCATGAAGCCGAAACCCGCTATTGGCTTGCCGCCACAATGGCCGAGGCGCATCTGCTGCTTGGGGACGAGACCGCGAGCAGGGCTGCGCTGGAGCAGGCAATAAGCCGTGCGCCGGAAGCTTGGGAAGATCATGCTGCGACATTGCGGCAATTCCGCCAGATCCTGACGCTGACGGGGCGATCGGCCGACTTGTTCGATCATTTGCGTCCCCCGCCGAGCCTGTATTTCAGCGGCATCATCGGCGTACCGGACGATGAGGAGGAGGCTCGGCACAAGATCGGCGAGGCGCTCGACCACATTCGTCCTGGCGCGCTTTACGGGGCACTGGCCGCGGGAGCGGACATATTGCTCGCCGAACTGGCGGTCGCCCGGGGCGCGGAACTGCATGTCGTCCTGCCGACGGCCCTGGACGTCTTTCGCGATGCCTCCGTGATCCGGTTTGGTGAACGATGGCGACAACGGTTTGACCGGCTGATCGATGGCGCCGCGAGTCTGGAGGCGCCGGAGAGCATCATGAACCTGTCCGAGGCGGCGATCACCAGAGGGGCGGAAATTGCCATGGGGTTGGCCTTGCGGCGTGCCAGCGCCTTTGCAACGCACGCGGTTGCGCTGAATGTTGGACGGCGATCCGGTGTCTTCATGGCGTCGGACATAGTGTGGCAGGCACGGGGCCTCCCCTTGCATCGCGTTGTTCTGGACCAGTCGATCCCGCCAAAGGCGGGAGCGCTCGACATGGCCGTGAACCGGATATTGCTTGCCTCATCATCCCCCTTTCTATTGCCCGGTGCATTCCGCCATCTGGAGAGGCAGCATCCGGTGAACGACATGTTTTTCCTGGAGCTGGATGATCTGCCGACGGCGATCCACCTTGCGCAAGCCATGGTGAGCGCTCGTCCGGAATGCAGGCTGGGGCTGGAATATCATACGGCTGCGTTGGCCGGGGACGAAGTGCCGGACGAGGATCGCCTGGCCTTTGTCCTGGCCCGTGCCGCGCCTGCCGGCAGTATATGGGCGCTCTGGCCCCAGGCCGTCGCCATGGATATACTGGCGCCGCAATGCCGTTTCGAATTCGCGGGGGAGATTGCGACGCCCAATGGCGATTTTCCGGTCGCTGAATTTTGTCCGACTGTCCCTCTGGCTGAATGAGCGCGGCATTCGAGGAGCGGGGTGAGAGTTTCCGCAGCACCCTCGGTTGGGACAGGCTCGCCATCGTCGGCCGCTATTGACTGATCTCCAGGAGTGTCACCGACTTGGATGCAATCTTCAGTTCCACCTGATCCTGGACGATCCGCGCGGGTAACGGTTTGGGGATGAAGGGATCGGGGGCATCGAAGCTTATGCGGGTATCGATGCGGTCGGCGGTAAGTGTTTGGGCGGTCGCGGTGCGCCATCTTCCGCCCCTGAGCGTGATGTAGACAGTGCTCGCCCGGGCAGGATCGAGATTGACGAGCGTCATGTGCAACTTGCCTGCCTTGTCCTTCGATGCGGACACGCTCAGGCCCGGCAGGCGGGTATCGCCCTCGACATAGGCGTGCGCCTGCACTTCCGTCGGCACGAGCGCGGCACCCTGATGCACCTTGTACAGATCGAACACATGATAGGTAGGCGTGACCACCATCTTTGCGCCGTCGGTCAGGATGAGCGATTGGATGACATTCACCATCTGCGCAAGGTTGGCCATCCGTACCCGATCGGCGTGGTGGTTGAAGATGTTGAGGCTCAGTCCTGCAATCACCGCGTCGCGCAGCGTGCTTTCCAGATAGAGTTGCGATGGGGCATCCTTCTCGCTCTGGAACCAGGCGCCCCATTCGTCCACCGCCAGGGCGACGCGCTTGTCGGGATCATATTTGTCCATGATAGCCGAATGACGGCGGATCAACTCGTCGGTCAGGTTGGCCCGCGCCAGCGCCGCAGCCCATTCGGCCGTGCCGAAGCCGATATTGCGTCCCTTGTTGCGCCAGTCATTGCCGGCGAAGGTATAGAAGTGCAACGATAGCCCCCACATAAGCGGCTGGTCGGTCGTATAGGCGAGCGGCGTCGGATGGGGGCGCCACATCATGGCCTGTGCCATGACACGATCGGTCCAGTCATAATCGTCCGTATCGGCCCCTACCGCAATCAGCTTCGCCCGTTCCCCCGAATAGCTGCGCAGGAAGCTGGCATAATTGCGGAAGGTCGCGGCATAGCTGTCGGCGGTCATGTTGCCGCCGCAGCCCCAACTTTCATTGCCGACGCCGATGAAGGGGACTGCCCATGGTTCGGCATGTCCATTGGCGGTGCGGCTTCTGCCCGGCTGGCTGGCGGTCGGCGCGGTCATGTATCGCATCCAGTCGTCGGCTTCCCTGACGCTGCCCGATCCGACATTGACCGACACAAAGGCCTCGGCCCCGATCTGGTCGAGAAAATCCATATATTCATGCGTGCCGAAGGCGTTGGTTTCGGCTGACTTGTCCCAGGCGGCGTTGATGCCCTGTGGCCGCTGGTTGGCAGGGCCAATGCCATCCGCCCAGTGATAGCCATCGGCGAAGCATCCTCCTGGCCAGCGGATCACGGGAATATGCACTTTGCGAAGGGCAGCGACGACATCGCTGCGGATGCCGCGGACATTGGGAATGGAAGAGTCGGAGCCGACCCAGATGCCCTCATAGACACCGCGTCCCAGATGTTCCACGAACTGGCCGTAGATATTGGGGTCTATGATCGGACCGGGCTTGTCGGTGTCCACGATCAGTCGTGCATCGCTCGTTGGACCGGGTGACTGCGTCGCCCCCGACGACGCACCCGGAACCAGCATGCTGATCGCGGCCATCCCGCACAAAAACATTCGCCTGATCGTCATTATGCGCCCTCCCCATTTGTCCGACTAATTTTGCGAATGGAGGCCGGCCTCGTCAAGCAAGGAATGGTCGTATTATCCATCATATGAAAATATGTTCCACATTGAGAAGTATGAGAAAGCGCCTTAAGCTTCGGCTGAAGATGTAATCACAAGCAGGGGAGGGGACGGAGATGTTTCGTGCGATATCAAGGCGTGGGATAGCTTTGCTCCTGGCTTTCTGCGGGTTGCAACTTGCGGCGTCGGCGTCGGCCGAGGATGCGCTTCTGTTCGATGGCCGCCACGCCGCTACCATCCTGCATGGAAAGGACCGCGCATTCGTGCTGGCGGCCAACATGCTGGCCAATGACTTCGACAAGGTGACGGGTATGCAGCCGCGGCAGTCGACCGACATGGGAGATTGCGGAAATCTGTGCGTCGTCATCGCGGACCGGCAATCGTCCCTGATCGATGCCGTCGCCCGGGATACCGGCCTTGATCTGGCGCCCCTGTCCGGACAGTGGGAACGCTATGTGCGGGTTATGTTGCCGTCGCGTAGCCGACCGACCCGGCGTTATCTGATCATCGCCGGATCGGACGTGCGCGGCGCGATTTGGGGGACGGTCGATCTGACGCGCGAGATGGGGGTGTCCGCTTGGGAATGGTGGGCCGACGTGACGCCGCGCAAGCTGGACCGGCTGGCCGTCGATGGTCGTTATCGGCTGTCGAATACTCCATCCGTTCGCTATCGCGGCATCTTCCTCAATGATGAGGATTGGGGACTGCAACCCTGGGCGGCCAAGACGTTCGAACCCGACGTCGGCGACATCGGTCCCCGCACCTATGCCCGGATTTTCGAGCTGATGTGGCGGCTCAAGGCCAACCTCATCTGGCCGGCCATGCATGACAGCACACGCCCCTTCTATCATATAGCCGGCAATGCGCAGACGGCGCGTGACTATGCGATCGTCATGGGCACCTCCCATGCAGAACCGCTGATGCGCAACAATGTCCGCGAATGGGACGAAACGAGCCAGGGGCCATTCAATTTCTTCAGCAATCGCAATAATATGATCGGCTATTGGCGCGATCGTGTCACTGCGGTCAAATCGTTCGAAAATATCTATACGGTAGGTTTGCGCGGCAAGCATGATTCCGCGATGGAAGGAGCGCAAACCCCGGAGGTTGCGCGCGATGCGATGGCCGATGCTATTGCCGTCCAGCGCGATCTACTGGCCAAGGCGCAAGCGAAACCGGTCGATCAGGTTCCGCAGGCGCTGACGCTCTACAAGGAAGTGCTCGACCTCTATTCGCTGGGCCTGAAGGTTCCCGATGATGTCACGCTGGTCTGGCCGGAGGATAATTATGGCTATATCCATCGGCTGCCGACACCGCAGGAGCGGAAACGTAGCGGCGGGTCGGGCGTCTATTATCATATTTCCTATTGGGGCCGCCCGCATGATTATCTCTGGCTGGCGACGACGCATCCTGCCCTGATCCGCGAGCAGATGGATCGCGCCTGGCAAATGGATGCGCGTCGACTGTGGATGGTCAATGTCGGCGATATCAAGCCTGGCGAATATCTGACTCAATATTTCCTCGATCTGGCGTTCGACCACCGAATATTCGCGCAGAAGCCGCGAGATCATCTGGCCGAATGGCTGGTAGGACAGTTTGATGCGACGGTGTCCGGCAGGATCGCCGACATTCTGACCGACTATTATGACCTGGCGTTCAAACGACGGCCGGAGTTCATGGGCTTCAGTCAGGTTGAACCCACCACATCGATCAGGATCGGCGATTATATCCGCACAGGCGGGCAGGAGGCGCAACGACGGATCGATCATTATGCCGATCTCGTCGGCCGCGCGGAGGCGCTGGCTGCCGAGATCGCACCCGACAGGAAGGATGCCTATTTCCAACTGGTACTGTATCCCGTCCGCGGAGCGGCCAGCCTGAATGAACGCAACCTCAAGCTTGATCTGGCTGCGCTCTACGCCCGGCAGGGCAGGCCGGTGGCGAACCGGCTGGCGCGCGAAGCGGAGGCGGCGCATGCGCGCATCGTGGCCGACACAGCGGCCTATAACGGCCAGCGAGGCGGCAAGTGGCGGGGCATCATGGACATGGCGCCACGAAACCTGCCTGTCTTTGCCAAACCGGCTTTTCCTCAGGCGGAATTCCCGACGAAGCCCGGCTGTGCGGTGGATGCATCAGAACTGACCTTCGTCGAGGGGCGACCTGCTCGCCACGCGCTGACTATTTATGGATGGGGTGTGGCTACGGACTGGCGGTTGTCGGATCAGCGGGGGCTTGCTTCGACTGCGCGCGCGGGCGGCTTGACTCTCGATAACGGCTATCAGCAACGGATCATGCTATCCTATGATGGCAGGTCGGCGATTGACTTTGGGACCCTGCTATGCGGCGGGAAAACAGTCGATATAGCGGGGCGATACATCCGTCGGACGGACGGAAATCTCCCCGTCGAAATCGATCACGTCCTGTCGTTGACCGCGGCTTCCGCGATCGCCACCAGCGATGAGTGGGAAGAAATTCCAGGACTGGGATCGCGTCAGGTGGCGTTGCGTTCCAGGCTCGCCTTGCCGTCGCACATGGGTCTCGAAGCGGCGCAGCCATTGCATTACGCTTTCGAAATCGCGGATCAGACCGATGCCGAACTGCGCGTCATCGCGCTTCCGGCTCACCCATTGACCTCGGCCAATGGGTTGCGGCTGGGGATCCAGGTGGATGACGGCCCGATGCAGATTCTCGATTTCGAGACGCATGGCCGCAGTGAGGAGTGGAAGCAGAATGTGCTCAGCAACACGGCCGAACGGCGCATCGCGATCCCGCAACTGCGCAAAGGCCGGCATGATATAAAGATCCACGCCATCGATCCCGGCTTTCTGCTCGACCGGATCGACATTCGGCTGAATGGGGCAGCCGATCCTTACGGCGCCCCGCCCCTTTCATGAGGGCCGCAGGCCGGTGGTCGTATCGGCAACGTCCGATCGGCCAGTTTGCTGTTGTAACGGCATCGTTGCGAAAAGAATATGATAGCGCTATCAGTTCTGCCCGGCGAGAGGAGAGGACAGATGAAGAGTAAGCGACGCACGATACCCCTGGCATTGGGGCTGGCCTTGGCAGCGTGCCAACAGGCGCCGCATGACGCCCAGAAGCCTGGGACGGAAAAGCGCGATCCATCCGAATATCTATCGCAGCCACTGGTCAAGGACATCTATACCGCCGACCCGTCCGCCCATGTGTGGAATGGCAAGATCTACGTCTATCCCAGTCATGATATCGATGGCCCGACGCCCGAGGATGATCTCGGCAGCCATTTCGAGATGCGCGACTATCATGTCCTGTCGATGGACAAGATCGGCGGGCCTGTGACGGTCGGTCCCGTGGCGCTAGACGTCAAGGATGTGCCCTGGGCCGAAAAGCAGATGTGGGCGCCTGATGCGGCCTACAAGAATGGTACCTATTATCTCTATTTCCCGGCCAAGGACAAGGAAGGCGCCTTCCGCATCGGCGTCGCCACGTCCAAGGATCCGATGGGTCCGTTCAAGGCGCAGCCGCAGCCGATCAAGGGCAGCTATTCGATCGATCCGGCCGTCTTCACCGACGATGACGGGCAGAGTTATGTCTATTTCGGGGGTATCTGGGGCGGCCAGCTTCAGCGCAATATCGACGGCAAATATGATCCGAACGGGTCGAAGACCGACCTGCAACAGGATGACAAGCCTGCGCTCGCGCCCCGCGTCGCCAAACTGACCGGAGACATGCTGGAGTTCACCGAGAAGCCCAAAGCTGTCCAGATACTGGACGACAAGGGGAAGCCGCTGCTGGGTGGCGACCATGACCGCCGCTTCTTCGAGGCGTCGTGGATGCACAAATATAAGGGCAAATATTATTTCAGCTATTCGACCGGTGACACCCATTATCTGGCCTATGCGATCGGTGATTCCCCCTATGGTCCATTTACCTACAAGGGGCGCATTCTGGAGCCAGTGGAAGGGTGGACGACCCATCATTCGATCGTGGAATGGAATGGCAAATGGTGGCTCTTCTACGCCGACACGCAATTATCGGGGCAGACGCGTCTGCGCAATGTGAAGGTGACGGAACTTCACTATAATCCCGACGGGACGATTCAGACGATCAACCCGCTGCTGCCCGCAAAGGGGCACTGATCAGATGGACGGGAGCGCGATCCGTAACAGTCGCGCTCCCGTCATTGCTCAATCCGCTGCCAGCGGCGTCCATTTGCTGTCGCCCGCCGCATTGGCGATGACGGTTTCAACAAATGCCATGGTGCGCAGTCCGTCCGCGATCGACGGACACCAGTCGGCGCCCCCCTTGGCGGTTTCCGCGGCTGCTTCCCCAGACCGTATTCGTGCAGCGAAAGCGCGGTAAAGATTGGCGAAAGCCTCGATATAGCCTTCCGGATGCCCGCTCGGCGTGCGCAGCCGGGGAACGGTGGACGGCGAAAGGCCGGGGCCGGCGGCGCGCACCATCTCGGCTGGGCGATCCAGCCAGCGCAGGGTGAGCGTGTTCGGCTCCATCTGCGACCATTCCAGCCCGCCATGCTCACCATGGATGCGCAACTTCAGGCCATTTTCGTCGCCAGCCGCCACCTGCGTCGCCTTCAGCACGCCGCGCGCGCCTCCGCTCAGGCGCAGCAATACGCTGACATCGTCGTCCAGTCGTCGGCCTTCGACATGGATGGACAGGTCGGCGCAGAGTTCCTCCACACACAATCCCGATACATGTTCGGCCAGATGGAAAGCGTGCGTGCCGATGTCGCCCAGGCATCCGCCCAGCCCTGCGCGTGCGGGGTCGGTGCGCCATTCGGCCTGCTTGTTGCCGTCGCGGTCGATCGCCTGGCTCAGCCAGCCCTGCGAATATTCGACCTGCACCAGTCGGATCCGGCCGAAGTCGCCACGCGCCACCCGTGCGCGAGCCTCTTCGACCAGCGGATAGCCGCTATAGGTGAAGGCGAGGCCGAACTGGCATCCCGATCGCGCGGCCGCCTGCGCAATCAGCCGCGATTCGGCCACGCTCATCGCCATCGGCTTTTCGCAGAAGACGTGGAAACCCGCATCCAGGGCCGCGATCGCCATGGGGGCATGAAGATGGTTGGGTGTCACGATGGCGATGGCATCGACACGATCGCCTATCGGGCGCGCATTCTCGCCTGCAAGTAGCGTGTCGAGCGAATCATAGGTTCGGTCAGGATCGATCCCCAGCATATCGCCCGATCGCCGATTGCGATCGGGGTCGCCGCTAAAGGCGCCCCCGACCAGACGCCAGTCGCCGTCCAGTGCAGCGGCAGCGCGGTGAACAGCGCCGATGAAGGCGCCTTCGCCGCCCCCGACCATGGCTAAACGAAAGGGCTGGTTCCGCATCTCTCTCCTCCTCTGTCGATTTACGTTAGCGCGATCATTCTTGGTCTTGATCTGTCATGATTTACCGGTAAATGATAGACGGAACAATAATATGGAGAGTCGGGGATGCGCAGGGTAGCAAGCCTCAGCCTGATATCGATCGGTGCAAGCGCCGCGATGATGTATGTCGCGCCGAGCATGGCGCAGGCGCCGCCTCCAGCCTTTAATGCCTGCCGTGTGTGTCACACCGTGCAGAAGGATGCGAAGAGCGGCCTTGGTCCCAATCTGAATGGGGTCGCCGGTCGTCCTGCGGCCGCGCTGCCCGGTTTCACTTATTCGGCGGCGCTGAAAGGGTCCAGGCTGCGCTGGGACGATCAGACGCTGAACGACTTCCTGGCGGCGCCGATGAAGAAGGTGCCCGGAACGCGCATGCCGATCGCAACGCCTGATCCGGCCAAGCGCGCTGCGATCATCGCCTATCTCAAGAGCCTGAAATGACGACACCTAACGCTATGCGTGGTCCTGCGATCTTTCTGGCGCAATTCATGGGGGATGCGGCCCCGTTCGACACGCTGGAGAATGCCGCGCGCTGGATGGCGCAGGCGGGTTACAAGGGCATTCAGGTGCCTAGTAACGATGCCCGCTGCATGGATCTCAAGCTGGCGGCGGAAAGCCAGGATTATTGTGACGAACTGGCTGGGCGTTGTCGCGAGGCGGGCGTCGAGATTTCCGAATTGTCGACCCATCTGCAGGGGCAGTTGGTCGCGGTGCATCCGGCCTATGATGCAGCCTTCGACAATTTTGCGCCGCTCGAATTGCGCGGCAAGCCGGCCGAGCGACAGGCCTGGGCGGTCGAGCAGTTGAAGCTGGCGGCGAAAGCCAGCCGTCGGCTGGGGCTGAAGGCTCATGCGACTTTTTCGGGCGCCTTTGCCTGGCCCTTCATTTACCCATGGCCGCAGCGTCCGGCAGGGTTGGTGGAAGAGGCTTTCGCCGAACTGGGGCGGCGTTGGCTTCCGATCCTCGATGCGTTCGAGGAAGAGGGCGTCGATCTCTGTTACGAGCTTCATCCGGGTGAGGATCTGCATGACGGTCTGACCTTCGAGCGCTTCCTGGAAGCGGTCGGCGGCCATGCGCGCGCCAACATCCTCTACGATCCCAGCCATTTCGTGCTGCAGGCAATGGACTATCTCCAGTTCATCGACATCTATCATGACCGCATCAAGATGTTCCATGTGAAGGATGCGGAGTTCAACCCGACCGGTCGCGCCGGCGTCTATGGCGGCTATGCCGATTGGGCCGACCGTCCTGGCCGCTTCCGATCGCTGGGTGACGGGCAGGTCGACTTTACCGGCATCTTCTCGCGCCTGACCCAATATGGCTATGATGGCTGGGCCGTGCTGGAATGGGAATGCTGCCTGAAGCATCCCGAGGACGGTGCGCGCGAAGGCGCGCCCTTTATCGAGGCACACATGATCCGCCGTCCGGAACGGGCCTTCGACGATTTTGCAGGCGGTGGCGATCCCGCCAATAACCGGCGCTGGCTGGGACTGGCCTGACAGCGACGCGAACATCACCCCGATAATAAGCATCAAACGGGGGCACAGGGTAGAGGAGCGGGTATGATGGGTATCAACCGGCAGAGGCTGTTTTGGCTGAGCGTCCTGGCGCTCTTCACCGCATCGATGAGCGCATCCCTGCGCGCGGCCGTGGCGAGCAGCCTCAAGGCGCAATGGATCGATCCAATCGCGCCGATCGCGGCAGGGGAACTGATCGGGGCGGCGCTCGGCTCCGCCTTTCTCGGCTTTTCGATCACCGTCTTCGTCGTCAGCGCATTGCTCGACAAATTGCACGTTCGCCGGGTGCTGATCGGCTGCGGCGTCGCCTTCCTGATCGGAACGACGCTGATCGTTGCGGCCGGTACGCTGGCCAGCGGCATGGCGATCTATCATCTGGTTTGGCTTGGCATGTTGCTGAGCGGCATCGGTTGGGGCTTTGCCGAAGCGTCGATCAATCCACTGACCGCCCGCCTTTATCCTGAAGACACGACGCACCGGCTGAACGTGCTGCACGCCTGGTATCCGGGCGGGCTGATCGTCGGCGGGCTTGCCGGCGTGTTCCTGGCGTCCATCCTGCCATGGCAGGCGATCATGGCGCTGGTGTTCATTCCCGCCATCGGTGTGATACTGATCGCGGCGACAACCATCTTTCCCGAACCGCCCAAGGCAGTCAGCGACCGGGGGATGAAGGACATGATGCTGGAAGTGGTGCGCCGTCCCAGTTTCTTCATCTGGTTCGGCGCGATGTTCCTGACTGCCTCATCCGAACTCGCGCCGGGGCAATGGATCGACGTTGCGCTCAGCAATCGCGTTGGTATGCGCGGCATATTGCTGCTGGTCTATGTCAGCGCGCTGATGTTCGTCTTCCGCCATTTCGCGGGCCGGATTGCTGGTCGCCTCTCCAATCCCGGTTTGCTCTGGGTATCGAGCCTGCTCGCCGCGATCGGCCTGTTCCTGCTGTCGCAGGCGCAGTCGCCCATGTCTGCCATTCTCGCTTCGACCATATGGGGGTTGGGTGTCTGCGCCATGTGGCCGACCATGCTGGCATCGGTGGCGGAGCGCTATCCGCGCGGCGACGCCTGGGCGCTGGGGCTGGTCGGATCGGCCGGCGCGCTCGCCAGCTTCTTCGTGCTGCCGCGCCTCGGCGAGATGTTCGACCAGGCCAAGGTGGAGATTGCCGGTGGGCCGGAAGCCTTCACCAGGCTGAGCGGCGCGGCGCTGCGCACGGTGGAGGATGCAGCGGCATCCCAGTCCTTTGCCCGGTTGACCTTCGTGCCGCTGACGCTGCTGCTGGTCTTCGGTTTCATCTGGCTGGCGGAACGGCGCGCCAATCGACGCGCGGCGCGTGTTGCGGAGGGTGTGGCATGAGCATTTCGAGACGCACGATGATCGCTGCCGGGCTTGCCACGGTCGCCGCTCAGGCCCTGTCGGCGGCTGCGGGCAAGGGCGCGTCCAACGCCGCGCATTTCTCGCTGGGCTATGCCCCGCATGAAGGCAGCTTCGCCAGCCGCGGCGGTCTGCTGGAACAGATCGCCTACGCCGCCGATCAGGGCTTTCGCGCCTGGGAGGATAATGAGGCGCGCAAGCGTCCGATCGAGCAACAGGAAGCGATGGCGCGTGTGCTCGCACAGCGGGGCATGGCCATGGGCGTCTTCGTCGCCAGCATGCCCAAATGGGCGGACTTCCGGCCGGTGTTGGGCGCCAATGACGATGCGGATCGGAATGCGTTTCTGGAGGATGTTCGCACTTCGGTCGAAGTCGCCAAGCGCCTCAATGCGAAGCATATGACAGTCGTCACCGGTTTCATGGACAGGAAGGTGCCGGAAGAAATCCAGATGGGGCGGATCATCGACTGTATGCGCCGTGCCGGCGATATCGTCGCACCGCATGGGCTGGTGTTGGTGATGGAACCACTCAACACCCGGACTAATCATCCCGGCGTCTTCATGCAGTCAATCGCTCAGGGCTACGCCGTGGCCCGAGGCGCCAACAGCCCGGGCGTCAAGATATTGGCGGACCTCTATCATGAGCAGATCCAGTCGGGGAATCTGATCCCGACGCTCGACGCCTGTTGGGCGGAGGTCGGTTATCTCCAGTTCGGCGACAATCCCGGCCGCAAAGAGCCGGGAACGGGCGAGATCAACTATGCCAACATCGTCCGCTGGCTGCGTGCGCGCAACTATGGCGGTGTGATCGGCATGGAACATGGCAATTCGGTGGAAGGACGCGCGGGCGAGGATCGGTTGATCGCCGCCTATCGGGCAATCGACACAATATAAAGGGAGCGAGAGGATGAAGCGCATCCGTATCGGCATGGCGATGGCGGCTGGCCTGATGGCCGGAACGCTGGTTCATGCACAGGACAGGCCGGGTTTCAAGGACACGCCGATCCTGCCGGGCGGCAACTGGCATGTCCATGATCCCGACCGTCCCGCGCCGACGGTGGTCACGCCTCCCGCCGCACTAGGCGGCGCGCCGTCCGACGCGATCATCCTGTTCGACGGCACATCGCTTGATGCCTGGCGCGGCGAGCGCGGTCCATGGACACTGGACAGGGGCGTGCTGACCATTCCCTCCCGTGCACAAAGTGGCGGCGAGAACAACCTGATCTCCCGCCAGGAGTTTGGTGACGTCCAACTGCATCTGGAGTTCCGCTCGCCCAACCCGCCGCAGAAAAGCTCGCAAGATCGAGGCAATAGCGGCATCTGGTTCATGCAGCGCTACGAGGTGCAGGTCCTCGACGGCTATCAGAATGCGACCTATGCAGACGGGACGGTGGGCGCGGTCTATGCGTGGAAGCCGCCGCTGGTGAACCCGTCGCGCAAACCGGGCGAATGGCAAAGCTACGACATCATCTTCGAACGCCCGCATTTCGCAACGGATGGCAGCCTGACGCGGCCGGCCTATGTGACGGTGCTGCTGAACGGCGTGCTGGTGCAGAACCATCAGGCGATGCTGGGCACGACCGCCTGGCGCAAGATTGCGCAATATCAGTCGCATGGCGACAAGGCGCCGATCCAGTTGCAGGATCATGACTCGCCGGTGTCGTTCCGCAATATCTGGGTCCGGCCCTTGCCGGAAGAAGCCATCGCGCAGGATCTGAAAGGGGCAGGACAATGATGGATCGCAGACATGCGCTCGGCGGCATCGTCGCCATGTTCGGCGCGCAGATTTTCGCGCCGCTAGCGCGGGCGGCAGGACTTGCCCCCGCCGCCGCCATCCCGGTCATTGACCAGGGCGCACCCAGCATTCAGGTCTTCACGCCCGATCAACGCATATTGATGACGGCGCTGTGCGAGCGGATCATCCCGACGACCGACACGCCCGGCGCCATCGCAGCGGGTGTGCCCGCCTATATCGAAAAGCTGCTGGCCGACTGGGCGGTGGCGGAAGATCGCGGGCCGATCCTGTCGGGCCTTGCCGAAATCGACGCGCGCAGCCGGCAGGATTACAAGCTGCCTGCGGTGAAGGCCACGCCGGAGCAGCAGGACGCGCTGATCACGCTGGCGATGAACGACGAGTTACCGGACGGCGAGGAGTTTTTCGAAGCCTTCCGGCAGATGGTTATTGTCGGCTATTATACGTCAGAGATCGGTATCACGCAGGAACGTGAATATTTGCCGATACCGGGCGAATATAATGGCGCCTTCCCCTATTCCCAGGTCAACAAGGTCTATTCCGCATGATCATCAATCGTCGCTCCATGATGCTGGGCGCCGGCGGTCTTGCCGCACTCGCCAGCCAGCCCTTCATCACCGGAACCGCCCGCGCCGCGCAGCTCCGCAGCATTGGCCTGCAACTCTACACGGTGCGAGAGCTTTTCTCCGCTGATCCGGTCGCGACCTTGGAAAAGGTGGCCAAGGTCGGCTATCGCGAGGTCGAATATGGCGGTGGCGGCTATGACGCCATGGACCATGCCCTGCTGCGCAAGACGATGGATCGACTGGGCCTTAAATGCCCGTCCCTTCATATCGGCTATGACGCGCTGCTGGAGAAATTCGACGCCAGCGTCGCCATGGCCAAGACCCTGGGCGCGGACACGGTCGTCCTTCCCTATATGGTCGACAAGCATCGCGATGTTGAGGCGTGGGACGCCGCGCTCGTCAACATCAATCGGTTCGGCGAACAGTTGAAGGCGGCGGGACTGGGCTTCGCCTATCACAACCACGACTTCGAATTTACCGTGAAACCCGGTGGCGTCAGCCTGTTCGATCGGTTGGTGAAGGCGTGCGATCCCGCGTTGGTGAAGATCGAACTGGATATTTACTGGGCCGTCCATGCCGGGCAGGATGTGCAGGCGCTGATCCGCAGCCTCGCCGGACGCATCTATTCCTATCATGTGAAGGATATGCGCGCCGACCGCAGCATGACCTCGGTGGGTTTGGGTACGATCGACTTCGCCGCCATCTTCAAGCTGAATGCGCTTGCAGGGGTGCGGCATTTCTATGTCGAAAACGACCAGTCGCCCGCGCCCTATATCCCGGACATCACCAAAAGCTTCCAGACGCTGCGCGCGCTGCGTTTCTGAACGACATCCTTTAGGAGAGGATCATCATGGCTTCGACGGACAGGTTCGATGCGATCGTCATCGGTTCGGGCATCAGCGGCGGTTGGGCTGCAAAGGAACTGACGGAAAAGGGGCTGCGCGTGCTGATGCTCGATCGCGGCCATATGGTCGAGCATGGCGAAGGCTATACCTATGACGGGCGGCCCGCCTATGACGTGCCGGCGCGCAACATCATGCCGGACACGCTGCGCGAGAGCGACTATTTCATCGCCCAGCACGGCTATGTCGCGCCGAGCAATCAGGCCTTCTACAATAATGACCGGCTGAACCCCTATGATTATGGGGAGGGCAGCAAATTCTACTGGATCCGCCCGGCTGCGGTCGGCGGCAAGTCGCTGATCTGGGGGCGCTGGAGCTTCCGCTGGAGCGCGGAGGACTTCGAAGCGAACAAGCGCGAGGGTATCAATGGCGCCTGGCCGATTGGCTATGATGATCTGGTGCCTTGGTACAGCTATGTCGAGAAATATATCGGCGTGTCCGGATCGCGCGAGAATCTCTCTTATCTGCCCGATAGCGAGTTCCAGCCACCCATGCCGATGAACGTCGCGGAAAAATGGATGAAGCAGCGGCTGGAGCAGGAATTTCCCGGCCGCAAGATGATCAACGCCCGCCTGTCCAACATGACCGAGGACAAGCCGGAGCAGGGCCGGACCAAATGCCAGTTCCGTAATCAGTGCGGCAATGGCTGTTCCTTCGGCGCCTATTTCTCGACCCAGGCGGTCACGCTGCCCGCCGCGCGGGCGACGGGACGGCTCACGCTGCGGTCCGACGCGGTCGTCACCAACCTTGAATATGATCCTGCGAACCGGAAAGTGACGGGTGTCCGCTTCGTCGACGCCAAGACCGGTCAGGCCGAAGTCGTGACCGCGAAGCTCGTCTTCCTCAATGCCTCGACCCTTGGTTCGGTGCAGATCCTGATGAACTCGCGCGCGCAGGGCAGCGAGCGGAGCCATTTCGATTCCAGCGGCACGCTGGGCCGCTATGTCATGGACCATATCTTCCGCGTCGGCGTGAAGGGCGACATCCCCGGCATGGAGGAATTTATCGAATTCGGCCGCCGACCCGGCGCCATCTACGTCCCGCGCTTCCGCAACATCGGCAAGGATGAGGATGTCGGCTTCCGCCGTGGCTATGGCTATCAGGGCGGGGCTTATCGCGAACCGTCCAAGCCGGTCGGCTTCGGCGCGTCGATGAAGGAAGGGATGCGCCGCTATGGCGGCTGGAAGTTCCAGATGGGCGCATTCGGCGAATGCCTACCCTATGAGGATAATCATGTCGCGCTCAACCCGAACAAGACCGACCGCTTCGGCATTCCACTGATGCGGTTCAACGTCACCTTCCGCGACAATGAACTGCGGATGATGGCGGACGCGCGCGAACAGGGCGAAAAAATGCTGCGCGCGGCAGGTCTCACCAATGTCGAGAGCAAGGTGAAAGAGCATGTACCGGGTGACGCGATCCATGAGATGGGCGGCGCGCGCATGGGAGCCGATCCCCGCGCTTCGGTACTCAACAAATGGAGCCAGGCGCATGATGCGTCCAACCTGTTCGTCACGGACGGTGCGCAGATGGCGTCGATTTCCTGCGTCAATCCTTCACTGACTTTCATGGCCCTGACCGTGCGAGCGGTGGATCATGCGGTCAAGTCGCTCAAGGCAGGAGCGGCCTGATCCTTGTCTGGTCCGTTTCGCTACTATGACGCCAGCCGAAACCCGCTATCAGGGGGCCGGGGGCAATGGTGATGGCGAGACGAAAACGAAGTGGCGTAACGATCCGTGCGGTGGCGGAAAAGGCTGGCGTGTCCGCCATGACGGTGTCGAACGTCATCAACGGTGTCGGCCGAGCAAGCGCCACCACGGTCGAGGCAGTCCGGGCGGCAATAGCGGAACTGGGATATGTACCCAATCTGGCGGCGCGCCGACTGGCCAAGGCGCGAGCGACGACCGTCGGTCTGATCTATAGTGACCGGCGCACGCCCTTTCTGGATGCAGTGCTGGTAGGCACGCTGCGCGCGACCAATGCGCATGGTCTCCAGTTGATCCTGCGCGATGGCGAGGGCGTAACTCGGGGCGAAGCGGAACGGATCGCCCAGGAACTCGTGCGCAGCGGCGCCGATGCGCTTCTGCTCATTCCGCCCTTTGCCGAACAGTTGAGCGGATCCCCGGTCCTCGCCACGTTGGGCGTGCCCTTGGCGGCGATCGCGACGGGCACGGCCATGCCTGACGTCACGACGGTCCGGGTCGACAACCGGGCCGCCATGTATTCCATTACCGAACGTGTCATCGCCCATGGCCACCGCCGGATCGCCTATGTCGCCGGCCCCGATCATTACAGCGTCGTATCTGCCAGGCTCGATGGCTTCCGCGCCGCATTGAGCAGGCATGCCATTCCCGAGGAAGCACGTCTGCTCGTGCAGCATGGAGAGTTCGACTATGCGTCGGGTATTGCTGCAGCACAGGCGCTACTGGACCGGGATGATCGGCCGACGGCCATCATTTGCAGCAGCGACGATCTGGCGGCCGGTGTCATATCCCAGGCAAACCAGATGGGCCTGCAATTGCCGCGCGATCTGGCGGTGACGGGTTTTGACGACACGATCCTGGCGTCGCGGATCTGGCCCCCTCTCACGGTGATCCGGCAGCCGGTGGAAGACATGGCTTTTCGCGCGACCCAATGCCTGATCGCCGCGCTCGGCAATGTCGATCGGTCGGCAAGGGTGAGCGACGAGATTTTCGATCACGACATAGTCGAGCGGCAGTCCGTCTCGGTTGCGATAGCCGATATGCCCTAAATATGATCATCATCGGGTGGAGCATGAAGCTCCACCCTCATTGCGAGGGAATGATATCGTGAAGACCAGCAGGAGGGAAATGGCCGCCATGATGGCGATGGGTGGCGTAGGCGCAGCCCTGTCTTCGGCCAAGGCGGCGCCGCCGCCGGAGGAGGCGAGGCTGGTGCATCATGTCTTCTTCTGGCTTAAAACACCCGGATCCCAAGCCGATCGCGACCAGTTGATCGCGGGCCTGCGAATGCTCAAGGATATTCCGATCATCCGCAAGCTACAGATCGGCGTGCCCGCTGGCACGGAAAGGCGCGATGTGGTGGACGCCAGCTATGATGTGTCGGAACTGATGCATTTCAACAGTGCGACGGACCAGAAGGCCTATCAAGACCATCCGATCCATCAGGCATTCGTCAAATCCTGCGAGCATCTCTGGCAGAAAGTGCTGGTCTACGACATGGAAGTCGTTCCTGACCCATAGTCTGCCTTGGAGCCTGATGGCCTTGGTCGCGGGGCGCCGGTCGAGAGGAAAGCCGGCGCATGTTCATGGCTGGAATTGGCGGACAAGCCTCGCTATGGCGGGTCATCCCCGACCGGAAACAGGATCATCCGCGCCTCATGACTGTCTTGTCGTCGCCCCGAGCCATTGGCCCCTTCACCCTGTCGCCCGTCGGCCTCGGTTGCATGAATCTGAGCCATGCCTATCTGCCGCGCCCCGAACCGCGCCAGGCGGAAAAGCTGCTTCTTCATGCGCTCGACCAGGGCGTGGATTTTTTCGATACCGCCGCGCTCTATGGTTTCGGCGCCAATGAGGAGCTGCTTGGCCGCACCCTGATGGATTGGCGCGACGAGTTCGTGCTGGCCAGTAAATGCGTGCTGGGGGGCAAGGATGGCCAGCGTGGACTGGACGGTTCGCCGCAGGCGATCACCGCCACGCTGGAGGATTCGCTGCGGCGGCTGAATGTCGAGCATATCGACCTCTACTATCTCCACAGGCTCGATGCGAACGTGCCGATCGAGGAGTCTGTCGGCGCTCTGGTGCGGGCGGTGGAGAGCGGAAAGATCGGCGCGATCGGCCTGTCCGAAATGTCGGCAGCGACGTTGCGGCGTGCCCATGCCGTCCATCCCATTGCGGCAATGCAAACGGAATATTCCCCGTGGACGCGCAATGCGGAAGTCGCTGTGCTGGATGCGTGCGTCGAGCTGAGTGTCGGCTTCGTGGCCTTTTCTCCAGTCGCGCGGGGTGTATTGGCGGGCGGTGTCGGTCCGGCGGGAGTTCCCAAAGGCGATATTCGCGGAGCCATGCCCCGTTTCCAGTCGCCGCATCTCGAACGCAATCTCGCATTGGCCGGGCAATTCAAGGCCATCGCGGATCAGGTGGGTTGCACCATGGCGCAACTGAGCCTGGCATGGGTTCTTTCGCGCCGGCCCAATATCGTGGTGATCCCCGGCACGACCAGCACCGTCCATCTGGATGAGAATCTGGCGACATTGACACTTGATCTGCCGGCTGATGTCTTTGCGGCGGTCGATGCGCTCTTCACTTTCGAGGCTGTGTCCGGACCGCGTTATCCCAAATCCGCCCAGGCGCAGATCGACACCGAAACCTGGCCCGGCGAGCCGCTGGAATAATCCCGAACCGCGCGAAGCCGGATAATATAATCAAAGGAGATGATGATGACCGCCACGCCGCCCGCAAGGCTGCGCTCCTGGCTTTTCGCACCGGGAGACAGCGAGAAGAAGATGGCCAAGGCAGCCGACAGCGCGGCGGATATCGTGATCTTCGACTTGGAAGATGCCGTCGCACCGGACAATAAAGCGCAGGCCCGTCAAATGGTGCATGATGCTCTGGCGGCGCGGGCGGATGGGCGCGATCGTCTCTGGATCCGGATCAATCCGCTCGACGGACCATATATGCTCCAGGATCTGGTCGCCGTCATGCCGGCGCGGCCGGGCGGCCTGATGCTGCCCAAGGTCAATGGCCGGGCCGATGTGGAGCGACTGGACCATTATCTTTCCGCGCTGGAAGTGGTGAATGGCATAGCGGAAGGATCTACGCCCTTGATCGTCCTCGTCACGGAGACAGCGGAATCGATGTTCCATACGAGCGACTATAAGGATGCGCCGCGTGTCGTGGCATTGAGCTGGGGGGCGGAGGATCTGGCGGATTCGATCGGCGCCAGCAGCAACCGCAATCCCGACGGCAGCTATGGATTTACCTATGAACTGGCCCGCAGCCTGTGCCTGCTGGGTGCGGCCGCCGCCAATGTCGCCGCGATCGAGACGATCCACGGCGATTTTCGTGATCTCGACGGCTTGAAGGTGCGGGCGGAAAAGGTGCGCCGTGACGGCTATCGTGGCATGCTGGCGATCCACCCGGCGCAGGTCGATGTCATCAACGCCGCTTTCTCGCCCCAGGAAGAGGATATTGCCGAGGCTCAGGCGGTTGTGGCGCTTTTTGCGGCCCACCCTGGCGCGGGTACGATCGGTTATAAGGGGCGTATGCTCGACCGGCCGCATCTCAGCCGGGCGCAACAGCTGTTGCGCCAGACCGGGTCGTAGGGCGGTGCGCCATCGGTCCGTTCGTGCCGGTGGCGCGTGCGATCGTTCAGGCCAGTTCCTCCGGCCAGTAGAGACGCATCGGATTGTCTATGAGCAGCTTGCGCTGAAGCTCTTCGGTCGGCGCGATCCGGGGGATCATGTCGACCAGATGGCCGTCGTCGGGAATATTGTCCTGCATATTGGGGTGTGGCCAGTCCGTGCCCCACAGGACACGGTCCTGATAGTCCGCGACCAGCGGGGCGACGGCGTCGGCAAAAGCGTTCCATGGATCGCCTGTCGGGTCGAGCCGATCGGGGCAGGTGGCCTTGAACCAGATATCGTCACGGCTGTTCAGGAAAGCGCGGAACGCCTTCATGTCGGCCCCGTCCGGTCCCTGCGTCACGTCGGGGCGGCCCATATGATCGATCACCAGCGGCACCGGGATCGCATCCATGAAGGGGCGCAACTCGTCCAATATGTCCGCCTCGAAATAGATGACGACATGCCATCCGGCAGGCAGCCGCTTGGCGACGTCGAGGAACTTGTCCTTGGGGGCGTCGTCGACCAGACGCTTCAGGAAATTGAAGCGGATGCCGCGAATGCCGCCGTCATGCAGGGCGACGAGTTCGGATTCCGAAATGGCGGGATCGACCACGGCGACGCCGCGGGCCTTGCCATTGGACTTGGCGATGCCGTTCAGTGTCGCGGCATTGTTGGTGCCATGGCAGCTGGCCTGGACAATGACGTTGCGGTCGAAACCCAGATGGTCGCGCAACGCGAACAGCATGTCCGGACCGGCATCCTCGGGCAGATATTTGGCCTTAGCACTGAACGGGAACTCCGCCATCGGACCGAAGACATGGCAATGGGCGTCGATCGCGCCGGCCGGCGGGATATGGCGTGGCTTCGATGGATTGCCGTGCCAGCTGGTTATACGATCTGTCATGCGAAAATCTCTCCATCCATGAGCTTGCGCGCGGTGCGCAGCATGGCGGCGCTGGTGACGGCGCCGCTTTCGTCCAGTTCCATGACGCAGGTCGTTTCACCGGTCGGATGCTCGACCGACAGCGTCTTGCGATTGCCTTCGGGGACCGACGCGACTTCGGCCGCGGGCGATCCTTCGATCAGGCAGGCGGTGGCGACGCTGACCGCGCCGAGCACGCCGATAGAGGCATGGGCGCGATGCGGGATGAAGCTGCGCACCGTGACCGCGCCGCCATTGCGGGGCGGGGCGACCAGCATCATCTTGGGCACCGACTTTTCCCTGACGTCGCCGAGATTCATCCGCTCGCCGACCGCGAGGCGGATCGCCTCGATCCGCGCCTTGAGCGCTGTGTCATTGTCCAGCGTGTCGCGGTCCTCATAGCCGGTCACGCCGACATCCTGCGCCTTCATGACAACGCAGGGCATGCCATTGTCGATCAGCGTGACGCGCACGCCCTCGACTTCATCGACCGCATTGCCGGTCGGGAGCAGCGCGCCACAGGAGGAGCCGGCGGTGTCGCGAAACTCCAGCGGGATCGGCGCGGCGCTGCCGGGGACGCCGTCGATCTTCGCTTCGCCGTCATAGCGCACCTTGCCGCCCGGCGTTTCCACCGTGGCGATGGCGATCTGGCCGGTATTTTCCATGAATATGGCGACGCGGGTTTCGCTTGTCCGCGCGGCGACAAGACCGCGCTCGATCGCGAAGGGGCCGATGCCCGCGAGGATATTGCCGCAATTCTGCGCGTCGCTGACGATCGCTTGGTCGACGAAGACCTGAAGGAAGAGATAGTCGACGTCGACGCCCTCGCGCTCCGACTTCTTCACGACCGCGACCTTGCTGGTCAGCGGATCGGCGCCGCCCATGCCGTCGATCTGGCGTGGGTCGGGTGATCCCATGACGCGCAGCAGGAAGGCGTCGCGCGCTGCCGTGTCGGACGGCAGATCCTCGGCGAGAAAATAGCCGCCCTTGGACGTGCCGCCGCGCATCCACATGACACGGCTTTGGGTGAAATCTGTCACGTCAAACCTCCGTTCGGTTCGAGCCTGTCGAGAACTCCGCGCGCCGGTTCTCGACAGGCTCGAACCGAACGAAGCTTGGGATTTCAAATATATTTCAGGCCCATCTCTTCCAGACGCGGGCGCATATTGTAGATGTCGAGGCCCAGTTCTCCGGCGGCGAGGCGAACGCGCTTGGCTTCCTCGGCGGCTTCGCGAGCCTGCGCCTTTTCAAGGACGGCAGCGGCATCGGCGCGAGGAACGACGCATACGCCGTCATCGTCGGCGATCACCACGTCGCCGGGATTGACCAGCGCGTTGGCGCAGACGACCGGGATGTTGACCGACCCGAGCGTATTCTTGACCGTACCCTGCGCGTGAACCGCCTTCGACCAGACGGGGAAGTTCATCTGCGTCAGGTCGCGCACGTCACGGATGCCTGCGTCGATGATCAGGCCACGGCAACCGCGCGCCTGCGCCGAGGTGGCGAGCAGGTCGCCGAAATAGCCATCGGTGCACGGGCTGGTCGGCGCGAGAAGGAGGATATCGCCTTCCTTCAACTGCTCGATCGCGACATGGACCATCCAGTTGTCGCCCGGCGCGGCCGAGATGGTGACGGCGCTGCCGGCGATGCGTGCGCCGCTGTAGATCGGGCGCATATAAGGGGCGAGCAGGCCGGTGCGGCCCTGCGCTTCATGGACGGTCGCGACCCCGCACTTGGCAAGGCCATCAATGACGGAGAGGTCCGCCCGCTGGATATTCTGGACGACGACGTTGGACATGGAACGGCTCCTTCTCCCAAGATGGACAGCGACATGGACAGCTTCGTGGCAATGCTCAAATCCGTTCTGGCGCAAGCCCATTAAATTTTGATAATCATCAAACATGCAACCCGATCAGTTCAATATCCGTCACCTTGCCGCCATGGCCGCCGTCGTCGATCAGGGCAGCGTCAGCCTGGCGGCGCGCGCGGTCAATCTGACCCAGCCGGCGGTGACGCAGGGCATCGCCAAGCTGGAGGCGCAACTGGGCGTGCGGCTGTTCGACCGCCAGCCCGGCGGCATGGCGGCGCTGGAGGCGGCGCTGCGACTGAAGCCGCGCATCGACGTGGCGTTGCGGCTGATCGGCAGCAACCGGGTCACGGCGGCGCAGGTGCGTGCCTTCGTCGCGCTGGCGCGGGCGGGGAGCTATGCCGCCGCCGCCGCCGTCACGGGCGTGGCGGAGCCGTCCCTGCATCGGGCGGTCGGCGATCTGGGGCTGGCCGTAGGCAGCCGCTTGGTCGACCGGCGGGGCAGGGGGGTGACGCTGACCAAGCCAGGCATGGCGCTGGCGCAGCGGTTGCGGCTGGCACTGGCGGAATTGCGGCAGGGGCTGGAGGACCTGGCCGACCTGAAGGGGGAAGAGGGCGGGCGCATTCTCGTCGGGGCCATGCCGCTGTCGCGCGCGCGGCTGCTGCCCGACGCCATCGCCCGTTTTCGCGCCGATTTTCCGCAGGTCGACATATCGGTCCATGAAGGCTCGCACGCCGAACTGGTGGGGCCGCTGCGCGATGGCGAGATCGACATGATGATCGGCGCGTTGCGCGATCCAGCGCTGGCGCTCGACCTTGGCCAACGGCCCTTGTTCGAGGATCGGCCGACCATATTGGCGCGACGTGGCCATCCGCTGGAACAGGGCTGGGACGCCGATGCGCTGCGTCGTTTTCCGTGGATATTGCCGCCCGAAGGCACGCCGCTGCGCCAATTATGGCGGGCGATATTTGCGGAACTGGGCGGCGACCTGCCCGCCGTGCCGATCGAATGCGGGTCGGTGATGACGATCCGGCAATTGCTGGTCGGCGGCGATTATCTGACGCTCCTGTCCTATGACCAACTTGCGCTGGAACTGGAGGCGGGGCTGTTGGCGGACATCGGTCCGGCGCCAGGCGCGATCAGCCGGACGATTGGCCTGACGACCCGTGCCGACTGGCGGCCGACCCGCCTCCAGCAGCAGTTCATGGCGGCCGTCGAAGCATCCGCCGGAGATATGAGTTCGTAAATTCTTATGGATTCATGGTGGATTCGATTGGTCGCCCTTCGCCCGATGCGTCATCCGTTGCCGTCATGGAGCAGGAAGTTGGTCTGATCGGGTTCGGCGAAGCGGGGTCTACCTTTGCACTGGCAGGGGACTGGGCTGAAGTCGCCCATGTTTTTGATATCAAGACGGATGATGCCGCGACGCGCGATGCGATGCTGGTGGCCTATGCCGATGCTGGCGTGTCGCCGGCGCTCGCTCTGGCGGGTGCACTCAGCAAGGTTGGACTGATCCTGTCGCTGGTGACGGCGGATCAGGCGCTGGCCGTGGCGGAAGCCGCCGCTGCGCTGATCGCACCGGGTGCGCTCTATTGCGATCTCAACAGCGTCGCGCCGCAGACCAAGCAGGCGGCGGCGCAGGCGATCGAGGTAGCAGGCGCCCATTATGTCGACGTTGCGGTGATGGCGCCGGTCGATCCGGCGCGGCTCAACGTCCCGCTGCTGTTGAGCGGCGTGCGGGCCGGGGAAGCGGAGCAGCTTTTGCGCACATTGGGCTTCACCAACAGCCGCGTTGTCGGTGCAGGCGTCGGCCGGGCCTCGTCGATCAAGATGATCCGGTCGGTGATGGTCAAGGGGATCGAGGCGTTGACCGCCGAGTGCGTGCTTGCGGCGGATGCGGCGGACGTGCTGGACGAAGTGCTGGCTTCGCTCGATGCGAGTGAAAAGGCCCGGCCTTGGGCGGCGCGGGCGGACTATAATCTCGACCGGATGCTGGTGCATGGCACCCGCCGCGCCGCCGAGATGGAGGAAGTGGTCAAGACGCTCGAAGGTCTGGGCACCGGCGCGGCGCTGACGCGCGGCACGGTCGCGCGGCAGCGGGCGATCGGCGCGCTGGGCATGAAGGCGCCGCCCGAAGGGCTGACGGGCAAGCTGAATTTTCTTTCCGAATGAACGATATTTTGAGGTTGAGTGCATGAGCCTGATTATCGACTGCCACGGTCATTATACCGTATTGCCCAAGGGGCACGACGCCTGGCGTGAGGAGCAGAAGGCGGCGTTCAAGGCCGGCACGCCCTGTCCGCCCTATCCCGAGATCAGCGACGGGGAAATCCGCGAGACGATCGAGGCGAACCAATTGCGTCTGATCAAGGAACGCGGCGCGGATCTCACCATCTTCTCCCCCCGCGCGTCGGCGATGGCGCCGCATGTCGGTGACGAGGCGGTGGCCAAGGAATGGGCGATCCGCTGCAACGACCTGATCGCGCGTGTCGTGGCCATGTTTCCCGAGACTTTCGTCGGCGTGTGCATGCTGCCCCAGTCGCCGAAGGCCGACATGAGCAACTCGATCGCCGAGCTGGAGCGCTGCGTCAACGAGCTGGGCTTCATCGGGTGCAACCTCAATCCCGATCCGGGCGGCGGCCATTTCACCCATCCGCCGCTGACCGACAAATACTGGTATCCCTTCTACGAGAAGATGGTCGAGCTGGACGTGCCGGCGATGATCCATGTGTCGGGCAGCTGCAATCCGGCGATGCATGCGACCGGTGGCTATTATATTGCCGCCGACACGATCGCCTTCATGCAGTTGCTGGAAGGCGACCTGTTCAAGGATTTCCCGACGCTGCGCTTCATCATCCCGCATGGCGGCGGCGCGGTGCCCTATCATTGGGGTCGCTATCGCGGTCTGGCCGACATGCTCAAGAAGCCCGACCTTTCGACGCACCTGATGAACAACATCTTTTTTGACACCTGCGTCTATCACCAGCCGGGCGTCGATCTGCTGGCAGACGTGATCGAGAACAAGAATATCCTGTTCGGGTCGGAAATGGTCGGCGCGGTGCGTGGCATCGACCCGACCACCGGCTTCTATTTCGACGACACCAAACGCTATGTCGATGCGCTGGAGATCAGTGACGAGGAGCGCGCCGCGATCTTCGCAGGCAATGCCCGTCGCGTCTTCCCGCGTCTCGACGCAAAATTGAAGGAGAGGGGACTATGATAACAGAAGATCCCAAGCATCAGGACATCCACGAATATCTGGCCGAGATGGAAGATATCCCCGGCACGCGCGTCTTCACCGCCGCGCGCGCCCGTGTGGGCTATCATATCAACCAGTTCGCGATGAGCCTGATGAACGCCGAGAACCGCGCGAAGTTCAAGGCGGACGAGCGTGCCTATATGGACGAATGGCCGTTGACCGAGGACCAGAAGCAGGCGCTGCTGGCGCGCGACTATAATCGCTGCCTCGACCTGGGCGGGAATGTCTATTTCTTGTCGAAGCTGTTTTCGACCGATGGCATTCCGTTCGCGGAAGCGGTCAGCACGATGACCGACATGAAATTCCCGGAATATCGCGAGATGATGATGCAGGGTGGCCGCTCGCCCGAGGGCGTGCGGTCAATCAAAGCCAATGAAGCGGCAGCCGCCGCGAAGAAAGAGGATCGCTGATATGGCGCGGATTACCGCTGGCGTGGCGTCGAGCCATGTGCCGCTGCTGGGCGTGGCGTCCGACTTCAACAAAGATCGCGACGAGTATTTCGGGCCGATCTTTGCGGGCTACGACTGGACTCGCGCGTGGGAAGAAGCCGAAAAGCCCGATGTCGTCGTGCTGGTCTATAACGACCATGCCTCCGCCTTCGACATGAAGATCATCCCGACCTTCGCGATCGGCTGCGGCGAGCGCTACAAGTCGGCCGACGAAGGCTGGGGGCCGCGCACCGTGCCGGACGTGGAGGGGCATCCCGACCTTGCCTGGCACATGGCGCAGAGCCTGATCCTGGATGAGTTCGACATGACCATCATCAACGAGATGGACGTCGACCATGGCCTGACGGTGCCGCTCAGTATGATGTTCGGCAAGCCAGACGCCTGGCCGTGCAAGGTCGTGCCGTTGGCTGTCAATGTCGTCACCTATCCGCCGCCGTCGGGCAATCGCTGCTGGGCGCTGGGCGAGGCGGTGCGCAAGGCGGTTGAGAGCTTCCCGGAGGATCTGAACGTCCAGGTGTGGGGCACGGGCGGCATGAGCCACCAGTTGCAGGGGCCGCGTGCGGGCCTGATCAACAAGGAATGGGACAATATGTTCCTGGACGGGCTGATCGGCGACAGTGACCATCTGCGCCGCATCCCGCATATCGAATATCTGCGCGAAACGGGCAGCGAAGGCATCGAGATGGTGATGTGGCTGATCATGCGCGGGGCGCTGGGCAAGAAGACCCGCGCGCTGCACCGCCATTATCATGTGCCCTGTTCCAACACCGCGATCGGCCATCTGGTGCTGCGTCCCGACAATGGCGAGGGACTGGACATGGCCGGCAGCGGCGTGACGGCGGTCGCGGCGGAGTAGCGAAAATAAAGCCCCTCCCTTTCTAGGGAGGGGTTGGGGTGGGTCGCGAGCGCAGCGAGCGTCCAGCCTATCCCACATAGGTCAATGGCGATTGCTGATGCAATCGTACCCACCCCCAACCCATCCCTGGAAAGGGAGGGGAGTTAAGATACGGAGTTTCCCATGCGTATTGCCCTGGCCGGTGCCGGCGCCTTTGGCGAAAAGCATCTCGACGGTCTCAAGAATATCGACGGTGTGACCGTCACCTCGATTATCGGCCGCGAACTGGACGCGACGAAGAAGGTCGCGGAGAAATATGGCATCGGCCATGTCACCACGGACCTCAACGAGACGCTGGCGCGCGACGATGTCGACGCGGTGATCCTCTGCACCCCCACCCAGATGCACGCGGCGCAGGCGATCGCCTGCATGGACGCGGGCAAGCATGTCGAAGTCGAAATTCCGCTGGCGGATAGTTGGAAGGATGCACAGGCCGTTCTGGCCAAGCAGAAGGAAACCGGCCTCACCTGCATGGTCGGCCACACCCGCCGCTTCAACCCGTCGCACCAGTTCGTCCACAACCGCATCCAGGCCGGCGAGTTCAACGTCCAGCAGATGGACGTCCAGACCTATTTCTTCCGTCGCAAGAATATCAATGCGAAGGGTGAGCCGCGCAGCTGGACCGACCATCTGCTGTGGCATCATGCCGCGCATACGGTCGATCTGTTCGCCTATCAGGCGGGCAAGATCGTGGCGGCGCACGCCATGCAGGGACCGATCCACCCGGAACTGGGCATCGCCATGGACATGTCGATCCAGCTGAAGAGCGAGACGGGCGCGATCTGCACCCTGTCGCTGTCCTTCAACAATGATGGGCCGCTCGGCACTTTCTTCCGCTATATCGGCGACACCGACACCTATATCGCCCGCTACGACGATCTGGTGAATGGCAAGGAAGAGCCGATCGACCTCGCCGGCGTCGCCGTCTCCAACAATGGCATCGAATTGCAGGACCGCGAATTCGTCAGCGCAATCCGCGAAGGCCGCGATCCCAATTCGAGCGTCGCCAAGGTGTTCGACTGCTATCGTGTGCTGGGCGAACTGGAGACTCAGCTGGGCTGAGCCTTCGACCCGGACGGTCCGAGTCGCCGGGTGTTCCGCCCGGAATAGCAAATGCTTCAAATCCCTTCGGGGTCGCAGGGAAGGGCGTGGCGGGATGACCGTCACGCCCTTTTTGCCCTATTCCCAAGGACGGTAGGCCCCATGTCATGGGTGCCGCTTGGCAAGGGGGCAAAGCGCAGCTATGCACCCCCGTGATCGATGGGATATTCCATCGGTTGTTGATCGCGCCGGTGCCCCGCAAGGGGCTTCAAATGGGAATGCGGTGAGGGGGTTTTGACCTTCAATTCCGCGGCTGTCCCTGCAACTGTAAGCGGCGAGCGCGATGCACAGGCCCTCTTGTCGAGGGCGGCCACTGGACCCAACGGTCCGGGAAGGTGTGCATCAAGCCCTGACCCGCGAGCCAGGAGACCTGCCGGCGTCTGGTCGCTCTTGCTTTGGTCCAGGGGATGGCCGGGGCACGGTAGGTTTTCCGTCTGAGCGACGAAATCGTGTGGCTGGGGCTGCACGGTGCGGGATGCCGGGCGCCGTCGCGCCCGCCCGTCGTCGCGCGCCGGCTGGCGTCCATCGGGGCGTCGGCAAGCCCCCGCCCGTCGTCGTTCGGCGCGGGGGAGTCTGTCGGGTTGACCGATCTTGCAAAATTGCCCGTGACCATCGTCACCGGCTTTCTGGGCGCGGGTAAGACCACGCTCATCAGCCATCTGATCCGCAATGCGGGTGGGCGGCGGTTGGCCGTCGTTGTCAATGAATTCGGCACTTTGGGGGTCGATGGCGATATCCTCAAAAGCTGCGCCATCCCAGATTGCCCGGCGGAAAATATCGTCGAGCTGGCCAATGGCTGCATCTGCTGCACCGTGGCCGACGATTTTATCCCGACGGTCGAGGCGCTGCTGGCGCTGGAACCGCGGCCCGACCATATCCTGATCGAGACATCCGGGTTGGCGCTGCCCAAGCCCTTGCTCAAGGCGTTCGACTGGCCGGCGATCCGGTCGCGCATCACCGTCGATGGCGTGATCGCGCTCGCCGATGCGGAGGCGGTGGCGGACGGCCGGTTCGCCCCCGATCTGGCGGCGCTGGACGCCCAGCGTAGCGCCGATCCGGGCATCGATCATGAAACGCCCCTGTCCGAAGTGTTCGAGGATCAGCTTGCCTGTGCTGACATGGTGCTGCTGACCAAGGCGGACCTGGCCGGGCCGGAAGGCGTGGCGGCTGCGCGCGCGGTGATCGCGGCGGAAACGCCCCGGCCGCTGCCCGTGGTCGAACTGGTCGACGGTGTGATCGATCCGCGCGTCGTGCTGGGCCTTGGCGCGGCGGCCGAAGATGATCTGGCGGCGCGTCCCTCGCACCATGATGGCGAGGAGGATCATGAGCATGAGGATTTCGACAGCATCGTCGTCACGCTGGGCGACATTGCCGATCCGGCCGATCTGGTGGCGCGTATTGACCGGTTGGCGCGCGAACAGCAGATATTGCGGGTAAAGGGCTATGCTGCCGTTGCCGGCAAGCCGATGCGGCTGCTGGTGCAGGCGGTGGGCGCGCGCGTCCGCCACCAATATGACCGGCCCTGGCGTCCAGGCGAGGCGCGCGCGACGCAGCTGGTCGTGATCGCCGAGCATGATCGCATTGACCCAGCGGCGATCCGGGCAGTCCTTCAGGACTGATCCCGCGACATGCATGTCATCTTCCGCGAGACCCACGGGATCGAGGAGGCGGCTGTCCCGCAGGATCTGGGGCAGACGCCCGCCGATCTCGTGCTGCTGTCCTTTTCGGACAGCGACCTGGGAGCGTTCGCGGAGGGATGGCATCGGGCGCAGGGCGGGCTGCCGACCCTGCGGCTCGCTAATCTGGCAACGCTGGCGCATCCTCTGTCGGTCGATACCTATATCGACCGGACGCTGTCGGGCGCTAAGGCGATCCTGATCCGGCTGATCGGCGGCGCATCCTATTGGAGCTATGGGCTGCAACAGGTCGAGGCGATGGCGCGGACGCGCGGGATTGCGCTGGCGGTGTTGCCGGCCGATGGTCGCCCCGATGCGCGGCTGGATGCGGCGTCGACCGTACCGGTCGAAACGCTGCGAGCGCTGGCACGGCTTTGCGATGAGGGCGGCGCGGCGGCGGCGCAGGCGGCGCTCGGCTTGTTGGCGCGGGAAACGGGGCTGATCGACGGCCCTGCCGGGGTGACGCCCTCCTTGCCGATTGTAGGCGCTTGGGACGGTGACGTGACATGCCCCGCAGCCTTTGCGCTGACGGCGGTGCGCCCCCGCATCCTTCTGGTCTTCTACCGATCCTATCTGACCGCTGCCGACATGCACCCGTTCGAGGCCTTGCGCGACAGCTTCGCCGCGCGCGGTTTCGATGTGATCGGTCTGTTCGCCCCATCGCTCAAACCGCACGACATACGCGGCTGGATCGCGCGCTGGGTGCGCGTGTTCGGTCCTGCCGCGATCGTCAATGCCACCGCCTTTTCGGCGCGGGGCGAGGATGGCAAGACGCCGCTCGACGGAGCAGGGGTGCCCGTCTTCCAACTGGCGCTGGCGACATCCGGGCGGCAGGCCTGGCAGGAATCGGCACGCGGGCTTTCACCGGCGGATCTCGCCATGCATGTGGTGCTGCCCGAAGTCGATGGGCGGCTGTTCGCGGGCGTGGCGAGTTTCAAGGAAGCGCAGGTCCGCGACGCCGCGCTGGAGTTCGTGCGCGGCGCGCACCGGGCCGATCCGGCGCGGATCGATGCGATCGTGGAGCGGGTGATCGCCTGGGTGCGGCTCGCTGCGACACCGGCGGCGGCGCGGCGGCTGGCGATGATCCTGTCAACCTATCCCGGCAAGGCACATCAGATGGCCCATGCCGTGGGATTGGATGCGATCGCATCGGCCGAGGCGATCCTGAGCGATCTTTCGGCGGCAGGCTATGCTGTCGAGGCTGCGGGCGATCTGGTGGGTGCGCTTCAGGTCGAGCGGCTATATTGGCCGCTGGTCGACTATCGCCACGCGCTGGCGACCTTGCCCGCATCGTTGCGCGATGACCTCCATGCGGCCTGGGGAGAACCGGAGGATGATCCGGCCGCGCAGGATGGCGCCTTCGCCTTTTCGGCTGTGCGGCGCGGCGGCGTGCTGGTGGCGCTGCAACCCGAACGGGGGCTGAGCGTCGATCGGGTCGAGAACTATCACGACCTGTCACATTGCCCGCGCCATGCCTATGTCGCCTTCTACCTCTGGCTGCGGGAGCAAGGGATCGACGCGCTGGTCCATATGGGTGCGCATGGCACGCTGGAATGGCTTCCCGGCAAGGCGGTTGCGCTTTCCAATGCCTGCTGGCCGGAGGCGCTGGTCGGCCCGACGCCGTTACTCTATCCCTTTATCGTAAACGATCCGGGCGAGGCGGCGCAGGCCAAGCGGCGGACCGGCGCGGTGACGATTGGTCACGCGCCGCCGCCGCTCGCACCGTCGCGCGAGGGTGCGGGGTTGGGGCGGATCGAGACTTTGCTCGATGAATTTTCCAACGCCGATGGCCTCGACCCGGCGCGACGAACACGATTGCAGGCGGACATTCGCGACGAGGCGCGGGCGCTGGGGCTGGAGGCGGACCTTGGCATCGACGCCGCCATGTCCCCGGCGGAGGCGATCAGCCGGATCGACCGCTTCGTTTGCGACATCAAGGAAAGCCAGTATGGCGATGGCCTGCATGTCTTCGGTCGGGGCGAACAGGGCGCGGCCGAGCGCGCGGGCCTGCTGGCGGCATTGGATGGGCGTCGGCTCGCGCCCGGTCCGTCCGGTTCGCCGCATCGCGGCCGGTCCGATGTGCTGCCGACGGGGCGCAACCTGTTCATGGTCGACCCCCGCGCCGTTCCGTCCCGCGCCGCCCATGCGCAGGGCGTGCGGCTGGCGGAGGAACTGATCCGCCGCCATTTGCAGGACCAGGGCGACTATCCCAGGGGGCTGGTGGTCGACCTGTGGGGATCGGCGACGATGCGCACGGCGGGCGAGGATTATGCCATGGCGCTGCACCTGCTGGGCGCGAAGCCGGTCTGGGATCTGGCGTCGGAGCGGGTGAAGGGAGTGGAAATCCTGCCGCTCGCGATGATGGACCGGCCACGCCTCGACGTGACCCTGCGCGTGTCGGGCCTGTTCCGCGATGCCTTCCCGACCTTGCCCTTGCTGTTCGGGCAAGCGGTGCGGGCGTTGTGCGAACGGGACGAGCCAACCGATTGGAACCCCTTCGTCGGCGCCGCGCAGGCATCGCGCGTTTATGGCCCGGAGCCGGGGCGCTACGGCCTCAACATGGGCGATGCCGCCGACAGCTACACCGCCGATAGCCGGCGCGCGGCAGGGGAAGCGTGGCTGGCGGCATCGCGCCATGCGCTGGATCGCGACGAGGCGGATGATGCGGGCCTGCGCGCGCGCGTCGCCGCCGCCGACGCCTTCGTCCATGCGCAGGATCTGCCCGAAACCGACCTGCTGCTGGCAGCCGACTATGCCGCGCATGAGGCTGGCTTTGCCGCCGCGCAGGGTGTGACAGGGGGCAGGGCCGCGCTCTACCATCTCGATGCGCGCGACCCGGAACGGCCGGTCGCGCGGCCGCTGGCCGAGGAGATCGCGCGCGTCGTGCGGGCGCGGGCGGCCAATCCCGGCTGGGTCGAGGGCATGATGCGGCACGGCTTTCGCGGCGGAGCGGAACTGGCGGCGACGCTCGACCATCTGGGCGCGTTCGCCCATCTAGCCGGAGGCGTGCCGGACCATCTGTTCGACCTCTATCATGATGCGACGATCGGGCAGGCGGCGGTGCGCGATTTCCTGGCGCAGGCTAATCCCGGCGCGCTGGCGGCGATGGAGGCGCGCTTTGCCGCGCTTCTGGCCGCCGGCCTGTGGCGCACGCGGCGCAACTCGATCCTCGCCAGCCTGGGGGATGCGCCATGAGTATGGTGAAGGGCTGGTGCCCCGATGCCTGGCATCCGATGGCGGCGGGCGATGGCCTGCTGGTGCGGGTGCGGCCGCCGTTGGGGCGGATCAACGCGGCGCAACTGATTGGGCTGAGCGAAGCGGCTGCGATCCATGGCAATGGGCTGATCGACCTGACCAGCCGCGCGAACCTGCAAATCCGGGGGGTGAGCGAACAGGGCTGGCGACCGCTGGTCGAACGGCTGGTGTCGCTGGGACTGACAAATGCCGATCCGAGGATGGAAGCACGGCGGTCTCTGATGGTGGCGCCAGAGTGGCAAGCGGGCGACGACACGGCGCGGGTCGCCGAAGAACTAATCGGGCGGCTGGCCGAATTGCCGGAGTTGCCGGCAAAAATCGGCTTTGTCATCGATGCAGGCCATGCGCCGCAGTTGATAGGGGAAGCGGGCGATTTTCGGATCGAGCGCGGGGCGCATGGCGGCTTGATCCTGCGCGCGGACGGTCGGGCGCTGGGCGTGGACGTCATTGTCGGGCGGGAGGTCGATGCGCTGATAGCGCTGGCGCACTGGTTCGTCGCCAGCGGCGGCTCTGCGGCCGGGCGCATGGCGCGACATGACGCGCGCTTGCCTGATTGGGCGGAGGGCCATATCGCGCCTGCCAGTGCAGTCATCCCGGTCCGGGCCGGCGCCCATCCGCTCGGCTTTGCCTATGGCGTGCCGTTCGGGCAGATCGAGGCGCCGACGCTGGCGGAACTGGCGACTGGTGCGGTCCGCCTCACCCCCTGGCGGACGCTGATCGTCGAGGGCGATGCAGGGCGTCCGATCCGGGGATTGCTGCACGACCCGCTCGACCCGCTGCTGCGTGTCGATGCTTGTCCCGGAAAGCCGCGCTGTCCGCAGGCAAGCGTCGAGACGCGCCTGCTGGCGCAGCGCATCGCCCCGCATGTCGACGGGCGCCTGCATGTCTCGGGCTGCGCCAAGGGCTGCGCATGCGCTACCGCCGCCCATCTCTGCATCACCGGCAGGGACGGCCATTACGATATCGCGAAGAACGCCAAAGCGGGATCGCCGCCAGTGCGGGCCGGCATGGATATGCCCGCCCTGCTTGCCTATCTGGGAGTATATTGATGCCGCATGTCTATGAAACCGATGGTGCGGCGATCTATCGCCAATCCTTCGCCATCATCCGGGCGGAGGCGGCGCTCGGGCGGTTTTCCGCCGAGGAAGAGCCGGTGGCCGTCCGCATGATCCATGCCGCCGGCATGGTGGAACTGGCGCCGCATATCCGCTTTTCTCCCGGCTTTGCCGAAGCGGCGCGCGAGGCGTTAGCCGGCGGCGCACCGATCCTGTGCGATGTGCGCATGGTGTCTGAAGGGGTGACGCGGGCGCGGCTGCCGACGAACAATTCAGTTATCTGCACGCTGGGCGATCCGTCCGTGCCGCAACTGGCGCAGGCGATCGGCAACACCCGGTCCGCCGCCGCGCTGGAACTATGGCGGCCGCATCTTGGGGGCGCTGTGGTGGCCATCGGCAATGCGCCGACCGCCCTGTTTCATCTGCTCGACATGCTGTCCGACCCGGATTGCCCACGTCCGGCGGCGATCATTGGCTGCCCGGTCGGCTTCGTCGGTGCGGCGGAATCCAAGGCAGCGCTCTGGAAGGAACAGCCCGTGCCCTGCTGCATCGTCGATGGGCGGCTGGGCGGCAGCGCCATCACCGTCGCGGCGGTGAACGCGCTGGCGAGCCGCGCGGAATGAGCAACATGTTGGGCACCATTCACGGCGTCGGCCTCGGCCCCGGCGCGCAGGATCTGCTGAGCGTCCGCGCGGACCGGTTGGTGCGGGACGCGCGCCATGTCGCCTATTTCCGCAAGGCCGGCCGGCCGGGGCAGGCGCGGCGCATCGTCGAGGGGATGCTGCGGCCCGATGTGGTCGAGATCGCGATGGAATATCCGGTGACGACCGAAATTCCGCTCAGCGACCCGCGCTACAATGAATGCCTTTCCACCTTCTATGCCGACTGCACCGAACGGCTCGCCACGCTGGCGCAGGCGGGCGAGGATGTCGTGGTGCTGTGCGAGGGCGATCCCTTTTTCTACGGCTCCTTCATGCACCTGCACAGCCGGTTGTCGGGCAGCGTGCCGGTGCGGATCGTGCCGGGGATCAGCGGCATGGCGGGCGCATGGACCGCCAGCGGCGCGCCGATCACCTGGGGCGACGACGTGCTGACAGTGCTGATGGCGACCCTGCCGGAGGCGGATCTGGCCCGCCGCATCCGGGACACCGACGCGCTGGTGGTGATGAAGATCGGCCGAAACCTGCCCAAGCTGCGCCGCGCGGTCGCGGCGGCGGGGCGCGAAGCGGAGGCGTGGCTGGTCGAATATGCCGCCATGCCCGAACAGAAGGTGACGCCGCTGGGGCAGGCGGAGAGCGTCACGCCCTATTTCTCGATCCTGCTGATCCACGGACAGGGCCGTCGGCCATGAGCGGGTGGATCGCTATAGCCGGGCTGGGACCGGGCGACGAGGCGCTGGTGACGCCCGAAGTGACGGCGGCGCTGGCGGAGGCGACCGACGTGGTCGGCTATATCCCCTATGTCGCGCGGATCGCGCCGCGTGAGGGGCTGACCCTGCATCCGTCCGACAATCGGGTGGAGCGCCAGCGGGCCGCCCATGCGCTGGAGATGGCAGCGGCGGGGCGGCGCGTGGTCGTGGTGTCGTCGGGCGATCCCGGCATCTTCGCCATGGCGGCGGCAGTGTTCGAGGCGCTGGAGGCCGGGCCGGACGACTGGCGCGCGCTCGACATCCGTGTGCTGCCGGGCATCACGGCGATGCTGGCGGCGAGCGCGCGCGCGGGGGCGCCGCTGGGTCATGATTTCTGCGCCATCAACCTGTCGGACAATCTGAAGCCCTGGGCGCTGGTGGAGCGGCGGTTGCGACTGGCGGTCGAGGCGGATTTCGCGATCGCCCTCTACAATCCCCGGTCGAAGGCGCGACCGGAGGGCTTTGCCCGTGCGCTCGACCTGCTACGCGATGCGAGCGGTGACGATCGCCCTGTCCTGTTCGCGCGGGCCGTGTCGACGCCGGAAGAGGCATTGCGCATCGTGCCCTTGTCGCAGGCGACGCCCGACATGGCGGACATGCGGACGGTCGTCATTATCGGGTCGAGCCTGACGCGGATTATCCCCCGTGAGGGCGCACCGATCCTTTACACGCCCCGGTCGGCGCCATGATCGATCCAGTGCAGCACGGCGCGGGGATCATGCAGTTCCAGCCGGTCGAGCAAGGCGGGGCGATCGATCATCAGCACCGGCAGGCCGAGGTTGCGCGCGGCGATCAGCTTGGCCCGCGCGCCCGTGCCGCCGGCATTCTTGCTGAGGATGAGATCGATGCCGTGCGCCTGCATCAGGTGCATGTCGCTTACCACGTCAAATGGTCCGCGATCGATAACCAGATGGTAATGGAGCAAGGCCGGCGGTGTGGCCGGCTGGTCGACGAAGCGCAGGAGATAAAAATGCTGCGGCTGCGCGGCGAAGGCGTCCGCGTGCATCCGGCCGAGCGCCAGCATGATCCGGCGCGCGGGGCCGTCGAGCGCCGCGATAGCCGCGGCAAGGTCCGGCACATGGGTCCAGCGATCCCCGGCCGTGGCGCGCCAGGCCGGGCGGGTCAGCGCGACATGGGCGACGCCGGCCATGCGCGCGGCCGTCACTGCATTGGCGCTCATCGTCGCGGCGAAGGGATGGGTGGCATCGACCAGATGGGTCACGCCCTGCACCCGCAGATGGTCGGCCAGCCCCTCCGCGCCGCCAAAACCGCCGATCCGCACCGGCACGGGCTGCGGGCGCGGGCTGTCGACCCGGCCGGCATAGCTGAGCGTCGCCCGTTCGCCACGCTCGGTCAGCAGGCGGGCAAGCGCGCTCGCTTCGGTGGTGCCGCCCAATATCAGGATGTTGCGCGTGGTTGAAAGTCCGGCACGGCCATGGCTGACGATCGTCGGCATCGGCGAGGATGGATGGGACGGGCTGGCCGCACCGGCCCGCGCGGCGATCGATGCGGCGGAACTGGTCATGGGACCGGCCCGGCATCTTGCGCTGCTGGACGAGCATAGAGGGCGGACGCTGATATGGCCAGTCCCCTTCGCCGACGGCGTCCCTCTATTGCTGGCGGAGCGCGGACGGGCGGTTGTAGTGCTGGCGTCGGGCGACCCCTTCTGGTTCGGCGCGGGGAGCAGCCTGACGCGGCATTTGGAGCGGGAAGAATGGGTGGCGCATCCCGTGCCTTCCACATTTTCGCTGGCGGCGGCGCGATTGGGCTGGGCGTTGCAGGACATGGCCTGCGTCGCGATCCATGCCGCGCCGGTGATGCGGCTGCGACCGCATCTCGCGCCGGGACGGCGGATCGTCGCGCTGCTGCGGGACGGCGCGGCGGTGCGCGAGGTGGCCGCCTGGCTGACCGGGCAGGACTTCGGCGCGTCGACGCTGTACATATTGGAGTCGCTGGGCGGCCCGCGCGAACGCGTGCGAACGGTGCGTGCCGATGCGACGGTGCCGGAGGATGTGGCGCATCCGGTGGCGCTGGGAATCGACTGCACCGGCGGGGGCAGAGTGCTGCCCTGCGCATCGGGCCTTTCCGACGACTGGTTCGATCATGACGGGCAGATCAGCAAGCGGCCGGTTCGCGCGCTAACCCTGTCCGCGCTGGCGCCGAGGCCGGGCGAACTGCTGTGGGATATTGGTGCGGGGTCAGGCTCGATCGGGATCGAATGGCTGCTCGCTCATCCCGCCAACCATGTCGTGGCGCTGGAAGCCGATCCGGCACGCGCGATGCGGGTGGCGGCCAATGCCACGGCTCTGGGCGTCGACCGGATCGATGTCCGGATCGGCCGCGCACCCGAAGCCCTGCCCGAAGGACAGCCCGATGCCGTCTTTATCGGCGGCGGCCTGTCACAGGCTCTGCTGCAGGCGCTCTGGGCGCGGCTGTCGATGGGGTGTCGGCTGGTCGCCAATGCGGTGACGCTGGAGTCCGAAGCGCTGCTGGCGCAGTGGCAGGCGGACAAGGGCGGGCATCTGTTGCGCATCGATCTGGCAGAGGTCGCGCCGATCGGATCGCGCCGCGGTTGGCGGGCGAGCTATCCGCTGGTGCAGTGGAGCGTGACGCTATGATCGTCGCTGGCTTCGGCTTCCGCGCGGGCGCGACGGAGGCGTCGCTGCGCGCGGCGTTGGAGGGCGCACAACGCAGCGCGCCGCCCGTAACCCTGCTCGCCGCGCCTGAGGACAAACTGGCGTTGCTCGCGCCGCTCGCCAAGAGGCTCGGCCTGCCACTGACCGGCATTGCGCCCGACGCGCTGGCCGCAGCCGAAACGCAGACCCGCTCGACCGCGAGCATGGCCGCGCGCGGCACCGGCAGCGTGAGCGAAGCGGCTGCACTTGCCGCCGCGGGCCCCGGCGCTTTGCTTCTCGTCCCCCGTTTCATCGCCCCCGATCGCATGGCGACCTGCGCCATCGCCAGAGGACCGCAATCATGACCATCCACTTCATCGGCGCCGGTCCCGGCGCGCCCGACCTGCTGACCTTGCGCGGACGCGATCGGATCGCGGCCTCGCCGGTTTGTCTCTATGCCGGTTCGCTGGTGCCGCAGGCGCTGCTCGACCATTGCCCGCCCGGAGCGCGGATCGTGAACACCGCGCCGCTCTCGCTCGACGGTATCATCGCCGAAATGGCGGCGGCCCATGCGGCGGGGCAGGATGTGGCGCGGCTCCATTCGGGCGACCTGTCGGTCTGGTCGGCGATGGGTGAGCAGTTGCGGCGGCTGCGCGCACTGGACATCCCTTATGAGGTGACGCCGGGCGTGCCCTCCTTTGCCGCCGCCGCCGCCGCATTGCAGGCGGAACTGACTCTGCCCGGCCTTGCCCAGTCGCTGGTTCTGACCCGCACGCCGGGGCGCTCCAGCGCGATGCCACCGGGCGAGGCATTGGGGGCCTTCGGTGCGACCGGCGCAACGCTCGCCATCCATCTGTCGATCCATAATCTGGCGCAGGTGATCGCGGACCTGCTGCCGACGCACGGGCCTGACTGCCCCGTCGCAGTGGTGTGGCGGGCAAGCTGGCCCGACCAGCGGATCGTGCGCGGCACGCTGTCCACCATCGAACAGGCGGTGGCCGGCAGCATGGAGCGCACGGCGTTGATCCTGGTGGGACAGGTATTGGCGGCCGAGGATTTCGGCGAAAGCAGCCTTTATGCGCCCGATTATGACCGGCGTTTCCGGCCGCGATCGGCAGACTCGCCTTTTACGGGAGTGAACGAATGACCGTCCCAGGATTGATGATCGCCGCCCCGGCCTCCGGCACCGGCAAGACGACGGTGATGCTGGGCCTGCTGCGCGCGCTCCGCGAGGATGGGCTGGCCATTCAGCCGTTCAAGAGCGGGCCGGATTATATCGACCCGGCCTTCCACCGCGCGGCCTGTGGTCGGGCCTCCTTCAACCTCGACAGCTGGGCGATGACGCCGGGCCTGATCGACGCCATCGCTGCGGAGGCGAGCGGGGCGGACATGATCCTCGCCGAAGGATCGATGGGCCTGTATGACGGCGTCGCCAGCGCCGGCGGGACCGGGTATGGCGCCAGCGCCGACATCGCCCGGCGCATGGGTTGGCCGGTGATATTGGTGATCGACGTGTCGGGGCAGGCGCAGTCCGCCGCGGCGACGGCAATGGGCTTTGCGCGCTTCGATCCCGACCTGCCCTTTGCCGGGGTCATCCTCAATCGCGTCGCCAGCCCACGCCATGAACGACTGGTGCGCCGGGGGATGGAGGCGGCGGGCATCCGCGTGCTTGGCGCACTGCCCCGGCGCGGCGATCTGACCCTGCCGGAACGGCATCTGGGGCTGGTGCAGGCGGTCGAGCATCCCGATCTCGATCGGGCGATCGCCGACTATGCCGCCTTCCTGCGCGATCACGCGGATCTGGCCGTTATCCGAGACATAGCGGCGGCAGGGCTGACCGGCGGTGCGGCTGGACGCCTGCCGATCCCGCCCGCCCAGCGTATCGCGCTGGCGCGGGATGCGGCCTTTTCCTTCACCTACCCCCATCTGCTGGAAGGCTGGCGTCGCGCGGGGGCAGAGATATTGCCCTTCTCGCCGCTGGCGGACGAGGCACCGGCGATCGACGCCGACCTTGTCTGGCTGCCGGGCGGCTATCCCGAACTTCATGCCGGGCCGATCGCATCCGCTTCACGCTTTCTGGCGGCGTTGCACCATCATGCGGGGACCCGGCCGGTGCATGGCGAATGCGGCGGCTATATGGTGCTGGGCGAAGCATTGATCGACAAGGATGGGCAGCGTCATGCCATGGCCGGGCTGCTCGGCCTCGTCACCAGCTATGCCCAGCGGCGGATGCATCTGGGCTATCGTCATGCCCGGTTGCTCGCGCCCATCGCCGGCATGGCCGCCGACACGACGCTGCGCGGGCATGAGTTCCATTATTCCACCATCCTCGACCAGCCCGACGCGCCACTGGCCCATGTCACTGATGCCGATGGCGTCGCCGTCGCTGAAACCGGATCGTATCGCGGCCGCGTGACCGGCACCTTCTTCCACATGATTGCGCCGGCCCCATGATCGACCTGACCCTGATCGGCATCGGCACCGGCGATCCCGACCAGCTCACACTGGCGGCGATCCGGGCGATGAACGCTGCCGACCTCATCCTGCTGCCGCGCAAGGGGGGGGAGAAGGCGGACCTGATCGCGGTGCGGCGCGATATGTGCGCGCGCGTCCTTACCGGTGCGACCCGGACGGTGGAGTTCGACCTCCCGGTGCGGCGGCAGCAGGGCGATTATCTGGGCGCGGTGCAGGACTGGCATGATGCGATCGCGGCCTGTTGGGCCGAACAGATCGCCGTGCACCTGCCTGACGGTGGTCGGCTGGCCCTGCTCGTCTGGGGGGATCCCTCGCTCTATGACAGTACATTGCGGATCGCCGACCGGCTCCGCGCGCAGGGCATGGCATTGCGCGTGTCGGTGGTTCCGGGCATCAGCAGCCTCCACGCCCTGACCGCTGCCCATGCCATCACCTTGAATGCGCTGGCTGAGCCGGTGGTGATCACCACCGGGCGGCAGTTGCGCGATCATGGCTGGCCGGCGCAGGCGGATAGCGTCGCGGTGATGCTGGACGGCGGCTGCGCGTTTCAGGTGGTTGACCCGACCGGCGTGCATATCTGGTGGGGCGCCTATCTCGGCATGGCGCATCAGGCGCTGATCGCCGGGTCTCTGGAGTCGGTCGGCCCCCGGATCGTTGCTAAACGGGCGGCGCTACGGGCGCGGCACGGCTGGATCATGGATGTCTATCTGATGCGGAAGGAAAGAGGATGACGCAGGTCGACGAAGCGCGCCATGCTGAGAAGATGCGCAAGAAGCAGGCGGCGCAGGCCAAGATCATGGCTAACAAGACCCAGGAAAAGGGGCTGCTGATCGTCCACACCGGCAAGGGCAAGGGCAAGACCAGCGCGGCGCTCGGCATGGTGGTGCGCGCTATCGGTCATGGCATGAAGGTCGGTGTCGTCCAGTTTGTGAAGGGCGCCATGGCGACCGGCGAAAAGGCGGTGTTCGACGCCTTCCCCGACAATATCGAGTTCAAGCCGATGGGCGAGGGCTTCACCTGGAACACGCAGGATCGTTCGCGCGATGTCGCGGTGGCGCGCGAGGCTTGGGAGGAAGTGAAGCGGATGATCGCCGATCCGGCCTATGACATGGTGCTGGCCGACGAACTCAACATCGTGTTACGCTATGACTATCTGCCGCTGGACGAAGTGCTGGCGGCCGTGACGGAGCGGGATACGATGAAGCATGTCATCATCACCGGACGCAACGCGCCCGATGCCCTGATCGAGGCAGCCGATCTCGTAACCGACATGGTGATGGTGAAGCATCCCTTCCGGTCGGGCGTGAAGGCGCAGAAGGGCATCGAATTTTGAGCACAGCGCCGCCCGATTTCGACGCCACTTTTCTGGAGCAATTCGACGCGCTGCTGTGCTGGCGCCGCGATGTCCGGCATTTTCGGACCGATCCGGTGCCGGAGCCTGTCATGCAGGCGCTGCTCGCTTCGGTTAGCCTGGCGCCTTCGGTCGGCAATGCGCAGCCCTGGCGTCTGGTGCGGATCCGCTCAACTGACCTGAAGGCGCAGATCGCCGACCATATTGACCGGCAGCGCATCGCTGCCGCCGATCGCTATGCGGACGCCGACCAGCGCGCCCATTATCTCTCGCTCAAGCTGCATGGCGTGCGTGAGGCGCCCGAACTGCTCGCGGTCTTTTCGGAAGAACATCCCGACACGGGCCATGGGCTCGGCATCGCGACCATGCATGAGATGCTGCGCTATTCGACCGTGATGGCGATCCATACCCTGTGGCTGGCGGCACGGGCGCGGGGTGTCGGGCTGGGCTGGGTGTCGATCGTCGATCCGGCCACCGTCAGGACGATGCTCGATGTTCCAGACCACTGGAGCCTGATCGCCCTGCTCTGCATCGGCTATCCGGACGGGCCATGCGCCACACCCGAACTGGAGCAGCGCGGGTGGCAGGCGCGCGAGGCGCTGGCGGATCGCCTGTTCGAGCGATAATCGTGCCCAGCCGTCAATATCTTGGCGATACCTTGAGGACACCGGCTTTGCGCGGGAATTTCCGGTCGGCGCCGACAATGTCGCTGTCGCTCGCCTCGCGTGCCGCCAGCAGTGTGCAGACATGGCCGGCAATGCGTTTTCGGTCCGCCTGGGACAATTCCTTGTAGCTTTGCGCTATCGACGCATTGCCCTCATACCATTGTTCGAAGCCGCCTTCCCACACCGCGTCCATCGCGGCGAGATTCTGTTCGAGATGGCGATACAGCGCCAATAGCGGGCGCCATCGATGCTCGTTGAAGCTGAAGTCGCCTTGGGTAAACTTGCGCCCCGCCTGCCAGCCCCACCCATATTGCTGCACGGTGATGTGAGCGTTGAGCGGCGCCCCTTTCCGCCGATGCCATTTATAGGAATACACGGACTGTGGTGACAATGATCGCTCTGGCGGGCAGACCGCATTATGTGCTGACAATCGAGAATTTCACGTCATTCGTCCGATATGTCTGGGAGGCCGCTCCCTCCGAGCCTGCGCTTGTCATCTATTAGGGCGGTTTCCCCTCGCGGCCGACCATTCAGAAACTTGTGCTGGAGGCGTGGCGTCCGGTATTTCATTGCGGCGACATGGACGCTGGCGATGTGCGGATTTTCCGGCATCTTGAATGCGCATTGGCTGAAGGATCGGTCGCTTTGCAGCCGCATATGATGGATGCTGAACTACTGCGTCGTTTTGGCCAGCGGTCACAACGCAAATTGGGTGCGATGGGAGATCTGCAGGGAAGCGCAATCGAGTCTTTGGCAAAGGCTGTGATAGAGAAGCTTGTTCATGAACAGGAAACCTTCGATCCCTGTCGCCCTGTCGCCCTGTCGCCCTGTCGCCCTGTCGCCCTGTCGCCCTGTCGCCCCTGTCGTGGATTTTCCGACCTCTGCCACTTGATCTGGTGTCGGTCTCCTGTCGCATAGCCGGTGATGCACAGGCTTGAATTCCTAGCCTTCCTCACACGGCAGGCTCCGTTCGACCGCAGCCTAGCGTCCGCTAACCTACACATCCGACCCCCAACATGCCTTTCCGCTCCCGGCCACATCGGTGGTCAGAAATCAAATAGCTGACGGTCCGCAACTAGGATCGGAAAAATTGCCGTTGAGCGTCCAACAAAGGTCGATGGCGGGAACGACTGCAGCCTTTCGAATTAACTTTCCAACTATCTATTGCAAACGTTTGCGCAACGCTATACGGTTCGCAATGAAGCAGTTTGGGATGGGTGTTTGAGCGCGACCAGGCTTGTTTCTATCTTGGGGAGGATGTCGTTGGGACTGCACGCTTGACGGCGTCCTCCTCCCATGAAGAGGGCGCCGATGTGACGATATTCTGGACAGCTGCGCATGTTGCTGCAATTCTCCCGTCACCGATCGCCATCGCCCCAATCACCGACCAGGATTTCGCCCCGGTCGCATTTGATTTGGGCATTTGGGATGCGTGGCCGATCCAGCGCCGGGACGGTGAGCCCTTTACCAACGCGTCGGGAGGCGAGCTTTGGATGGCGCTTGGCGCCCCCCGGTTTGATGATCCAGACGCGCGCCACGGTCATGCACGTATTCATCTGCTCCGCCACGAGGATGGCGGCTGGTCCGATCTTGGGCCGGCCATGCCAGATGGCTTTTCTCCGGGAAGCCGGGAATGGTCTGGATCGGCCATCGTCGATGAGGCGACTGGCGATGTGATCCTCTATTTCACGGCTGCTGGGCGGCGTGGCGATAATGGGCTGACCTTTGAGCAGCGCATGTTCAGCGCGCGGGCCAGTCTTGGCGATGACGGTTGCCTGGCGGATTGGCGCGACCTGTGCGAAGTGATCCCGCCCGAGCCCGACTGGTATATGGCGACCACGGGTGGTGGCGCCATCGGTACGATCAAGGCCTACCGCGATCCCGCTTATTTTCGCGATCCTGCAGATGGTCGCCATCATCTGTTTTTCGCCGGCTCGCTTGCGGGATCGACATCGGCGTTCAACGGGGTTGTCGGGGTTGCCACCGCCCCGGCGGATCGCCCGGACGACTGGACTGTCGAACCGCCGCTGATTGTCGCGGACGGCATCAATAATGAACTGGAGCGGCCGCATGTCGTGTTCCATCACGGCCGCTATTATCTATTCTGGTCGACTCAAGCCCATGTGTTCAATCCACAAGGGCCGACAGGGCCGACCGGCCTGTACGGCATGGTCGCCGATACATTGAGCGGCCCCTGGCGCCCGATCAATGACAGCGGCCTTGTCTTCGCCAACCCGGACGAGGCGCCCGCACAAAGCTATAGCTGGATGGTGCTGCCTGATCTGCGCGTCACCAGCTTCGTCGACAATTGGGGGGGAGGGGCCAAGCGGCGGTTCGGCGGCGCCTTTGCGCCGTTCGTCCAGCTGTGGCTTGATGGCGATGCGGCCGGAGTGGTGGCATGACGCGCCCTTTGATCGCGGGCGTCGAACTGGGCGGGACCAAGGTTTTCGTCCTGCGTGCACGCGGAACGGAGATTGTCGAGCGGCGATTGGTGCCGACGACGACACCGGACGCGACATTGGGCGCGGTGCAGCAAACCCTGACCCGCTGGTATGCGGAAGAGGCCTTGGCTGCGTTGGGCATTGCATCTTTCGGCCCCTTGCGGCTCGACAGGAATGCCCATGACTTTGGCCGGATGCTGCCCACGCCCAAGCCCGGCTGGAGCGGAGCGGACATTTTCGGCGCCTTGGCCGGGGCGCTGCCCTGTCCGGCGGCGATCGATACCGATGTGAATGCGGCTGCATTGGCCGAGGCGCGCTGGGGTGCTGGCACGCAGGAACAGGGGCGGTCCGACTGCCTCTGCTACCTTACCATCGGTACGGGGCTGGGCGGCGGTTTTGCCCTGAATGGCAAGACGCTGCATGGCGCGATGCATCCTGAACTCGGGCATATCGCCATTCGCCGAGCGGAGGGGGATGATTTTCCCGGCGCCTGTCCTTTTCATGGCGACTGTATCGAAGGGCTGGTTTCTGGCCCCGCACTGGCCAAACGTTTTGGCAAGCCGGGCGACCAGATCGATGCCGACGATCCCAGATGGGATCATGTCGCCCATGACCTTGCTCAGCTCGTATCAACTATTCTGCTCATGACGGCAGCGCGGCAGGTGCTGATTGGCGGCGGCGTCGGGATGGGCCGTGCAAATCTGCTCGATCGGGTCCGGGGCAAGGTTCTGGTGCAACTGAATGGTTATCTGCCGTTTGTGACACCGGACACTATCGCTGCGATCCTGCGTACTGCCGAGTTGGGAGATCAGGCAGGGCCGCTCGGCGCTGTCGCGCTGGCACTTGATGCCTTGGCGGAAAGGCAAGGATGATGACTATGCCGTCCGTTCGATCATTGTGCCTGGCGGCCGCCGCCTTCACGGCTCTTGCCTATCCCGACGTCCTTTGGGCAAAGGTCAGCGCAACAGCGGATGGCCGCATGATGCGGCTCGATGGCGGCGGCGTGACCTATGCCATGGGGGTGGATGAACAGGGCTATCTCCAGCCGCTCTATTGGGGCGCAACGCTGGACGAAAAGGCGCCACTCGTCGCCCGGCATCCCACCGAATTGTCGGGCTTCGACCCGGCCGGATCGATCACTGCGCAGGAATATGCCGGGCAGGGGGAGGGGCTGGTCAGCGAACCGGGCATCAAGGCGGTGTTCGCCGACGGCAATCGCGACCTGGTCCTCAAATATCGACGCCACACCATAGCCGGTGAGACGTTGACCGTGGAACTGGCCGATATCCGTCGGCCCCTTACGGTCATGTTGCGCTATGCGATCGATCCGACGACCGGCGTAATCGCCCGATCGGCCAGTGTGCGCAATGGCGACAGCAAGCCGGTGCGCATCGACCAGATCGCAGCGGCGACCTACACGCTGCCGGTCGGCAGCGACTATCGCCTCCACTATCTGACCGGCCGCCATGCGTCGGAATGGTCGCAGGTGGAAACGTCGGTGACGCCAGCCCTGACTGTCTTGGAGAGCCGTCGGGGATCGACCGGCCATGGCAATCAGCCCTGGTTCGCGCTGGTCAAGGACGGCAAGAGCAGCGAGACGGATGGTCCGGTCTGGTATGGGGCGCTGGCCTGGTCCGGTTCCTTCCGCCTGTCAGTCGGCCTCGACAATCTCAGCCGGCTCCGGATCAGCGGCGGCTACAACCCCTATGATTTCAGCTGGACGCTAAAGCCGGGCGAAAGCCTGGATACGCCGGTCTTCTACACGGGCTATACGAGTAAAGGGATGGGCGACGCCTCGCGCCGCTTCCACGCCTTTCAGCGCGCCGCGATCATCCCCGGTGGCGCCAAGGCCAAGATCCGGCCGGTCCTCTACAATAGCTGGGAAGCGACGACCTTCAACGTGACCGAGGCCGGGCAGATGGCATTGGCCGAGAAGGCGGCGAAGATCGGGGTGGAACGCTTCGTCGTCGATGACGGCTGGTTCGGCGCGCGCGACGACGACAAGGCGGGCCTGGGCGACTGGACGGTCAATCCGCGCAAATTCCCCAAAGGCCTCAAGCCTTTGATCGACCGGGTGAAAGCGCTGGGCATGGATTTCGGCCTCTGGGTCGAGCCGGAGATGGTGAACGTCAATTCGGACCTCTACCGCGCCCATCCCGACTGGGTGCTGAATTTCCCCGACCGGCCGCGCACCGAAGGCCGCAACCAGTTGGTCCTGAACCTCGCCCGGACCGATGTGCGCGATCATCTGCTGGCCGTGCTGGACCGGCTGGTGGGCCAGAATGATATCGCCTTCCTCAAATGGGACTATAACCGCAACTGGACCGAGGCGGGCTGGCCCGAAATGGCGTCGGAGGATCAGCAGCGGGTGCAGGTCCAATATGTCCGCAACCTCTATTACATCCTGTCCGAACTGCGGCGGCGACATCCGGGGCTGGAGATTGAGGGTTGCTCTGGGGGCGGCGGGCGCATCGACCTTGGCATCATGGGCCTGACCGACCAGAGCTGGACGTCGGACAATACCGATCCCTATGATCGCCTGATCATTCAGGACGGCTTTACCCAGGCCTATGCGCCGTCGATCATGATGGCCTGGGTTACAGATAGTCCCAATTGGGCGAACGGGCGGGAAACCAGCCTCGACTATCGCTTCCTATCCGCCATGCAAGGGAGCCTGGGTATCGGCGCCAATCTGGATCATTGGCAGGATGCGGATTTCGCCACGGCCACGAAATGGATCGCCGCCTACAAGTCCATTCGCGACATCGTGCAGCGCGGCGACCTTTACCGGATCGCGCCTCCCCGGCCGGACGCGGCGATGTCGGCGACCTTCCATGTCGCCCCGGACAAGCGCCGGGCCGTCCTGTTCCAGATGCTGCACAGTTCATCCTTCCGCGACAATGTCGAGGCGTTGCATCCGGCGGGCCTCGATCCCGTGCGCAGCTACAGGGTGCGGATGCTGGACGGATCGGCCTTGCCCGACGGCGTACCGGCGGAGGCCAGCGGCGCCTACTGGATGGAACAGGGGCTGCGCGTGAAGCTGAAGGGCGATTACAGGGGCGCGGCCTATCTGTTCGAAGGCTGATCCGTCAGCGGCGCGGTGGGCTGATGTCGAAGGCGATCGACAGCCGTTCGCCATCCGCGAATGGCACGGTGCCGTGCCACAGGGTGGAAGGGAACAGGATCAGGCGGCCGACCCTGGGTTCGATCTGGCGATAGGCCTTCAGGTCCAGCCCCAGCTCTGGCGGCGGCGTGCCGAACCGCAGCCAGCCCGATGGTGCGTCACCCATCGCCGAAATGTCAGGCAAGGCGATATGCAGCGCCGAACTGATCCAGCCGACCGGATGGGTATGTGCGGCATGAAAACCCTGGGCGGAAAGACGCACGGACCAGCTTCCCGCAAATTTCACCTCGCCGCGTGGCGTTCCGAGTAGCGGATGGCCCGGTTCTTGGGGTGGCAGGCGACTGATATAGTCGCGCACTGCTGCCTCGATGGCGGCGCGGGTGCGCTGCATGATCGGTTCATGCCGGAACAGCAGCGGCCGGTCGGTCTGCGTTCCGCCGCGCACCGACTGATCGGGATAGGGTGAAGTGGCGGTGTGGAGTGTGCGGAGAAGGTCGGCAAGGTCCGATAGTTCCTGCGCGTCCAGGCCGATGTCGACCGCGCGGATCAACTGGTCGGGTCGATCGAGCCAGGCCGCCCGATCATCTCCCAGCAAACGCCAGCCGATGGAAAGATAGGGCCAGAATAGGGGCGCGGACGGGGAACGAAGTTGGGCGAAGGCGATTTCTACCGCCTTGTCCGGTGCGCCGCAGCGCAGTGCGTGGCGGACACGGGCAAGCGCCAGACCGGAATCGTGCCGGTCGGCCAGCCCGTCGAACAGGTCAGGCTTGTCCGCCGCAGCACCCGATTCCGCTTCGAGATAGAGGCGCGCAACCTCCAGCGCGCTGGACTCTCCGCAGGCGCGTGTCGCCTCCCCCAATGCGGCGCGGGCATCATCCCATCGCTTCGCCTTGGCCAGCCAGTGAAAACGGCCAAGATGGAGTGCCAGATTGCGCGGTTCGGCGCGCAGCGCCTCCGCAAAGCCCCCATCCTCCTGCCCATTCGCCCCGGCAAGGCGGTGTAATGTAGCGCGGTAGGTCTGGCCCTCGACCCAGCCCGGTTGATCCTGAAGCGCCGCCGCCATCAGCGCCAGCGCCGCATCGCTGTCCCCCTCCGCCGTGAGTGCGCCGGCATGGCCACGGACCAGCGCCAGATCCGAAGGAGCGAGCGCACGCGCGACAGTGAATTGCGCAGCGGCGTCGCGCCCGGTTTCAAAGCGCAACTGAGCGAGCAGCGCCTGCGCCGGCGGATTGTCCTTTGCCAAGGCCGCAGCGCGCTCGGCCGCAAGCAGCGCCGGCTCATGCGCCTGCGCCTCGCGCAGGACCAGCGCCTTCAACCAGAGCAGGCGAACATGGTCGGGCCAGCGAAGGCAGGACTGTTCCAGCGTTGAGGCCAGATCCTCCCCGGTCCCCGACCGAAACGCCGCAAAGACGGCCGACTCGATCGCTCGCAGCCAGTCGTCGGTCTCGGGCGCAGAAGGCGACGCCGGCTGAGTGGAAGCAAGATCGGCTGGACTGCCCCGATACTCCATCCTCTGCCTGACCTCCCCTGTTTTCGCCGTCAAAACAACCGTTATTGACTGGCACTATAGCAGCATGCCTAAATCTTGCGAGATGAAATGCAAACGTTTGCTGAAATATGTTGCAAAGGTTTGCGGGGCGACATATGCAGGCATTCAACCGACCGCGAAGTGATGCGCGGCGGCCCTTAAGGAGGGGATGATGAAGACCAGCATTCAGCCAAGCCGCATTTCCACGTTCGCGCTGGCCATGGCGTGCCTTGGCGGGCCTGCCCTGGCGCAGGACGCCGCACCCGCCGACACGCAAGCCCCCGCTGCGGAGGAACGCGCGCCCATCAGTGGCGAAGATATCGTCGTCACCGCAGCGGCCGGCGACAAGTCGCGTTTCCGATCGTCTATTTCGGTGTCGCAGGTCAGCCAGGAAGCGATCCAGAATTTCACGCCGCGCTCCGAAGCCGAAGTGTTGCGCTCCATCCCCGGCCTCCAGCCCTCCGATACGGCGGGTCCGGGCGGCAACGCCAATATCGGCGTGCGCGGCATCCCGGTGTCGACCGGCGGCTCGGAATATGTCGCGCTTCAGGAGGACGGCCTGCCCGTCACCCTGTTCGGCGACATTCAGTTCGGCAATAACGATTATTGGCTGCGCTTCGACCAGAATGTCGAACGCGTCGAGGCCGTGCGTGGCGGCTCCGCCTCCACCTTCGCCAGCCAGGCGCCCGGCGCGGTCATCAACTATATCAGCAAGACCGGCGAGAAGGAGGGCGGCTCGATCGGCCTGTCCAAGGGCGTCGGCTTCCGCGAGACGCGTGTAGACTTCGACTATGGCGGCCCGATCAGCGACACGCTGCGCTTCCATGTCGGCGGCTATGCCCGCGAGGGTGGCGGGCCGACCAACGAGGATTTCAACATCCTGCGTGGCTATCAGGTGAAGGCCAACCTCACCAAGGATCTGGGCGACGGCAGGGGCTTTATCCGCTTCAATTTCAAGCGGCTGGATGAACATGCGCCGACCAACACCACCATGCCTTCGCTGGTGACGATCGACGGCAACAAGATCACCGATTTCAAGCCGCTGCCCAACTTCGACGCGCGCGACGGATCGACCTATTCCATCTATCAGCGCAGCTTCCAATATGTCGACAGCAACGGCGTGCTCAAAAATGCTGATGTGGCGGGCATCCACCCCCGCGTCACCTCCGTGGGTGCGCAATTCCATTATGAGCTGAGCGACGCGCTGACCGTCGACAACAGTTTCCGCTACACCGACATGAGCGGCAATTTCACCACCCAGTTCCTGAACGTCGCGACGACCGCCAGCGTGCTGGGATCGACCGTCAACGGCCAGACGGTGGGCGCGATCCGCTATGCGGCGGGGCCAAACAAGGGGCAGGCCTATACCGGCACCTATCTGAACAATAATCCCAACATCAACACGCTGATGAAGGATATGGGCAGCCTGGCCAACAATCTGGCGCTGACCGGCAAGTTCGATGTTGGCGGCGGCAAGGTCACGGTGCAGGCGGGCTGGTTCCACATGAGCCAGAACATCGTCCAGGACTGGCATGTGAACCGTCAATATAGCGCGCTGGAAGGCGAAAATGCCGCGCCGCTCAATCTCTTCTCCACCACCGGCACGCAGATCACCGCTGCGGGCCAGGCGGGCTTCAACGACAATTGGGGCAATTGCTGCGCCCGCAGCGTCGACCTCAAATATACCGACGACGCGCCTTTCCTGTCCGCCAACTATTCGGGCGGCGGCTTCGATCTCGACGCCAGCGTCCGCTTCGACCGGGTGCGCGGTGAAGGCACGGCGCAGGCGGGCGTCATCGGCCCCGATTATGTCGTCAGCGATGAGGTCGGCAGCGCGACCCTGCCGTCTATGTTGCCGGGCGGCGCGATCGAGCGGATCAACTACAAGCGCAGCTACACCAGCTGGTCGTTCGGCGCACTCTATGCCTTCGACAACAGCACCAGCATCTTCGCCCGCGTCAGCCGGGGCGGGCGCTTCAACGCCGACCGGCGCACGCTGGGCGGCAACTTCAATGCCGACGGGTCGCTCAACAGCCAGGGCGCCAGCACGGCCATCAACTTCCTCAACCAGCAGGAAGTGGGCGTGAAGCATCGTGGCTTCGTCGGTGGGTCGGGCAATTATTCGGTGGAAGTCACCGGATTCCGCTCGACCCTCACCGAGAATAATTATGACTTCACCCGGATCAACAATCCGCCGCCCAACAATGACCCGAACATCTCCAACGATTACCGGTCCTGGGGCGTGGAACTGACCGGGCGACTGAACCTCGGCAATTTCCATCTGGCGGTCGATGCGACTTGGGTGAATCCGAAGATCAAGGACAGCGCGACGGCGGCATTGGCCGGCAACCGGCTGGGCGGTATTCCCAAGCTCACCTATCTGATTTCGCCCTCATATGATGCGGGCCTGTTCGCGGTCGGCCTGTCCGCCAGCGGCCAGAGCAGTGCGCCGAACGACGATTTCAACCTCTACACCGTGCGCGGCACGACATTCTTCAACGGCTTCGTGAAAGTGCGGCCGGTCGAAAATCTGGAACTGGGCCTCAACGCCAACAATCTGTTCGACACGCTGGGCTATCGCGGCGGCGGCCAGTTGCTGCCGATCAGCGCGACGACCGGCATCTTCCAGAACAGCGCCGTCTATGGCCGCACCGTGACCGCCTCGATCCGTTACAATTTCTGATCCGATCCGACGCCGGAGCGGCCGTTCCTCCTCTCCGGACCGGTTGTTTCGGCCACCTGAAAGGCCCGGTTCCGTCAAGGAACCGGGCCTCTTCTTGTCAGCTCGATTCCCGCGCCACGATCTCCGGCTCGATCTGGATGGAGCCGACGTCCTCGCCCGCGAGCCGCTGGCACAGCCGCTCGACCAGCAGCGCAGCCCCCCGCTGTATATCCTGTCGGATGGTGGTGAGCGGCGGATTGGACAGCCGCGCCAGCGGCACATCGTCGAAGCCCACCACCGAAAGCTGGTCGGGCACGCGGATATCCTGCTCAGCTGCGGCGGTGATGACGCTCATGGCCGTCACGTCGGACGCTGCGAACACCCCGTCGGGGCGATGCCCCGCTGCAAAATAGTCGGCCGCGACGCGATAGCTGGCTTCAGGCGTCACATGAGCATGGACCAGCTCGACCCGATCCCGCGCCTCGGCCGGCAGAGCGGAGAGAAACCCCTCATATCGGGCAGCAAATTCCGGCACCGCGACATTGCCGAAAAAGGCGAGCTTGCCGCGCTCGCGCTCCAGCAAATGCTTCGCCGCCAGAGCGCCGCCAGCCACATTGTCGGTTCCTACGGTCAGATATTGATTACGCTCGGCATGAGCGCCCCAGATGACGAGCGGGCGATAGTGGCTGGCGGTGCGGTCCAGGACGGCGCTCTGGTTGGACTGGCCGATGATGATGACGCCATCGACCCGGCCAGCCCGGATAAAGGCGTCCAGCCAGTCCTCGCCATCGGGCAGCACGCGGGACAGTAGCAGGTCATAACCGCGCTCGGTCAGTTCGTCCGCCAGAAAGCCCAGCATCGCCATGAAGAAGGGATCGGACAGATGCTGCCCGCGCTCATGCCCCAGTGGCAGCAGCACGGCGATCGCTCCGGTGCGGCCCAGCCGCAGATTCTGCGCGGCGACATTGAGCTGGAAGCCGTGCTTGGCCGCCAGTTCCTGAATGCGCCGCCGCGTATCCTTGTTGAGCGCGCCCTTGGACGTCAGCGCGCGGGACACGGTCGACACCGATACCCCCGCGATCCGGGCAAGGTCGGTTATGCTGCGGACAGGTTCGTCATGATGATCCGTCATATCCTATCATCTAGGCCACTGAAGGGCATGGGACAATCCGGATCGCGGCGCATCAGTTCTTGCGGGGCGTCCTGACCATCAACGTAGCGGCCCCAGCGGCGATCATCATCATACCGCTCATCAACAGGATGTTGCGCGGATCGCTTTCCAGCAGCGGACGGTAGATGACCGGCACGATCAAAGTCTCAAGCAGCATCGGAATGACGATGAACATGTTGAAGATGCCCATATAGACGCCGGTCCGCTCGGGCGGGATGGCATTGGCCAGCATGACATAGGGATTGCCCATCATGCTGGCCCAGCCGATGCCGATGCCGATCATCAGCAGGAACAGGTGCGTATGATCGCTGGTGCCGGGGATGGCCAGCATCGCGGCACCGGACAAGACAACGGCGACGGCATGAATATAATGCGGCCCGATCCGCCGGCTGAGCGGCACCATGGCGAACGCAGCGAGGAAGGCGACGGCATTGTAGAGCGCGCCCGCCTGTCCGGTGAGCAGCACCGCCTGGCGAAAGCCGCTGCTCGCTGGATCGGCAGTGTCGAAGATCGCGCGGGCCAGCGCGAAGCTGATGAACTGCCAATAGGCGAACATCGCGAACCATTGCAGCAGCATCGACAGGGCGAGTTGTCGCATGGCCGTGGGCATTTCGCGCACTGCGGCCATAAAGTCGCGCAGCGCTGTGCCGAAGGATAGGCGGTCGCTCTGCATGCGTGCGATCTCCTCTGGCGGCAGCGGCAACTCCGGCACGCGCAGCACCGACCAGAGGATGGTCGAAATGGATATGACCGCACCGATCAGAAAGGCGATCCGCGTGACATCGGGTATGCCGTTGGCATCGACCAGATCGGCGTCGAAGCCCCACCAGACCAGCAGCGACGGAGCCAGATAGGACAGGGTCTGAGCCAGCCCGGTAAAGGCGCTTTGCGTCAGGAAGCCGACCGATCGTTGGCTTTCGTCCAGCCGGTCGCTGACATAGGCGCGATAGGGTTCCATGGTGATGTTGTTCGCCGCATCGAGCATCCAGAGCAGGCTGGCCGCAAACCAGAGGGTCGGGCTATAGGGCATCATCAGCAGGCCCAGGCTGCACAGCACGGCGCCGATCAGGAAATAGGGCGTGCGCCTGCCCCATCGGCTGACCGTCCGATCGCTGAGCGCGCCGACAATGGGTTGAACGAGCAATCCCGTGACCGGCCCGGCCAGCCAGAGCAGCGGCAGATGCGCTTCATCCGCGCCAAGATAGCGATAGATCGGCCCCATATTGGCCTGTTGCAGCCCAAAGGAGAATTGGATGCCGAGGAAGCCGAGATTCATTTCGACGATGCGTGACAGACGCATTCGTGGTTTGGTGGCTCTGTCCCGCATATGCTCCTCTCCGTCGCCTTTGCGACCTGTCGAACGTCGATCATACAGACGAAATAGCGATATGCAAACGTTTGCTTTATAGGGTTCACTGGAACGACTGCGGGTCTTCATTTTCCAGGAGCCGCAATGGCAACCAACCTGAAGGCCTGCCCAAAAGCTGCCAGCCGGCAAACAGCCACATTTGGGTATGTAGGAGGGAAAGCAGACGGACCGCGCGTACCGCCAATGCGGCGGCTTGGCGTCGGTATCGGCCACCATCCGGTAGAAGGAATATCGTTCCCGAACGCGGAAACGCCGCCGACGATGGGGGCGTTCGACCTTCTGTCCGATGACGGCGGTGCGTTGCCGGTCGTCATGCAGATGAAGGCGCGTGACGAAGACGTCGATAATGGTCTCGGCCGCTGCTGCGCTCGACCGGCTTGAGACGGACAATTTGAAAGCGTTGATCAAACCGCTTGATAGGCCAATTTCTCGGTTACAGGATGAGCAATTATCATAAGGCCCTAGGAACGAGAAATCAGATTCTGAATGGCTGACAAGGTTTAGGGTTTCGGGCGCTTGGGTACGAAAGCCTCCCATGCAGGAATCCGCGGGCGCAGCAGCTTGCCCTATGGAGATTTGTGCTTTCGGTAGGTTCGGTTCGATATGGCTAGTACGTTGATTGACGCGCGACAGCGGCGGAGCGGCAGGGGTTGGGATGCGCCAGAGGCGTGTGCTATGGTTGGCGCCTTCAGGTGGGCGCTGGCCTGATCTCCTCCCCTCCCCCTGAGTGGCCCAGAGACTATGATAGTCTGGACCACGAAAGGGACGATGAATGCCAAGCAAGAAGCACAAGCCGGAAGAGATCATCGGCAAGCTGCGTGAAGTTGATATCGTGCTGGCGCAGGGGGCATCGACAGCCGAAGCCTGCCGGCGGAACGCGGTCAGATAATGGCGCCGAATTTATCGCCAATGCCGTCCAGCAATGGCTGCGGCAGATCGGCGTGAAGACGCTCTACATCGCGCCGGGATCACCATGGGAGAATGGCTATAACGAAAGCTTCAACGGGTCGCTTCGCGACGAACTTCTTAACGGCGAAATCTTCTACAGCCTCGCCGAAGCCAAGGTGCTGATCGAAGCCTGGCGGCGGCATTACAACACCGTGCGCCCGCACAGCAGTCTTGGATACCGGCCACCGGCACCAGAAACGGCGACACCGCCATATCCGGCCTCCGGTTCCGCTTCGCTCCACCTCCACCCGGATATGGCGGCGATGGGCTTAATCCATCTGTGGACGCCCCGATTAACGCAAGTGGTATTTGGAGGTAGGCACGTAGTCGGATGCTGCCATCTGTCCGGCCTCTGATGCAGCGATGATGGCTGCGGGCCCGTATGGGAGTTCGCGGACCGGAACCACATCACTAACGCGTGCTGATGAAGCACGGTGGATTAACCTGGTTCTTCCGATCCCGTCTCGCCGACTGTTGTGCCATACCCTCCTTCGACCGACTACGTTCCGACGACCTCTGGCCCGCCTTGGCTTACGCCGTGGCTGCGACCGGAGCTTTGTAAACTTCATCCTTCGTCAGCAGCGCCCAGACGATCCGTGCCGTCTTGTTCGCCAGCGCAACCGTCACCAGCATGCGTGGCTTGCGCGCCAGCATCTGCTCGAGCCACGAGCCTTTCGCCGCCCCGCGCTTGCTCGCCTGTAGCACTACCGCGCTACTGCCAATAATCAGCAACCTTCGCAGCGTGCGCTCGCCCATTTTCGAGATAGATCCCAGCTTCTGTTTCCCACCAGTTGAGTGCTGACGAGGGGTGAGGCCGACCCAAGCGGCGAAGTCACGCCCCTTGGCGAATGTTTCTGACGGCGGCGCAAGCGCGGTGATCGCCGTTGCCGTGATCGGTCCGATTCCTGGGATCGTCATCAGGCGGCGCGCGACTGCATCCTCGCGAGAGCGCCGGACTATCTCTTTGTCGAGTAGCGCGATCTGCCGGTCAAGCGTTGCCAGAGTATCAAGCAACACCATACACACCGACCGCACCCCTTCGGGCACCGCTGACCGATCGGAGACCAGCGCCCTGAGCGCTTCCAGATGCGCCAAGCCCTTGGGTGCGATCCAACCATATTCTGTCATGTGCCCGCGCAGGGCATTGCCGATCTGGGTGCGCTGGCGGACCAGCAGATCACGCGCCCGGAACACCATCGCGGCTGCCTGCTGTTCCTCAGTTTTCACCGGCACGAACCGCATGCTCGGACGCTGTGCTGCCTCACAGATCGCCTCAGCATCAGCCACATCGTTCTTTTGGCGCTTCACAAAGGGCTTCACATACGCCGGAGCGATCAACCGCACATCATGACCGAGCTTGAGCAACTCGCGCGCCCAATGATGGGCTCCGCCGCACGCCTCCAACACAATTAGGCAACGTGGATGAGCGGAAAAGAAGGGCAACAACTTCGAACGCGTGATCTTCTTGCGCAAAATCGCATGGCCTGACGCATCTACCCCATGCGCCTGAAAAACATGCTTGGCGATATCCAACCCGATTATGCTAACTTCCGACATGGACGCCTCCCTAAAGTGGTGTTCAACACCTCCACTGTGGCACATCGATGCCGTCGGGGGGCGTCCACCCCATCACTAA
>NZ_QJQX01000062.1 GCF_013393185.1 Sphingobium lactosutens | reverse complement strand
CGGCTATGGCCGCAAGACAGTGACGACCGACGGGGGACGGATCGAGATCGAGGTGCCGCGTGATCGGGCCGGCAGTTTTGATCCGCAGCTTATCGCAAAATATCAGCGCCGTTTCCCCGGTTTTGATGACAAGATCATCTCGATGTACGCGCGCGGCATGAGTACCCGTGAGATCACCGGGCATCTGCGCGAACTGTACGGCATCGATGCCTCACCCGACCTGATCAGCACGATCACGGACGCTGTGCTGGAGGAGGTCACGGCCTGGCAGCAACGGCCGCTGGACCCAGCCTATCCGCTGGTTTTCTTCGATGCGATCCGGGTCAAGATCCGCGACGAAGGCATGGTCCGCAACAAGGCGATCCATATTGCCCTGGGCGTCATGGCCGACGGCACCAAGGTGGTCCTTGGCTTGTGGCTGGAGCAGAATGAAGGCGCCAAATTCTGGCTGCGCGTCATGAACGAACTGCGCAACCGCGGTGTCGAGGATATCATGCTGGCCGTCGTCGATGGCCTGAAGGGTTTTCCCGACGCCATCACCGCCGTCTTCCCCGAAGCGATGGTTCAAACATGCATCGTCCATCTGCTGCGGAACTCGATGGATTTCGTGGCGTGGAAAGACCGTAAGGCGCTCGGAACGGCCCTGAAGGCCATCTACCGTGCTGTCGATGCCGCGGCCGCCGAGGAAGCGCTAACGGCCTTCGAAGCGAGCTTCTGGGGGCAGCGCTATCCTGCCATCGGCCAGAGCTGGCGTCGGGCATGGCCCGAGGTCATCCCATTTTTCGCCTTCCCCGACGAAGTCAGGCGGATCGTCTACACCACCAATGCCATCGAGGCCTTGAACTCCAAGCTTCGTCGCGCTGTTCGTGCGCGGGGCCATTTCCCCAATGATGAGGCGGCCACCAAGCTGCTCTATCTGATCTTGAACCGATCGGAAAAAGAGTGGAAAATGCCGCCGCGCGAGTGGAACATGGCGAAGGCTCAATTTGCCGTTCTCTTCGGCGAACGCTTCATCAGGGCCATGACGGCCTGATGGTCAACCGCCTCGCCGCACACGAAATTCCTGACAGTCCCCAAGGTGCCGCAGCGCCAACCAAAGCGCGGGCGGCTTTGGCTCAACGACGGATCCTGCATCCGCCTGCGGCCCGAATATCCGGGGCATGTATGGGCCTACGACTTCGTCGAGGGACGAACGCATGATGGCCGCAAGTTCCGCATCCTGACCATCATCGATGAGGCCAGCAGGGAGTGCCTGGCCCTGATCGTTGCCCGGCAGCTCCGTCACGAAGACGTGCTGGCGGCCTTGGCTGACCTGTTCGTCACGCGTGGTCCGCCAGCGAATATCCGGTCTGACAACGGCCGCGAATTTATCGCGACTGCCGTCCAGAAATGGCTGGGGCAGATCGGTGTGAAAACGCTCTACATCGCACCTGGATCACCATGGGAGAATGGCTATAACGAAAGCTTCAACGGGTCGCTTCGCGACGAACTGCTCAATGGCGAAATCTTCTACAGTCTCGCCGAGGCCAAGGTGCTGATCGAAGCCTGGCGGCGGCATTACAACACTGTCCGCCCTCATAGCAGCCTGGGTTATCGGCCGCCGGCCCCGGAAACGGCGACACCGCCATATCCGGCTTCCGGTTCCGCTTCGCTCCACCTCCACCCGGATATGGCGGCAGCGGCTTTAATCCATCTGTGGACGCCCCGATTAACGCAAGTGGTATTTGGAGGTAGGCACGTAGTCGGATGCTGCCATCTGTCCGGCCTCTGATGCAGCGATGATGGCTGCGGGCCCGTATGGGAGTTCGCGGACCGGAACCACATCACTAACGCGTGCTGATGAAGCACGGTGGATTAACCTGGTTCTTCCGATCCCGTCTCGCCGACTGTTGTGCCATACCCTCCTTCGACCGACTACGTTCCGACGACCTCTGGCCCGCCTTGGCTTACGCCGTGGCTGCGACCGGAGCTTTGTAAACTTCATCCTTCGTCAGCAGCGCCCAGACGATCCGTGCCGTCTTGTTCGCCAGCGCAACCGTCACCAGCATGCGTGGCTTGCGCGCCAGCATCTGCTCGAGCCACGAGCCTTTCGCCGCCCCGCGCTTGCTCGCCTGTAGCACTACCGCGCTACTGCCAATAATCAGCAACCTTCGCAGCGTGCGCTCGCCCATTTTCGAGATAGATCCCAGCTTCTGTTTCCCACCAGTTGAGTGCTGACGAGGGGTGAGGCCGACCCAAGCGGCGAAGTCACGCCCCTTGGCGAATGTTTCTGACGGCGGCGCAAGCGCGGTGATCGCCGTTGCCGTGATCGGTCCGATTCCTGGGATCGTCATCAGGCGGCGCGCGACTGCATCCTCGCGAGAGCGCCGGACTATCTCTTTGTCGAGTAGCGCGATCTGCCGGTCAAGCGTTGCCAGAGTATCAAGCAACACCATACACACCGACCGCACCCCTTCGGGCACCGCTGACCGATCGGAGACCAGCGCCCTGAGCGCTTCCAGATGCGCCAAGCCCTTGGGTGCGATCCAACCATATTCTGTCATGTGCCCGCGCAGGGCATTGCCGATCTGGGTGCGCTGGCGGACCAGCAGATCACGCGCCCGGAACACCATCGCGGCTGCCTGCTGTTCCTCAGTTTTCACCGGCACGAACCGCATGCTCGGACGCTGTGCTGCCTCACAGATCGCCTCAGCATCAGCCACATCGTTCTTTTGGCGCTTCACAAAGGGCTTCACATACGCCGGAGCGATCAACCGCACATCATGACCGAGCTTGAGCAACTCGCGCGCCCAATGATGGGCTCCGCCGCACGCCTCCAACACAATTAGGCAACGTGGATGAGCGGAAAAGAAGGGCAACAACTTCGAACGCGTGATCTTCTTGCGCAAAATCGCATGGCCTGACGCATCTACCCCATGCGCCTGAAAAACATGCTTGGCGATATCCAACCCGATTATGCTAACTTCCGACATGGACGCCTCCCTAAAGTGGTGTTCAACACCTCCACTGTGGCACATCGATGCCGTCGGGGGGCGTCCACCCCATCACTAA
>NZ_QJQX01000061.1 GCF_013393185.1 Sphingobium lactosutens | reverse complement strand
GGACAATATTGTCGTGACCGCCCGGCGGCGTGACGAGTCGATCGTCGATGTTCCTGTGTCTGTGACCGCGGTCAGCGGCGACCAGTTGCAGCGCGCCAACATCTCCTCGGTCGCCGACCTTGGCCGCGTCGCACCTGAAGTGCGCACCTATCCTGTGCAAGGGCGTCAGTCGACCGTGAGCTTCATCATTCGCGGTCAGATCGAGACCTCGGGCCTTCCCACCTCGGACCCGGCGGTGGGCCTCTATTTCGCCGAGGCCGTGCAGGCCCGCCCTCAGGGCAGCGGCAAGCTTTTCTATGACCTGAGTTCCATCCAGGTTGTGTCGGGGCCACAGGGCACCCTCTTCGGCCGTAACCACACAGGCGGTGCGATCCTGATCGCCCCCGAGGCGCCCAAGCTCGGCAAGGTCGAAGGCTATGTCCAGGGCACCTATGGCAACTATGACCGCCGCGAGTTGCAAGGGGCGCTCAACGTCCCGCTCGGCGACAAGGTCGCCCTGCGCCTGGCGGGCAACCTGACCCGCCGCGACGGCTGGCTCACCAATGCCACCACCGGCAACGAACTGCGCACCGATCACTCGGACTCCTTCCGTGTATCGCTGCTCCTCGAGCCCTCCGACCAGTTTCGCAATGTCACCATCGTCGATGGCTTCAAGGGGCACAGCAACGACGGCGGCGTCACCGTCATTGCCGTCAACCCCGCCATCAACTCCCCGGTTAACCCGCTCTCCGTGCGTCTGGCCGCCCTTGCCGCCCAGCAGGCCGACCGTCGACGCGTCGCCCAGTTCACCGACTCCCCGAGCCGTTCCTCCAACTATGGCGTAACCAACACCTCGACGCTCGAGGCCGGGGACGTCACCCTCAAGAACATCTTCAACTATCGCCGGATCAGGAGCGACGACACCGCAGATGCCTCGCTGCCGATCAACACCCTCATCCAGCGGGTCAAGGTCAAGGCCGAGCAGGTGACCAACGAGTTCCAGGTCTCGGGCAAGGCGCTCGACGACAAGCTCGACTATATCGCTGGTGCCTATTTCTTCTGGGAGCAGGCGACGAGCACCACCTTCAACAGTGTGTTCGCAAGCCCCTTCCTGATCAGCCCACTCGACCGTGCCACCAATGAGAGCAAGTCGCTCTTCGCCCAGGTTGACTATCATCTGAGCCAGAAGCTCAGCATGACGGCCGGCGCGCGCTACACGATCGACGATCGCAACGTCTACCAATATGCCCAGTCGAGCCCCACGGCCGTCGCACTCAACACCGGCAAGTCGGCCACCTTCAAGAAGCCGACCTGGACGCTGAGCCTCAACTACAAGCCCGACGCCGACACCCTCCTCTATGTCACCAACCGGCGCGGCTACCGCAGTGGCGGCTTCAATGGCGGCGCCACTACCCCTGCCACCTTCACCGAGTTGAGGCCCGAGATCCTCACCGACTATGAGATCGGCTTCAAGAGCCAGGGTCGCCTGGGCGGCATGCGCTACCGCACCTCCATGTCCGCCTTCCACTCCATCTACGAGGACATCCAGCGCAACGTCTTCACCGTCATTGGCACCACCCCGGTCCGTACCCTGTTCAACGCCGCCAAGGCCCATATCAATGGCGCCCAGGCAGAACTGTTCGTCAGCCCCATCCGGGCGATCGAACTGACCGGCTTCGTGGGATATACCGATGCCAAGTACAAGGAGTTCAACGACGGCACGCTGACGGGCATCCCGCCCTTCGCCTATGTGCCCAAGTGGAACTACCGGCTCTCTGGCCGCGTCATCCTGCCGGTGCCCGAGAATATCGGCGAGGTCAGTGCACAGGCCGATTACTTCCACACCTCCAGCGTCATTCGCCAGGACCGCCCGCCCCTGCCGGGCGAAGTCATCCCGGGCTATGGCGTGCTGGGCGGCCGCATCACCTTCGACAAGATCGGGGGCTCCAACCTGCGGGTGGCGGTGTTCGGCACCAACCTGACCAACAAGACATATTATACCGCGGCGCAGGCCTTCTACAGCCTGCCCTTCGGCGGCCTGACCGGCGGCGTATTGGGCGATCCGCGTATGTACGGCGTGGAAGTGGGCTACCGCTTCTGACAATCCGGGCGGTGGGCCTGCCCCCACCGCCCCAGACACAGGCGGCAAGAGCGCCGTGAAGAAAGGAAGTTAGAATGAACGTCGCCGATATGCGCTTCATGCCGCCCGGCTATATCACCAGCCGCTTTGGCGAGATCGAGTTTACCGACTGGATCGATGAAAGCATGTCCTGGAAGCGGACCTGCTCGATCGGCGACTGGTCCTGGATCTGGGAGCGCCGCTTCAAGGGCCCCGACGCCATGCGCCTGCTGCGCGATACCGTCATCAACGGGTTCAAGAAGTTCGACATCCTCCAGTCCAAGCATGCCACCCACTGCAATGCCGACGGCAAGGTCATCGCCGAGGGCATCCTCACCCGCGTAGGCGAGGATGAGTTCGTGCTCATGGGCCGCGGCAGCTTCTGGGTCGACTATGTCCGTCGCCAGGGCAACTATGACGTCGTCTCCGAACATGAGGACTGGTATAACTTCCAGGTAGCCGGGCCCAACACCCTGGCCCTCCTCGAGGAGGTATCGGGCACCAGCCTGCGCGACATCAAGTTCATGCATTCGGGCGAAATCGAGATCGCCGGCCACAAGCTGCTCGCGCTGCGGCAGGGCATGTCCTTTGGCCCCGGCTTCGAGCTGCAGGGTCCTCGCGCCCATGCCGAGGAAGTCTATGCCACCCTGCTCAAGGCCGGCGAAAAGCACGGCCTGCGGCGCCTGGGCGGTCGCGCCAGCAATGTCGGCCATCTTGAAGCCTGCTTCCCTACCGCCGTCCTCGATTATCTCCCTGCCGTCTTCGGCAAGGACATGGACAGCTATCGCGAGGAGTTCTTCCGGTCGCTCGGCGGCGGCTTCGCCACCTTCAGCGTCAACGGCAGCTACGAGGCCAGCGACGTCAGCGAATATTATCGCAGCCCCATCGAGCTGGGTTGGGGCAAGAACATCCGCTTCGATCATGACTTCATCGGGCGCGCTGCCCTCGAGAAGGAAGCCGAAACACCCGGGCGGGTGATGCGGACCCTGGTGTGGAATGCGCAGGATGTCGCCGATGTCTATGCCTCGCTCTTCCGCAAGGAAGCCACGCCCTACCAGTTCATGGAAATGCCCCGCGAGCAGCGCGCCACCATGACCGTTGACAAGGTGCTGCGCGGCGACCGGGTCGTTGGCGCCGCCACCTCACGCGGCTATAGCTACTACTTCCGCGAGATGCTCTCGCTCGTCTGCATCGAGCCGGAATCAGCAGAGCCAGGCACCGAGGTCGTGGTCACCTGGGGCAACCCCGGGCAGCCACAAAAGGAAATCCGGGCGACCGTCGCCCCTGCCCCCTACCAGGACAACAGGCGCGACGATCTCCACAAATACTGAGCCGAGCCCTTCCAAGCTGACAAACATGCTCCCGGCGCCCGTGGCGCCGGCAGCCTCATTGCGGACCCATGACATGGCTGACCTGCCCTATATCCTCACCCTCTCCTGCGCCAACCGACCTGGCATCGTCGCCCGGGTGAGCGGCCACCTCTTCAAGTTCAACGGCAACATCGTCGAGGCCAACCAGTTCGATGACGCCGACACCGGCCGCTTCTTCATGCGCGTCGTGTTCGGCATGCCCGAGGAACAGGACAGCCAAGCCCTCGCCAGCGAGTTCGCCGCCATCGCCGAGGCCTTCGGCATGGAATGGAAGATCCGGCCCCGCGAACAGCGCACCAAGGTCCTCCTGCTCGCCTCCAAGTTCGACCATTGCCTCGTCGACCTCCTCTACCGCAAGCGCATCGGCGAACTCGACATGGACGTGGTCGGCATCATCTCCAACCACCCGCGCGAAACCTATTGCGCCATGGACCTGGGCGACACCCCCTTCCACCACCTCCCCATCACCAAGGACACCAAGTCCCAGCAGGAAGCGCAGATCAAGGCGATCGTCGAGCAGAGCGGCGCCGAACTCATCGTCCTGGCCCGCTACATGCAGATCCTCTCCGACGACCTTGCCACCTTCCTCTCGGGCCGCTGCATCAACATCCACCACAGCTTCCTGCCCGGGTTCAAGGGCGCAAAGCCCTACCACCAGGCGTTCGGCCGCGGGGTCAAGCTCATCGGCGCAACCGCCCACTTCGTCACCTCCGACCTCGACGAAGGCCCCATCATCGAGCAGGATGTCGAACGCATCGGCCACGAGCATAGCGCCGATGCCCTCGTCCAGAAAGGACGCGACATCGAGCGCCGCGTCCTCGCCCGCGCGGTCGCTTGGTTCCTCGAGGGACGACTGTTCCTCAACAATAACAAAACCGTGGTCTTCCACTCATGAGCGAGACCAAGATAATCGACGGGAAAGCCGTCGCGGCTGCTCTCAAGGCCGAAATCCGCAGCAAAGTAGCCCGATTGCAGCATTCCGGCCCCATTCCGGGCCTTGCAGTCGTACTGGTCGGCCACGATCCGGCGAGCGAGATCTATGTCAGGTCCAAGATCAAGCAAACAACGGAGGTCGGGCTTGCATCGATCGAGCACCGGTTGGACAGCGATGTCTTACAGGAAGACCTCCTGCGATTGGTAGAAGAACTCAACGAAGACCCGGCAGTGCATGGCATACTGGTGCAGCTGCCACTCCCGGCGCATATCAACTCGACCGAGATCCTCCTTGCGATCGACCCGCGCAAGGATGTTGATGGCTTTCACCCAATCAATGTTGGAATGATCGCGACCCAGAGTGGTGGCATCGTCCCCTGCACTCCCCTCGGCTCGATGAAGCTCATCCAATCGGTGCGCCCGGACCTTGCGGGCCTCAAGGCAATAATTATCGGCCGTTCCAACATCGTTGGCAAGCCCATGGCGCAGCTTCTGCTCGCGCAAGATTGCACAGTCACGCTTGCGCATTCCAAGACAAGGAACCTGGCAGAGGAGATCGCGGCCAGCGATATCGTCGTTGCCGCCGTAGGTCGTCCGCATTGCATTAGGGGCGAATGGATCAAGCCAGGCGCTATCGTGATAGACGTTGGAATCAACCGCATCGTGGATGAGCAAGGGCAGCGCCGAATAGTTGGCGATGTCGCTTTCGATGAGGCGTTGGGACGTGCTGGCGCGATCACTCCCGTCCCGGGTGGCGTTGGCCCCATGACGATCGCATGCCTCCTGTCCAACACAGTGGATGCCTTCCTGCGGGAAACGTGTCCCGACTGAAGGTAGAGCAGGTCGAAGTGTAATAAGGCGATGGCCTTGCACGAGAGCTTCCGTGGACAAGACCGTGCCTGCTTTCAGGCCAATGAATCGCCCGCGCGCCAATGAACTTGCTGCAAACACATAGGAACCGGAGAACCATAGAATGCCCGCCCATGATTTTGACCTGTTTGTAATCGGCGCGGGTTCTGGTGGCGTGAGAGCGGCGCGCGTCGCCGCCGCCCATGGCGCTCGGGTTGCAATCGCTGAAGAGCATCGCGTCGGAGGCACATGCGTCATCCGCGGATGCGTTCCGAAGAAGATGATGGCCTATGCGGCGCATCTTGCGAGCGACTTATTCCATTCTCCCACCCTGGGGGTCGACGCTGAAGGCCTAAATCTGGACTGGAGTGCCCTACGCTCTTCCCTCGCTCGTGAAGTTAGTCGCCTGGAGGCCATCTATCGCGCGAATCTTGAACGCTCCGAAGTCAAATTTCTTCCCGGGCGGGCGTCGATTGTATCACCACATGAGGTGAAGCTTGCCTCAGGCGAAGTCTATTCCGCGTCGAAGATTCTCATTGCGGTCGGTGCTTGGCCGATCATACCCCAAATCCCTGGCGCCGAACTGGGGATAACATCAAACGAGATATTCTCTCTTGCACGGTTGCCGGAAACGCTCGTCGTCCTTGGTGGCGGCTACATTGCGCTTGAGTTTGCCAGCATCTTCCGCGCCTTGGGAAGCAACGTCACGCTGGTCAATAGGTCCGACACGTTCCTACGCAGTCATGACGCCGAGGTCGTCCGCCGCTTGCTCACGTCTCTCTCCGATAAGGGCGTCAAGATTGTCGCAGGCGCCACATTCGAGAAGATTACAAGGATCGGGGCCGACAGCTTGGATGTCCAGTTGAGCAATGGCGACCATATTTCATGTAGCACGGTTCTCCATGCGGCTGGCAGGTTGCCCAAGACTGGGGACCTGGGCCTCGCAAAGGCAGGGATCGCTGTCGATACGAAGGGCGCCATTTGCGTCGACGAAGTGAATCGAACAAGCTGCGAGACTATTTTTGCAATTGGCGATGTAACCAATAGGATACAGCTCACCCCTGTTGCGATAAGAGAGGGGCAAGCATTCGCAGACCGATGTTTTGGGAACGGGGCGTCTGCGATAAATTACGAAAACGTGCCATCAGCCGTTTTCACCAATCCACCTCTCGCCGCCGTGGGCCTGACCGAAGAGCAAGCGGCTGCCAAATTTGGGCCCGTGACGATCTACACATCCGACTTTCGGCCGATGAAGAATGTTCTTCTCGATGTTCCTGAGCGAGCATTCTACAAGCTTGTTGTCCATCCCGGGACCGACCAGGTCATCGGCCTGCACATGCTCGGCCCTGAAAGTCCCGAAATCCTCCAGGCCGCCGCGATCGCCGTCAACGGCGGGATGAAGAAGGCGGATTTCGATGCTACGATGGCACTGCACCCCTCCATGGCAGAAGAGCTCGTGCTCATGAAATGACCAGTTGCATCGAACCGTTGCGACCCATGAAGCATCTTCCCGAGACGCCGTTTCTTCTCTTCGATGATGCGCGGCACGGTAGCGAAGCTGGCGGGCGCTGCTATTCCAGGCCCGTTGACACCATTATTGCCAAAGATCTTGCAGACGTAGCTCCAGCTTTCGATTGCATGAGAGCTGCTTACCGACGCGGCCGGCACCTTGCAGGCTTTGTCACCTATGAGGCCGGCTATGCCCTTGATCCACGCCTTGTCGGGCTCATGCCTGCGTCCACGAGCACCGTGCCATTGCTCTGGTTCGGGATCTTCGATCGCAAAGTCGAGCTCACACGCCCGCAAATTGAAGCCTTGCTTCCCTCCCCTTGTTCCATCGAGGGATTTGCGCCTGTTGTGCCCAATATCAGTCACGCCGTGCATCGGCGCAACATGGAGGCCGTCATGGAATACATCCATGCAGGCGACATCTATCAGGCCAATCTCACATTCAGGTCAACAGTTGAAATTGGACCGCATCCGCTGGCTTTCTTTGCAGCGATCAGAGAAAGGGCGTCCGCTGGGTATGGAGCGGTGGTTTCTATACCTAGCCATTATATCCTGTCCTTTTCGCCGGAGCTTTTCTTTAGGCTCGCGGACGGTTGCATAACCTCGCGACCTATGAAGGGAACGGCGCCTAGAGGAAGCACACCGCGCGCCGATGAGGAACTGGCCCAGGCCTTGGCCAAATGCGACAAACAACGCGCAGAGAACCTGATGATCGTGGACCTTCTCCGGAACGATCTTGCACAGGTTTCACTACCTGGGAGCGTAAAAGTACCAAGGCTCTTCGATGTCGAGCGATACCCTACATTGCATCAGCTTGTGTCAGAGATCAGGGCTGTCCTGAAGCCATCCTTGAACGCGATTGATATTCTGGCGAGCGCGTTTCCCTGTGGATCGATCACAGGAGCGCCAAAGGTCCGATCAATGGAAATTATAGCCGAACTCGAAAATGACAGCCGCGGCATCTATACCGGATCAATCGGCTGGATCGATCCTGCGGGCGAAGCAGAATTCAACGTCGCAATCCGGACGATCAGCCTTGAACGTGGAGCAACCACCGGGACGCTGGGGCTTGGCTCGGGGATTGTCGCTGATTCCAAGTTCGATTTAGAATGGGATGAATGCTTGGTCAAAAGCAAATTCTTGTCCTGAGACCATCGCGGCGCCTCACTTCTGACGATCCCATTGGGAACAGCAATCGTGCTCGGCCACCGCCGCAAAGCAATCCAAGATGGAGCAAACTGCTCCCACCAGAATACGGATCACGATCATTACACTCTCCCTATTACTCGGCTACACACAGTGCCTTCTTATGCGCAAGAGTGTATACAGACTTGCAATGCATGCAAGCTTAGATATGCCATAGGCTGATCCGCATGATCGATTTTTAACGCATTTGCTTGCCATTTTGCCGCCGCCGATCCCGCGCCGCCACAAGACTGCATGCATATACGGCCAACTGTCGGAGTTCCAGCAATTGTCTAGGCAGCGTCAAAGCCCTTGGGGACAAGCCGTAGCCTCAACATCCATCGCCGCTTGAAGCATCCGCCGCCCTTCAACCGCTGCATGATCGCTCTTGATCAGCAACTCGCTCGGCAATTCCGACACCAGTTGGAGCATCTTCTCGACTTCTTCTACTGCAAACTTGTCTTCTTCGATAACCTTTCCAAGGAAGGCAACCATCGCGTCAAACGAATCGGGGTCGGACAGCCCCACGGCGAAAAAGTAGTTGGAAGTGGTGGACGTCGCAGGGGTTACGCCATGATATACACGAGTCTTCGCAATCACCTGCCCTGGCGAGATTTCATGATCCTCTGGAAAGAGGGTGTCGCCAAACGTTGTATGAAAGCCTGGAATGTAAAAGCCTCCGCCGGTATCGCGATCTATCCGGCTTACCTCATATCCTCGCGCCTTGAGCACGGGCGGAGCCTCGCAATTTCGGATCATCCGGCGTGTTTCAAGATAATTGCCGCGCTTTCTGACTTCCTCTGGCGTCGAGCTATTCTCCGGCGTTCCGATAGTATTGCCATGGAGGAAACCCAGATGCGACAAATCGAGCAGGTTATCATTTATGAGTTGGTAACGCGCCTTGACCAAATGACTTCCCAATGTTCGGAATGTCATGCACGGATCGTTCAGACCGATTTCATCGAGGTTGGGCAAAAGATCCTGATCGGCTTTTTCAGGGTCACCAGGCCAGATCCAGAGCCATGGTCCGTACTCTACGAGGGGATAGGCCGGGATCTTAAAGCTCCTGGGCGCGGAATTCTGACTGGGGACATGGACACATTGACCATCCGGACCAAAACTTAGGCCATGGTATCCGCAAACTATGTCATCACCATTTACGCGGCTCGCACCGAGAGGAAAATGACGGTGCGGGCAACGTCCTCCTACGGCAACTGCGGCTCCGTCCATTTTGCGATAGAGGACCACTGGACTGCCCAGGATATTGCGAGCAAGCGGTTCCTTGCCGACTTCACTCGCAAATGCAGCAATGTACCAGCCATTACGGATCGCAAACGAGCCCTGCCTGAACGGATACATTATTCCCTCCTAATGATTATGCGCGAGCACTTTTGACTTCGCCAGACCGTTTAAGTCCTACGAATCAAGGCTGCTTCGTCGAGCAAAGGTGCCCCACATCAATTAGGAAGTACACCCCCTTTTTTTGCGTCAAGCCCGCAATCTCCTCGCCTCTCAACGAGATCAAGGAGCCCTTTGCGGCGCCCTGCTCAATTCGTTGCCTTCTGTGGTGACTTTCTGCAGCAGGCGGATCAGTTCATTGGCCTCGGTCGGACTCAGCGCCTCAATCATCTTGAGCTGCGCCCGCTCAACGCCTTCCCTCATAGCCTCGATTGCCTCGCATCCTATCTCGGTGATGCGCACTTCTCGGGCACGGCGATCGGCTTGGTTCACTTCTCGTGAAAGCAACCCCTTCTTAACCAGACGATCAACAACCCCGGCGATCGTGGTGCGATCATACGCAATCAGTCCCGCAAGCGTTCCTTGATCGATCCCAGGATGCTCCTGCACTGCCCGAAGTGCAGCATATTGCACAGGAGTTAGATCATATCCGTAGACGGCGGTTTCCGCGTGGAAGACAGCCACTGCAATCTGCTGAAGGCGCCGGATCAGGTGCCCTGGCATGCCGTCTAGCTCGGTCAAATTTCATCCTTCCGTTTGACAAACAAAATTACTCAGTATACTTCCTATTTAGCCGACCAGCCCTAATGTTCCGGTTTGTCGGAGCCTGCCGCTTGTGCAACCGATCATGAAGCGACGACGCAAGGCTGTGCAATCATAACATTCTCCGAGGAGAGAGAGAGCATGCAATTTCATCTCGATGGCTTCAAGGCCGGCGATCCGTCCTTCAAGGAACCCGCTGACATGCTAGAAGCGGTACAGGCCGACGAGCAAAGCCTGGTGGACGTCCTCATTGTTGGGTGTGGTCCCGCGGGCCTGACGCTCGCGGCACAATTATCGACCTTTCCAAACATCGTGACACGGATCGTAGACCAAAAGCCCGGTCCGCTTGAGCTCGGACAGGCCGATGGAATTGCATGTCGGACAATGGAAATGTTCAACGCGTTTGGCTTTGCTGGGCGACTCATGGACGAGGCCTATTGGGTTAACGAAGTCACTTTTTGGAAGCCGGACGATGAAGATCCAAGTCGTGTAGTGCGCAGCGGTCGCGTCCCGGACACTGAGGATGGTCTCTCCGAATTCCCGCACGTCATCCTCAACCAGGCGCGCGTCCATGACCACTATCTTGAAGTCATGAAGAAGTCACCGCATCGACTCGAGCCAAGCTATTCACGCAAGCTCCTCGACCTGACCGTTTCTGCCAACGGCGGAGGCGATGCCTATCCTGTCACCGCCCGGTTTGAGCGTCTCGATCGCGCTCCTGGCGAGAATATCGAGACGGTCAGGGCACGCTATGTCGTTGGCTGCGATGGTGCCCGCAGCGCTGTTCGCAAGAGCATCGGACAAACACTCAAGGGGGATTCTGCGAACCAGGCGTGGGGAGTCATGGATGTCCTTGCCGTTACTGACTTCCCGGACATTCGCCTGAAGGCCGCAATTCACTCCGCATCCGAGGGCAGCATTCTGATCATCCCGAGAGAAGGCGGCTATCTGGTCCGCCTCTACATTGAACTCGACAAGTTGGATGAGAACGAGAGGATCTCCAGCAAGAATGTAACGGCTGACCAATTGATCGCAGCCGCGAACCGCATCCTGCACCCCTACACCATCGACGTAAAGGAAATCGCCTGGTGGTCAGTCTACGAGATCGGCCAGCGCGTATGCGACAAGTTCGACGATGCATTAGATGACGAGAGCGGAAGCCATCCGCGCATATTCATCGCTGGGGACGCTTGTCACACCCACAGCCCCAAGGCTGGCCAAGGCATGAACGTGTCGATGCAGGACAGCTTCAATCTTGGATGGAAACTGGCAGCCGTCTTGAACGGAAGGTCTTCACCGTCCCTTCTCCACACCTACTCCGCCGAGCGCCGGGCGATTGCTCAGGAACTGATCGACTTTGACCGTGAGTTCGCGAAAATGTTCAGTGCTGCGCCAAAGGACGCTGACAATCCCCAAGGCATCGATCCGGCGGAATTTCAGCGATACTTTATTCAGCATGGCCGCTTCACGGCGGGAACGGCCACGCAATACAAGCCCTCAATGATCACCCTTATGTCAAAAAGCCAAGAATTAGCGCGCGGCTTTCCCGTTGGCATGCGTTTCCATTCTGCGCCAGTCATCCGGTTCGCTGATGCCAAATCGATGCAACTTGGTCATGTCCTGGAGGCCGATGGCCGCTGGCGCATCCTGATTTTCGCACATTCTCATCAACCTCTCGTCGCTGGCTCGCCGTTGCTGGATCTTTGCCACTTCTTGAGAGAAGATCCTCGCTCTCCTCTCAACAAATTCACGCCGCGCGCCGAAGAGGTAGATAGTGTCTTTGACGTCAGAGCGATATTCCAGCAGCGGCACGATGAAATCAGTGTTGAAAATCTGCCCGCTTTGCTTCTGCCCAGAAAGGGGCGTCATGGCCTGATAGATTACGAAAAGGCGTTCTGCTCCGATAACCATGCAAGCCGCGACATCTTTGCTGCCCGCGGAATTAGCCGAGAGCTTGGATGCGCGGTAATTGTCCGGCCAGACCAATATGTCGCAGGCGTCCTTTCACTCGCTGAAGCAGATGAGTTGGTCCGCTTTTTTGATAGATTCATGCTTTTAACGCGCGACAACTGCGATTAGCCGCGCGTCGGGGGCGCCACAGCAGCAGTCATCATGACCAACTGCCATTGAAAAGGCGAGTGGCCCCAGTGTGCCTCCGTTGTCACCACATGGTGTCTGACCGCAGCAATGATAATCTGACATTCTTGCCTCCGCCCACATCGTATCGGCGCGGAGGCCCGAATGACCCCTACGAAACTCCTGATCGGCCAAATCCTGATTGTGCTTGCCATCATCGTCGCGAGCATATGGATCGCGACCCAATGGGCAGCGGCGCAACTTTCCTACCAACCGGTGCTTGGCGCGCCCTGGTTCCTGCTTTTGGGACAGCCTATCTACCCGCCCTGGCCCTGTTCCTCTGGTGGTTCTCGTTCGATGCTTATGCACCGATGGTCTTCGACGAAGCGGGGACGATCGCGGCCGCTCGCGGCCTCGTCGGCGGCCTCGCTGCCATTTTCGGATCAGTCTGGCGGGCTCGGCAATCGAGCAACGCCACCACTTATGGATCGGCACGCTGGGCAACGCAAAGGATATCAGGGATGCCGGCCTTTTCGTCGTTGGCGACGTTGCGATCGGTTGCGTCGGGCGCGACGACCTTCGCCACGATGGTCCCAAGCATGTCATGGCTTTCGCGCCGACAACCGACGATCACTGTGCGACCCGGCGCACCAGTGCGCCTGCTGGTCAGCCGCGATCTCATCCTCGCGCCCTGGCGCGGGTCGACAGGAGGATAAGCATGGTAGAGCTGAAACTGGCCAAGCTGCCGGACAGGACGCCGGTAAAGCTGGCAATCACCGTTACGCCCGACCTGCTAAATGCCCTGCGCGATTATGCAGCAATCTATGCGCAGACCTATGGGACCGAGGAACCTGTGGCCGATCTCATCCCAGCGATGCTGACCGCCTTCCTGGAGAGCGATCGCAACTTTATCCGGGCGCGAGAAACAGCGCAGCGGGGCCAATCGTGACCGACGCTTCTGACCAAGGCCTTGCGCCCATCACCGTGCGCGTGGCCACAGCAGTCCGTCTTACCGGTCTCAGCCGGTCCCGCATTTATGAATTGATCCAGGCCGGCGATATCGAAATCGTTAAGGTCGGAAGAGCGACCTTGGTGCGCTATGACAGCCTCCAGCGCTTGACCAGCAGATGAAGCATGAGGGCCGTCCTAGAGCATAATCCGACCTAACTGAATCTGGACGATTCCTTTTCGTTGGGAAATCTGATTCAAGATGTCAGCTGGACAAGGAGGTCAGCCTGGCATGACGAAGTCTATCTCTGAGGATTTACGTTCGCGGGTGATTGCGGCGGTTGACGGGGGCCTGTCACGGCGCGCAGCAGCTGAGCGTTTTGGAGTTGCGGCGGCGAGCGCGATCCGTTGGGTTCGCGAATGGCGGGAGACTGGATCGACGCGGGCGAAGCGGCAAGGCGGCGACATGCGGTCGCGGCGGATTTAAGCCCATCGCGACATTATTCTCGGTGCGGTCGAGGAGCAGGTGGACATCACGCTTGTTGAACTTGCCGAGATGCTTCGAGCGCAGCATGGGGCCGTATTTGCGCCGAGCACGATCTGGCGTTTTCTTGATCGTCACGCAATGACCGTGAAAAAAAACAGCGCACGCCAGCGAGCAGGAGCGGCCCGACGTTCTCGCGCGGCGACGCGCATGGTTTAAGGCCCAACCTGATCTCGACCCGGAACGGTTGGTGTTCATCGATGAGACCGGCGCATCGACGAAAATGGCGCGTCTGCGTGGACGGGCCCAGCGCGGCATGCGCTGTCGCTCCCCAATTCCGCACGGTCATTGGAAAACCACCACCTTCACCGGCGCGCTGCGCCTAACGGGCATGACCGCACCCATGGTCCTGGACGGTCCCATGACTGGCGAATGGTTCGCTGCCTATGCAGCGCAGGTTCTGGCGCCAACGCTGCGTCCCGGCGACATCGTCATCCTCGACAATCTGCCAGCTCATAAAACGATGGCGGCCCGTGAAGCCATCGAAGCAGTCGGGGCGCGAATGCTGTTCCTGCCGCCATACAGCCCCGACTTCAATCCAATCGAAAATGCCTTCTCCAAGCTCAAGGCCATCCTGCGGAAAGCCGCCGCCCGAACCGTCCCCGACCTATGGGATGCAATTCGCGAGGCACTGCCCCGCTTCACTCCCGAAGAATGCGCAAATTACTTTACTGCCACCGGGTATGAGCCAGAGTGATCGGATTCTGCTCTAGCGCGCGAATGCTTGAGGCCGAAGAGCGCTGGAATGTGGCTAGCGGCGGCGCTCCGCCGCCGTACCGGTAACGAAAGTCGGGCTAGACGTCGCCCATGACCCAGGCCTCCTTGGCTTCCTTGTCGGCATCCGCAGTCGCCTTCCCCCAGAAGCGCAGGCCCGAAACTTACCGACCGGTTTCCGAATTATCGGGAATTTCGTCTGCACTCGCGACCATCTGCGACAGAACGCCCCTCAAGTCCGAAATGAAGGCCGGCAACAGAGGATCCTTATCCCCATCGGGCACAACGACGAACAGTGTGAAGTTTATACGCGGTCCTTCAAGTGGCAGCGTCACGAATTTGGAAAACATGTGAGACGTCGACTCGCTTGCCAAGCCGACGACCCGGTTATCTTCAAGCATGTTCTGCATGACGGTAAACGAGTCGGTCTCCATCACTATGACCGGCTTGGTACCTCCCTCAAGAAGACATCTCTCGAAGAGTCGGCCCATCAACATGCCTGATGGCGGAAGGACCATCCGCACGCCGTCCAGCCATGCCATTCTGACGAACTTGTGGGTGGCGAATGAATGTTCCGGATGAACAGCCACGAGGGCGCGGTCCTTGAATACCGGAATGAGCTCGTAGTTGGGGCCCGGCTCGATGTCGCAGCAAAGACCCAAATGCAAATCTCCCGAGGCGACGCCGGCTTTGACATCACCGGCCGACATACCAAGGACGCGCAATCGGATGTCTCCAGATCGCCGCGCGAATCGAAGCGCGCTCAGATCCGCCAAACTCCGCATCGGCCCTTGAGTCACTCCGATCCGTAGCTCACCCGCCAACTGCTCCGCAGGGGCCGCCAATGCTCGCTTGCCTGCATCAATCGCAGCCAGCGCGTTCCTCGCGAACGGAAGGAATGTGCGACCCGCCTCCGTCAACTCGACGGGGCGTCGCTCACGATGCACGAGCGCCGTCCCAAGCGTCAGTTCCAACTGCCTTATCTGCTGGGAGAGGGTAGGTTGAGCGATGCGCAGCGCCGCCGCGGCACGCGAGAAACTTTGCTTCTCGGCGAGAGCGAGAAAGTATCGAAAATGGCGTAGCTCCATCATTCCCGCTCCTGCACCCGGCCCCGTTATTGGCTGGCACTATATTAAAGATAGGTCGTCTATGGCTAGGAAAACCCGCGACGGGCTCATAGTGTCTGCTTGAAACTAAAAAGAAGCGAGGGTGTAGCTGGCCGGCGTGTCTAAAACATCGGCGACATCAAAATCATCGACCGGGCGGGAAGTGGTGGCTGGGGTAACATCCGGTTCACTCGCGCTTATCCACGTCACCATCCATTAACGTAGCTTCGCCACGCAGGCAGGTCTCAAAATCTGAGACAGATTTGGGTTGCAAGTTAATGAAGAAAACTAATCCAAATGCGGAAGAGCTTGCCGTCTACGGGACATATAAAACGGTATGTAAGAGGGGTAATTGATGATCAAGAACGGATGTATACAAGACGCTCTTTTCTCTTCGATCGGCATCTTTGCAGCAGTCCCTGCATTCGCCCAGAGTACTTCCCCGAAAGAGGCGGCTGGCAGATCCGAAGAGACCGGCAACATTGTCATCACCGCCCGACGCCGCCAGGAGAGCGCGCAGACTGTGCCGGTGTCCGTGACTGCCTTCGACAGCGAAACGCTACGGGAGCGGTCGGTCGCCAACACCCAGGATCTGACCTTCGTGACTCCCGGCTTGAACGTCGCGCCTCAGACGTCGCGTGATACTCCTAACATCGTTATTCGCGGCCAGCGTCGGGCTGCCGTAGGGGCCGGCGATCCGGCCGTCGTCACCTATTTCGCCGACGTACCTCTTCCCACAAAAGGCAGCATCCTGCCGACCTTCGATGTGGCCTCGGTCCAAGTTTTGAAGGGCCCCCAAGGCACTCTCTTCGGTCGGAATACAACGGGCGGTGCGCTTCTTCTCTATCCCGAGCAGCCACGATACAAGGCTGAGGGCTATCTTCAGCTGACGCTCGCCTCCTACGAGGAGAGAACCCTCGAAGGCGCGATCAATCTGCCGATCGTCGATGATCATCTCGCCCTGCGTGTTGCCGGTCAGATGGCCCGCCGCGAGGGCTACACCAAGAACATCGGAGTTGGCGGCGATCTAGACGATCGACACACCGATTCATTTCGGGCCTCGTTGCTGTGGGAGCCGTCCACGCAAGTCTCGAACACCACCATCATCGACTATTATCGCGCTAGTGGATTGATTCCAACACTTGGTGCCCGCGCCGCACAGCGGCGATAATTTCGTCTGGATCGGCCTTCCAGACGAAGGGGCGCGGGTCCTGGTTATGTTCCTTGATGAAGCGATTGATGGCGGCCTGTAGATCGACGACGGAATGAAAGACGCCGTTCTTCAGGCGCCGCCTTGTAAGCTTGGCGAAGAAGCCCTCGACGGCATTGAGCCACGAGCAAGACGTCGGGACAAAGTGGAAGGTCCAGCGCGGATGTCTGGCCAACCAGGCACGGACCTTGGGCTGCTTGTGGGTCGCGTAATTGTCGAGGATGACGTGGATGGCCTTGTCAGCGGGCATCTCGGCTTCGATGGTGTTCAGGAAGCGGATGAACTCCTGATGCCGGTGCCGCTGCATGTTGCGGCCGATCACGGAGCCATCCAGGACATTGAGCGCGGCGAACAGGGTTGTGGTCCCGTTACGATTGTAGTCGTGCGTCATGGTTGCCCCGCGCCCCCGCTTCAGCGGCAAGCCCGGTTGGGTGCGGTCGAGCGCCTGGATCTGGCTCTTTTCGTCGACTGACAGCACGATGGCGTGGGCAGGCGGCGAGACATAGAGCCCGACGACATCGTGCAACTTCTCGGCGAAAGCCTTGTCGTTGGACAGCTTGAAACTGCGCCACCGATGGGGCGCCAGACCGTGGTCGTGCCAGATCTTCACCACCGATGACGCCGCGATACCAATGGCTTTGGCCATCGCCCGCACCGTCCAATGCGTGGCCTCATGGCTGGGCGGTTCCAGCGTCAGCGCCACGACCTTGTCGACCAAAGCCACATCCAGAGGCGCGATCCCCGGTGGCCGGGTCTTGTCACGCAGCAACCCATCCACGCCCTCGGCCATAAACCGTTCCTGCCAGCGCCATACACATGTCTTCGATTTGCCGGTCGCTGCCATGATCGCCTGGGTGCCCAAGCCCTGAGCCGTCAGCAGAATGATCCGCACCCGCCAGACATGCTTCTGTGGCGAACCGCGCGCCGCAACGATCGCCTCAAGCCGCTTCGTATCCGGTGCAGTCACCTTGATCTCAATACCCGTTCGCATGCCGCATCGTCGCACGGCACCAACAGAATGGGAATCCCTCAAACGGACTCATTCGTTCCGATCGATCCACTAGGGAGAACGGAACGGTCGTTGTCCCGTTTGGATCCTACCCAACTCCCTCCTTCCCGGCGGGCGGCAACGCGCGAACCGCCGTCAACCGCCCATTCTTCGATTGCGGCGTCGCGGGTTGCGACATCGATATCGCGCTGAACGATCAGCGCGCCCGTGGCGTCCGCAAAGTCGCCCTCAGCATCGATCCAGCCTCAAATCGCGAGTTCTGGGGGATTGCCAACACCACTACCATCGATTTCGGAAGAGTCACGCTGAAGAACATCGCTGCGTACCGCAGCAGCGTTATCGAAAGCCGGGCGGACCTAGACGGGACCTTCCTCCAGTTGTACGATAACCGCTCAGACACTAACGTCGAACAATATTCGAACGAGCTTCAGCTGCTGGGTAAAGCGCTGGACGATAAGCTCGACTGGATCTTCGGCGGCTTCTATCTTCGGACAAAGCCAGGTGGCGTCGACGGCAGCGTAAATTTTGATTCGGTGATTCCCGGAGAGACTTTCCGCTACACCGAGGTTTACAATGACGCGCAGACGAAAGCGATCTTCGGTCAGGTTGGATACGACATCGGTAGATTCCTGTATGGGTTGAGATTCAATGCGGGTCTTCGCTATACTTGGGACAAATCTTCCGGCTGCACGATCTCGACTTCCCTCGACGTGCCACGTGTCGGACCTGGCAACTGCGAACAGCTGGGTGGCGCGACGGGAGCCGCGAAATCAGATGCGGGGACTTATACGCTTGGCCTCGACTACAAGGTCAACGACGATCTGTTCTTCTATCTGACGAACCGCCGGGGATATCGCTCGGGCGGGTTCAATCAGAGTGGCCTGTCGGCGTTTTATGATGGGTTCGAGGGTTATGATCCCGAGTCCGTCACCGATTATGAGGTCGGTCTGAAGAGCAGCTTCCGCATCGCGGGTATGCGGACCCGGATGAACGTCGCGGCTTATACGAGCAGTTACTCGAACATCCAGCGGACGATCTTCCCGGGTCCGAACTTCGACGGCGACAACAATCCGGCCAATGATCCGCTTAGCCTGAACATCAACGCAGCGAAGGCGACCATCAAAGGCGTCGAGTTCGATTTCTCGGCAACGCCTGCGCGCGGGCTATCGATCAATGGCTTCGGCGCCTACACACACGCGAAATTCGATGAGTTCAGCTCAGCCCCAGCGTTCATCCCATTGTTGGGTAACAATCCGGTAAATAACAAGTTCGCCTACACCCCCAAGTGGACTTTGGGCGGGGGCGTGCGTTACTCTACCAGACTTGGTGACTTTGCCGACCTAGTCATGAATGCAATCTGGTTCCACAGTTCCAGGGTCTGGTATGTAGACCGTCCACTCGACACCAACGGCATCCAGGATCGCTATGACACGGTGGATGCCCGAGTTTCATTGCAGGACATCTCCGGCAAAGGCGTGGATGTCAGCGTCTTCGTCCGTAATCTGTTCGACACGGAATATGCGGCCGCAGGTGGCGTCATCACTCCGCAGATCACCTCAGCGACTGTGGTATACAACGAACCGCGTGTGTTCGGGCTACAGATTCGGTTCACAAGATGAGCTTCTGACCGTCCACTTGAAACACCGGCAGATCGGTTGACCACTGGTATGGCCGCCCCCCGACGAGCAGCGTCATCATGACCGCCGATATGGGACGCTGATCCGACCATCGTCCCGGCGGAGGGCGGCGACACCACACCATGATCCCTCGGCCTTGCGCCGATAAAGATGCGAAGGAGTATCAATGCGTAGATTTTCTCGAGTTTCAACGCTTGCCGTCGCTACAGTAGTCTTGGCTAGCGGAGCGAGAGCGGAGCTTCCGAACAAACAGGTCGGCCAGATTGTAGCCAGCGTGGATGACTATTCGTTGCAACTGTCAAAAGTCGCGCTTCAGATCTGGGACTGGGCCGAACTCGGTTTTCATGAGCAGAAGAGCGCGGCACTGCTGCAAACGGAATTGAAGAAGGCAGGCTTCGCCATCAAGACAGGTGTGTCCGGCATGCCGACAGCCTTCGTTGCCAGTTTTAAGCGTGGAACGGGCGGGCCGGTGATCGGGCTGCTCGCCGAGTTCGACGCTCTGCCTGGGATCTCCCAAACAGCGCAGCCGAGCCAGAAGCCACGGCCAGGCAAGGAGGCGGCGCACGCCTGCGGTCATAATCTGCTGGGTGCGGGCTCTCTCGGAGCCGCCATCGCCGTCTCCAAATGGATGACGGCCAACAACATCCAAGGAGAGGTACGCCTCTACGGGACGCCCGCAGAGGAAGGGGGCGGTGCCAAGGTGTACATGACTCGTGATGGCTTGTTCAACGACGTCGGCGCGGTGCTCAGCTGGCATCCGTCCTGGGAGAACTCAGCCGCTCAATATCGTACTCTGGCGGTCATCGCCAGCCGCTTTACCTTCGTCGGCCAGTCGGCAGCAGGAGGCCCCTCGCCGGAGCAGGGGCGTTCAGCCCTGGACGGCGTGGAGGCGATGGACAACATGGTCAATATGATGCGCGAGCATGTCCCTCAGGATACGCGAATCCACTACATCATTTCGGATGGAGGAAAAGCTCCCAACGTCGTGCCGAGCCTTGCCAAGTCGGACTACATGACGCGTCACCCTGTGGACGCCGAAGCACTCGCCGTCTTCAACCGGGTCGTCAAGGCTGGCGAGGGCGCCGCGCTTGGAACCGCCACCAAGATGAACCACACTGTCTCCATTGCCTACAAGGATATGCTCCAGAACGACACGCTCGGCCGGGTGGTGGACAAGAACCTGCGGCGCGCGGGGACGATCACCCTTAGCCCCGAGGAACTGGTGTGGGCGGAGGCCATTCGCAAGACTCTGCCGAATCCGGAGAAATCTGACATCTCCGAGATCAGTAAGGTTCAACCCTTCACCCTAGACAAGCAGATGTACGTCTCCACAGATGTCGGCGACATAAGCTACGTCACGCCCACATCCAGCCTAGCTACAGCTGCCGTCCTACCTGGGACGCCGGGCCATTCCTGGCAGTTCGCCGCCGCGGCCGGCAGCTCTATCGGGGTCAAGGCGACGGTTCTCGCTGCTAAGACGATGGCTCTATCCGCAGCTGAACTGATGACGGATCCAACGACTCTTGCCGCGGCCAAGGCAGAGATGGAAGAGCGGCGCGGCGGCGCCGGATATACCTACAAGTCGATGATCGGTAGTGCTGCGCCGAACCTCAATTATCGCGACGCCAAGTAGCGCAAGACTGATAGCAGCCCGGCCTTTGCCAGGTGACCCGTGCGCTTGGATCCCGAGCAGGATTCCACACGCACGGGTTCATATGTGGGGACCGCGGGAGCGCCTCGACGCAGCAGCCCGTCCTTGAATCGCAGGCGAAGCGGTGCCAGCTCACAAACCCGCCAGCGACAAGCTTGCGATCGAGGGCTTCCGCCTCGGGCGGCGTAATCGCCTGCATCGGTTGCAGCTTAAGTCGGTCGCGCTTGAGCGCCACGCCCGCGAGCCTGTTCGCCTTGAGTTGCTAGGCGAAACGGCGCAGCCGCCAATCAAGCTTCCTCGCCCGCTCCTCCAGATAGGCGGCTGCGTCGGTCTGGAATGGCAGGCTGTCGGCCATCTTACCGGCCTCGCGCCGGCTCGACAAATAGGCGTCGAAGCGGCGATAATTGCGGGTTCCTTCGACCCAAATCCCGCGCGCAACCGATCGCACAGGGTGGCCATGACCGCTGTCTCATACCGCCGGCGGCCGACCTGGCCGCCCTCGGTTATGAGGTGTTTCCATTACCGGTTGGCAAAAATGGTAGGGGAACATCATCGGGCAGGCTGCGCGTTTTGCGCATTTGCATACCGGATGACATCGATGGCTTTGACCAGTTGCGACCCGCTTCCCGACGCCTTGAACGTGAATGCGTCGCGAAAAGCCGGGCTGAACCGCCGCAACGTCGCATAACGCCCGGTTGCAGCGACAAGGGTATCCTCCCCCGCCAAGTCGGCCAGGGCATCGACCTGCGCCTTGGCCGCGACCAGCCTGTGCCAGCCCACGGCCTCGTCGATCAGTTCCAGCGGATTGCCGCCATGCGCGACCGCCTCTCCCAGCGCCGCGATCGTGGCTCCAAACAACCGCATGAGTTCGCCGACCGAGCGGATGCTGACCGGATAGCGCCTTCACGGTCGCGCCGCGCGCGGGTGAACAGGCGCGCCCGACAATGCGTGCTCTTGGATTGAACGCGATCGACATAGCCGTCCGACCGGCGATAGCTGCCGTCGAGGCGGAAGGAGAACATCGTCCCAATACGGCCGCCTACGCCGGCGGCAGCGTGGAAGCTGTCCTGCGATCCATAACCGATCTCGCCCTGTGCCTCGAACCGTTCGCTATTGGGTTGCCGCAAGATGACGTTGATCGCGCCGCCAAGCGCGCCCTGGCCATAGAGGACCGAAGCCGGCCCGCTCAGCACGTCGATCCGTTCGGCAATCCAGGGGTCGGTCGGATAGGTGATCGTTCCGGCGACCGGGAACAGGCGGATGCCGTCCGGGAAGCTTGGCCCATTGCCGGCAGTCCCCCTCGCGGAGGAAGAACAAGCAGGTCGGCGGCGGCATTCGTGTAGGCATCGTTTGCGGACAAGAAGCCCATCGCGGGGAACAGGCGGGCAGTGTGTCCGGTTGCCGCCCGGGTGAAGAGCGGGCAGCCATCCGGCGCCAGGCGTCGAAGTAGTGGAGCGAGCGCTCGCAGCGCTGGGCCAAGCGCCAAGGGCGCATGAATGAGCCAGATGTAGATCGCCGTGAGCGATTCACTGGGCCTGCAGACGAGATCGAGATCGGGTTGCTTTCCGCTGAATCGCCCCTGGATGATTGCGCGTGCACCAGCGGCGTTGAGAGGAAGAAAGGCCAGGAAGTTCGGCGCGGCTTCCGTGTTACATGTCCCGACAAGCTGAACGAGTTCGGGATTGTGTTCGAGCACCGCTTCGACGACATGGTTGGGCACGAGCTCTCCCAGCCTGTTGCGGGCATAAGAAAGTGCCTCTAGCGCTTCCGTCAATGTAGCGGCGCGGATTGGCAGCGGAGGATCGGAGCGACCGGCGGAGAGTCGCATGACACGGTCCGAAAAGGCCATCGTCTCAAGGCCTTCGATCGGCGACGGTCGGATATTCTCGTGATACATTGGGCTTCCCTCCGGTTCTGAAGGGTTGCCTAGATAGCCGTGTTTTTGGCTTTCTCCGCGAGCCTATCCCGATCCAGGGTGGGCTCATTTCGGCCCCACGCGACCGAGATGCCAAATGGAAATCCGGAGCCATTTTTCTGTTAGAGCACTTGCCGCCTGCTATCATTCCAGTGTTCGCAGGGTCGCCTGTATCAGCCATCATCGGCGTCGAGCGTGTCGATGAAGCCCTCGAACATCGAAATAACATTGGGCGAGGAGATTACCGGCTCGAAATCGCGGGGATGGACGAAGTCGTCAGCGAACCAGGGAAAAGCTCCGCCATTGAAACTTTTCCGAAGCCAAGCTACGACGAGCTGAACGCCGGAACAGGCTTGGCGCTCTGCGTTGAAAACGCAGAAGATTTCACGCCGCAGTTGAACGCCGATGTCCAGCGGCCGCACGCGCCGGCTGACGGCGCGCGCATACGTCGGCAGAATTCCGATGCCGCCGCCGCTCGCGATCGCCCGAAAATGCGCGGAGCTGCTGTTGGTGCGAAGCGCGATAAGATCGCGCGTCTCGCTTGTTCCCAGCACAAAGGGGAGAAGATTCGAGGCGACCTGATCGGCTTCCTGCCAGACGAGCCGATGCTGAGGCCATTCATCGATGGATTTGGGCATGCCCGCTTCCCGAAGATAGCGATCCGAGGCGAAAGGCATCAGGTGCAAGGCGCCGAGGCGTTCGACCACTGTCCGGGCGTCCTTAGGCATCTCCAGCTGGATGGCGACATCGCAAGCGCCGCCCGCCACATCGCTGCGCTGCATGTCGCAGTGCAGGAGAATGTCGAGTTCGGGATGGTCGCTCTGGAACTCGACGAGGCGCGGCATCAGCCAATAGGTGCCCAGACCTTCCGTTACGGCGATGCGTACGCGCTCCCGGCCAACCTCCGCTTCATCCTCGGCTTCAAGGCTTAGACGCAAACGCCGCATCTCGCGGGCGATCGACAAAAGGCGTGTCCCAACCTGTGTCATTTTGAGGCCCGACGGACCGCGCTTCGCAACTGCCTCGCCGAGCTTGTCCTCAATGCGCCCGATGCGACGCCGGATCGTAGCGACGGTATGGCGGGTCGCGGCGGCGCCCGCCCGCACGCTGCCTGCTTCGACGACTTCGAGGAAGAGTTCAAGATCCTGCCAATCGACGAGCTTAAGCCTCTCACCCAGCGAATGAGACCCCTTGGATGGCGGTCGGCTGCTCCAGGCAGGATGCGCCTCAACGGGCCGGGACGAACCCAGCCGTTTGCTTGGAGCTTTGTTCTTGCCTGGTGCAATCAATCGCGTGCGCCTCCTTCACCAGGCACTAGCACCACCATCGATTGCCAAGTCAGCTCCCGTCACCCAGCGAGATTCTTCCGACGCCAGATAGATTGCAGCCGGAACGATATCATCCGGTTGACCAGGCCTTTGGATCATTAGTTTATCGCGCATCGGTCCCCACCATGCAGGGTCTGAGATGAATTGTCTGGTTTGATTAGTTTCGACGACGCCGGGTGAGATTGTATTTACCCGGATTCCATGAGGTCCCCCTTCCATGGCGAGTTGGCGAGACCAGGCTAGAACTGCCCCTTTTGCCGCCATGTGCGCTGCAGCGGGCAATACTTTGAAAGGAATTTTCGCTGAGGCGGAAGCGACATTGATTACCGATGCCCCTGCTGCGGCAACCAGATGGGGCCAAGCAGCTTGCGTCACATGAAAATAAACATCGAGCTCCTCGGATATCGTCTTTTTGAAGAGTTCGTGCGGCATTTTGGGGAACCATTCGAAATAGGCCATGCCGCAGTTATTATAGAGAACGTCGATCTTCCCGTGACGTTCGATTGCGGCTGCGATGAGTGCCCGCGCCGACTCCGCATCGGTAAGATCGCACGGATGGATAGACATCATGTCATTGCCATCGGCTTGAACAGCGGCGACGGTCTTCGCCGCGGCGGAGGCGTTGATGTCGCATCCCACGACGAGCGCCCCTTCGGACGCAAATAATCGGGCTGCGCAACGTCCCATGGTGCCGCCGGTGCCCGTGATCACGCAAACTTTATCAGCCAGTCGTTTGCTCATCGCAGCCTCCTCCAAACAATATCCCGATAAGCCGGCAGCGCTGTTCAGACTGTCAGTAACCTATAAAGGGCATGCGAACGGCCCCGAGTTAGCTGGCCTGTTCTGTCGACAAGGTCTCGCGCAAGTAGACATCCATCGCGGTATGATCCTGCGTGGATCCAAGATGCTTTTCAGCGTCGCTCCAAAGCTTCGAATATCGAAGAAGCTGAGGAAATGGTGCCGCGAGGCTTGAGGCGAGCGCCGCCGAAGTGGCAAGGTCCTTCGCCATCAGACCGATGGAAAAACCGGAATCATACCGGCCATTCAGGACGAACTGCTTTATCTTGTTCTGGGTGGAGTTATTGGAACCTGTTGACGCATTCAGGACATCGACGGCGCGTTCCGGATCGATACCGAAACGCTCCGCAACACGGACCGCCTCGATCGCGGCAACCAATCCGGCAGCCGAAACATAGTTGTTCAGCGCTTTCATCGCATGCCCGGCGCCCAGTGGACCACAATGGATGAGCGATGTCCCGATGGCATCGAGAACTGTCTTCAAACGATCCAGCGTTTCGGCGTCTCCACCGGCCATGATTGCAAGCGCGCCCGACTGCGCGCGAACCACGCCTCCCGAAACGGGAGCATCTATCAGGCATATGCCGGACGGCTCGAGTATCTTCCATAGAGCCAGCGTATCGGCCGGAGCACTGGAGCTCATGTCGATCAACAAGGGCCGTTGAGTCTGGATGGCAGCCAGGCAGGCATCCTCGAGCAACACACCCCTCACTGAAGCCCCAGTCGGCAGCATGGTAATGACGACGGCTGCGCCACTGATGGCTTTGGCGGCATTCGTAGGCTGCACGCCTCCGTCACCATAAAAACTGCGGACAACCGCAGAATTTGCATCGTAGCCCCGGACCTGGAAGCCAGCGGCCCGCAAACGGCCGGCCATCGGAAAGCCCATATTGCCCAATCCGATGAACGCGATGGCCGCCGGCGGGCTGATCTTGCTCGCATTCATCCCTGGGATGCCCGCTCAGCAAATACCTCGCGCGCGATCCGAAAGCCCTCGAGCGCCGCGGGTACGCCGCAATAGATTGTAGTTTGCAGCAATACCTCGCGGATCTGCTCTGGGGTGACGCCATTGGTCAGGGCGCCGCCGATATGCAAACGGAGTTCCGCGTTCCTGTTGAGCGCAACGAGCATCGCGATGTTGATGATGCTGCGGGACGGACGGTCGAGGCCATCGCGAGTCCAAACCTCACCCCAGCAATATTCCGTAACGAGCTTTTGAAACGGCATGCTGAATTCATCCGCTGACGCGAGCGAACGCTCGACATAGTCGGACCCCAGCACGGCTTTCCGAACGGCCAATCCTGCTTCGAATTTTTCACTTTCCATCAATCGGACTCCTGTTCTGTAAGGCGCGCTATTCGAATGAAACTTTCATATTCGAACCAGTGTGCCATGGGTAATTCGTCGAGTACTTTCCGGGCCTCGTGTTCGCTCGAGGCAGCCACGATAAGCCATTCGGTCGTCCGATCCTCGGCAAGATAGCCTTCAAGGATTTTGCCTTCCGCAACGAGCCGACCGAAAACGATCTTCTCTTGCGGCACCAGCGCTTCGGCTTCCTCACGGGACGGGAAGCGCAATTTCGTGACGACGAGAAACATGTCAGCCTCCGGCTCGGCGGGCGGTTGCGAGTGCGCGTTGCATATCGAGCGCAACATCGACGATCATATCTTCCTGGCCACCAACCATCTTCCGACGTCCCAGCTCGACGAGGATTGCACGGGTATCCAAGCCGTAGATGTGAGCAGCTTTTTCGGCATGGCGCAGAAAGGACGAATAGACACCCGCATAGCCCAGCGTGAGCGTCTCGCGGTCGACGCGGACCGGCCGATCCTGCAACGGTCGGACCAGATCCTCCGCGGCGTCCATCAGGCTCATCGTGTCGCAGCCATGGTTCCAGCCTTTGCGATCGACGGCCGCAATGAAGACCTCGAGCGGCGCGTTACCCGCACCTGCTCCCATACCCGCGAGGCTGGCATCGATCCGCACCGCACCCTCCTGCGCCGCTACGATCGAGTTCGCCACGCCGAGCGATAGATTATGATGGGCATGCATGCCGCGCTGCGTGTCCGGCTTCAGCACCTGATCATAAGCGCGGAGCCGTGCCCGGATCCCGTCCATATCCAGCGCGCCGCCGCTGTCCGTCACATAGACGCACTGCGCGCCGTAGCTCTCCATCAGCAGTGCCTGCTGCGCAAGCGCCTCGGGCTCGACCATGTGGCTCATCATCAGAAAACCTGACACGTCCATGCCGAGGTCACGCGCAATCCCGATATGCTGTTTCGAGACGTCAGCCTCGGTGCAATGCGTCGCTACCCGCACCGACCGAACGCCAATTCCATAAGCTCGCTTCAGATCCTCCACCGTCCCGAGGCCCGGCAGGATAAGCGTCGTCAGGACCGACCTCTCCAGGACATCCGCCACGGCTTCCAGCCACTCCCAGTCTGTGTGCGCGCCAAAGCCATAGTTGAAGCTTGCACCCGAGAGGCCATCCCCATGCGCGACCTCGATCGCATCGACGCCCGCCATGTCCAGCGCCTTGGCGATTGCGCGGACGTGGTCAATCCCGTACATGTGCCGGATTGCATGCATCCCGTCGCGGAGTGTCACATCCTGGATGTAGAGCTTTGCGCCCGCATCGACATCGAAACTTGCCATTGCGCTGATCCCCCTCACGCGGCCATGGCGGCAAGACGCCGCTGGGCGAGCAGCTCGCCAGTGGCCTTCGCGGCGGCAGTCATGATGTCGAGATTGCCAGAATAGCTTGGCAAATAGTCGCCCGCCCCTTCCACCTCGAGAAAGATCGAGGTCTTAATCCCTGAAAATTCGCCACGCCCCGGTATCTTGAGCCGGTTATTGTCGCCGAAGCGCTCGAACTGCACTTCCTGCTTCAATCGATAGCCGGGCACGTATTTCTGTACCTCGCCAACCATCTTTTGCACCGATGCGCGGATAGCATCCTCGTCGGCACCTTCCGATAGGGTGAACACCGTATCGCGCATGATCATCGGCGGTTCGGCAGGGTTCAGGATGATGATCGCCTTTCCCCGTACGGCGCCGCCCACGTCCTCGATCGCGCGCGCAGTTGTCCGCGTGAACTCGTCGATGTTCGCGCGCGTACCTGGCCCCGCGGAACGCGAGGAAACCGATGCGACAATCTCAGCGTAATGGACCGTCGCGACCCGGCTGACCGCTGCCACCATCGGAATCGTCGCCTGTCCGCCGCAGGTCACCATATTGACGTTTCCCTGATCGAGATGCGCCTCCATGTTTACTGGCGGCACGGTGAACGGTCCGATTGCCGCGGGAGTCAGATCGACGACCTGCTTGCCGTCCGCCTGGAGCGCCGCGTCATGAACCCGATGCGCATAAGCGGAGGTGGCATCGAACACGATACCGACCTCGGGATAGATCGGCATCTTTCTCAGCCCTTCGATCCCCTCATGCGTCGTCGCGATGCCGCGATCCCGCGCCATCGCCAGTCCCTCAGAGGCCGGGTCAATGCCCACCACCGCCACCAGTTCCATGTTCTGCGGATATCTGATCATCTTGATCATCAGGTCGGTTCCGATATTGCCCGATCCGATAATCGCTGCTTTGAGTCGTGCCATGTTCAATTCCTCAGACGAAGCGGGCCGTACAGCACCCGATTCCGTGCAATTCCATTTCAAAAACATCGCCCGCTGCCGCGGGCTCCAGCGGCACGAGCGACCCTGACAAGATCACATCGCCCGCATCGAGCGTTACGCCGTAGCTGCCGAGCGTGTTGGCAAGCCACGCAACAGCCTCTGCCGGGGAACCCTGAACCGCCGAACCAAGGCCCTCGGACAGCGGCTCTCCATTCTTTGTCACGGTCACACGAAGCGCGGGAAGATCGTGTGCGGACGCATCGGCGCGCTCCACCCCCAGGAGGAAAACACCGCACGACGCATTGTCCGCGATCGTATCGATGATACCGATCTTCCAGTCGGCGATCCGGCTGTCGACGATCTCGAAACAGGGCGCGATGCTGCCGGTCGCTGCGATCACCTGCTCGGCGGTGATCCTGGGCCCGCGCAGCGAATCCCGAAGGATGAAAGCGATCTCGGCCTCAGCCCGTGGCTGGATGAGGCCCGCGGCTGTGATGTCGATCGTCTCTCCTTTTACCCACATCCTGTCGGTGAGGAAGCCGAAGTCGGGCTGGTTAACACCCAGCATCGATTGAACCGCCTTCGAAGTGACGCCGATCTTCTTGCCAACGACCCGCTCGCCTCGCCCACGGCGCCGGTTCAGCAAATCGAGCGAAATCGCATAGGCATCGTCGATCGACAGCGTGCCGTCGTCGATTGGCGGGATCGCATCACGCCTTTCCAGAGCGCCAAAAAGCGCATCGGCATAGGGCGATAAGGATTTCTTGTTTTTTGCACTGCTCATCGCCAACTCACGACAGAATTTTCTTCGGGCTGAACCCTGATCGCGAAGCCGAAGCGCGCCACCTACCTTTCGGCCAAATGTAACCGGCTAAAAGGTAGGTGCAGCCACAACCACAATGGCGTAGCCTGCTTACAGACCCAAAATGGGCGAATCCAAGGAGAGGAAGACGGTCACCCCGTGACGAATGTCGATGACATAGCCACTTCGTTGCGGCGAACGCTGCGTACCGGTCCAGCTCCGGTTTGGCTCGTGACCGCTGCGACGCCCGATGGTCGTTTTGGCATGACCGCAACGGCGGTTTTTTCGGCCTCCCTTGCTCCGCCTACTCTTGCGGTTTGCGTAAATCGCACGGCGTCGATTTATGGCGCACTGATGGCAGTCGAGAGGTTTGGCGTCCAGGCACTGACCTCCGATCATATGGATATTGCGCTCCAATTTGGTTCGACACGGCTCGCTGCCGAGCGCTTTTTGCATGGCGAATGGTCAAATCCGCAGGGCGTCCCATGCCTGACCGACGCCTTGGGTTCCTTCATCTGCGTGCGGCGCGCCGAATTCGATGTCGGCACCCATACAATCTTTATCGGTGAGATTGTGGAGGCCACTGATGGGAGCGGCACGCCGTTGGTTCTGCACGAAGGACAATTACTCGCTAGCGCCCATAACCGTTCAGGCGGAGACCAGAAATGAAAATGCATAATGACGGAGCCTCCTTGGCTATCCTTATCGACCGGCAGGTTGGAACCTCGGGCTCCGGCATCCTGTTCCAGGACGCTGCCAGCGTGACCGACCAAGACGTCAACCGGATGGTGATCCATGGACGGGGCGTTGTTACCGTCGCAGTGTTCGCAGAGCGCGCCTTGAAACTCGGCCTTTCTCGAATGGCAGGCTCCAGACCGTCCGGACGTCGCTTCCTGACCACCGTCGAGGCGACGGCCTGCCGCGAAACAGGCATTTCGGCAGCTGAAAGGGCAATCACGATCGCCGTGATGGGATCTTCACATTCTCATGCCGGGGAGCTCGTCACCCCGGGACACGTCCTGCCGAGCCTCGCGACGAGCCGGTTCGAGCCTGGAGAGCCTTTAGCCGATACAGCGTTACGATCGCTACAGGCGCACCGTGGAACGCTGGCATTGGCTTGGTGCGATATTCTAGATGATTGCGGCGATATCGGTACGGCAAGCCACTGCGGCAGGCTCGCCGAGCGGCTGTCGATCCCGCTCTTCGAACGCTCAGGCGCACATATAGTACCCACAATCTGCCGGGATCTATCTCCAATCGCGAGTCCCCTTTACATCAGCGATCAGGGTCTCAACATCGCGCAATTAGCATGATGGCGGTGGATATGACCATTATCCCGGCCTCTCAAAAGCCTCATACCGGCGTTGCCGAGGCGCTTGGCCGGAGCCGGAAGCCGGTAGTTCGTCTGCAGACGCCGCGCCCCGCGCTCACGACCAAGTTCAAGCCGCCAAAGGTCAAGGCCGATTTTCTCGTCGACCGAAGATCGCTGCTCACCAAGCTGGAGGGGATTTTCGACGCGCATCTCAGTCTGATCGTGGCTCCCGCAGGCTATGGCAAGACGACCGCGCTAAGTGCCTGGGCGGGCACCCAACCCACCGATCAATCTATCATGACGTGGCTCACCCTGGATGAAACCGACAACGATCCGGCGGAGTTTCTGAGACATCTCATCGAGTCAGTGAGGGCGAGTGCGGCCAACCTCAACGATCGCCTAGCCGGCTTTTCCGACTCGCATGCGGACTTCGATTTCGAGTCCGTAGCAATCTCCTTCCTGAATATTCTGACCGGCGTGCAATCGGACATACTCATCATCATGGATGACTTCTACTTCGTGACCGATCCAAAGATCCACGCCTTCCTGGATACTATCATTCAACATGGAAGCTCCAACCTCCATGTCGCGATCTGCTCGCGGACACGCCCTGCCGTCAAGCTTGGCAAAGCACGCGTCCGCGGCGAAGTTCTCGAGATCGACATCCATGATCTCCGGTTCGATCTCGAAGAGTCGCGCGAGCTATTCAAGCGCCACCTCGGGAATACTGCCGACGACGATGTCGTACGTGGGCTGCTGGAGCGGACCGAAGGATGGGCGGCTGGATTGAAATTGGCCGCGACCTCGATGTCCGGAGGGCGCGACCCGGCAATTCTCGACACTTTGCTGAAGTGTAAGAGCCGCAGCATTCACAGTTTTTTCCGGGATGAGGTCCTTAATCGCCTTCCCGGACATCTCATGGACTTTGCGCTACAAACGTCGATTCTGTCGAACCTGCATCCTGATTTGTGCGACGCGGTGACCGGCAGAACCGATTCGGAAGAGATTCTTTCGGCGCTTGAGGCGCAACAGTTATTTCTGCAGGCGCTCGAGGAGCCTGACTGGTTTCGCTATCATCAGCTTTTTGCCGATCTCCTTCAGCAACTGCTAGCCCGATCAGCTATTGACCGGGATGAACTGCATCGGCGCGCGGCCACCTGGTTTTCCGGGAAAGGCATGACCTTACAGGCGCTTCAGCACGCTTTCGCGTCCGAAGATCTTGAACTCGCGGTCGAGCTTCTCAACGATGTGGCTTTGGCTCTTCTAGAGACAGGTCAGGGCGCCACGCTCCTGCGCTACTCGACCTCCCTCCCCCCGGAAATAGCGTTCGACTACCCCAATCTACAGCTCGCGCGAGTCTACGCGTCTACTTTGGCATGGCAGTTCGGAGACGCACGGCGAGTCCTTCGCGAATTGCGCGCGGCGCTCATGGACGGAAGCACCGTAGATCGGTGGCGCGCGCGCGGTCTCGACATCGAGATGCTCCAACGCAAGCTCATCCATCGGGAAATGAATCTTTCGAGCTTGGTGGATGATGCCGGGCGGGCTCATGCACTCGGCCGCCAATGGCTTGAGATGCCTGGCAATTGCACGCCGTTCGAACAAGCCGTTGTACAGACGACGCTGATATATACCGAGCGGGAGCAACTCAATCCCAAGGCCGTCACCTCTGCCGCTTCCGCCCGGCAGTTGTTTGTCGAACATGATCGACGGTGGGGCTGCGTGTGGCATGACTGCATTGTCGGCGAAACACACGTCATGGCCGGGGATCTGGATCGCGCACACGGAATCTTTCGCGAAGCGCTGGCGACCGCCCAAGACGTGAGCGGCAAACTCAGCCCGATTGCGGCGATGCCGGCGCTTCACCTCGCCGACCTTCTCTATGAGCGTGACCAACTTCAAGACGCTGACGATTTGATCACCGACTATCTCCCGCTCGCCGGGCGAACCGGCATGGTTGATCAACTGGTCGCGGGCTATTATACCAAAGCCCGCATTGCGACTGGCATCTCGACGGCGGCGGCGCTGAGCGTGCTCGACGAAGGCGACGAAATCGCTCTGTCGCGCGAATTTGAGCGACTTCATGCAATTCTTCTTGCGGAACGCATTCGTCTGCTAATCATAGCTGGTGATTTTGCCGAGGCGCGCCAGGCGGCCATCGTCCACAATCTAGTCGGCCCTCTCGATCGCTGGCAACCTGCGGCCGGCAGTACCTCGCGCGCGGTCGCCAACGCCTATGCGGCGGCGCAGATTGCAATCATCGACAATGAGCTTGGTTCAGCCGAACATTTGCTCCGACGGTGGCTGCGTTTCTTCGAAGATCGCCGATGTTCCCGATTCGCGCTTAATTTCTCAATGCTTCTCGCGCATGTACAGCTTCTCAAGGGTGAAACGAAGACGGCCCATCGCACCCTGCGCAGCGCACTGACGATCGCCCAACCGGGTGGGTTTACGCGCGTATTTGCGGATGCAAATTCGGCAGTACAGCGGTTCATCACCGAGATGCAGATAACAAACACGGGCGCCGATGACACTGTCGGGATATTTCATCAGCAGATCGTTGCGATGCTCAAAGGTGGAAAGCCACCCGCAAAGCCTGTGACCAGCCGCACCGATCTCGATGGGCCGCTGGGAGCGCTCAACAACCGTGAGGCGGAAATTTTGCTGATGCTGGCGACGGGTGTGACAAACAATCAGCTTTCCCAAGAGCTCGGACTGACCTTGGGTACCGTCAAATGGTACCTGCAGCAGATCTATATGAAGTTGGGGGTCAATCGGCGCTCTGAGGCGGTGTTCAAGGCGCGCCAGCTTGGTTTGATGGGCTAACGCGATTTCTTTCCTGTTCCCGAAGAAGCCGACGCGCACGCGCGATCACCGGCCGATCAATCATCTGCCCTCCGATAGCCCGCGCACCATCGCCAGACACGTCTGCAACGATCGATCGAGCCCAATCCAGCTCTTTGCGGGAGGGCTGAAATGCAGCGGCGGCGATCGATACCTGCCGCGGGTGGATCAGAAGCTTGCCTCGAAATCCCCAACGCCGCGCCGCCGAGGCCGCCGCGGTGAGCTTTTCATCGTCGTTCAGCTCCACTGTCACGCCGTCCACCGGCCCGGCGAGTCCGCTGACCCGGCTGGCCCAGACCAGCTGGGAACGTATCCACCCAAGGGGCTCCCAATCATCGTCGCAATCGAGATCCAGCGCCATGTCTATCGAGCCGAAGCATAGCCGCACGACGCCCTCTACCTGACCGATATCGGTCAGCCGGTCGACCGCCCTCGCCGTCTCGATGAGTGGTAGCAGATTCATCTTCCGACCGATCCGCCCATGCAGCTCATGGAGCTCATCAGCAGATTCGCATTTCGTCGGCACGAGGAAGGAGGGGGAGCAATGTTGGAGGAGTGCGATATCCTTTTCCCAATCGGGAGTGCCCCATGGATTGATCCGAATTCCGATCCGCGGATCCGGAGAGAGCTGGGCGATCGCCTCGCGAGCATGGTGTTTCCGTGTCGAGTCCACGGCATCTTCAAGATCCACGATCAGGAACGCCGCGTCCGATGTGAGCGCCTTACCAACCAGCTGCGGCCGATCCCCCGGAACGAACAGAAAGGTCGTCGCACACGCGATATCGTCGCTCACCATCTTGCGTGCGCTTTCATGCAGGTGCGACCATCCGCCGCCATCGTCCAGCAGTCGACGCGGCGGTCGTCGGGCCTCGAGAGGCACACGGCGAACGAGGTACCATCGATCAACGGTGAAATAGCGCGATAGGAGAATCCCGTTATCCGGACGTTCAATGCTTCTTCGACGAAATTGGCAAGCAACCCAGCTTGCAGTGGGCCATGCACGACCAAACCTCGATAGCCTTCGCGCTCCTGCGCGTAGGTGCGATCATAGTGGATCCTGTGGCTGTTTGCCGTGAGGGCTGAATAGCGAAACAGCAACTCCGGGGTCGCGACGATGTCGCGCCGGGTTTCGGGAACGGACGCCGCCGGTGACGGCTGACCTCCCGAAGGAGCAGCCTGCTCAAGATAAACGATATCTTGGCGTTCTCGCACCAGACATCGGCCCTCGCGCCAAATCTCATGATCGACGGTGACGAGGCATATCGGTCCGGAACGGCCTTGCTTAAACGCCACGTCCCGAACCCTGGAGCGACGTTCGATTGCGTCTCCGATTGCTATGTCACCATCGAAGGTCACCTCGCCGCCGGCCCACATCCGCCTTGGCAGCGGCACCGGAGGCAGGAAACCACCTCGGCGCGGATGCCCGTCCTCTCCTGTCTGGTCGAGTCCGACAATGGCAGGCGCAAGGCACCAATGGACCGTCAAGGGCACGGCGCGGACGGGCCTCTCCTGCAGGATGGCGGCCAGGCCGCGCGCCACGGTGGGCGACAGCAGATCCGTCCGTGTCTCCTCCCGACCGATCCAACCGGCGAGATGCGCATGGTCCGGCGTCTCTATCACTCAATAGCTCCGGGGAAGATCGAGCACATGTTCGGCGAGATAGGAGAGGATCATATTCGTCGAGATCGGCGCGACCTGGTAGAGGCGGGTTTCACGGAATTTGCGCTCGACGTCATATTCCTCAGCGAAGCCGAAGCCGCCATGGGTCTGCAGGCAAGCCTCGCCGGCAGCCCAGGACGCATCCGCCGCCAGCATCTTCGCCATATTCGCCTCCGCGCCGCAAGGCTGGGCCTGATCGTACAGATCGGCCGCTTCGCGAACCATCAATTCCGCGGCGCGCATCTGCGCATAAGCCTTTGCGATCGGAAACTGGATGCCCTGGTTGCGGCCAATCGGCCGGTCGAAAACGACGCGTTCCCGGCTATAGGCTGAAGCCCGGTCGATAAACCATTTGGCATCGCCGATACATTCGGCACCGATCAGGATTCGCTCGGCATTCATTCCTGAAAGAACGTAGCGAAAGCCCTTCCCCTCGTCGCCGATGAGGTTTTCCGCCGGCACGCGCACTTCATCCATGAAGATTTCCGTCGTCGAATGATTCATCATGGTTCGTATAGGCCGCACTGTGAGCCGGTCGCCGGCCTCGCGCATATCGACGATGAACAACGAGAGGCCATCGTGGCGGCGGGCGACATCCGCTATCGGCGTCGTGCGCGCCAACAAGATCATCAGGTCCGAATGCGCCGCGCGCGAGGTCCAGATCTTCTGACCGCTGATGATATAGCTGTCTCCGTCCCGATGCGCGAAGGTCTTCAGGGCGGCGGTGTCCGTGCCGCTCGTCGGTTCGGTAACACCAAAGGCCTGAAGCCGTAGCTCTCCGGAGGCAATCTTCGGCAGATAGCGTTGCTTTTGAGCCTCCGAGCCATGCCGGAGCACCGTCCCCATCACGTACATCTGTGCGTGGCAAGCAGCACCGTTGCAGCCGGCTTGCTGGATCTCCTCCAAAATTGCCGCTGCCGCGGCCAACGGCAATCCGGCACCGCCATATTCTTCTGGAATGAGCGCCCCCAGATAGCCGGCACGCGTAACGGTTTCGACAAACTCCGAAGGATAGGCCTGCGCACGATCGAGAGCGCGCCAATATTCGCCCGGAAACCCGCCACAGAGTTTCGCGACTTCTTCGCGAATGTCGCTGAAGCGATTTCGATCTTCGATCATTTGCATCACCGCAGGACAAAGGGGTTGGCTGGCTTCACGTCGGTCGCGATCCAGACGGTCTTGGACTTGAGATAGGCCTTGATCCCCTCAATGCCGCTTTCGCGTCCCAATCCGCTTCGCTTCAAGCCCCCGAAAGGCGCGAGGAAACTGACGGCCCGATATGTGTTGATCCAGACGGTGCCGGCCTCGAGCTTCTCCGACATGCGCAGCGCGCGGCCCATATCCCTGGTCCAAACTCCGGCTGCCAGACCAAAGCGGCTATCGTTCGCTATCGCGACGGCCTCGTCCTCGTCATCGAAGGGGATGACCGCGAGCACGGGACCGAACACCTCATTCTGCGCGATCCCCATTCGGTTGTGCACGCCGGTGAATATGGTCGGTTCGACAAAAAGATTTCCGCGCACGCCATCGTCAGGGATGGTTGACCCGCCGGCAACGCATATCGCGCCCTCGCTGCGCGCGGCTTCGATGCATGCAAGAATTTTCGCGTGCTGCGGCCCCGTGGCAATCGGACCCATCTGAGTTTCGGCGTCCATCGGATCGCCTTGCTTGATCTGCCGCACCGAAACGATCAACCGCTCGACCAAGGCATCGTGGATCGATCGGTGAACGAGAAGCCGCGAGCCGGCAATGCAGGTTTGACCCGCTGCGGCGAAGATGCCTGACAAGACACCCGCCTCCGCCACATCCAGATCGGCATCCTCGAACACGATGTTCGGAGACTTTCCACCGAGCTCCAGCGTGACGTGCTTGAAATCGCGTGCCGCCTTCTCGTTGATCGTCTGCCCCGCGCCATCGCTGCCGGTGAAGGCGATCTTTGCAACCGCCGGATGTCCGACCAATGCGGCGCCCACGTCGGCGCCAAAACCGGTGACCACATTGACCACACCGGCCGGAATGCCTGCTTCGGCGATGAGAGACATCAACTCGATGGTCGAGGCCGATGTGAACTCGGAGGGCTTGATGACGACGGTGTTTCCCGCAGCCAAGGCGGGCGCAAGCTTCCAGGCAAGAAGGAAAAGCGGAGAGTTCCATGGCGTAATCATCGCCACAACGCCAATCGGTTCGTAACGGAGAAACGTGAAAACGCCTTCCTTGTCGGAAGGTAGCACCGAACCCTCTATCTTGTCGGCCAGACCTCCATAATAGCGATACCATTCAGCCATGTAGCGCGTCTGGAGCGACATCTCGGCGAGCAACTTGCCATTGTCGCGAACCTCCACCTCGGCGAGGTGCATGGCATCGCGCTCGATAAGATCGGCAAGGCGCATGAGCAAGCGCCCCCGATCGGAGGGTCGCAGGGACTTCCACCCGGGAAACGCCGCGGAGGCGGCCGCAACCGCCCGGTCTGCGTCGGCGGCATCACCTCGCGGAATTAGCGCCCATGGCTTGCCGCCATAGGGATTTTCGGTTTCGAACCAGTCGCCGGCGATAGGGTCGACATATTCGCCTGCGATCACCATGCGGTAGCGTTGCAATGTTTCAGCCATCCTCATTTTCCTTTTTAAATTCATGCCGAAGGGCGGCGCCATGCGCATCGAGCGCCGGCACGTCACGCGAACGTTGATCGGTGACGATCGGCAGATCGGCGATGCTGACCCGCGCGCTGCCAAGCCGGGCCTCGATCTGGCGGAGCTGGGAATGGTTCGACAGCTGTTCGATATCGTTCAGATTTGCGTAGGCGATCCGTGCCCCATCCAGCCGCGCGATGAGCTCCGACTTGATCATTCGTGCAAAAATGGGCCCGATTTCTTCATCCATCGCACTCCGGTTCGAGACGCGATCGTCATTTCTTAAAAAGCGCGGATCCTGCGTCAGCTCGGGCTTGCCAAGAACGTCGCTACAAAGAGCCGCCCATTCTCGATTGGATTGAACGCCTATCAGCAAGGTGCCATCCTGCACCGAGTAAAGACCATAAGGGGCAAGCGTCGCATGCGAAACGCCGAGCCTCGGGGGGAGCTGTCCCGTCGCGCGCCAATGCAGCAGAGGCACGTTCATCCAATCGGCCAGCACGTCGAACATCGATACGGACAGCGCCATGCCCTGCCCCGTAACCGCTCTGCGCAACAGCGCCCGCAGGATCCCCGAAAAGGCCGTCAATCCGGTAGCGATGTCGCACAATGAAACACCTACCCGCGCGGGCCCGTCGGGTGTACCGGTAATGGAGCACAGCCCCGTCTCGGCTTGCACGAGCAGGTCATAGGCCTTCATGCCCGCGGCGGCCCCGGCGCGCCCGTAACCGGTGATTTCGCAGCTCACCAATCTGGGGTTTGTCCGGCCGAGAGCTTCATGTCCGAAGCCACGCCGTTCCAGCGCGCCAGGTGAGAGATTGTGGAGGAAGATATCCGCGCGATCGAGCATTCCGGCCAGGAGATCGCCGTCGGCCGGAATATCCAGATCGAGCGCGATCGACTCCTTCCCCCGGTTCAGCCACATGAAATAGCTGCTCTCGCCGTCCGCTGCGCTGTCATAGGCGCGTGCAAAATCGCCATCAGGCCTCTCCACCTTGATGACGCGCGCGCCGGCGTCCGCTAGCAGCAGGCCGCAATAGGGTGCGGCAACCGCCTGCTCGATCGATACGACCGTCAGACCTTCCAGCTCCCGTCCCAGTCCCGTCATTGCCTCAGGCTCCGCTCTAATATCCGGCGCGAGACGATCTCGGCCTGGATCTCGCTTGCCCCCTCGAAAATGCTGAGGACGCGTGCATCGCAGAGCAAACGGCTCGGTTCCGCCTCAAGCGCAAATCCGCTGCCTCCATGGATTTGAACGGCACCGTCGGCGCACGACCAAGCCGCTCGGGAAGCCAATAATTTGGCCATTCCCGCTTCGAGGTCGCAGCGGCGTCCCTCATCTTTTCGGCGGGCGGCCAGATAGCTGAGCTCGCGCGCCACAACGATCTCGGTCGCCATCATCGCCAGTTTGTCGGCGACCCGCTCGAACTTTCCGATATTCCGGCCGAATTGCTCGCGCTGGTTCGACTGGTCGACGCTGAGGTCCAGCGCTCTGGATGCCACACCCACAGCGCGGGCGGCGGTTTGAATCCGCGCCGATTCGAACGTTCCCAAGAGTTGGCGGAAACCCTGCCCCGTGACACCTCCGAGCAAGCCGTCTGCGGGCACTTCGAAGCCATCGAAGCTTAGCTCATATTCCTTCATTCCCCGGTAGCCTAGCACTTCGATTTCGGACCCTGTAAGGCCCGGAATGGAAAAACGCGGGCCCGACACGCTACGGGGTTTAGGCGCGAGGAAAATGCTTAGCTCCCGGCCGCACTCGTCGGATGTGTCGGTGCGTGCGAGGATCACCATCAAGTCTGCGCGCGCCGCATGTGTGATCCACAATTTGGTGCCATCGATGCGCCACCTGCCATCCGGAAGCTTCACAGCCCGCGTCGAGACAGCGGAGAGATCGGACCCTGCGCCGGCCTCCGTGAAAACGGCTGTCGGGAGGACCGCCCCCGAAGCAATGCCCGGGAGCCATTGTTCACGCTGCGCTTCTGTCCCGGATTGAGCGATCAATTCGCCAGCAATTTCGGAACGCGTACCGACCGACCCCACCGCAAGCCATCCACGGCTGAGCTCTTCCGACGCCACACACATCGCCAGCTTGCCAAGACCGGTACCGCCATAGTCGGCGGAGAGCGGGAGTCCGAACACACCGAGCGCACTCATGCTCTCGAGAACGGCGTCGGGCAGCAGAGCATTCTCCAAATGCCATGTCTGAGCATGGGGAATGATCTGATCGGACGAGAAGCGCCGCAGGACGTCGCGCACGGCATCGATCGTCTCGTCGCCGGTGCCCTCGCTGGGTCGCGCGCCCTCCAGGAGCGCATCGGCCAACCGTCCCCTCGCGCCATGCGCTGCGCTCAAAAACCAGGCAACGGACGGATCCGATCGAAGCAAATCCGCGCTGCCACCGACATCGTCAGGCCGGATCATTTCGAGCTGGCTTACGGGAATTCCGCCGATGAGCTGCCCCAGATACTCCTGGAAGGCCGCCTCGACGATCGCGATATCGATGGATTGCAGCGCTCCGAATGCGCGGAGCCCGGAGGCCCATCGCGTCAGTGCGACCAATCCTTCGGCCAGCACAAATGTCCATGCGAGACCATGGCGCGGGCGCTGGCCTTGATACGCAAGATCCTCCCGGCATATGGCGAGAGCCGACTGGCAGTAGCTTTCCACGGCCTTCAAGGCGCCAAATGCCCGCTCGATGCTGTCCGCCTCTCCGCCTGTTGGACCCGACATCATTCCCCCACCTCCGGATCGCGGAGGATATTGCGCCGCACCAAGTCTTGGACGATCGACAGATGAGCCCCGCAAAGATCGATCAACAAGCGCCCTCCGCCGCGTCCGAGCTCCCCGGCCGGCGCAGGCGGGCGACGCTCGCCGGTAAAGCGGGCGATCGTCGCCGCAACGGGATAGCGCGCCTTGCTGACTTGCTCGATCTCGGAAAAGATCGGATTGCCCGCAATCGGCCCGGCCACTTCGCGAGCGGCCGCAGCAAGTGGCCTGTAGGCGTCGAAGCACGCCCCGTGCCGACGCAACAGCGATTCGAGATCGGCCAAAGCCAGGCGCGCGACGGCGCCTGAAACGAGCGCGTTGAGTGCGTCACGATGGATAAACCGGCTAGCTTCGTCAGCAAAATTTGCCCCGCAGCTTTGTTCGAGGGTCTTGACCGCATCCTCGAGCGCGAGTGCAGCAACAAGCGCTTTCCACTGTCCGGGCGTAACGGCCACAATCATAATATGTTCGCCGTCGGCGGTAATGAAATCCCGCCCAAAGGCGCCGAACAGATTATTCCCATGACGCGGCCTGTCACCATCCCCAGCCACTGCTTCTGCGATCATTCCCAGATGCCCCAAGCTCGCGGCGGCGATATCCCCCAAGGCAAGCCGGATTTCCTGCCCCTGCCCTGTCTGGCAGCGCAATCGATGTGCAGCGAGCACCACAAAGGCCGCATAGGCACCCATCAGTAGATCCCACCCGGGTACCACGTGGTTGACCGGGGGCCCTTCGGAAGCTCCGGTTATAAGTGGCACACCGAGCGCCGCATTTACCGTGTAATCCACAGCCGTGCGGCCATTCGGCCACCCCTCGATCCGTACCGAAATGAGGTCAGGGCGACGCAGCGCCAATTCTTCGTGATTGAGAAACGACCTATCGGGAAGGTTCGTCAGCAGAATTCCCGCACCGTCGCCGGCCGCCGTTACAATCTCCTCGACGTACCCACGCCCGTCCTTCGAGCGAAGGTCGATCGCAAGCGATCTCTTTCCCTTGTTAAGGCCTTCCCAGTAGAAAGACGCTCCGTCGTTCGAAAGGGGCCATCGTCGGAAATCCGGGCCCCCGTCCTTATCCTCAACCCGAATAACGTCGGCACCAAGCTGAGCCAGATGAAGACCCGCTGATGGTCCGGCGACAAATGACGCGACCTCCACAATACGCAAACCCGAAAGACTTCGATCGAAAGGCACCATGATCGGCGCCCTACATGCTGTCCAAGCCAAGCGAAGCGCGCACCTTCGTCTTGATCAGCGCACCATCCCGGGAGGGAAGAACGCGCGGCGTTTCACCTGGATCAATCTTGACCACTGCGACGGTGGTCGCCTCGCCAACGCTTCCGCTGCGGGCAGCCAGGACAGCGAGCTCATCGAACGACCGCACGGTTCGCACGTCGCGGATTCCACATGCCGCAGCAACTGCGCCCAAGTCAGCGCCTTTGGACGTATGGCTGTGCTGCTCGCCTGTCTCCCCGTAGAGCTCGTTGTCGAGCACGACAACGGTCAGGTTAGCTGGGTTCTTTTGGCTGATGGTTGCAAAACCCCCGAGCCCCATCAACATCTCACCATCGCCGGTAACTACAATGACCGGGACGTCCGGTTGCGCCAGCGCGATACCGAGCCCGATCATCGCGGCCCCACCCATTGCGCCCCAAAGATAGAAATTCCGGTCATTGTCCCCAGCGGCCGCGACATCATAAGTGGCCGAGCCGAGACCCGAGACGACGATCGCACCGGACCGCTCCGACAACAGTCGGACAACAGCATCGCGACGCTCCAGAAGCGCTGAACCCATTTCCATTCCCTTCATTACTTCGTCCAGACCTTGGAGCCGATGACACGCTGCGAAATGAGCACGGCGCAGGGTATGCTTGCCAAGAAAGCCAAGTTTGCCGCCGACGCGATGGTTGGCGCCACATCATCGGCGCTGTCCGCTCGAAGAACGCGGACCCCCATGAGTTCGAAAGCGGCCGGCGTGCTCGCCCCCATCGGGACCTGCCATGGATTGAATTCATTCCATTCACCGCGCATCGTAACGATGGTGAGAAACGGAAAGCGGCAGATCTGGATCAGCGAGAGCATGTTGATGCAGTTACCGACGCCGCTCGACTGCATGAGCAATGCGGCACGGCGGCCACCCAGCCACGCGCCGGCGTTGACCGCTATTCCTTCTTCTTCGGTGGTGAGGGAAACCGCTTCGATATCGGGGTCAGCGATCGCACCCCGAATTGCCGCTGCATGACCGGCGTCCGGGACATAGCTGATCAATGAGACCCCATGATCCTTCAAGACGTTCAGGACTTGATCTTGCCAAGTCTCCTCGGGCGCCAGACTGGGCGAAATATCGTGGTCAGACATAATCTTTGACTTCTCCGAAAAATATTTAGCGCGTCAGAGCGCGAGATAACCGCCGTCCACTGCGACATTGGCGCCGACCATGAAGCTGGCACGATCCGACAACATCCATGCAGCCGCCTCGGCGAGTTCCTCAGGAATTCCAAGCCGGCCTATTACCTGTCGACTGACAAGAATGTCCCGAATTTGAGGATTTGCGTCGATCTGGATCTGCAGCATCGGCGACTGCACTACGCCGGGTGACAGCGCATTCACGCGGATACCGGAAGCCCCGTAGTCCAGAGCAGCCGCTTTGGTGAGGCCGACCAGCCCTGCTTTCGACGCACAATAGGCTGGCATGGAAAACTGGCCGACCTCGCTCAGGCTCGATGCGTTGTTCACGATCGCGCCGCCGCCGGAAGCAAGCATCGCGGGAATCTGATACCGCATGCAGTTCCAGGCACCCTTGAGGTTGATCGCGATGACTTGGTCCCACTCCTCCTCGGGATAATCGGCGGTCTTGGCGATCACCCCGTCAATCGCGGCATTGTTGAATGCACCGTCCAGCCTTCCGAACCGCGCCACGGTCGCTTCGACGAGTCGCTTGACCTCATCTCCCTTTGAGACATCCGCCACGAACGGAAGAACGGCCGGGATATCGCCGTTACGATCCCGCCCGGGTGGAAGCTTCGACGCGGTGCGCCCGACGGCCACCACATGCGCCCCTTCCCGAGCAAATATATTTACCGCAGCCGCACCCATGCCGGACCCGGCACCCGTGACGATGATAATCTTATCCTCGAGCATTCTTGTCATATATTCCCCTCCTCGATCCATCTTGGGGCGCTCAGAAGTTTAGACAGGAGCTTCTGGACGCACGCACCTAACTTTTGACCAGCAACACATCCCTCCTTTCGGATGGTGAGACGCGCACGTTCGCGCATCATACAGGCGATCCCAAAAAGAGGAGATCCAGATGCATTATGAGGTTGTCGCAGATGGCTTGCGCTTTCCGGAAGGCCCCATCGCCATGCCCGATGGGAGTATCCTGCTTGTCGAGATCGAGCGCGGAACAGTCAGTCGTGTCGACCCGGAGGGCAAAGTCAGCGTCGTCGCTGATCTCGGTGGCGGACCCAATGGCCTGGCTATCGGTCCAGATGGGCGGTGCTACGTCTGCAACAATGGCGGTATGGAATGGCATGAGCGTGACGGCATGTTGATTCCCGGCCATCAGCCTGCGGGATACCGAGGCGGATCCATTCAGGCTGTCGACCTCGATACCGGTCAGGTCGAGACGCTCTATACCCACTGTGAGGGTGAGCCGCTCAAGGCGCCGAACGATCTGGTCTTCGACCGCCACGGTGGCATGTGGTTCACCGACAATGGAAAGCGCCGTGCGCGCACTGAAGACGTCGGCGCCGTCTATTATGCGAAAGCAGATGGGAGTTTCATATCTGAACAAGTCTATCCCTGCAGCCACGCCAATGGTGTCGGGCTGTCGCCCGACGAACAATGGCTCTATGTCGCGGAAACAATGGTCGGCCGTGTATGGCGGTATAATTTACCCGAACCGGGACGCGCAGCAGTTCCGGCCGGACTTCTCAATGGTGAATCGCTTCTCTATGGTGCCCCAGGATTCGATCTGTACGATTCACTGGCGGTAGAAGAATGTGGGAACGTTTGCGTTGCGACGCTCGCGCGCGGCGGCATCACAGTGATCGATCCTCAGGGAAATCTCGTCGAACATGTCCCGCTCCCGGACCCCGGAACGACAAATATCTGCTTCGGCGGAAGCGATCGGCGCACGGCCTATGTCACGCTCGGCTGCATGGGCCAGCTGGTCAAGCTGAAGTGGCCGCGGCCGGGGCTGGCCTTGAACTTCAGCCCCGAATAGCGGTTTTGGCCATCTGCGATACATAGTCGCCGATGGCCATGCTTGCGGTCAGGCCCGGGGATTCGATACCGAATAGGTTTATGAGCCCTTCCACACCATGGACGGAGGGGCCGTCGATACGAAAATCGGCGGTTTCCTCTGACGGGCCGAATATTCGCGGACGAATCCCCGTATAGCCCGGGACCAGGTTTTCAGGATCGAGGGTGGGATAGTAGCTCTTGATTGCCGCGATGAAATCCTGCCGTTTGCTGTCATCGAAATCATAATCGATCGTGGACACCCAGCGCATGTCCGGACCGAATTTCACCTGACCGCCTAGGTCGATTGTTACATGGATGCTCTGCCCACCATCCTTGTTGTTGGCAGGATAGATGAGTCGCTTGAACGGCTGCCGGCCATTGAGCGTGTAGTAATGCGCCTTTGCCAGATGCTGACGCGGAATTTGCGCCTCATGTAGGCCGCTGGTCGAGTTGGCGAGGTCCTGGGCAAACAGCCCTGCTGCATTGATGACGGTCCGCGCCGCGATTTCGATACCGTCCGGATCGCCAGGATAGCATATCAAGTCGCCGCCGGATTGCTCGATGCGCTCGACGCGGGACCGGCAGACAACCATCCCGCCGCTATTTTCGATATCGCCTTCATAGCTCGTCATCAGCGCGTGGCTGTCGACGATCCCAGTTGAGGGAGAGAGCAGGCCCGCTATCGCCACGACGTTGGGTTCCAGCTCCGCGATTTCCGCACCGGACACGCGAACGAGATCGTGGACGTCATTGCGTGCGGCATAGGCACTTACGGCCTCGAGCTTCTCCAGCTGGTCCGGATCGACAGCAATGATGAGTTTGCCACAGCGGGAATGACCCAGCCCGCGCTCGATACAATAGGAGTATAGGAGATCGCGACCGCGCCGACAGAGCCGGGCCTTGAGTGAATCCGGCGTGTAATAAATGCCCGCGTGAACAACCTCGGAATTCCGGCTGCTGGTATGGCTGCCGATAATGTTCTCTTGCTCCAACACCAAAACTTCGCGTCCTGACAGAGCCAAGGCGCGCGCGACGGCCAGCCCTACGACGCCGGCGCCGACGACCACGCAATCCATTCGTTCCCGCATGGCCCGGTTTTCTCAGCGAGCCGGCAGGAATCGATCAAAGGCGTGCCGCAGATAGCTTGCGACATGCGCCACGCACCGGTTCCCCTCTTCCATGCGCCCTCCAAAGGAGAAGAAACCATGGACTTGCCCCTCATAGCAGAAATAGGAGACCGGTATGCCGGCGGCGCGCAACCGATGGGCATAAGCGCGACCTTCATCAACCAACGGATCAAGGTCGGTCGTGATGAGCAATGCCGGCGGGAGAGCGGTCAGGTCGGGCTCGCGCAACGGAGATGCCCGTGGATCCAGAACTGCATCGCCAAAGTGTAGGTCGACGGTGCGTTTCAGGGCCTCTTCCGTCACGAAATAAGCGCGATCGAACCTGCTGGGTGCGGCGCCGGCCATATCGAGCATGGGATATAGGAGTATCTGTGCCAGCGGCCCCCTTTGACGGTGACGCTTTGCTTCCTGGCAGACCGCTGCGGCCAGATATCCGCCCGCGCTATCGCCTGCCACGGCGATGCGGTCCGGGTCGATGCCGAACTCGCCGGCATGGGCGCCCACCCAGCTATGGGTTGCACTGCAATCTTCGAGCGGTGTCGGAAAAGGATGTTCAGGGGCCTGCCGATATCGCGGAACGATCACCACACAATCGGCATCAAGGGCCAGCATGCGGCTTGTCGCGTCAAAATCCTCAGGCGAGAGCGTGATTCCGCCTCCGCCGTGAAAGAATATCACAGCAGGAAGGGCCGCGCTGGATGCGCGGGGGCGGTAGACCAGACAGTCGATCGAACCGGATTCCACGGGAATGGTCAGTGTTACAATTTCATGGACATCCGGCGCCGGCGGCGCCATCGATCGCCACAGCGCGCTAAAGGCGACGCGCTGCTCTGCGATCGTTTCGGGAGCCGGTTCTGAGGAATTTTCGAGTTCGGCCAGGAAGGACCGAGCCGCTGGATCGATGTACATTACAGCCCTCATATATCTAGGCGATGCAAGCCCGTGCACGCATTGCCGCAAAACCAACAATCCAGGCCGGAACCGCCTCGTAGTACAGTTCCTCCGCGGAATAGCTTCCCCGAACCGCTCTGAGCGCAGCAAAGGCTGCTAGCCAGTTACGGATCTCGCTCGCTCCCCGGCCGCCCAGGCGAACGACCTCGGCGTCGTCCATCGCTGCAATGTCTTCCAATCGCCCAGCCGCCAGATGCTGCAGGATCATTCGGTCCCAGCCGGGATTGAGCGCCTGCAGACCACCGCCATTGAGGGCATGCTCGCGTCCCATCTCCGATACGCGCTCTGTGCGTTCCCGCAGCGATTGCGCCGTCCACTGCGTGCCGTCGATCATGCGTTGCTGCATGATCCCGTCCGAAGTCATGAAGTCTGGAAGTGGCGGGTCGTGCGACAATCCGCCCGAGCCCAGGATCAGGACATCGTCCGCGGCGTGCTCCCGGCGGATAAATTCGCCGACGGCCGTGCCGAGGGCCAGCACGCGATCGAGAGGTGTCCGTAGATCACCGCCGCAGTTGATGAAGATCGGGATCACCGGTATCTTGTCGATACCACCGAACAGGCGATCCTGCGCGACGACAAATCCGTGATCGAGATAGGCGTCGTAGGATGTGGCGACGTCCACACCCGCCCCGTGCAGGTACTTGACCAGGGCCCGGCCGGTCGCTTCGTCGACCAGCATCGGTCCCTGCGACGTATCGAAGTCGCCTACAGCGCGCGCACGCAGCGCAACCATGAAGGGTGGCATGAGCTTTAGAGCCATGCCGCTGTTATGATCATTGCCGAACTGGATCACGAACTTGGGCGGCCGCGTTGCCAGGTCACCCGCGAGTGTCCCGAAAAGATCGTCCACGCGCGACGTGGGCTCCGCCGGCGCCTGACCGTCGACATTGATCAGCGGCGAGTGTGAGGTGCAGAGGAGTTCAACGCCCATTACGCCGCCTCCTGAACCGCACGCCCCAGCAAAAATTCAACGCTCAACCTGTTATAGGTGTCGGGATCCTCATATTGCGGCCAATGTCCACAATCCGCCATGACGGTGAATTGCGCCCCGGGGACCCAACTCGCGATGCGCTCGCCGACCTCGACCGATGCCGTCGGATCCTTGGTCGTCCAAACAACCAGGGTCGGGGCGCTGATTTTCGACATGTTATCCTCTGTCATCAGATTCCGCAACCGCGGTTCGGGCTCCTGCAGACAAAGGATCTTGCGCATGGTCTCGCGCATGCCGGGTTGGGCATATATCCGCTGCCTACACGCGACCAGGTCGTCGGTCACGACCTTCGGATCGGCCATCAGCCATTCGAGCCGTGCGCGAACATGCGCCGCGGGATCCTCCACCGCCGCCATCGTCTTGTCGATGACGGTCTGGCTGACGGTCGCGTTCATCGTCGAACCGCCCATCGTATTAAGGATCAACCGATCGACCCTGGCCGGGTGTGCGATTGCAAAGGCAGCAGCGATCCAGCCCCCCATCGACTCTCCGCACAGCGATGCCGATTTGACGCCGACAGCATCCATGAAATCGGCTAGGTGCTTGACGTAATCCGGGATTTCATAGTCAATAGCCGGTTTATCGGTCCAACCATGACCGAGATAATCGACGAGCAACACGTTGAAATGTGCCGCATGCGCGTCGAGATTGCGCAGGAATGCTTCGGCGTGCCCGCCCGTACCATGCAAGAAGATAACCGTCGGCGCCGTGTCAGGACCTGCCTGAATATAGCGCGTCCTGATACCGGCCGCATCGACATAGGCTTGCGTGAACGAACTGCGGTGGATGTCACTCCACAGGCTTTCATACTGCTGTCCCATATTGCCCTCCTTAGGCCGCGTTTTTCGATCGGCTATGACCGATCCGGTCGGTGAAGTTCGGAAGGACTTTGTGGGTGAGCAAGTCCAGATGTTTCATCATCTTCGCTTGTGGAAGAAGCTCGTTTGGCGTGAAGAGCCACAGATACTCGACAGGCATAAATTTGAACGCGGCCTCGAGCTGGCGGTTCACCGTGTCGGGACTGCCACAGAAGAGGATCCCGCGTTCGATGAACTTTTCAACCGTCGAGGGAATTGACTTCCAGTCCTCTCCCGGCTTTGCCAGAACTGCATTGTAGCCGAACTGCGCAAAAAAATAGGTCCATTCGAACATGGCGAGCTCCGCAAATTCGCGCGCCTCCGCGTCGGTCTCGCCAACGATCATATAACGCGCGAATCCAAGCTTTTCGCCTCGCTTGGTGTACACCCCCGCCTTTTCCCATCCGCGCTGCGCCGCGTCCACCTGCTCAGAGACAATGCCTGGGTCGCACATGATCCCAATCGGAATCAGCCCGTTTGCTGCTGCAAGTTCGATGGACCGGTTGCTGACGGAGAAGGGTTCGAACATTGGTGGCCGCTTGCGGTTATACATCGCCGGCGCGATGCCGATCTCGACCAGGTTGCCCTCGGCGTCCAGGCTGCGGCCGCCCATTTCCCTCGTCATGCGTTGTGCCGGCCAATCCGTGCGGGGCGCCGGGATCGTCCAAAATTCGCCCTTGTGGGAAAACGTGTCATTGTCCCAAGCCTTCAGAATAATTTCAAGATTCTCATAAAATAGCCGTCGCCGATCATCGTCATAGCGCTGCGGATCTGTGATATTATCACTGAGAGAATAACGATGCTGGGCCATTGTATTGATCCAGCGCGTCTGGATACCCCTCGCGAAACCGACAAAAGCCCGCCCTTGGGTCATCTGATCGAGCATCGATACTTCCACGGCTACCCGTAGCGGATCGGCAACGGGAAGGACGTATCCCATCGCGCCGAACTTCAAATTCTTGGTTCTTGATCCGAGATATGTTCCAAGCATCGCCGGACTATTCGACAACGTCATTCCTTCAACGGAAAGGTGATGCTCCGTGAATCCTATCCCATAATACCCGAACTCGTCGATATACTGGGCGATCTCGACCAGGTTCTTGAGCATCACCTGGTACAAGTCAGTGCGCCGCCCAGCGAGGCCCTTCATCAACTCCTCAGCGGGGCCCACGGTTGGCGGAACGAACAATGCAACTTCCATGTTACCCTCTCTCGGAGTTCTAAGTGCTTGGGGGTCTGAGGTTGCGCACCGCCCTTCAAGCACGCACCTATCTTTTGTCGAAGGATAGATGTCCCACAAACCGATGCGAGCCTGGCCTTAAGGACCGGGCTCCGGCGCCAAGACGTCAAACAACCTGATCAACCCGACGGGTTCGAGGTGGCACTCATTTTCCGTATTCGTATCAGTTGAAGTCAGATCTGGGCGGCGACTTCCTTCAACGGATCAGTCGCACGGCACTTGCCAACGAGGGGGCCGAGGCAATCCATTCTGGGCCAAAAATGCCAATGCGGTGTCACCGCAGACCGTCATTTCCAGCCATAAGAAAGGTGAAGAAACCCCCCAGGGATACAAGGGTCCACCAAAACAATGACGCAAGTCCGTCCACGCGGGCCCGAATGTCCATGGTTGGTCCAGCCCGAGCTGGAAGAGCATGTCATCCGGTCGCTGGCGGCTGAAGGCTTCCGCGTTGGGCCGAACGGTATTGGTAAAGCAGGTGGAAAGGATTGCGGGATGTTTCTTAAGAACCGTTGGTATTTGGCCGCATATTCGCGAGAGGTGACGCGGCTAGAACCGCTTGCGAGGACGTTCCTAAACGAGAAGGTCGTATTATTCAGAACACGCGCCGGCGAGGCGTTGGCGCTGGAAGACCGTTGTCCGCACCGCTTTGCGCCCCTTTCTGTCGGCCGGATGACGCACGAGGGTATCGCCTGCGGCTATCACGGTATGGAATTTGGACGCGGCGGCAAGTGCCTCAACAATCCAACCCAGCCGAACGAAAAGCTGCATCCTAATGCGTGTGTACGCGCCTATCCGTTGGAAGAGCGCCACGGCATGATCTGGATCTGGATGGGACTGGCGACCGATGCGGATGCCAATCTCATACCGGACTGGTGGTATTATGATCATCCGGATTGGCGCGCCGATACGCAATATATGCATGTGAAGGGAAATTACCTACTGGTTGTCGACAACCTGCTAGATCTCTCTCACATCAATTTCGTGCACGAAGGTATATTGGGCGACCCCGAACTTGCCGATCGAACGACCAGCAAAACGGAGCGAACCGACCGGGGCCTGGTGGATCGCTGGTTCGTCCCGGATGCTCCCATGGTTGCAGGCTGGGCCGAGACTATCAGAGATCCATGGGCCCAGGGGAATGTCGATTTCTGGATCGATATGCACTGGGAGCCTGCGTCCAATCTCATGCTTGACGTGGGCGTCATGCCCGTCGGTGGCAAGCGCGAACAGGGTCTTCAGTTGCTGAGCATGGACGCCATAACGCCCGAGACGGCAACGACGACCCACTATTTCTACGGAACTTCGTTGTCGTTCCACAACGGCGATACGACCGCGATCGACTTCTGGCGTAAGGCCCAGACCTTCGCCTTCGAGCAGGATCGGCGCATCATTGAGGCGGTTCAGTCCAATATGGGAAGCGACTGGGACATTTTGACCATGACGCCCGTCATCAACAAAGGCGATCGGGCCGCCCTGCAGGCACGCAGAATCATGCGCAAACTTATCCTTGAAGAGTCGGGTTCGCCGGATGAGATCGAAGACGATGGCGAGAATTCGTCCCTTCTAATCGCGCCCATTTCGGCATGATGCTGCCGTTTTCCCAGGTCGCCGTGAGGCGCCGTGACAGCCTCACCGCGCCTTCCCAAATTAGGGCCGCCGCCCGTGACTCCGACGCGGACCAGGGCTTGCTCGACGAAAGGATAGGCTGATGGCGAATGCTCCGCAGCATGAGGAAAAACGCCATTCCGGAAAGACTATCATAGTGACGGGAGGGAGCAACGGCATCGGACAGGCGTTCGTCCACCGCCTCGCAGAGGAAGGCGCTCATATTTTGATCTGCGATGTCGCCGACGCGAGCGAAAGCGTTGCGCTTGCAGCTGGCGCTCAGGGAACGGTTGAGTGGCTTCGCTGCAATCTCACAGATAGCCGGTCAATTGCGGATTTCGCGTCGGATATCGCCACACGGGGTATCGAAGTCGATGCGATTGTCCACGCCGCCGGCATTTATCCGATGAAACCCGTAGACGAGATCGATTTTGGCGAATGGCGCCGTGTCTTCGCGGTCAATATCGACTCGCTCTATTTTCTGGTGCGGGCGTTTTTGCCGGGCATGCGGTCGCGTGGATGGGGCCGTATAGTCGCCATTACCTCCAACACGTTTCAGTTAGGGGTCGCCAACCTGACCCACTATGTCGCGAGTAAAGGTGCGGTAATCGGGTTCGTGCGCTCGCTTTCCCGGGAAGTCGGGGATTGGGGCATAACTGTCAACGGCGTCGCCCCGAGCATCACCAGGACCAAGACGGTGGAGAATGAACCCCAGCGGCGAGAGCTTTTGGAGCCCTTGGCGAAATTGCAGTGCATAAAGCGGGTCGCTGTTCCCGACGATTATGCAGGCACAGTCTCTTTTCTGCTTTCCGACGACGCGAGCTTCATAACGGGGCAAAATATCGTCGTTGATGGAGGCTGGACGCATAGCTGAGATGGTCGACCAACAAACAGTCTTTTGTCAATTAGGCGAGAAACTGCCGATCTTATAGCTAAGTCTGGTCACGGTATCACCACCTCCTGGGTCAATTTTGCGCAAGAACATGATGCCTTCTGCCCACGACCATCCCGTCAAGCGACGGACGGCAAACCTCCATCACACTGAGCCCATATTGTGGACCCCGCAAGAACATAAGGGAGAAATCCTATGATCGTATTCCTGATATTGATTCCTCGTAAGAAGGGACTTACTCAACAACAATTTGTAGATTATTACGAAGATGTTCATGTTCCGCTTGTCCAAAAGCTTATGCCACCGCTAGTTTTTTATCGGCGTAATTATCTTCAGACGCCGTATTCGTATACGTTAACTCAAAATGATCCACCGCTTGGTTTCGACGTAATCACTGAAATTAGGTTCGAAGATCGGAGCTCAGCGGACCAATGGTTCGCAAAGTGGATGAGCGAACCCGTCAGAGAAAGAATTATTCCTGATGAAATGAATCATGTTGACCGTGACAATATTCGCGTCTTCGAGGTTGATTATCACGGCAGCCTGTAAGCGGCCGATCTTTCCAAGCCTACCAAGAAATATGATAAAGCTCTTAACTGATGACTAGCTGTCTGGTTGCGATACATCATTGGCATAATGTAGTACGTCATCGACTTTAGCCATAAGGCCGTCCTGCGCCGCTGGCTTGTAAAGGGGGCTGGCGAGAGCCGGCTTGAGTTGGATGCGGTCATCGATTGCAGTCACAGTTAAAGCCGGTCAGCAGGATTTCAAGGCCAGCGTGACCGGCGACATTGATGCCGCGTTCCTCACTGGCAATACGGTCATTGAAGCGTTTGACCATACCGTTCGTTTGAGGTGTATAAGGCCGTGTCGTGCGATGAATAATCTTCGTCTTCATGCAGGTGCGTTCAAAATCGTTCGCAATAAAGCATGATCCCTGCCTTTCGATGGATTTCGTGGCGTGGAAAGACCGTAAGACACTCGGAACGGCACTGAAGGCCATCTTACCGTGCCGTCGATGCTGCGGCCGCCCAGGAGGCACTGACGGCCTTCGAGGCCAGCTTCTGGGGGCAACGTTATCCGGCCATCGGCCAGAGCTGGCGCCGGGCATGGCCCGAGGTCATTCCATTCTTCGCCTTCCCCGATGAAGTCAGGCGGATCGTCTATACGACAAATTCCATTGAAGCTTTGAATTCCTAGCTCCGCCGCGCAGTACGGGCGCGGGGCCACTTTCCCAACGACGAGGCGGCGACCAAGCTGCTGTATCTGATCTTGAACCGATCGGAGAAAGAGTGGAAAATGCCGCCGCGCGAATGGAACATGGCGAAGGCACAATTTGCCGTGCTCTTCGGCGAACGTTTCATCAGGGCAATGACGGCCTGATGACCAATCGCCTCGCCGCACACGAAATTCCCGACAGTCCCCATGGAATTATAACTGCGCTTCTCCCTCATCTTCGCTCAAAGCTGGGAGAGCCGCTGCGCTGCCAGCACCGACATAGACATGACAAGTGGTGCACGAACAGCAACCGCAACACAGGGCGAGAAGCTCATCCACGCCATTGTCACAAATGGCCTCCATAAGGGAAAGGCTGGCCTCTGCGCTCGGCGCCCGCACGATCCGTAACGCGTATCTGAACCATTACACGTCCCGATTTTTGAGCCGAACCGCGTGCCAGCGCAGATGAACGCCCATGAAGGTGGAGATGAAATTATAGCTATGGTCATAGCCGGGCTGGAGCCTGAGCGTCAGCGGGTTACCCGCTGCCTTACACGCTTCTTCCAGCAACTGAGGCTTGAGTTGTTCAGCGAGGAAAGGATCTGCTTCACCCTGATCGACCAACATATCCGCAACGCGCGCGCCATCTTCGATCAACGCCACCGCGTCATGCTTGCGCCATGCTGCCTTGTCGTCTCCCAGATAGCCCGACAGCGCCTTTTGCCCCCAGGGAACCTGCGACGGCGCGACAATCGGTGAGAAGGCCGACACCGCCTTGAAGCGGTCTGGAAAGGTCAATCCGATCGTGAGCGCCCCATGCCCGCCCATACTGTGCCCCATGATCGACTGCCGATCCATGTCTGCTGGGAATTGCCTTGCGATTAGTGCTGGCAGCTCTTCAGTGACATAGGACCACATGCGATAATTCGGGGCGAATGGTTCCTGGGTCGCGTCGACATAGAAGCCAGCGCCCAGTCCGAAATCATAGGCGCCTTCAGGATCATCCATTACGTTCTCACCGCGCGGCGAGGTATCTGGTGCGACGAAGATCAGACCCAGCTCCGCACAGACGCGGCGAAACTCGCCTTTTTCGGTCACATTGGCCTGTGTGCAGGTGAGGCCCGACAGATACCAGACCACCGGCAACTTTGCGTCCGCAGCATGCAGGGGCACGTAGACGGAGAAGGTCATGTCCGTGCCGGTGGCGGCAGAAGCGTGTTTATACACGCCCTGCACACCTCCAAAGCTACGGCTCGTCGATACAATCTCGAGAGCCATTTTTCGCCTTACTGCGCGGTGAAAGTGTACGCGCAGACCTTGTTCCCGGCAGGGTCGCGCAGATAGGCAGCATAAGCGCCAGGCAGATGGCCGCGGGGACCAGCCGCGCCTTCGTTCGTACCACCAGCGGCAAGGCCAGCTGCATGGAAGGCATCGACTTGGTCGGTGGTCGCAGCGGCAAAGCCGATGGTCACGCCGTTGCTAGACGGAGCCTCACCATTACCCGGACAAAGGACAAGAAGGGCGGGCTTGTCCTTGCCGTAGAGAACGGCGCTATCGCCGAAGGGCCCGAGATTGTTGACGCCCAGCGGTGCCAGCGCGGCGTCATAGAATGCCGTGGAAATGGGCAGATCGTTCGCCCCGAGAGTGGTGTGCGAAAATACGCCGTCACCGGAAATTACGGGCATAGTGCTACTCCTTCTTGGATTATCAAGATGTTAGAAGACGACGACACTGCGGATGCTCTCGCCCGCGTGCATCAAATCGAAGCCCTTGTTGATCTCTTCTAGCGTCAGGATATGGGTGATCATCGGATCGATCTCGATCTTGCCGTTCATATACCAGTCGACGATTTTGGGCACGTCGGTACGACCCTTCGCCCCGCCGAACGCGGTCCCGCGCCAGTTGCGGCCCGTCACCAACTGGAAGGGCCGCGTGCTGATTTCCTTGCCCGCTTCGGCCACCCCAATAATGATGCTGGTGCCCCAACCGCGATGGCAGGCTTCCAGCGCCTGCCGCATGACGGTCGTGTTGCCGGTGCAATCGAACGTATAATCGGCCCCGCCATCGGTCAGTGCGACCAGATGCGCGACGATGTCGCCCTCAATGTCATTCGGGTTTACGAAGTGGGTCATGCCGAACTTGCGGCCCCATTCCTCCCGGTCCGGGTTGATGTCGACGCCGATAATCATGTTCGCGCCCGCCATCCGCGCGCCCTGCAACACGTTGAGGCCGATGCCGCCCAGACCAAAGATGATGACATTGTCGCCAACCTGCACCTTGGCGGTATTGACTACCGCGCCCACGCCCGTCGTCACGCCACAGCCGATATAGCAGCTGGTCTTGAACGGCGCGTCCTCGCGGATTTTCGCGACCGCGATTTCGGGCAGGACGGTGAAGTTGGAGAAGGTCGAGCAGCCCATATAATGAAAGATGGGCTGGCCCTTGTAGGAAAAGCGGGTCGTACCATCGGGCATCACCCCCTTGCCCTGCGTCGCGCGGATCGCGGTGCACAGGTTGGTCTTGCCAGAGAGGCAGCTTTTGCACTGGCGGCATTCGGGGGTGTAGAGCGGGATCACATGATCGCCCGGCTTTACCGAAGTAACGCCTGCCCCCACCTCGCGCACGATACCCGCGCCTTCATGCCCCAGCACCGAGGGAAAGATGCCTTCGCTATCGAGGCCATCGAGCGTATAGGCGTCGGTATGGCAGATACCCGTCGCCATGATCTCGACCAGCACTTCGCACGCCTTGGGGCCTTCCAGATCCAGTTCAACAATCTCCAGCGGTTTCTTGGCTTCGAATGCAACCGCGGCGCGGGTCTTCATCAGAGCGTTCCTCAAATTTCCTGAATGAAGACGGTTTATCATTACCCCCTCCCTGCGTTAATATAGTATTCTGAAAATACACTATGCCTGATGAGGGATAATATGTCGGATTGGGATGGCATCGATGAATTCATAGCTGTAGCGACGACAAGCTCTTTTACGCGAGCGGCGAAGGCGATTGGCATGTCGCCCACCCATGTCAGCCGGTCCATCATCGCGCTTGAGCAACGGGTTCAGGCTCAGCTGTTTCACCGAACGACGCGAACTGTGCGGCTAACCGACACCGGACAGGTTTTCTTTGAACGATGTGAACGCATTGCCCAGGAGCGGGATGAAGCGATCGCGTCGGTCAGCGAACAAGGCGAACCGCAAGGTGAGCTTCGCGTGACCTGTTCGACAGCGATGGGAGAGCGGTTCGTCGCGCCTATCATTCGACGTCTGGCGATGCACCATCCGAAGCTCAATGTAACAATTGACCTTTCGAACCGCATCGTCGATCTGGTGGGTGAAGGCTATGATCTCGCGGTCAGGACTGGTCACGTTTCTGATCCCCGCCTGATAGCTCTGCAGGTCGCTTCACGAACGCTCTATACCTGCGCAGCGCCCAGCTATCTCGCCCGCGCTGGCAGGCCCTCCGAGGTAGGCGACCTCCAGGCGCATGAGTGCATCGCTGGCACCAGTACAGATTGGCACTTCAGCGTCGGGAGCAGTCAGATTTTGCATCAGCCTAAAGGGCGTTTCCGCTGCAATAGCGGTCACGCGGTGATCGAAGCCTGCATATCCGGCCTCGGCATTTGTCAGCTTCCGGACTTTTACATCCTTCCCCACCTGAAACACGGCATTGTCGAACTAATTTTGGAGGAATTCCAGCCGGACGATGAACCTATTTGGGCTGTCTATCCGCGGCGGCGCCATCTTGTCCCCAAGATACAGAATGTAGTCCGCAGCCTGGAACATGAACTTGCAGAGGCGATGAGCTAGAGCATCGCACGTGAATTAGGATTCGCGACGGGGATTTCCTTAGCGTCCTTTCAGTGATTCATTTCCTGTTGGACGCCTGGACGTGACCAGTAAATCAGTCACCTTCCAGGCGTCACAATCTTTGGGCGGCGAAATGCCCGTTTGCCGATTTCCGGAATTAATCAGTATTTAAGAGCCAGTCGGATACCGTAGGTGCGCGGCGCTTCAAGATAACCTGACGCTGGCCCTGGAAAGCCGGCCGCCGCAGTGGCAGCAAGCACTGCCCTGTTCGTCAAGTTCTTTCCCCAGAAGCTGAACTGCCAGTTACGCCCCGAGTCATAAGTCAAGGATGCATCCAATTTGGCGGTCGCTTGTTGCTTGGTACCGACCGTATGCGAATAATCAGCAAACCATGAGCTTTCATATCGCCCGGACACCGTAGCATCCAATGTACCTTCATCACTGATCGTGAACGTATGCGTGTAGCTGCCAAGCAAGGTCCAGTCCGGCGCGTAGGGTGGCTGGAGCCCGCTGAAATCGTCGCCGTTCGGCGTTACGAACTCCTTGTTGCGCGCGCGCGAATAACCAACGCTGCCGCCCAACCGATCATTGGAGGTCGGCCGCCACTCAAGATCCGCCTGCAACCCATAAATCTCAAGTTTCTTAGCGTTGAACACCGGATTGAACGGAATCGATGCATTGAACTGCTGTTGCAGGAGATTGCTATATTTATAGTAGAAACCTTCAAGGTTGATCTGCACAGTGTTGTCGAAGAAGCGGCTCTTGATACCGCCAGAAAAGGCGGTCAGCTTCGCTTCTTTAACGTCCACATTGCCATCATAGCCGCCTGCATCGAGGCCAGCCTGAGAGATCGGATTATAGGTGCCAGGGGTATGACCGGTCTGGGCGTTGGCATAGACCATCACACGCGGGGCCAGATCATATTCGATCCCTGCCTTCCAGTCGATGTAGGAGTAGGACTTTTTATAGTCCCACGGCGCGATCGGCGCTTGACCGGGCGGGCGGGTTTGCGGGTCAAATCCATTGGCTTCGCGCTTGTCGCGGCTATATCGCCCTCCAGCCGTAACGCGTAAGGCGTCGGTCACGCTCCACGTTGCCTGACCAAAAAGGCCGACCCCTTTCAGACTGTTTCTTCGTATATCAAAACCATACTGGACGAATGGCACGTCCTTATCGCTGAAGTAAGTTTCGATCGTACCGCTATTGGTTTGGCGATAATAAAAGAGGCCCCCCAGCCATTTGACCGAACCCGTGTCACCTGAAAGACGCAGCTCATGACTCTGCATTCTGATTTCGGCGGGCAGCCTGAAAAGCAGAGATCCAACCCAGTAAAATGGCTTGGATTTTAGGCGCGTATAACCAGGGATGTAGGTCACTTTCATATGATCACCCACGTCTAGGTTGAACTCGCCGCCTGTCGAAAATATCTTGTACGCCGAATCCTCCCCTTGCGGCGTTCCCAATGCAAACGGCAAGAATATCCCTTGGTCTGCCAAGCTTTGGGCCAGTTGCTTCGCGATTCTATCAGCGCCGAGATCGTCGTATGGATTTTTGGTGAGATACCCGTCTGGGCTATGGTTCACTGTGTTAGGAACAGTCCCATTCTTCTTTGAACCAAATGCCCAAACATATGCTGAAAAACCGTCGACCGGTTGGTAGAGTAGCGAAAGGCGACCACTTACATCATCCGCTGCGTCGGCACCGCTTGTAAAGTAGCCTTTATGGTGCGTGTAGTCGATCGCCGTGCGAATTGCGAGCTTGTCGGAAAAGGCAAAATCCTGCGCGACCGTTCCATGCACGAGTTCGTAGTTCCCGGCCTCAATGATCGCGTTCCCCTCATTGTCGAATCCGGGTCGCCTCATCTGAACGTTGATTGTGCCGCCGATAGCGCCTCTACCATAAAGCGTCCCTTGGGGGCCTGGTAGAACCTCGACACTCGAGAGGTCGTAAAAGGCCGTACTGGTGGCTTCGCGCGGCATGTAGACGCCATTGAAATTGAATGCGATCAATTGCTCGATCTGCGGATTATCGAGATTCGATCCCACACCTCGAATAAAGACTTGCGTATTGTTGCCTTCTTTCTGGAATCTCGCTGCCGGTATGACCATTTGAGCGTCACGCAGGTTGGAAATACCACGTTCCACTAAAACTTCGCTCGTTACTGCCGTGACTGCCGCTGCTGTCTTCTGGAGATTCTCACCTCGCTTCTGAGCTGTCACCACAATGTCTGCTAGACCTTGCTCTTGCTTGGCGGATTGCTGTCCGGCGCCTTCGGTCTGGGCATGAGCAGTGCTTACGGACGCCAAAGCAATGGCAGTCAAAGCGGCTCCAGCCAACGGATTCCTGTTCATCTTCATGATCCCCTCTCTCCTCTTCTATAACGTTTATGCTATCCGCTCTGTTGGTTCAGAGTTCTTATCTGAGGCGCTATTCCGCAATAAGTTGCAGAAATGCCGAACTTGCTTTTACTTTCGAAGTTGTTACTGTGCTGATTTTCGGATTGTTCTGACAACACAGACACATGTTCGATCGATTTGAATCTCTATTTATGAGGAAGATAATCTGTATATCCACGCTCCAATGGAGCCTCAGGTATCCAGTAGACCGTTGCTGGATCAGCGTCCGCGCATGGAATCCCGGCTAGGAAACGATCGACCAAATCTGGATTTGCGATAAAGCTGCGCCCGAACGACACGAGATCGGCCTGGCCCGCCGCAATCGTGGTCACGGCTCGCTCCATGTCGAAACCGCCATTTGCAATGATGGGCCCACGGCACCAACGACGCGCCATTGGCGTCACACTGCTGATCTTGCACCCAACCGCAATATCTTCGGGAAAAGGCTCCATGAAGTGGAGGTACGCCAGATCGAGTTCATCGAGTTTATTGGCAATATAACTAAACGTCCCGACGGGATCGCTGTCTCCCATACCGTAGGTGCGGTTCGCTGGCGACAGCTTGACGCCGACGTCCCTCCCATATTCCTGCTGGCAGGCCGTTACGACGCCCAAGAGAAAGCGAAGGCGGTTTTCGAGCGAGCCGCCATATTCGTCGGTCCGGCGATTGCTTCGATCCTGGAGAAACTGATCGATCAAATATCCATAGGCGCCGTGCAGTTCGAGGCCGTCAAAGCCCGCCGCCCGGGCACGGGCGGCAGCCTTGCCGAACGCTCTGGTCACACCCGCGACCTCCGCCAATGACAAGGCCCTTGGAACCGAAAGCGGCTGTCGCCCGGAGACCGTGTGGATCGTTCCCTCGCCGGCAATCGCACTAGGGGCAAGGGGCGGCTTGCCATCAGGTTGCAACGAAGAATGGCCGACCCTCCCGGAATGCCAAAGTTGCGCGAAAATGCGCCCACCTCTCATGTGCACAGCGTCAGTGACGCGCCTCCATGGATCGATATGCTCGTCGGCAAAGAGCCCGGGCGCGTTCATATAAGCAGCGCTCGTGTCCGAGATCATAATGCTTTCGCTGATGATAAGGCCCGCAGTTGCCCGCTGTGCGTAGTAATCCGCTACCGCCGTTGCCGGAATCGAGCCCGGCGCCCTCAGACGCGTCATCGGGGCCATGACGATCCGGTTTGGCAGCGTCAGGGTACCAAGCCCAAACGGCGAAAATAAAGCCGCCAAGTCTGTCATCGGATTATCATCCCCTCTGTTCGTCATAACCATGATGCGGGAACGGTCCGGCACAGCGGGCTCTTCCCCCCGCTCCCGGTCCCTCGCATCGCACTTCCTATCCGACATGCTGCCAACCAGCGTCGACGAGCAGTGTCTGCCCGGTCACGTATGCGGATTGGTCGGAAGCCAGGAAGAGCAGCGGCCCGACGAGGTTGGCCGGCAGCAAGCTCTGCCGGATGCATTGCTGCTCTCGAATGATTGAGTAAGGATCTTCACCCGAATATACTGGGTCCGCGACATGGCTATCCGCTGCGCCCTGCGTGCGCACCAGGCCAGGCGCCAGCGCATTGACGGTGACGCCATAATCGCCCACCTCGCGCGCCAACGACCGGGTCAAGCCAATGAGCCCGGCTTTTGCAGCGACATAATGCGTGCGGCCGCCTAAACCGGCGTGATAGGTCGTTGATGAAATGGGTATGATACGACCCCAGCCACGCTCCTTCATGCCAGGCAGAAATGCGTGTGCCAGCAGGAACATTCCATCAAGGTTGACGGACGTGACGAGTTTCCACTCGGCAAATTCCATGTCATCGAGATGGTGCGTGGGAAAAGGTGACGCACAGTGGATCAGGATATCACATCCGCCAAATTCACGGCCTACCTCCGCCGCGAGCGCGCTCACATCCGCCTCGTCGGCGACGTTGCAGCGGACAAACTGCGCTTTGACGCCCAGACGCCTTAGCGCAGCAGCGGATTCGCTGCCGTCTTCGATATCAGCAATGACAATATTGACGCCTTCGCGCGCCAAACCTTCCGAAAAGGCGTAGCCCAAGCCGCTTGGCTTCGCAGCACCCGACAATACAGCCGTACGGCCAGAAACTCCTGTCTCCACAGACCCCTCCTCGCCTCGCCGCGCCAGCGATCTTGTCGCTTGCACCATTGCGTCTTGGCGCACAGCGCCTCGACTAAGGCATGGTGCGCGCGGAAAATATCCTCCGCACCTAACTTTCGGATGGACCACAACCTCGGTCGGTCAGATAGAGGGCGCCGACCGGAGCAGAGCAGCGGCAAAAAGCGAACGGGATGCGCCCATTCTGGCGCGTTCACTGCAACAGAACCCGGCTTAGACATGACCTTTTGCAAGGATAAATTTCAATGGATCCTGATGGCGATCGCTGGTCCGTGGCGGGACGCAGCTTCAGTTCACGCCTGATCGTGGGCACGGGAAAGTATAAGGACTTCGCTCAGAATGCGGCGGCGCTGGAGGCGTCAGGGGCCGAGATCGTTACCGTTGCCGTGCGTCGCGTGAACATTTCAGACTCGAGCGCGCCCATTCTCACCGATTTCATCGATCCGAAGAAAGTAACCTACCTACCTAACACCGCTGGGTGCTTCACATCCGACGAAGCAATTCGGACACTTCGCCTCGCACGGGAGGCTGGCGGATGGGATTTGGTAAAACTTGAGGTCCTCGGAGAAGCCAAGACGCTCTATCCCGATATGGTAGAGACGTTGCACGCGACCGAAGTTCTCGCCAGGGAGGGCTTCTTGCCAATGGTCTACTGCGTGGACGATCCTATAGCAGCGAAACGGCTCGAAAATGCCGGTGCGGTCGCCATCATGCCATTGGGCGCGCCTATCGGCTCGGGCCTCGGTATCCAGAATAAGGTGACAATCCGACTCATCGTCGAAGGTACCAGCCTGCCCGTACTGGTAGATGCCGGCGTCGGCACTGCTTCGGACGCATCGGTGGCAATGGAATTGGGCTGCGCTGGGGTCTTGATGAATACCGCAATTGCCGAAGCGAGGGATCCGGTCATGATGGCGCGATCGATGAAACTTTCGGTTGAAAGCGGTCGACTGGCCTACCGGGCCGGCCGTATGGGACGTCGCATGTACGCTGATCCTTCCAGCCCGCTGGCGGGCTTGATTTAGGGCAGATATCCTTTGTGGTTACAAAGTCCGCCATGCGACGGGCGTCCATCAATGACGGGGCAAAGTCGTTTGCAGCAAACCATGGTGAGCGGACACAAGGATGAGCATAACAGCGACGCAATTTAGAATCCGGCCATCAATCCTGTACGATCATGCTTGCGATAGTCTGCACGCGCCTAGCTTATCTTCATCATTCCCCCATCCGCGGCCAGGAGCTGGCCAGTGACCAATTGACCATCAGCTCCCTTTCTGTCGGGCTCAGTATTGGCATTGAGGTGAACGTCCCTACCTGACAGCCAAATCCAACAGCGGAGCACGCTCAGCGTGATTCCCCTGCATCTTCCCGTGTCACGTTGTACCACTTCGTTTCCCAAGGTGCTCGTAGCGTCCCGGCGAGCCAAGGCCGCTGCGCATCCCTGATCATCTCGTGAGATCTGATGGAAGCGGCGAAGGTGAGAGTTCGGGCAACCTCATCGACCCCGTTGAGCAGGTCATTCTTTTCTTGCGCACCGATGTCGAAGCTCGTTTCGCCGCCATGGTAAGACAATATTTGGTCTCTAAGATCTACCGACATTGATGCAGTTCGAGGATCCTCAGCAAGGCTCATCAGGTGTTCGACCTGGAGCAGGCTCAATTTAAGCGGCAAGATCCCGTTCTTGAGGCAATTGGTATAGAAGATATCAGCAAAGCTGGGAGCAATGATGCATTGAATTCCAAAATCGAGCAGTGCCCAGGGGGCATGCTCACGGCTCGAGCCACAGCCGAAATTGTCCAACGCGATGAGAAAGCGCGCCTCATTCCAGGGTGCCTGATCGAGCACGAACCCTGGTTGCTCGCGCAATGACGAGAAAAGCACCCTTCCCAATCCCTCACGCGTAACGGTTTTGAGGAAGCGGCCAGCGAGAATCTTGTCGGTGTCGATATTCGCAGTCGGGAGGGCGGCAGCTATGCCATGCAGTCGTGTGAAAGATTTCATTGCCTTGCCACTCGTGGATCGACGATGCACCCCGCCAACGCTGCAGCTGCAACCATTGCGGGCGACATAAGGTGCGTGCGGCCGCCGGGACCCTGCCGCCCTTCAAAATTCCGATTGGAGGTGGATGCACAACGCTGACCAGGCAACAGGCGATCAGCATTCATGCCGAGGCACATGGAACAGCCTGCTTCCCGCCATTCGAAGCCCGCGTCCATGAAGATCCGGTCCAGGCCTTCTGACTCGGCTTGCGCCTTTACCAGGCCGGACCCTGGCACCACCATTGCCCGCACGCCGGGCGCAACACGGCGATCGCCGATGACGGAAGCAGCCGCGCGCAAATCCTCGATCCGTCCGTTTGTGCAACTGCCGATAAAAGCGACATCGATCGGCGTTCCGCTGATTCGGTCCCCGCCTTGAAGGCCCATGTAATTCAGCATATGTGCGACCTCAGTCCGCTTTGACGGGTCGGATAGAGCTGAGGGGTCGGGAATAATTCCGTCGGCCGTGATGACGGCTTCCGGACTCGTTCCCCATGTAACCATCGGCGACACATCCGACGCATCGACGATCAAGACCTTGTCGAATAGGGCCCCCTCATCGCTCCGCAGAGTTTGCCAATACGCGAGCGCGGCGTCGAGCTCTCCCCCTTTAGGCGCTAGAGGCGCCGTCTTGAGCCAATCGAAAACCTTCTGGTCTGGCGCGATCATCCCGGCCCGCGCGCCCGCTTCGATCGACATGTTGCAGAGCGTCATGCGCCCGGCCATGTCGAGCGCGCTCACAGCATCTCCCGCAAACTCGATGACATGGCCGGTCGCGCCGCCTGTGCCGATCGTTCCAATAATGTGGAGCACAAGATCCTTCGCGGTTACACCTTGGCCCAATTCATTGTCGACACGGATCAACATCGCGCGGGCGGGCCGTTGGACGAGCGTCTGCGTTGCGAGCACATGCTCAACTTCCGACGTGCCTATGCCGAAAGCCAGCGCGCCAAAAGCGCCATGCGTCGACGTGTGGCTGTCGCCGCAGACGATCGTGCCGCCCGGTAGCGTCAGGCCAAGCTCGGGGCCTATGATATGGACGATACCTTGCTGTCGATCCGCCAGAGGGACATAGGGCAAGCCGAACGCCCGAACGTTGCGTTCGAGCGCTTCCACCTGAGCCCGACTTTCGGGGTCGCCGAACGTGATACCGTTCGAGCGATCATCGGTCGATACGTTATGGTCTGCAACCGCAAGCGTCGCCCCGGGCGCCCGGACCTTGCGACCGGCTGTGCGTAGTCCTTCGAACGCTTGCGGACTAGTGACCTCATTGACCAGATGCCGGTCGATGTAGAGCAGCACGGCGTCGCCGTTCACGCGTGCGACCACATGGTCGTCCCATATCTTCTGAAACAGCGTGCGTGGACCCGGCAGCATCACGCTGCCTCCATCGCACGTGCTTTCGCTGACAGCGCGTCGCGAACCCGGCCACCGATTTGCGCACCCGGCAAACGGCCAGCCATGGCTGCGGCCCTGACCAATGCGTCAAGATCAATAGCTGTATCGACACCCATGCCCATAAACATCCAGACCAGATCCTCTGTGGCGACATTGCCCGTCGCTCCCGGGGCAAACGGGCATCCGCCCAGTCCTGCTATGGAGGCATCAAACACACGCACCCCTGTCTGCCAGGCTGACAGCACATTCGCCGCACCGAGCCCATAGGTGTCATGTCCGTGAAAAGCCCAGCCTCTCGCGGGGCGAAAGTTCTTCATGCCCGATGCCAGAAGATCCGCCACCTGGCATGGGTCTGCTCGCCCAGTGGTATCGCAGAGCGCGATTTCGACATCCTCCGTGCGGGCGAGGAGGCGCTCGAGCAACGTCAGCACTTCGCCAGCCTCGACACGGCCAGCATAAGGACAGTCGAAGGCGGTGGCCACGTTGAGTCGAAGCTTCACACCCTTCGGAACCATCGCGACGATTTGGTGGAAATCGTCTACCGATTCCAAAGGCGAACGGCGAATGTTGCTACGATTGTGCGGTTCACTGACGGATAGAACGGCACAGAGATGCGTCGCGCCAGCTGCCAGCGCACGTTCAGCATGGCGTGCTGTCGGCACCAGCACCTGACCGTCCAGGCCCGGCAATTCAGTCACCGCAGCTAATATGGCGGCGGCATCTGCCAGTTGCGGCACGGCTTTTGGACTGACGAACGAGGTTATCTCCATGCGCCGTACGCCCGATGCAAACATCGTACCGATCAGGGCGATCTTTTCGTCTGTCGGAATGAATCGCGTGATCGACTGGAATCCATCGCGTGGCCCCACTTCGACCAATTCAACCGCGCTCTTCATCCTCAAATTACCTCCAATTGTCTGAGCAACGCGACATCGCTCTTGTCCATCCCTAGAAGTTCGCAAAGAACTTCCGACGTGTGCTGGCCGATATCGGGACCGGCCCAGCGAACGGCTCCAGGCGCCTCGACCATGTGCGGTACCACACCGGCCTGAAGCACCGATCCGAAGTGACTGTCCGGCACGTCGCACACCATGCCCCGCGCCCGATATTGCGGATCACTCGCGCAATCAGCGGCGGTATAGGCCTTGGAACTGGGGATATCCGCCGTATCGAGCATTTCCATCAGGCATCCTGCGTCATGACCTGCAGTCCAGGAGCCGATCAATCGATCCAACTCGACAGCATTGGCGACCCGTTCCTTGTTCCCTGTATAGCCCGGTGCGCCGATCAGTTCGGCATGGCCAATCAGGGTCATGAGCTTTGCGAACAGCGGTTCGGAGTTCGCGGCGATCAAAACCCACTGCCCATCGCTCGTCGGATAGGCGTTGCTTGGGGCGGCCGTGGCGATTCCTCCACCCGTTGGCTGTTTGATGATGCCGAGTTGCCCATATTCGGGCAGCATGCCCTCCATCAAGCTGAGAACGCTCTCGGTCAGCGCCACGTCTATGGTTCGCGCCTTCGCGTCCCCGCCCACGCGGTCGCGTTGCCACAGCGCCGCCATGATGCCGAACGCCGCATAGAGTCCCGCGACGGAGTCCCCGATACTGACGCCGACCCGCACCGGAGGAAGATCAGTCATGCCAGGCTTGTGGTTAGTCAGGTAACGCAAGCCGCCTACAGCCTCTCCGATCACCCCGAAGGCGGCGCGGTCGCGACCGGGACCCGTCTGGCCATAGCCTGAAATATGAGCGATGATCAGATTCGGCTTTACGCCGCGAAGAACATCGGGACCTATTCCGAGCCGACTTAATTGGCCGGGCCGAAAATTTTCTACTACCACGTCGCAATGCTTCACGAGCGCCAGGATGATCTCCCGCCCTTTCTCGCTCTTCAAATCCAGGGTGATGCTGCGCTTGTTGCGACCGTGCATCGACCACCAGAGCGAGCGTCCATCCACCATTTCGCCCCATTGCCGAACCGGATCACCCTCCCGCGGTTCGACTTTGATGACATCGGCGCCGAGATCACCCAACAGACGCGCACAGAATGGTGCGGCTACGAAATGCCCCAATTCGAGCACTCGCAGCTTTTCCAGCGCAGGCCTGACAGCATATTCCTCCACTGACATTCTCCAATGCTCAATCGAAATTGCGATTGCGAAGCCAATCGAGCATCAGCGTTGTTGCTTGGCTGAGGAGTTCCGGCTGCCCAGCGTAATAATGTGTTGCGCCTTCGATGACGTGCATCTGCTTATCTTGGCTACCGACCGCATCGAACACTATTTGTGTATGCGGCTGTGGAACAGCATCGTCGGCGCCGTTCTCAATTGCCAGCATCGGAACGTTGACGCTCGGAGCATTATTGGGCGCATGCGCATTCGTGTCCTCGATCGACCATTGCGAGAGAAAGGACCGAAGGGTGGAGAAGCGCGCGAGTCCGGCGGGACCATTGTTGACCGTCTCCGGGTTACCAAGGTAGCACCAGTTTGACCGTCGGCCATTGGGATCTAGGGTGGAATCGATGAATCGAGGATCGGCCATCGTACGATGGATTACGAAACCTCGTTCTACTTCCGCGCCCCCACGCTGCTGCAACGTGTCGAGCTCACCGCGAGCCCAGGCCGCGATTTTTCTGACTCTCGCACGCTGTGCTTCCCGGAACTCAGCGATGTAGGCCGCATCATATGGCGGTTGCACGGGATTGTTCGGATCATAGATATCGAGTCTTTGGTCCCGTACGTCCGGATTAAGCTCATCGAGGACCGACGGATCGATCCAATCGGCAAGCAATTGCGCCCGAGAGAGATGGGCAGCTTGGAAGACAACCGCATCCGCCGGGATCAGCTGGGAAGTTGTCAGGTCCACCGCGTCGCCGGCAGGCGTATGCGTAATCGTCGGGTTCTCAGCCTGCGCTTGATAGAACATGGAAAGCGATCCACCACCGCTCCATCCGGCCAAGACAATGTTACGATAGTTCCATACTTCTCTTGCATGCCGGATCCACGCGCCCAGGTCACGCGCGACATTTTCCATGATCAGCGCTGAGTCATTCTTGGGATAACGACTACCAGCACACAGAATATGCGCGCCGTGCGCCGCGGCATGGGTCGGCGCAGGAAGAAGCTGCATCGTCGCACTGGGGTGCATATAGATGAGTAGCGTTCGCGACATGCGATTACGCGGACGCACCAGGATGCCTTCTAGATTAACCATACCCTGGCTGCGGGAGAATCCGTAGGTGTCGAGGTACGCAGATTCTTCCGGGTACGTGATATGCGCCCATTCACGTGATATATCATACATATTATTTGTCCGATGGTGGTTGAAGGCGCGGGTTCTAAAGGTCCAGGCCCTCAAACTCCTTCTCGTGAATCCAAGCGGCATGGCGCGGCGGAACCTTGTTGGTGCGCGTCCATTCCTCCAGCATATCATCCGCAACAGCAAGAAGACGGGCCATCTTTTCAGGCTCATCGACGGCAGGAGCGGTCAATTCGACACGGTTGCCGTCCGGATCGCTGAAATAGATCGACGTGAACATGTTATGGTCGGTGGGGCCGCCGACGGAAACACCGGCATCGACCAATTTGGCCTTGGCCTCCTCCAACGCAGCAACATCACGCACCTGCAGGGCAATATGTCGCGCCCACATCGGCCCGTCCATCTTCGGGGGATCCATCTCAATTCCGGCGATATCGAAAAATGCCAAAACATTCCCCATGCCAGCATCAAAAAAGAGATGGAAGTAAGGGCAAGGCTGCTTGGACGTCGGCACGACTGGCTCAGACACAGCCGCTATGAAGTCCATATTTAGAAGCCCACGATAGAAGTCGACCGTCGTTTTGGCATCGCGGCAACGGTAGCCAACGTGATGAATTTTCTCTACCTTGAACGTCATATCCAGCTCCTTTGCAATCTTATGACAAACTATTTCTTGGAATCGGCAAGTTCGTAAAGCGCCCAGACCTTGCCATCAGCCAGCCCGGCAAGTTCCCGTCCACAATTACGCAAAACCCCGGGAGAAACGGTCACGTGCTGCTTACCGGTGTAAATATCCCTGAAAACACGCTGAAGTATGCCGTTGCGTAGCGAAGCACCGGAACCAGCTTTGTAGGCAAAGTCGGCTGCTTCGCCGGCAGCAGTTGTTATTGTGTTTAGGGCCAGGCGAACGAGCGTCATATCGCGCGTCGAAAGCGCGACGCCGCCGGCAATACGCTCTTCCACCATGGACCATGTTTCGTACAGAAACGCTTGCGCGGAGCGGACACGCCCTTCGGACGCCCCATATTCCTCCCAGAACGCCTCGCTATCCGAAAGGGCCTTGGTGCTGGTTTTCATCGCGGGCGCACTTTTTTCGCGCGCGAGCTTTGCGATTTCGTCCAACATTCGGCGTCCGACGCCCGCCGCCCAGGCCGAGTGACCGATCGATGTCAAACCGATCGATCCAATCCCATAAAATGCCTCGTTCCGCTTCGCCGTCGCATCCTTCAAAAGAAAGATCAGCTCCTCGGGGACGAAAACGCCATTCTCCGCATAGTCAATGCTTCCAGTTGCGCGCAGACCCAGCGTATCCCAATTGCCTTCAAAGCTCAGGGTATCGGTAGGAGCGTGAATAATCATCATGATTGGCACGCCAGCCTCGTCCAGCTTGGGCTTGCCATCTTCGAAGAGCATGGCGCCACTATGATGCCAGTGTGCATGTTGGATTGCGCTGCCGTAGCTCCAGCGACCGCTCACCTGATAGCCACCATCGACCTTTGTCGCTCTCCCGGTGGGTGCGCCGGAGCCGCAGATAATGTTCCCACCTCCTTCTCCGAACAAATGCGCGACGCCGGAATCAGGCAGGAAGCCAGCGGCCATCGCCGTTCCGGTACAGATTACAAACGCCACCCAGCCTGTTGACGGGTCGGACCAGGCAATCTGCTCCAGGACTCGCATCGCCTCTATCGGAGACATTTCCAGTCCGCCAAGCGCCTTAGGGACGAGCAAGAGGTGAATATTGTGCGTGGCCAAAAGTTCGATGACGGGTGGCGCAAGCCGACCCAGTTTCTCGTTCTCAGCCGCATGTTCGCGAAAGAATGGATCGAGCGCCAACATCGTCGCCCGCAACTCATCTGCAGTGCACATGTCGTTCGCCGCTTCCTCGACGGAATTTTTGGCACTGGTCAGCATCGTCGCTCCTGATTCATTCCGCACTGACATGTTTTTGTCAGCTTCCGAGGTGAGACTAGATCAGCCTCTTCATTGGCGCAGTCCCTGTCGGACGGGACAGAATACCCGCTATCTTTCACGCGGTGGCGGCTTGCTTGGCGATTTGCAGCCGCAGCTGCGCCTTGAGAATTTTCCCCGAAGCTGTCTTCGGCAAAACTTCCATGAAATCGACGCGTTCCGGGATTTTCTGTTTAGCAAGCCCGCTCGCTGCGACGTAAGACATTACTTCAGCGGACGAGAGCGCACTCCCGGGAACGAGCGAAACAATCGCGCAGCATGTTTCCCCCAATCGAGCATGGGGCATCGCCACAATTACAGCTTCGGCGATTGCCGGATGAGAGTGGAGTACGTCCTCGATCTCCTTGGCGCTAATATTCTCGCCGCCCCGAATGATGAGGTCTTTTTTTCGCCCGGTTATGACCACGACACCATCGGAGTCGAGGCGACCAAGATCGCCGGTCAAAAAGAATCCGTGGTCATCAAACGCTTCAGCGTCGCGAACGGGATCACCATATCCAAGGAACAACTCTGGTCCACGGACCGCTATTTCCCCCTCTTCGCCGAAAGGCACCGGCTGTCCAGCCGCGCCAAGAAGCTTTACCTCATAACCAACGACCTCGCCGTCGGATTCGGCCGCTATCTTCATATGAGCCGCATCCGCCGGCCCAAGTGAGATGGTTGGGGCCTCGGTGCTACCGTAAACGCGCCCCGGAATGCATTCGCCCATCACCCGCCGCGCATCATATACAAGCTCAGAGGGAACAGGCGCGCCGCCACATAGAAAATGCTGCAGATTCGCCAGCGGTCGCCCGCGCGCCGCGACTGCATCTCGGAGTTCCTGCAGAAACGGGGTTGCGCCGACTGTGAACGTGCAGGCTTGCTCCTCGATGAGCTCGATGGCGACATCCTTGTCCCAATGATCCATGAACACCGCAGGCATGCCAAATGTCATCGGCATCTGGATCCCGTAAAGATATCCGGTGATGTGCGTGACGGGCGATGGCATAAAGACACGATCCTGAGGTCTCAAGCCATAGTGATGCGCAACCGTTCTAACTTCAGCGTCGATCGTGCTGTGGCTGTGGAGTACGCTCTTGGCTGCTCCCGTAGTCCCAGACGTATACATCACGATTTTGACGGAATTGGCATCAGCAGGTTCGGGCGCAAAGCCTTCTACCCTGCTTCCTTCAAGAAGCGCGTCCCACCCAATGCCTGGTGCTGCCAGGTTGCGAGGTCGTACAGTGACGAAGTGTTCCAGCCAGGGGAGATCGGGCCGCATCGCCTCGATCATCGCCGCATGCTCAATACCCCGAAAAACCTCCGGCACGAATATCACGCGCGCGCGGCAGTCATTCAGGATATGGGCCAACTCCCTCTCTCGGTAGATGGGGACGATTGGATTCACCACCGCGCCGCACATAGCGCTCGCCAGGTCAATTACCGCTGCCTCAAACCAATTAGGAAGCTGGAAACTGACGACATCCCCCTTTTCAACACCGAGCTGCCGTAAAGCTGTCGCGACACGGCAAGCCTGCTCCCAAATGAACGAACGTGTTGCCGTCCCGTCACGATCGATGAGAATCGGAACCTGGGAATCTTCTTGGACAAGCATTCCGAAGCGCTCGACGATCGTTCCGTCGCGCCATTGCCCCGAAGTCCGGTAGCGCTGGATCATCTCCTCAGAGAGCCGCGTATGCCATTGCTGTGCGCGATCTGGCATGGCTCAGCCCTTTACTGCGTAGCCAGCAAGCTTCGCGATGTTATTGCGCTGAATGGCTGAGGATCCACCAATGATGGGCATGAGAAGACTATCCCGAACATAGCGCTCAATATCGAAATCACGGACATAGCCATAAGCACCAAGGATCGTTTGTGCCTCGAGCGCAATCGTCTTCCCGGCCTCCGTTGCAAACAGCTTGGCCATGGACGTCTCAAGTGCGCAGGACTGGTGACGATCGCTGAGCCAGGCCGCCCGATAAAGCATGAGTCGCGCAGCTTCGAGGTGAGTGCGCATATCGGCCAGTTTATGTTGTACCGACTGGAAAGCGCCGATGGCCTTGCCGAACTGCGTGCGCTCGAGTGCATATTGCGCAGCATCGTCGAGCGCCGCCGCAGCTATGCCCACGGCCATCGCCGCCACTTCAAGCTTTTCCACATCCAGGCCCGCGCCGGTCAACATCTGCCAGCCTTGATTCCACCCATCCTCTCCCCCCATAACGAGACCAACCGGCACCCGCACATTGTCGAAAGACACATCTGTCGTCGGCACCCCCTTGATGCCCATCGAGGCCATGCGTTGGATCGAGATCCCTGGGGATCCCGTAGGGATCATCACGAGAGAGAGATTGCGATAGCGTTCCCCCGCGGGGTCAGAACAGACCAGCGTGTAGATATAGTCGGAAAACTCAGCCCCGGAGCAAAAACGCTTACTGCCGCTGATGACGATCTCATCACCTTCCCGTCTCGCAACTGTTCGTACCGAAGCCAGGTCGCCCCCAACATCGGGTTCTGTCCAGCCATAGGCAAATATGAGCTCGCCTGATGCAACCCGAGGAAGATATTCCTGCTTCTGGAGTCCGGAGCCGCACTCCGCCAGATTCATTCCCGCGTAACAGGCGGCCATAATATACGGAATCGCAACTGCCATACTGCGACGGGACAATTCCTCGATGACCATCATCGTACCGATGATATCGCGTCCGCTGCCGCCATATTCTTCAGGTACAGTCATTCCCATAACCCCGAGCGCGGCGAGCTTGTCGAAAACGTCGCGAGGAAAATGATTGTCTGCATCCCACTGGGCGACAGCGCCGCGCGGCATTTCTTTGTCGACGAACCTTCGCAACATGTTGCGCAGTTGTTCCAGATGTTCAGGCAATTCAAAGTTCATGGAGACGCTTTCAAACTTCGTTTGTGAGAAAAGATACCGTCTCGGCCCACGCCAGCGCATCGGCCTCTGCGTCGAAACCAAAGTCGCCCAGTTCCGCAGGCATGGTTCCGCGGGGGACCTCAAAGCTGGTGAATGCGTGGCCGACTTTACCAAAGATGGTAACCCGGTATTCAGCGTCGAGCGCGGTCATCTCTTCGCAAAATGCGGAAACGTCAGCTGTTGGAACGAGGGGATCGCGTGCACCGGTGAGCAACAGAATCTTTGCAGACAAAGCCGGCGGTGGCCCGGCTCGATATGCTGTCAAAAGACCATGAAACGCTACCACTGCCTTGATCGCTTTGCCCGAGCGCGCGAGATCAAGTACCCCTTTGCCCCCCAAGCAGTAGCCGATGGCAGCCATACGTTTGGCATCCACCTCTGGCCGGTCCGCCAGCGCCCCAACGCCAGCCTCGACACGGGAGAGAAGCAAGCCGGGGTTCGCAAGCATCGACTGGGCACGGTCGTTCGCCTCCGGCGTATATCCGGTAAACAACCCGTCTCCATAGAGATCGACAACCAGCGCGGCGAAACCCATTCCAGCCAGCATTTCAGCGCGCTTCCGGGGCATCGGTCCCGAGCCGGGCGCTTCAGGGACCACCGCTACTCCTGGTACAGGCTCGGAACAATGCTCTGGAAGATATAAATAGCCAACCAGTGTATCACCACCTGTATCGCGATACTCGATGCGTTGCTCCGTCATCCGCTAGGTCCTCTCCATCGCTTCTGGCTACCGCGCCGCAGAAACCGGCGTGACCTCGAGCTTAACGCGCCCGCGGGATCTCGCCTGTCCCCTCCGCACGGGACTGGAATTTCCTCGATTTCAAGGACATCAACGCAGTTGCTGACGGCTTCTCTTTTTGGGGCTGCGCCAATTCAAGCTAAGGAATCGACAGCCCCATGAGTTGCAAATACCTGGTTATCGACAAGATGACAGATGGCGTCTTTTCCGTCCGGCTAAGTCGCGGATCGGTCAATGCGGTCGATAGGGACATGTATATCGAGTTGAAGGAGATCTTTTCAGATATTGACACCTATTGCCCGGACGTTCGCTGCGTGGTTCTCAGCGGCGCTGGCCGCCATTTCTGCGCAGGCAATGACCTCGACGAGTTCGCAACCATGACCCCGGACAATGGGGCCGAACGTATGTGGCGCGTTCGCGAGGCGTTTTTTGCCATCGCCGAATGCCCAGTGCCCGTTGTCGGAGCCGTCCATGGAGTTGCTCTTGGTACGGGGCTTGCGATCGCTGCGGCTTGCGATTTTGTCGTCGCGGCGGAGGATGCCCTATTCGGGTTGCCCGAGTTGACCGTCGGCGTAATGGGCGGCGCGCGTCATCTCGCTCGGATTGCCCCTCAGCCTCTCGTGCGACGCATGTATTTCACGGGCGAACCCATGCAAGCTTCGGCTTTCGCCGCCGCTGGTGGAGCCGTTGTGACGTGCAACCCCGATGACCTGATGCCCCGTGCCAAGGCGCTGGCCGAGCGGATCGCAAGCTTCAGTCCAACGGCGTTGCGACTCAGCAAACAAATCCTCGACAGGATCGAAAACGAACCCTTGCGCAGGGGCTATGAGATCGAGCAGGCGGGCACTGTGCGAATGAGCGGTCATCCCGATTCGAAGGAGGCTCTGGCAGCGTTCCGCGAAAAGCGCGCCGCTACATACCAACCGCTTGCCAATCAATAAGGCTTGCGAATGACTTGCGGCGCGAGCCCCGCCCTCCCTTCTGCTTGAGGGCAGTGGCGACTGCCGACGCTTGCCCACTTTAATCGCTGACCTGGCGAGGCGATGGTGCTATAAGAAAAAAAAGACTGATGCGGAGAAGGATATGCAGGGCTTGTTCCCCATACATCCTGACAGAAGCGGCCCGTCAATGCCACACCTGTCAAGGTTGATTAACGACCTCGGCACGCCAGCGTTCACCAGCGGCTTGTTTGGCCTTTTCAATGATATTTCAACGGTCGAACATTGTGGGGTTTACGTCCTGAATGCCCGTACGCTCCAAAAATGCGCAGGCATCAGCCAGGACGGCTCGACCAAATCGAGTGACTTTGTTGATCTCTATATCGACACCGGATATTGGCTTGCCGATCCCACCATGGAAATGATCGGCAGCGAGGCGCTCACCCACCATTCTTTTCTCGTAGAGGTGGATACGACTTCTGTCGGTGGAATGCGTTTTCGCGAGGAGCTATTTCTCTCACAGAAAATGCACCACCGCTTGATGGTATGCTTGAAGACGGACGAGGGAATAGCTGTTCTGGATCTCGTCCGCTCATCGCGCCACGGTCCGTACGGGCGCGATAGAATCGGCATTTACGGTTCCGCGACCGAGGTATTGCTACCTCTAATAATCAAGCATTTCAGGGTGCTGAACGACCCCTGGAGCGTTGGGTCTGACATATTCCGTGACCTTGTCGCGATAGAAGAGCGGCTAGCAGCAAAAGAAGTTCACCTCCCTTTGCGGGAAAGGCAGGTCGCGGCACACATTCTTTATGGTCAGTCATCGCTTGGCATTTCAATCGACCTGGGCATCGCGGAGGAGACAGTAGCAACATATCGGAAGAGACTTTATAGCCGCCTCCAAATCAGCAGTCAGCAGGAACTCTGCCGCTGGTTTTTGAAGGCAGCTTGATTATGTGGCAGCGTAGACGTCATTTTTGACGCTCAGCAGCCAGCATGCGCTCGACGACCCGCCTGGCTCGAACACCACCAGCATCCGCCTTTAAAGGATGCCGCTTAACGAGATCGCCCAATTCGCTCAAATAGGTCTGCTGCCACTCCAGAATCGGCCGATCCTCGTTGACGAAAGTTTGATTTAAGGCTGCTGTCAGCTCCTCATCGAACGGGTCATCCTCGAGCCTGCTATCGCGCGCAAAAATCCAGAAGTAGTGGGTGCTGCCTGCTGTCTCAGGCGTCAGCAAGTGAGCATTCGTCCCGGTGACCCCTTCACTGGAATTCGATCCCGGCGGGTAAGCGCTGATCGTAAGTAAAATATATGATGGGGCATTCCAGGTGACAATGAAGCGGTGATCTGCGCGATCGATGGGTCCTCGATCCCAGAGTCCGCTTAAAATGGGCGTGATCGGCTCCTTGGGAAGAAGGCCATCGGAGATGACAGTGTCTCGCTCTTGGCGAACTTCGAATTGCATTCGGCTCGTTGCTCCCTCCTTCAATAAATAAGGATGGAGCGTTTCGCCGTGAGATTGGTCCAGGAGATTGTCAGTCAGCAATTCATAGTGAGCCTTGACGTGAATATATCCTTTTACCGGTCGGCTCGTCACACTGGGCTGAGCAAGATCGCAAAGAGGAATAGTTACCGTGTCGGCTTTCGCGCGCTCGCCCATCCAAATCCATAGCAGGCCGTCGCGCTCTTTTACCGGATAGCTGCGTACTCTTGCAGCTTTGGGGATTGCTCTATCGAAATTAGGATTGTGAACGCATTGCCCGGACGGATCAAAACGCAATCCATGATAGGGACACGCGAGCGTATCGCCATGGACAACTCCCATATGCAGCGGTGCAGATTTATGCGGACAAACATCGCTCAGAGCTATCGGCTCACCAGCCTCACTGCGATACATCACGATTGGCTCGTCAAGCATGCGCCTGTTTAGAGGTTCGTGACCTACCTCCTCAGCAAATGCCCCAACATACCAGTGATTGCGCAGGAACGGCATGTTGACTCCCTCATTTCAGGGCGTTGTCCAATGGTACCTTAGGCGATAAAGTCATCCGCGACGTGTCACCCCGAGACGGGACGTAGAGCGCTCGGCTGGAATGCATCACACGACCGGCAATAGCAGTCTGACCGGGCGCTCGATCATTTCGACAATTGTGGCCAGAAAACGTGCCGCCGCCGCTCCGTCAATTGCTCGATGGTCGCAGGCAAGGTTCAACGTCATTTCCTGCGCAGCGACCGGCAAGTTGTTTTCGTCTGCGCGAAAAACCGTGCGGGGTGCACCAACGCCAAGCATGAAGCTCTGGTCCGGATCGATGATCGGAGTCAGAGAATGGACGTTAAACATGCCAACATTGGAAATTCCGATTGCTGCCGCGCCATTATCCGTCGCGCCCATTCGTCCTCGCCGCGCGCGATCGATCGCCGCGTCGAGCGAGGCTGCAAAATCGTACAGGCCGCTCCCGATCGGCACCACCGGCGCCATTACGCCACCCGGCGCCTCCACCGCGATACCGACAGCAATGCCATCCTCCAACGGCTGGGCTCGATCGTCGCGCCATACAACATTGGCTTCCGGGTGCAGCAATAGAGCCTTGCCTACTGCAAGCCCCAAAAAGGCTGTAATGCTGAGCTTGCGTGGCGATCGAGGATCGGTGTTGAGTTCGCCGCGTAGCGCAGCAAGGGCATCACTACGGACACCGGCGGAGAGGTAAAAATGCGGGACTTCAGCCTTGCTGCGCGACACCCGGGCAGCAATCAACGACCGCAGATCTCGCTCGCGCTGTGGGGTCCGTCCTTTTCCGACAGGCTGCAACGCCGGCGCCGCACTACGCTCCACCGTAGCCTGGATGTCACACGCTCTGATCCGCCCACGCGCGCCGGAACCGTTGATGGTGGCAAGATCGATCCCTGCCTGCTGGGCAAGCCGTCGTGCGAAAGGCGTGCACAAAGGACGCTGCGACTTTGCGGAAGGCGGAATCGCTTCCACCACTGTCGTCACTGGGATCAGCGCGGACGTGTCCACGGATTCGGGTTGCACCGGGCCACTTTGCCCTTGCGCCGGCCCTGTCCACATGGCGACCGGAGCACCGACAGCAGCCGTCCCCCCCTCTTCGATGAGCAGACGAAGAATAGTTCCGGCGCTCGGCGCCTCGATCTCGTTGCTGATTTTGTCGGTCTCAACAACGAACAAAGTCTGGCCGGATTGGACTACATCTCCTGGTTTCACCATCCATTCGACGATCAGCCCCTCAGTCATCGTGAGACCGAGCTTGGGCATGACGATTGACGCGCCATCGCTGGGTTTGGGCTCAGACATCGGTTGCGCGCACCGCTTCGATAATCCGCGCCGCCGAAGGGATGTAATCGACTTCGAGCGCACGCGCGAATGGGACAGGCATGAAGGGCGCGCCCACGCGCATGATCGGCCCATCCAGTTCATCAAAGCCGATCTGTGCCATCCTCGCCGCGATTTCCGCACCGACGCCGAAAGCTTCCACCGCCTCGTGCGCAATCACGAGCCGATGCGTCTTCGACAGAGATGCAAATACGGCTTCCTCGTCCCAAGGTTGTACGGTGCGCAGGTCTAGTACCTCCGCGGAGATGCCCTCGCTGGCCAGCTGCTCAGCTGCTTCCATTGCCTGATAAACCATCGCGCCATAGCTTACGATCGTCACGTCGCTCCCCGCTCGCGCAATTCGCGCCTTGCCCAGCGGCGTTGGTGGCAGATCATCGGTGAGTACACCCTTCATCGGGTAGAGAGCTTTATTCTCGACGAATAGGACCGGGTTCGGGTCGTCAATTGCGCTCTGCAGGAGGGCATAGGCATCGTCGAGCGTAGCTGGCACGACCACCTTGAGGCCGGGAATATGTGCAAACCAAGCTTCGAGGCACTGAGAATGCTGCGGACCGGCGTTGATACCGCCTCCATGTTGCGTCCGCACAACCATCGGCACGGAACCCTGCCCGCCAAACATAAAGTGCAATTTAGCAGCTTGGTTGACCAGCGCGTCCATCGTCAGGGTCATGAAATCCATAAACATGATTTCAATCACCGGCTTGAAGCCACCAAGTGCCAGGCCGACCGCCATGCCAGCGATTGCATTTTCGGCGATCGGCATGTCTATAATCCGATCAGCGCCATATTTGTCGAGCAGCCCGCGTGTTACGGCGAACGTTCCGCCGGCATTGGCAATGTCTTCGCCGAGGAGAACGATGCTCGAGTCACGCGCGAGAGCGTCGTCGAGCGATCGGTTAATCGCCTGCGCGAACCGCGTCTCGTTCATGCCGCAACCCCTACGATCGCATAGACCTCTTGGATCGCCGTTTCGAGGGTCGGATCGGTGCTGAGCCTTGCAGCCTCAACCGCTCGCTGGATTTCCGACTGGATTTCGGTCTCCATCGCGGCCAGTTCGTTCGCATCGATGCCACGCTCCTCTAGAAGACTCCGAGCGATAGCCAACGGATCGACGGGCGGAGCCGTGTCATTACGGTAGCGTTGGGAATCTCCTTCGTAGTGACCGCGGATTCGGGTAGTCGCGAATTCCAACACAGCCGGGCCACGATGCCGGCGGACATGTTCGACCACGTCCGCTGTCAGCTCGGCAACCTTCTCGACGTCCGACCCGTCGGCGTTATAATAGGGAATACCGTAGGCCGCCGCGAGCCTCTCTAGTGTAAAGGTTATCTGGGTCGAGGTTGGGCTAAATTCCGACCAGCCATTATTCTCGCACACGAACAACACCGGAATGGTCTTCAATTGTGCGATGTTCAGACTTTCATGAACGATGCCCTCAGCTAACGCTCCGTCACCAAAGAAGCAGACCGCTAGACCGTCGCTCCCGCGCAGCTTCTGGGCCAGCCCGCTTCCGAGCGCGATTGCGACACCGCCGCCGACAATCCCGTTAGCACCGAGCATGCCGACCGAAAGATCCGCAACATGCATACTGCCTCCACGACCTTTACAGGCGCCGTCGGCTTTACCCATCAGTTCGCGAAAGAAGGCATCAATGTGAAGGCCCTTTGCAAGCGCGTGGCCATGCCCCCGGTGCGTGGAGGCTATGGTATCGTCGGCTCGAAGCGATGCCATTACGCCGACACTCACGGCCTCCTGTCCGTCGCTGAGATGAATAAAGCCTGGAATTTCGCCGGCAGCGAACATCGCGCCGCAATTTTTTTCTGCCTCCCGGATCGTCACCATGCGCCGATAGAGTTCGAGCAGCTCGGGATATCTGGCGTTCGAGATACCGATCGACTCATTGGTTTCGAGGTTCAAGAAAGTCTCCCGCAGATGATCTCGGAAATGCCATTGCTGGGTAGCCGCATTTCTCTTTTGCTTGGCGAGCATACACGGTCGGTGCGGAGCCCGCGGTCCCCTATCGCTGGGACAAGCGACTCTCCCGATCCATCTGTAACGCTCGGGGGGGACAGATAGCCATCCGTTTTGGGAGCATCTTCATAAGGATGGGTCGCCTCAAACGAACCTAGCTGGTGATAGAAATTGGGAGGGGAATTATGGACTTTGGAAGAGCGCCGGAGGGTGGGAAAATCAATCCGCGCTATCGACGCGGCTGCGTGAGCACAATCGCGCTGGCCCTGGCATCAATGCCGAGCTACGGATGGGCACAAGAGGCCGATGCGCAGGACACTGGAATCGGCGATATTGTGGTGACGGCGCAGCGCCGAGCGGAACGCACGCAGGACGTCCCCATTTCGATAAGCGCAGTCAGTGAAGCGACACTTGATCGCCAGCACATCAAAGCGCCGATGGACTTGCAAATCGCAGTGCCGGCTTTGACCTACAACCAGCTCGTGGGTTTCGCGCAGCCTTTCCTTCGGGGTATCGGTACAGATATTACGCAGCCTAATGCAGCGCCGAGCGTCGCAACCTACGTTGATGGCGTCTATATCGCCGATCCGCAGGGCGTGATGTCGACGCAACTCGCCGTTGAGCGCGTCGAAGTTCTGGTTGGGCCTCAGGCTGCATTGTACGGGCGTAACGCCTTAGGAGGAGCGATCAGCTATGTGACGCTGACACCTGGCCAGGAAGTCAAAGGCAAACTCGAATTGGGCTACGGCAATTATGACCGCAAGGAAGCCAGCGGCTATCTCTCTGGTCCCCTCACTGACCGTTTGAGCGTGGGCATCTATGCCACATTTCTGGACCGCGACACCTATATTGATTTCGAGCCAAAGCCCAGGGCGTCAAGTGAACCGGACAGTGTCCGGCAGTGGGGCGCGCGCTTGAAAGTTGTGTGGGAAGCGTCCGACGCCATAAAGCTAACTGCCAGCGCAGACATCACGGGATCGCACTCGCCCGAGTTTAACGCTTACCGGCAGACCCAACCAACGGCACTTGGCTATATTCTGGGGGCACCCGGTGCCATTCCCCCGCGCTATTCGATTAATACCGACTTTCCCAGTTTTACGAGAATGCGTGGCCACAGTGCGACCGTAAAAGAAGAAATTGATCTCGGCTTCGCTGATCTTGTTGGTATCAGTGCCTACCGCTATGGCCGGGTTCTGGGTTCGGCCGACTATGACGCCACACAGGCCCCCTTGTTCGCATTCGGAAACGCCGTAAATCGTGCGCGCCAGTCGTCCCAGGAACTGCAGATTCAATCGAAGCCAGGCAGTGCCATCTCGTGGCTCGCCGGCGGGCTCTATTTTCACGAACGGTCGGGTCAGTACGATTTCCGGGCGGTTTCGCTCCTATTCGCGCCGGCGGACCAGATCCAGTTCATCGGACGGGTGCGCTCAAACAGCTACGCACTTTTCGGGCAGGTAACGTTCCCGTTAGCGGATGGCCTCAATTTGACCGCAGGCGGGCGTTATACGCACGACGAGAAATCATTTGACGGCGCTCAAAATATCCTGAGCGGCCCTATCGCTATTCCCGTTCCCGTCCCGTCGTTGAAACGTAACTGGAATAATTTCAGCCCCAAGGCCGTTCTTGATTATAAATTCGGTAATACGATGCTCTATGCATCCTATTCGCGCGGCTACAAGGTCGCTGCTTACAATCTCAACGTTCCGACCAGCCCCGGTCCGGTTAATCCGGAGACTATGGACGCTTTCGAGATCGGAAACAAATCCGATTTTCTGGGCGGCACCCTGCGTTTCAACAGCTCGTTGTTCTATTACAAGGTGCACGATCTCCAGGTTCAAACCGTTCAACCAAGCTCATCCGGGGCAACTGTCCTTCAGAATGCGAAGTCCGCGACCGTTAAAGGTGCCGAGGCGAGCTTGACACTCGCACCGGTTCACGATCTCGTTTTAAACGCTAGCGCCGTATATTTGGATACGGAGTACGGCTCATTTGGTGCGGGAGGATATGGTGCGATCGTCCCCGGACCTGCCGGCAACGCAATAATTTACATCGATCCGCGCGGCAATCGCCTCCAGCGGGCGCCCAAATTCACCGTCGCGCTCGGAGCTGATTATACGCACGAATTTAGCGACTCCTCGAAAGTAGAAGCGAGCATAAAGGCACGGCATACGGGCCGTTATTTCTGGGATCCCTCCAACTTGTTTGCGCAAAAGTCCTACTGGACCGTCAATGGATCGATCAGTTACACCCTCCCCAGCACGCCGCTCAAAGCTACTTTGTGGGCCACGAATCTGACCAATCAATATTATAACACCTTGCTCAATCCGAACTCTTTCGGCGTCAATGTATTTGATGCGGAGCCAAGAATGTATGGGGTTTCGCTCAGCTGGTCGCTAAAATAGCTCGCAGCCTGTCGTAAACGGGTGGGCCAGCTTTCGCAGTTGGGGCCCCGATACTCTCTACGCTAACCCTTCACAAAAGGGGTCGCACAGTAAATTTTCATATTTCCTAGGGATCAGCGATGCGAGGATCAGAAGATATATCGAAAGCCGATCTTTTTCGTTCGGCAATGTCCCGGCTTGGCGCAGCTGTAAACTTTATCACTACCGATGGTGTTGGGGGCCGATATGGTATCCTGGCTTCTGCTGTGTGTAGTGTTACAGACAACCCGCCGACCATCATTGTGTGTGTCAACCGATCGTCAGGCGCAAATGCAACAATTAAGAGAAACGGTGTATTGTGCGTGAATATTCTAAGCGAGCACCAGCAAGACATGTGCTCACAATTCATGAAAGATGATCATGGTGAGCGATTCGCACTGGGAAAGTGGACTGACCTTGAAACAGGCGCACCTGCACTCGTAGACGCGACTGCCTCCATTGATTGTAGCATCGATTCTATCTGTGAAGTTGGGAGCCATAGCGTGTTTTTTGCGCAGGTTCTCGGTCTTCATGTGCATGAAGCGGCTAGCGGATTGATATGGTTTGATCGACGCTACCATAACCTCCGATAGCTCTATCTCTAAGCATCGCTGGCGACGTCATCCGATCGCCGACGGTGATTTTTATATAGATCAAAACGTCCGGAGGAATGGATGCCTAAAGGATTGCTTGCGGGCAAGCGCGCGTTAATAACAGGGGCTAGCAGCGGGCTGGGCCGGCAATTTGCTAATATATTAGTGAGGGCTGGAGCCCATGGCGTTGTCGCGGCTCGACGGACCGAAGCCCTCGATACTTTAATTGCTGAGATAGCCGCCTATGGCGGCAGCGCCGAAGCGGTTGTGATGGATGTGACGGATAGAAAGTCCGTTATAAATGGCGTCGCTCAAGCCGGCGCGGTCGATATTCTCGTCAACGCTGCCGGTGTGACAAACAGCAAGCCGGTTCTGGACCAAACCGAAGCAGATTATGAGCTAATACTCGGGACAAATCTGAAAGGCGCGTTTCTAACGGCTACAGAAGTTGCAAGGGGGATGCGCGATCGTAAGCGAGGCGGATCGATCATCAATATTGCTTCAATATTGGGGTTACGGCAAGCGGGACATGTCACTCCATATGCCATTTCCAAGGCCGCTGTGATTCAGCTCACTAAACAACTCGCACTCGAACTCGCGCGCTATGGAATTCGTGTGAACGCACTCGCACCTGGCTACGTGGATACCGCCCTCAATCACAGCTTTTTCACAAGCGACGCCGGGAGTGATTTGGTCCAGCGGAATCCGATGCGCCGCTTGGGCACACTCGAGGATCTTGAAGCGCCGCTGCTTCTGTTGGCTTCGGACGGGTCAAACTACATGACCGGATCAGTTCTTACGGTGGATGGCGGCCACATGGTCTCGACATTATGACGGGGAAGACCAAGCCAAGAGCATTCCGCTCGTGGCTCACACCGCAGTGTTTCCTTTCATTGCGGGCGAACTGCAATGCATAGCGCAGTCAGGTGACAGCCGTTGTCAGCATGAAGCACCGGATGAAACGTTAGGACCTTTCCGTCACGCCCTCATTGGCTGCGGCTTTTGCTTTTTCTGCGTCAACCAGAGTTCGCCATCGCTTCGCGAGGTCACGCCTGCGCCCCGGATAGCGCTCTTCGAGAAGTTCAACTCGCCCGATACGATCGGTCCGGAACGTTCGAAAATCCTGTCGAAGCTCGCACCACCCCGCGACGAAGCGTTTGGTCTCGATAAAACCGAGCATGATTGGCCAGATGATCCGCTGGGTCTCATCGCCTTTCGGATCGCGATAGGCGATGTGAAGTTTGAACTGTTCGCGCATCGCCTGGCGCAGGACCTGAAGATCCACCGAGGCAGGCGCTGGCGCAGCGCGACCAACGTGGAAGGCATTGTCGGTCAGCATGTGCCGGAGTTCAGAGGGGAGCACCGCCCCGATCTTGGCGATAGCGTTCTGGGCGGCGAGCGCCAGGCCATCATCTGTTTGGCGGCCGACCCACTGCGCCCCTAGCGTAAGCGCCTGTAGCTCCTCCTGCGAGAACATCAGCGGCGGCAGCAGAAAGCCGGGCTTCAGCACATAGCCGAAGCCCGGCTCTCCCTCGATGTCCGCACCCATCGCCTGGAGGTTGGCGATATCGCGATAGATGGTCCGCAACGAGACGCCAGCTTCGCGTGCGAGTTCAGTGCCCGCCACAGGACCGCTGTGTCGGCGCAAAGTCTGCATAAGATCGAAAAGCCGGTTGCTCTTGGACATCAGACCATTCTACCAGCCAATGCCAAAATTTGGCAGTGGGTTGCTCAATCTATTGAAACCAGGCCCTTCCCATTGAGCTTGCGCCCCTGTTCGAGAGCGATGACCAGCGCGATCGCATCCGCAAGCGGAACGATCTTGGCGACCGGCAGCTTCAGCTTCCCTTCGCCCGCGGCCCGAGCCACGCCATCGAGAATGTCGGCTCGCGCGGTGCAGACGATCGGTTTCAGCCGTCGATTGAAGAGTGCGCGAATGAACTTGATCGGCGTTGGGTTGATGTCGAGAAACACACCGCCCTTGCGAAGCAGACCGAGCCCAACGGCCACCTCCATCGTGGCGGTCGTGTCATAGACGATGTCGTAACGCTCGCTGATCTTCGACAGATCGGTCGTGCGATAATCGAACACGGTCTCGACGCCGAGATCGCGCGCTCTTTGCGCCCCTTCGGCGCTGCAACTGCCCGAGACCGTCGCACCGAGCATGCGGGCGATCTGGACCGCCGATTCACCGACGGAGCCGCTGCAGCCGTTGATAAACACGCGCTGCCCGCGTTTCAGGCCCGCCTTGTCGACAAGGCCGTTCCAGGCGGTGACGCCTGGGGTCCCGAGGCAGGCCGCGTCTTCGAAGGATATCGCATCCGGCTTCCTGGCAAGGAGGGTCTCAGGTGCGATCACGGCTTCACCGATCGCGCCGCCCTCCTTGATCGGCGCGAGGCCGAACACCGCGTCACCAGCCTTGACGCGCGTCACGTCAGGCCCAACGGAAATCACCGTCCCCGAAAAGTCGCTTCCGAGGGCGCGAGGGAATGTCTTCCCCGTCACCATCTTCAGCGCTCCGTTGCGCACTTTCCAATCGATCGGATTGATCGCCGCGAAGGCCACCTTTACGGCGACCTCGCCCTTGCCCGGTGACCGAAGCGCGAAGTCTTCGAGCTTCATGGTCTCCGGGCCACCATATTGGTGATACTGGATTCGTTTCATAGCAGGCCATTCCGCTTCAGGGTTGCGGCGACAACATCAGTGAGCGGCGTGCTCGGCCGCCCAAGGAGGCGCGGCAGATCGTTGCTCTCGGTGTACCAGTCGCCCCTTGTCGCGGAAAAGCCGGCGTCGGCGATGATCTCCGCCAGAAACTGCGGAAAGCCACCCGCGACGAGCACCTGCGTGTAGGCGTCCATAGGCATGTCCTGGTAGACGAGCGGCCGGCCGGTGAGCTGCGACACAACCGCGGCAAGATCGGCCTTCGTCCACGCCGTCCCGCCCAGTTCGTAAACCTTCCCAGCCTGATCGTCGCTCGTCAGCACCACGGCCGCCGCTTCGGCCAGGTCTTCACGGCTCGCGCCGGAGATCTTCCCCGTACCGGCCGAGCCGACGAGCGTGCCTGAATTGACGGCATAGTCCATGCCGCCCAGGTCGCCCGCGTAGACCTCGATATAGGCCCCGTTGCGCAACATCACGTAAGGCAGCCCGGAGTCGCGAATGAGGGCCTCGGTTAGCTTGTGCGCTTCACCGAGCCGGATCGTGCTGGTGTCAGTGTTGACGAAGCTCGCATAGGCGACAAGGCCGACCCCGGCCTCGACCGCGGCTTCGATCGCGCGCACCATTTGCGGGTAACGTTGCTCGAAGTCGGCCGACGGGATCAGCAAGAGCTTGTCGGCGCCGGCGAAGGCGGCTGACAGGGTTTCGGGTCGATCAAAGTCCGCCTCGCGAACCTGCACGCCTTTGGAGCCAAGATCAGCCGCCTTTTCCGGGCTGCGGACTGCGGCCACGATTTCATTGGCGGGAACGCCATGACGCAACAGAGCGTCGACAACGAGCCGCCCGTAGCGGCCCGTTGCTGCGGTGATGGTAATCATGTGGGGATACTCCTTGCCGACACCTTGGTGCGGCTGAATCGTCTTCATCTATTCGAGGGCCAGTTTGGCGTCGTACTCGCCGAAGGTCGCGGCTCTTTGCCGCCACGCTTCCGCGACCTTCGATGAGATAGCTTACTGGGCCGCGAACTGGCTCTTGTCGAAGAGCGCCTTGATCTCGGTGATTTTCCCGTTCTCGACCTTGAAATACTTCGAGGAAAGGACACTGGGGACGGGAATGGTATGGGTGTAGTACATCAGGAGCGCCGTGTTCTCGTCGCCGAAAGCGGCGATCATCGTCGCTCCTTTGAGGATGTGTGCGAACTCGGATTCGCCTTTGTGCAGCGCCTCGCCACCCTCGACCGGGCCGAATGGCGTTTCGGAAATCACGTTATCAGCGACAACTTTCATGGCTGTTGCATGGTCGCGGTTCTTCCAGGCTTCGTGGTATGCCAGAGCGATCTGGAGTGCAGGGCTTGCAGTGTTGGTCATATTATTCATCCTTTGCGGGTTGGGATAAACAGCATATAGCACAAGGCGGTGACAGGATCTGTCAGCATGATGTCGAGCCGCCGCAGAAACGAACAGGGGACTGTCAGGAATTTCGTGTGCGGCGAGGCGGTTGACCATCAGGCCGTCATGGCCCTGATGAAGCGTTCGCCGAAGAGAACGGCAAATTGAGCCTTCGCCATGTTCCACTCGCGCGGCGGCATTTTCCACTCTTTTTCCGATCGGTTCAAGATCAGATAGAGCAGCTTGGTGGCCGCCTCATCATTGGGGAAATGGCCCCGCGCACGAACAGCGCGACGAAGCTTGGAGTTCAAGGCCTCGATGGCATTGGTGGTGTAGACGATCCGCCTGACTTCGTCGGGGAAGGCGAAAAATGGGATGACCTCGGGCCATGCCCGACGCCAGCTCTGGCCGATGGCAGGATAGCGCTGCCCCCAGAAGCTCGCTTCGAAGGCCGTTAGCGCTTCCTCGGCGGCCGCGGCATCGACAGCACGGTAGATGGCCTTCAGGGCCGTTCCGAGCGCCTTACGGTCTTTCCACGCCACGAAATCCATCGAGTTCCGCAGCAGATGGACGATGCATGTTTGAACCATCGCTTCGGGGAAGACGGCGGTGATGGCGTCGGGAAAACCCTTCAGGCCATCGACGACGGCCAGCATGATATCCTCGACACCGCGGTTGCGCAGTTCGTTCATGACGCGCAGCCAGAATTTGGCGCCTTCATTCTGCTCCAGCCACAAGCCAAGGACCACCTTGGTGCCGTCGGCCATGACGCCCAGGGCAATATGGATCGCCTTGTTGCGGACCATGCCTTCGTCGCGGATCTTGACCCGGATCGCATCGAAGAAAACCAGCGGATAGGCTGGGTCCAGCGGCCGTTGCTGCCAGGCCGTGACCTCCTCCAGCACAGCGTCCGTGATCGTGCTGATCAGGTCGGGTGAGGCATCGATGCCGTACAGTTCGCGCAGATGCCCGGTGATCTCACGGGTACTCATGCCGCGCGCGTACATCGAGATGATCTTGTCATCAAAACCGGGGAAACGGCGCTGATATTTTGCGATAAGCTGCGGATCAAAACTGCCGGCCCGATCACGCGGCACCTCGATCTCGATCCGTCCCCCGTCGGTCGTCACTGTCTTGCGGCCATAGCCG
>NZ_QJQX01000060.1 GCF_013393185.1 Sphingobium lactosutens | reverse complement strand
TAGCCGTTCCGGCTGTTGGTCCCTTGCTCCTCCTGGCCAAGATGGTGATCCATCTCCGCATTGAGCGCCCGTTCGGCAAATGCCTTCTTCAATGTATCGAGCAGGCCGCCCTGGCTGAGCGCTGCTGCTGCGTCAGTGCCGGCCAGCAGTTGGTCGAGAATGTCGTTCGGTATCGAGGGTTCTTTGCGTCGTGACATACTGGGTCTCCTTGTTGCCCATTATGCCTCGCCGCACACGAAATTCCTGACAGTCCCTATCCAACGCCCGGATCGCCAGATCCTTCTTCATCCTATCGCTGACAGCCCAGCCAACAACACGACGGCTGTGCAGGTCGAGGATGACGGCAAGGTAGAGCCAGCCTTCCGATGTCCAGACATAGGTGATGTCGCCCGCCCATTTCCGGTTGGGCGCATCGGCCGCAAAATCTCCGTCTAGCCAGTTCGCCGCGACACCCAGGCGATGGTGGCTGTCCGTCGTGACCTTGTGCTTGCGTGTGCGGACTGGCTTGATCCCGTTGATCCGCATGAGGCGGCCAACCCGGCGCTCGCCAACGTCGAGCCCTGCTTCCTTGAGCTCCATCGTCATCCTGGGGCGACCATAACTGCCAAGGCTCAGACTATATTGCTCCCGGATATGGGCCAGCACCCTCATGTCTGTCCGTTCCCGATGGCTGATCGGGCGCGACCGCCAGGACCGATAGCCGCGCTCACTCACCTGTAGGACACGGCACATCAACTCCACTGGCCAACGGTGCCGCCAGCTATGCACAAAGGCGAACCTCACGACCTTTGGCTCGCAAAGAACTGAGTGGCCTTTTTTAGGACTTCCCTCTCCTCCCTGAGGATACGGTTCTCCAAACGAAGCCGTTCATTCTCTCGAGCCAGATCTGCCTGCGGCGCTGCCACCAGATCCGAGGGGCGATAGTGCGACACCCATTTGTTCAGCGTCGATTTGCCGATCCCCAAATCCGACGCGACCCGTTCGCGCGGCAACCCGCTGGTCAGCGCAATGCGCACCGCCTCCTGCTTGAACTCTTCGCTATGCTTGATCATCTCGTCGGTCTCCTTGAATGAGCCTTAAACTCTCAAGTGACCGGCACAAAACCGTTACAAGTCCAGGGCGTTCCTCTCGCTGACTGATCCAGAAACCGATGCATCATCCGGCCGGCCTGCCCTCATGAAGAGCAAGCCGGACCGATCCGCCTAAAACTTGTAGCTCGCCTGGATCGATATTTCCCGAGGACGAGTCGAGAAGGCGCCGAACTGGTTCTGGCCGCCGATCGTTGTGTCGATCTGCACCACCCGATAATAGCGGTTCGTGAGGTTGCGCCCGACCACGGCGAATTCAAGCCCCTTTGAAGGAATTTCAATCCGCGCGCTCGCATCGATCAGAGTGTAGGCAGACTGGCGCGACAGTGGATGCTCATTGTCCTGAGTGAAGAAGCTGCTGGTATACTTGACGTCCGCAGTCGCAGTAAACTCCATGTCTGAGCCAATCGGATAGGTGAAGGTGCCACCTCCCAGGATATTCCATTTGGGTGCGCGTACCAGCTGACGCCCGCTCAAGTCCTGTTGACCGCCGACGCATCCCAGCGCTGCAGTCTGGAAGGGATAACATGGCGAATTTGCAAAGCTGAGATATTTGGCGTCATTGTAACCGATCGATGATCGCAGGCTGAAGGCATCGGAGATGGTCCAGTTCACGGACGATTCAATGCCCTGCGTACGGGCAACGCCCGCATTGGTAAGGAAGGAACTGGAGTTTGAGGCTATCAACGCCACCACCTGCAGATCGCGAATTTTGTAATAATAGCCCGTCAGATCGAAGCGGAGTCTGCCGTTCATCAACTCGGCCTTATACCCCACTTCCCCTCCCTTTGTACGTTCAGGGTTGAATAGAAGATTGTCTTTGTTGAAATTCAGCGTCACAACCGATGGCTGCGAAATTCCTCCCGCCTTATACCCGGTTTTATAGGCTGCATAGAGCGTCTGACCGCGAACCGGATGCCAGGTCGCGGTAAATTCGGGCGACCAATTACTCTCGGTGCGGGAGTTGGACAGGAAGAGGCCCGCAGGTGCGAAAATATTGGCTGCGTTGGGATGCACATAAACGTTGCCGGTCGAAGCTTCCTTATGCTCCCGCGTATAACGCACGCCGCCGGCAAGCTCGACATTGGGGAAGATATTCCAGCGAAGCTGACCGAAGCCAGAATAGGTGTCCCCGCTCGAGCTCGTTGCGCGCGAGAACGTCATGGAGTAACCGGTTGCTGGATCGGGAACGATCTTCCGGAAGATTTGCGCGGACGCGACGTAGCCAGTCATGCTATTGTGTGCGTAATAGCCACCAAATGTGAAGTTGAGTGGCCCATCAAAATCGCTATTGAGACGCAACTCCTGACTGAACTGCTTCGAATGCTCTCCGATTGTGGAATAGATGAGGCCCAAGGAGGTGTAGCTGGAATTGCCTGCTCCCTTGAAATCCATGTCGAAATAGCCGGTGACGGATGTCAGCGACACTTGCCCGAAATCATGGTTTATGGTTAGAGACGGCAACCAGGTATTGGTGGTCTGGAAGGGGCGGCCATCCGATTTGGCGTGCGGAAAGCCATCAAGCGGGAAGCCCTCAGGCAATCCACCGGACTGGAAATACCGGTCGAGTTTGCACTCGCTTCCAGGATTGACTACTCCTCCGGTGGTTAGCACGGGCGGATTGGTGAAGCATATGGCTTGAGCCGTGTTGGTGAAACCGCCTTCATCACCAGTACTGCCAAGCACGCGCAAGGTGATGTTCGTGTCGGGACCGGGATCATATTCGACCGTCAGTCGGCCAATCAAGTCCTTCGTCCGTGGCTCCCGCTTTCGATATGCGCCCGACGCCGGATAGCGCGGATCACCGGGATTGGGCCCAGCTTCAGCCGTGTTGACGAGATAGCCTTTCATATAGCGCCCGCGAAGCGCCAAACGCGCCTTGATGTTGTTCGTGATCGGGCCGGATATCGCGCCCTCGAGAAATGCTTCGTCCGCTACGAATTCATAGCCGCTACGCACATATCCCGACAAGCTGTCCGTCGGACCCTGGGAGGTGAGAGAAATGACGCCAGCAGGGCTGTTCTTGCCGAAATAAAGCGCCTGCGGCCCCTTCAATACCTCTACCTGCTGCAAGTCGAACATGCCAGTCGACAGGATACGGCCGCGGCCGACCTGAACGCCGTCGAGATTGATCGAGACCGTCTGCTCAAGCGCTTGGTCGCCAGATCCCGATCCGAGGCCGCGGATCGAAATATTGGCGCCGCCCCCGCTCTGTCCACGCGTCACGGACACCTGCGGCGCCAGCCCGCTGATCTTCTCCAGATCAGCAGCAGCGTAACGATTGATGTCAGCGGAACCCAATACGGACACCGCCACCGGGACGTCGGTCAACGCTTCTGCGCGCTTTCTCGCGGTTACGACGATATCGTGACTTTCGTTGCCCGCCCCTGCCGCAGTCTGCGCCCGCAGTTCGCTGGCGCTCATCGTCATGATCGATACGGCTACTGCCAGCGCGCTAGCGCTTAGCCGCACATGTGCGTTTATGCCCGTCATTTTATCCTCCCATTTTTCTTGCAGCTCTGTGACCGCATTATTGTTCGGTCGCTCAAATCTCTGGCCGGCGGTCTCTCCAGCGATAGTGCGATAATGAACCCTCTAGCGCCATCACGGATGATGATCGCGCCGTTGGACTATCCGATTGAATCGCTCGTGCAACCGTGCGACGCAACGCCTCAACCGGAGAATTCAGTGCGAAGCAGCAGCCGGCGATACTTCTTGCGATCCCACCCGCTGCCAGCATGAAGTAAGCCTCGATTGTTCCAGAGCACTGTGTCGCCCGGCCGCCATGAATGTTCGTGAACGAACTCTGGGCCGGTCGAGAAATCAAGCAACTCTTTGAGGAGCGCTCGTCCCTTTTCCTCGGACATGCCGACAATACCCCCGCCCCATGGCGAGAAGAATAGTGCGCGTTTGCCGTTGGGAAGTTCGCGTACAATTGGGTGAGCGACAACTTCGTGCCGGACACCTTCCCAGTCCTTCACCTTCTTGCTGTTGCCTGGATAGGGATGCTCCATGGCCTTGTCGGCCAGGAACGCCTTTCGTTCCTGGGGCAACGCCTCATACGCGGCAACCATCGAGGCGAACATCGTGCCACCTCCCACCGGCGGAACTTCGACGGTCGTCAGCGCAGTCAGATAATTAGGAACCGGCTTGTAGGATCCGTCGCTATGCCACAACTCGGCGGCGTAGGTGACCTGCGTTTCCGGATCATCGTCCAGAAGCGTTTCCCCGGCCTTGCCGACATTGCCAATGCGATGCACGAGCGGATTCGTCAAAGAACGCAGCCGCTCTTCGGGCACCGGAATAAGGTTGCCCAAGGCCTCCGAAAAGGCGACGAACTGATCTTCGTTCAGTGGCTGGTTTCTGAAGACCAGAAGAAGTTCGTTATCGGCAAGGTAGAGGATCTTGTTTCTTGCCGACTGATTCAACGGCTGACTGATATCAACGCCTTCGACCTCGACACCAAAACGCGGCAGGGGCCGCACCTTGATCTCGTCGGCGCGATGCAGATTATCCGCTGTGGATGCCATATGTGCTCTCCGGATACTATTAAGCTTCAGACGCTGACGCGCAACTTGTCGTCGATGGCCGCGCCATCTTCAGCGATGCGGCCGAACGCGTAGTCGCCATCGATGGTGGTGCGTTCCAGTTCGCGTATTTGATCGACAGGCACGCCCGGGCTTCGGTGAAGGATGCGCCAATTGTCCCACAACACCATGTCGCCCTGGCTGTAGCGATGATAATAGGCAAACCGCTCATCGATGCAGTGGTCAATAACTTCCTTGAGCAAGGCGTCGCCTTCCTCGTTCCGCATACCCTCGATGCCCACCGCAAACCATGGCGAGACATTGAGAACTGTCCGGCCGGTCTCCTGCTGCTTGTACGTCATCGGATGCGCAACGAGCGGATATTGCGGGGTCCTCGATTGCATTTCCACCCAGAAGGGATTCCATTGGGTGATTTTGACCTGATCGGGATTGCCAAATCGCATCTCGTTGAAGTCGAGATTCCATTTATATAGGACCCACAGCCCTTCAATCCGCCTCTTGAGCTCTTCCGGGAGAGCTTCATAGATCTGGATTTGATCGATGAATCCGGTTTCGCCGCCCGTTTCTGGGAAAATGACAGGACGGAGAATACCGCCTCTATTGATCTGATCGACATAGATGAGATCGGAATGCCAGGGCAGCCAGCCACCGATGCGTTCGCCATGAACATCGCAGATGATACCCATATCCTCCGCGTAGCGGATTCGAATGACTTCACCGTCCGACTCATTCTTCGGCTTTGCGCGATGCTCGACTGTCTTGCCGAAGACGTTACTGAGATTAACCTGGACATCGCGGCCCTCAAGACCGCGGAAGACGATCAGCCCATGCTCAATGAATAGATCCCACAAAGCCTTGCGGACCTCTGGCTGACCCAGAGTCGAGGGATCGAGCCCCTCAAGTTCAATGCCGATTGTGCCATAGCGGTTGGGAATGGGCCGCGTCGCAAACATCCGAGCTCTCCTTCAGACACCGTTGTTCGGGTATGCAAAAAGGCTACGACCCGACCTCACGAAGGTCAATCAGATCGCCGGGACATGATACATAAAAGTCATTATATGCCCATTGAATATTGGGAAAATGTGCGGCATATATCTGATATAGCACGGTTTTATCCTATGCCAGTAGAGTCAACAAACTGCATTTCTATGACGTCTGTCCTCGCTCTCCAACCGGGAGCTGATCGAGGCGGGCGATACGATGGGATGACGATATGAGTCGCATCGCGCGCCGCGACCAGGCCCATATAATTGTAGAACGACTGTTGGATGCGGCGATCAGTCTGATCGGTGAACGGGGATTTATCGGTACGACGATCGATCACATCGCCCAGCGCAGCGGACTTTCCCATGGCACCTTCTACAATCATTTTGCAGACAAGACCGACATTCTGCGCCGCATCCTACCATTCATTTCCAGAAAGATGTTTGGATATGTCAACAGCAACCTCGTGCTGTCCGGCAGCGAGCATGACAGAGAAAAGGAGCGCTTGCGTCGCTTCCTAAGGTTTAGCCAAATTCATCCACATTATCGGCGCATATGCGCGGAGTGCCGCGTATTCATTCCATCGTCATATCGAAAATATGGTCGGGACTTCGTCGAACACTATATTCAGTTCATGCGCCCTTTGTCCGACGATTGGGACGACAATCTGGCCGACATGCAGGCGACGATCCGGACGATCATGGAAGCGAGCAACTATCTGGCTTCCGTTTGCGCCGATGATCCCAGCATTGATGAAGCAACGTGCGAGCGTCTCATCACCCTTTATGGGATGTTCGTGGAAGCAGGCCTTTTCAACGTGATCACCAAGCTTAATCTGGTTAGTTTCCAGTCTGCACAGCCGCCCGAGCCTTCTGCCGCCGGCATCGCCTATGATCGGCTCCAACTGCGGATCCTGTCAGCCGCAGAAAAAATCGTGGGCAAGGTCGGTTATGAAGATTGCTCCATATCGGAAATCGTTAAACATGCGAGCATGTCGAAAACCACTTTTTATAAGGCATTTGCCAACATTCAGGATGTGTTCGACAACCTTCTTCCATTTTCGACTCAAAAAATGTTGAGCTATGTCGATTCTCAGTCAAACGACGCGCATCAGGGTCTAGAGCGTGAAGGAGAAAGATTCGAGTCCTTTATTATATATGTTATCGGTAATCCTGAGTTCATCAATATATTTACGCAATCCGCCGTTTTTGCTCCGACGGCCTTTAGAAAATATCGAAATCTCATTCACATCAGTTATCTGTCTTATCTACGTCGCCATGCCAACAGCAACTCACCCCAAGTTCTTCTCGATCAGTCATTGCTGGCTCACATCGTCATCGGTTTCCGGCTTTCCTCGATCCTCGAATCGACCTCGACGGATCTCCGGGAGGATTATGACTCGATTGCGCTCTTATACGAACGGATCGTTCAGCGGGGCGTTTTCACCAATTGGCGGTTCAATCCGGCCATCTCCTAACGCCTTGTCGCCGGGCCGACAAAGAACCACCACATGATCATGAAGGTTTCTCAGATCTGATTGATAATTCATTTTTGCCGCTGCATATGACAGTTGACGGCTCAAGGCAGACGGATAGAAGACAGCGCTGCGCCAGAACAGACATGAATCGTCAGATTCACTGGTTCACGGTTTCAATCAGTCGAAGATCGTGCGACGCTGTTCGGACCGCTGGGCAGATGCGGGCCGGCATGCCTGATAGGATGTCGTCAAGAGAGGTGGATGTGGCAGACAGAACAGAAGATCGACTGCGGAGGATCGAAGACCGTATCGAGATTGAGGAGTTACTGGCGCACTATGTATTCGCCGCAGACGAGTTGCGCTTCGAGGATCTTGCGTCGCTTTTTTGCCGCGACGGTGAGTTTCGTTCATCGGACGGTGTGCTGTCGGTCAGAGGGCGGGAAGATATTGTCGCCTTCTTCAACAGAATGTCTCCGCCCGGCACGTTCCAATATCATGTCGTACACCAGATCTCGATTACGCCGGACACGCAGGATGATGATCTGGCAACCGGCACAAACGGGGGGCATGTCGAGTTCATCCGGGCCGGCGTTCCGGAAGTTGGTGCCTATCATTATGACGATGTGTATGCGCGCGAAGACGGGAGATGGCGGTTGAAGACGCGCTCGGTGCGCATGTTCTACCTCGTATCGCTCGATTCATACCGAGCGACCGTCGTTGGTTTAGCCCCGGTTGCCGGCGGACCCAAGTCCCCCGGTACCGGCCAGAAGCGGGGAGAGAATTAATGCTATCGCTCGACCAATCAAGCGCGCTCCTGAACCCACGACAAACCGACCGGTCTCCCCTAGGCACATTCATTTGCTCGATCGATCCCACCTCGGTTGAGATAGCGGCAAGGGCGGGCTTTGATTTCGTCGTGGTCGAAAGCGAACATGTCGGTATCGACAGGGCCATGATGATCAACCATGTCCGCGCGGCAAAGGCGTCCCGGTGCGCGCTGCTCGTCAAGACGCTTGACGCCCAGAGCGCCACACTCCAGTCCTTCCTCGACATCGGTGCGACTGGGCTTGTGGTTCCCCATGTCGATACCGCGGCCGAGGCTGAACGCCTCGCGCAGGCCTGCCGATATGCCCCTGCGGGATCGCGAGGGATGAGTTTTGCCTGCTATGACGGGAAATATGATCCGTCTGACTTTGGTGCTCGCATGGCGCGGCGTAACGCCGCGACTTTGCTGTTTCCGATGATCGAGACCCGCGATGGGCTCGATCATGTTGACGAAATTGCCGCTGTTGAAGGGGTTGATGGGCTATTCTTCGGACCGGGCGACATGGCCAACGAGCTTGGAACTGATCTATTTCCCGGCAACGCGCTGCTCACGCAAGCCTGGGCGCGCATTTATGCGGCCTGCAAGCAAAAGGGCATTCTTGCCCTGGCTCCTGCTGGACTCGGGTATGATGACGCGGGCGCCTACACGAGCGGCATTGACCATCTTTTCCTTTATGAAGCCTATCGGAACGCAGTGACCAGGCATCGTGCGTGCCAGTCCTAGTACGGTGGATTTAAGTACGCCTCATTGCAGCACGCAAGCGCAGCAGCACGACGAACTTCAGCTTCGGGTCACTAAGCCATATCAGCACAATCCGTACACATTCCTGCTCTGGATTGGCGCTATCCGGATGCCGCCGCATCACTCCATTCGTGCCGCCCGAAATGCGTCCACGGCCCGCCGCAGGCGAGTGGGAGTATCGTCAGCATCCAGCGGAGTGAACATCACCAGACTGAGACTCAAATCATAGGGTATCTGGAAGATCGACCGCTCCAGACTGAGCTCGCCAACAAGATCATGTATGATCCAGGTACGCTCCTCCCGCCGGGCAATAACTTCCCGTTGCAGGCTCCATTCCCGGAATTCAGCCGATCGAGCCGATAGCCGTTCGACAAATTGCCTGAACCAGGGGTCGTCGAACTGCTGGCTCACCGAGGCGTTGAATTCGGCGATGACGATCCGCGCCACATGTTCCCAGTCTTTCGTATACGCTCGAACCTCAGGGCTGAGGAAGGTGCGCCACACCGTATTGCGCTCTTCCGGTGGGTCGCGGGAAAAGTCGCCCATCAGCGCGAGGGCTGCGTCGTTCCAGGCTATACGATCCCAACGTGCATTGTGAACATAGGCCGGAACATAATCGAGACTGTCCAGGACCCGCTGTAGCGTCGGGTTGACGGTCGTGGCTATCGCAGCAGGCTCCTCCGGCGCACCATATCCCGCCAGACGGAAGACGTGCCGTATCTCGTCCTGATTGAGCTGCAACGCCCGCGATACCCGTCGCAGCACCTCGGCGGACACCTGGATCGGGCGACCTTGCTCGAGCCAAGTGTACCAACTTACGCCTACTCCAGCGATTGCGGCTACCTCTTCACGCCGCATTCCTGGCGTGCGGCGCCGATCCCCAACCGATACAGCCGTTGCAGACGGCTTTAGCCGCTCACGACGGGATCGTAAAAAGCTGCCCAGTTCCTTCTGCCGCAATGCGGATGGCTCTGACATCATGTCGACCACATTAACCCAGTCTCGGCATGCCGGCAGCCAATTTCTTCGGGTTGTCGCCCACTCCCTATTTGCGGGCGGGCTCCGTCGTCGAAGAACGCCTTGTCGGGAACGCTGGCCTGTCGTCGAAAGGCTTGATTATGATCGCTAGAGATTCCAGACGCGCCCTAATAGGACCGAGGCAAGCCAAGATCATGCTGCGCAACGAAGTTGAGCACCATCTCCTCGGACACCGGTGCAAGCCTGAAGAGGCGCGCGTCGCGCCAGAGACGCTCGATATGATATTCCTTGGAGTAACCCATGCCGCCCAGGGTCTGCAGGGCGCGATCGGTCGCCTGACCCGCAGCATGCCCCGCCAGCCATTTCGCCTGATTGGCCTCGCTCCCACAAGCCAGCCCACGATCATGCAGGCTCGCGGCCTTGTAGTTCATCAGGCGGGCGCACTGCGCCTGGATATGCGCCTCCGCGAGGGGAAATTGCAGTGCCTGATAGGATCCGATCGGCACGCCTCTGAACACCTTGCGCTCCTTGGCATAATCTACGGCGAGCCGAACCGCGAGATCCGCAGTGCCCAGGAGGCCGGCTGTCGTAACCATCCGTTCTGTGTTAAGCGTATCGAGAAGTTGATGCCACCCTTTATCGAGGGTGCCGATCAGTTCGTCGGAACGTATTTCCACGTCATCGAAAAATATCGTGCTCGACGGCAGCGCACGCGTGCCGGCCTTGTCGATAGGCGCGTGTTCGATCCCCTTACGATCGCTGTCGATCATGAAAAGGCTGATGCCGTCTGTCTTTCGTTCGACCTCATCGGGACGCTTGGTACGAGCGACGACAAGAATTTTCGTCGATTGCGGCACGGAGGTTATCCAGATTTTTCGGCCGTTGAGCTTCCAACCTGAAGCGCATGACGAGGCGAAGGTCGATATGGATAGGGAATTGCTTCCAGCATCCGGTTCGGTCAGCGCCATGCAGAAGGTGACAGAACCATCCATAATTCCGCTCAGCAGACGCTTTTGCTGCGCGGATCCATATTTGCTCAGCGTTACGCCGCCGAAAATCGGGTTGACCATGAAGAGCTGGCTGAGGGTAGACCCTCCGCCCGCAGCGCAGAGTGTTTCCACCGCCATTGCCATCTCGAGCATGCCGAGGCCCGCCCCACCATCCGCTTCAGGAATAGCGATGGAGCAGATTCCCGCGTTGCAGATTTCCTGCCACAACTCGGTCGGATAGGTCTTGGAGGCATCAATCTCCCGCCAATAATCCAAGCCAAATTTCTCGCCAACCCGTCGCGCGGTTTCGACGATCATATTCTGTTCATCGGAACGTTCGAATTGCATGTTCTTCCTATCGTCTAGCGTAGAAGGTCGAGCGGATGCTCTAGGAGCTTGACCACATCGTTGAGAAATTTAGCGCATTTCACTCCGTCGAGGACACGATGGTCGCCTGAGAGGGAAAAGGTCGTGATCTGGCGGAGTTGCGGCGCGCCCGCATCGTCGGGCAAGAACTGCGGCTTGCTGGCGCCCACGCCAATGATAGCCGCTTGGCCCGGATTGATGATCGGGATCAATTGCGAAGCGCCAAACATACCGACATTGGATACAGTGATGGCACCACCCTCTAGATCGCCGCGCTCCAGCGCTCCATCCTTCGCGCGGCGCGCCGCCGCCTCCGCGGCCGCAGTCAGATCATCCAGCCGCATCTGCCCAACGTCACGAAGAACGGGGGCGAAGAGGCCACGGGGCGTATCCACCGCAAAACCAACATCCGTTCCGCCCAACGTCACAATCTCGCCGTCGTCCCAGATGGTCGACATGTAGGTATGGCGTTGCAGGGCGCGTCCCACAGCCAGAAGGATGAGGTGATTGACGCTGACCTTCGCCGCGCTGCCGGAGGCATTGAGCGCGACGCGGGCGCCCAAGATGTCGGTCATATCCGCGTCGGCGACCACATAGAAATGCGGTATCTGCTGTTTCGCTTCACTAAGCCGCTTGGCGACCGTCTTCTCGAACCCCGTTGCTGGTCGACGTGCGATGCTCCGTGCGCCCGGATCAGGCGCTTGAGCGAGGGCCTCCGGCGCGGTGGGGACTGATGGCCGGTCCCCTTCCGTCAGCGCGCGCAACACATCCTGGGATCGAATTCGCCCACGAGGCCCCGTTCCCGACACTGCGGTTAGAGAAATTCCCTTGTCGCGGGCCAGCCTGCGGGCAAGCGGAGTCGCGACGATGCGATCGTCGCTCGAACCTGCCTGGCCGGGCGCGACCTTGGCGGATTCGACGATCGCGACCTGTTGCGTTGCGCTCTGGTGCTGGGATTGCTCATTCGCCTTCCCTCCCGGCCCGCCGGGCTCGTCGGAAAGGCTGTGCTGGGCCACGCCGGTCCAGGTCGCGAGGGTCGCACCGACCTCTACCGTCTCCCCGGGTTTTACCAACAACTCGATGATGCGACCGTCTCCACGAGCTTCTACCTCCGTGGAGATTTTGTCGGTCTCGACGATAAAGAGCACGTCACCGGCACGAACCTCGTCCCCGGGCGCGACGCTCCATTCGGCAAGCAGACCCTCAGTCATCGTGAGACCGAGCTTGGGCATTATGATGGGGCTGTTTGCCACCGACTATTCCCCGCGAAAGTCCGGTGCGCGCTTTTCGAGAAATGCGCCGCATCCCTCATGCGCGTCATCGGTATCAAGAGTAAGCCCAATCATTGCCTGCTCGTACCTGAGGCTTGCGCGCAGCGGCATCTCACCACCATCGTCCAGCGTGCGCTTAAGAAGCTTGAGCACGAGCGGAGACTTCGACGCGATCGTTTCCGCAAGTGTCAGAGCGCTGGACAACAATTCATCAGCGGGGACGACCTTGTTGAGAAGTCCGAACCGCTCAGCCTCACGGGCATCGATCATGCCCCCGGTGAACATGAGCTCCTTCGCTCTACATGGCGCCATTTGCCTGATGATCCGCTGACTCCCTCCCGCGCCCGGGAAGAGGCCCAGATTGATCTCGGGGAGACCCAATTTCGCCGTCTCTGCAGCGATGCGGATATCGAGGCACATCAAGAGCTCCGTGCCACCCCCAAGCGCCCAGCCATTGATCGCAGCAATTGTCGGTTTGTCGAGTGACTCGATCTTGCGAAAGACTTGGTGAATACGCTCCGCAAACTCGAGATAATGGCGCAAGCCCTTGCGCGAATTCAGGTCCGCGATATCGCCACCCGCAACGAAGGCCCTTTCTCCCGCGCCAGTGAACAGCAGGACCCGTATTTCTGGATCAGCCATGGCCTTGTCGACGGCTGCCTCAAGCGCGCCCAGAGTAGGCAGATCAAGAGCATTGAGAGTCTTGGGCCGATTGATCGTAAGCAGGGCGACAGCGCCGCGGCGCTCGAACAAAATAGGTTCGTCTGACATGTTGATCATTCCAATGTGCGAAGGACAGCGTTGACGATGCGGTCCGCATCGGGGCGAAACGACTCCTCGAGCGAGCGAGCGAAGGGCACGGGCATGAATGGCGCCCCGACGCGGACGATGGGGCCATCGAGTTCATCGAAACCGATGTCAGCCATCCGCGCCACGATCTCGGCTCCGACGCCGAAGGCCTCGACAGCCTCATGCGCGACCACCAAGCGATGGGTCTTCGCAAGCGACGTGAGTACCATCTCCTCATCCCAAGGCTGGACACTAAGGAGATCCACAACTTCGATATCAATTTGCTTTTCGGCAAGACGCGCGGCGGCCTCAAGAGCCCAATGAACGGCGGCACCGTAGGCCACAACGGTCGCATCCTTACCTTGTCGCGCCAAGCGGGCACGCCCCAACGAAAGCGCTAGGTCGTCCGGCACTTCCATCTTAGCGGCGTAGAGCGCCTTGTTCTCGACGAAAATCACCGGATCAGGGTCCGCAATCGCCGATCGCAGCAAGGCGTACGCACTGGCTGCGTCACTGGGCACCACGACCTTTAGTCCTGGAACATGTGCAAACCACGCCTCGAGGCACTGGGAGTGCTGTGGACCAGCATTAAGACCTCCCCCGTGAGGCGTGCGAAGGACCATCGGGACCGAACATTGCGCCCCGAACATGAAGCGCGCCTTTGCGGCCTGGTTCACGAGCGCGTCCATCACCAGGGTCGAGAAATCCATGAACATGATCTCGACGACCGGTCGCAACCCGCTCATGGCAGCGCCCACCGCCGCGCCCGCGATGGCCGCCTCTGAGATCGGAGTATCAATCACTCGATGACCCCCAAAGCGGTCCAACAGACCGCGCGTGGCACCGAAAGAACCGCCGGCGTTCGCGATATCCTCGCCAAGCAGAATGACAGCAGGATCCAGGTCCATCATGTCGGAAAGAGCCTTGTTGATCGCCCTGCTGAAACTGAGAATGGCCATTAGAGAACCTGCTCCACCGTATAAACGTCGGCCGCCGCAGCGCTGAACACAGGCAGGTCAGACTGCCGCGCCAGTGAGACGGCGGCTTCGATCGCCTCATCGACTTCGGCGGCCACCTGTTCCAAGTGCGCCGCATTGATGCCGAGATCCGCAAGTCGCTTTCCGGCGACCCTCAGCGGATCGGCCTCAGGCAATCTGGCGAGTTCATCAGCGTCTCGATATTTCTGAGCGTCACCTTCGAAATGCCCCCTCACCCGATTTGTGTGACACTCGACGACGATGGGCCCTCCGCCCTGACGGATGCCCGCGATCAGCGGAGCGACCGAAGCGGCCACCACCTCGACGTCGTTCCCGTCGACGGAATGATAGGGGATTCCGTATGCTTGGCTCAGCCCTTCAAGAGTGAAGGCAATTTGCCGGGAGGTGGGCGAGAATTCGCTCCACCCATTGTTCTCGCAGACAAACAGGAGGGGCAGTTTGAGCAGAGCGGCCATGTTGAGGCACTCATGGGCAAGGCCCTCCGCCAGCGCGCCATCGCCAAAGAATGCGACAGAGATTGAATCACGGTTCAGCGTCTTGTGCGCAAGCGCACTGCCCAACGCTATTGAAAGCCCTGCTCCGACGATCCCGTTGGCGCCAAGCATACCGGTCGACATGTCCGCGACATGCATAGATCCACCCCGCCCCCGGCACAGGCCGGTATCCTTCCCCAGTAGTTCGGCGAAGAAGCCTTCCAGAGACAACCCCTTGGCAAGGGCATGGCCGTGGCCCCTGTGGGTCGAGGCTATCGTGTCTTGCGGACCAAGCCCGCTCATCACCCCTACCGGAACAGCCTCTTGGCCTATTCCCAGATGGATGAAACCCGGCACGTCACCGTCGGCAAAGAGGCCCATCAACCGCTCTTCAGATCTGCGGACCATCAGCATCATTCGGTAAAGCGCCAGTAGCTCCATCGGGTCGGGCGGCGCCTTTCGTTTAGTCATGTCGATGCCTCTCTTCACGCTCCGCCCCATGCTCAGCGCAGCTCGCTCATTCCATTTAATGAACTATCAGTCAATACATTAGTTTTGCATAGCGCCTATACGCAAGCTCACGAATCCCGGCGGCGACAGCATCCCCGCAAATTCAAGAATTCGTCTTTTAGACCGGCAAAATGAATTCGGTGGTTCATGATTCACCAAATGCTATTGATCGTGGTCGGCGGCTTCTGTAGATGTTGGTAATCACCCCTTTGGTTGCCGGGCGGACTGGCCGTTCGGGAAACAATCAGGGGGGTGTCGCCAGCGATTTTCGGTGAGGAACGCGTCCATTGACTACCATGAATGCCGCAACTGTGAAGGTCGCAACGAAGCAACCCGGATCGCGAAAATCCCGCCGGTTGAATCTGACCCGTGCGGAGCGGTCTGATCTCGTGAAGCGGCGCTTGTTTGATGCTGCGATTAAAGTTGTCGGCGAGAACGGTTATGCCGAAGCCTCTGTGTCCCGGATCACACGGCTTGCAGGCGTGGCTCAAGGGACCTTCTATAATCACTTTCCGAACCGGCAGGATTTGCTGGATCAACTGCTTCCCACGGTAGGCGAACGTATGCTCGCCTACATCGGCGAGCGAATCGGCGGCATCGCTTCAGAAACCGAAAAGGAGGTTGCCAGGTTTCGCGCGTTTTTCGACTTTCTCGTCGAGGTTCCTCAGTTCATGCGCATTCTTAATGAAGCGCAAATTTTCGCTCCGGTCGGATATCAGCAGCATATAGATTCGGTTTCGAAAAATTACATGCGGGCCCTCCGGCGTGGCGGTATGGATGGATCGAGTTTTTCGCCGGCCGAGCTAGAGGTGATAGTGCATATCATGTTGGGCGCCCGCAATTACCTGAGCCATCATTACAGCTATACCGACAGTAAGGTTCATGCGCCTGATGAGGCTGTATTTACCGCGTATGAAAAATTCATCCGTTTCGGCGTGTTCTGGAAACAAACCGAGGATGCCATCGGCCCAGGCTAAATCGCAAGACCCCCTCCGGAAAGCCAATTTAAATGTCCATGCACAAACCAGAGCGATCCGAGCTTATCCTGATTAGTGGCGGCGCCAGCGGCATAGGCGCGGCCTCCGCTGCGCGCTTTGCAGATGGAGGGGCGACTGTCGTTGTCGTCGACAGGAATGTTGATGCGGCCCAGTATGTAGCGTCCGCCGTGGGGGGGCATGCCTATTTGCTCGATGTCTCCGTAGATGAAGCTGTGGACGCTACCTTGGAAACGATAGAAGCTTCGCTAGGTCCTATCGACCGCTTCGTACATTGTGCAGGACCGCTGCAGAATATGGACCGCCCGGAATCCCTGACGATGCGCGTCTGGGATCGCATAACGAACGTGCATTTACGCGGAAGCTACCTGATGGCGACGGGTGTTGGTAGCCGTATGGCACGACGCGGGCACGGAAGCATCGTTTTGATCTCGTCCGTTGTCGCAATGCAGGCGGCTCCTCTTCATGCGTACGGACCAGCGAAGGCAGCAGTTCTTAATCTGGCGCAAGGGCTTGCGGCGGAATGGGGGCCGTATGGGGTGCGCGTCAATTGCGTCTCTCCCGGATTCGTCGAAACGCCGGCGACAGCGCGTGGCTTCGAACAGGGCGTCCTCGATCAGGAACGTCTGATCGCGAGCTCCGCGCTGCGCCGCCTTGTGACGACTGACGATGTCGTGTCGGCGATAGAGTTTCTGCTGATGGACAGCGCATCGGCTATTACCGGGTGCAATCTGCCGGTCGATGCCGGCTTCTTGGCATCATCGTCCTGGGCTGCTTATGGAGCACGCCCCGGAGCGAACGAATAGAGTTCGATTATCTCGCCGTCAGTGCCACCCTGCCCTCGATAACGACCACATCATCCTGATTGCGGACCCAGACCTGATAAGCCCCTCCCTCTTCCTCGAGGATACCCCCGGCCGAGATAAGATCGTCGACCCGCACGGGCCTGCGGAAACGGATGTCCAGCTCCGCGCCGGGAAGACGATCGCGCCCGATGCTGGCCTCTAGCGATTGCCAGATGAGATTGAGCGACAACGTCCCATGAGCGATGACGCCGCCCATCTCGGTGCCGGCCGCAAAAACCGGGTCGACATGGATCGGGTTATAATCGCCGGTGACGGCGGCATAACGCGTGATCGCCTCTTGCGTGACAGACAAACTAACCTCTGCCAGGGTCGGGACCAAGTGCAGCACGTTCAGGCCGCCCAATAAAGAGTGATGAGGCCGTCGAACAGCCGGCGTCGATCCGCGCCCAGGCCCGTCGCCTGCAGCTCTACTACCCTGCGTACGCCTTTCACATGCTTGGCGAGGCACATTATCTCGATCGTCACCGCTTCACCTATCATTGCAGTATCTTCTATCCGCATCACCTGATTGACATGCAGATTGCCCGGCGGGCGGGGAGCAACAACCTTGAGATAAGCCTCCATCATCAAAGCGGTGGCCATCGACCATGGCGCCTCGCCTCCCTTCTCAGCATCCCACGGGTATAGTTCAGTCCAGGCCTTTACCTTTTCGTCCGAGATCGGCGTTTCGACCTGCCCCATGACCTTGCCAACTACAAAGTCAGCGAAATGGATGGCTTCGCCAGTCACGGCAGCTTCGCCTGAGGTAGCGTCCATCCGCCGATATCCTGGAAGACCATGACGGTGCGCCCGCCGATCACAACGTCTGCATGATTGCTGTCGATGATATTCGCCATCATTCGAAAGCCCTCATCCAGATCGATCAGCGCGATTATGTAGGGAGACATCGATTTGAACGCCGCGGTTGGTCCGCGAAAGACCTCAGTGAACGAGGCTATAGTCCCCTGCCCCTTGGACACTCTCCACTGGACTAGGCTATCGCACTGAACGCAGGTCGCGCGCGGAAAGAATTGGGATTTTTGGCATTGTTCGCAGAACTGATAGACGAGCTGGTGCCTGGCAGCGGCGTCCCAATAAGGGCGAGTGTCCGCATTGGGGCGCGGGAAAGGAATGTCCATGATTAAACTCTCCCTAGGACAGCCGAACAATGCGCCGACAGGATTCCCCCATCTCCATGCACGAAGGCGAGCCGAGCATCGCTAACCTGTCGTCCGTTCGCATCCCCGCGCAACTGGCGCACGGCCTCGACAATATGGAACATGCCGCCCGCAGCACCGGAATGCGCGTAGGAAAGTAGACCACCATGCGTGTTACACGGCAGGCGGCCACCCAGATCCAGATCGCCTCGCATCGCCGCAAGGCCCGCCTCCCCTTTCTCGAAGAAGCCAATCGACTCCAGCTCGACGAGAAGCGTGATTGTGAAGGAGTCGTATATCTGGGCAACCTGAATGTCTTGCGCCCGGACACCAGCGCGCTCAAAGGCGCGACTCGCCGACTGCTTGCAGCCAAAATCCGTCAGGGAAGGTGCTTGGGTGATATGTTCATGCGTATGGCCTTGCCCTGTTCCCAATATGTCGATCCGTGGCCTCATGCCGCCGTCCATGGCCCTGGGATCACTGATCACAAGGGCGGCACCGCCGTCGGAAATGAGGCAACAATCGAGCAGGCGGAGCGGCGAGGCGATGAGCCGCGAGCTAACGACGTCTGCAATCGTAATTGGTTCACGCCTTTGCGCCTTGTCGTTGCGCGAGGCATGGGTCCTATGCTGGACCGCGATCGCGGCAAGATGTTCGGGCGTGGCACCGAACTCGTTCATATACCGCTGCGCGACGAGCCCATAGGAAGCTGGCACCGATATCCCATATGGGCGTTCAAACTGCTGGTGCCCAACCTCAGCAAGCGCCGAAACGGCACCGTCGCGTCCCATGCCGGTCAAGCGATTGTCACCCGTCACAATCAGCACATGCCGGCACATGCCGCTTTCCACCAGCGCGGCAGCCTGCATGAGCATGATGCACGCTGTCGCGCCACCGGCCTGGATAGCAAAATTCACATTCGGCTGTATCCCGATATGCTCGCAAAATACGGAAGCGAGCATGAGATGTGGCTCCGTGAAGGAATAGGCGCAAATGACGCCGTCAATATCTCCCCTCTTTAGCCCGGCATCTGCGATCGCACCCAGCGCTGCCTCACTGTGCAACCCCATGCAGCTTGATCCGGGCAATTCGCCGACGGCCGTGTCGTACGCCCCGGTGATGCGCGCCTTCATATGTCGCGCACGCCAATGACGCCCGATGCCGCCAAGGCCTCGATCCGCGCATCGTCCAGCCCCAGGAGATCGGCGAAAATCTCTCGCGAATGCTCGGCGAGAAATGGCGCCTCTCCCAGCGGTTCATCAGGCACGCCAGCCATCTTTATCGGATTGCCGAGCACCTTATGCTTGACATTCCCTTCCCCAGCGATGGAATAGAGCATGTTTCGGGGCTCAACCTGCGGGCTCTCCAGGACCTGAGGCAATGTGAAGACGGGCGCGCTCGGCACGCCATGTTCGTGCAGGATACGTACGACCTCGTCGGAATTGCGCTGCCCGGTCCACTCCAGCACGATCTCTTCCAACTCGCTATTGTTAGCGACGCGACTGCGCGCCTCCTTGAAGCGCGGATCGTCGGTGAGGTCCGGCCGACCGATGGCATTGCTGAAACGTCGCCATACGGGCGTGCCGCCAACGGCGATATTGACGAAGCCATCAGCGGTACGAAACGCACCATAGGGCGAACTCGTCCCCGACCGACCACGCGTCGGCGGCTTTCCAGACCACCCGGTAATGGCAAGCGAGAGTTCGTTGAGGAACATCATCGCATCGTGCATCGCCACGTCGACCCGTTGCGCGCCGCCATCGCGCTGGCGCCGGTACAGCGCCGTGACCGTGCCGAGCGCTGCATGGATTGCGGTCACCTGATCGCCCAGCGCCAAACCATTATATCGCGGCTCGTCAATCTCACTCTCGACCCGGAACTGCAGCCCCGCCAAGCCCTGCGCGATGATGTCGAATGCCACCCAGTCGCCCATCGGTCCGTCCGACACCAGATCGTCATGACCGAAGCCCGAGAGCGTGGTGTAAATGACCTCCGGATTCCATTCCTTGAACGTCTCGAAGGTGAAGCCGAGCTTGCGCAGCGACGATGGCTTCATGTTGCTCCAGACCACATCGCACTTGCCAACCAGCCCCTTGATGAGCTCCTTGCCTTCCGGCGCGGCCATGTCGATGGCGACACTCTTCTTGCCCAGCATCACGCGCAGTTCTGAAAGGCTGTGCTGCCCCTCACCATCCTCGCGCGGGCCGATATGCCGCATAGCGTCACCGCTGCCAGGCACTTCCACTTTGATGACTTCCGCGCCGAACCGCCGGAGCATAAGGCTTCCGACATTTCCCGCGTAATATTGCTCGAGTGCGAGAACGCGTATCCCCTCCAGCGGTAGCATTTGCGATCTTCCCTATTTTGATAATGTCATGTCCGGGGCACCGCCGTCAGCAATGCCCCAAGCACAATCAGTCGTTTTTGGACGGCAGCAGGACAGAAGCGGTTCCGGTCGTGTTCACCGTTCCCAACTGATTCTTGCCGATCAGTTCCACGTCAACGATGTTCTTGCCTCCCTCCTGGCGCTTTCCGATCACGGTGCCTGAACACCAGGTGGTATCTCCCATGAGATTTGGCGCGCGAACCCTCACGTCGATGGTATCGAGATGTCCGTGATCGCCGCACCAATCGGTAACGGTCTGGCTAAGCCAGCCGAGCCTGTTCCAGCCATTGTCATAGGCACCCGGCATGCCGACCTGCCTGGCCGTTCTGTCGTCGGTATGCGCAACGCCTGGCCAGGTCTGCTCGATCAGCCATCCCAAACCACGATTGTTCGGCACCAGTTCGGGATGGTGCTGTGCGTTATATCGCGTACGCCACTGCATTTCGCAGGCGACATAGCCCGCGCCGTTCAAGTTGCCAGCATAATAGGACATGTAGGTCGCCATGTTCATTGGCCCCTTCACCCGAGCCGGAAGAATATCACCGACCACCACATCATCCCAATAACGCTTTTCGGCGCCCCGACGGGTTTGCGCAAGTACCTCGGCCTCAATTGCGGCATATTCGGCTTCGGTGTAGGCATAAGGATCGCGTGGCTTGTGCGTGGGACCACCGGCGTCAGCCCGTCGGGGTGTACGAATGGCGCGGCTTTCATATTCGCATAGCAGCTCGCCATCCTTAGTCCGGTATTCGACGCTGCCCACCTGAATGACCATTTTTGAAGCGGTCTTCCCCGACGCTTCGTACATGTCGACCAGCTTGGCGGTCGGCACCACCTCCTCGTCACGTCGGACAAGGCGATGCACCTTGAACCTGCCGCCACCGAAAAACGCCTGCAGGCCATCAAACGCTGGGGTAATGCCGGCGGAAAAGAAGGTATAGAAGAAGGTCGGTGGCGCAACAATACCGCCATAGGGGCTAGTGGCGGCATAATCGGGATCGCACCACAATGGATTGTCGTCGCCTACGCCATAAGCATAATGGCGAATCGCGTCTCGCGATGCTTCGTAGTTATACTGCTGAATGCGCAGCGGCAGATTAAGGTAAGCTCGGGCCTTTTCAAGCTCATCCTCATTGATCTCAGTATTGATTTGAAAAACGTCTGTATCGCTCACTTTACTCTCCTACATCTTGAAAATCGACGTATCACGCTCATCATGAAGCTTGCTCCGGAGCGGTATCAATCATGCTGGGCCGTGTCGCAACTTCCCCGAACCAGGAAGCGAGATCAGGCGCAACATTTCGCCAAGCGAGCGCTGCATGGCGAAAGTCCAGATAGGCGAGCGCGCAAGCGGTCGCGATGCTGCCTGGATCCGGATAGTCCGGGAATTTACGCGCCTGCCGGTCGAGTTCCTCAATGGCGTGTTCGATTGCAATCCGCCATCGCTCGAGCCAATAAGCCGAAGGACTCGCGTCGCTTCGCGCTCGTTCAAAAGTCATCGAGACCGCCGCCTGCATCAGGCCATCGGCTATCGCCTGATTACGCAGCGTACTCCAACGTGGGATTCCGGCCGGCGGGATGCTAGCCGGACCCGGCAGTATCCCGTCCAGATATTCAACGATCAGCGCACTTTCAAAAAGGCTCGAAGCATCAGGCAAGGTCAGGACGGGCACCTTGCCCAGCGGATTGATGGCCCTGAGAGAGGCTGGATTTTCGAGGGGCTGCATGACTTCCTCGGAGACGAGGGTAGCACCTCCCCGTTCGCGGATAAAGACTCGCACCTTGCGCGCGAAAGGGGAATTGGGTGTTAGCGCGAGCTTCACAACGCATCCTTCCAGGCAGAACAGCCGCCAAGTGTGTTTGCGGCACGCCAGCAACCAGTCCGCACATCACGGGCAGCACTCGACGCTCTCTTGACGGGTCCATTCATCGTGTGTGGTCGCCTGTACGATTGCGGCGGCGCGGCAGTTAACCGGCACCAATATGTCCAATAGCCTGATCAGCCCCCTAAGAGTCAAGCATTTTGAACCACCATTCATTTTGCGACCGCCACTCTCCCCGGGAACGCGGCGCGCGCACGCTCGAATATCGCGCCGAAGCACCGATGCATGTTTGCATAAAGTGACGAAACGTGTCATTTCGCGATCAAACGCGCCGCAGAATAGGTTAGAGACGCAATATGAACAATCGGTCATACATATGGCTCTCCAGGTTCGGGCAGGCGGATTGTTCTGGACGTATCGGGCTCCACTCGCGCCTGCCTCGTCCGTGACTTTGAGGTCTTACGATGATCACTCTCAGCAGCTTTATCGCAACCCATGCTAGGCTCACCCCAGAACGCACAGCCATTCGCTATCAAGGCGTGGATATGACCTATCGAGAATTGTCCCGCTCGGTCAATCAGATCGCCCGTCTTCTCTATAATCACGGCCTGCGACCGGGTCAGACCGTTGCATTGCTAATGAAGAACAGCCCGGCCTTCCTTCAGTTCGCCTTTGGCGCAAGCCACATCGGTGCGATCTTCCTCCCGATTAATTTCCGGCTGTCTGCAAGTGAGGTCCGCTACATCCTGTCGGACGCAGAAGCCCGCATTTTGGTTGTTGACGAGGAATTTGAACATCTGGCGGAAGACTTTCCCGGCAGGATCATTCTTGATGCCACAGCGCAAGCGAATGCGACCTGCCTGATCGACGAACCGGTGCAGGACATCGCTGATGCGCCTCATCCGTGTGCGCCAACCGATCTTTTCAGGCTGATGTATACGTCGGGAACAACAGATCGTCCCAAAGGCGTCATGCACAGCTATGAGAACTTTTACTGGAAATCGATTTCGCATGTTCAGGCATTGGGTCTCAATGCTCAGACCCGCCTGCTCGTGGTCGGGCCCCTCTACCATGTTGGCGCCTTCGATCTTCCCGGAATAGCCGTGTTGTGGTTCGGCGGCATGGTCAGCATCCATCGGGACTTTGACCCGGGCGCCGTTCTGGATTCGATAGAGGCCGAGTCTCTCAACGCAGCGTGGCTCGCCCCTGTCATGACCACGGCCCTCCTCACGCATCCGCACGCCAAGGATAGGGACCTTTCCTCTCTGGCGTGGGTCATCGGGGGGGGAGAACGGACCCCGGAGACCCGCATCAGACAATTCGCCGAACTCTTCCCAAAGGCCCGCTATATTGACGCCTACGGCCTCACCGAAAGCTGCAGCGGGGACACGATGATGCCGGCGGGGTTCGAAATATCGAAGATTGGATCTACCGGACTCCCGCTGATGCACGTCTCCCTCTCCATAAGGAACGACGACGGCCGTGAAATGGCGCCCAATCAGGAGGGCGAGGTCTGCCTGCGCGGACCTAAGGTGACCAAGGGCTACTGGAAAGACGAGAAGAAGACACAATCGGCCTTTCATGGCTCTTGGTTCAGGACCGGCGATGTCGGCTATGTGGACGAGGATGGATTTCTGTTTCTGACAGATCGCAAGAAGGACATGATTATCTCTGGCGGCGAGAACATCGCCTCCTCTGAAATCGAGCGAGTTCTGCAAATGCGTCCGGAGATCGCGGAGGTCGCCGTGATCGGCATGCCGGATGCACGGTGGGGTGAGCGCCCGGTTGCCATTTTCGTACCGACAGTCGGAAGTGAGGTCGACGAAGAGATTCTGCGCGCGCACTGTCGCAGCCATCTGGCGGCGTTCAAAATTCCTTCGAAGTTCTTCGCATGCAAAAGTCTCCCTAGAAACCCGTCGGGCAAAATCTTGAAACGAGAACTGAGAGAGTCTCTGCAAGGGGGGAACGGCGGCAAGTCTTGAGAGGAGCGAAGCCGCAGCGATCAAGCTTCGAGCGTGGACACGTGGTGATAGAATTCGGCGATGAGGTCCAGACGGTGGGCTTCGTCCATGCCGATATTACGCTTCGATGGCTCTCCTCCTTTCAACCTGTTCCACATCACCGAGGATTCGGTGTTGAAGGTGAGGCGCGACGCACCCAAGTCCCGCCACATGCGATAGTCTTCCATGCAGTCGGCAACCGAGCGCCCGCGTAGCCTGATGATGCCTTCTACGCCGATAGTTTCAGGATCCCTGCCAGCGAGCGCAGCAGACTCTCTCATTTTGGCGATCGACTCTGCGAGTTGATCGCGCCCAAGTGAGGAGGGAGGATACCAACCGTCCGCCAGTCTCACCACACGATCAAGCAGAGCATCGGCGGCTCCACCCAGCCAGATAGGAATATCTTTGCGAAGAGGCAGCGGATTGATGCCAACGCCAACCAGTTTGTGCCAGCGCCCCTCGAAAGTAACGCTTTCCTGGCTCCATAATAGCCTTAGCAGCGCGATCTGCTCTTCACTGCGTTTGCCTCGGTCATGGAAATTCATGCCTAGCGCTTGATATTCAAGCTCGTTCCATCCTACGCCCAAACCCAGCCGCAGGCGCCCGCCGGAGAGAATGTCGATCTCGGCGGCTTGCTTGGCGAGCAGCACAGTTTGGCGTTGAGGGAGAATGACCACGCCCGTGGACATCTCGATACGGTGGGTGATAGCACTGATATAGCCACATAACGTGAGTGGCTCATGGAACATGTCGTCCTTCGTGTAGATGGGCGGACCACCGTTTCTTGGTTTCCAGTCCGCGTGGACCGCCATGTCGGCCCCGACGACATGATCGTACAGCATCAGATAGTCATAGCCAAGCGCCTCAACCGACTGCACAAATTCCCGGATGACTTGCGGGTTGTCACCAATTTCGATCTGCGGAAATGTGACACCAAGCTTCACCGGCGGATCCTTGACGAGGCTTGGTCTTCTATCGAACCAGCGCGGATATGTTAGTCTCGACGAATCGCGCGATCTCGACGATCGCTTCGGAGGCCAATGGCGATTCCAAAGCGTTCAGCTGAAATACATGGGTCATGCCGGGATAGACTGAGACGCGGACATCTCTTCCCTGTTCGACGGCGCGCTCGGCAAAGCGAGTGGTATCTGCCAGCATGATCTCGCGCGATCCGACCTGCATCAGAAGCGGAGGAAGCGAAGACAGGTCGCCATAAAGCGGCGAGGCCATCGGTGAAAATGGATCGGCGCCGTCAAGGTAGGTGGCAGCCGCATCACGCAATTTCTGTTGCGTTACGACCGGGTCATCAACATCAGGTGCCGAGCCTGTCACCGCAAGGTCAGTCCAAGCGGACAAAGTCACAGCTGCTGCCGGCATGGCGAGTCCCTGCGCAGCAGCCGCCAGCAGCATGGCGAGCACAAGCCCCCCCCCGGCGGAATCTCCCATCACCGCAACGGCGTGGGCAGGAACACGCAAGAGCAGACTGCGATAGGCCTCCACTGCGTCCTCCAGCGCGGACGGGAAAGGATGTTCCGGTGCTAACCGATAGTCAACTACGAAGGCTGGTATGCCCACCGCTGCCACTATGCGCGCGATCAGTGGGCGATGGCTTGCAGGAGAACCCTTGCTCATACCGCTGCCATGCAGAAACAGAATGGCCCCGGATTGCGAGCGCCTTTTCGGCCACAGCCATTCGGAACGGCCCGGACCGTCCGGACAGCGCTCGATCGTCACGTCTCCGATCGGCTCATCGCCCCGCGCATCCATGGTTTGACGCCGTTCAGCCATGTCGGGCGGGGCGTCCATTGCGCCTAACGGCGTACGCAGGTAGCGCACGGTGTATCCGAACACCATGCGCTCCTCCGCACCGGAAAAGGTGCCGCCTTTTCCGGATTTGATCATAGGCGTTCGGCCGCCTTCTCATCATGGACCGTACCCAGGTAGGCCTTGCTGCGATCGAAGCCGCGAACGTAATCCACTGCAGGGAAGATCGGAATGTCTTCGTCAGGGAGACGAAGCGGCCGGCGATCCTTTTTGCGCTCGAACGCCTTTTCGATATAGGGCGCTAGCTCTTCCATTTTCTTGCGCTGCCGCTCTTCCTCGCCCTCATGAAACTCGGGCATAATCTCCTTGGCGAACAATTCCATGGACTCGCAAATATGCTCATGCTTGTTCTTGCCGCCTTGTTGCAGGAGCACCAGCTGATCAACACCCGTCGCCTGAAACTTGCGGATATGCTCGCGCACCTGATCGACCGAACCTATGGCACCGCGGCTGTTCGCCACATTGCGCATGAGCAAGGGATCGAGATCGGCTTTCAGAAGCTCGTCGCGTTTGCTCTGATAGTCCGCCCAGATGTCGCTTCGGCCGGGCTTGTGATCACCAAGCCGATAATAATGGTTGAGCGCGAACTGGAAGAAACGAATGCCGTCCAGAAAGCGATCCATGGCGACATTCTGCTGCTGATGCACGCCAAAGCCAGTCACGAGTAGGACGTTGGGGTTTACCGTGTGGCCGATCGGCACGCACTCGGTCTTAAGTATCTCATAATATTCATCGATCCACTGCTTCGCATCGGCGGGATCGAGGAAGGTGAAAGACATTGCGCCCAGACCGAGACGCGCGGCCAGATGAATGGTCTTCTTGTTGGAACAGGCCACCCACAATGGCGGGTGTGGCTTTTGCACGGGCTTGGGCAGAACATTGCGCGCCGGCATCGAGAAAAATTTCCCCTCATAGCCGGGATATGGGTCCATCGCCATCATATTGGCGATCTGTTCCATCGATTCGGTCCAGGACTCGCGTTTGGTGTCCGGGTCGACGCCATAGCCTTCCAGTTCAATGCGCGAGCCCGACTCCCCCGTGCCGAACTCGAGACGCCCACCCGAGATGATGTCGAGCGTATTAGCGGCCTCGGCGATGCGCGCTGGATGACTAAAGCCGATCGGAAGCTGGCGCACACCATGGCCGATCCGGATACGCTTCGTTCGAGCAGCGGCCGCAGCTAAAAAGACTTCAGGCGCAGTCGAGTGGGAATATTCCTCCATGAAATGGTGCTCAACGGCCCAAACATGGTCGATGCCAAGACGATCAGCGAGTTCGATCTGTTGAAGCGTTTCCTCGAAAAGCTTCTGCTCCCCGCCTTCGACCCATGGACGCGGATGCTCGAGCTCCGCAAAAATTCCGAATTTCATAGGGATATCCTCAGTTATTTTGTGAGAAGGAAAGGTTCAGGCAGCCTTGGAGAACACAGGATCGCCAGGAAGGACCACAGGTGAGCGCATCCGATATTCCACCAGATCAGCAATCGTGATCGTGAGAAGACCGTGCTGCTGGGCGAAATGTTCGAGCTGCGTTCCTCGCGACATCGTTCCGTCGCGGTTCACCAGCTCGCACAGAACGCCGCCAGGCGTAAGTCCGGCTAGCGACGTCAGGTCTACAGCCGCTTCGGTATGGCCCCGCCGGATGAGCGTGCCGCCAGGAACTGCACGAAGTGGGAAAAGGTGACCCGGGCGCGAGAAATCCTCGGCGCGGGCTCCCGGATCGACCAGAGCGCGAATTGTGGCAGCGCGATCGCTCGCGGAGATCCCAGTGGTCGTGCCGATCTTGTAGTCCACGGTTACCGTGAACGCAGTCCGCATCTTGTCATCATTATCAACCACCATGAGCGGCAGCTGTAGCTTATCGAGCCTGTCACCGGTCATACCGACACAGATGACGCCGCTTGTGTGATTAACCATGAAGGCCAGCTTTTCAGGAGTGGCAGCCTCCGCAGCGAGAATGAGGTCGCCTTCATTCTCCCGATCCGCATCGTCCACAACGATCACCAATTCACCCGCTGCGATCGCAGCGATAGCCGTTTCAATCTTGGCGAAGACCATCTTCATCCTCTCGCGCCGATCATGACGCTTTCACGTTCTTGATAAAAAGGTTTTGCACTGAAGGCGCTGGGATCCAACAGTCCAATTCTTATCCTATGACTGGGGGCACCAGTGTAATTTCGAAGCATCGAGGACGGCGTTTGCCACTTGAAAATCTGGTGTTCAGCTCTCACACTGCTCTGGTGCCGATTCATCCGAATCTCTCGGCATCGCACGGTTTTCTTATGCTAGTGGAAAAAGAAGCGTCCCATTTCAACAATTCGGTCGTGGCCCGTCGCCTCATCGGTTACACCTCGGAGGCTGCACGACGGGGAATGGATTCCCAGGCCCTGTTGGCAGCAGCTGACCTGAAGCCTACGATAATGGACAACCTGGACGAGCCAGTCTCTATCAACCAGGCAACGCGATTTCTTGAGATTGTCGCCTGTGACGCGGCGCCGGACTTTGCCACCACAGTCGGGCTGCAATTTTCTATTAGCCAAGTCAGCCTATTCGGATATGCCCTGCAACTCTGCCGTACCTACGGTGCATATCTCGATAAGTGGCAGGGCCATATCGCCCAGTCGGGCTTTCTCATGCATATCCGCTCGGTCGTCGATGACGACGGCTGGCGGGTGGAAATGCGTTCTCCAAAACCCCTATCTGCCAAGGTTCTGGCTTTTTGCGCTCAAGAGATCACAGCAGCATGCTACCCCTGCTTTGAACAACTGACCGGCGCGCAGTTCGATCCCGTGCGGCTCGAGATCGCGGCGCCCTTCGATCAGAGTTTCCAGGCGACAAGTGATCTCCTCGATCTCCCTGTGATTTCGAGCGACCGAACCTGCCTCGTCCTGCCGATGCGATACCGGTCTCTACCGATTCACTTCTCCAAGGAAACGCTCATCGACTTCTGCCGTCATACCTGCGGCGATATCGGCTCCGAGCTTTTGACCGATCCGCTTATTGCTCAGCTTCGTGAGCTTCTCCTCCAATCGGTTGGGCAGGTTCCATCACTGGACGCCGCCGCGGCCTCGCTCCAGTTGAGCAAACGCACTCTCAACCGGCTGCTGGCCAAATCGGGGTGGACCTTCACAAGCGTCGTTGCTCGTTATAGAATGGATGCCGCCATCGCGCTGTTGAAGACGAACGAGGTCACGATTAAGGAAATCGCCGCAGCCTTGGGCTTTCGCGATCCGGAAAGCTTTCGTCGGTCCTTTCGCGAATGGACTGGCTTGTCGATCGCTCGCTGGTCGAGGCGCTTTGTAGGCAAGGCGCCGCCGCGTGACTCCCTCTTCCTGAGCAAGGCGGAACAGGCCCTCGTTCACTCTTGATCACGCTTGGTTGGCCCGAACCGGCATTGCCCGTGAGCGAACCCCTGATCACTCGTCACAAGCTCCTCTAAACAGGCTTGTTAGCCCAGGGATGTTGCCCCTCGGACCGGAGTCGGGTTAGCGCCTGATAGTCGATCAGCCAAGTCGCTCCGACCTTTCTGTACCGCTCATGATAATGCCCCCAGGCACGCAAGAGACTATCGCCGCTGTCCAGCAGATCGAAGAGCGGCCAAATCGCGCTGGCTTCCTGCTCATTTTCGATCTCGATCAACGGTTCGGCGAGGTGATGCACCGTCACCCAGTTTTTGATCGCGCTCTGGATCATCTTGGTGACCGCTTCGGCGCCGACGACGACCTCGGGATCACCCTGTGCGATCGCCTCCTCGAGCGGTAGCAGTTGATCGAGGGACTGCCCGCGCGATCTCGCTCGCTCTCGACGCAAATCGAACACCGCGCGATCCGTGAAGCAGCGACGCAGAAGTGCCCAGTCCTTCACATCCATGGCATAACAATATTGCGACTTGATCTTTCGCACTGCAGCAATTGCAACCAACATGTCGACAGCTTCCATATCCTTTCACTCCTCCGCATGTCGTGACTTCAAATTCTGATGCCGTTTACGAAACCCCTTCTTCCGAGCCAGAAGAAAAAGGCGCCCGCAGGTATGACTGTAACCGTTATCACCAAAAGCGCTTGATTGACCGACTGACGCGCCGGCAATAGATGGTCGCCGATCAGGCCAACTAGCACCGGCCCCATCCCGGTGCCGGTGATCGTGAGGAAGAGCATGTACAGCGAAGCAACCCGCCCACGCATGTGCGAGGGCGTAACGAACTGAATCGCTGCCAGGACCGGCGCGGTATACATCAAGCCAAAAAAGAAGTAGCCGGACAGCCCGACCGCAATGAGCAGCGGGCTGGTCGAAAGGAGCGCCATGAGCGCGAACGGCCCACTCGCAATCCCCGACGCCAGGCCAAGCGCGAGCGGCGCACTGCGCCGCCCTTGAGCAAAGAGGCGGTCGCTCAATAGCCCTCCGGTAACGAAGCCCATAAGCCCGAAAATACCAGTGGCTACCGCCATCGTGGCGCCACTGCTCCACTGATCAAATCCGCGAACTCGGATAAGCATCTCTGGAAACCAGCCGAGATTGGCGAATATGACAAGGTTGAAGCAACCGGCCCCGAGGAAAATTCCATACAGAGCGTAGACCTGCGTCCGCAAACTCCATACGGCCGCGGACGCTGCCGCGGGCGTGTCGCAGACCTGTCGCGGCGCGTCGGACATGATAAGAAATATGAATGACAGCAGGAGGCCGGGAAGGCCGACGATGAAGAACACGGCTTGCCACGGGCGAACCTCGCCCAACAAGGGAACGTGTAACATGTCGCCGCCAACGACAAGATTTATGATCAGCCCACCAAAGAGAAAGGCCAGTCCGGAACCTAGCATGGCTCCTGCGTTGAATATGCCGGTTGCCCGCGCAAGCTTTTGCGGAGGAAACAAGTCAGCCAGCATCGATACGGCGGCCGGCGTCAGCACCGCCTCCCCGACGCCGACGAGCATGCGAGCGAGAAACAACTCGCCATAGCTCCGTGCCAGACCGGAGAGCGCGGTCATGAGACTCCACAGGCCTACGCCCGCACCGATCATCAGCGTTCGCGACTTGCGATCAACCAGCGCGCCAATGGGATAACCTGCCGCCGAATAGAAGAGCGCAAAAGCGAAACCGTGCAGCAGCCCAAACTGCGTGTCACTGATCTGCAGATCATGTCGTATCGGACCGACCATGAGAGACAAGATCATGCGATCGGTGAGCGAGAGAGTGTAGGCTAGTGAGAGCGCGATCACCATTCGCCAGGCTCCGCGTTCTGGGACCGACTCGTCCATCATTCTCTCCCCACACTATCTCCGCCACTAGCTGCAATGCCGTGGCGATCATGCGCGAGAGATTAAATACTACTGCTCGCCGCGTCCCTCGCCCGCTTCGCTGTGCCTCGCACTAAATGACTGGTCAACCATTTAATGATATTGATCGAATCCGGACGAGCTGCTTCCACCTTATAACTTCGATGATTTTACGCCATTGAAATTGCGATTTATGCCGCTAAGAGCGGCTGACTATACGTTCAGGAGAGTAAATATGCTCGATGGCGCACGCATTTCTGTCATAGGTGGCACTGGAAAGCTTGGATCTGCAATCGCCCGCCGTCTCGCGAAGAACGGGCGAGCGGTCGTAATCGGCTCCCGATCACAAGCCTCTGCGGCAGAGTCAGCCCGGCAATTGGGGCATGGCATTGAGGGACTGACGAATATCGACGCCGCCACGGTTGGCGATGTGATCATCGTCACAGTGCCGTTCGAGGCACAGACCCGGACACTTGAGGAGATCGCGCCTGTGGTCCGCGGCAAGCTTGTCATCGACACGACTGTTCCACTTGCTCCTCCCCGAGTGATGCGGGTGCAATTGCCCCCTGAGGGGAGTGCGGCGGCGCGGACGCGAGCGATATTGGGCGACGAGTGTCGCATTGTGGCCGGCTTTCACAATGTCGCGGCGCATAAGCTCATTCTGGATGATACCATAGCGTGCGATGTGCTCATGTTCGGGGATGACAAGGACGATCGGGAAATTGCGATCGAATTGGCCGACGCAATGGGTCTTCGCGGCCTTCATGGTGGAGCGCTGGTCAATTCGGCGGCCGCCGAGGCGCTGACCTCCGTCCTAATATTTCTGAACAAGACCTACAAAGTCGATGGAGCGGGCATCCAGATCACCGGAGAGTTGATCCCTCCGGATGCCACGACAGCGCAGCAGAAGATCGCGACATGACTGTTAGCAGCCGACACCTGGACGAGATGGAAGCGACGAAGCCAAGCGCCTTCGCGGAAGCCAGCTCGGCAGGACCAGATATGCGCCGGCTCATGATAGCCACTTTCTGTGGTCAGGTGTCGGAATGGTATGATTATGGCGTTTACGCACTCGTGGCCGCACAGATCGGCACCCATTTCTTTCCCTCTGCTCACGGTGACCAATCGCTTCTTGCGGCCCTCGCTGTGTTCGGCGTCGCATTTTTGGCGCGTCCCTTAGGGGGAGGGGTCATGGGCGTCCTCGGCGACAGGATGGGCCGCAAGGCCGTTCTGGTAATTAGCCTCGCCCTGATGACGATGTCGACTGCGGCGATAGGCTGCCTGCCCGGCAGCGAAGTTCTAGGAATGCTGGCGCCACTGCTACTCGTTGGGGCGCGGTTCGTCCAAGGGATTTCCGCGGCAGGAGAGTCGACAGCCGCCATCACCTTCGTCGCCGAAAGCGCGCCGGCCCACAGTAAGGGGCTGTTCACCGCCACGCTTATGTCGGGAAATTCTGCGGGGTTTCTGCTCGCAACCGCCTGCGTCTGGTTGACCCGGGAAATATTGGGCGATGCGGCATTCGACGCTTGGGGATGGCGTTGCGTGTTCTTATTCGCGCTCCCCCTAGGTTGTGTCGGTCTCTTCATCCGCAAAGGCTTGAAGGAATCAGCCGCTTTCACTCGGCTGCATGGGGAACGCACATTGTCGACCACCCCGCTGCGCGACACATTCACTTCGGGTATGATTGAGCTTTTGCAAGCGATCGGCATCTCCGCCTTATCCTTCATCGCCAACTATCTGCTCGTCGCCTACCTACCGATCCATCTTGCTGCGCAGGGCTTTTCACCGCGAGCGATTTCATCAATCGGCGTGGCCGCCACGCTGACATTGATGCTGAGTTACCCTCTGATGGGCGCGCTTTCTGATCGTGTGGGCCGGAGACCGATGATGTTGTCAGCGTGCGCCTTTTTCATCATTCTGGGGTGGCCGCTTTTCACGATGATCAACGGTGCCAGCTCTGCCTCGGCATTTCTGTGCGCCATCTCCTATGCGGTAGCGACGGCGGCCTTCATCTCGTGCCTGGGACTCTATTGCACTGAATACATCGACAAGTCGCGACTAATGACGACTTATTCGCTTGGCTTTAACCTGAGCGCCGCCATTTTCGGCGGATCGAGCTTGTGGGTGTTTGGCATGCTTTCCCGTCTGTCCGGCAATCCCGCCACGCCAGCAATCTATCTCGGCGCAACCGCCATGCTCACGATGATCTCGATCCTTAGCGTCCGAAAGCGCCAGCAATGACCGCCCGTCCATGCCACGCCACAGGCGCTCGCCCCAACAAGTTTGGTTCCGAAAGCTTCGTGTGCCGTGACTTGCGGCCATGTCCTATTACAGCCTTGCCTCACGTTCAGCCCTGAACAACCGTGCGGCACCTTCAGCGAAACACTGTTCGAATTCGGAGATCCTGAAAATGAACCTGAAAGATGCCTATCCTCTCTACCTGGCAAATGAAGCCCAACAGCCTAACACCGCGCTGGACGTCACTGACAAATTCTCCGGCGAAGTAGCCACTCGAGTCGCACTCGCTGATGCGCAAACAATCGACATGGCGATAGCCTGGGCCGTCCGGGCCGCCGAACCCATGGCAAAGATGGCGAGCTATGAGCGGCAGGCGGTGTTGTACCATTGCGTGAACCGCTTCACAGAACGTCGGGAAGAACTCGCCTACATGCTTTGTGTCGAGGCTGGCAAGCCGATCAATGACAGCCGGGGCGAGGTCGGCCGGTTAATCGACACGTTTAGAATCGCGGCTGAAGAAGCGGTTCGCATGACAGGGGAAGTCCAGGCTCTCGACATTTCTCCCCGTGCCAAGGGCTATCAGGGTATCTGGAAAAGGGTGCCGATCGGTCCTTGCTCCTTCATCTCACCCTTCAACTTTCCTCTCAATCTGGCGGCGCACAAGATTGCTCCCGCGCTGGCGGTCGGCTGTCCATTCGTGATGAAACCGGCAAGCCGCACGCCCCTAGGCGCAATCCTAATGGGCGAAATACTGGCCGAAACCGACCTGCCCAAGGGAGCGTTTTCAATCCTTCCAGCATCGCGCGACGGCTCCGACCTGTTCACGACAGACGACCGATTGAAACTACTCTCCTTCACCGGGTCTCCCGAAGTGGGCTGGGATTTGAAAGCTCGGGCCGGGAAGAAGAAGGTCGTTCTGGAATTGGGCGGTAACGCGGCGGTCATCGTTGATGCTGATGCCAATCTGGAGGATGCCGTGGAACGCGTCGTCTTCGGCGCTTTTTATCAGTCAGGACAATCGTGCATCGGCGTGCAGCGCATCCTTGTTCATGCAGCCATATATGACGCCTTTAAAGCGAAGCTGGTCGCTCGCACACGGACACTTCAGACGGGCGACCCTCATGACGAAGCAACATTTGTCGGGCCGATGATCGACGTTAAGGAGGCCCAACGACTCGACGGCTGGATCCAGGACGCAATGGCGAAAGGCGCGTCATTGCTTTGCGGGGGCGGACGCACTGGGGCGATGCTGGAGGCGACCTTGCTGGAGAATGTCGATCCCGACACCGAACTAAACCGGGAAGAGGCCTTCGGCCCCGCAGCATTCCTGATCAAATTCTCGAGTTGGCGCGAAGCACTCGATATTGTGAATGACTCGAAATTCGGGCTTCAGGCCGGCATCTTCACCAGGGATTTCTTCAAGATCCTTGATGCTTGGGATGATCTTGACGTTGGAGGTGTCGTCGTAAATGATGTGCCGAGCTACCGCGTGGATAATATGCCCTATGGGGGTGTCAAGGATTCCGGCCTTGGACGCGAAGGCGTTCGATTTGCCATGGAAGACATGACCGAAATCCGCAACTTGGTGATACGGCGCAACTGAATTATGCTTGCGACAGGGAGACGAGCCGCCGTAGGCGTGCCACGTGCCTCCTGTAAAGCAACGCGCAGAAAACCGATAATCAGCGCCTGGATCAAGACTGTGTCTTGTGACAGCGCCCACTGCGCGCTCATGGCAGAAACGAGTTGATTAATCCCACCCTCAACATTTTGGTAATCGACAATTTCGGCCTCACGCAACGACATTTTATGAATATCCAGTCATTTCTTTCCGTAATGGTCAGGAAGGCGCCAGAAAGTTGACGCCGCAACCATCGTTACTTCGCCTTCCAGAGGACAACCGTGAAGCCGCAATGACGAGGATAGAGATCAATTCAGCGAATGAAAGGCATTTTTCAAACGCGACCTGCCGCTCAACCTTGTCAATCCGAGGGCCCAGTGCGCCTGTCATGGCGAAGCTTCTGGCGCGATTTGCAGGTTTTGTGTGCCTTGAAGGGACTCTATTCGTGCCCTAATTCTTGCAATGGAAAAAGTCTGGCTGAGCTGCAGCGTCAGGATATGACCAGAGATTCACAGATACTGGAGTAGAAGAGGACGATGAAGCGGCTGGACGGTAAGGTTGCGATTATAACGGGCTCGGCGCGCGGTATGGGTGCCGCTCATGCCCGTCGATTCGTCGCGGAGGGCGCAAAAGTCATAGTCGCCGACGTCCGGACGGACCTGGGCGCGGCACTGGCAGACGAACTCGGGCCGAGTGCGCTCTTTTTCTCTCTCGACGTAACGGACGAACAAAGCTGGCAAGACATCTGCTCCACGGCGGAGGCGCATTTTGGACCGGTGACGATCCTGGTGAATAATGCCGGTGTCATGGGCACCGCAAAGGCGACGGCCGATCTCAGTCGGGAAGAATATGACCGCATCTGCGCCATCAACCAGACCGGCGTGTTTCTCGGAATGAAAACGGTTATTCCCGGCATGTTAGCCGCCGGCGGCGGCGCAATTGTCAATATCTCCTCGCTTTCGGGCCTGTCCGCGAAGCCTGGCACGCCCAGTATCGCCTACAGCGCGAGCAAATTCGCGATCCGGGGCATGTCAAAATTTGTAGCAACGGAATATGCTGCGCGGGGTATCCGGGTGAATACTGTGTTCCCGGGATATATTTGGACGCCTATGGTCGCGGAGGTAATCGCTCCGGACCAGGCTACATCCGTGGGGAACGCAATCCCTATCGGCCGCATGGCCAAGGCTGAAGAAGTAGCCAACCTCGTCCTGTTCCTCGCCTCCGATGAAGCCAGTTACATAACTGGTGGTGATCATGTGGTGGATGGCGGCCTGCAATCCCTGTGAGATGAATGCACGCGGCGCCCAATTCCTCGTTTTCTGATAGAAACGCCTATAGCGTTCATGGAGCACTCAAAATGAAGCATGAAACTCAAGTCGAGATGATCCGCCAGCTCCTTGATCATATCGACGAAAAGATCGCCCCAGACTGCGGAAAGATTCTTGCCTGTCCGGTTTCTACCTTCACCGACCCGGACCGCGCGGCAAAGGAACGGGACATTCTGTTCCGCAACCATCCTCAGATCATCGGTTTGTCTGGGGACCTGCCAAAGCCAGGCTCATTTCTAACCAATGACGATCTTGGCATTCCGATCCTCGCAACCAGGAACAAGGACGGAAAATTCCGCGCCTTCCTGAACGGTTGTCGTCACCGGGGCGCAAAAGTCACCTCCCAAAGCAGGGGCGAACAGTCCCGGTTTGTGTGCCCCTATCATGCTTGGAGCTACAACAACGACGGTCGCCTCCTGGCGGTACGGGAATCAGCCGCGTTTGGCGATGTTGACAAGGATTGTAACGGGCTGATTGAACTACCTGCACAGGAAAAATATGGCCTGCTTGTCGTTCACCCCAACCGCAATGGCACCGTTGATATAGATTCCTTACTCGGTCAGGAACTGGCCGAGGAATTTGCCACCTGGCAGTTCGACAAGGCGGTGTATCGCGGTGAGATGACGATTGATCGTCCGCTCAATTGGAAGCTTGGCAGCGACACGTTTTGTGAGACCTATCACTTTGCTATCTTACATCGCGACACGGTGGCTCGCGTCAATTTCGGCGACTATACCCCCTACCGTCGCCTTGGAAATAATCATTGTATCGCGATCGCGACGCGCAGCATCGAAACCGTTCGCAACCAACCTACCGACAGCTGGAATCTCCCGAGCGTCAGCACACTAGCCTACTATTTATATCCTAACGTGCATATCATCCTGACTAGCAATGTTGTCAGCTTAACGAGGCTGTACCCGCATCCGACCGATCCTGGTCAATCGATCACCCGTATCTGGATGTATCAGGTTGATCATGTGCTTCCTAAGCAGAACGACGATCAGCAACTCAATGCCGTCTCGCAAAGCAACGCCTATGAACCTGATTTTACCAAGCCTCTGGCCTATGACACTACGGCTCTGCGAGAATTGTTTGAAAGCACTGTCGATGCGGAAGATTTCACGATCGCCTGTGATATTCAGAAGGTCGCTGAAAGCGGCATGATCGATGTCGTGAAATTCGGGCGGAATGAACCGGGCGTGCAGAACCCCCATAACCAAATCCGCGAGGCAATTGGCCTCCCCCCAATGGAGGAATATCGGGATCCGGTCGTGGTTTGACGGTTGGGGGGGGACGATCGATGGAAAACTCTCTACACGACAGCGAGGAGATCAAGATCCTCAAGGCGCGCTATATCCGCTACATGGACACGCGAAACTGGGATGCGCTGCAAAATCTGTTCATGCCTGACGCTGTCGTCGAGATAGCGGAAATAGGTCATCGGACCGAGACTGCCGTCGCCTTTGTCGAGTTTGCGAGAACCGCGCTTGAGGGTGTGGTTTCCGTGCATAATGCCGCGCTTCCCGAGATCGTCATCAGTGCAGATGGAACGGCGACCGGTGTGTGGGCGATGACCGATGATCTTGACGCCCCCAATGGCCTGGCACAAAGTGAAGGTAAGCCCGTGCGAATGCGCGGGGCTGGCCATTATCATGAGACCTACAGAAAGACGCCAGAGGGCTGGAAAATCGAACTGATGCAGTTGACGCGACTGAGGCTCGATATTTCCTGACCGGTCATATCAGACTTACGGCAGGGAGGGCATGTCACCCTCGAGAGTCTGTATCGTCCCGACCTCGTGAGGGGGCGCATGGGGAACCCCTCCCTTATCCCAGCTTCCATACAGTCCCTCAGCTTAACTCCAGCAGGGGAGCGGCGGAGCGCGCGGCATGCTCGCGTTCCGCCGGCACCACCCCGTAGAGAGTCGTTCTCTGCCTAGCCTTACGCCCCTGCCCTTCGATAAGTGCAGCCATCGCCTGAGGCGTCATTTCCTGACCATGCGAAGCCCCCGCGGCACGTGAAATGCTTTCATTCATCAACGTGCCGCCCAGGTCATTCACACCAGCTCCAAGAGCTGCTCTCGCGCCTTCGATTCCCAGCTTCACCCAGGATAGTTGGATGTTGGGGATAAGCGGGTGCAATACCAGCCTCGCGACCGAATGCACAAGCAGGGTTTCCCGCCAATCCGGCCCCGGCCGCGCCATGCCTTTGAGGAAGAAGGGCGCCTCCATGTGGACAAAGGGCAAGGGAACGAATTCCGTGATGCCGCCTGTGCGCCCCTGCAAGGCGCGTAACGCGAGCAGGTGGCGCGCCCAGTGTTCAGGTCGGTCGACATGACCGAACATCATGGTCGATGTCGTATTCAGGCCGACCTTATGCGCTGTTTCCACAACCCCGATCCATTCAGCTGTCGATATCTTGTCGGGGCAAATGCGCGACCGTACTTCATCATCAAGGATTTCCGCAGCCGTCCCTGGGAGGCTTCCGAGTCCTGCTTCCTTGAGGCGCTCAAGGAACCGTCCCACCGTTATGCCAAGACTGTTTGCGCCCTGCCATATCTCAAGCGGGGAAAATGCGTGCAGATGAATGTCCGGCGCGACATCCTTCACAACCTCGCAAAGGTCCAGATATGTTTGGCCTGTATATTCGGGATGTATCCCCCCCTGCATGCAGACCTCCGTGGCGCCCCGAGACCATGCCTCAGCAACGCGGCGGGCGACCTCTTCGGTTGACAGCCGATAGGCCGGCCCGCGCAAACTGGTAGGACCGCGCCCTTTTGAAAAAGCGCAGAACTCGCATTTGAAGGAGCAGATGTTGGTATAATTGATGTTGCGGGTGACGACATAGCTGACCACATTGCCATTGACTTTGGCGCGCAACCTGTCGGCTGCATTGCAAACTAGTTCCAGATCATCACCGCGGGCGCCAAACAAAGTCGCGATATCCTGTTCGGAACATTCATCGCCTCGCTCGAGGCGAGCGACTATGTCACCCACCCGATACCCCCCCTTGGCCGGCGATTTCGCGACCGGAATCGCAGTTGCCGTTCCCGGAGCCCAGGCGTCGCTGCGGGCGAAACCATCGGCGCCGGCGCGCCGCAAGATATGCGATGCGACGGCTGGGGCCGCCCACTTATCGAGTTGCTTCAAGTAGGAGGGATAGACGGGAAGTCGCGGAATCAGGATTTTTCCCGCCATCGCCGTCTCTTTAGCAAGCGCATTGATCTGTGGCCAAGGCGCCTCCGGATTGACATAGTCCGGGGTAACCGGAGACACGCCGCCCCAGTCATTTATGCCTGCGTCAATGAGGTGTCGGAGCGAACCAGCCGCTAGGTTGGGCGGCGCCTGAACAGAGACGTCGAGACTGAAAATCAGGCGCGCGGCAGCGATAGTCCACAGATGATCTTCAAGATCCGGCTCCGGAGCACTGGCCATCCGAGTTCCCGGCTTGGCTCGGAAGTTCTGGATGATAATCTCTTGGAGGTGACCATGCTTCGCGTGCAGCGTCCGAAGCGCTAAAAGGGCTTCGATACGTTCTGCCCGGCTCTCACCGATTCCGATCAGCAGGCCAGAGGTGAGAGGGATGTGAGCCCGTCCGGCGCGCTCGATCATCTCCAGCCGAAGTTCAGGCGCCTTGTCAGGAGAGCCGAAATGTGGCCCACCGCGCTCGCACAGATGTTGTGCCGCACTCTCAAGCATGATGCCCATCGACGCCGACACCGGCCGAAGCAGATTCAGCTCGGCTTCGTTCATTAGGCCAGGATTGAGATGCGGAAGTAGTCCGAACTCCCGCATGACGATGTCGCTCGCCTCACGAAGATAGGAAAGCGTAGTCTCGTGCCCCAGTGCCGCCAGCTCCTCGCGGGCGACGCGATAGCGCCGCTCGGGCTTGTCCCCCAAAGTGAAGAGCGCCTCAGTGCATCCAGTCTCGACCCCAATCCGGGCGATCTCTCTCACAGCCTCAAGATTGAGATAGGATGCCTCGCCGTGCCGCGGCGGACTCGCAAAGGTGCAATAATGGCAGGAGTCGCGGCAAAGATGCGTGAGCGGGATAAAGACCTTGCGCGAAAAGCTGATCTGCTCACCAAAGACCGAATCGCGCGACGCGCTCGCCTCACGCATCAGTTCTTGCAGTTCAGCTTCCAAGAGCCACTCTGCAAGACTTCGGTCCACTTGAGCGTCGGTATCTACCATCTAAACATGCATCCGGACTGGGTAAGAATCGGAGCGAAACAGCACCCGAGGCATCCTCAGCGAGCGAACACATCGTAGAGAATTCGTAATGCTACTGTCACCTGATCGGACTTTTTTGTGGGAGCATTCGACCATCGGCAGAAACTTAACCTGTTCTATATTAAACCGCCAAAAGTTATCGGGCTGAGCTTAGACGTAGCGTCCATGATGCTGCAAAACCTCGATCTTGTAGCCGTCTGGATCTTGCACGAAGAAAAAGCGCGCCATCAGCTTTTCGTCCCGGAAAAATTCCTTAATCGGCTGCGGCGACAAGCCTGCCGTTTCAAAACGCGAATGCTCAGCGTCGAGATCCTGCACCGTTACCGCGAGGTGCCCATAACCGTCTCCGTGTGTATAGGGCTCGCTTCGATCGTGATTGATTGTGAGTTCGAGCTCAACGTCGTTCTCCTCGTTACGAAGGTAAACGAGCGTAAAGCCGTCAAAAGGATAGCGGTCGGCCACTGCGAGGCCGAACGCGACATCGTAAAACTTCACGGAGCGCTCTTCATCGAGCACGCGGATCATCGAATGGATAAGCTTGGACATAGGGTTATTTCCTGGAAATTTTAGTAAGATAATCGATGATAAGAGCACGCTTTTTCTGATCAGGCTGGGCGTAGTTCATAGTAGTTCCAGGAACCGCGGTTTGCGAATTGGTGAGCCAGCGATCGAGCTCAGCGACAGACCATATCTTCCTACTTGCCTTGAGCCGCGACGAATAGACAAACCCCGGCATTATTCCTGCCTTTCGCCCCACGAGACCCGCGAGGCTGGGGCCCACCCTAACTTCGCCGGGACGATCCGAATGGCATGCCCCGCACTGCTGACCGAAGACTTGCTGACTCGTCATCGACTTCGCCTTTGGCACCACCATCTGCCCGGCCGCAGGTGAAACGGAAATCATGAAAACCGCAGGCGCCACCATTGCCGCCCTTCGCGCGCTTATGGCGCGCTTCACCAAATTTATCACTCTCAAGCTCCTAGCTTACGAAGGTCCAACCGGATCGGCCTGCGCCTTCGAGTATCCTTCCAAAACGAAGTCCCGGGAAATGCGAAGCTGCGACAGCAAGGTTAGGATCGCCCACCATCTCCCGATACACGCGCTCTCGCTGCCGATTGGCAAGCTGCTGGTCGATATCCGCCATCACCGAGAAGTCCGGATCCGTTAGCTGGAGCGGACAATGGACCACATCCCCGAGCAACATGCCCCTTTTCTCGCCAGACGACAGTACAAAAATCGAGTGCCCGGGCGTATGGCCAGGAGTGGCGACAGCATCGAGACCAGGAAAGAGGGTAACATCGCCGTCCCAGGACTCGATTCGGTCCATGACCGGTGCCAAGCGCTCCGCGGTGGGCAGCACCCCCCACGCAGCTTGATACATTCGATCGTCAATCATCTGCTGCGGCTGGAGAAAATGATCGATGTCCTTCTGAGCGGCACGTATTGTCGCGTTGGGAAAGGCTGGCGCTCCGTTCTGGCTCACCCATCCGATATGATCGAAATGTAGATGTGAGAGGACGACGTCCGTCACTTGCTCGGGCCGAACCCCCCGCGCCGCAAGGCTGTCGAGCAAATTACCATAGCGGCTTTCGGTTTGCGACAACCAGTCTAGATGCCGCTGCCGTGCCGCCCCATCCATGTGATGGGCGTCGTGATAGGCCTTGATATCCGGGTGCGCATGTTCGGGACAATCGCAAGCGCCAGGGCGAAAGAGCTGCCCGCTAGACGGACCGTTTCCCGCATCCACTAATATGATGCGATCGGGGCACTGCGGCAATCGAATCAGAAAAGAACCAAGCGTCATGCGGCGCCGCCCATCGGATTGCAGCGAGTCGCGGTGCGCTTCGTAATCCGGCGACCCCTCGGCTGGATAATCTGCTTCCACCGGAAAGGTCAGATATCCGTCGTAAACCGGTTGAACGGAGATATCACCGATGTTCATCGAACTCATTTCACACTCCCACAACACGGAGCAAACTGGGCTACCAAACCTCTCATATTCGTCGTTTGGCTGAATCTTCACGTAAATGAATATATAGTCATTTCTAATCACGCAAGGTTGAATTCGGTCTCGATTTGCGGCAACAGGCATCAGGGTCGGCGTGGACGACCCACAGGAGAGAGGGAGCAGCACCCTGGTTCAACAACATTATGACTATGTCATCGTAGGCGCCGGCTCGGCCGGTTGCGCGCTGGCGAACCGCCTGTCGGCTGACCCGAGAAAGAGCGTCCTGCTTGTCGAGGCCGGCCCACGCGATCTCAACCCGTTCATCAAGATCCCCGCCGGGATCAGCAAAACGTTCATGCACCCCACGCTCAACTGGGGATACATGACCGAACCGCAGGAGCAGTTGGGAGGTCGCAGTATCTACTGGCCTCGTGGCAGGACCCTCGGCGGCTCGAGCGCCATAAACGGGATGATCTACATACGAGGTCAAGCGGAAGATTATGATGCCTGGGAACGTGGCGGCTGTGCAGGTTGGGGCTGGCGAGACATCTTGCCGGTCTATCGGGCTATCGAAAGCCACGAAGATGGGGAGAACGAATGGCATGGCGGTGATGGCGAATTACGCGTAAGCCACGCCCGATTCCGACACCCGACGGGCGACATCTTCCTCCAAGCCTGCAAGGCGGCAGGCTATCCGCTCACACGTGACTTCAACGGTGCTGACCAACATGGCGCGGACTACTATCAGTTCACCATTCGCAATGGCGTTCGCGCGTCCAGCGCCAGCGCATTCCTTGCCCCGATACGTGGCCGCAAAAATCTGACTGTAACGACTGGCGTCCACGTCCAGCGCCTTTTGCTCGAGGGAGCGAAGGTAACGGGCGTTGCCGTTCAAATGCGCGGGCGATCGAGGGTAATCGGCGCTGGCGAAGTTATCCTGTGCGCAGGGGCACTCAATTCGCCACAATTATTGATGCTGTCAGGCATCGGCCCTGCAGCCCACTTGCGGGAACACGGAATCGACGTCGTGCTTGATCTGCCTGGGGTAGGCGAAAATCTGCACGACCACGTCCTTGTCCAGCATCTCGCAGAGACGGACACTCGGCTGTCGATCAACCGACAGATGAAGGGTGCGCGACTGCTGCCGGAAATCGTGCGTTATGTTCTGACTCGCAACGGCCTTCTTACCATCGGTGCCTCGCAGATCGCCGCCTTTCTCAAATCGAAGGACGAGCTCGACCGCCCTGACGTTCAGATCATGTTTAAGCCCTATGTAATCGAGATGGGCGCGAATGGGCGCATTGCTCCGTCTACTCGCCCAGGCTGGACGACAGCGGCCTCGCCGCTGCGCCCGACCTCCCGCGGCTGGATCAAGTTACGCAACGCTGACTGGCGCACACCTCCGCTCATGCATCCTCGTCTGCTCGATACGGAAGAAGATCGCGCGCTGACCGTGGAAGGCGTTCGCATGATGAGGCGCATATTTGCGGCCTCACCCCTGCATGAAATCGCGCACGAATATCTGCCGGGAAGCTCCATCGAATCGGAATCGGAGCTTCTCGCCTATGTTCGGGCGAACGCGAACTCCGTCTATCATCCGGTCGGCACGTGCAAGATGGGAACCAGTTCCGACGCTGTTGTTGATCCGTCGCTGCGCGTAAGAGGCATTGAGGGTCTTCGCGTGGCGGACGCCTCGATTATGCCATCGATCATATCCGGAAACACTAACGCCGCCTCTATCATGATCGGGGCCAAGGCAGCAGACATTATTCGAAGCGCCCGCTGACTGCCTTTCAGCATATAAAGGTTATTATGAACCGGCATTCATGTAATAAACAGAATAAATGTCCGACAAGATGTCTCATATGTGATTGAGAAGACGCTATATTTTCGCGGGTCAGTTCGCAGACTGGAATTTGGTTGTCACCCATGGGTCATTTACGTTAAAGATCAGTGGTTCATAATCTAAAGTGAGCCGGGCCGTGCGTTTGAGACATGGAGCGCCGGTCTGGCATATAAGCAATTTTTAGAGATGAGAGGCGTTGATGGGTGCTATCGAGACATTGCCAGATGTTCGGCGATTGAAAGCAAAATATTTGGAGGAGCGCGACAGGCGCATCCGGCCCGACGGGCTTAATCAGTATCGTAGCGTTGATCTGGACCATGGCCAATATGCCAAGGATCCCTTCTCCGACGAAATGGCGGATCGCCCTCCGATCGAACGCGAGGTTACCGTACTCGTCGTGGGCGCCGGGCACGGCGGCCTGCTCGTCAGCGCTGGACTTGTAGAGGCTGGGATCGACGACTTCTTGATCGTCGAGAAGGCAGCCGATTTTGGCGGCACATGGTATTGGAACCGATATCCCGATTGCCGGTGCGACATCGAATCCTACATCTATATGCCGATGCTGGAAAATGGCGGCATGATGCCAAGCGAAAAATATGCGCGCTCGAGCGAAATCCGGGCAAATGCTCAGCGAATTGGATTTGAGCTGGGACTTTACGAACGCGCCTTGCTGCAGACCGGCGTCAAATCCATGGAATGGGATTCGTCTGCCGAACGCTGGATCGTGAAGACCGATCGCAACGATGTTATCCGCGCACGCTTCGTCTCGCTGGGCAGCGGACCGATGAGCAGGCCCAAACTTCCGAGCGTTCCCGGAATAGAAAAGTTCAAGGGGAAAATGTTTCACACATCTCGCTGGGATTATGATTATACCGGCGGCGATGAGACTGGCAACCTGACAGGCTTGGCCGATAAGCGCGTTGCTATCGTCGGCACGGGCGCCACCGCATGTCAGGCGATCGGGCCCCTCGCCCGCGATGCAAAGCATCTCTATGTCGTTCAGCGTACACCGGCAGCCGTGTCCGATCGGCGGAACAAGCCGACCGATCCGGATTGGTGGAGCAAACTAGGACGCGAGTGGTGGTATGAGAGAGCTACCAATTTCTCTGCCATTTCTGTCGGAGAAACACCCGCGCGGGACCTGGTGGATGATACGTGGACAAGCATGTTCGATACTTTCAATCAGGCGCACCAACGCTATGCGGCTGAAGCCAGCCAACTTGGCATTTCCCCCGTCGAGCTGGCAGATTATTTGTTCATGGAGGAAATCAGGCAGCGTATTGACGAACGTGTCAAAGATCCGGTTACGGCCGCCGCACTTAAGCCTTGGTACAACCTGTTCTGCAAACGCCCGTTATTCCTCGACGGCTACTACGAAACCTTTAACCGCGCTAACGTGACGTTGGTCGACACCCAGGGGCGCGGTCTGGATCGCGTAACCGAGACGGAAATCGTCTACGATGGCCAGAGCTACGCGGTCGATTGCCTCATATTTGCATCTGGCTTCGAGGTTGCTGTACCCCTCGACCGCGCGGGGGGCATTTCGCTGGCCGGGCGCGATGGCATCACCTTGGCTGACAGGTGGAAGGACGGCATGCTTTCGCTCCACGGGATGTTCGTCCATGGGTTCCCCAATCTGGCCTTCGTGGGTGGCGTGCGCCACGCGGCCTTTAGTTGGAACGTCACGTACAATCTGAAGCTTCAGGGCGATCACTTCGCGAAGATCGTTCGATATTGCGAGGATCGTGGGATCAAGAGCTTCGAAGCCACCGAAGCCGCGGAACTGGACTGGCATGCGGAACTCGATCGAAATTCGGCCGTAGATGTGCAGTTCCTCGCCGACTGCACGCCGGGCTATTTGAATAATGAAGGTTCCAACGTCGACGAAGGCATCGCCTCTCAAGGCTATGGCGCAGGCGTCCTTGCCTATCGAGACAAACTTGAGGCGTGGCGAGGATCCGCAATGGAGAAGGACTTTATCCTTTCTAATTGAAGAGATTAGGCCGGGAAGTGCCTTCCCGGCCTAGTTGTTTTTCAGGCAAGACATCAACCCGAACGACACCACTACCTACTAACCCACATGCGCAGCGAAGCGAAAGATTCAGCTCGCGCGCTGGATAATTTGCAAAAGATAGTCGATATGGTCCTCCGATGAGGACAGCCTTCTACCGGTCGTGACAATGCTTGCGTGCGTGCCTCCGGCGTCCCGCCAGATGTTGAGAGCATCGACCGCCTCACCGACGCTCAGCCCCGAAAAAGTCTCATCAAGAATGAGAGCCTGAGCACCGAAATCATTAATCGGCCGCCCATTCTCGGCAAGCATGGCCTGGACCTGCTTCCACTGCTCGACGAGCCCCGAGATACGCTGACCGCCGAAGATAAAACCATCAGCGATACGAGCGGCCCGGCGAAACGCCGCCGGCGCGAAGCCGCCGCAGTAAATAGGGATCTGCCGGGAGGGCGCTGGACAAAGCGCAGCACGGTCAATCGTGTCAAACTCCCCTTTCCAACCGACCAATTCCCCGCTCCACAGCTTACGTAGAAGAGGAATTTGCTCATCCAATCGCTTGCCCCGCAGATGGAAAGGCTGACCTAGCGCCCTATATTCGACAGCGTTCCAGCCGACGCCTACTCCCAGGTTCAACCGCCCTGCGGACAACAAGTCCACATCGGCCGCCTGACGCGCAACGAGCGCGGTCTGCCGCTGCGGCAGCACGAGCACGCCCGTAAAAAATTCCAGCCGGGTTGTGGCTGCGGCAAGATATCCGAAAGATACGAAAGGATCATGGAATGGATCATTTTCGTCATAAGGACCGCCCAGAGGTGGGTCGCGATCCGCGTGAGACACTCCCAGCACATGGTCGTACATGACCATATGAGCAAATCCCGCATGTTCAATTTCCAGCGCAAACTGCCTGAGTTCAGTCGGAGCCCTGCTGATCTCCCGTTGCGGATAAACGACACCAATTTTCATGCACTATCTCCCATTATTGTCACGCCAGTTCGCCATGGCAGACAGGCCAGTTGCAACGACTATGAATGCCGATATGAATCAATCTTCATATTTTGCGAAGCGACGCTTGTGCACAATGAATGCTCGATCCTTTGTAGTTTCTCAATGGTGGATCGATGCGGAGCGGGAAAAATTTGCTGCTTAAGGTTGCCTTACGCGCCTCTGCGCAATACACGTATATGAACCGTGGTTCGGTCATTTACCATGCTGGGCCTGATAAGGAAGGATGTATCCATGCAAGGCGCCGCCACATCGTCAACCGCCTCCCCTGTACTGGAAGCCTCGCCTAAATTACTCCTGATCGGCGGGAAGTGGCAGGCCGCACAATCTGGCGAGACGATCGAGACGCGCAACCCGTCCACAGGCGAGATTGTCGGCCATTTTCAGTCAGGAAAAGCAGCGGATGTGGATTTGGCGGTCGCGGCGGCTCGCGCCGCTTTCGAGGGTCATTGGTCGAAGACGACGCCGTTCCAACGCCAGGAGTTGCTTTTGAAGTGGGCACACCTGATTGACGCCCATTTCGAGGAACTGACCTGGCTGGACGTTCTCGAAATGGGCGTCCCGATCTCCGTCGCGCTTACTCGCAGGCAGCGTGTGATTGGCATGATTCGTTTCTACGCGGGGCTTGCAACCGCACTCCATGGGGAAACCATCGACAATTCCATGCCCGGCGAGTTTTCCAGTTTTACCTTGAAGGAGCCGCTGGGGGTCGTGGGGGCGATTATACCTTGGAACGGACCATTGGTCGCGGCGGTGTGGAAGATCGCACCGGCTCTGGCGACCGGATGCACGATGGTCCTGAAGCCTTCTGAAGAGGCGTCGCTCACAGTCATTCGCCTTGCTGAATTGCTGCAGGAAGCCGGCATGCCCGACGGCGTTCTAAATGTGGTCACTGGCTACGGCCATGAGGCTGGAGCGGCGCTGGCGGCGCATAAGGATGTGGACAAGATCGCGTTCACTGGCTCCACCGCCACGGGCCGTCGCCTGGTCGAGGCCAGCGCTGGCAACTTCAAGCGCCTGTCGCTCGAACTGGGCGGCAAGTCACCTAATATCGTCTTCGCCGACGCCAATTTCGAAACCGCGGTGCCGGGAGCGGCGATGGCGGTGTTCGCCAATACGGGACAGATTTGCTCGGCGGGCACGAGACTGTTTGTCGAGGCGCCAATCTATGAGGAATTCTGTGCGCGAGTAGCCGAATTCGGGCGCAAGCTGGTTGTCGGCAATAGCGCGTCCGCTGAGACTCAAGTCGGACCGCTGGTTTCGACCCGGCAGTTGGAGGTCGTTCAGCGCTATTTTGATGCCGGCGCGCGCGAAGGTGCCGTCGCGTTGTCGGGGGGTGAGCGGCTGTACGGTGCACAATTTGAAAATGGCAATTTTGTTGCTCCCACGGTCTTCACCCATGTTCGCGACGATATGGCGATTGCGCGTGAAGAGATTTTCGGTCCCGTCATCTCGGCTCTGCCTTTCAGCAACATGGAGGAAGTCGTGGCGCGCGCGAATGCGAGCGAATTCGGTCTGGGCAGCGGCGTCTGGACACAGAATCTGGGTACGGCGCACAAGATGGCCCGGGCTATGCGCGCCGGCGTCGTTTGGATCAACTGCTACCAGGCTGGTGATCCCGCGGTGCCGTTCGGAGGGTACAAGGAGAGTGGCTATGGCCGCGAGAGCGGCATCGAACATATGCACGAATTTCTTCAGACCAAGTCGGTCTGGATTAACCTGAACGGCTGATCGGGATCCAGGCCGCGCAACGATTCAGCTCGATCATTGGTGTGGGACAAGCATGATGTCTGTGCGCATGATTGTCTTGGCAAGGCGCAAGCCAGGCTTGTCTCCGGCAGATTTCCGCGCTGGGTATGAAGGCAGCCACTCTCGCATCGCGGTTCGATTGTTCGGACATCTTTGGACAGCCTATAGCCGAAATTATCTGGGCGTCGGTCGCAACTTCGACGGAAGGACCGGCGGGCCTGACGACATAGGCCTGGATGTCGTCAGCGAATATGTGCTTCGCGACGATACGGCGCTCGACGAGATGCACAAGATCATGTCAGAGCATATGGAGCTCATTAAGGAAGATGAGGCCCGCTGGTTTGACCAAGCACGATCTTGGGTCATGGTTGCGGATCGCATCAGGGAAAATCTCCCCACCCTTTGAAAGCAGCCGCTTCCTGCCGTTGTTCCCGCAGCTGCACGCTGAGCGAAATTTCTAATAAAAAGTTGAAGTATCCGTGATGATCAAGTGGGAGATGGTTGCCAGCAGCGGTCTGCTTTGAGCAGAGCGTTTGTGGTCAAGATGAGCTTTCGCATGATGGCGGTGACAGCGATTTTCGCTGGCTTTCCTGCGGTGAGCATCTGCTGATACTATGCCATGAGGTCGGCGTGGAAGCGTGCGGCGATCAGCGCCGACATAAAGAGCGCGCGGCGCACGTTGGCGCATTCACCGCGATTAAAGCTTTTGCCTTTTCATGACCGGATTGGCCGCGACGGGAGCCAGCCCGGCAAGCGAAGCAACCAGCTTGCCATCAAGACTGCCGAGTTCGGGCATCGTTGCAATGAGCTGGTTGGCCAAGGGCTGATCGCCCCCCTGTATCTCATTGAGGCCGGCGAAGTTGTATGGTGCGGCCGGGCCAACCTGCTGGGAGCGACCATTCGCCCCCCTGCGCCTTTGAGCACCTGGGGGGGACCTGTGCCCCGGTAGGTGGCCGCGATGACGTCCCGTAGGGAGTAAGCGTCGAGAGCGCCAATACAGGGAATGACGAAGATCGCGGCTGGCTTCAAACGGATGGGAGTAACAGCTATGGACGAGGAGAGACGATGGTTCGTTGGGCGTTGGGCTAGTGTCCGCGGTGATGGTGTAATTTTCCGGTGTAGATGACGGCGTTGCCGGGGGTGGGGCCGAGGCCCCACCCCCGGCGGCCCCTCTGGTGGCCACCGGGCTCATCGGTGAGGTGGAGGTGTCGAAGCTTCACCCTAACCGAGGAGTTGATCCCGATGACCGAGGACAGATTACCGCTTGCCGAGCTGATGGCGAAGAGCGGAGATAGCGATTTTCTTCGCACCGTAGCTGAGAGCGTGCTGCAGATCATCATGGAAGCCGACGTCGACGGCCTGATTGGCGCTGGAAGTCATGAGCGATCCAGCGACCGCAGCCTGGACACCCGGCTCGGAACGCTGAACCTGAAGATCCCCAAGTTGCGGACCGGGGCCTACTTCCCTGGCTTTCTCGAGCCGCACAAGACAGCCGAAAAGTCGTTGGTGTCGGTGATCCAGGAGGCGTGATCGCCGGCGTCGGTACCCGCCGCGTCGACGAACTGGTCCGGGCAATGGGGATGAGCGGCATATCCAAGTCGTCGGTGTCGAAGCTTTGCAAGGACATCGACGAGCGCGTGAACGCTTTCCTCAAGCGTCCGCTGGTCGGCGACTGGCCATATTTGTGGCTCGACGCCACCTACCTCAAGGTCCGTGAGGGCGGCAGGATCGTCAGTGTCGCCGCAATAATAGCTGTTGCGGTCACCACCGAGGGCAAGCGCGAAATCGTGGGCCTGCACATCGGTCCGAGCGAGGCCGAGCCATTCTGGTCGACCTTCCTTCGCGACCTCGTCCGGCGCGGCTTGAAGAGGGTGAAGCTGGTCATCTCCGACGCCCATGAGGGCCTGAAAGCCGCCATCACCCGGGACTGTCAGGAATTTCGTGTGCGGCGAGGCGGTTGACCATCAGGCCGTCATGGCCCTGATGAAGCGTTCGCCGAAGAGAACGGCAAATTGAGCCTTCGCCATGTTCCACTCGCGCGGCGGCATTTTCCACTCTTTTTCCGATCGGTTCAAGATCAGATAGAGCAGCTTGGTGGCCGCCTCATCATTGGGGAAATGGCCCCGCGCACGAACAGCGCGACGAAGCTTGGAGTTCAAGGCCTCGATGGCATTGGTGGTGTAGACGATCCGCCTGACTTCGTCGGGGAAGGCGAAAAATGGGATGACCTCGGGCCATGCCCGACGCCAGCTCTGGCCGATGGCAGGATAGCGCTGCCCCCAGAAGCTCGCTTCGAAGGCCGTTAGCGCTTCCTCGGCGGCCGCGGCATCGACAGCACGGTAGATGGCCTTCAGGGCCGTTCCGAGCGCCTTACGGTCTTTCCACGCCACGAAATCCATCGAGTTCCGCAGCAGATGGACGATGCATGTTTGAACCATCGCTTCGGGGAAGACGGCGGTGATGGCGTCGGGAAAACCCTTCAGGCCATCGACGACGGCCAGCATGATATCCTCGACACCGCGGTTGCGCAGTTCGTTCATGACGCGCAGCCAGAATTTGGCGCCTTCATTCTGCTCCAGCCACAAGCCAAGGACCACCTTGGTGCCGTCGGCCATGACGCCCAGGGCAATATGGATCGCCTTGTTGCGGACCATGCCTTCGTCGCGGATCTTGACCCGGATCGCATCGAAGAAAACCAGCGGATAGGCTGGGTCCAGCGGCCGTTGCTGCCAGGCCGTGACCTCCTCCAGCACAGCGTCCGTGATCGTGCTGATCAGGTCGGGTGAGGCATCGATGCCGTACAGTTCGCGCAGATGCCCGGTGATCTCACGGGTACTCATGCCGCGCGCGTACATCGAGATGATCTTGTCATCAAAACCGGGGAAACGGCGCTGATATTTTGCGATAAGCTGCGGATCAAAACTGCCGGCCCGATCACGCGGCACCTCGATCTCGATCCGTCCCCCGTCGGTCGTCACTGTCTTGCGGCCATAGCCG
>NZ_QJQX01000059.1 GCF_013393185.1 Sphingobium lactosutens | reverse complement strand
AAGTAAGATGCCAAATCCCCCAGCAAACCGTCAGTAGCCGCGGTCCTCACCGGATGCGTACGAGCCTTCTGAACGCACCGAAGTTGCTCTCCAGCCTGCCCGCCGCCTTGACGGGCGCTGCGGCATGGCCTCATCTGACTGATAAATCTGTGTATTAATTCCCAGAAGACTGATTGGATCGGCCCTGAAACGAGGCACTCGATCCTCACTCGAATGCACGGGCGCCCGCGCCTCCAGATGCCGCAATGTCCTGAGGATTGCGCAACGGACAGTCGGCCAGGGACAGGCATCCGCATCCTATGCAACTCGCCATCTGATCGCGAAGATGGGTCAGCTTCTCGATCCGCTGATCCAGTTCGGCGCGCCACAGGCTGGACAAGCTCGACCAGTCCGACGCGATCCGCAAATGCCCCGTCGGCAACCCCGCAAGATGCTCCTTTATCTGCGCCAGCGGAATGCCAACACGCTGCGCAACCTTGATCACCGCAATTAGCCGCAGAACCGAGCGATGGTAACGCCGCTGATTGCCGCCAGTGCGCTCGCTTTCGATCAGCCCCTGCGCTTCGTAGAAATGAAGAGTGGACACGGGCACGCCGGCACGACGGGCGACATCGCCGACGCTCAGATTGGCAGCAGGGAGGGGGATCGAAACGCTCCTAAGCGCAATGGGATCGGAAAAGCGGCAGAAGAGCCTTTACCTCAACATTGGTTGAGGTTCTATAGAAGCCCTCCCTGATTCGCAAGGGAGGCGTATTTGAGATTTTCCATAACTGGCACTGGCCGATTTCTTGCCGTGCAAGCAGCGGCGGCCGTTCGCCAAAATCTGTTGCAAAGTGCCTTTCATGCAGGCGCAAGGCGTTGGCGGCGGCCAGATAGGCACCAAAGGCTTCGAGCGTAGCCAGCCTGACAACGTCAGAACCGCAGGCGTCGGTCCCGCCTCTGTGAGCGCGACGCCGCGACGGCTGCGTTCTAGGGTCTATGGGGATTTAGGATTCACGTTCAAAAGCAGATATGATTTATTCTACGGATGGGCCGCTCTGTACTGACCGACACCCAATGGGCGAAGATGGAACGGTCGTGTCCCTCGGGGTGGTGTAGGAACCGTCGATCCACGGCAGGATCGACTTCAGGTCAGGCTGCCAGTGCTGGCAAGCTGACAATAGGGTTATGGCTCACCGAGCCGAGGGTTTCCAGTGTCATGTAGCGGCGCGATACCGCCCACTCATCGTTTTGCTCCAGCATGAGTGCTCCGACGAGACGAACGACGGCAGCGTTATTCGGGAATATGCCGATCACGTCTGCCCTTCGCTTGATCTCCTTGTTGACCCTTTCCAGTGGATTTGTGGAGG
>NZ_QJQX01000057.1 GCF_013393185.1 Sphingobium lactosutens | reverse complement strand
CTTGACTTCATCAACCGGGCCGAGGTCGTGCATCTTCTGGGGCCTCCGGGCACCGGGAAGAGCCACATCGCTACCGCCCTCGCAGTCGAGACCGTCAAGGCGGGCAAGAGCGTCTACTTCATCCCGCTCGCCGATCTGATCGCTTCGCTGGCCAAGGCCGAACGTGAGGGCACCTTGCGCGAAAGGATCCGCTTCCTGTGCCGCTCTTCCCTCCTCGTCGTCGATGAGATCGGGTATCTCCCCGTTACGCCTGGCGGCGGCAACCTGTTCTTCCAGCTCGTCAACGCCCGATACGAAAAGGGCGCCATGATCCTTACATCCAACCGCGGCTTCGCCGAATGGAGCGATGTCTTTGGCGATCCGGTGGTCGCCACCGCGCTGCTCGACCGCCTTCTTCACCACGCTGTGGTCATCCAGATCGAGGGCTCCAGCTATCGCATGCGACAGCACGCCGACCTGCTGCCTGAACATGCGCGCGCTACACCGCCCATCAACCCGTCGCCCTTGCCCAAACGGCGCGGCCGCCCGCCAACGAAGGAAAAGCCCGATCCCATCACGGCTGATCACCGGCATAAACCCTCCCGCCAAACTAGGGAATTTTAGATGCCCACTTTTGAGGAATCTTCGGTGCCCGTTGACATCTCGTCCACCCTCGTCCGGGCCTGTGCCTTGCCACCCAGATGCGTGAGCGGTAGTTTTCTCGGTATCGGAACCGGGAAAATCAACGTCATGCTTGTCGAGCTGCCATCTGTAAAATCAGGCTCCGCGCGAAGCCTTTCAAGGTCGGCGACATCTTACGGGTTCTATCTGCTCGTGAACCCGCGCGGCGCCCGGTCCTGACGCCATTACCTTCTGGCCGAGAACTTTGAGCGCGCCCTCAAAGTCCGAAAACGCGCTTCGCCATGATGTTGCCGTCATCGTCCTCATCCTTCGTTACGCATGAGATTCAAGACGATCTACAGACGGGCATCGACCTGCGTTCCCTGTGCCGAGAACGGTTGGCGTCCTGCTTCAATCCCAGGCAAGTTCGCCGCGGTCCGGATGGCTGTGCCCGGGGGTCTGGAACCTATCTCTATATTATTGGATTTGAATGAAAACAGATGGTTCAGATATATCCATCTGTCATCAAACCACCAGCAAAGCGGGGTATATTCGCCTTGCTGCTCACGGTATCTCCTGCTATCAGCTCGTATAATTTAAATATTAAAAAGCCGTCGGAAAATACAGAAAGTATAAGGTGAAATAATGACCGAGCCTTATCCGCCGCAATTTGATAAAGTCTCATTCATTAATAATATTTTTAATTTGGTCGGCAAAGATTTTATCGGGCAAGCTTATAGGTCTATATTGCTTCGTGAAGCCGATGAGGTCGGTATCGATCATTATATGAGAATTATTGATAGGCGCGGCCCGTTTCGGGTTGTGTTTGATTTGCTTAATTCTGATGAGGCGAAGCGGCATCCGCATTGGCGGGCCATGGATCTGGCGGTTCGGGAAGCACATCGCAAAAGCTTCTGGGGGCTCAGGAATATTTTTCCGGCGCTCGCGAAAGGTGCCGTTCGCCATGATGCCCGCCATTCGGATGGCTATGCTTTATCGACGATTGGCGTTGCTTCCCACCCTGCCGATGGTTCCGCTGATCTTCACTCGAAATATTCTGATTTCCAGCGCATCCATGAGCAACTGGCGCGTATCGCCAGCCAGATTTCTCAAATCGAGTATCGGCTTGATGGTGAAGGTCAAGACGCATGTTCGGAGATTCTGGGTCGTGGGGATCGATATATCTTCAACCTGTCGACGAGCAATCACTGGCGCATCCATGCGGTTGGGATCGTTCGGGTCGAACGCGAGTTGGCGCGATATCTGCTGCGTTACAAAAATGTCGACTTCATTTTATGGGATGGTGCATCCAGGAGTTTCCGGCGACTGGAGCGATATCAGGTTCGTCTGATCCTGTCTGATCGTTGGCAAGACGGTGGAAGCGGCCTTGCCTCCTTCGTCCCGGCGACGCTCCAGCCACTCACGCCCGAGGCGGGCGACACCTATATCTCCGTAGGTCTCGATTGGGATCATGCGCCGACGCCGGACGTCATGGCCTATCTCGGCCGCCATTCGGTCAAGGCGATCCTGGCTTGCCATGACACCGTGCCTGCGCGGTTCCCCGAATTCATGGTGAGGGAAAGTCTGCCGCAGGAATTCAAGCAGCATCTGGTCGCGATGGGACATGGGGCCTTTAAAATATGGGCCAATTCCAAAGCGAGTAAAAGGGATCTTGAGCGCTTCTGGGCGGACGCGAAGCTGGAATGCGAGTTGCCCGATATTTTCACCGTTCCGCTGGCCAGCTATGCCTCGGGCGCGCTGCCGATGCTCACGGCCGCAGAGCAGAATGTGCTGGGCGAGGTTTTCAGGAAGGGCGAATATGTCCTTTATGTCAGTTCCGTGGAGCCGCGTAAAAATCATCGCCTCATCCTCGATATCTGGCGTGATCTTTGGCGCGAACGGGGGGAAGATTGTCCTCAGTTCGTGCTGGTCGGCATGGCCGGTTGGGGCAGTCACGACCTTCTGAACCGCATACCGCGCATGCCGGTCTTTACCGGCGGGAAGGTCAACTTGCTCAAGAATGTCAGCGACAACCTGCTGGCGCATTTATATCATAATTGCGCCTTCACCGTCTTCCCCAGCCTCTATGAAGGCTGGGGGCTGGCTGCCAGCGAATCCATGGCATCGGGCCGCGTCTGCATCGTTGCTGACAACAGCGCTTTGCCTGAAGTCACGCAGCAGTTGATGCCGGCCTATCACCCTCTCGATTTTATCGGCTGGAAAAAAGAAATCGAAAAGCTGATCGATGATGTTCCATATCGTAAAGATTTGGAATCGAAAATAGCCGAAGAATATGAATCCATGTCATGGGATGATTTTGGCAAGCAGTTCTGTGAAAATATAGAGGCGGATATTTCCTATGTCCGGTAGAATTGTCATCAATATCACGACATCCGCCGATTGGTGCAGGCGTCCCGTCGGGATCGTGCGGGTTGAGCGCGAAATCATCAAGGCGATGCTGCGTCACTTCCCCGATCGCATCATACCCGCCTATCTGGACAGGATTCACGATCGCTGGACTACCGTTGGCGACGGCTGTTTTTCGGACATCATGTCCGACGACTGGGTATTGAGCACGGATCCCGATCGAAAGGCGGCGACGGTTCACCGATATCTGTCGTCCTTCACGCCAAAGAGGGATGATCTGTTCATATCGATGGGCAGCGATTGGTCCTTCAACATTCCCGATCGGGTCGAGCGGCTCTATGGGGCCGACCGAGTGCTGATCCCGGCTTGCTATGATCTCATTCCGCTTCTGTTTCCGGAGTTCACGCCCGGGCCGGAATTCTTCAGCCAATTCGATCATCATTATCGGGCCGTGGCGCGGTTGGCCAAATCCGTCTTTGCGATATCGGAGACCTCTGCGCAGAGTCTGCGCGATTTCTGGGACGATGCCGGCCTGGAGCAGGATGTGCCGCCCGTGAAGGTCGTTCCCCTGGCAGCCCCCCTTGCGGAAACGCCTCCTCCCCTGGAGTGCGAGTATGAACGCGCGGAATTTGAAAATATCGCCGAGGATGGCCCGTTTGTCATCTATGTCAGCACGATCGAACCAAGGAAGAATCATCAACTGCTGCTCGACCTCTGGCGCGAGCTATATGAGGAGCGCGGAGAGCGTTGCCCACGGCTGCTCATCGTGGGCATGCGAGGATGGGGCAGCGACGAGCTGATCCACATGGCGCGCCAAATGAACGTGACCGCGGCGGGCAAGATTCTGATCAAGGAGGGGCTGAGCGACAGGTTGCTGATGCAGCTTTACGCGAATGCCGCCTTTGCCGTCTTCCCCAGCTATTTCGAAGGGTGGGGCCTTGCGGCGACCGAGGCATGCGCGCTGGGCAAGGTCTGCGTCATCTCGAATGCCGGTGCTCTGGTAGAGGCCACGCATGGGCTTATGCCAAGCTACCATCCGCTGGATTTCCCCGGGTGGAAGAAAGAAATTACGCGACTTCTGGACGACGAGGCTTACCGCAAAGGGCTTGAGCGGAGCCTGGATGCCGAGAAGTTCAAGCGGACCTGGCAGCAATTCGGCGATGATTTCTGTGCAACCATGTTGGACAATGTATGAACATACTCCAGCTCACAAGCTATCCGACGGGCAAGCCTCAGCATGGCGGCCAGATTCGCAGCTCGAACATCGCCGCCGCGTTGCGGGACGCGGGACATAAGGTTAAATGCGTCGCCGTTTTCGTGGATCGTTATTATGGTGCGGACTCCGCTGACGATATTCCTTTCGGTTTGGAATCCAGCCTGTGGCGGGAGGACCAGCAAAATCTGTCGGACTATCTGAGTGGCCTGTTCGCCGTGCAGGATAGCGAGGCATTTGCCAGATTGGATAAGGTGGCCGACGAATTCGCGCCCGATGTCATAATCAGCGAACAGCCCTGGATGATGGGTGCGGCGCGGAAACTTGCATCGACCCGACCGGGCGTCTCCTGCGTTTATTCTTCGCAAAATGTGGAATTCCGGCTCAAAGAGGCCGTTCTCAAGGCCGAACGGCTTCCCGATGAGCAGGTGCGTAAACTGGTCGATGCCATCCGCGATCTGGAGTTCGATGCGGTGGCAGAAGCGGATCTGGTGATCGCATGCACAGAGGCGGACGCGGCATTCTATCGGCAGGCCTTGCCGGACAGTCGGCCTGCGATCGTCGCGGGCAATGGCGTCGAGCGGTTCAGTTGTTCGGCCGGGCGGGTAGAGCAATGGCGCAATTATATCGGTCAGTCCTATCCGATTTTCGTCAGCAGTGCCCATCCCCCCAATGCCCAAGGCTTCTGGGACATGCTGGCTCCCGGGCTGACTTTTCTGCGACCTGAAGAGCCGATGCTGATCGCGGGTGGGGTCAGCGATATCCTGTTGAACATGCCTGGCATCAAGCCTTTCGAGATGGTCAACAGGAGCCGTATCCGGCTGCTTGGGCGAATGGAGCAAAGGGAATTGCAGGCGGTGATCAGTGCCAGCCATGTCGTGTTGCTGCCGATTACCCAAGGCGAGGGGTCGAATCTGAAGACCGCCGAAGCCCTGGAGTCGGGCTGCCCCATCGTCGGCACGTCGAAGGCCTTCCGCGGGTTCGAACAGGCTGTCTCGTTGCCGCATGTCCGCATCGCAGACGATCCGGACAGCTTTCGGTCGGCGGTGCGATCGGTTCTCGATAGCCCTCGCTATGATGGAGGCACGGATTTCGAATTGCGTTCCCAATTCCATTGGCCGCACCTGCTGGCAAAGGCCGTCGAGGCGATCGGGCAACTGAAGCCGTGACGAGGCCGCGCGATCAAGGCGAAACGGCTGCAGCTTTGGCTTGATGATCCGCGATGTGAATGGATTGGCTGGCCCGCCGGCAACCGCTTGATCCGTTGACTTGAATGCCATATGGGGTGCGCTCAAGCCCCTCGCTCGAACAGCGGCCGAGCGCGCCTTCATGGTCCGGAGGATGGTCGTGGCGGCGCGCAACTTTCGGCGGAACGGACCTCAGGGCCAGTTCTGCGACCCGGCAAGGGCTGTGGTGGCTCCGTCGGAGGAAGGGCGCATATCGGAAAATCGTGCCCCGCAAGGGGAAAGATCTGGCGGCTTTCCGGAAAACTGGAGCGGGCGAAGGGATTCGAACCCTCGACCCCAACCTTGGCAACTTCGACATCCGCCTACGCCACAGTTTCCGACTGTACTATTTTCTACTATATTTCAAATAGATATTGATTTAATCCTGCGACGCCTTACCCTCCAATTCGCTACGAAACGGCGATTTTTGGAGACAATATGGAGACAAAACCCTTCTGGGAAATCTTTGTCTCCAAATGGAGGTGGCGATGCCGACTGCCAAGCTGAACAAGCGCGCCGTAGATGCGCTCGCGCCACCTGTCGAGGGACAGATTGTCCTCTGGGACAATGAGATTCGCGGCTTCGGTGTTCGCGTACTCCCCTCGGGGCTCAAGACGTTCATTGCCCAGTATCGAAACTCGGAGGGGATCAAGCGCCGGATCAATCTTGGGCGCTTCGGCGTCATCACGGTCGATCAAGCGCGCGACCTCGCCAAGATCAAGCTTGGTACGGTTGCCGCTGGCGAAGACCCGGCGGAAGAGGCGCGCCGCGCTCGCAATGAGATGAATGTCAACGAACTGTGCGACTGGTATCTGACCGAAGCACGAGCCGGCCGTATCCTCGGACGCAAGAACCGTCCGATCAAGGCGTCATCACTCGACATGGACGAAAGCCGGATCAGGACGCACATCAAGCCGCTGCTCGGCAAGCGGATCGCCCGCCATCTGACAATTGCCGATGTCGAAGCGATGCAAACCGATGTCATGAACGGGAAGACCGAGAAGGCGCGGACGGGAGGCCGCGGCGGCAAGGCCACCGGCGGACCTGGCGTGGCGGCGCGCTGCGTGGGCACCCTCCAGGCGATCCTCGGACATGCCAAGCACAAAGGGCTTCTCGCCGAGCACCCGACCAAGGGTGCGAAGAAGCTGGCGGGAAAGAAAAGAACGCGGCGCCTTAGCGTTGCCGAGATCGAGGCGCTGGGCAAGGCGATGGCCTATGCCGAGCACAATGGCGAAAATCCTACCGCGCTCGCCGTTATCCGCACGCTTCTCCTCACTGGCTATCGCCGCGAGGAGGCGCAAGCGATGCAGCGGAGCTGGGTAAATCCGATGGGCGGCTTCGTCGCCTTCCCCGATACCAAGGGCGATGCGCAGATTCGCGCGATCGGGCCGGAAGCGATCAAGGTCGTCGTCGCGCAAGCGGAGATCGCAGGCAATCCACACGTGTTTCCATCGACGGCGGCAGATGGTCCGTACACGGCGGTCAGCGCCTGCCTCAAACGGGTCTGCCAGCTCGCCAGCCTTGCCGGTGTCACGCCCCATACCTTGCGGCATACCTTTGGCAGCATCGCCGGCGAACTCGGATTCTCGGAACTGACGATCCGGGCAATGCTGGGCCATGCATCGCAGAATGTGACGCAGGACTACATCCATATCGACGAAGCCTTGAAACTCGCCGTCCGGCGCACATCGGACGAGATTGCTCGGCTGCTCGCTGAGGGAGCGGCCAAGCTCGATCGGCTGCGTCTGGTCGCCTGATCTCCCACTGGACATTTGGTAACGTATATGTTACTTGAAAGGCGATGAGTTGATCGTTCAGGAGTATATTCGCGAGGACGGCTCAAGCCCGTTCCGATCATGGTTCGACGATCTCGATTCCCAGGCTTCGGCCAAGGTGGCGACTGCCATCGTCCGGATGGAACTGGGCAATTTGTCGAACGTCAAATGGATCGGTGGCGGGCTCGGGGAATACCGGATCGATTGGGGGCCGGGCTATCGGCTCTATCTCGCCCAGGATGGAGATGAACTCATTATTCTGTTCGTGGGCGGAACCAAGAAGCGGCAGCAGTCCGACATCGAACGGGCCGGCGTGCTGCTGAGCGAATACAAGGTCCGCAAGGCGGCGGCCAGGAAAGACAGGAAGTGACAAGATGGTGCTGACCCGCGATTTTAAGGAGACGGTGAAGGAACGCGCTGCGCGCGATCCCGCCTTCGCCAAGGCCATGCTCGATGAAGCCGCGACCGCGTTCCTCAATGGGGAGCCGCACGTGGCGCGGCTGATCCTGCGCGATCTCGTCAATGCCTCGGTCGGCTTCGAGGAACTGGCGACCGAGACCAACCGCCCGAGCAAGAGCCTGCACCGGATGCTGTCGGAGAAGGGCAACCCGAGCATGGACAATCTCGCCGCGATTTTCGGTGCGGTACGCAAGCGATTGGGCGTCGCTTTTGAAGCCCACGCGGTGGAGGCTGCATGACGCCGGCTTGCTGAAGCCGGATAATGTAGTTGGCTGGGCTTTTCCGACCGTGCAACGGCAAGCACTGAATCATTTTGATAATGATTTGCACAAGCAGGATATTTTCGGTACTTCGCTCGGGCGCTAAGCGGCAAAGGCCCGCAAAGCCGCTTCACCCGCAGATCGCATTCACTTCTGATGACGCTTATCGATACATTGCATCGCTGGACTGGAGGTCTCGTTGGCCTGCTGTTGGCGATGCTTGGCCTGTCCGGTGCAATCCTCGTTCACAAGGATGCGTGGGTGATGCTCCCCCATGCAACCGACGCGCAAATTCAAGGCACTGCGCATCTGGCTGAACTCACGCAGCGGATCATGGATGATCCGGCAACCCGGCCCGAATCAATCCTCTTCGCAACCAAGGATTTTGGACTGGATCGGCTGACCTACAAGGGCGGCGCGGGCGCCTATGTCGATCAGAGCGGCGCGCTCGTAACGCGATGGACCAGCCAGTGGGAACGGCCGGAGATCTGGCTATTCGACTTCCATCATCATCTCTTCGCCGGTGATAGGGGGGAAATCATCATTGGCGTCGTTGCCATCTGCGGCCTGTTCTTCGTAGTCACTGGCGTGCTTCTATGGTTGCGGACACGCAAGACGTTCTCATTCCGCCTGTGGCCGGCGCGCATGACCCGGCCGGCGATCCTGCGGCATCACCGCGATCTCGGCATCGTCATCACGCCGCTGTTGGTTCTATCGCTCGTCACCGGAGCGGTACTGGTATTCCGGCCAATGGCAGCGTTGCTCTTCGGGCCTGGCGCTCCCGCGCAAATCGACCGTTCGCTGGCCGAACCACCGCCACACACGGGAAAGATCGCCAAGCGGTTAAACTGGTCGGCGATGATCGAAATGGGGCGACAGCGCTTTCCGGAAGCCGAGGTTCGCAGCCTCTCTCTGCCGCGTCGCGGCAACGGTCTAATCACCCTGCGCATGCGCAATCCCGAAGAATGGCTGCCAAACGGGCGCACGACATTGTGGTTCGCTGCGGACAGCGGCGCATTTGTCGCTGCACGCGACGCCAAGAATCTGTCGCCTGCGGTGCGTGGATACAATCTTCTCTATCCGCTTCACGCGGCAAAGGTTGGAGGTTTTCTCTACCGGTTCGTGATGACGCTGTCCGGGCTATCCCTGGCGCTGTTGGGAACGTTCGCGGTGTGGGTTTTCTGGTGCCGGCGCATTGCGTCGGCTCGGGGCTCCGGCTGAAGAAGCGCGCTCACTCTTCGGAGGCACCCACGGCGCGCAGTCTCGATTCGCCAAGGCCTTGCCCCTCTTCTAGGGCGACGCCTCGTCGCCGGCCTGCATGCGCGGGCCGCCGCCTTCCTTTCTTCACCCCCATCGAGAGACCCGTCTGATGACGATGCCCCTGCCTGTGGAGAGAACAGTCGAAGATGCCGCCGCCATCCGCGCCGGTATCGCGATGGAGCGCCTGCTCAATACATGGCTGCGGGAACGCATGACCGAATCCGTGCCGGTCGAGGGTGAAGCCTGCACCTTGAACGTGGGTGCGAACAGGTTGCGCGCCTCGTGCCTGCGGGCATCGCCGGGGGGCTTTCATCGTTGGCGGCTGCCCGTATTGATCGAACAAGCCGATGGGTCCGCAACGGCGACGGATGACCCTATTCTCATCGCAAGCCTGATGGCGGATGCGCTCACAGAGGAAAATGGCTCTATCTCGCCGGCGATCAAGGAGCGCCTCATCAAAGCGCTCAAGGGCGCAGAGGAGCACGCTCTGGCCTGCGCGGCGCGTCCCATCGATTGTTCCCCCATGGGACTGGAGCAGAGCCTATGGCACGGGCATCCATTCCATCCATTTGCCAAGAGCATAGATGGCTTTTCGGCGGACGATATTGACTGTTATGCGCCGGAGCGCGCCCGTGGTTTCCAGTTGCGCTGGATCATCGCCGAGACCGATGTCGGGGCGGCGCTGTGGCGCGACAGGCAGGCCCAGGAGCGTGTACGCCGCATCCTCGCCGATCTTTCCGGCCTGCCGGAAAACGCGATCAGCGGCCGCCTTCTGATTCCGAGCCACCCCTGGCAGGCCGCGCGCCTCGAAACCGATCCATCATTCGCTGATCTCGTCGCGCGGGGACGCGCGATCCTCACCCTGCCCACCGGCGCGACGATGCAGCCGACATCATCGGTCCGCACCGTGTTCGCACCCAGCGCCAATATGTTCCTCAAGCTCCCGATTGCGGCCCGGATCACCAATTTCGCGCGCACCAACCCGCGCGACCAGATCGCCCGAAGCATGGCGGCAGAGCAGGCGCTTGCGGCGATTGCGAAACAGGTTGCCGCCTGCGGCCTCGACGTGCTCGATGAGCCCGGCGCTGTCTGGATCGATCGTCCCGGCCTCGAAGCAATTACGGCCGTCGTCCTGCGCGATGCGCCTCGGCGAGAAGCATTTGTACTGGCTGGCCTGCTCGAACCATCGCCGAACGATGGCCGGCCGATGCTAGAGACCATGGGCTGCGGCTTTTCCGGTCTCGCTGCGGCGCAAGCCTGGCTACGCGCTTACGTCCAGACGGCCATACTCCCGCCGCTGCGCCTGTTCGCCAGAACAGGCGTCAGCCTCGAAGCGCACAGCCAAAACAGCCTTCTGGAGTTGGACCGGGGAACTCCAGCCCGCCTGATCGTGCGCGACCTGGAAGGGGTCAGCATAGATCGCGAGCGCTTCGAACGCATCGCGCCGGGGCTCGAACTCAATCCATCGGTATTCTTCCTCGCCGAGGAAGCGCGCCAGCGCCTAGTCTACTACCTGATCAGCAATCAGTTGAACCATGTAGTCGCGGCAGTCTCTCTTCTGGCTGATGCGCCGGAAGGCGACCTCTGGCGCTCCATTGCCGAGGCATTGTCCACCGCCGCCGAGGACAGCCCCACCGCCAGCCTCGTCGCCTGGCTTCTCGAAGCGGAAACCCTGCCTGCCAAAGCGAATTTCACGAGTTGTTTCGCCGGTCGCGGGGAACGGCCCGATTATGTCGAGATACCCAATCCCCTCCGACCTGCGCTGCGGGATGGATATGCACTGCAGCAATCGACGGTGGCGCTATCATGACGCTGTTGAAGCCAAGCGCCGCGCAAGTCGTCGCCGTGGTGGACAGCGAACGGCCGACCTGCGCCTTCCTGCACGATCTCGATGCGCTGCGGCGGCACGTGCTGGAAGTGGTGAGGTCGCTGCCGCCCCGGGCGGAACTGTTCTATGCCGTCAAGGCCAACAACGACCCCCGGATATTGCGAACGCTCGCGCCGCACGTTGCCGGATTCGAGGTCGCCTCATCGGGCGAAATCCTGAAAGTGCGAGATGCGGTCGGCGCCGGAGTCCGGATCATCATGGGCGGACCCGCGCGCACGCGCGAGGATATCGAGTTGATCCTGGCGCAGGGTGTCGAACGGCTCCATGTGGAAAGCCTGCACACGTTGCGCCTCGCGAACGCCGTTGCGGCACAGGCGGGTGCGGTCCTGCCCATATTGCTGCGTGTGAACTTTGCCGGCCCAGTGCCGGGAGCAACCCTCACCATGGGGGGAGCGGCAACCCAGTTCGGCATCGCGCAATCCGATATCCCCGACGCCCTGAAGCTGCTGGCGCATTGTCCGGCACTGCGGTTCGAGGGATTCCATTTCCACACGGTCTCGAACAATCGTGATGCTGCCGGACATGCCGCGCTCTGCGCGATGGAACTCGATCTCGCCCGGTCCTGGGCGAACGAGCATGGTCTGGACTTGCGGATCGTCAATCTCGGCGGTGGCTGGGGTGTCGACTATGGCGATCCGGACTGGCGGTTCTGCTCAGGGTCGTGCCGGTGGGCGTGCAGCGCACGCGCGGTATCGAAGCAGCGGCGCAGCTAGAACTGGCGGAAGGATGGCAGGCCATCGCCAGCTATGCCTACCTCGATGCCCGCATCACCAAATCGCCGGCGCTGGATTCCGGTGTTCCCATTCAGGGCAACCGGCCCACCCTGACGCCGACCCACAGCGCAAGCTTCTGGCTGATGCGGAACTTCGGAGACCGCTTCGGCCTTGGCGGCGGCGTCAACTATGTCGGCGATCGTCAGGCCAACCTCGCGAACACCGTCGTTCTACCCGAATATGTGACCGCTGACGCCATGGCGTGGGCGCGTCTGGGCAAGTTCAAGGCGCAACTCAACATCCGCAACATCTTCGACCGCGACTACATTGTGTCGGCTCATGGCACCGTGGGGAACCTCAACATGCCAGGCGCTCCGCGGTCCGTGATGTTCACGCTGCGATACGCGATCGACTAGCCGCTTCCAGCCACCCGTCCTCAGGAGAATAACGATGAACATCGCCACCGCTGTCAAACCTGCGCCATCGGTCCGCGATCACAGCCGCTATATCCTGAGGCGCGTGGCAGATTGCCTCGTGCGCGAAAACTATCGGGAAATCGTGCACGGGACGGTCATTCTAGCCGAGAGAGCGCCCTTCGACAGGCTGATCGCACCCACGGATCACTATCTCGCCTATGAGGCCGCGGATGGCGGCACGCTTTTCATACCGGTCGAGCCTGACGGGTTCATGCAGACGTGGCGTGTCTGCGCACCGCCGTTCGTTCATGTAGCGCGGCAAGGCGCGCGCCTCGTCGACAGCGTCACTGAGTTCCTCGAGATCATGAAGGCCGGGCTCGAAGGTGAGGACAGCGGCAATGTTTCTGCCTTTCTCGACGAATGCCAGGCCGCGATCGAACAGGGCGCCATCTGCGACGCGGCCCGCGATACCGCCCCGCCTGCCGCCGCACGCCTGGCCGCCCATCCCGAATGGCACAAGCAGATGCTTGCCAACGACAGGTTGGCATCCTTCATCGATCATCCATTCTATCCTACAGCGCGGGCGAAGCACGGTTTTGCCGCCGACGATCTCATCGCTTATGGTCCGGAATATCAGCAGTCGTTCCGCCTAGCCTGGCTCGCCCTCCCCAGGGACGGTCTGTCCGTGCAAGGTGAAGTGCCTGCCAGTTGGCCGTCGTTCGCCGATGTGGGGCTCGATCCAGCGCTGGAGCAGACGCACGCGCTCCTGCCCGTCCATCCGTTCATGCGCGGCGAGAGAATGGACGAGATCCTGGCCAAGGCAGGGTTGACCGATCGCGCCTACATGGCGCCACGGGACTATCTCGAAGTCGCGCCCACGCTCTCGGTGCGGGCCGTGGCGGTCGTCGAGGAACCCGGCCTCCATATCAAGCTGCCGCTGGCGATCAGCACGCTCGGCCGCCTCAACTTGCGCGCGATCAAGCCGGTCACGATCAACGACGGCCATGTCGTCCATTCGCTGTTGGAGGCGATACGGGCCGATGACGCGGCGCTCCGGGCAAAGCTTCTTCTCACCGACGAAAGCGGCGGGGCGCATCACGCCGGGGAGCGATTCCTCGCCTACATCGTCCGCCGCTATCCCGAAGGGCTCGACGGCTGCGAGCCGGTGCCGGTCGCGGCCTTGATGGCGCCGATGCCTGATGGCCGTCCCTACGCGCTGCATCTGGCAGATCGGTATTATGGGGACGACGTTGAGCGGTTCCTCAGCGAGTTTTGTGACCTGCTCCTGAGCGTCCATCTTCGCCTGGCGGCGCATTACGGCATCGAACTCGAGGCCAATCAGCAGAACTCCGTGCTGCTCTTCAGTCGGGGCGAGGGTGGCTTGCGCCTGCTGCTCAAAGATAACGACTCCCCCCGGATCGATGCTTCCGCCCTGCTTGTGGCTTTTCCCGCGGCGGACGCCTGGATCGGAAGGCTGCAAGATTCGCGTATCACCCAAACCGACACAGCGGCCATCGCGCAGATGCTGATCACCATCACGATCCAGCTCAATCTGGGCGCCGTCATCGAAGGGCTAGGCCGTCATCTGGGCAGGCCAGGCGTCTATCGAAGCCTGTTGCGCGCGTCCGTCGAGCGGCAACTCGACCGGCTGGATGACGAAGGCATCGTGTCCGGGCCACTGCGCGGCGCGCTGCTGGACGCGCGCCATTTCCCGATCAAATATCTCCTGCGCGCCGCAACGCTGGAAACGCGCGAGGCGATCGGCGCTGCCGACGTCAACAAGGCCTATTCGGCTCGATTGCCTGATGGTCTCGGATTCCTACCTGATGACGCACCTGGGGCGGGACAGCACCCGCCTGGCGAAGGGCGAGCAGGCCCTGTTCCTCGATATCATGGCCGGATTGGTCAAAGAGGTTGCGCATCGGGCAAAACAGCTTTTTCCCTACGAAGCTCCCTATATCGTCGGCGACATGCCGGACGGATCGGTCATCAATGGTGAGGTTGCGATCCGCAGCGCCGACCGAATGCGCCGTGCCGGCGCCGACGTCGTCAAGCTGGAGGTTCATTCGGAAGCGGTCATTGCCATAGTCGAGCGGCTGACGCGGGAAGGTTTCCGGGTCATGGCCCATTTGGGCTACACCCCACAGGGAGGCGATGGCGGCCGGGTCGGCGGATCACTGGACGGCGCGTATGCACTGTTCGCTTCGGCCCGGCAGGTTCGAGACGCGGGGGCCGAGAGCATCGTTCTGGAGAAGGTCGACGAGTTCGTGCATCGCGCGCTTGTCGATCGACCCGAAGCCTTGCCGAGCTATGCCATCTTCAGCGGGAAGTCGGAAACCGGGGGGCAATCGCTCAATATCTGGGATTCAGTGTTCAAGCCCGGCTTCCGCGCACGCTATTTCCCACCCACCGCGCGGGAGACCGTCGATGCGTTTCCTATGGCCTATTCTGCCATTGCCATCGCAGAGCATATCGGCGCCTTGCTATCCCTCACGGCCGCGGGCGAATTTCCACTGTCTCCGCCAACTTTACTCTCTATCGACGATGTTGTGGCGCTGGCCTCGTCTGATCCTTGGGCAGATTGATAGCTCTTCGATCAGAGGCCTGCTGAACAGCCATGATCGAATTGCGCCAGCTTCGCTATCTGATCGCAGCGGCCGAAGCTGGCAGCTTCAGCCGGGCGGCGCGCAGTATGAACATCAAGCAGGCGACACTCAGCCGACACATCATCGAGGTCGAAAAACGACTGGGCATGGCCCTGTTCGATCGCGGTACGCGCGGCGCGACGCTGACTCACAACGGAGATACTTATCTGCGGACGGCGCGACGCATCGTGCGAGAATTCGAGGAACTGAACGCTTGGGTGCGCGCCACGCAAAACGGTCATGTCGGCAGGCTGGCAATAGGCTTCTACACCTCTTGCTCTGCCGGCAACCTGCACGCGACCCTCAGCGAGTTCGACGAGCGCTATCCGGAGGTGAAACTGCGCGCATTCGAGCGGGACCGCGAGATGCTGTTGGCGGGAATCGAAAGCGGCCTGCTCGACATCGCGATCATGATCGGCGAGGCACCCTACCCGGGCCTCACAAGTCGGCCGTTATGGAGCGAGCGCATCCTGGTAGCGATGCCAGAAAGTCATCCGCTAACCGAGCGCGAACGCATCCACTGGACCGACCTGACCGGCGAACGCTTCCTGCTGACCGAACGAGATCCTGGCCCGGAGACGCGTAATATGCTCTTGGGCAAGCTCGGCATGCCCGGCTACGCGCCGGAGATTGACATGGATGATATCGGGCGCGACACGGTACTCAGCGCTATTGCACTCGGCGGGCGCCTCTCAATCGTCGTGGAATCCGCGCTTGGTATCCAGGTGCCTGGAGTGGCGTTCCGCGAGGTCCACGAGACCAACGGGCATATGCGGGTCGGATTCTCGGGCTATTGGCGAGAGGATAATGAGAACGCCGTGCTGCAGCGCTTCCTCGATTTCGTGGCCGTCCGCTATTCGTTGCCACCTATGCCGGGGCCGCAACCATTGACAGAGCAATCGGGAAAGGAACCGTCATGACGCGAGGCAGGACGCTCATCATCGTGCTGGTCACGCTGACCCTCGGGTTTGGGGCTGGCTTCGCGTTGCGTCCCGTAATCGCTCCGGTCGGTCAAACGGCGGCTGCCGCGGGTCCGCTCCCTTCTGCCCAGGCACCGCCCGCGCCACGCGGAACGCAATATTTCGCAGCGCATCTCGATGAAGCGCGGCAGGTTGTGGCGCAATGCGCTCAAGGAACGGCGCGCGGCGACGAGTGCGCCAACGCGAAGCAAGCCGTGACCGAAGCTGAAGGCCGGGAGCGTTTCAAGAAGTTCATGGGCAACTGACGGCAAGGGAACACGCCTTCAATTCCCCTGCGCGCGGTGCCGGCGAAAGGCCCTGTCGGTTTCCATGAACCGGATAAGCATGGGCGCTATCAGCTTCTCGGGCGGCACCGCCGTCGCCCCGGTCTCGGCGGCGAGCGCCGCAGCATAGGCGACGAGATTCCGATGGACCGCTGCGGGTAGCTCCACGGAAAGCTTGACCGGCCGATCGTCGGCCAGCGGCCCCAGCTTCAATTTGCTCATCGTGTGCCTCCAACCGGCTCCAATACAAGGTCGCGCGTAATAACCACGCGCAGCGGATGCCCCGGCCGGATGGTGAGCGTCGGCTGCACGTTCAATTGCCTCCGCACGATCTGCTGGCCGGTCTGATTGATGGTGTCCTGCGAGCCTCGCCGCAGCGCGCGGGTCAGGTCGTCCTCGCTGTCCGCGCCCAGTTCGGCACCGAGGCCGAGCAGCGTCGAGACGGCGGCGGCTTTCAGCAGATTGCCCCAATGCTGATTCACGCGGTCCTGTAGGCCCGCGGAGCCGGCTCCGTCAGCGCCGGGCTGGCGCTCGAGAACGATCGAGCGGCCGTCCGGCATGATGAGCCGATCCCAGGCGAGCAGCACGCGCGTCTGCCCAGCGGCGATCTCGCTGTCATATTCGCCGATCAGCCGTGCGCCCTGCGGAATGAGCAGGATACGGCCGGTGGGGGTGTCATAGACGTTCTGCGTAACCTGCGCGGTGATCTGGCCGGGAAGGTCGGAACGGATGCCGGTGATGAGCGCTGCGGGCACGATGCTGCCGGCCTGCACGATGTTGGGCGATGCTGGCGCGGTCAGCCGCTCGACGCTCGCCGTGCGCTGGTTCGACGCCTGCGCCATGAATGCGCGCTTTGCGGCCTGATCGCCCTGCGCCGCGTTCGCCTGCTGTGGCGGCTGTGCGGCCTGGTCGGCTAGGACCGGCGATGGAGCGGGCGCCATTCCGGCGTTGCCGCCGAGGAAAACGCCGCTCATGCGGGCGGCATCGCGCTCTTGGCCGATGCGCTGGCGAGCCGTCTCCGCGGCCTGGGTGCGCGGATCGGGCTGGCCTGGCTGTGCGCCGACCGGCGGCACAGGCACATTCTCGCCGCGCTGCTGGGCAGAGACGATCGGGCCGCCGAGATCGCCGGGAAGCGGCGGGCCGAGCTTGGGCGCCTGCGCATAGTCTCGCGGCCCCGAGGTGATGGTCTCGGCCGTCGCGCGGCTCTCGGTGTTGTAGAGTTCCTTGGCTTCCCGCTCGGCGGCCGGCTTGAGCGCATAGATCAGTGAGCCGCCGATGCCGAGGCCGGCGGCGACGCCCATGACGGCGAGCGCCTTGCGCGACAGGCGCATGACGCGCGGTGGGTCGCCCCTGAGCTGGAAGGCTTGGGGATCGGAGCGCGGCGCAGCCGGCGCGGCGGCGGACGGTTCAACTGGATCGCTCACGGCCGCCCCCTGCGCGCGTCGTCGCGCACGATGCGGACGCGCTGCTCGCTACGCCGGTCGCCCAGGCGCAGCTCGGCGGCGGCGAACAGCCGGTGCACCACCATGTAGCGGCCCTGCACGCGATAATTGACCAGCTCGGCGTCGCCGGCCGCGCCGGTTACGAACAACGGCGGCATCTCGCCCTGCGAGATCTCGGCCGGAAACTCGATGAAGACCTGGCGGCCGTCGTCGAAGGCGCGCAGCGGTTTCCACGGCGCGCGGTCGCCTTCGATCCGGTAGCGAAAATTGAGCGCGGACACGTCGATGCCGGATGCCACAGGCGCGGTCGAAGCCGCTGCGGCATTGGCGCTGCGCAGCGCGATGAGCTGGTCCTGCGGATAGGTCCAGGAGACCGACGCCATATAGGTCGAAGGCGTCGCGCGCAGCTCCAGATGGTAGGTTCGCCGATCGGTGTTGATGACGAGGTTGGTGGCGATGTCGGGTCGTGTGGGCTTCGCCAAGATATGCACGCGCGCGGTCGGGCCGCTGCCGCTGATCGTATCGCCGATAAGCCAGCGCACGGTGTCGCCGGCCGCGACCGGCCCTGGCCCCACGAGCTGCTCGCCCTCCTGAAGCGCGATGTCCGTCACTTGGCCAGGCGCGGCATAGACCTGATAGAGCGCGCCGTCGGTCCACGGATATTGCTGGATGGCGTTGAGGAAGCCGTCGCGGGCAGGCTGCACGCGGGCCGCCGTATTGGCGGCGCCGACGCGGCGGCGGGGATCGGCGGGCTCGGGCGGCGCTGCGCTTTGCGCCAGCGCCTTCAACTGGCCGGGGAGCGGCAGCGGCTCGGGGATCGTCACCACCTCGACTGCACGAGACGGTTCCGCGGCTGGTGTCGCCGCAATCTCCACCGGAGGATCGTCATAGGCGATGGCCGGCGGCTTCGCCGATGTGGTAGTGCAGCCGGCAAGCGCGGTTGCGGAAAGCAGCATTGCCGCGCAGGCGGCATGACGGGGGGACATGCGTGTCATTGCGACAGCTCCTTTGACCAGTTGAGGGCGTTGACGAAGACGCCGAGCGGATTCTTGCGCAGAGCGTCGGGCGTGCGCGGGGGCTGGACGACGACGGTGAGGATCGCCGACCAGCGTTCGGTGGCGGCGAGGCTGCCGTCCTGATAGCGGCGTTCGGTCCAGGCGACGCGGAAGCTGTCGGGCGAGGCACGGATCACGCTCGACACATCCACCGCGACCTGAACCTTGCCGACCTGCGTGAACGGGTCGTTGGCACGCGCATAATCATTGAGCGCCAGCGCGCCCTTGTCGGTCGTGAAGTCGTAAGCCCTGAGCCAGTTCTGCCGGACGATCACCGGATCGGCCGGGATCGCGCGGACCTGTTCGATGAAGCGGGCGAGATGGAATGCGACCTGCGGATCGGTCGGACGGTAGTCGGCCTCGGCCGGCGCAACTGCCTGCGCTTCGCCCAGCCGATCGACCTGAACGACCCAGGGGACGATATGGCCGCGTGCCGATTGCCAGACGAGACCGCCGGCCAACCCGCCCGAGAGCGCCAGCGCGCCGAAAAAGGCGAGCCGCCAATTCTTCGCCTGGACGCGCGCGGAGCCGATGCGGTCATCCCACACCTGGGCGGCGCGCCGGTAAGGCGTCGTGGGTTCGGGCGTCTGGCTATAGCGGATGGTGGGGCGTCTGAACATGAATCAGTCCTTCTCTTTGATGTCGGGACCGGCTCCGCCGCCGTGGCTGTCGCCGGCCTTCATCGTGTGGGCGAGGACGGTCGCGCCGTGGCTCACGGACTGGCGGCGCTTCATCGCGGCCGCCCAGGCGGGTGCGCCGGCTCCGCTGGCGGCCGGGGAAGCGGCTGCGGCGCTCGCCGTCGAAGCCGGGTCCGCCGGCCCGCCGGTGATCGTGCCGCCGCCGGCGGTGAAGCCGGCGCGAGCGCCCGAGCGGAAGCTGGCCTTCATCGCTGCGCCGCCCTTGGCGGTCGTCTTGCGCAAGGGCGAGAGCACGGCGCTGGCCGCGCTTCCCGCCGCCGCCTGGCCGACCGCGGACATGCCCCCGGCCACGGCGCCTGCGCCGCTCTTGCCGAGGGAGCCGAGGCTGTAGGCGCTGGCGGCTCCGCCTGCGGCCTGCGCTCCGCCACGCGCGGCAGCGCCGGTCATCCGGCCAACGGCGCCAATGGCGGAACCGGCCGCGCCCACGCCGAGCCGGGCTGCGGCGGCGCCGCCGATCAGCGCGCCGCCTGCGGCGAGCGCCGTCCCGGCCCCGGCGCCCGCTCCGAGCTGCGGCCCGCCCGAGACGATACCGTTGGCGATTCCGGGGCCGAAGATGGCGAGGCCCAGCAGCGACAGCGCGGCGAGCGCTATCGCCATGACCTGATTGATGTCGGGCGCTACGCCGAGGTTCGCGCCGGTGAACTGGCTGAACAGCGTAGTGCCGATGCCGGTGATGACGGCGAGGACCAGCACCTTGATGCCGGTCGAGACGACATGACCCAGGACACGCTCGGCCATGAAGGCGGTCTTGTTGAAGAAAGCGAAGGGCAGCAGGATGAAGCCGGCGAGCGTCACCAGCTTGAACTCGATCAGCGTGATGAAGACCTGCACCGCGATGATGAAGAAGGCGAGCACGACGATCACCCAGGCGAGCAGCAGCACGAGGATGAGCGCGAGGTTCGAGAACACGGCCCAGAGGTTGGAGAACTGGCCCGCCGCATCCATCAGCGGCTTGCCGGCTTCGAGGCCCTTCGCCGCGATCATGCCGGGCTTCATGAAATCGGCGATCGACATCGCTCCGCCGCTCGCCTGAAGACCGAGGCCGGCGAAGGACTGGAACACGATGTTGGCGAGGTTGGAGAAGTTGCCGATGATGAAGGCGAAGGTGCCGATGAAGAGTGTCTTCTTGACGAGGCGCTGAAGCACGTCCTCGTCGGCGCCCCACGCCCAGAACAGGCCGGCGAGCGTCACGTCGATGGCGATCAGCGTGGTCGAGAGGAACGCCACCTCGCCGCCGAGCAGGCCGAACCCGCTGTCGATGTAATTGGTGAAGACGCCCAGGAAGGTGTCGATGACGGACGTGTCGTTCATGGTGCGGCGCCTTCGGCGGACGACGACAAGCCATCATCGCGCTCGGTGTCGGGGGTGGGCGCGCCCTGGCGGAAGAAGCGTCGGCGGTTTTCGGCCCAGGCGGCTTCGCAGCCCGAGTCCGGCATGGTCAGGGTGGCGCAGCGATCCAGCTCGCGGGCGAGCCGGTCCTGGCCCTCTTCCGCCGGCAGGACGAGCGGCGGTGCGGGCGCGGGCTCCTCGGGTCTGACGACGGCGACGATCGCCACCGTCATCATCAAGCCGGCCAGAACCGCCACGCCCGCGATCTTCGCCGTCCGCGACATGGGCGATCAGTTGCCCATGAAGCGGCGGAAGCGCTCGCGGCCTTCGGCCTCCTCGGCCGCCTCACGGGCGGATTGCAGGACCTGCGCGCGGCCCTGAGCCGCGACCGCAGCCGTCAGGTCCGCGAGCTGCTGCGATTGCAGGGCGAGAAGCTGATTGCCCGCCTGCGCGGCCTGGAGCGCCCCGGTCGCGGACTGGCTGGCCGAGACCAGGCCGTCCATCGTGGTGCGCGTGCCGTCGATGTTGCCGACAACGCCGGCCTGCACGCGCAGCGCGTCCTCGAACGCACCGACGCTATCCTCCCAACGCGCGTTGGCGTTGGCGACCATCTGCGCGTGGGAGCCGGTGAGCGCGGCGCCCTTGTAGCGGCCGTTGAACGCCTGCTGGACGCTCTGAACATCGTAGGCGATGCGCTGCGCCTCGCCGAGAAGCTGCTGGGTGCGCTGGACCTGCTGCTGAAGCTGCTGGAGCTGGTTGAACGGCAGCGAGGCGAGATTCTTCGCCTCGTTGATGAGGCTCGTCGCCTGGTTCTGGATTTGCTGAATCTGGTTGTTGATCTGCTGAAGCGACCGCGCGGCCGTCAGTACGTTCTGCGCATAGTTGGTCGGATCATAGACGATCCCGCCGAACTGCGCGTAGGCCGGCATCGGCGCGAGGATCGGCATGGCGACCGTGCTGGCGAGAACGCCAGCCAGGATGGCGCGGCGGAGACTCATCTTTGTCATAGCGGTAACTCCTGCTGGCTGGAGGGAAGAAGTTCGATCGCCCAGGCGCAGCCGCGATGGCGCAGCCACTCGGCCGCGAACCCGGCTTGGCCGTGGGTGTCGGTAATCTCGGCGATGCGGAGCTGGTCGGACTTCGACGACGCGGCGGCGAAGGCCAGCGCGACCTCGCCGAGCCCCAGCTCGAACAGCCGGTTGCCGCGCCGCGACTGGCAGTAATAGTCGCGCTTCGGCGTCGCCCGGCTGAGGATTTCGATCTGCCGGGCGTTGAGGCCGAACCGCTCGTAGATCGCTGCGATCTGCGGCTCGGCGGCGCGCTCGTTCGGCAGGAAGATGCGCGTCGGACAGCTCTCGATGATGGCGGGCGCGATGCTGCTGGTCTCGATGTCCGCGAGGCTCTGCGTGGCGAAGACAACGCTGGCGTTCTTCTTGCGCAGCGTCTTCAGCCACTCGCGGAGCTGCGCAGCGAAGTCGGGACTGTCGAGGACCAACCAGCCCTCGTCGATAATGATGAGCGTCGGCGAGCCGTTCAGCCGGCCCTCGATACGATGAAAAAGGTAGGACAGGACGGCTGCGGCCGCGCCGGTCCCGACCAGGCCCTCAGTCTCAAAGGCTTGCACGTCAGCTTCGCCGAGACGCTCGGCCTCGGCGTCGAGCAGCCGGCCCCAAGGCCCGCCAATGCAGTAGGAGGCCAGTGCCTGCTTGAGCTGCTGGCTCTGCAACAGCACGGAAAGTCCGGTCAGCGTGCGCTCGCCGATCGGCGCGGACGCCAGCGACCCGAGCGCCGACCACAGATGCTCCTTGGCCTGCGGATCGACCGCAACGCCTTCGGACGCGAGGATCGCCGCCAGCCATTCGGCCGCCCAGGCGCGTTCTGCCGGATCGTCGATGCGGGCAAGCGGCTGGAGCTGCACGCCGTCGCCGGCCTCGTCGGCGAGCATCCCGCCGAAATCCTGCCAGTCGCCGCCCATGCCGATCGCGGCGGCGCGGATGCTGCCGCCGAAGTCGAAGGCGAAGACCTGCGCGTTCTCGTAGCGGCGGAACTGCATCGCCATCAGCGCGAGCAACACGGACTTGCCGGCGCCGGTCGGGCCGACGACCAGCGTGTGACCGACATCGCCGACGTGAAGGGAAAACCGGAACGGGGTCGAGCCTTCGGTCTTGCCATAGAGCAAGGGGGGCGCACCGAAATGCTCGTCCCGTTCCGGCCCCGCCCATACCACTGACAGGGGGATCAGGTGGGCGAGATTGATGGTGGAAATCGGGGGTTGCCGGACATTGGCGTAGGTGTGGCCGGGGAGACTTCCCAACCATGCCTCGATCGCGTTCATCCCTCGATCTCCCGGCGCCGTAACCAGGCACGATGGCGCTCCATCGTGTAAGCGCGGGGTGACTGTCCGGCGGCAATACGGTTGTTGACGTGCCGCCAGTGATCGGGCGCGGCATCGCAGGGATCGACGCTGGCCGCTTCGGTAACGTCGATTGCAGCAAGCACTTCACGCACCTTCGGCCATCCCTCGATCCTGAGAAGGATTTCTCCGCCCGGCCGCACGAAAGGCAGTGTCGTGTAGGGTTCGCCGGGAGCGACCGCGCGCACCACGTCGATGCGCGAGGTGATCGTACCGAAATCATTGGACGCCCACCGCACAAAGGCGAAGATTGCGCCGGGCCGGAAGCTCACGACGCGTGTACGGCGTGTAATGATGCGGTCCCGCGCGACGCGGCCGAAGCGTATCCAATGCTCCAGCTTCTGTTCGATCCACGTCAGTTCGACATGGGTAAGATTATCGTGGGGAAACGCGTAGGGCGCATCGGCCCGAACGCCGGGTGGCGTCTGATCAGTCATGGATGGTCTCCTGGAAAGCCGCGTCGGACTGGCGCAGCGAAGCGCGGGTTCGACATCCGGAGCGGCAAGCTCGTCTGAGTGCTGGACAGCGCGCGCAATCCACAGCGAACGGCTGCGTTAGAAAGAATACGAAGTATTCTTTTCTATTAGCATAGTTAGAAGGCGAACGATTCTGCGCGGATTTGTGCGGGTTTTCGGAGATCAGGTGTTCCCGAAAGTCCGTGTTTCGCGTTCCCGGAAGTCCGAATCCGGCTGTTCCCGATAGTCCGAATCTCATGGCCGGTTATTCACTGGCTTGAGGCCGACGCGGCGCATGGCAGCATCGAACGGATCGACGGGCACCGGCGTGAAGATGAGCCGCTCGCGGCCGAGCGCCTGTTCGAGCGAGAGGACGTAACCAGGAAGCGACTGGCGCTGCACGATGGCGCGCAACTCGAATGCGAAGCGCCGAAGCGGCGACAGCACGCCGGACTTCATATAGAGGTGCGGAATGTCGAAGCTCCATCCGCCGCTCTGCCGTCCGCCATGCTTGCGTACGACGCGGTAGAGCCAGCGTTCGAGACCTCCGGTAAGATCGAAATAGGCCGGATCGATCGTCAGCACGAGCGCCCGATCGACCACACCAGCATAGAACCAGTCCGGCAGGATCAGTTCAATGCCCCGCGCGCGGCCATTGCCGTCAGCCAGCTCGCGCCATTCGTTGATCCATGAGAAGCGATGGCGCCGCCGCTGATGCTCCTGACGGATCGAGGTGGCGACTGTCGTCGATTGCAGACGGTCGAGCGCGGCTTTGAGCCGCTCATAGCTCGCTTTGCCCGCGCCGCGTCCGGTAAATGCCAGTATCTCGTGCGGTGTCGTGACCATCAGGCGCGAGGTCGGTCGGCCGGCATCACGCGCCTCGATAAGCTGGCTCGCAGCCCAGATAAGCACATCGGCGTCCCAAATGGTTGCCATCCCATGTTCCGGCACCGGCTCGACCGAAATCCACGTCGCGCCCATGCGGAAGTCGATTGGAGCGGTGCGCTTGGTCTTCGCGAGGCTGAAGAAGGGCCAGGTCATGAGATCCTGCGTGTCCCGCGCCGCGAAGTCGCCTGGGATAGAGCGGAACAGCTCAAGCTGAGTCCGCTCGACGCTGGACCGCTCGGTATGGAAACGACCTTGGGACATGTCGGTCAACGGCGGACGCAATCAGTCGGCAGGCGCTTTGCAGGATGGACGACGCCAGAACCGGGATCGGAGGTCGAGCGGCGCGTACCGAGCGCCGCCCAAGCTTCGAGATCATCGATCGCATAAACGACCCTGCCGCCGAGGCGGCGGAATACCGGCCCGGTGCCGTAGCAGCGATGCTTCTCCAGCGTCCGGGCTGACAGGCCTAGGTGGATCGCCGCGTCGGGCGTCTTGAGATAGTGTGGCGTGATTGCGGCTACTGGCTGGACCATGATGCTTCTCCCGATGAGGGCCGGCCCCGGAAGACGGGACCGGCGGACAGGAGGGCATGGTGGCGAACCGACCCCGGTGCGGAGAAGGGACAACGATGGGAGGGGACGTCCGTGTCCCCTTCAGGCCCCGCGCAGCAGGTTCTTATATCCCCCATCTCGCAGTCCGACTGCCTCGGCGAGCCAACGGCTGATCCGTTTGCGCTCGCGGCTCTCGACCCATTCGGCTGCACTGAAACCGCGCACGGCCGCGTCTATCAGCACGGCTGCCAATTCCCTGCGGCTGGCACCGGCATCCCGACCATCGAGCACTCGGAGCAGGGTCAAAAGATGCCGACGACGGGACGGCGGTGGCCGGAGCGGTGGTACGCCCGCCGCCAGTCCGCGAAGGCGACGACGCAGGCGTTCCGCCGCGGCCATGCGCACGGCGAGATCAGCGCCGAACGGCAGTAAAACCGCAAGAGGCCGGTTTGGCGAGTCCAGTATCCAGAGGTGCACGTCTCCATCGGCATCGGCGAGGATGACATGGAGGCGACCGTCGAGCATCATTCGCGCCCGAACGGAGCCCAGGGCTTCGATGCGGAGCGGTTGCGCTGGCTCGAGGTCCGGCGGCGCGGGCGTCAGGATGACATTATCGGGTGAGAGGTCCGGTCGCGCCGCGACCAGCTTTGGATCGAAAGCTGAGGATGGCGTGGCGTGGAAGCTGATCCCCCAGCGTTTCACGAGAGCGGTGGTCGCCTCCTCGGCGGTGACCTCACTCCGGCCCACCCGCCTGAGCGAACGACGATAGTCTGCGCGATACCGGGGATTGCGGCTGAGATAGCCAATGGCGATGTCGGAATATTGAAGCGCGTGAGTCCCGGTTTCATCCACCGGGGCACGCCAGTCTTTCGCAACCGGCATCCGGATCTCCTGACCCGGTTACCACCGAGCGCACCGGAGAATGTTCGCGGCTGCACAAGCCTGGAGAAGTCCCGCTAGCCGGACCAAGCCATAGCGCGTTGGAGCCAGCATTCGGCGAGGGCCAGAACCTGGTCAGCAAATTCTAATTAAAATGGTTAGGAATCAGAGGGTTTCAAATAGTGGCGATAACCGGTCTCGGCCATCCAGCGGGCACGGGCGAGATGGGAATCATAGATGAGGCGGGCACGCTCCGGCTCGGCAGACGGGTCTATCCCGAAAATGATCCCGACAGCCTCGTACCAGTCGGCATTTTCTTCAGCTGCGTCGAGGAGGCGCCAGTAGGTTTGGTGATGGCGCTCGTCATAAGCTGTGACCTGCTCCACGTCAGGTGCGCGGTCATCAAAAGTGGCTATCGGCATCGCCTTGCTCCGCCACTAGCATTGCCCCCATCCCCCCGGATGATGAATGATCTATACACCATAATGGATCGAAGTAATCGCCCACCGCGGCTATGGCTGCGTGATGTGGGCGGGACAGGTCGAACCGAGAGCGACCGATTATTTTCCAGGTCTGTCGGGTGCCCCGCGCACGACCATGACACCTTTGCCGCGATCAGAGTCGAGAAAGACAACCCCTGCACTCTCCAACGCCTTCATGACTTGATGGCGAGTGTCCTCGCGCACCGGCAGGTTGCTCTCCGACTCCAGCCGCTTGAGCGCGGTCAGCGCTACAAGGGCCTTGTCTGCAAGCATCTCCTGAGTCCAACCGAGAAGCGCACGAGCGGCCCGCACCTGGCGGGAAGTGATCATGCACGATCACGTCCACAAGCACCGACCAATGCGCCATGAAAACGACTATTATAGTCGCCTTATCTATTTGGGAAGCCAGTAATAGCGAGCCGGGCGCAGCCCGGCGAGCGCGGCCTATTGGGCGACCGTGCGGACGCCGGGACATATGGACGCCGACGATCCGGGAAGCGGAATGGCAACGGCACATATGTGACGGAGGTGCGAGACCGCAGGGCTGAAAATCCAGCCCTGCGGTTGGCTGGCGATTACCCGGTCTTCAAGCGCTGCATCCCTTCAGCCAAAGTCCAAAGTGCGCGGTTGAGGGTCACATTCTGGTCGATGCCATTGATGGCGCGAGTCTGGCTGCGGCGGATACGGCCCTCACCCGGTCTGCACGAGAGCGAAGCGGAGGAAGACAGGGGATACCGGCCCGGACGGCGCAGCTTCCCTTGTCCGGCGCGAGGGCAACGCCCTTAGAAGCGTCTGGCCGATGTCACGATCCATTGTCCAAACTCATGCGCTGATTTCCAGTTGCGAGCATTCATCCGAGGCGGCATCGTGCCCCAGTCAACTGAGGAGCGCTGCATGTTCCACCTATCGTTGCCCGTGACTGCATTCTCGGAGTGCATCGCCTTCTATCGCGACTGTTTTGGCGCTGATGTCGTCATGCTCAACGACCGAGCGGTCAATCTCTATGTATTTGGCGGCCAACTCACGTTGCACGACAAGCCGGATAGCTCGATCGACATCGAGCAGCGGCATGAGATGCATTTCGGTCATGTCGTCACGAACGAAGACTGGTTTGCAATTCGTGACCAGGTTCAGAAGTCAGAAGAAACAGTGCTACGGTGCGTCGAACCGCAGCTTCCCGATAAGACACGGGGCAAATTGCTCGTCGTCGATCCCAGCGGCAATATCGTGGAGATCAACAGTGGGCTTCGGCTCGCTGGGCATAACTGATCGTCCCCATCCAGCTCCGTCGCAGCACCGCCCCAATCCATCTCTGAACCACCAATGACCGACGCCCCGCACTTCGAGCGGGGCGCCGGCGTGGCGTCAGCGCGACCAGATCAGCGCGTATTCGCCAGCGGTGTCGGTCTCGGAAAGGGTGGCATATATGGGAGCCGGAAAGCTCGGGTCGTCCAGCTTGACCGAAATGTAGTCGCGGCCCTCGCGGCTGGTCTTCTTCCAGGCGGCGCCGATGTCCATGTCGGCGGTGCTGACTCGGAAGTCGGGGGACTTCTCGCCTTCCTTATCGACCGGGCGAAGGGTCGTCTTGGTGTTGAGGGTGAGCGTCTTGATGACGCCGTTGAACTCGCCCTTGCTGTTGGCGGTGAAGGTGCCGATCGTAGCCATATCGTAATCTCCTGCTTGTTCGAACCGCGCCCATCGCGGCCTCGATGGCTGTCGTCCGGACGGGGGACGACCGACCTGCACCCGAAGGGCAGAACGAAGTGGCTGGCGGCAGCGGGTGGCCTTTTTGCTTCGCGATGCAAAGTCGGGCTTGCCCGGCGGCGGAAAAAAGCCGCCTACCGCCGTTGCGGGAAGGCGCGTGGACCTCGGCCAGACAAGCCTTCGAGAGGCCGTGTGGCGGAGGAGCTGTGCATGATTTCGGGACTGGCATTGCGGTGAAGCGACACGTTGCTCCAAGCTGTGATCCTAGCTGCCGTTCCCTGACTGGCCTATGACAGCGAGAGAGGGGGAACAGGGCGATGGAGAACAACACTGGCCCCTTCTGACAGTGGTGCCTGCTGATGGCGCGACGCACAGCGAGCCCATGCGGGTGCGGCCGGGCCTTTCCATCTGACCGCCCTAGGGGGATAGGCACCTAGCCGCGAATTGCCTGTACCAAGGCGTGCATGTCAGCCGATCTGCCGATGGCTTGGCCGATCGACAACAACTCGAAGTGCAGGCCGTCCATCGTGTCCGCCATCACCGCTTTTTGAAGGGCTTGCAGCAAATCATCGCGCGCAGCCTTGTCGGCATCGCGCGCGCCATCCGGCGATTTGGGCGCGTGCTCAAGATGCACGCCTCCGGCGGAGTTCGCAAAATACTTCACGATGTCCATGCGCGAGATTGCCTGCCCAAGTCGAATTGCACCGGGCGCGCGCAGATAGCTGGACAGCGGGGATGGACGCTCAACCATATCGTCCAGTTCGCTTTCCTCAGACGGATGGCGGGCGTCTCTCGAAACATGGAAGGTCGCAACGGCGAAACCCTCTTCGGCATCGGCGCTGATGCCGGTGGATTGGTTGAAGGCGCGGGCACAGCCCAGCATGGAAGTCTGGATACCATTGAGCGTGGCGCCACCTGCTATCAGCGACACGACATGGCGGGGCTCAGTGCCGTAGTGCGACAGTAGCGCCATGACATCGGGGCCAGAGATCTGGGGCTGCTTCTCGAATCCAAATTTGCGCCAGGCGTGGCCGAGCGCATTTTCAACCAGCAATCGTCGCAACGCGGCGCTTCCACGCCGAAGCTCCGCGTTCGACGGAGGCTGGTAAAGCGTGCACCATTCTCTGCCGAGCCATTCGATGTCTTCGGCAACCGTGGCCCAGGGATCGGCATGATCCGAAGCGCGAGCGATGGTCTGCTCCCTGATACGAAGCTGCTCAATGATCTTCTGATCGAGCAAGAATGAAAATTGGTGGCCACCCGCTAGACGCACGACAAGGAGCGGGCGCCCTGATTCCGCATCCTCACCGAGCATCACAAATTCCGTATCACGCGGGCGCAAATCCATCGGAACGATACCGCCCTGCTCGACTCCCTCCTCGCGAGCTGCCGCCCATTTGGCGGCTGCGCCCGCCGCACGCTCCAGGATTTCAAGAGCTGGTCCGCTTTGGTCGAACGGCAGTTCGAAGCGATGTCGCACGCCGGGCCGCCCATCAACGGGCTGTCCATCAAATAGCAAGATCATGTCGCCTGTTTGCGAATTGACCCCGCCGTTGATTGGCGTGCCGAGTCTTGTTGCCTGGACGATCCGGGTAGCGCGTTCTGCGCCGCCCTTGCTCGTGATCTCACACTCATCCTCCACGCTATTCACTCCATCATCCAAGCGTCTCGTTGCTCTACGACATATACTGAGTGTAATATCGCCCATTGCTTCAAACGATGTAAAACAAGCGGCCGCGCCCGGTCAGGGCGCGGCCGCGATTTTCCGGCCACCCGCAAGGGAAAGGCCGGGACCGCCGTAGCAGCCCCGGCCCGTCACCTATTCAGCAGCAACCGCGTAGTGCGACTGGTCACTGTCCATCGGCTCCGCTACGTCCCCACCGTCCTGCGCTTCGGTATTAGGGGCCTCCGTTTCGGACGGTTGTGCGTCCGACTCGAAATCCTCCGCCTCTACAGCCTCCGACGCTTCTGGCTCCGGCTCGACGGTGCGCAGGACGGCGGGCAGCCATCCGGTTCCGGCGACAAGCCGCTCTGCCTCGTCGGCCATCGCGTCCTTCTTCAATGGCCGAATGCGCTCAGCCGCCTCGGGGGACACCGCCTCGCTCACCGCCTGCCCGATGTGCGCCTTGGTGACGCGCCCGAAATAGCTGCGGGCGGTCGCGGTCCACGTCGCCGTCATCTCGAGCCCCACGGCCTGCGCCAGCCCCTCCGCCGCCTCGACGCGGTCGGTGGAACGCTCCCACGGCACCTTCACCGCATTGATGGTGAGCGACACGCAATGCGCCAGCAACGCGGTGCGGCTGTCGGCGTCCAGTCCAACGAGGAACGGCCACAGGTCCGCCGTCTCGCTCGGAAGCTGCTCGCCCCATCGGTCATGCCGGGCCGCCAGCGCCTCGCCCGCCTCGGTGTTCGCGATGCCCTCGGCATGGACGGTGAGGTCTTCGCTCTTGGCGGTGACGGTGAGGCAAGACTTGCCGAACCCATGATAGAACAGGCCCAACGCGAGCACATGGGTCAGCGCGACAATCGCCATGTCGGGCTGCTCGCCAAGGGCCAGACGAAGGCCGAGCGTCCGGTGGGCGGTGAGGTCACGAATGAGGCTATCGGAAATGGGCTTGCCTGCGTCGGCGTCCTCCACCTCTTCTTCCTCGTCCGCATCCTCGTCACCCTCGACGGTTTCGCCGTCCTTCGCGCCGATGCTGTCGCTGTCGCCCTCCGGGTCTGCCTCCGGCTGCGGCTCGTCCTCAGCACGGACATAGCCGCGCTCGATCTTCACCTCGCCATTGGAGCCGAGTGAGACGAACACGCCGCCACGCTCGATCACGGCAGGATCATAGTCCGAGCGCTTGGCGCTGATGACGTCGATCTCGTCGCTCAATGTCTGCGCCTTCGCCGCCACGGCCTCGGGCATGTCCTCATAGGAATCATAGCCTTCGATCAGGGCATCATGAGCCTCCACCGCCTCGGAAAGCCGCGCCTCGTCCTCGTCGGACAGAACAACATGCAGCGGATAATAGCGCCGCATCCCATGACCATGCGGGAAGTCGATGCTCGCCTCGGCCCATTTCCAGCCCTCGGCCAGCACCCTCGCCGCCGCCTCGCGCAGACGCTCCGAAACGAGCATGTCGAGCAAGCCCGCATCCTCGAAGAAACCGCCGTCATCCTCGGTGAACAGGTCACGGAGGATGGTGCCGCCCGCGTCGACATAGGCGTCTGCGCCGATGAACACGGCCCGCCGGTCGGTCGCCGGGATATTGCTGGCGGTGAGGTCGCGCCGGATGATCCAGGGTTCCTTGTTCCACGACAGGTTCTCCAACACCTGCTCCTGCCGGGAATGGTCATCGGTGATGGTGAACGCGGCCAACTGGTCGAGCGTAAGTCCATCCTGCCGATACACGTCCATCAGCTTCGGGCTGACCGCGCCGAGACGCAGCCTGCGCTTCACCACCTCAGGGGACACGCCGAACCGCGCGCCGATTTCCTCCGCGCCCCATCCCTTGTCACGAGACAGTTCATGGAACCGCTCGAACTGGTCGGCGGGGTGCATGTTCTCCCGGGTCACATTCTCGTCCAGCGACACCTCGGAAGGATCGTTCTCGGTGTCGAGCCAGCAACGGACGAGGTGATTCTTCCTGATCTCCTTGCGCTTGGCGCGCAGCAGATAAGCGAGCCTGCGGCCTTCGCCAGCGGTGACGAGATAGGAGCCGGTGGGCTTGTCGTCCTTGATCTCGGGTTCGATCACGATGTTCTGGATCAAGCCTTTATGCGCGATGGATGCGGCCAGCGCCTCAATGATGGCTTCGCCGTGCGGCACCTTGCGGGCGTTCTTGGGCGACTTCTTGAGCTTGTTCAGCGGCACGAAAATGATGCGGCTGTCCTGTTCGGCCTGCTCGGTCGCCACGGTTTCGATGGTGTCGGTCATCTTCCATACTCCTTGGGTTTCCGCGCAGCGGGAAGCGCCGCGCTGAAACCCTGCCCGTCGGCGAGACCGGGGGTGCAACCGGAGGGGCGGCTTCGCGGGGAACCGGCTGCACGGAGCCGCAGGCGGAGGAAGCTGGGCGGAAGCCGATCCGAAGGGCGCCAGGGGCAGCGCCCCAAGCACCGCGCCGCACGCGCGGCGCTCACCAACAACGCACCCTTATGAGCAGCGCTGGCAAATGGCCACTGTTCGCCTGCCGGAAGCGGATTTGCTGCCTTTCTTCCGTAATCACTTTGCATAATCGGTGATCAAAGAGATGTGAGCCAATCGAGCAGCCCGGCGTCCTGATTCCACTCCGGCAGGTTGCTGGGGATGACATCGACGTATGCGGTCTCCAGGGCCTTGCGCTTTGCTTCGGTGGAAGCGCGTGCGTAAATCTCGGTAGTCGACAAATCGACGTGTCCCAGAATATCCCGGACATAGGGCAGCGGAACACCAGCCTCATATAGGTGCATCGCTTTGCTATGCCTCAGAATATGCGGGCTTATTTTGGCCTTGATAAGGTCAGATGCATCTGCGTTGTTACGATATTTGTCGAGGATCCAGGCAACACCGCCACGACTGAGCTTGGCGTGTTGTTGGTTGAAGAACACCGGATAGCTGTCGCGACCAGGCTTATCGAGACCGAACTCGGCCAGGTAGTTGGCGAGGAGTGCAACCGTGTTGGCCCCGATAGGGACATGCCGGGTTTTGCGACCCTTGCCCGTCAACGTGATGACCACCGGTTTTTGTAGGCGAACATCGCCAACAGTCAGGTCAACCAGTTCCTGGACCCTGGCGCCGGTGTCGTAAAGCGTCGCAAGCAACGTTGCATCGCGTCTGCCGGTGCGCGTGGTGCGATCCGGCGCGGCTAGCAAGCATCGCGTCTGCTCAACTGTCAGATGGTACACGCAGGCCTGGGTTCCCCTTTTTATCGGGATTGCGATAATCTCCTGGCAACGCGCCATCAGGGCGGGTTCCTGCGATTGCATCCAGGTGTAAAACGAGCTGATCGCCGCCAGCCGCTGGTTCCGCGTCGAGATGCTGTTGTGGCGGCCGCTCTCAAGCCAATTCAGGAATCCCGTAATGGCCTCGACATCGATGCAGTGGAGAACGAGCTTCTCGGGCGGAATGGCCTTTTGGTCACGCATGTAGATGATGAGAAGCTTGAACGTGTCGCGATAGGAGGCGACCGTGTTGGGCGAAGCGCCGCGCAGCCCGGCCAAATGGCTTGTAAGGTAGCGCTGCAACAGGATCGCAAAATCAGTTGCCATGGTGCAGTTCTCCCGTTGGGGAAGGGACGACATGACCGAGCGTCTCATCCAATCGCGCGGTGATGTCGGGATAGGACTCGGCGGTCAGCCGCAAATAATAGGCGGTGTCTGCGATGGAGGAATGGCCCATATAGGTCTGCAGGATCGGCAACATTGCGCCGACATCTTTGCCGGCCGCGAACCACTTACGCAGGTTGTGAACTGCATGGCTGTGCCGAAGATCATGCACACGTGGTCCGTGGCCGCGACCACCATGGCTGATGCGTGCCTGCCATAGGAAGCGGCGGAAATTATTGTAAACGTTCCACAGGCTCAGAGGGCAGCCACGTTGTCCCGGGAAAAACCACTCGTGCCCCATCCAGTCGAACTGGGCGTGATAATGTGCCAGGCGAACACGAAGCGGCTCGGACACGGGAATCTGGCGGTCTTTACCGCCCTTGGCGTCACGGATCTGCAATAGACCTGTGGCCAGATCAACGTCCTCGGTACGCAACAAGCGGGCTTCCGAACAACGCAGTCCGCAGGCGTAGATGGTCCTGAACAAGACCGGCATGACAAGGTGCCGCAGCGGCACGGCGCTGCAGTAATGGCAGCGATCCGTTTGCGCAAAGAAGGCAGCCAGTTCCGCGTCGGAATATATGTGCGGAACGTAAGCGGCGGGGCGACGCAGCACGCCTGTCGGTAGCGCATAGGCTGCTACGTCGTGGAGCGTCAGCCACCGGGCCAGGTGCCTGACCGGCGAAGTCAGGCCCTGCATGGTTGAAGTCGTCACCGTGCGTTTCTGCGCCGCCTCGATCCACGCATTGGCAGAGGCTTCGGTAATCGTCTCCAGTCCCGGAAACTGGCTGCGTGTGAACGCAACAAAACGGTGCAGCATCGCTTCCTCGGCATTGTATTTATAGCCGACCGCACGCTTCTCGGCGACCATCGCCTTGACGGCATCGATCAATGTCAGGGATGTGCGCATCACAGCACCTCCTCGGACGTGACGTCGGGGTCGAGGGCGCACCGGCGCAGCAGCCCCAGCGACGTCTTCAAATACACCCCCGTCGACACCACCGACTGATGCCCAAGAATGTCAGCGATCTGTTCGATCGGCGTTCCACCTTCCATCAATCGGGTCGCCAGCGTATGTCGCAGCGAATGCATGCCGTGACGACGCTTATCGCTCAGCGCCACATGAGCCACTCGTGCGTGTTTGCACAGGATCTGGTACAGATGGTCCTGGTCAGTAAACGGCCCAATCGGCGCGGTATGGCGTAAGAACACCTGCCGATAATCGGCGGTCGGTCGCCCGTGGCGGATGTAGTCGATGACCGCCCAGCCCACGTCTTTCAAGAGCGGCAGTTGGATGCGGCGTCCGGTCTTGGCTTGCCTCACCCAGAGCTGGTTACCCGGCCAGTCGAAATCATCCAGTTCCAGGCGCTTAACGTCGATGCTCCGCAGCCCGAGCCGCGTGACCAATGTGATGATCGCGTAGTCTCTTTTACCGCAGGGATTACCTCGATCGATGGCATCCAGGATCTTGGTCACATCGGCGGCATCCCACACGGACGGAACTCTGGCCTGCTTACTGGACTTCACAGTCGGGACAGCGTTCAAGATGTCGGCTTCGACCCGTCCCTGCCGCGCAGCGAATCTGAGAAAAGACCGAACCGCGCACATCTTTTGCTCAACCGTCTTTGCTTGATACCCCGTCAAGGTGACTACAAATGCCTCGATCGTCCTGGCATCGCAGTCCGCGAGTCGGCCATGTGTCTCCACAAATGCAAGAAACTCTCCGGCCAGCGTCCCATACGTACGCACCGTCGAGGTCGAACAACCATCGGCGCGTAGACCAGCCTGGAATTTACCGATCAGTTCGTTCTGATCTACAGTAAGCCTATCGGCTCGACGATCATAGCGACGCAACACGGCACCATGAACGGCGAAGTCTTCCAGCATCTGGGCGACACGAAACAAATAAATGTCACTCTGTTTAAGCGTGTCGGCCTCTTCCTTGGCAAAGAAATCACACGCGGCGTCTACCCACGCCATTGCGACGTCCAGGCTGAACTCCTCCACACCTCGGTCCGCGAAATATCTCTCCAGACGACGCCAGCACCCCCGATACCGCTTCATCGTAGAGTCTTGATATCCAAGGCGCTTCAACTCGCGCTCCAGGCTCGGAATCAGTGAAGATAAAGCAACCATCGCAGGCGCCTTCCGATCACGGACCCAACTCCATGCCGGGTCATGTGATCAACGTCATCCCATATTATGCTCAGTGATTATTTAAGAAACCCAGCGAATGCGCCATTTACAGGGAAACACTCGGCATTTGCCAGGCGTGCTCATAAGGTGGCAAATGGATAGCTATCCATTTACCACCTTGCGGCGACCGGTCGGCGTGGCGGCGTGCGCGCGGGCCTGGGGGCCAGCCGCCGTCGTGCTCTCCGGGCAGAGCAAGTGTGCAACGCGGCCAAGAACATGCGCGAACCCTGACCGGCTTCGCGAGAAGACGGCAGTGTGCGCTCCCCTGATCCCGCGTTCCGTTGGGGGCGTTGCGGGGCAGGCTGTGCGAAAACTATCCGCTACGCCTCACCAGTCTGGATCCGCTGTCGGCCGTTCATCCCTCAACAGCCGGCTTAGCCGCCGTGACAGCCCCAAATTGGTGTGGACGATGCTCATGACCTTTGATTCAAAGCCGTTCACACTCGGCGAAAATTAGGAGGCCCGGGCAGCCGGGCCTCCCGACAATCAATAATCCATCGCCGGCATCGGCGCGGATTTCTCCTCCTTCGGAACCTCGGCGACGAGCGCCTCGGTGGTGATGAGCAGCGAAGCCACCGAGGCGGCATCCTGCAGCGCCGTGCGCACAACCTTCGCCGGATCGATCACGCCCGCTTGGACGAGGTCCTGATACTCAGCGGTGGCGGCATTGAAGCCCCAGTTATAGTCGGAGCTTTCGAGCAGCTTGCCGACGATATAGGCGCCGTCCTCGCCGGCATTCTCGGCGATCTGCCGCGCCGGTGCGCGCAGCGCCCGGCGGATGATGTCGATGCCGGACTGCTGGTCGTCATTGGCGGCCTTCAGACCATCGAGCGCCTTGATCGCACGGAGCAGCGCGATGCCGCCGCCCGGCAGGATGCCTTCTTCGACCGCGGCCCGCGTCGCATGGAGCGCGTCGTCGACACGGTCCTTCTTCTCCTTGACCTCAACCTCGGTCGCGCCGCCGACCCGGATCACCGCCACACCGCCAGCGAGCTTGGCGACACGCTCTTGCAGCTTCTCACGGTCATAGTCGGACGTCGTGGTCTCGATCTGCTGGCGCAGTTGCGCGACGCGACCATCGATATCGGTCTTCTGCCCAACACCGTCGATGATGGTCGTGTTGTCCTTGTCGATCACGACCTTCTTGGCGCGGCCGAGCATGTTGATCGTAACATTCTCGAGCTTGATGCCGAGATCCTCGGAGACCTGACACAAATGTTCGCCTTTGATGGCGAGGGCTTCTTTCCGACGAAGGGCTGGCAAGATAGGGTCGCCCAAGGCCCTGTGCCGGGTACGACGACGCTCCACGCCTCCGTTGCCAAGCCTGATCGCTGAGGGCCTCATCCGTCAGACTGATCCGTTGGATGACGGTATCTTTGACGCCGATTTGCGCCACCCCTCGCCAGAACCGGCCGGCACTTGTCGATTATCTGGAGACAATGTGGAGACAGCGGCCCTTGCAACCACCTATGTCTCCAATAAAAAAGCGGCCAAAAGGCCGCTAATTCACTGATTTTCCTATGAAAATCTGGAGCGGGCGAAGGGATTCGAACCCTCGACCCCAACCTTGGCAAGGTTGTGCTCTACCCCTGAGCTACGCCCGCTCTTGGCGGCCGGGAGAGTGTGTCCCTCTCGGCGGGTGGCGGCCAACTAGCAAGGCTTTCCCATGTCGGCAAGGGGGAGAATTGCAGAAAAATGAAATTCTCTTTCGCGGGTCCGAAGATTCGCCGGTTTCCGCTGGTTAGCCGATGCCTGCCGGGACGCGGCCGGTACCGCCCCTATCGCGTCTGTTTGGATCGGCGGGGGCATATTGTTTGTCCTGCCTTTGGGACGGACGGAACATCTGCTAATCTGACGATAGTTACCCGGCGGCCGGGATCATTTGCCGTCGCACTTCGTACTCATCAGCGTATCAACAGGGAGGACCAGCCATGACGTCCGATCATCTGACGCGCCGCGGCTTGTTGCGGGGCAGCGCAGCCCTCGCGGCCTCGACGCCCGTCCTCTCGCACGCGACGGGCACCGCCGCGCCGTCCAAAAGCAGCAAGGGAGCCAGCATGACCCCCGTCGAACTGACCGTCAACGGGCGTGAGGTGCATCTGCAACTCGACCCGCGCACCACCCTGCTCGATGCGCTGCGCGAGCATCTCCACCTGACCGGCACCAAGAAGGGCTGCGATCATGGCCAGTGCGGCGCCTGCACGGTGATCGTGGAGGGGCGGCGGATCAACAGCTGCCTGACGCTGGCGGTGATGCATGATGGGGAGAAGGTGACGACGATCGAGGGGCTGGGCACGCCCGAATCGCTCCACCCGATGCAGCGCGCCTTCATCGTCCATGACGGCTATCAGTGCGGCTATTGCACGCCGGGGCAGATTTGCTCGGCGGTGGCGGTGCTGGACGAGATCGAGGCGGGTGTCCCCAGCCATGTGACCGAGGATCTCGACCATGTCGCGATGAGCGACGTCGAACTGCGCGAGCGGATGAGCGGCAATATCTGCCGCTGCGCCGCCTATCCCAACATCATCGCCGCGATGCGGGATGTTTCTGAGCAATCTGGGCGCGGGGAGAAGCAGGCATGAAACCCTTCACCTATGAACGCGCGACGAGCGTCGAGGCCGCGGCCAAGGCCGCAGCATCCGTCCAAGGCGCGCGCTTCATCGCCGGCGGCACCAATCTGCTCGACCTGATGAAGCTCCAGATCGAAACGCCGGCCCATCTGATTGACGTCAATCATCTCGGCCTCGACCGGATCGAGCCGACGGCGGAGGGCGGGCTACGCATCGGCGCGCTGGTGCGCAATACCGATCTCGCCGCCGACAAGATGGTGCGCAGCGACTATGCCGTGCTCAGCCGTGCGCTGGTGGCCGGAGCGTCGGGCCAGTTGCGCAACAAGGCGACGACCGGCGGCAACCTGCTGCAACGCACGCGCTGCCCTTATTTCTACGACACGCGCATGCCCTGCAACAAGCGCCAGCCGGGCAGCGGCTGCGGCGCGATGAAGGGGATGAGCCGCAGCCTCGCCATATTGGGCGTCAGCGACGCCTGCCTCGCCCAGCATCCCAGCGACATGGCGGTGGCGATGCGGCTGCTCGATGCACAGGTCGACATGGTCGGCGCAGACGGGACGAAGCGCTCGGTGCCAGTCGCCGACTTTCACCTTCTGCCGGGCGACACGCCGGAAAAGGAAACGGTGCTGAACCCGGGCGAGATCATCACCTCCGTGACGCTGCCCAGACCGATCGGCGGCACCCATGTCTATCGCAAGGTGCGCGACCGCGCCTCCTACGCCTTTGCGCTGGTGTCGGTGGCGGCGGTGTTTGGCAAGGACGGGACGGCGCGCTTCGCCTTTGGCGGGATCGGTGCGAAGCCCTGGCGCGTGCCAGCAGCCGATGCAGCGGCGAAGCAGGGCGCGAAGGCGGTCGCCGAAGCCGCGCTCAGCGGTGCCCGCACCACCCATCATAACGACTTCAAGAAGCTGCTGGTCGAACGCACGCTTGCGTCGCTCTACCGGCAGCAGGAGGCACGGGCATGAAGTTCGATACGCCAGCCGGTATCAACCCGATCGACAAGGGACGGGTGATCGGCATCCCGCACGACCGGATCGACGGCGCCGCCAAGGTAACGGGCAGCGCGCCCTATGCCTATGAGCGCCATGACGCCGCCCCCAACGCCGCCTATGGCTGGATCGTCGGCGCCGCCATCGCCAAGGGACGGATCGCCGCCATGGACGTGCGCGCCGCTGAGGCGGCTCCGGGCGTGCTGGGCGTCGTCACCCACGCCAATGCGGGCAAGCTGGGCAAGGGCAATATGAACACCGCGCCGCTGCTCGGCGGGCCGCAGGTCGACCATTATGAGCAGGCGGTCGCGCTGGTGATCGCCGACACGCTGGAAAATGCCCGCGACGCCGCCAGGCTGGTGCGCATCGACTATGCACCGGAAAGCGGCAGGTTCGACCTCGCGGCCGAGCGGCTGAACGGGGTGATCCCGCCGGAAGGGTTCGGCGGCCCCTCCGACACCAAGACGGGTGACTTCGATGCGGCCTTTGCGAAGGCGGCGGTGAAGGTCGAGCAGAGCTACACCACGCCCGACCACAGCCATGCGATGATGGAGCCGCATGCCACCACGGCCGCGTGGAATGGCGACAAGCTGACGCTCTGGACCGCGAACCAGATGGTGGCCTGGGGTGTGGGCGAAGTCGCCAAGACGCTTGGCATCCCCAAGCAAAATGTCCGGCTGGTATCGCCCTATATCGGCGGCGGTTTCGGCGCAAAGCTGTTCCTGCGCGCCGACGCGATACTGGCGGCGCTGGGTGCGAAGCAAATCGGCCGCCCGGTCAAGGTAGCCATCGCCCGCCATCAGATTCCCAACAATACCACCCATCGCCCCGCGACCATCCAGCGCATCCGGCTGGGCGCGGACAAGAACGGGGTGATCGACGCGATCGCGCATGAAGTCTGGTCGGGCGACCTGCCCGGCGGCGGCGCGGAAACGGCGGCTCAGCAGACGCGCCTCCTCTATCGCGGCGCCAACCGCATGACCGCGCACCGCCTCGTCACGCTGAACCTGCCCGAAGGCAACGCGATGCGCGCGCCGGGCGAGGCGGTCGGCCTGCTGGCGCTGGAAGTGGCGATGGACGAACTGGCCGAAGCGTCGGGCGTCGATCCGGTCGAGCTGCGCATCCGCAACGATGTGCAATATGATCCCGAAGCCGGGCCGCAACGGCCCTTCTCCAGCCGCAAGCTGGTGGAATGCCTGCGTGCGGGCGCGGATCGCTTCGGCTGGGCGAAGCGCAACCCAAAGCCCGGCCAGATACGCGACGGGCGCTGGCTGGTCGGCATGGGTGTGGCCGCCGCCTTCCGCAACAACCTTGTCGCCAAATCGGGTGCGCGCATGGGCATCGACGCGCAGGGCAAAGTGATCGTCGAAACCGACATGACCGATATCGGCACCGGCAGTTACACCATCATCGGCCAGACGGCGGCGGAAATGCTGGGCGTGCAACTCGATCAGGTCACGGTGCGTCTGGGCGACAGCCGTTTCCCGGTATCGGCTGGCTCCGGCGGACAGTGGGGGGCGAACAGTTCGACCGCTGGCGTTTACGCCGCCGCCATGGCGCTGCGCGCGAAGCTGGCCGAAAAGGCGGGCTATCCCGCTGATCAGGCGCAGTTCGAGGACGGACTGGTCAAGCTGGGCAACAAGTCCCAAACCCTCGCCGTACTGGCGGGGCGCGACGGCGTCTGGGCGGAAGACAGCATGGAATATGGCGATCTCGACAAACGCTATGCGCAGGCGACCTTCGGCGCGCATTTCTGCGAGGTCGGGGTCGATATCGACACGGCGGAAGTGCGCATCCGCCGCATGGGCGGGGCGTTCGCGGCCGGCCGCATCCTCAATCCCAAATCGGCGCGCAGTCAGGTGATCGGCGCGATGACCATGGGTGCGGGCGCCGCGCTGATGGAGGCGCTGGACGTCGACACCCGTTTCGGTTTTTTCGTCAACCACGACATGGCCGAATATCTGGTGCCGGTCCATGCCGACATTCCCGATCAGGATGTGCTGTTCATCGATGAACTGGACGACAAGAGTTCGCCGATGAAGGCCAAGGGCGTAGGCGAACTGGGCATTTGCGGCGCGGGCGCGGCGGTGGCCAATGCGATCTACAACGCCACCGGGATCAGGCTGCGCGACTATCCGCTGACGATCGACAAGCTGCTCAGGGCGCAGGCGGCCTGAATGTACCTCCGTTCGCTTCGAGCGAAGTCGAGAAGAGGATAGCACGCGCTTCTCGTTTCTCGACACGCTCGAAGCGAACGGAGGTAGAATTTACACGAAATTCGCCGCCACCTCCGCCGGCACGCGCAATATCCGTCCCGACGCCTTGTCGATGATCGCCCAGGTGGATCTGGCCGCGACCTTGACCTTGCCGTCCGGCCCGGTGAACTCGATCAGCCGGTCGAACCGCGCGCCGCGCGGCGCTTCCGGTATCCAGGTGCGGGCCGTCACCACGTCACCCTCCGACACATTGCCGCGATAGTCGACCTCATGCCGGGTCACGACCCAGATATAGGCTTCGACATGGGCAGGATCGGCGTCCTGCCGCCAATGTTCGACCGACACCTGCTCCATCCACTGGACCCAGACCGCATTGTTCACATGGCCCAACTCATCGATATGCTCGGGAAGAGCGGTTATCTGCTTGGTGAAACTCGACGCCATCAGCCCTCCACGCCCAATTGCCACAGGATGAAGGCGAATTCCTCCGCCGTCTCGTGCAGGCTTTCAAAGCGCCCCGACTTGCCGCCATGACCCGCGCCCATATTGGTCTTGAGCAGCAGGATATTGCTGTCGGTCTTGGTCGCGCGCAGCTTCGCCACCCACTTCGCCGGCTCCCAATAGGTCACGCGCGGATCGTTGAGGCCCGCCGTCACCATCAGCGGCGGATAGTCCTGCGCGCGGACATGGGTATAGGGATCATAGGACTGGATCGTGCGGAACGCGGCCTCATCCTCGATCGGATTGCCCCATTCCGGCCATTCGCCCGGCGTCAGCGGCAAAGTTTCGTCAAGCATGGTGTTCAGCACATCCACGAACGGCACATGCGCCACCACCGCGCCCCACAGGTCGGGGTCGGAATTGATGACCGCGCCCATCAACTCGCCACCGGCCGATCCGCCCGAAATGCTGATCTTGCCCTTGCTGCTATAGCCAAGCTCGATCAGCCCCTTGGCCACATCGACGAAATCGGTGAAGGTGTTGACGCGCTTGTCTAGCTTGCCGTCCAGATACCATTGCTGGCCCAGGTCATCGCCGCCGCGAATATGGGCGATGGCAAAGGCGAAGCCGCGATCCAGCAGCGACAGGCGGCTGGTCGAAAAGCCCGGCTCCATCGCCAGCCCATAGGCGCCATAGCCGTACAGGTGCAGCGGCGCGCTGCCGTCGCGCGGGAAATCCTTGGGGTAAACAATCGACACCGGAATCTGCGTGCCGTCGCGCGCCGCGATCATCAGCCGCTCGGCGGCATAGCCGGTGGCGTCGTAACCCGACGGAATTTCCTGGACCTTCAGCACCTCCAGATCACCTGTTTCCAGATGATAGTCGTAGATGGTGTCGGGCGTGACCATCGATTCATAACCAATGCGCAGCTTGGTCACATCATATTCGGGATTGTCGTCGAGGCTCGCCGAATAGCTGGCTTCGGGGAAGGGGATGCGCTTGGGCGTGTGCGTCGCATAATCGCGCAACTCGATCTGGTCGAGGCCGTCCTGCCGCCCTTCGGTAACGTAGAAGCCTTTGAACAGGGTAAAATCGGTCAGATAGAAATGCGCGTCCGCGCCGATCACCTCTTCCCACTGGTCGGGTGCGTCCAGCGTCGCCTTCACCAGCCGGAAATTGGGATGGCTGTCATTGGTGCGGATGTAGAGCGTGCCTTCATGCTCATCGACGTCATATTCGCGCCCGGCCTTGCGCGCCGACACGAGCAGCGGCTCGGCGGTCGGATTATCTGCCGGGATCAGCCAAGCTTCGCTGGTGACATGATCGCCGGTCGCGATGACGATCCATTTTTCCGAGGAGGTGAGGCCGATGGAGACGCGGAACCCTTCATCATCTTCATGGAACAGTTCGATATCGCTCTCGATACTCTGGCCCAGCCAGTGCAGACGCGCATTATCGGTCCGCCAGTTTTCATTGGCCAAACCATAGAGCAGCCCCTTGCTGTCCGACGTCCACACCAGCGACGACAGCGTATCGGGGATCACTTCGGGCAATATCTCGCCCGAAAACAAATCCTTGATCCGCGCCTCGAACCGTTCCGACCCGTTGGTGTCGATCGCATAGGCGAGGTAGCGGCCGTCCGGGCTGACCGACATCGCGCCGAGCCGGAAATACTCATGCCCTTCCGCCAGCGCCGGTTCGTCCAGGATCAACTGGTCGTCACCGCCCGCGGCGGGCTTGCGATACCATTTGCGATATTGCGCGCCCGTCTCGAAGGCGCGCCAATAGACATAGTCGCCATCCTTCTGCGGGACGGAGCTGTCATCTTCCTTGATGCGGCCCTTCATCTCCTGGAACAGCGTGTCGAGCAGCGGCTTGTGCGGCGCCATCGCGCCCTCGAACCAGCCATTCTCGGCCTCCAGATAGGCCAGCACATCCTTGTCCTTCACATCGGGATAGCCCGGATCGCGCAGCCATGCCCAGGGATCGTCCACCGTGATGCCATGATGCGTGACGCTGTGCGGGCGGCGCTCGGCGACGGGGGGGAGGAGGGCAGGCGGGCTTTGATCGGTCATTAACTATCCATGGTTCAGACAGGGGCTGCGCTGGAATAAGCGCGCCTGCCCCTCTATGTTGTCGACATTGTCGCCGGCGCAAGAGGCCGGAATGATCCAAGGCCAAATGATGCAGGGAAAGTTCGATGTCCAGTTATGAAGATCGCCTGAAGGCTTTGCGCGCGCAACTGGTGCGCCAGAAGCTCGACGGTTTCGTGGTCCCCCTGACCGACGAACATATGAGCGAATATGTCGGCGCCTATGCCCAGCGGCTTGCCTGGCTGACGGGATTCCAGGGGTCGGCGGGCAGCGCCGTGGTCCTGCCGGAGGAAGCCGCGATCTTCGTCGATGGCCGCTACACCCTCCAGGTCCGCGAGCAGGTGGATGGCGCCCACTGGCAATATGAAAGCGTGCCGCAGACATCGATCGCCGCCTGGCTTCAGGATCATGCCGGGCAGGGCGCGCGCATCGGCTATGATCCCTGGCTCCACACCCGCGCCTGGGTGAAACAGGCGACCGAGGCGCTGGCCGACAGGGGCGCGGAACTGGTCGCGGTCGACACCAATCCCGTCGACGCCGTCTGGCCCGACCGCCCGGCGCGCAGCGATGCGAAGCTGGTCGTGCATGGCGACACTTATGCTGGCCAGTCCGCCGCCGAAAAGCGTGCCGCCATGGCCGACTGGCTGGTGTCGAAAAAGGCCGATGCCGCCGTCCTCTCCGCGCTCGATTCGATCGCCTGGACCTTCAACATCCGTGGCAAGGACGTGGACCGCACGCCGGTCGCACTCGCCTATGCCATCGTCCATGCCGATGCGACCGCCGACCTCTATGTCGCGCCGGAGAAGATGGACGAGGCGGTCGCCAAGCATCTGGGCAATGGCGTGCGCGTGCATGACGCTGTGAATTTCGCCGCCGCGCTCGAAGATTTCGCCGGCAAGACCGTCGTCGCCGATCCGGAACGGGCGGTCGCCGCGATCTTCAATGGCCTCGACGAAGGCGGTGCCACCGTGCTGTCGCTGCGCGATCCCGCCGTCCTGCCCAAGGCGATCAAGAACGACACCGAAATCGCCGGCCACAAGGCGGCGCAGGCCCGCGACGGCGCGGCGCTCAGCCGCTTCCTCCACTGGGTCGCGGTCGAAGCGCCCAAGGGCGACCTCACCGAGCTTTCCGCCTCGGACCGGCTGGAGGCATTCCGCAAGGATACCGGCCTGCTCGAAGACCTGTCCTTCGACACGATCAGCGGCGCAGGTCCGAACGGCGCCGTCGTCCATTATCGGGTCGAGGAAAAGACGAATCGCCCGATCGAGCTGAACAGCCTCTATCTCGTCGATTCGGGCGGCCAGTATCGCGACGGCACCACCGACGTGACCCGCACGCTCGCCATCGGCACGCCGACCGACGAGATGCGCCGCCGCTTCACCCTGGTGCTGAAGGGGCATATCGCGCTCGCCCGCGCCGTCTTTCCGAAGGGAACGCGCGGCGGCCAGCTCGACGTGCTCGCCCGCCAATATCTCTGGGCGCAAGGGCTGGATTATGCCCATGGCACCGGCCATGGCGTCGGCAGCTTCCTCTCAGTGCATGAAGGGCCGCAGCGAATCGCGACCTTCGGCGGCGGCGACGAGCCGCTGGCGGCAGGCATGATCCTCTCGAACGAGCCGGGCTATTACAAGACCGGCGAATATGGCATCCGCATCGAAAATCTGGTGCTGGTCGAGGAACGCGACATTCCCGGCGCAGAAAAGCCGATGCTGGGCTTCCAGACGCTGACCTTCGCGCCGATCGACCGGACGCTCATTGCGACCGAGATTCTGAGCGACGAAGAACGCGCCTGGCTCGACGCCTATCATGCCGCGGTGCTGGACCTTGTCGGCCCGCAACTGGAAGGCGACGCGCTGTCCTGGCTCAAGGCCGCCTGCGCGCCGCTGTAAGACTCAGTCTTTTTCACCTTCGGCAGGAGGGGGCGGCATCGCTCCCTCCTGCGCTATTTCATGATTTTGGGCTTCCCGGCTCTGGGCCTTCCGCCGACGCAGATTGTCCCGCAGCGCTTGCGCCAATCGCGCCTTTTTCTCGTCATTCGTCTCAGCCATGACGATGCGCATAAGCAAAATGCATCTTCTGCCGCAAGTCGCCTTGACATGGGCAGCGCAGGCGGCCATAGGCGCGACCTCCGAAGCGCAGACGCGCCTCGGCGAAGAAACAGAGTGCTGCCGTAGCTCAGTGGTAGAGCGCATCCTTGGTAAGGCTGAGGTCGGGAGTTCAATCCTCCCCGGCAGCACCATTTCTCCTCTTTTCCGATATTTACCGGTCTGAACCAGCCCTTCGGGGAGATCGCACTGTGTGGTCGGCATATCCGAAACGCACCCGTATTCCTTCGCTTCGAGCCTGTCGAGAAGCGGATAGCGCAACACTTGCCTTTGGCTGCGCTGAACGCGGCCTGCCTCGTTTCTCGACATGCTCGAAACGAACGGAGGGGGCGGGATTCCTCTAACCCTACACCAGCCCCAGCCGCGTCAGTTCGCCCAGCAGCTTGGGCGGCATCGCGTCCAGATCGTCCGCCTCGCCGCCGCTCAGGTCGGGCGGGGCGTCCTTCTCCTCCAGATAGCGCCAGCCCTGATGCGCGCGTTTCGGCATAGCGCGCACGGGAATCAGCATCGGCGCCAGCCTGATCCAGTAGCGGCCCTGTCCCGTCTCCTGAAAGCCCAGCAACGGGCTGCGCCCGACCAGCGCATGGGCATGAATCCAGTAGAGCGACCCGCCGGCCATCTCCTCCACCCGCTTGGGCAGATAGCGCGTGGTGAGGCGGGCTTCGCCGTCATGGCTTTCCAGCCAGGCGCGCAGGGAGGCAGGGCTTTCGCTCTGGAAGGCGATCTTGGTGAGGTTCAACGGCATGGAACGCCCTAGTGGGTTGATTTTGACATTTGCATCCCCTGACGGCTGGGATGGGTCTGCAAATGTCAAAATCGTAAAATCCACTAGAATCACATATTTCTAGTGGTCCGAACAGATTCTGACATTCGTGTGTGACATGGCCTCCAGCGGTGCCGAATGTCAGAATCGGACCACTAGATGGGCCTTTGCGTCAGCCGGTCAATCCCGCGGCCGTCGCCAGCCCCAGGAAAGCAAAGAAACCCATCGAATCGGTGATCATTGTGACGAAGATGGAGGAGGCTACCGCGGGGTCGAGGTTCATCCGGTCGAACGCCAGCGGCACCGCCGCGCCGGCCAGCCCCGCCGTCACGATATTGGTGATCATCGCCGCAGCTATCACCCCGCCCAGCGCCATATTCTGGAACACCAGCCCGACGCCGATCCCCAGCACCACCGCCACCGTCGCGCCATTGAGCAACGCCACGCGAATCTCGCGGATGATGGTGCGGCGGGCGTTCGACCCGGTGATCTGGTTGGTGGCGAGCGCGCGCACCGTCACCGCCATGGTCTGGCTGCCGGCATTGCCGCCCACGCCCGCGACGATCGGCATCAGCGTGGCGAGCGCCACCATCTTCTGGATCGTGCCTTCGAAGATGCCGATGATGGTCGACGCCACCAACGCAGTCAGCAAATTGGTCAGCAGCCAACGCACGCGCGCGCGATAGCTGTCCATCACCGGCTCGTTGATGTCGCCTTCGCCCGCACCCGACAGGCGAAGAATATCCTCACCCGCTTCCTCGGAAATGATGTGGACGATGTCGTCGACCGTGATCATGCCGACCAGCCTGCCCGACGAATCGACCACCGCGGCGGAGATCAGCGCATATTTCTGGAAGCGCAGCGCGACTTCTTCCTGGTCCATGTCGACCGGGATCAGCGTCTGCTCGCGCTTCATCAGGTCGGCCATGGCGATGCCGCGCGGGCAGGTCAGCACCCAGCTCAGCTGGCAGGTGCCGATCGGCTTGTGCCCGGCATCGACGACGAAGATTTCCCAGAAATCGCGGGTCAAATCCTGATTGTCGCGCAGATAGTCGATCACCTGACCGACCGTCATATGCTCGGGCACCGCGACCAGGTCGCGCTGCATCAGGCGGCCGGCGGATTCTTCCGGATAGGAGAGGGCGGACTGGATCGCGGCGCGATCTTCCGGCTCCATCGCATCGAGGACGGCCTGCTGGTCGGCCTCCTCCATATCCTCGATGATCGCGACCGCGTCGTCGGTGTCCAGTTCGGACGCGAACTCGGCCACCTGTTCGGGCGCGAGCGCGCCGATCAGGTCGTCGCGGACATAGTCGTTCAGTTCCGACAGCACTTCCGCGCCGACCAGGTCGCCCAGCGCAGCGGCGACGTCCGCGCGCTGGTCCGACGGGGTCAGTTCGAGAAGGTCGGCAATGTCGGCCGGGTGCAGCGGCGAAACGAGGTCGCGCGCCTTTTCGCTGTCGCCTTCTTCCACCGCGTCGAGCACGGCGGTCAGATATTCGGGTTTCAGACGGTCATCCTCGTCGTGGCTGGCTTCCGCCGCCTCGATCAGGACGTCTTCAAATTCTTCCCCGTGCATAAGGGGTTCGGCGGAATCGCCGCGCTCGCTCATAGCGCCCCCTACTGTCCGGTTCCTGTAACATTTTGTCGCTTTCGCCGATGCTCAAACGAAAAGCAATGGGGAGAGAGCGCTTCCATCGGCCTCATTAGCCTTTATATGGGCACAACTCATATCTTCCCCGGCAAGAGAGGACTTCCATGGCCGACGAAACGCTTACCCTCACCCTCGACAGCGGCGGCGACGTCGTGATCAAGCTGCGCCCGGACCTCGCGCCCGGCCATGTCGCACGCATCGTCGAAAACGCAAAGGAAGGCTTCTATGACGGCGTGGTCTTCCACCGCGTCATCCCCGGCTTCATGGCGCAGGGCGGCGATCCGACCGGCACCGGCATGGGCGGCCACCCCGACAAGCCCGACCTGAAGGCCGAATTCAGCCGCGAACCGCACGTCCGCGGCGTCTGCTCGATGGCCCGTGCGGCCAACCCGAACAGCGCCAACAGCCAGTTCTTCATCTGCTTCGACGACGCGACCTTCCTCGACGGCCAATATACCGTCTGGGGCGAAGTCACGTCGGGCATGGAGCATGTCGACGCGCTGCCCAAGGGCGAGCCGCCCAAGACCCCCGGCAAGATCGTCAAGGCGACCGTCGCCTGATCCGACCAAAAGGGTAAAAGAAACGCCCGGTCCCTCGAAAGGCCGGGCGTTTCCTTGTTCAGGGCGTCTTGCGCGCCATGCCGTCGGTCATGGAAATGGCCTTGGCGGCCTCCGCGCCATTTGCGGCCTCGTCGGTCGCGGGCGGCGGCACATAGGCTCCGATCGATTCGATATGCCAGCGCTTCTGCTCTTCGGTCGATCCGGGCACATCGTCGACGCGGCGCAACACCACTTGTCGCAGCGTGTAGAAGGGTTTGCCATTGGCCGCGATCCGGCCATAGACCTGCACCGGCACGGTTACGTAGACGGACCCCGCCGCGCCGTCCGGCTCGGAGGGCGCGCCGATATTGGCGTGAATCTCGCTGAAACCGCGAAAGCGCGCTTCGAAATGCGCGTCATCCTGCGCCCCGATCGCGCCTTCCGGATTCCACAGATCCTGCGCATCCTCGAACCGCTTTTCCTCCAGCAGGCCATAATAGCCCTGCACCACCTGCGCGGCGCCCTGCGCACTGTCCGGTTCGATCGATCCCTCCGCGATCGGTGCGGGATCGACGGGCAGGCCGCCTGGCGTGCCGGGTGCAGGCGGGTTGAGCGGTTCCATCAGCGCCATCGCCTCGGCGCGGACATTATTTTCCACCTGCGTCGAATTAGCGCCGTTGGCGATATTGTCGATCGCGCTCTCCTCCCGCCCGTCGCAGGCAGCGACGAGCAGGAGGGGAAGCAGCAGGGCGGGCCTTATCAATCCCCGCATCAGTCCGGGCGCACCCGTGCGCCAGGCTCACGGCCGCCGCCCGACCGGACGGGGCGATCGGCGCGCATGCCGGGGGAGGGGCGGGCGCCCCATTCGCGCTGCGGGCGCGGTTGACTCATTTGTGGACGTCCTTGCTGTGGTGGGCGGAAATTGGGTTGCGATCCGGCGGACGGCGCCGGGCGCGCGCCGTCATTGCCGCGCCAGCGGCCCGGCCCGCGCCCCGACCCGCGATCGTCGCCGCGTGGCGGGTTCGGCCGGGTCCAGTTACCGTTCGCGTCCCGGCGCGGCGGCGTCCAGTTGCCCGGACCCGACGGATTGCGATTGCGATCGCGCCAGCGGCCGTCATCCGGACGATTTCCGCTCCAGCGGCCATCATCGGGACGGTTGCTCCGTCGGCCTTCCCAATAGCGGCGCTGCCCATCGTTCCAGCGATGGCGCCTGCCGCCTCGATCGTACACATAATAGCCGCTGCCCGGATAATAATAATTATCGTACCAGCCATAGCCGCCGGGATAATAGCCGGGGCTATAATAGGGGTCGTAATAGCCGCCGCCATAATAGCCGCTGCCGACGCTTACCCCGCCATAGCCATAGCCGTCGTCATAGGCGCAGCCACCCAGGGCCAGCGCACCGGCCAGGCCAAGGGTGGCGAGAAACCTTCTTGTGGTCCCAGTCATCGCCTGTCTCCTTCAACAGTCCTTCTGATGACGGGATAACGCCCTCAGTTTGAATTGGTTGTGAATGGTTAAAGGCGCGCTGTGCAAGCATTTATTCCCTGTTCAGAAAAGTCGGTTTCCGTTCATCTGGCTGACAGAAACCGTGTTCTTTCCATCACATAATCGGCTTTTGCCCGATTTTCGCGATCCGTTCAGGAAACCTTCCGGCGGTCCCGGCCATTTCTTACCCGTCGCCCGGACGCTTGCAGCGCCGATCCTGCGACCCGGCGGGTCCACACCGCCGCAAATTTCCCACAGACAAAAAGGGTCACACCCATGAAGACACTGCTTTTCACGGCAGCCGCCGCCGCGTCGCTGATTCCCGCCGCCGCCCTGGCGCAGGACGATGCCGGCTCTGCCAAGCGCATCGAACCCTATGTCGGCGTGATGGCCGGCGTACATAATTATGACAGCGAAACCAGCAAGGAAGGCATTCCGCCGGTCGGCTACAAGGGCCGCATGGTCGAAGGCGTCGCGGGCGTGAACTATAATGTCGCCGGCCCGGTCGTGCTGGGTGTCGAGGGCACCGCGTCCAAGGGCGTGTCCGGAGACATCGACTGGGAATATGGCGTGGCGGGCCGCGCCGGCGTGAAGGCGGGCAAGGACAGCCTGATCTTCGGCAAGGTCGGCTATCAGTGGACCAATTTCGCCGCGCTCGGCAAGGATAGCCCGGATTTCCACGGCATGACCTATGGCGCGGGCATTGAATTGTCGCCCGCCGACATGGGCGGGTCGGCGCAGAGCAGCAATGTCCGCCTGCGCGTTCAGGCCGACACCACCGGCAATTTCCATTCGATCCGCCCGATGGCGGGCGTCGTCGCGAAATTCTGATCTTTCAGATGGGGCGGGTCTGAACGATCCGCCCCGTCCTTACTCGGTCATTTCCCGCGGCGGTTTTGGCCGTGGCGGGAGTTGGGGTGCGGAACGGTATCAGGACTGCAACCGTTCCGCATTCCCCCTGCCGGCTCCAGTCGCCCGCTTGCCAATCCGCCCCCACCCCGCCATCAGGTCGCGCATGACCTGGCAATTTTGGATCGATCGCGGCGGCACCTTCACGGACGTGGTGGCGCGCGACCCCGACGGGCGGCTGCACACCGCGAAGCTTCTTTCCAGCGATCCCGAACGCTATGCCGACGCCGCCGTCGAAGCGGTCCGCCGCCTGACCGGCGCGGGCGATGGCCCGATCCCGTCTTGCTCGCTGCGCATCGGCACCACCATCGCCACTAACGCCCTGCTGGAACGCAAGGGCGAACCGGTGCTGCTCGCGGTGACGCGCGGTTTTCGCGATGCGCTGCGCATCGGCACGCAGGAGCGGCCCGACCTGTTCGCCCGCCAGATCATCCTGCCCGACCCGCTCCATGCCGATGTGGTCGAGATCGACGAGCGGCTGATGGCCGACGGCGGCGTCCGCACGCCGCTGGACGAAGAAGCCGCCCGCGCCACGCTGCAATCCGCCCATGACCGGGGGCTGCGCGCCGTCGCGATCCTGCTGATGCACGGCTATCGCTATCCCGCGCACGAACGGCGTCTCGTCGAAATCGCGATCGAGATCGGTTTCACCCAGATCAGCGCCAGCCATGACGTCGCCCCGCTCATCAAGCTGGTCGGACGCGGCGACACGACGCTGGCCGACGCCTATCTCTCCCCTGTGCTGCGCGCCTATGTCGACGGGCTGCAGGCGGCGCTGGGCGACGACACCGACATGCTGTTCATGCAGTCGAACGGCGGCCTGACGCAGGGCGACCTGTTCCGGGGCAAGGACGCCGTCCTCTCCGGTCCGGCAGGGGGCATTGTCGGCCTCGCCCGCACGTCGGAGCAGGCGGGTTTCCATGAAGTCATCGGCTTCGACATGGGCGGCACCTCGACCGACGTGTCCCACTATGCCGGCGCTTATGAGCGCGACAATGAAGCGCGGGTGGCGGGCGTGCGCCTGCGCGCGCCGATGATGCGCATCCACACCATCGCGGCGGGCGGCGGCTCCATCTGTTCCTTCGTCGACGGTCGTTTCCGCGTCGGCCCCGAATCGGCGGGCGCGGTGCCGGGACCGGCCTGCTACCGGCGCGGCGGCCCGCTCACCATCACCGATTGCAATGTCATGCTGGGCAAGGTCCAGCCCGGCTTCTTCCCCAGCCTGTTCGGTCCGAACGGCGACCAGCCGCTCGACCGGGACATCGTCGAACAGCGCTTCGCCGCCCTCTGCGCGCAGGTGCAGGCGGAAACCGGCCGCACCATGACGCCGCAGGAGGCCGCGCAGGGCTTTATCGCCGTCGCCGTCGCCAACATGGCCAATGCGATCAAGCGCATCTCGGTCGCGCGCGGCCATGATGTCAGCCGCTACACGCTCGCCAGCTTCGGCGGGGCAGGGGGGCAACATGCCTGTCTGGTTGCCGACGCGCTGGGCATGGACCGGGTGATGATCCATCCGCTGGGCGGCGTGCTGTCCGCCTATGGCATGGGCCTCGCAGACCGTCGCTCGGTGCGGGAACGCACGCTGGCCCTGCCGCTCGATCCGGCGGCGATGGTGAATCTTCATGCCGCCGTCGATGCGCTGGCCGATGACGCCCGCGCCGACCTGCCGCAGGCCGATCGGACCGAAACGCTGCTGCGCCTGCGCTATGATCGCACCGACAGCCTGTTCGACGTGCGGCTCGCCGATCATGACGTGATGCGGGCCGATTTCCTGACCCAGCATCGCGCCCGCTTCGGGTTCGAGGGACAAGGCCGCATCCTCGTCGACATGGCGCGGGTCGAGGCGATCGCCTCGACGCAGGAGGCGATGGGCGGCATCGTCGCCATCGCCGACGAAGCCGCGCCGCCGTTGGCGCAGGTCGACTATGCCGGCGCGCCCGCGCCCGTCTACGATCGCGCGGGTCTCTCCGCCGACAGCGCAATAGACGGTCCCGCGCTCATCATCGATCCCGTCTCCACCACCGCGGTCGAGCCGGGCTGGCGCGCGCAGGTCGATGCGATCGGCAATCTGATCCTCACCCGCCACCTGCCGCGACCGCTGCCGGAATCGGATGAAGCCGGTGCGGTCGATCCGGTGCGGCTGGAGGTGATGGGGGGCCTGTTCATGGCCATTGCCGAGGAAATGGGCGCTGCGCTCCAACACAGCGCCTCCTCGGTCAATATCCGCGAGCGCCTCGATTTCTCCTGCGCGCTGTTCGATGCGCAGGGCAACCTCGTCGCCAACGCGCCGCACATGCCGGTGCATCTGGGCAGCATGGGCGAAAGCATCCGCGCCATCATGCGCCGCCGTGGCATCGGGGCGGATGGCGCGGCGCTGGACGATCGCGGGATGCAGCCGGGCGACGTCTATGCGCTGAACGCCCCCTATGACGGTGGCACCCATCTGCCCGACGTCACCGTGGTTATGCCGGTGTTCGTCGATGGCCGCGACGCGCCCTCCTTCTATGTCGCTGCGCGTGGCCATCATGCCGATATCGGCGGCATCACGCCGGGATCGATGCCGCCGGGCAGCCGGTCGGTGGAGGAAGAGGGTATCATCCTCGACAATCTGCTGGTGGTGGACCGGGGCGATTTCCGCGAGGGCGCGATTCGCGACCTGCTCGCCGCCGGCCCCTTCCCGGCGCGCAACATCGACCAGAATATCGCCGACCTATCCGCCCAGATCGCCGCCTGCGCCAAAGGTGCTGCTGAATTGTTACGAATAAGCAACGATTATGGCGCCGACACCGTTGCCGCCTATATGTGCCATGTGCAGGATCAGGCCGAAGCCGCCGTCCGCCGCCTGATCGGTCGCCTGTCCGATGGCCGTTTCGCCTATCCGATGGACAATGGTGCGATTGTCCAGGTCGCTGTCCAGATCGATGCGGACTCGCATTCCGCCACGATCGACTTCACCGGCTCCTCCGGCCAGTTGCCCGGCAATTTCAACGCCCCGTTGTCGGTCGTCCGCGCCGCCGTCCTCTATGTCGTGCGCACGCTGATCGATGAGGCGGTGCCGATGAATGACGGGTGCCTGAAGCCCATCACCATCATCGTGCCCGAAGGATCGATGCTCCGCCCCCGTCATCCCGCCGCCGTGGTCGCGGGCAATGTCGAAACCAGCCAGGTCGTGACCGACGCGCTGTTCGGGGCGCTGGGCGTCATGGCGGGCGCGCAGGGGACGATGAACAACTTCACCTTCGGCAACGACCGCCACCAATATTATGAGACGATCGCCGGCGGATCGGGCGCCGGTCCCGATTTCGATGGCGCCGACGTCGTCCAGACCCACATGACCAACAGCCGCCTCACCGACCCGGAGATTCTCGAAACCCGCTTCCCCGTCCTGCTGGAGGAATTTTCGATCCGCTCCGATTCGGGCGGCGAGGGGCGGCATCGCGGTGGACATGGCGGCCTGCGCCGCATCCGCTTCCTCGAAGACATGACCGCCGGCATCCTCGCGAATCGCCGCAGCGTCCCGCCCTTCGGTCTCGACGGCGGCGCGCCGGGCGCGCCGGGACGCAACTGGGTGGAGCGCGCCGACGGCATGGTGGAACCGCTCGGCTCCACCGCGACGGCGCAATTGCAGTCCGGCGACGCCTTCGTCATCGAAACGCCCGGTGGCGGGGGATTCGGGAAGGTATGATGCATCCACCTCCGTTCGTTTCGAGCGTGTCGAGAAACCTCTAACCGCTCCTCGACACGCTCGAAGGGAATGGCTGCTGGCCTTTACCGCTGCCAGCTCGAATCGACCCGATCGATCACCCGGACCATCGACTGGAAATCCGGCACGCCCGGCCCGACAGGCAGTTGCACGCCCGCCAGATCGCGCTGGTGCACTGCGATCACGTCGGGCGGGATGTCGACCGGCGTCCCGGCCGCACCCGCCGCGACCTGAATCTCGCACGCCCGCTGGAGCAGCCACTGCTTCAGGAACGCCTCGGGCAAAGTCGACGCCATCACCAAAGTCCCATGGTTGCGCAGCATCATCACCCGCTTGTCGCCCAGATGCGCGATCAGCCTTTCGCCCTCGTCTGGCCGAATCGTGACGCCCTCAAAGTCATGATAGGCGATCTGGCCGATAAAGGCGGCGGCGTAGAAGCTGATCGGCCGCAGCCCTTCTTTCGTCGCGCTCACCGCCATGCCCGCCGTCGTATGCGTGTGGATGATGCAATGGGCGTCGGGCAGATGCCGGTGGAAGACGCTGTGCTGGGTGAAGCCGGCGCGGTTGACCGGATAGGGGCTGCCGTCCAGCACCTGGCCGTCAATATCGATCTTCACCAGATTGGACGCCGTTACCTCATGATAGCCAAGGCCGAAGGGGTTGATCAGAAAGCTATTTTCTTCTCCCGGCACCCGCAGCGTGATGTGATTGTAGATCAGTTCCGACCAACCCAGATGGTCGAAGATGCGATAGCAGGCGGCGAGTTGCTGGCGCGCCTCCCATTCCTGGGTGGACATGTGGGGCTTGTGCGCGGCTGTTGCCATGGCGATCCTCCTGTGTCTTTTATGGCCGCACTATCCGCCCGCTCGTCGCAAATGTCGAGATTGGGGCCTTTTGGGTTGAATTTGCGTGCCTGCACTGGTAGGGCGCCGCCCACATGGCGCAGGGTGACCTGCGACGACTCACTGGCTTTGCTATTCGGTCGGGCCGTCGGGAAGGACTTTCTGTCCCGGCGAACCGCCCGTTTTTGATTGGAGATTGACGGACTTATGCAGATCATCGTTCGCGACAACAATGTCGACCAGGCCCTCCGCGCGCTCAAGAAGAAGCTGCAGCGTGAAGGCGTGTATCGCGAAATGAAGCTGCGTCGCCACTATGAGAAGCCGTCGGAAAAGCGCGCCCGTGAAAAGGCCGCTGCGGTCCGCCGCGCGCGCAAGATGGAACGCAAGCGCGCCGAGCGCGACGGCGCGAAGTAAGCGCCGTATCGGGGCGGCATCCGCTGCCCCGTCTGCCGACGACTTTCCTGCCCTGAATTAGCGAGCTTCCGCCCATGTCCACGACGGCCGTTCCCCTTCGTCCTATCGCCAAGGGGTCGCTGACGCGGCTCTGGGTTGGCATTGCCGCCGTCGCGCTGGCCGCGGGTGGCCTTGCCTGGGCAGGGCAGCAGGGTGTCGCGGCGTCGCCGGCGGCCTTCCTGTCGCAGAATGCGCATGAAGCCGGCGTGGTGACGACCGAATCGGGCCTCCAGTACAAGGTGCTGGAAGAAGGCACGGGCGCCAGCCCGACCGTCGCGGACGTCGCGCTGGTCGGATATAAGGGCGCGCTGCTCGACGGCACGGTCTTCGACGAGAATCCGCAGGCGCCGATGCCGATTGACGGCGTGGTGCCCGGCTTCTCCGAAGGTCTTCAGAAGATGAAGAAGGGCGGTAAGTATCGCCTGTGGATTCCGCCGCAGCTCGGCTATGGCGACGCCGATAACGGCCCGATCCCCGGTGGTTCGGTGCTGGTGTTCGACGTGTCGCTGCACGACTTCAAGTCGAAGGCGGAACTGATGCAGCTGCAGCAGCAGATGATGCAGCAGCAGGGTGGCATTCCGCCGCAGGGTGCCATGCCGGGTGCAGTGCCGCCTGCCGGCCACTGACCTACACAGCCAGATGAGTCGAGGAAGGGGCCGCCAGTCGGCCCCTTTTCTTTTGCCCGATCAGTGTTTTTCCTGGCCGGCGCCGCCCGGCCGGGCACCGAAGGCCAGCGCATCCGCGCTGCCCATCTTCGCTTCGCCGGAAAAAAGCTGGTCCAGCCGTCCCTTGATATCCTGCCGATAGGCGGCGGTCGCGACGGAACGGGGGGCCGATACCTCGATGTCGCAGGCGATCGCACCCTTGATCCGCTCGATCGCGGCATCGTCCAATATGCCCGCGCTGCGCAATTCCCGGCACAGCTGCAACAGGCCGACGGCCGTTGCCTGCGCCCGCATGCCGACATTGGTCAGGTCGAAATGCAGCTTCTTTTCCTTGTCCAGGCCCACGGTCATCGCGCGACTCCTCTTCTCATGATTGTCGAACATTATCATGTTGAAAAAGCGCGGAACAGGCGGGACGTTCCATCATCGCAACGCCATGCTGTCCTATTGTGGGCGGGGCTGGTAGGGATAAGCGTCGGGGCGATATCCAGTGCCCTGTGCGAACGATAATTTCCAACATCGGACAGTTAATGTCGAAACTAGCGGGAAATGTGCGAAGTTAAGCCGCGACTTTCCTATTCCCGCACGATCTGTTTCGTCGCCAGCGCCTTGGATCGTTCCTCCAGATAGACCTTGATCATCGCGACGATGGGATCGGCCAGGAACAGGCCCATGATGCCGAACAGCGCGCCGAACAGGATCTGCGCGCCCAGCACCAGCGCCGGGGCCAGGTCGGTGGCGCGCTTCGCCACCATCGGCACGATCAGATAGCCGTCGACGATCTGCACCGCCATGTAGACGCCAAAGGCATAGAGGCCGGTATGCATCCCGCCCGAAAATCCGACGAGGATGATGAGGACGCCGGAGATGATCGACCCGATATTGGGCAGGAAGGCGAACAGGCCGGTGAGGATGCCGAGCAGCCCCGCCATCGGTACGCCGCCTGCCCAGAGGAACAGCCAGACGCCCACGCCCTCCACCGTCATGCCGATGATGCGCCCGAACATCAGCCGACGCAGCGTCCAGCCCATCTTGTCGGCGATGGCATAGAAATGCGCGCGCTTCTCCATCGGCAGCATCCAGGCGACGCCGCGCTCGTAGAGCTTGGGTTCCACCGCGATGAAGATGGCCAGCACCAGCATCATGACGCCGCTGGTGATCGCGCCGACCGCCGTGCCGACGGCCGCCGTCACCCGGCCCATGCTGCTCATCGCCTGTTGCGCCAGCCCTTTCAGGTCATCGGGCGTTGTGGTGATGCCCAACTGCTGCATCCAGCCGCCGATCCGCGCCACCTGCGCCTCGACGATGCCGCGCATCGCCTGTGCCTGTTGGGCCAGACTCGATCCGGTGAGGTAGAAAGTATAGGCGAGGAATGCGACCGCCCCCAGCAGCACGATCGCCAGCCGCCAGCCGCGCCCGATCGGCAATATCCGGCCCAGCAGCCGCGTGCCGCCATCCATCATCGTCGCCAGCACCAGCGCGCCCATCACCAGCATCAGCGGCTGCGCCAGCAGCACGACCAGTGCGATGGCGATGGCGAGCGCGAACCAGACGCCCGCGCGTTTCAGTTCCTGCTGGACGAGTGGGCTGCGGACTTCGCTCGGGCCGGGTAACTCGACATGAACATGTTTGTCGCTCAAACCCGAACCCCCTTATTCAGCCAGGACTATTTCGGAGCTGCAACGCTCTCCGGGCGCAGGCTGTTCCCTGCGCGGCCACTGCGAAAGGCATGAATCCAGCTCATCGGGTTCCAGCTCGAATCGCCGTCCAGGCTGAAGGTGATGAACTCGGCCCGGCCGCCGATCGCTTCCCACGGCACCGGTCCGCCCAGGCCATTTTCCTCCAGCGGCGCACGGCTGTCGGCGCTGTTGTCGCGATTGTCGCCCATCAGGAAGACATGATCCGCCGGCACGCGAACCGGACCATACCAGTCGAGCGCGCTTGGCCCCATGTCTATGGTGACATAGGTCTTGCCGTTGGGCAGGATTTCCTGCCGCACCGGCAGTTCGCAATAGTCGCGGCCATCCTTGCCCGTCACCCGCGCGCCGGGGAATTGCAGCGGCGAGCAGGGCGCATTGCCGTCGACCGGGATGCGCAGCGGTTTCAGTACCTTCTGCGGCACCGCGACGCCGTTCAGGATCACCTGCCCGCCGCGCACCTCGATGATGTCGCCGGGCAGGCCGATGACGCGCTTGATATAATCCTCGCGCCGGTTCTGCGGGCTGACGATGACGATATCGCCGCGCTCGGGCAGGCGGCCCAGAATGCGGCCCTTCAGGAAGGGCAGGGGGTGGAAACTGGGCGAGACATAGGACCAGCCATAGGGGAATTTGCTCACCACCAGCCGGTCGCCCGTCAACAGCACCGGCATCATCGATTCGCTGGGAATGTAGAATGGCTTGGCGACGAAGCTGTGGAAGGCCAGCACGGCGAGGATCAGCAGCGTGATGCTCTTCACCTCATGCAGCCAGTTGACCGAAGCGCCCTTGTCCTGGCTGTCCTGCGTTTCGGGGGCGGGATTGTCGGGCAGGTCGATGGCCGTCACGGGCTGGCTTTCATTGGAGTCGGAGGCGTTGGGGTCGTCGGGCCGGGACGTCACAGGGGCAGCGCCTCGATGATGACGAAGGCCTGCGCCCATGGATGATCGTCGGTGAGCGTCAGATGAATGACGGGCTTGTGCCCGGCCGGGACCATCGATTCCAACCGCGCCAGCGCCCCGCCGGTCAGCTTGAGCGTCGGCGCGCCCGACGGCGCGTTAATGACGCCGATATCCTTCATGAAGACGCCCGCCTTGAAGCCGGTGCCGACCGCCTTGGAAAAGGCCTCCTTGGCGGCGAAGCGCTTGGCGAGCGTTCCGGCTTTCGTGAAGGGGCGGCGATTGGCCTTGGCCTGTTCGACGTCGGTGAAGACGCGGCTCTCGAACCGTGTGCCAAAGCGATCGAGCGAATTCTGGATCCGCTCGATATTGCAGAGGTCGGAGCCGAGGCCGATGATCACGGCTGCATCACCTTCATCGCGCCAGGTCCATCTGGCGGCGCATCTCGCGGATGCTGCTTTCCAGCCCGCCGAAGATCGCCTCACCGATCAGGAAATGGCCGATATTGAGTTCGGCGACCTGCGGGATGGCGGCGATCGGCGCGACATTGTCGAAGGTCAGGCCATGGCCGGCATGGGGTTCGATGCCGTTCTTGGCCGCCAGCGCCGCCGCGTCGGCGATCCGCCGCAGTTCGACCGCGCGGGCTTCGCCGGTCAGGTGCGCATAGGCGCCGGTGTGGAATTCGACCACCGGCGCGCCCAGCTGGATCGCCGCTTCGATCTGCGCGGCATCCGCCTCGATGAATAGGCTGACGCGAATGCCATCCTCGTTCAGCTTCGCGACGATCGGCTTCAGCACCTCGATCTGCCCGGCGGCGTCGAGGCCGCCTTCGGTCGTGCGCTCCTCGCGCTTTTCCGGCACGATGCAGGCGGCATGCGGCTTGTGGCGCAGCGCGATGTCCAGCATCTCCTGCGTCGCGGCCATCTCTAGGTTCAGCGGCACGTCCAGCGCCGCCATCAGCATGGCGATATCCTCGTCGCGGATATGGCGGCGATCCTCGCGCAGATGCGCGGTGATGCCGTCGGCGCCGGCCTTCACCGCCAGCAAGGCAGCCTTGACCGGGTCGGGATGCTCGCCCCCGCGCGCGTTGCGGATGGTCGCCACATGGTCGATGTTGACGCCAAGGCGAAGGGGCGCGCTCATCGGACTACTGCTTCCGGCTGCCGGGCTTGATCGCCGGGACCGCCGCCAGTTCGGGCGGCACGGCGTCTTCGTCATAGACCGGGAAATTGATGGAGACGAGTGGGTAGAAGGGGACGCCCAGGTCCACTTCGCCGGCCGAACGGTCGACCAGCGCGACTTCGGCGACGACGATGCCGCCTTCCGCCTCAACCGCCTCGATCGCCTGGCGCGAGGACAAGCCGGTGGTGACGACGTCCTCGACCATCAGCACCTTCTGGCCCGGCGTGATCGCGAAGCCGCGGCGCAGCTCGAAGGTGCCTTCGGGGCGCTCCAGGAAAACGGCGTCCTTGTCCAGCGCGCGGCCGACTTCATGGCCGATGATCAGGCCGCCCATCGCGGGCGAGACCACCAGGTCGATCTCCTGCCGCAGTTCGCGGGGCAACTGCTGCACCGTGGCGCGGGCCAGCTTGCCGGCGCGCTCGGCGTTCATCAGCACGCGGGCGCACTGCAGATAATTGGCGCTGCGGCGGCCCGACGACAGGATGAAATGCCCTTCGAGCAGCGCCCCTGCCGCCCGGAATTCCGCCAATACTTCCTCGTCAGTCATGCCGTCCACTATTCCTGTCGCGCGGCCCCGTCGCCTGTTCGCATTCCGGGCCGCTGCCTTGTATCAAAAGGGGCGCCCCAAGGCGTCCCGTCCACGCCCCCATGCGTGGACCTGCGAGATAGGCGGGTGGGGAGTGCGTTGCAACAGCGAAGAAAATCTGCTCCATCTGTGCTTGAGGCTGGCGGAAAGCCTGCCTATAAGCCGCGACAGAACCGACCGGGCGAAGTCCATGCATGAAAAGTGCAGCTTCGTCGCAGCGGCGCCAAGGGGTTAGGGGTATGAAGAGGCTATGAAAAAGGTGAAGTCACTCGTTCTCGCCGGATTATTGGCCTTTGCGCCCGCTATGGCGATGAACGGTCCCGCTCTTGCTCAAGAGAATGCCGCCGTTGCCGCGCCGGCTTCCGACAATGCCGCCGCTCCCGCCGAATCGGCCGCCAATGCCACCGCGCCGGCGGCCGAAGCTGCCCCCGTCGCAAAGGTTGCGGCCCCGCCCCGGATGAAGCCGACCGAGGGCATCGGCATGCCCCGCCCTGGCGAATACACGCTCCAGGAACAGTTCACCGACACCGGCAAGACCGCGCGCTGGCTGCACGACGTGATGCTGCTGCCGATCATCACCATCATCTCCATCTTCGTGCTGGTGCTGATGCTCTATGTGATGATCCGCTATCGCCGCTCCGCCAACCCGGTGCCGTCCAAGACCTCGCACAATACCCTCGTCGAAGTGTTATGGACGGTCGTCCCCGTGCTGGTCCTGCTGGCGATCGCGGTGCCCTCGATCGGCCTGCTCGCCGACCAGTATAAGCCCGCGCCCAAAGATGCGCTGACCGTCAAGGTCACGGGCTATCAATGGTATTGGGGCTATGAATATCCCGATGCGGGCATCCCCGAATTCGTGTCCAACCTGCTGCCCGAAGACAAGGCGAAGGCCAATGGCGAGCCCTATCTGCTCGCGCCCGATAATCGTCTCGTCCTGCCCGCCGGCCGCCCGGTCAAGCTCATCATCACCGCCGCCGACGTTATCCACAGCTTCGCCGTGCCCTCGCTCTGGGTGAAGATGGACGCCGTGCCGGGTCGCCTCAATGAGAAGAGCTTCACCATCGAGAAGCCGGGCGTCTATTACGGCCAGTGTTCGGAACTGTGCGGCGCGCGCCACGGCTTCATGCCGATCGCGATCGAGGCGCTGCCGCCCGAGCAGTTCGACCAGTGGGTGCTTTCGCAGGGCGGTTCGCTGAGAAAAGAAGGGGCGGCAACGACCGCCCAGGCCGCTCCGGCCGATGGCGCAAAAAAGATTTGATGCAGGGGTAGGAACGCCATGACCACCATCACCGCAGATCATCACGGCGGCGCCTCTGACCATGGGGCTCACGACCATCATGATGCCGATCACAAGCCGGCCTTCTTCCAGCGCTGGTTCATGTCCACCAACCACAAGGACATCGGCACCCTCTATCTGATCTTCGCGATCATCGCCGGGATCATCGGCGGCGGCATTTCGGGCCTGATGCGCGCCGAACTGGCGCATCCGGGCATCCAGTATCTGCACCTCTGGGCGCAGTGGAGCGACGGCCCCACGGCGACGCTGGACCAGGCCTATCACCTGTGGAACGTGCTGATCACGGCGCACGGCCTCATCATGGTCTTCTTCATGGTGATGCCCGCGATGATCGGCGGCTTCGGTAACTGGTTCGTGCCGATCATGATCGGCGCGCCGGACATGGCCTTCCCGCGGATGAACAATATCAGCTTCTGGCTGCTCATCCCCGCTTTCGCCCTGCTGCTCGGCTCGACCTTCGTCCCCGGCGGCACCGGCAATGGCGCGGGCACTGGCTGGACCGTTTACGCCCCGCTCTCGACGAGTGGTTCGGCCGGCCCGGCCGTCGACATGGCGATCCTGTCGCTCCACATTGCGGGTGCAAGCTCGATCCTGGGTGCGATCAACTTCATCACCACTATCCTCAACATGCGCGCGCCGGGCATGACCCTGCACAAGATGCCGCTGTTCGTCTGGTCGGTGCTTGTCACCGCCTTCCTGCTGCTGCTCGCGCTGCCGGTCCTGGCCGCCGCGATCACCATGCTGCTGACCGATCGCAACTTCGGCACCACCTTCTATGATGCGGCCGGCGGCGGCGATCCCGAACTCTACCAGCATCTCTTCTGGTTCTTCGGCCATCCTGAAGTCTATATCATGATCCTGCCGGGCTTCGGCATCGTCAGCCAGATCGTCTCGACCTTCAGCCGCAAGCCAGTGTTCGGCTATCTCGGCATGGCCTATGCCATGGTCGCGATTGGCGTGGTCGGCTTCGTCGTCTGGGCGCACCACATGTTCACCACCGGCATGTCGGTGAATGTGAAGATGTATTTCACCGCCGCGACCATGGTCATCGCCGTTCCCACGGGCATCAAGATCTTTTCCTGGATCGCGACCATCTGGGGCGGTTCGATCAGCTTCAAGACTCCGATGGTGTGGGCGCTGGGCTTCATCTTCCTGTTCACCGTGGGCGGCGTGACCGGCGTGGTGCTGGCCAATGGTGGCGTCGACGATGTGCTGCACGACACCTATTATGTAGTCGCCCACTTCCACTATGTGCTGTCGCTGGGCGCGGTGTTCGGCCTGTTCGCGGGCTTCTACTACTGGTTCCCGAAAATGTCGGGCCGGATGTACAGCGAATTCCTCGGCCATCTGCACTTCTGGGTGTTCTTCATCGGCGTGAACATGCTGTTCTTCCCGATGCACTTCCTGGGCCTGAGCGGCATGCCGCGTCGCTATCCGGACTATCCAGCCGCGTTCGAGCACTGGAACTGGGTCGCGACCATGGGCTATATGGTGATGGCCACCGGCATGGTGATCTTCTTCATCAACCTCATCTGGTCGCTCGTTGCCGGCAAGCAGGCGGAAGGCAATCCTTGGGGTGAAGGCGCCACGACGCTGGAATGGACGCTGTCCAGCCCGCCGCCCTTCCACCAGTTCGAGACGCTGCCGATCGTCGACTGACGATCGGCGTCCCGCGCGCCCGGTTCTGGCCGGGCGAGCCGCGCATGAGGCAGTCACCGGGGGGTGGGACCGTCTGTCCATTGCGGGAATCGGCCCGCGCCTCTATGGCGCGCGCGGCTGATTGAATGAGGAGTTTATGGCAAGTTCGCCGATCATGTCCGGGACAAGCGCGTCTCTAATGCCCGCTCACTGGCGGGATTTCGTCGCGCTGACCAAGCCGCGTGTCATGACCCTGGTCGTGTTCACCGGCCTGTGCGGCCTGCTCGCCGCACCAGGGCATATCAACCCGGTCCTCGGTTTTACGGCGATCCTCTGCATCGCGCTGGGCGCGGGCGCCGCCGCCACGCTCAACCAGTGGTGGGAAGCCGATATCGACGCGAAGATGAAGCGCACCGCCAACCGGCCGCTTCCGTCCGGGCGGATGGACCGCCAGTCGGCGCTGCACTTCGGCGTCGGCCTTGCCGTCTTCTCGGTGCTGCTGATGGGCATGGCGACCAACTGGCTCGCCGCTGCGGTGCTGACCGTCTCGATCCTCTTCTACGTCTTCGTCTACACCATATGGCTCAAGCCCCGCACGGCGCAGAATATCGTCATCGGCGGTGCGGCCGGCGCCTTCCCGCCGGTAATCGGCTGGGCCGCGGTGACGGGCGATATCGGCGCGCTGCCGATTGCGCTGTTCATGCTCACCTTCTTCTGGACGCCACCCCATTTCTGGGCGCTGGCCCTGTTCGTGCGGCCCGATTATGCGGCGGCGGGCATTCCCATGCTGCCGGTCGTCGCAGGCGAGCGCGCGACCCGTCGCCAGATCTGGCTCTACACCGCGATCATGGCCGCCGCCGCGCTGGCGCCGGTGCTGATGCGTCTGACTGGGGTCATCTACGGCGTCACCGCGCTGCTCGGCACGGCGCTGTTCGTGGCATTCGCCTTCCAGGTCTATCGCAGCCGGGAAACTGATCCCGCGCTGATGAAGCCGGAACGGCGTCTGTTCAAATATTCGATTCTCTATCTTTTCCTCCTGTTCGGGGCAGTGGTCGTCGACCGCTGGATGCTGTCGTGACCCCGGAGGAACTGAACCAGATCCGCGCCCGGCAGAAGTCGCGCGCGCTCGTCACCGGGCTGCTCCTCGGCTTCCTCGTCATCCTCTTCTTCGCCATCACCCTGGCGAAGATCGGTGCGAGCCATAATATCTGATGGCCTCGCTGCCCCCTTCGCCCTTCGACCGGGACCGGCGCAATCGCCGGACCATGGTGGCGATGGCGGGCGTGGGCCTTGCGATGCTGGGCCTCGGCTTCGCTTCGGTGCCGCTCTACCGCATCTTCTGCGAGCGCACGGGTTTCGGCGGCACGACCCAGCGGGCGGAGGCATCCACCAATGTGCAGGTCGCGACCGGCCACAGCATGTCGATCCGCTTCGATTCGAACGTCCAGCCGGGCATGCCGTGGAAATTCTATCCCGAGCATCCGACCGACACGGTGACGGTGGGCGCGAAGGACATGGCGATCTTCATCGCGAAGAACATGTCGGACAAGCCCGTTACCGGCACCGCCAGCTTCAACGTCACTCCGACGCAGGCGGGCGCCTATTTCACCAAGATCCAGTGCTTCTGCTTCACCGAGCAGACATTGCAGCCGGGTGAGGAGGTACGGATGCCCGTCCTCTATTATGTCGATCCGAAGATCCTGACCGATCCGGACAACAAGGACACGCAACAGATAACGCTCAGCTACACTTTCTACCCTGTTGAGCAGGGGAAGAAGGCAAGCTAAGAAAATAGCCAAGAACAGGAGCAGGGAAGAGAAGGTCATGGCAGGCGCGAAGAATCACGATTATCATATCCTTCCACCCAGCATCTGGCCGATGTTCGGTTCGATGTCGGCCCTCGTCATGGCGATGGGCGCGATCATGTGGATGCACCCGGACGCGATGCCCGCCGGCGGCGGCTGGATCTTCCTGATCGGCGTTGCGGGCGTGCTCTTCACCATGTTCAGCTGGTGGGGCAATGTCATTGCCGAAGCCCATGCGGGCGATCATACCCCCGTCGTCCAGCTGCATCTGCGCTATGGCATGATCCTGTTCATCGCGTCCGAGGTGATGTTCTTCGTCGGCTGGTTCTGGGCCTTTTTCGACTTCTCCCTCTTCCCCAGCCAGCTTGCGCCGATCGAGGGGCTGTTCCCGTCCAAGGGCGTGGAGGTGATGAACGCGTTCGAGCTGCCGCTGCTCAACACGCTGATCCTGCTCTGCTCGGGCACCACCGTCACCTGGGCGCACCATGCGCTGATCCATGGCGACCGTGACGGCCTGATCAAGGGGCTGTGGTGCACCATCATCCTGGGCGCCATCTTCTCGTCGGTGCAGGCCTATGAATATGCCCATGCGCCATTCGATTTCGGCGGCAATCCCTATAGTTCGGCCTTTTACATGGCGACCGGCTTCCACGGCTTCCACGTTCTGGTCGGCACCATCTTCCTGATCGTGAATCTGGTCCGTGCCTATCAGGGGCACTTTACCCCGCGCCAGCATTTCGGCTTCGAGGCCGCTGCCTGGTACTGGCACTTTGTCGACGTGGTGTGGCTGTTCCTGTTCGTCGCCATCTATGTCTGGGGCGGCTGGGGCGCGCCGGTCCATGGCGGCTGATCCGCGCGGATCGCACTGATGGGATAGCGGCCGGGGCGTCAGCTTCCGGCCGTTTTCTTTTGACCAACCGATGCCTACGAAGGACCGGCCATGACCGATCAGCCCGCCAAAGCCCGCATTCCCTTCATTCCGACGATCCTCGTCGGGCTGGCGGTGCTGGCGATGATCGCTCTGGGCGTCTGGCAACTCCAGCGCCGCGCGCAAAAGGCGGAGGCACTAGCACTCGCCGCTGCCAATCCCGCGCGGCCGGCCGTCGCTTTCCCCAAATTGCCACCGGTCGAATCCGACATCCTCTTCCGCCCCTCGTCGGTTCATTGCCTGACGGTCGTCAGCTGGCAGGTCGAGGCGGGGCGCGCTGCCGATGGCAGCACCGGCTATCGCCACATCGCTCATTGCTCGACCGGGGCGGAAGGGCCGGGCGTGCTGGTTGCGGTCGGTGTCGGCCAGAAGCCCGACGACAAGCCCGCCTGGACCGGCGGTCAGGTCGAAGGCTGGATCAGCGAGGAGCCGGACCATCGGGCCTTGTTGATGCGCGCCAGCGGCAAGGCGCCGCCGCTTCGCCCGATGCTCATCGCCCGGCAGGCGCCCGCCGGCCTCAAGCCCGTCGCGCCGCCCACCGCCGCCGATCTGCCAAACAACCATCTCGCCTATGCGGTGCAATGGTTCATCTTCGCCGGGGTCGCGGTCATCATCTATATTCTCGCCCTGCGTCGCAGGAACGCCACAAAAGCCGCCTAAACGCTTGCTCCCCGGCCCGGCTGGCGCTACCGCGCTTTCCCATTATGCAATATCAGAGCACCAGGGGGAGCGCGCCCGCGCTCGGGTTCGAGGATGTGACGCTGGCAGGGCTGGCGTCCGATGGCGGCCTGTATCTGCCGACCAGCTGGCCGGCCTTTACCGCTGACCAGATTCGCGCCCTTGCCGGCCTCTCCTATGTGGAAACCGCCGTCCGTGTGATGGCGCCCTTCGTCGCCGGTTCGCTGACCGAGGATGAACTGCGCGAACTCTGCAACGCAGCCTATGGCCGCTTCAGCCATCAGGCAGTGACGCCGCTGGTCCAGCTCGACCATCAGCACTGGGTGCTGGAACTGTTCCACGGCCCGACGCTGGCGTTCAAGGATGTCGCGCTCCAGCTGCTCGGCCAGCTGTTCGAACGCTTCCTGTCGCGCCGCGACGATCACCTGACCATCGTCGGCGCCACGTCGGGCGACACCGGTTCGGCGGCGATCGACGCGGTGGCGGGCCGTGCGAAGATCGACATCTTCATGCTCCATCCCGACGGCCGCGTGTCGGATGTCCAGCGCCGCCAGATGACCACGGTGCGCGCGCCCAACGTCTACAACATCGCCATCGACGGCAGCTTCGACGATGCGCAGGCGCTGGTGAAGGCGATGTTCAACGACGCCGACTTCAAGAGCCGCTTCAACCTGTCGGCCGTGAACAGCATCAACTGGGCGCGGCTGATGGCGCAGGTCGTCTATTATTTCTACGCCGCCGTGCGTCTGGGCGCGCCCGATCGCGAAGTCGCCTTCTCCGTCCCCACCGGCAATTTCGGCGATGTGTTCGCCGGCTATGTCGCGGCGCAGATGGGCCTGCCGGTCGCCAAGCTGATCGTCGCCACCAACGTCAACGATATTCTCCACCGCGCGCTGGCCGAGGGCGACTATAGCCAGGGTCAGGTTGTGGCGACCGCCACCCCCAGCATGGACATCCAGGTCAGCTCCAACTTCGAGCGGCTGCTGTTCGACGCCGGCGGTCGCGATGGCGTGGCGCTGGCGGAGCAGATGCGCGCGTTCGAAGCGAGCAAGGCCATGCGCCTTACCAACGCCCAGCGCGAAGGCGCGTCGCGCCTGTTCTCCTCCTCGCGCATCGACGCCGACGGCATGACCATGGCGATGCGCTGGGCCTATGACGCCGCCGGGCAGATCATCGATCCGCATAGCGCGATCGGTCTGGCGGCTGCGCGTGAAGCGGGCGTGGATGCGTCCATCCCGGTAGTGACGCTGGCGACAGCCCATGCGGCGAAGTTTCCTGACGCCGTGGAGCGTGCGACCGGCACCCGCCCGCCGCTGCCGCCGCGCGTGGGCGATCTCTTCGCGCGTGAGGAAGCCTATGCGAAGCTGCCCGCGACCTTCGAGGCGATCACCGCCTATGTCGCCGAACGGGCGACGCCGCGGGGCTAGGCAAAGGATCCGTTCGGTTCGAGCTTGTCGAGAACCGGGCGCGTGACGGTTCTCGACAGGCTCGAACCAAACGGGATTGTTATGGAACTCAAGACCCTCATCGGTGAACCCTGGTCGGATTATGGCCTGCTTGATTCAGGCGATGGCCGCAAGCTGGAGCGCTATGGCCGCTTCCGCTTCATCCGCCCGGAACCGCAGGCGATGTGGAAGCCGGCGACGACCGATTGGCGCGCCGATGGTGAATTCATCCCCGGTTCAGATGAGGATGGCGGCGGCCGCTGGTATTATGACCAGCCGGTCCCGGCCGAAGGCTGGCCGCTGCACTGGAAGGAAGTGACCTTCCAGTCGAGCTGCACGCCCTTCCGCCATCTGGGCTTCTTCCCCGACATGGCGCCGATCTGGGACAATCTGCGCGGCGCTATCGCCGACAAGCAAGCGACTGGGGAAGGGGCCGAGGTCATGAACCTGTTCGGCTATACCGGCGTTGGCACGCTGGCGCTGTCGGCCGGTGGTGCGCGCATGGTCCATGTCGACGCATCGAAGAAATCGGTGGCGCAGGCCCGCGCCAACGCCGCGCTGTCGGGCATGGAGGACAAGCCCGTCCGCTGGATCGTCGAGGATGCTGCCAAGTTCGTCGCGCGCGAGGTGCGGCGCGGCCGCCGTTACGACGGCATATTGCTCGACCCGCCCAAATATGGCCGTGGCCCCGATAGCGAAGTCTGGCGGCTGGAGGAGGATCTTCCCGCCCTGATCGCCAATTGCCGCGCGCTGCTCGACGCCGATAGCCGCTTCCTGTTCCTCACCGTCTATGCCGTACGCATGTCGGCGCTGGCGATCGGCGAACTGCTGCGCCAGGCCTTTGCCGACCTGCCCGGCACGGTCGAGGCCGGCGAATTGGCCGTCAGGGAAGAGGCGCGGGGCATCGCGCTGCCGACCGCCATCTGGGCGCGCTGGCGGCGTTGAACATCGTCTCGCCCTTTTCGGGTTGAGCGGTACGGCATGGTCCGGCATGACTAGGGCCATGCGTTTCTCCCCCGCCCTTGCGGCCGCTTCGTCCCTGATGGTCCTGCTTGCGTCCTGCGTCGGTCCGCCGAGCCAACCGCCGGCCCCCACGCGCCCGACGCCCACGCCGCGCCCGGTGACACCCGCCCCCGCACCACCACCGGCCGCCACGCCAGCGCCGCCTGCCGCCAATTGGGAGGACCGGGCGCTGACACCGGGCAACTGGAGCTATCGTCAGGATACAGGCGGCAGCGCCGCGCTGTTCGGCACGTCGGCCCAGCCGCTCTTCACCCTGCGTTGCGACCGCGCCAACCGCCGCATCACCGCGCTGCGCGCCGGAGCCGGGCAGGGCGCCATGGTGATCCGCACCAGCTACGGCGCGGTCAGTTGGCCCGCAACAGTTGACGCCGGCACCCAGACGGTTGCCGCGAGGAGCGCGACCGACAGCGTGCTGGACCAGATTGCCTATAGCCGCGGCAAGATCGGCGTGGAGGTGCCGGGGCTGGCGTCGCTCGTCCTGCCCGCCTGGGCCGAAACGGCGCGAGTGGTCGAGGATTGCCGGGCCTGAGGGGGAATTTCGACGCGCCCGGGACGACGCGCGAGCGCATAATTATGATTCCAAAAAAGAAAAATACAAGGCTTGAAGATCGGCTCCGTCTGATTCACATTTCGGTTCATGGACGGATGAAGGGGTGATCCGACACCGGCCATAGGGCTCAACAAAGCGAAAGGAGGTGATCCGATGTCTCATGGTTCAGCAATGGGGTCGGTCAAGTCCATTCGGGAAATGCGCCGCTGAGCGACGCCATAGCGTCGATCCCCTGTCACAGTCTCTGAGCGCCAATACACAGGCACCTATCTCAGACCCAGTCTGCTGACGGGCGATAGCGCGACACACATTTCCCTTGGGCGGCGCTTCCGGCCGCTGACCATGTCAATGATGGGCCGTCGGGCATGTCCCCGGCGGCCCCTCTCATGTCCTGCGTGGGGTATGGCAGACGGCATCGCCGTGGAACAGGATTGTTAATGATGCCATCCCCTTACAACCCAACCCGCCGCAACCGGAACATTGGCACACCCAAACAGGGCCATGGAACCAACAACCGGATGGTCGTTCCAAAACTTTCAGGCTTTCAGCGGGATTGCACCGTGCAGATCGGCGCGCATATAAAGCTGGAGCGCGAAGTGAATGGGCGGAAAACGACGTTCATCGTTGAAGAGCCTCATGGTGGCTGCGCACATGCCTGCACCGTCGAAGACCTTGAATTCTTGCTTTCACATATTCCCGTTGCCGATTGGGCTGGTCTGGATACTTTCGTCCTGCGCCAGCCGACCCGAAAGTCGCGAATGCTGAATCCCGTCTGGGGAAGGCTTTATTATCACGCGGACCTTGCATTTCTTGGGAGCCGTGCTCGGTGGAGTGGTCCAGCGGTATTTCTGGAAGCCTGCAAAGTCGACGACATCATCAAATGGTCTACCAGTCTTGATCGTGAAACGACGGATGAGCTTGATCGGCTCCGAGCCGATGGGCATCGCGTCGACCGGACAGCCAGAACTCACATCATATCGACCGACATCAATTCAGTGCGCGCCACCCAACTGTATAGAACGCTGTTGCATGAAATAGGTCACTGGTTTGATTGGCTTGAAAAGGTCGAATCTCCTGCCGTTCGGGGCGAGGATTATGGCGAGCTTATCGATGCCTATTTTGCTCGACCGAAAAATGAACGCGAGGCTTTTGCCCATCGCTATGCTGACCATTGGCGGGAAATTCTGCACGACAGCGGCGTCATACCTTTTGGACGGATTGGCGGTCAATTAGTTGGCGAGGATGCTTGTTCGGATATCCGAGCTTGACAGCATGCTGGCAAACGCCCGGTCCCTTCACGCGCACAAATGGCGGACCTGCGTGTGCGCTGCGCAGGCCCGCCGGGCATGATGCGGTCAGGGACTGGCGGAGGGGTCGCCATGTCCCAGTTCCATCCTGGTTATGCGGCATCCGGCCCAAGGGTCGCTGCGGGCCGGGCCACGCCTATCCCCGCATCGTGCCTGTCTCGATATAGCGCTGGTGCCAGGCGAGCGACTCGCCCGGCAGCATGGGCGATTGCAGGCCGAAGCTGCCCTTGAGCGCTCGGACATAATAATCCGCGAGCATCGGCTGGAAATCGGGATGGGCGCAATTGGCGATGATGACTTCGGCACGCTGGCGCGGGGCGAGGCCGCGCAGGTCGGCGAGGCCCTGTTCGGTCACGATCACCTGCACATCCTGGTTGATATGGTCGACATGGCTGCAATGCGGCACGATCGCCGAGATGGCGCCGCCCTTGGCGGTCGAGGGCGTCATGAACACCGACAGATAGGCGTTGCGCGCAAAGTCGCCCGACCCGCCGATGCCGTTGTGGATGCGCGATCCCATCAGATGCGTCGAATTGACGTTGCCATAGATGTCCGCCTCGATCAGGCCGTTCATCGCGATGCAGCCCAGCCGCCGGATCAGTTCGGGATGGTTGCTGATCTCCTGCGGGCGCAGGACCATCTTGTCGCGGAAGCGGTGCATGTCGGCATTGAGCCGCGCGGCGGCCTCCGGCGACAGGGAGAAGGCGGTGGCGCTCGCCATGCGCAGCTTGCCCGCCTCCAGCAGATCCAGCATGCCGTCCTGAATCACTTCGGTATAGGCGACCATGTCGTCGAACGGCGCGTCGATCAGGCCGGTCAGCACGGCATTGGCGATATTGCCGACGCCCGACTGCAAGGGCAGCAGCGAGGCGGGCAGGCGGCCTTTGCGCACTTCATGGCTCAGGAAATCGAGCAGATGGCCGGCGATCGCATGGGCGGTCGCGTCGGGCGGAGAGAAGGGCGCATTGCGATCCGGCGCGTCGGTTTTCACCACCGCGATCACCTTGTCGGGATCGCAGCGGAAGGTCGGCTGGCCGATGCGCTGGTCGGCGCGGACGAGGGGGATGGGCACGCGATGCGGCGGCAGGGCGGTGCCGTAATAGATGTCGTGCATCCCCTCCAGCGCGGGATTCTGCCAGCGATTGACCTCCAGGATCACGCCCTTGGCGCGATCGATCCAGGTCTTGTTGTTGCCGACCGAGGCGGAAGGGATCAGGTCGCCATCGGCAGTGATCCCGGTCACTTCTATCACCGCGACGTCGAGTTCGCCGAGGAAACCCTGCCACGCCATCGGCGCGACCTGGCTCAGATGCATGTCGAAATAGTTCATCTCGCCGCGATTGATGCGTTCGCGGGCAATGGGATCGCTGTTGTAAGGCAGTCGGAACTCGACGCCGTCTGCCTTGGCCAGCGCGCCGTCCAGTTCCGGGCCGGTCGATGCGCCGGTCCAGATCTTCACGCGGAACCGATCGCCCGCCTGATGCGCGGCGGTCATGCGATCGGCCAGCGCCAGCGGCACCGATTTGGGATAGCCCGATCCGGTGAAGCCGCTCATGCCGACGGTCATGCCGTCCTGGATCAGGGCTGCGGCATCCTGCGCGGAACGGCTTTTGGCCGCCAGTCCGGCATGGGCGATACGATCGGTCATTTATCCTCTCCACATGGCGGTCAACCGGGCCGCTACGCGCTTTCCGTTCTGGCTTTTCGGGCTGCGACACAATAGGGATTGGTCGCACAATATTTGTGCAAGGATCGTGCAGATGTCCGATCTTCTAATCGCAATGCGGACATTCGTCCGTCTTCATGAAGTGCCTAACTTCTCGCGCGTGGCGCAGGAATTGCACGCCAGCCATACCACGATCGCCCGGCGTCTGGACCAGGTGGAGGCGCATTTCGGCGTGCCGCTCTTCCATCGCACGACGCGCCGTCTGGTCCCTACAGCGGAGGCGGACCGGCTGCTCATCCATGCCCGCGCCATGCTCGACGCGCTGGACGCGGCGGAAGCGGATTTCGGCCCCGCGAAGGACCAGCCGCGCGGGCTGGTGCGGGTCGGGCTGACGACGGCGCTCGGCCTCCATTATGTCGAGCGGCTGGGAGAACTGGCCAAGCGGCATCCTGCGCTCCAGATCGATTGCGCCATGACCGACTGGCAGCGTGACGTGGTGGAGGATCGTCTGGACCTCGCCCTGCGCGTGGGGCCGGTGGCGGACGATAGTCTGGTCGTGCATCCGCTGGGGCAACTCGCGCGGCGGCTGGTGGCGCATCCCAACTATCTGGCGCGGCATGGGATGCCATTGTCCGCCGATGACCTGACGGCGCATCAATGCATCGCCTATGCCTATGGCGACATGCCCGCGCGCTGGGCGATCGACGGGCGGGAGTGGCTGGTCGCGGGCGTCTTCCGCTCCGACAATAGCGAGGCGGTGCACCGCGCGGCGCTCAGCGGCCTCGGCATCGCTCTGTTGCCGGCGATTCGGGTGGCCGGGGACATGGCGGCGGGGCGACTGGCGCCAATATTGCCCGACAGCACCATCGCCCCACTCGACATTTTCGCGGTTCACCCTTCGCACCGACGCTTGCCGGCCCGCGCCCGGCTGGTGCTGGACTTCATGAAAGCGAATTTCCCTGCGGGTGATGGCCAACGGCAATAACCTATTGTCTTCACCGGGATGACACGCTTCCATGCGATGAACCGAGTTGTCGTCCAGCGGAGTAGCATCATGCGCCCATCGCCCTTTTCGATCCTGACTCCCTTCCTCCTTCTTGCCGGCCCGGCCATGGCCCAGACACCGCCCGATGTCGCCGATCTGGTCGGCGCGAAGGGGGCAGGGGGCGAAACCCAGTTGCAAGCGCGGGGCTATCGCTTCGTGCGGGTCCAGACCGGCGACGATCGCAAATGGAGCTATTGGTGGAATGCGGAGCGGCGCCAGTGCCTGAGCGTCGCCACCTATGACGGCCGGTACGAGTCGATCACCAATAGCCCAGCGCCCGATTGCGGAGAGGCGGGGCGGGCGCATCGCGACGGCGGCCATGACGAGAAGCGTGACGAGCGTGGATCGGGCTATCATCCCGATATCGGCTATAGCCGGCCCCAGCCCGGCCGCGAATCACCCAGCTATGCGGCGCCCGACCAGGCGCCGGTGATGGTGGATGGCCAGCCCGTGGATATCGGCCTCGTCTGCTTCGGCGATGGGCAGCGGCCTGGAGTCTCCAACAGCTATGGCTGGACCTGGGATCATGACCGCAAACGCTATGTCTACGGCAATCGGGTCGAAATGACGGCGCAGCAATTCGACGCGTCGGTGATGCTGCAATTCTGGCCCGGCGGCGGACGGATCAAGCTGCCCAGGAAGCTGGTGCCGCCCATTCATTCGCGCGGTACGGACGATGGCTGGTGGGACGTCTATAATGTCTCGATGCAGCCCGACCGGATCGGTGGCGAATATCGGCTGAACGGCCTTAATAAGCCGCGCATCCTGGTCAATCGGGTGAGCGGCCAGATTAGCATTATCGGTACTGGCGATTATGCGTTCCGTGGCAACTGCGACACGGTGGACGCGGCGGCGCACCGGCGTTTCTGAGGCAAAGCGGGCGGAGCATCCCGCCCCGCCCCGCATTCAGCGTTCCACCCCCTTCGCCTTCCCCCATGCGCGCGCGGCGGTGTAACCAAGATAGCCGGTGCCAAAGAGCGCATAGAGCGGTTCGGGCAGGGCGTTGAGATAGGCCCGCATCCCCGCGATGATCGCCCCGGCCATCTCCGGTCGGATACCGGCGATCAGCCCCATCGGGATCGACCAGAGCAGCAGGGCATACATGACATAGAGGAAGGCAGGTCGGGCGCGCATCGCCCAGGGATCACCGTCTTCCTGTGGGGTGTCGATAGTCGCTTTCATGGCTGACCGATCCGGTTCGCAAGCCAGCCATAAAGGAAGGCTTCGTTGGCAGGGCGGCTTTCGGCGAGGGCGATATAGCGTTCGCCCTGCAACGCCTCGATCGCTTTCAGCAGCACCTTGTCGCCTGCCGACCCGCGCAGCACGCGAAAGGCCCGGATCGCCGACAAGGTGCGCGCGCCCAGGATGCGATCGACCCTGAGGTCGGGATAATCCTTCTGGTCGCGGTTGAGCGCATTCAGTGCACGCTGGAGGAAGCCGGTCGATGTCGCGACGCCCATATTGACCGCCGTATCGAACAGTTCCGCCGCGATCGGCCAGCTTGTCTCCGCGACGAAGCCATAGCCGGGCTGGTCCCAGTAGAGGCGACGATAGATATTTTCCGCGACGGCGCGCGGCAGCGCCTTCATATTGCCGGCATAGCCGTTCGCACGCGCCACCGCCTGGGTAATGCCCATATTGGTCGGGCCGCCACGGTCGGCCGGGTGGTCGCTATAGCCGCCTTCGCGGGCGATCACCTCATCGATCAGGTCCGAAATGTCCATCTGTCCGCCTCCTGCTGTCGAAAGAGGCGAATCATTTATCCCATATGGTTCGTTGTAGGACAGCGAAAACCTGCTGGCTGTTATGAATGATCGGAAAATTGCTGCGGGGAAGACAGAAAACAAAAACGCCGCTGTCTGCGCTGGGCAGAAAGCGGCGTTTTTCTTGGTCGGGACGAGAGGATTCGAACCTCCGACCCCCACACCCCCAGTGTGATGCGCTACCAGGCTGCGCTACGTCCCGACCGGAGGGCGCCCAATAGAAGCCTCGGGCAAAAGTTGCAAGCGCTCAATCGCAGCTCTTTTAACGGCCGAGCCGAATCCCTATTCATATTGCCTCGCCGGGCGCATCTGTGGTAGCCGCCCGCCCTTGATCCGTGGGTGCCTTCAGGCGTCCCGCGACCGACAGAAAACAAGGCAGTCCCACCCATGTTCATTACCCCAGCCTTTGCCCAGACCGCGGGCGGGCAAGCCTCCGGCGCCGGTGTCCTGGTGCAGATGGCGCCGCTGGTCCTGATCTTCGTGGTCTTCTATTTCCTGCTGATCCGTCCGCAGCAAAAGAAGATGAAGGAGCATAAGGCCAAGATCGACGCCGTGAAGAAGGGCGACCAGGTCGTCACCGGCGGCGGCCTTGTCGGCAAGGTTGTTCGCGTCGACGAAATCTACGCCGATGTCGAACTGGCGCCCGGCATGAAGGTCAAGGCGGTCAAGTCGACCCTGACCGACGTGATCGATCCCGCCACCGCCAAGCCCGCGAACGACTGAGCGGCATCATGCTGAACTTCTCGCGCTGGGCGGTCGCCGCGATCCTCCTGCCATTGGTCATCGGCGTGCTGTGCTCCGTGCCGACCTTCCTGCCGGAAGCGACCGTGGCCAAGCTGCCCGGCTTCATGCAGACGCGCGTCAATCTGGGCCTCGACCTTGCCGGCGGCAGCCATCTGCTGCTTGAAGCGTCGACCCAGGATGTCGCCAGGCAGCGGCTCACCAATATGGAGGAGCAGGTCCGCACGGAACTGCGCCGGGGTGAGCCGAAGATCGCGATCGGCGACATCTCCGGCCGCGACGGGAAGCTCAGCTTCATGGTCCGCGACCCGAGCCAGGTCGATGCCGCCGTCGAGCGCATCCGCCCGCTAACGCAGGGCGCGGGCCTGACCGGCCAGCGCGACTTCAATGTCGAGGTGGTGAACAGCTCCACCATCGTCATCACGCCCACCGATGCGGGCATCAACAATGCGGTCAAGAGCGCGATGGAAGTCGCGACCGAGGTGATTCGCAAGCGCATCGACGAAATGGGCACGCGCGAGCCGACCATCCAGCAGCAGGGCGGCAATCGCATCGTCGTGCAGGTGCCGGGCCTTCAGGATCCCAAGGCGCTGAAGGATCTGCTGGGCCAGACCGCGAAGCTCGAATTCAAGCTGGTCGACATCAACGCCAACCCGGCTGAAGTGGCCCAGGGTCGTGCGCCGGTTGGCAGCGAAGTCCTGCCCTATCCGAACAACCCGACCGGCGTGCCGGTGATCGCGGTGAAGCGCCAGGTGATGGTGTCGGGCGAGGATCTGACCGACGCCACGCAAGGCTTTGGCCAGAATAACGAGGCGATCGTCAACATCCGCTTCAACGGGTCGGGCGGCCGCAAGTTCGGCCAGGTGACGTCGCAGAATGTCAACCGCCCCTTCGCCATCATCCTCGACGGCAAAGTGCTGTCGGCGCCGAACATCAACGAGCCGATCCTGGGCGGTAGTGCGCAGGTCAGCGGCAGCTTCACCGTCGAAAGCGCCAACCAGCTCGCCATCGCGCTCCGCTCGGGCAAGCTGCCCGTCGCACTGACCGTGGTGGAGGAACGCACCGTCGGGCCGGGCCTTGGCGCCGACTCGATCCGCGCGGGCCTGATCGCCTCGATCATCGCGGTGGTCGCGGTCGCGGCTTTCATGTTCCTGAGCTACGGCCGCTTCGGCATCTATGCCAATATCGCCGTCGCCATCAACGTGCTGGTGATCCTGGGGGTGATGGGGATTCTCGGCGCGACGCTGACCCTGCCCGGCATCGCCGGCTTCGTGCTCACCATTGGCACGGCGGTCGACGCCAACGTCCTCATCTATGAGCGCATCCGCGAAGAGCGGCGGCGCGGGCGCGGCGTGGTGCAGGCGATCGAGTTCGGCTACAAGGAAGCCAGCCGCACCATTTTCGAGGCGAACGTGACCCACGCCATTGCCGGCGGCATCATGCTCGCGCTGGGCTCCGGCCCGGTCAAGGGCTTCGCCATCGTTCTGCTGATCGGTATCGCGACCAGCGTGTTCACGGCCGTGACCTTCACGCGCCTGCTCGCCGCGCGTTGGGTTCGCACCAAGCGCCCGACCGAAATCATCATTTGACGGGGCGGGAGAGAAAATCATGAAACTGCTCAAGCTTGTCCCCGACAATACCAATATCGGCTTCGTCGCGATGCGGAAATGGGCGTTCGCGCTCACCGCATTGCTGACGGTGCTCGCGGTCGGCGCGACGCTGCACAAGGGCCTCAACATGGGCGTCGACTTTGTCGGCGGCCTGATGATCGAGGCGAAATTCCCGCAGGCCGTGGAAACCGACAAGGTCCGCGCCACCATTGGCCGCCTTGGCGTGGGCGAAAGCTCGCTCCAGCAGTTCGGCGATCCCAAGACGGTGCAGATCCGCCTGCCCCTGCCCGAACAGGGCGGCGCCGGCGCGGCCAACACGGTCGTGGAAAAGACGCGCACGGCAATGACGGCGGAATTCCCCGGCGTCACCTTCTCCCGCTACGATACCGTGTCGGGCAAGGTGTCGGGCGAACTGATCCAGACCGGCGTGCTGGCGGTGATGCTGGCGGTTATCGGCATCGCGATCTTCTCCTGGTTCCGCTACGAATGGCAGTTCGGCGTCTCGACCTTCGTTGCAATCATGCACGACGTGCTCATGACACTGGGCTTCTTCGCCGTCACCCAGATGGAGTTCGACCTCAACATCGTGGCGGCGGTGCTGACGATCGTGGGCTATTCGATCAACGACAAGATGGTGATCGACGACCGCATCCGCGAGAATATGCGCAAATATCGCAAGATGGACATGAAGGCGCTGATCGACCTGTCCGTCAATGAAACGCTGCCGCGCACGGTGATGACCTCGCTGACCATTCTGCTGGCGCTCGGTTCGCTGCTGCTGTTCGGCGGCCATGTGCTGCGCGGCTTCACCGCCGCGATGATGCTGGGCGTCGTCGTCGGCACCTATTCGTCCATCTATGTGTCGTCCTCGCTGCTGATCTCGCTGGGTCTGACGCCTGCCGCGGCGGAGAAGAAGGCGACGAAGAAGGGCTATGCCGGCAATGCCGAGCGTGTCGGTCCCAGAGAGACAAGCCGTGACGATGGAGCGCGGCCCTGACGGATTCCGGCATCAAGCTGCGCCGGGACGATGATGGCCAGGGACCGATCGTCACCGGTTTCCAGGGCCGGGGTTTCCGCGTGCGCGACGACGTGTTTCCGGACGGCCTGTTGCTTAGCCCCGTCCGCGCGCTGGCCTGGATCGATGCGCCGACGGTCGACGCGCTGACGCCGGAGTCGCTGGGCGATCTGTTCGATCTTGATCCCCGGCCGGAATTTCTGCTGCTTGGCACCGGCGCGAACCTGCGCCAGCCGCCACGCCCCTTCGTCCGCGCGGTCGAGGCGCTGGGGATCGGCGTCGAGGCGATGGACAGCCGCGCCGCCGCCCGCGCCTGGGGCGTGCTGCGCGCCGAGGAACGGCAGATCGTGGCGGCGCTGCTGCCTTTGTGAGATTGAGGATTGGCAGATAATTTCCGTTCGTTTCGAGCGTAGTCGAGAAACGCTAAGGACAATTCTATCCGCTTCTCGACTGCTCTCGAAGCGAACGGATATAGATGCCGACTGGAGGCCTTGCCCTCCTCCCACGCTTTGGCCAATGTCGCCCCCTCATTGAACCGAGGGGGCTTTTTCATGTCGTTCCGCCGTCCCGCCGCTGCCTTTCTCGCGGCGCTGCTCGTCACCACCAGCGCCCATGCCGCGACGCCCGATGCGCAGGCGCGGGGCGGTGAGGCCGAGTTTCGCGCCCTCTACAAGGAACTGGTCGAAACCGATTCGAGCTGGCCGGATGGTAGCTGCACAATCGCGGCCGAACGCATGGGCGCGCGGCTGAAGGCGGCGGGCTTTGCCGGCGAGGATGTCCAGATCGTCGTCGATCCGGCGCACCCCAAGGAAGGCAATCTCACCGCCATCCTGCGCGGCAGCAATGCGAAGCTGCCCGCCGTCCTGCTGCTCGCCCATATCGACGTGGTCGCCGCCAAGCGCGCCGACTGGGAACGCGACCCCTTCACCCTGATCGAGGAGGGCGGCTATTTCTACGGACGCGGCGCCTCCGACGACAAGGCGATGGCGGCCGCCTTCACCGACCAGATGATCCGTTACAAGGCAGAAGGCTATAAGCCAAGGCGCACGATCAAGCTGGCGCTGACCTGCGGCGAGGAAACCGAAAAGGCGCTGAACGGCGTCGAATATCTGCTGAAGAACCGGCCCGATGCGCTGAAGGCAGGCTGGGCGCTCAACGAAGGCGGCGGCGGGTCGCTGGACGAAACGGGCAAGCCCGTGAGCCAGGGCGTGCAGGCAGGCGAGAAAGTCTATCAGGACTTCACCTTCACCGCGACCGCGCCGGGCGGCCATAGCTCGCGCCAGACCCCGCATGTCAATGCGATCGGCTGGATGGCGACGGCGCTGGCGCGGGTCAACGATTATGACTTTCCGGTCGACCTGACGCCGGCGGCCAAGGCCTATTTCGGCGCATCGGCACCGCTCTATCCGGGCAAGGTATCGGAAGCGATGGCGGCGATCGGCGCGGGCAAGGCGACCGAAGCCGATTATGCCGTCGTGTCGGCGGAGAATGCGAGTTGGAACGCCACCCTGCGCACCACCTGCATCCCGACCCTCATTTCCGGCGGCCATGCGCCCAATGCCCAGCCGCAGTCGGTGACGGCCAACGTCAATTGCCGCATTATCCCCGGCGAGAGCGTAGATGCGATTCTCCAGCGGCTGAAGGATGTGGCAGCCGACCCGCGGGTCAAGGTGGCGCTGGCCGATCCGCCCCAGTCCAAATCCTCCGCCCCCGAACTGACGCCCCAGATCATGGGACCGATCGAGGCGCTGACCGGGGAGATGTGGCCGGGCGTCCCGGTGATCCCACGCCTCGCGACCGGGGCGACCGACGGGCGTTTCACCAATGCAGCGGGAATCCCAACTTACGGCGTGTCGGGCATGTTCGCCGACCCGGACGGGCAGGGCGTCCATGGCCTCAACGAACGCATCCGCGTGAAGTCGCTAATGGACGGCCGCGCCTTCCTCTATCGGCTGGTCAAGGCCTACACGCAGTAAGGTAGAGGGGGAGCCGTCCGCGATGGGCGGCGGCCCCCTCCTTGCGCATCTGACCGTATCTGCTTAAGCATGATGGCAAGTTCCGGTCCCGTCTTTGGGACTGGCGACAAGCAGAAGTGAGTTACGGCATGGTGCAGCAAAGCCGCCCATCGCCGCAGAGTTCCGGCCCGGCCGGCCGTTACGCGGGCAAGCGCGCCCGCTCCGGTCCGGGTGAAGGGAGCAAGGCTGCGGCCATTCCTCCCCCGTCGAAGCAGCGGGGATTCGCGCTTCATGGCGCACGTGAGCGGCGATCCTATGCCGCGATCGACCTTGGCACCAATAATTGCCGGTTGCTGATCGCCAAGCCGTCGGCGGACGGTTTCATCGTCGTTGACGCCTTTTCGCGAATCGTCCGGCTGGGCGAAGGGCTGGCCGCGACTGGCAGGATCAGCGATGCCGCGATCGATCGCGCGATCGCCGCCCTGTCCGTGTGTGCGGACAAGCTGCGTCGCCGTCATGTGACGCTGGCCCGCTCGGTCGCGACCGAGGCCTGCCGTCGCGCCTCCAACGGGGCCGATTTCATCCAACGCGTCTACAAGGAAACCGGAATCGCGCTCGACATCATCAGCGCGCAGGAAGAAGCACGGCTGGCGGTGCTGGGCTGCCATGCGCTGCTGGAACCGGGCGATGGCCCCGCGCTCATCTTTGACATTGGCGGCGGGTCGACCGAGCTGGTGTTGGTCGATGCCCATGGCGACGGCGCGCCGCGCATCGTCGATTGGGTAAGCGCGCCCTGGGGCGTGGTGTCGCTGACCGAGAGCGAGGCGTTCGAGCATGACGATCCCGCCGAGCGGCTGGCCGCCTATGGCCGCATGCGCGCGCGGGTGTCCGAAGCCTTCTCGCCGCTGGCCCGTCGCTTGCCGAAGGGAGCGGAGGGCATCCGCCTGCTCGGGACGTCGGGCACGGTGACGACGCTGGCTAGCCTGCATCTGGGGCTGCCGCGTTACGATCGACAGGCGATCGACGGTTTGATTGTGCCGTGCGAATCGATGCGCTCCATTTCCGACCGGCTGTCGGGCATGGGCCTGTCGGAGCGACAGAAGCTGCCCTGTATCGGGACCGAGCGCGCAGACCTGGTCGTGGCGGGCTGCGCCATTTTGGAATCGATCCTCGACATCTGGCCGGCGGAGCGACTGGGCGTCGCTGACCGGGGCATTCGGGAAGGCATATTGCGCGGGCTGATGGACCGCGACGGGAGAGTGATGTGAGAGCCAAATTATGAGAGGATCCGGCGCCGGCAAGGTGCGGGTCAAGTCGGCCAAGGGGCGCACGGCGCAGTCGGTACGCTGGCTGGAGCGGCACCTGAACGATCCCTATGTCCACAAGGCCAAGCAGGAAGGCTGGCGCAGTCGCGCCGCCTTCAAGCTGATCGAGCTGGACGAGAAATTCCATTTCGTAAAGGGATCGCGCGCCGTCGTCGACCTTGGCGTCGCGCCCGGCGGCTGGGCGCAGGTGGTGCGCAAGATGGCGCCCAAGGCGGCCGTGGTCGGCATCGACCTTTTGCCGGTCGATCCGATCCCCGGTGTCACCCTGTTCGAAATGGACTTCATGGACGACAAGGCGCCTGACCTGCTGCGCGAGGCGCTGGGGCAGGAGCCGGATCTGGTGATTTCCGATATGGCGGCCAATACGGTCGGCCATGCCCAGACCGATCACCTGCGCACCATGGGGTTGGTCGAGGCGGCGGCTTTGTTCGCGGTCGAGAATCTGCGCAAGGGCGGTACCTTCGTCGCCAAGGTCTTCGCTGGCGGCACCGACGCGGAATTGCTGGCGGTGCTCAAGAAGCATTTCACGACGATCAAGCACGCCAAGCCGCCCGCTAGCCGCAAGGGCAGCGTCGAATGGTATGTCGTGGCGCAGGGATTCAAGGGGCGGCCGGAGCAACTGGTCGAATGATCCTGCTGCATCGGTAAATTGCTGCTCAGCTGAATTGGGGGATTCAGGACTTTGGTCGCTACGGTTTCGACGGTTGCCTATCTGGGCCTGGAAGCGCGCGCCGTGGAGGTGCAGTGCCAGCTGGTTCCTGGCCTCCCCAATTTCATCCTTGTCGGCTTGCCTGACAAGGCGGTGGCCGAAAGCCGCGAGCGGGTCCGCAACGCCATCGCTGCCATCGGCCTGTCGCTGCCGCCCAAGCGGATCACGGTGAACCTGTCGCCCGCCGACTTGCCGAAAGAGGGGAGCCACTTCGATCTCCCGATCGCGCTCGCCCTGCTGGGTGCGATGGGCGTGATCGATGCGGAGACGCTGTCGGGCTATGTCGTCGTCGGCGAACTGGGGCTGGATGGGCGAACCGCGCCGTCGCCCGGCGTGCTGCTCGCCGCGCTTCATGCCGGCGGGCAGGAGATGGGGCTGGTCTGCCCGGCCGCGCAGGGCGCAGAGGCGGCCTGGGCGGGACAGGTGGAGGTGATCGCCGCGCCCGACCTGCTGAGCCTGCTCAACCATTTCAAGGGCACCTCCGCCTTGTCGCCGCCCCAGCCGGGTACAGTCGAAGCGCCGGTGCGGACCGCCGATCTGAAACAGGTGAAGGGCCAGGAAGTCGCCAAGCGCGCACTGGAGATTGCGGCGGCGGGCGGCCATAATCTGCTGATGGTCGGGCCACCCGGTGCGGGCAAGTCGCTGATGGCGAGCTGCCTGCCCGGCATCCTCCCCGACATGACCCCGTCCGAGGCGCTGGAAAGTTCCATGGTGGCCAGCGTCGCCGGCACGCTGGAGGGCGGTCGGATCAGCCGCGCGCGGCCGTTCCGCAATCCGCATCACAGCGCGTCGATGGCGGCTCTGGTCGGCGGCGGCCTCAAGGCGCGGCCGGGCGAAGTGTCGATGGCCCATCTGGGCGTCCTGTTCCTTGATGAACTGCCGGAGTTTCAGCGCACCGTGCTCGATTCGCTGCGCCAGCCGCTGGAAACGGGCGAGGTGACGGTGGCGCGGGCCAATGCCCATGTGACCTTCCCGGCGCGCGTCCAGCTGATCGCGGCGATGAATCCCTGCCGCTGCGGACATCTGGGCGATCCGGCGCTGGCCTGCTCGCGCGCGCCGCGCTGTGCGTCCGACTATCAGGCCAAGGTGTCGGGACCGCTGCTCGATCGCATCGACCTGCATGTCGAGGTGCAGGCGGTGACGGCCGCCGATCTGGTGCTGCCCCCGCCCAGCGAGGGATCGGCCGAGGTGGCGGCGCGGGTCGCGGCGGCGCGGGCGGTGCAGACGGCGCGCTATGCCGGGAGCAGGACGCGCACCAATGCCGAGGTAGATGGCGAACGGCTGGAGGAAGTCGCCGGACCGGACGAGGCGGGGCGGCAATTGCTGGCGCAGGCCGCTGCCGCGATGAAATTGTCGGCGCGCGGCTATACGCGGGTATTGCGGGTGGCGCGCACCGTCGCCGATCTGGCCGGCGCCGAACGGGTCGGGCGGGTGCATGTGGCCGAGGCGCTGAGTTATCGGCGGCGACCGCCGGTCAATTAGGCTGACCGCAAACTTTCCAGAAGTGTTTATTCTGAAACGAAGTTCACACCGTCCGCGGGCGCACACTCGCGGGTGTAAGCGCAAGGGACAGCAATTTTCGACGCCTCAAAGCGGCCAGCCATGGTTGATACTTTACGTCGAAAGATGGCCGCTATTGCCTTGCCCGCATTGACTTGTGCCGTTCCTGTGGATGATAAGAACATAACAGGAACAAAATGTCATGAGCGAGTCGCTGCACAGCCTTGCCGCCTTGAAGCGGCATATCGCATCGCTGGACCGCGCGCCAGCGTCACAGCCCTGCGCGCGCTTCGCCAGCGGGCATGACGGGCTGGACGCGGCGCTGGGCGGCGGGCTGGCGCGCGGGCGGCTGCACGAACTGTTCGGAGAGAGTGCGGACGAAGCGGCGGCGGCTGGCCTGTCCCTGCTCTGGAGCCGGCAGGCCAGCGGCGACGCGCCGCTGCTCTGGCTGCGCACGGTCGCGGCGGGGAAGGCGGGCGGCCATCCCTATGGGCCGGGCCTTGCCGCGCTGGGCATCGATCCCGACCGGCTGCTGCTCGGCATCATGCCGGACGATTCGATGCTGCTGCGTGCGGCGGTGGATGCGTTGCGTTGCCCGGCTTTGGGCGCGCTGCTGATCGAATTGCGCGGGCGTGCGCCGTTGCTCGACCTCACCGCCAGTCGGCGGCTGGCGCTGGCGGCGGAGGGATCAGGCGTCACCGCCCTCATCTTGCGGATCGATGCAGAGCCGGTGCCGAGCGCGGCGGAAACCCGCTGGCGGGTGGCCGCCGCGCCCTCTGCGCCGCTGCCCGGCAATGCGCCGGGCCAGACCAGCTTTGCCCTCACCCTGTTGCGGCGGCGGGCGGGGCCGGACGGGCAGGCCTGGCGGCTGATGTGGGACAGGGAAAAGGGGATATTCGGAGACGTAGGCGATGAACGCCATCATGCAGAACAGCGAAGCGGCGATGACGGTGCGGCGCTATCTGGCGCTCAGCTTCCCCTTCCTGCCGATCGACCGGCTGCGGATCATGCGGCCCGATCTCTGGGCGGCTGGAAGTGAAGGGGGGGGAGGTGATGGCCCGGCTATCGTCGTGGAGGCGGTGCGCGGTGCGATGCGGCTGGCGGCGGTCAATGCCGACGGGCTGACGATCGGCCTGACGCCGGGCATGACGCTGGCCGACGCGCGGGCGCGCGAGCCGGATTTGCGCGTCTTCGATGCCGACCCCCATGCCGATCAGGACTGGCTGGAGCGGCTGTGCGACGGTTGCGCCCGCTATACCCCCAATGCCGCGCCGGATGGCGCCGACGGGCTGATGCTCGATATCAGCGGCTGCGGTCATTTGTGGGGCGGGGAGGAGGCGCTGGCGGCCGAGGCTGCGGCGCGGCTGGAGCGGCATGGGCTGCGCGTGCGCCACGCCATTGCGGGCAGTCCCGAGGCCGCCCATGCGCTCGCCCGCTTCCCGGTGCCGCCCGCGCCCGACGAGGATGCCGCCGTGCGCCGCCTGCCGGTGGAGGCGCTGGGGCTGGAGGGGGAAAGCGCGGTGGCGCTGCGCCGGGCGGGGTTGCGCACGGTGGGCGACCTTGCCGCCCGGCCCGCCGCCGCACTGGCCGCGCGTTTCGGCGAGGAGGCGGTCGATGCGCTCCATGCTTTGCTGGGCTTGGGACATCGCCCGCTCAGGCCGCGCCGTCCGCGCCCCGCCGTCCGCATCGACCGTCGCTTTGCCGAGCCGCTGGGCAGCACCGCCTATGCGCTCAAGATTCTGGAGGAGATGGCAGCGGAGGCGGGCGAGCGGCTGGCCGAGCGGGGCGAGGGCGGGCGGCGGTTCGAGGCGGTCTTCTTCCGCAGCGACGGCCTCGCCTTCCCGCTGCGGGTCGAAACCAGCCTGCCGATGCGCGACGCACCCGCGATCCTGCGGCTGATGCGCGAGCGGATCGACGCGCTGTCAGACCCGATCGATCCGGGCTTCGGCTTCGACATGCTGCGCCTCACCGTGCCGCAGGCGGAGAAGCTGGCCCCCACGCAACTGGCGCTGGAGGGCGGAGAGGCGCGGCGCGAGGACAGCGTCGCTGCGCTGGTCGATCGCCTGTCGATCCGCGCCGGGCGCGCCCGCATCCAGCGGTTGGAACCGCGCGACAGCCATATCCCCGAACAGGCGCAGCTTGCGCTGCCAGCGGTGGAAAGTCGCGCGCCGGAAAATTGGCCCAAGAACGGGCCAAGCAACCGGGAGGCGGAGAGCGAGCCGGGCGACCCGCCGATGCGCCCGCTTCATCTGTTCGACCCGCCCCAGCCGATCGAGGTGGTCGCCGAGGTGCCCGATGGCCCGCCGCACCGCTTCCGCTGGCGGCGCACGCTGCACGACATCATCCGCTATGAAGGCCCGGAACGGATCGCGCCCGAATGGTGGAAGGCGAAGGATGGCGCGACCGAAGGCGAAAGCGCCGGCCGCACCCGCGACTATTATCGGGTCGAGGATGCGCGCGGGCGGCGCTACTGGATCTTCCGCCACGGGCTATATGGCGCGGAGGCGGAACATCCCGGCTGGTATATTCACGGCCTGTTCGCATGAGCGGCGAGACGGGGCATCGGCGGAAGGGCTATCCCGATCCGACCAAGCCCAAATCGATCGACCGGCGCGAACTGAATGCGATCGAGGCGGCGCGGGAAAAGACGAAGGAGGAGCGCACCCCGCCGCCGCCGCCGGACGCGCCGCCATTTGCGGAACTGGTGGCCGCCACCAACTTCTCCTTCCTGCGCGGCGCGTCGCATGGCGCGGACATGGTGGCGCGGGCGAACGATCTTGGCCTCACCGGCATCGGCATTGCCGATCGCAATACGGTGGCGGGAGTGGTGCGGGCGTGGAAAGCGCGACGGGATGCGCCGGCCAAGGCACGGGAACTTCTGCTGGAGGAAAAGAAGGAGAGGGGTGAGCCGCTTGAACTGACGGCGCAAGAGGAAGCCGCCTGCCAGATGGACCTGCGGGTCGTGGCCGGCGCCCGGCTGGTCTTTGCCGACGGGACGCCCGATATCGTCGCCTATCCCGCGACCAGGCGCGGCTGGGGCGAACTCACCAAATTGCTGACGCTCGGCAATCTGCGATCGGTAAAGGGCGACTGTATCCTATATTATGAGGATCTGACCGCCTATCTGGACGATCTGCTGCTGATCGTGCTGCCCTGTTCCACGGCGACCGAGCAGCAGGCGCATGACTGTCCGGTCGACTATGAACATGAAGAGCGCGCCCATGGCGAGGTGATCCGGCAGGGGCATTTGAGCCTCGTCCCGCCGCCGCGCCCCGACGATCTGGAAACGCTGCTGACCCGTCTGTCGCGGCTCGCGCCGGACCGCGTCTGGCTGGGGGCGGCGCTGCGGCGCGACGGGCGCGATGCGCGGCGGCTGGCCGACTATATGGCGCTGGGCGCACGCACGGGGGTGCCGCTGCTCGCCACCATGGATGCGCTTTACGCCAGCCCTGCGCAGCGGCCGTTGCAGGATGTGCTGAGCTGCATCCGCGAAGGCGCGACGCTGGCGAAGGCGGGGCGGTTGCTGGAGGCCAATGCCGAACGGCATGTCCATGGCCCCGCCGAAATGGCGCGTCTGTTCCGCGCCTGCCCGGAGACCGTGGCGCAGAGCATCGCGCTGCTCTCACGGATTCGCTTCGACCTCCGGCAACTGCGTTATGAATATCCGCATGAGCCGGTGCCCGAAGGCTGGACCGCACAGCAATGGCTGGAGGAGCTGACCATCAGCGCCGCCCATGCCCGCTATGGGCCGCATATTCCCCATGGCGTGCACGAGAAGTTGAACGAAGAGTTCAGGCTCATCGGCGAGCGTAACTATGCCTATTATTTCCTGACCGTCCACGACATCGTCGCCTTTGCCAAGATGAAGGGAATCCTTTGCCAGGGGCGGGGGTCGGCGGCCAATTCGATGGTCTGTTTCCTGCTGGGTGTCACCTCGGTCGACCCGCTGAAACAGGATCTGCTCTTTTCCCGCTTCGTGTCGGAGGAGCGGGACGAGCCGCCCGACATCGACGTCGATTTCGAGCATGAGCGGCGCGAGGAGGTGATGCAATATGTCTATGAGCGTTACGGCCGCCATCGCGCCGGCATCGCCGCGACGGTCATCCATTATCGATCGCGCAGCGCCATTCGGGAAGTGGCCAAGGTGCTGGGCCTGTCGGAGGATGTGGTCACTCGCCTGTCCGGCACGATATGGGGCAGCTATTCGCGAGACATGAACGAAAAGCGCGTCGGCGAGGCCGGCTTCGCGCTCGACAATCCGCAGATGGTGCAGTTGCGCGCGCTGGTCGGTCAGCTGCTCGATGCGCCTTTCCCGCGCCACCTGTCGCAGCATGTCGGCGGCTTCGTGCTGACGCAGAACCGGCTGGACGAGACGGTGCCGCTGCACCACGCCGCCATGGCCGACCGGAGTTTCATCGAGTGGGACAAGGATGATATCGATGCGCTCGGCCTGATGAAGGTGGACATTTTGGCGCTCGGCATGCTGACCTGCATCCGCAAGGCGTTCGACTTGATGCGGGCCAATGGGCTGGGCGATCATCAGTTGATGGTGGACCTCGATTCCGAGGATGACGATGTCTACGACATGCTGTGCCGGGGCGAGAGCATCGGCGTGTTCCAGGTGGAGAGCCGGGCGCAGATCAACATGCTGCCGCGCCTGAAGCCTCGCACGCTCTACGACCTGACGGTACAGGTCGCGATCGTGCGGCCGGGACCGATCGAGGGCGATATGGTCCATCCCTATCTGCGCCGGCGCTGCGGGGAGGAGGATGTCACCTATCCCTCGCCCAGCCCCGATCATGGGCCGAAGGACGAACTGAAACAGCTATTGGGCAAGACTTTCGGCGTGCCCTTGTTTCAGGAACAGGCGATGAAACTGGCAATCACGGCGGCCAAGTTCGAACCATATGAAGCCAATCAACTTCGCCGCGCGATGGCGACCTTCCGCAATGTCGGCACTATCCATCATTTTCGCGAGAAGATGGTCAACGGTATGACCGGGCGCGGTTACACGGAAGAGTTTGCCGCCCGCTGCTTCAAGCAGATCGAGGGGTTCGGCAGCTACGGCTTTCCCGAAAGCCATGCGCTGTCCTTCGCGCGGCTGGTTTATGTGTCGGCCTGGATCAAATGCCATCAACCGGCGGTCTTCGCTTGCGCACTGCTCAATTCGCAGCCGATGGGCTTCTATGCCCCCGCGCAACTGGTGCGCGATGCGCGCGAGCATGGCGTCACCGTCCATGATGTCGATGTGAATATGAGCGGTTGGGACAATGGGCTGGAGCCGCTGCTGCGATCCCGCCGGATCAACAAGGGCGAGGGGAAGGGCCGCGCGTTGGCGTTGCGGCTGGGCCTTCGCCAGGTCGACGGGTTTCGCGAGTCCTGGGCAGAGCAGCTGGCGACGGCGCGGGCGGAGGGCGGGCTGTTCACCAGTATCGAGGATCTAGCGCGGCGGGCGGGGCTGCCGGCGCGGGCGCTGCGGCTGCTGGCGGATGCCGATGCCTGCCGGTCGCTGGGGCAGGACCGGCGCACGGCCTTATGGGAGGCGCGGCGCACGCCTTCGGACGAGCTGCCGCTGTTTGCCGCGGCGCGGGTGCGGGGCGGGGATGCGCGCGAACTGGGCGAAGAGCCGGACGCGGCGCTGCCCGCCATGCCGCTCGCCGAGCAGGTGGCGACCGACTATGCCGTCACCCGCCTGTCGTTGAAGGGGCATCCGATGCAGTTCCTGCGCCCGGTCTTCGCCGCCGAGGGCGTGCTGAGCTGCGCGCAGGCGAGCGCGGCGAAAAATGGCGCGCGGGTGCAGGTGGCGGGCGTGGTGCTGGTGCGGCAGCGGCCGGGCAAGGGCAATGCGGTCTTCATCACCATTGAGGATGAGACGGGCATCGCCAACATCCTGCTCTGGGCACGGCTGTTCGAGATGCAGCGCCGCCCCGTCATGGCGAGCAGCCTGATGCTGGTGGAGGGCGAAATTCAGCGCAGCAAGGAAGGCGTCGTCCATCTGATGGCGACCCGCGTGCATGATCGCAGCGCGGAAATGCACCGGCTCCAGCAACCCGAAACTCGTGCGTCCCGCCCCCATCCCCGCACCGCCAGCCATCCCCGCAATGTGCGGATATTGCCGGGATCGCGGGATTTCCATTGAGCAGAGACGAAAACGCCGCGCCGTCCATCTGGCCTGCGTCGTGCCCGGTGCCGACCGTCAATAATCCTTCGAATAGCGCAGGTTTGCCGACGATCCGGCATTGGTGCCGGTCCTCGACAGCAGGCTGAGCGCCTTGGACAGGGCGATTTCCAGCTGGGTGGCGGTGAAGCCCTTGGAGTCGGTGATCACCTCCACATAGATATTGTTGGAGATATGCTGGCCGACCGCGAGGCTGGTGCCGCGCCCGGTCGCCTCGTCGCCGCCGACGATGCCGATCCGGTCGAGACCCGACGCCCCCTGCAACTTACCCATCGGGTTCAATCCGCCGCTGCCGCCGCGCAGGCCGTTGAGCGCCGCCGCCAACTGGATCGCCTGCGTGGCGGACAGGTTGGCGACATTGTCGCCGAACAGGATGCGGGCGAGGATTTCGTCCTGCGGCAGCGCCGGCGTGGAGATGAAGGTGATGTCGGGCTGCTGCGCGCTGCCCGCGACTTGGATGCCCGCCGTCACCGTGTCGATCCTGGTTTCCGCCTTGATCTGGAGCGTCGGGTTCATCATCGGTCCGTTGAAACTGATGATGCCCTGCGACAAGTCGAACTGGTGGCCGGAGAAGCTGTAGCGGCCGCGGATCACCTCGATCTTGCCGATGACGCGCGGCGCGGCGGTGGTGCCGGTGACGCGCATGTTGGTCTTCCATTCGGAATCGAGACCCATGCCGGTTACGTAGATTTCATTGTCGGCGCGCACCCGGATATCGAGCTTCCAGTCGGCGGGTTTGGCCGCGGCCTGCCGCGCGGCGAGGCGCTGGTCGAGCGCGTCGCCGCCCTCGCCCTTGCGCCGCACGCCGGTCAGCTGGCGGATTTCCGTGCCGCCCTGCCATGCCACCTTGTAGCGGGTTTCGGGTAGCGACAGGTCGCCCTTGATCAGGCCGCCATTGGCCGGGCTGTTGGTGATGGCGAGCGTGCCGCTGACCACGCTGGTGATCGCTTCGCTGCGGGCGAGGCGCGCGCGACTGAGCTTCACTGCGATGTCCATCGGGAAGCCGCTGGCCGCCGCCAGCCCGACATTGCCCGACGCCTGCACCGTGCCGTCGCCGGCGCGGCCGGAAAAGTCGCGAATTTCCAGATGATCGTTGGTGAAGCGGCCATCCAGCTTCATCTGGGTGACGCGGGTGCCGAACGTCTCATTCTCGTAAGTCAGCGCATTGGCGCGGACGACGCCGTTGAGGCGCGGGTCGCTCAGCCGTCCGCTGAAATCGGCGGCGACGGCAAGGCCGCCGGTCAGTTGCTGGTCGGCCAGCCCCGCGAAGGAGAAGAGCACGTCAGCCGGTCCGGCATAGCGGATGCCACCGCCTAGCGGGGCGTTCTGCAACTGCTCGCTCCAGCTCGCGCCCGCGCCCGGAGGCGCCAGCGTGGCGGTGAAGCGGCCGAGCGTGGCGTTGCCCTCGCGGATCAGGCCGCGCAGGTCGCCGCCTGCCGAGGACAGCTTGCCCTCGACATTCATCGACACCGGGTCGGACACGGCGGTCAGGCTGGAACGGCGGAAATCATTGATGGCAAGGCGCGTGGTCGCGGTCGGGAAGGCACTGCCTTCCTGCCGATAATCCAGCGTCCCGGTGGCGCGGCCGCCGATGCCGAGGCCCGGCGCGGCGATATTGGCGATGGCGAGGTCGAAATCCTTGAACCGCGCCTGCGCCGTGGTGACGTTGCCAAAGCGCCCGGCGAGGTCGACCTTGCCCTGCGGCAGCACGAGGCTTGCGGGTTCGAGGCGATAGCCGCCCTGTTCGACGCGGATGATGGCGGGCTGCGCCAGTTTGAAGTCGATATTGGCGGCCTTGCCCTGCAACGCCACGGCATAGAGATCGGGGCGCAGCGCCGCATTGGCCGCGATCGAGAAGGGCACGCCGCTGGAGCCGTCTGCGACCAGCTGGGCGCGGCCACGCCCGCCCTGATAATCGACCCGCGCCCGCGCCTTGCGCACGACATAAGCGCCATAGGCGGCGTTGGCGATCTGGGCGTCGGCCTTGATCTGCGGCTGGTCGGTCAGCAGCATGGAGGCGTTCACGATGGCCCGGCCGATCACGATATCGGCCTCGCCCGGCAGCTTCGCGTTGCTGGCGGTGGCGTTGACGTCGACGCCCTGCACCTTGCCCACGGCGGCCAGCTTCACCGCGCCGGTGATGCCCGACCCGTTCAGCCCCAGCTGCCCGGTGAAGGGACCGGCGGCGCTCTGCTGGATGCGGCCGTTCATGTCGATCCCGGCGAAGCGCGCCTTGGCGACGTCGATCGTCAGTGGCCCCTTGGCGGTGCGAATGAGGACATTGGCGAAGAAGGGACCATAGGGCGACCCGCCGGTCGCTTCGAGCCGGTAGCCCGCCGCCTCGCCGTTCAGCTTGGCGACTACGTCCGTCAGTTGCACGCCGACATTGGGCCGCGCGGCGCGCAGCACCGCCTGCGGCCGCTCCATCGTGCCGCGCACGGTCAGCGCCAACGGGCCATATTGTTTCGACGAAGCGGTGGCGTCGAAGGCGACCTGGCCATCCGTGTCATAGCTGCCGGAGCCGCTTAGGATCGTGAAATTGGGTGCCGCGCCCTTGAGGCTCGCGAGGGTGAACTTGCCCTCCGGCGTCATGCCGATCCGGCCGGACATGACCGCATTGCCGCCCAGGAAATCGCGGACCGACGCATTTTCCCAGCGTGCCGTGCGCACGCCGAACCGCCCGCCAAGGCCGAAGCCGCCCTTGGGTCCGGGGATCAGTTCGACATCGGTGTTGAGGTTGACGATGCCGACGCCGTCGATCTTGTAGTCGTTGACCCGGCCCTTCAACGCGCCGCGATAGAGGGCGTTGTCGATGTCGGCGAGGACGATGGCGGTGGCATCGATCTTGTTGCTGTCGATCTTCAGATTGTCGCTGATCAGCTTGCCCGCGGCATAGGCGAAGTCGCCCTTCACGCGGAGATTCTGGAGCAGGCCGCCGGCCGCCGCATTGAGGCCGGTCACGCGGGTCGCGGTAGCGTTCACCGGAATGCGGATACGGTCGGCGTCGATGACGGCCCGGCCGCTGGCCTTCAGATTCTCGATGCCGGTCGCGTCGAAGGCGATGCTCTTGGCCGTGATGTCATAGTCAATAAAGGGCGTCGCCATCGGCCCGTCGAGGATGACGGAGGCGCGCACGTCATTGCCCTTCACCTTCTCCATGATCGCGCCGGGGGTCAGCAGAGCGGCGTTGATACGCAGCGCGCTGAACTGGCTCTTGCCCAGATCGATCAGGCCCTGTGCGTCGGCGGTCATGGCGGGCGAGCGCAGCGTGCCTTTCAGGTTCACACGTCGTTCGTTGAGACCGGCGAACAGGTCGACGTCCAGTTGCGGCGCGGTCAGTCGATCGACGGTGCCGGCAAAGACCAGCCCCGGCCGCAACGGACCCTTGGCCGTGAAATTGCCGTCGCGCGCGGCGAGCATGATGTTCGCTAGCTCGCCCTTGGGCGATGTCGCGACGATCCGGCCGTCCCAGGCCTGCCATGTGCCCTTGCCGTCGAGCGTCGCGGTCATGCCGTCGGTCAGGCCCGACATGGCGGCGATGACGCCGCCCTTGGGCGCGGTCAGCGTGCCGCTCATGGAAAGGCGGTTCTGTTCGGGCACCGCGTCCAGCTTCGCCTGCAAGCGGTCGCCGCTGTCGACCACGGCGTCGGCGGACAGGATTGCGCGGCCGTCCGAAATATGGGTGACGCCATCGATCGCGATCTCGCGCTTCTGGCCGATCACCGGCTTTGCGAGCACGAACTTGCCGATCTTCATCCGGTCGACGTCGATGTCGAGGTCGGGCAGGATCGGCGCGTTGGGATCGCTTGCCACCACGTTGAACTGCGGGCTGCGCGCCAGCACGACCAGCGGCGTTTCCAGCAGGCTGACCGAGATATGGTTGTTGATGTAGCGGAAGGGCCGCCACACCACATGCACCCTGGGGCTGACCGCGAACACGCCCTTGGGGTCGCGCAGGAGCAGGTCGTGGATCGTCATGTCGCTGTATATCGACCCGTCGATCCGCCCGACCTCGATCTTCATCCCCGACTCCATCTGGAGCGCGGCGATCTGCCGGATCAGGAATTTCTTGCCCGGCTGGGTGTTGAGGCCAAGCAGCAGGCCCGCCACCAGCACGACCAGCGCGACGACAAGCCCGACGGCGCCGATCGCGATCTTCTGCCACAGCGGGCGCTTCTCGCGGATGACCACGGTTTCAGTGGCGGGCGGAGGGGTGTCGTCCTGCGCCATCAGAAGGCCTGCCCGATGCCGATATAGAGCGCGAATTTGGACTCACCCGGCTGCCGATTGATCGGCATGGCGATGTCCGCGCGGAAGGGACCGAAATTGGTGTAGAAGCGGCCGCCCAGGCCGACGCCATAGCGCATGTCGGAAAATTTGGGCATCTGGCTTTCATAGACCTGACCTGCATCGACAAAGGCGACGACGCCGTAATTGCCGAAGCGATAGCGGCCCTCGACCGCGAATTCATTGACCGACCGACCGCCGATCGGATCGTTGTTCACGTCCTTCGGCCCCAGTTCCTGATAGCCGAAGCCGCGCACCGATCCGCCACCACCGGCATAGATGCGCCGCGACGGCGCGACATCGTCGCGGTCCACGCCGTTGATCGTGCCGAGCCGCGTGCGCGCCGCGATCACCAAGCTGTCGGACACCGGATAATAGCCGCTGAGATCGAAGGTGCTGCGCACATAGGGCGAGAAATTGCCCTGCAACGATCCTTCGGGCGACACGCGCAGATTGGCGCGGAAGCCCTTGGTCGGGTTCAGCAGGTCGTTGGACCGATCATAGCCCACCTGCACCGGCAGCGCGCCGATGAAATAGGTCCGCCGCGTCTTGTCCGCCGTCAGCAGGTTGGTCACGACCTGTTCGTTGGTCAGCAGGATTTCCGCGCCATAGCTGTAGGTCCAGCGCTTTTGGAAGATCGGGGTCGACTGGCGCGACCAGCCGATGTTGAGGCCCGCAGTATAGGCTTCATAGGCGTCGTAATTCTGGTGATTGAGCGTGATGCCGGTCTGGAAGGTCTTGTCGCGCTTGCCTGCATTGGAACGGCGGAAGGTCGCCGATGCGCCCTGTTCCTGCGTGCCCGCGACCGCGCCCAGGATCAGCGCGCCTTCGGGCGGGAACATGTTGCGATGGGTCCATGTCCCTTCCGCGCGGAAACCCTGGCCCGTGCCATAGCCGGCCTCGCCCGCGATCGTGCGCGGTGGTCCGGCCTCCTGCTCGACCATCAGGTCGACATATTCGGTAACGTCCGGTGCGGACTCATTGGTGCGGACCGGATCGACCGCGACGCTGGAAAAGAGGCCGGTGGCGACCAGTGCCTTGCGCAGGTCGTCGACCTTGCGGCTGTCGTAGATCTGGCCGGGCTTGTAGCGACGGATGACCTCCATATGGTCAGCGCCGAAGGCCTGTTTCTCGCCGCTGGTGGTAATCTTGCGGAAGGTGCCGCGCGGGCCGACCTCGACCGGCAGCGTGTAGGCGCCCGTCACCGTCGCGGGATCGAGCAATATGTCGCGATCGCCCACCTTGGCGAAGGGATAGCCGTTTTCGGGCAGCTTCAGCGCGACATTGGCCTCCGCCCCCTCGATATTGGTGGCGATGATATAGTCCCCGGTCCTGAGCGGCAGGCGGTCGCGCACCAGCGACGGCGGCACGGTTGGTCCGGCGTTAACCACGATCTCGCCGATCTTATAGCGCTTGCCCGGCGTCACCGAGACGACGGCCTTCAGCGTGCCGTCGCCTGCCTGATCCAGACTGGCGAGGGCGGTGCCGTCATAATAGCCCTGCGAATAGAGGAGGCGGGTGGCGAGCTTCTCATCCTCCTGCGCGCGCGCCTGCACCATGGCGGCGGTTTCCGCCTTGCCGTCGCCGTCGATCAGGGCGGAGGCGTCGCGGAATTCATCCTCAAGGCCGGTCTTGCCGAAGCCTTCGATGCTGGTCGCATAGCGCACGTCGGGCAGCTTGGCGTTGGGATCCTGATTGGCGGCCGCGACATTGGCCGGCACGGTGACGCTGTCCAGCGGCGGCAGCGGCTGGGCGAGTTCCCGTTCTTCGGCCGGGTCGGTCGCGGGCGGCAATTCGGCGGGCGCGCTCGATGGCGCCGGCATCTGCTGGTCGATCCAGTTGTTGATCGAGGGCAGGGGCGCGTTGGGATCGCTTTCGATCTTGGGCAGGCGCGCCTCGAACTGGTCGTCAGGCAGGATCGGCTCTTCGGGTTCGGCTTGGGGTGCAGGCGGGGGCGTGGTCGACTGCGCCATCAGCGGCAGGGGAGAGGCCGTCATCAGCGCCACGGCCAATATGCGCCGGACATGAATGGCCTGCCGTCTGCTCATGAAAATCGCGTCGCCCCTTTTGCGCCGTGCATTCCACAAGCCCGGCAAAGAGGCAATACGCCCAACGGGTTGCGACGGTTCCGCCTGCGACATGATTTGGCGTGCTTCCCTCATGACTCCCGGGCCGCTACAGCAATTCCATGACATTTGCGCTCAATATTTCGCGATCGATCTCGGGCCAGCCCTGGCGCTGGCGGGGCGGGGCCGCTGACGGGCGCGACCCGACCTATCTGCCCGACGATCTGGTGACGCAGCTTCTGCTCGCGCGCGGCTGTCCGCGTGACGCGCTGGAGGCGCATCGCAATCCCACCATCCGCCAGTTCATGCCCGATCCCAGCCTGTTCCGCGATATGGACGCGGCGGCCGAGCGGCTGGCCAACGCCGTCCAGCGCGGCGAGGATGTGCGCATCTTCGGCGATTATGACGTCGATGGGGCGACCAGCGCGGCGCTGCTGATCCGGCTGCTGCGCGATCTTGGGCTGAACGCGAAACCCTATATCCCCGATCGGCTGATGGAGGGCTATGGCCCGTCGGGCGAGGCGCTGGTGCGCTTGGCGGGCGAGGGGGCGACCCTGATCGTCACCGTTGATTGCGGCGCGCAGGCGTTCGAGGCGCTGTCGATGGCCAAGGCAACCGGCGTCGATGTGGTCGTGGTCGACCATCATAAATGCGCGACGCAGCTTCCCGAAGCGTTCGCGCTGGTGAACCCCAACCGGCTGGACGAGCATCCTGATGCTGCGGTTCATGGGCATCTGGCGGCGGTCGGTGTCGCCTTCCTGCTGGGCGCACGGCTACTGAAGGCGTTGGACGCCAGAGGCTGGTTCGCCAGCCGTGGCAAGCCCAACATATTGGACCTGCTCGATATCGTCGCGCTCGGCACAGTGGCGGACGTGGCGCAGCTCAAGGGGCTGAATCGCGCTTTCGTGGCACAGGGACTGAAGGTCATGGCTAAGCGGCGCAATATCGGCCTGTCCGCGCTGATCGACGCCAGCCGCCTGACGCGCGCGCCGCTTTGTCATGATCTGGGCTTCGCGCTGGGGCCGCGCATCAATGCCGGCGGACGTGTGGGTCAGGCGGACCTAGGCGTGCGGCTGCTGACGACGGAAGACCCCGCCGAAGCCGCGCGCATCGCCGCGCAGCTCGATCAGTATAATGAGGAACGCCGCGCGATCGAATCGACGGTGCAGGAGCAGGCCGAAGCGTTGCTGGCGGCGCAGGGCAATCGCGCCGTCGCGGTCATCGCGGGCGAAGGCTGGCATCCCGGCGTCATCGGCATCGTCGCCGGACGGATCAAGGAAAAGGCGGGCCGCCCCGCCATTGTCATCGCCATCGACGAGGCGGGCGTGGGCAAGGGGTCGGGCCGCTCCATCTCCGGCGTGGATCTGGGCGCGGCGGTGCTGGCGGCCAAGGATAGCGGCCTGCTGGTCGCGGGCGGCGGCCATGCCATGGCGGCGGGGCTGACGGTTGCGGCCGACCGGATCGATGCGCTTGCCGATTATCTGGACGAGAGATTGTCGGCTTCGGTGTCGAAGGCGCGCGATGACCGGGCGCTGCTGATCGATGCGGTGCTCGCGCCCGCCGGGGTGAATTCCGACTTCATCGCCGCGATCGAGCAAGGTGGCCCCTATGGGGCCGGCTGGCCCGCCCCGCTGATCGCCGCCGGGCCGATGCGCGTCATCAAGGCGGATGTGGTCGGCAACGGCCATCTGCGCGCGATCATGGCGGGCGACGATGGCCGGTCGATCAAGACCATCGCGTTCCGTCAGGCCGAAACCGATCTGGGCCAGGCGATCCTCGGCGCGCCGCGCGACCGGAAACTGTGGGTCGCGGGCAAGGCGAAGATCGACGATTGGGGCAGCCGCCCCGCCGCCGAACTGCATCTGGAGGACGCCGCGTGGGCGGATTGATCGCGTAAGAGCCTGATTTACCTGCAATCTGACGGGATCAAACGGCAAGAAATCGCATCATTGCAATTTTCTTGGCATTAGGGGGTTGACCCTTTCGCCGTCCCCGCCTAATTGCGCCCTCGCTTCGAAGCGCTGCCACGGCGGCGACAACGAACGGCCCCTTCGTCTAGCGGTTAGGACGCGGCCCTTTCACGGCTGAAACACGGGTTCGATTCCCGTAGGGGTCACCACTCTCGCCAAAAATGGCGGAGTTGTGCTAGAATTGCTTCAGCCGGCTGGGCGCAGGAGCCTACGAAAGCCAAGGTTAGCTCGCGGAAAATTTCAGTGTATCCGTAGTTTCTTACGGCCATATCCCTGAAATTTGTCGAGTTGCGCAAATCCCGCGATATCGAATGGCTGTTCGGCGAACTCATCACGAACTGTCGAGGAAGCGGAAACGCGTGCGACCCTAGTGAGTAAACGATGACGTGCAGCCCTGGCACAATCGGGAACTGCGCGCGGCAATCCAAGAAAACCAGAGCGCGGTGATCGCCCGCATCCATGACGAGGCGGCCGGCGCGCGCGGACCCATGTTGGCTTATCTGGTGCTCGAAGACCTCAAGCTGCTCGAGACGCTCGATTATCACCAACGGCCTGGAGCGGCGCGCGATTCCCTGCTGACCGACATTCCCTTGCTGGCCACGACGCCTCTCAACTGACAGCACCCAGTCAAACTTCCCCAGCCAAGGCGCCTGATGGTGTCAAGGGTGTTCTCACCCGCCAGCAATGGCGCGGCGTGATCGTTCTCCAAGGTGACGGATGCGAAGATCATGACCTCCTTCGCGATCATTGCCAAGCGATCGCCCGTCGCAAAATTTGCGCCGCGCACGATCAGCTTCATCGCCTTATCCGACGCAGAAAACCCGGCCTGCAAATCAAGGCATCAGCACGTATCGACAACATGGATGCCGCCATTGCATTGGTGATGTTGGCGGAGCCGCCCCTGGCATCGGTCAGATACCGGTCATTGTGCTTCTTTCACCCCTGATGCCTCCCGCCACCGGCATCGCACAAGAAAAAGGGCGGCAACCCGAAGGTGCCGCCCTGTTCTCCGGCTGGAGCCGGATCGGGTCGCCCTGTCTTGCGACAGGGCAAGTACGATTACTTCAGCTCGACGGTCGCGCCGGCTTCTTCCAGCTGCTTCTTGATCTTTTCGGCTTCGTCCTTGTTCACGCCTTCCTTGACGGCCTTGGGAGCGCCCTCGACCAGAGCCTTGGCTTCGGTCAGGCCCAGGCCGGTGATGGCGCGGACTTCCTTGATGACGTTGATCTTCTTGCCACCGTCGCCGGTCAGGATGACGTCGAATTCGGTCTGCTCTTCAGCAGCCGGAGCGGCAGCGGCAGCAGCCGGGCCGGCAACGGCGACGGCAGCGGCGGCCGAAACGCCCCACTTTTCTTCCAGAGCCTTCGACAGCTCAGCGGCTTCGAGGACGGTGAGGGCCGAGAGCTGGTCGACCAGAGCGTTGATGTCTGCCATGATATATTTCCTTTTTTGGGGCGATATGCCCCGTCAGATGAGGGTCAAAAAATCGGAAGAGGGGCGGCTCAGGCCGCTTCCTTCTCCGCATAGGCGTTGAAGACGCGCGCAAGCTGCGCAGCCGGTGCCTGGGTGACGGTTGCGAGCTTGGTAGCCGGGGCGACCAGAAGGCCGACCAGCTTCGCACGCAGTTCATCCAGCGACGGCATCGACGCCAGGGCCTTGACGCCCTCCGCATCGAGCAGCACTTCGCCCATCGCGCCGCCAACGATCTCAAGCTTGTCGTTGGTCTTCGCGAATTCGATCGCAACCTTGGCGGCGGCGACCGGGTCGGCCGAGGTGGCGAGGCCGACGGGGCCGGTCAGCAGGTCGCTGATCGGGCCGTAGGCGGTGCCATCAAGGGCGATACGGGCGAGGCGGTTCTTCGTAACCTTGTAGGACGCACCGGCTTCGCGCATCTTCTGGCGCAGGACGGTCGACTGGGCGACGGTCATGCCGAGGTTGCGGGTCACGACGACCACGCCAACTTCTGCCAGCTCTGCGTTCAGCGCGGAAACGACCTCAGCTTTCTGATTACGATCCATGCCATTACTCCACTTCATGTTCGCTTGGCTTGCGCTGCCGCGAACGACTAAACCCACGCCATGCGGCATGGGGCACTTAGGTCCGAAGGGGAGAGATCGACTGGCCCGCATCCATCAGGAACAGGCAGACCCGAATCAGGCGTGAAGCCCGTTCGGCAAAGAACTTTTCCCCGTCTAGGCTGGAAATTAAGAAGGGCAAATTCCCTTCACCAACTGTCTCGGACGGAAGGCCAATGGCATGAGCCACGGGCCTGCTGGGGGTGCACCTACAGATTTTGGGCCCTGCTGTCACGCGGAATCTGGCGTGGTGGGACGGGGCCATTATGCCGCGATATCATGTGCACGACGTGGTCAGGACTCGTCCAGTGCAGCGTTGCTGTGTTCACCCACGATACGGCTGACTGATATGCTGTCGAGAACGGTCTTCGACGATGGGGAGCCAGGTTTCAGGAAGATCAGGAATTTCTCCCCGACCTCGCCCCCCAGCGCATCGCCATTTCCCGGCCATTCGCAACTGTCTCTCGTGACAGGCTTGAGCTGGAAACTCTGAAGCTTTCCTTTTCCCTTCAGCCAGCGAACAGGGCGCAATCGCACCTTTGGTTTCAACAGGGAACCGCCAAATTCTACGGCCTCCGCCAGCATGACGCGATCCGCTGATGACCAGTTCTTCGCATCTCTTTGCAGTTGAAACTGGCGGATTTCCTCCTGCTCCTGGCGCACGCGCTCGGTTTCGAACAGTTTCAGGCGTTTGGCATAGCCATCGTCACTCTCTCCCTCCAGGCGGGAGAGAGTAGGTGGCGATGGGGGAAGGCACGCGATCGCGCTGCTCGTCGACGCTGCCACAAGGCCGACCGTGATCAGCGAGACGATGCGTGCCTTCAACAGGGTTAGACCCGATCCGCCTGCACCACCGTGTCGAGTGCGCGCAGCGCTGAGAGAATGCGGTTCAGATGCTGCGCATCGGCTACTTCCAGGTCGATGATATCGGTGTGGAACGGGCCTTCGCGGTTGACCAGCTGAAGGTTCAGAATGTTCGCCTTGGTCGCGCCGAAGACATTGGCGACTGCGGCGAGCGCGCCCGGCTGGTTCTTGACGATCACCTGAAGGCGCGCGGTGCCGCCCTTCGACTTGCTGTCCCAGGCAAGGTCGACCCAGTCGTCATCCTGCTCCACTTCCAGCGAGCGGCAGTCGATCGTATGCACCTCGATCGGCTCGCCCGTGCGGCGCACGCCGACGATGCGGTCGCCCGGCACCGGATGGCAGCAGTCGCTGAGATTATAGGCGATGCCCGGCGTCAGGCCGCGGATCGAGACGGGTTCATGCTGGCGCGGATGGGCCTCCTCCATTCCCTCCGCGGTGGTGGAGCCGGGAACCAGCGCCTCCATCACTTCGGCATCGAGCACGCGATGGGTGGCGATGGCGACCATCAGCGAGGCCCGGTCCTCCAGCTTCAGCCGCTTGAGCGCAGCGGTCAGCGCCTTGTCGCCCAGTTCCTTGGCCAGATCGGGCGAGAAGCGGCCGACAATTTCCTCATAGAGCTTCTCGCCGAGCGCGACTTCCTCGCCCCGCTGCTTCTGGCGGATGAAGCGGCGGATGGCGGCGCGGGCCTTGCCGGTAATGGCGAAGGTCAGCCAGCCGGGCTGCGGCTCCTGCCCCACCGACTTCAATATCTCGACCTGGTCGCCATTTTCGAGACTGGTGCGCAGCGGCACGACGCGGCCATTGACCTTGGCCCCGACCGTCTGGTTGCCGAGCGATGTGTGGACCGCATAGGCGAAATCGACCGGCGTCGACCCCTTGGGCAGCTGGTGCAGTTCGCCCTTGGGGGTGAAGGCGAAGATGCGATCCTGATACATCGCCATGCGGGTATGTTCGAGCAGCTCGTCGGCATCCTGGCTCTGCTCTAGGATTTCGACCAGGTCGCGCAGCCAGGCGGCGTGATGGTCGGTGGCGTCGCCCTTCTGCTTATAGGCCCAATGCGCCGCCAGCCCCAGTTCCGCGTCATTATGCATGTCGCGGCTGCGAATCTGCACCTCGATCCGGGCATTGTCCTGATGGATGACGGTCGTGTGCAGCGACTGATAGCCGTTGCGCTTAGGCGTGGAGATATAATCCTTGAAGCGGCCGGGGACCATCTTGAAGGTCTGGTGGATGATCCCGAGCGCGCGGTAGCAGTCCTCCACCGTGTCGGTGATGACGCGGAAGGCCATGACGTCGGTCAGCTGCTCGAAGCTGATGTGCCGTTCCTGCATCTTCTTCCAGATGGAATAGGGATGTTTCTCGCGGCCCGAGACGCTGACCGACATGCCCTGGCCGGCGAGCAGCAATTGCAGTTCGGCGCCGATCCGGTCGACCTTGTCATGGCCGCCTTCCTTCAGCTGCTCCAGCCGTTTGGTGATGCTGTCATAGGCTTCCGGCTCGATTTCGCGGAACGATAGGAGCTGCATTTCGCGCATGAAGTCGTACATGCCGATCCGCTCTGCGAGCGGGGCATAGATGTCCATCGTCTCCTTGGCGATGCGGCGGCGCTTGTCCGGATTCTTAATGAAATGGAGCGTGCGCATATTGTGCAGCCGGTCGGCGAGCTTGACCAGCAGCACGCGGATGTCATCCGACATGGCGAGCAGGAATTTGCGGAGATTTTCCGCCGCCCGCTCATTTTCGGACATCGCCTCGATCTTGCTGAGCTTGGTGACTCCGTCGACCATGCGCGCGACATCCTTGCCGAAGGCGCTCTCAATCTCCTCATAGGTGACGAGCGTGTCCTCGATCGTGTCATGCAGCAAAGCGGTCACGATGGTCTGGTCGTCCAGGTTGAAGTCGGTCAAAATACCCGCGACTTCAATGGGATGACTGAAATAGGGGTCGCCGCTGGCGCGCTTCTGGCTGCCATGTTTCTGGACCGAGAAGACATAGGCGCGATTGATCATCGCCTCGTCCGCCTGCGGATCATAGCGTTTTACACGTTCGACAAGTTCATATTGGCGTAGCATCGTTGCCCGATTGTGTTGGAACCCCCTTGCCGTGCAACAAAAAAATCCCATGTTGCAGCAATTAGTCTGCGATTTTGCAACGACTGCTGCTTTGCGCTATGCGTGACGACCATGAAACATAATCTGGCCCAGGATCTGGAACAATGTGCGCTTCCCAGCGCGCTGGAGATGATGGGTGAGCGATGGTCCTTCCTGATCCTGCGGGGCGCCCTGTCGGGCATCCGTCATTTCGAGGAATTCCAGTCGACCCTGGGCATTGCCCGCAACATCCTCGCCAACCGGCTCGCCCGGCTGGTCGAAAACGGGATTCTGGTGCGGGAGCCGATGCAGTGCGATCGGCGGAAGGTCGAATATCGCCTGACGGAAAAGGGGCAGGGTCTGGCTCCGGCGATGATTGCACTGCGCCAGTGGGGCGAGCGCTGGGGCTGCGGCACACCGGCCTGTCAGGTTCTGGCCGACAAGCGCGATGGCCAGCCGATCCGCCAGATCGGCATCCAGGCGCATGACGGCCGGGCGCTGGATCTGGGCGATCTGGTCTGGCTGTGCACCGATGAAGTGACACCGATGGCGGAAGAGCCGGCGGTGGCGGCCTGACCCGGCTTCACCCCGGTGAAGAAAGTCTCTAGGCTGGGGTCAATGTCTGCTCCACGCATCCAGCCTCAGCCTTTTTTCGCTGACAAGAACCGTGCTTTCTGGAACCTGCAATCGCTCGGGTGGGCGGGCGCCTTCCTGCTGCGCGGTTCGTCCACCATCGCCAACGGGCAGTCCCTGTCCAGCCTGATCCCGGTGCTCATCTCGACCGTTACCGGATATTCGGTGACGTTGCTGATCGCAGTGGTATTCCGCTTCCTCCAGAAACAAAGGCCGATCGTCACCTGGGGCGTATCGATCCTGACGGTGGTGCTGGCCGCGGCGCTGGTCGCCTTCATCGACAGCTGGGTCTTCTCGACCCAGAACAGGGGTAGCGAGACGGCGGGGTTGCAGCTGTTCCTGGGCGCCTTCTACCTGTCGATGACGCTGATCGGCGCATGGTCGGCGCTCTATTATGCCATCAATTTCTACCTCACGGTCGAGGAGCAGGCGGATCAGCTGTTGCGGCTGGAAAATCAGGCGTCCAGCGCGCAACTGGCGATGCTGCGCTACCAGCTCAATCCGCATTTCCTGTTCAACACGCTCAACAGCATATCGACTCTGGTGCTGCTCAAGCAGACCGACCGGGCCAATGCCATGCTTTCGCGGCTGTCCTCCTTCCTGCGCTACACGCTGATCAACGAGCCGACCGCGCAGGTGACGATCGAGCAGGAGGTGGAGACGCTGAAACTCTATCTGGAGATCGAGAAGATGCGGTTCGAGGACCGGTTGCGGCCCAGCTTTACCGTCGACCCCATGGTCGCCCATGCGCGCCTGCCTTCGCTGCTGCTCCAGCCGCTGGTCGAGAATGCGATCAAATATGCGGTCACGCCCAAGGAAGAAGGGGCGGAGATTTCGGTCGTGGCGCAGCCTGCCGGTGAAAATGTCCGGATCGTCGTATCGGACAGCGGGCCGGGATTGAACGATGGTGCGATGAAACCGCACATTCCGATGAGCGAGGGAACGGGCGTCGGCCTGCCGAACATCCGGGACCGGTTAATTCAGGCCTTCGGGGAACGACAGAGCTTCGAAACGCGTTCCACGCCAGGCGGATTTTCGGTCATCATCGAAATTCCGCTTAACATGGATGAAACATCGAAAGTGGCCGCATGACCATCAGAACAATCCTCGTCGACGACGAAAGCCTGGCTATTCAAGGCCTTCAGCTGCGTCTGCAAGCGCATGAGGATGTCGAAATTATCGAAACCTGCACCAATGGCCGCGAAGCCATACGTGCCATCAAGACGCATAAACCCGACCTTGTGTTCCTCGACATTCAAATGCCTGGTTTCGATGGCTTTTCCGTCGTCCAGGGAATGATGGAGGTCGAGCCGCCGCTGTTCATCTTCGTTACCGCCTATAGTGACCATGCCATCCGCGCATTCGAGGCGCAGGCCGTCGATTATCTCATGAAGCCGGTCGAGGAAGGCCGCCTCGCCGACGCCCTGGACCGTGTGCGTCAGCGCCTGAGCGAAAAGCGGCAGGTGCAGGAAGCCGAGAAGCTGCGCGAAGTGCTGGCCGAAGTCGCGCCGCAGGCGATGAGCGATTTCGTGGCGGATGACGATGCGCCGGCCTCCAACCGCTTCGAAAAGCTCATCAACATCAAGGATCGCGGGCAGATTTTCCGCGTCGACGTGGATTCGATCGAGCGGATCGACGCGGCCGGCGACTATATGTGCATCTACACCGCCGACAATAGCCTGATCCTGCGCGAGACGATGAAGGATCTGGAAAAGCGGCTCGACCCGCGCAATTTCCAGCGCGTCCATCGCTCGACCATCGTCAACCTGAGCCAAGTGCGGCAGGTGAAGCCCCACACCAACGGCGAATGTTTCCTGGTGCTGGAATCGGGGGCGCAGGTGAAGGTCAGCCGCTCCTATCGCGATGTGGTGGCGCGCTTCGTCCACTGATGCGGCCATTGGGGGAGGGGCGGCGATGCTGCAATTTTTCGGCCATCCCTTCTCCTCCTACTGCCAGAAGGCGCTGATCGCGCTCTACGAAAATGATATTCCCTTCGCCTTTCGGATGATCGTACCCGATCAGCCGGACAATGGGACGCTACTGGCGCAACTCTGGCCGATCGGGAAATTCCCGGTGCTGGAGGATGATAGGTGGGCCGTGTTCGAGGCCAGCATCATCGTCGAGCATCTCCAGATCCAGCATCCGGGGCCGGTCCGGCTGATCCCGGACGATCCCGTCATGGCGCTGGAGGTGCGGCTGCTCGACCGTTTCTTCGACAATCATGTCGCAACGCCGCAGCAGAAGCTGGTGTTCGATGCACTGCGGCCGGAGGGGCAGAAGGATCCGGCGGGCGTCGCCGATGCGCGGGCGGCGCTGGACAAGGCCTATGCCTGGCTCGACGCGCACATGGCGGGGCGGACATGGGTGGCCGGCGACGCCTTCAGCCTGGCCGATTGCGCCGCCGCGCCGCACCTCTTCTACGCGCACTGGTCGCACCCGGTGCCGCCAGGATTGCGCCATGTCCACGCCTACCGCCAGCGGCTGCTGGAGCGGCCATCCTTCGCCCGCGCGGTGAAAGAGGCGCGAGCGTGGCGGCCATATTTTCCGCTGGACGGCACGCCCGAGGAATGAACGGTTCCGATCTGGATGTCTGCTCAGGGAGCAAGTGTCCACAATACCCGCCGTATAATAAGATAAATGGCGCGGGCGAGAATGCCAACCGCAGCCACTACGATCATGACCTCTATTGCCGTGAATGGCGCTGCCTCATTCATACTTCTTACCCCCATAAAATATTCTGGAGAGTCGGCATCAGGGCAATGTCCGTCCACGCAATCGATGTAACTGCGGGTTCCTCGATAATAGGCCCACGCACCAAAAAGCACGCAAATCCCAGCTAGCGCCGACCAATATCCAAACCGTCTTTTATGTGATCGTCGTTCCATATCTTGGCATTACTTGATGGATGCCGCTCACACAAATTGGAAGGAGATGGCGGTTTTGTGGAAATAGCCCATCCTCATGAAACGGCCATAAATGGTCGCTTCCTACCGCACCATTTGCGCGATGCCACAAGCCAGACCTGCCCGCGCCGCCTAGCTCCCGGCAGCAGCCACCACCGCATGGCCTTCCGGTTCACCCTTCATGCTCGCTGCAACCTTTTCCGCCGTTGCCATGACGCGCAGGACATTCTCGCCCGCCAGCTTGGCGATGTTGGCGTCGCTCCAGCCGCGGCGCATCAGTTCGGCGAGCAGGGCGGGATAGGTTTCGACCCCGCTCAGACCCTGGGGCAGGGCGCCCACGCCGTCGAAGTCGCTGCCGATGCCCACATGGTCGATGCCGGCGACCTTGACGATATGCTCTACATGGTCGGCGACCTGGCCGATTGTCGTGACCGGTTCGGGATTCGTCTTTTCCCAGTCGGCCAGCGCCTTGGCCGCGCCGGCCGGATCGCCGATATGCAGGCCGCCGAAGGGCGGAGCGTTGTTGCGGGTGATTTCGGCGCTGCGGTCCGATCCCCAGACGCGGCGCGCCTCGGACACATATTGGGCGGCGAAATTGACCATCACCACGCCGCCATTGGCCGCAACCTGCTTGAGCACCGCATCAGACACGTTGCGCGACGTGTTGCAGAGCGCGCGGGCGTTGGAGTGGGAGAAGATGACCGGCGCCTTGGTCACGCGCAGCGCGTCGAGCATCGTCGCCTCGCTCACATGGCTGAGGTCGACCAACATGCCGATCCGGTTGAGTTCATGCACCACGGCTTCGCCAAAGGGAGTGAGGCCGTCATGCTGCGGATTGTCGGTCGCGCTGTCGGCCCATGCGATCGTGCGGCTGTGGGTCAGCGTCAGATAGGAAGCGCCCAATTCCCGATAGGCGCGCAGCACGGCCATGCTGCCGTCGATCTGGCCACCGCCCTCGACGCCGATCAGCGACCCGATCCGGCCGGCCTTGTGCGCGGCGCGCATGTCGGCGGCGGTGCGGGCGAGCTGGAAATGCTGCGGATAGCGCGCGGCGAGGCTGTGGACCATGCCGATCTGGTCGAGCGTGTCCTTGACCTGCTGCACCTGCGGGAGGTCCGCCGACACCCAGACCGACCAGAATTGCCCACCCACGCCGCCAGCCTGGAGGCGGGTGATGTCGGTATGATATTGCTTGGGATCAAGATGGGTCAGGTCCATCGTCCAGCGGGCGTCCTTCGCCTTTTCCGCCAGCGCTTCGGGCCAGTCATTATGGCCGTCGATCAGTGGCGTCGCTTTCAATATCTTCGCGATCCGGCCGGCATAGGGACCAGTGGCGGGGGCGTCGGCGGCATAGGCGGACGGGGCGGCGAAAAGAAGCGGCAGCAGCGCCAAGCATATGTTTTTCATGGGCGATGAAGCTAAAGCGATTTCAAGTCAGATGGAACATCTGACGGCTCGGAAATCGCGGTAAACAAAAACAAATGCGTAACGATCCATGTCAATCTTCCTTGGACGGTGGAAGCACATAGGCGCCATGGCCGTCGGGCGGGATCAGGTCGGCATCGCGGACGGTGAGCTGCAGCGTCTTAAAGCCCGGTTCGGGGACATCCTTCGTCTTTTCGGCGGTGAGCAGGACGATGCCGTCCTTCTCGCTCCAGCGCCCCTCGGCGAACAGGTCGAGCGCGCCGTAGGAGAGATACCATTGGAAGCGGCCATCGCGGCGGAGCAGCAGTTCCGATCCCGTCTCCATCACGCCTTGCAGATAATAATGGCCGCTATGGTCGGTCCGCGCATTGGACAAGGCAAGGGCAGGGACGGCGACCCCGGCGGCAATCAGGGCAAGAAGCAGATAACGCATAGGGACTATCCTAATGACCGCAGATCTGTCGTCAAAAGCGATTGCGGGGGCTGGCCCTTCTGTATGGGTCTGCTAATCCTGATGGTGCATGATGATCGACCCGCTGATCCTGTTGCAGGCTTATTCCATTGGCGTCTTCCCCATGTCCGACGATCGCGACGCGCGCGAAGTCTATTGGGTCGAACCCAAATATCGCGCCGTCCTGCCGCTGGACGGCTTTCACCTGTCCCATTCGCTGGCCAAGCTGATCCGGCGCGAGCGCTTCCGTGTCACCGCCAATCGCGCCTTCGCGCAGATATTGGCGCTCTGCGCGGAATCGGCGCCCGATCGCCCCTCGACCTGGATCAATCATGAGATTGAGCGCGCCTATCGCGACCTGCATGCGCGGGGCTTCGCCCATTCGGTCGAAGTGTGGGAGGGGGATGAACTGGTCGGCGGCCTCTATGGCGTGGCGCTCGGCAAGGCGTTTTTCGGCGAGTCGATGGTGTCGCGCCGCACCGATGCTTCAAAGGTGGCGCTGGCCTGGCTGGTCGCACGGATGCGCTTCGGCGGCTTCACCCTGCTCGATTGCCAGTTCATGACCGATCATCTGCGCAGCATGGGCGCGATCGAGATCAGCCAGCGCGACTATCTTCAGTTGTTGGGGGCAGCGGTCGGCGACGTGGCGCTGGGCGCGGGAGCCTCACCACTGTCGGCCGGCTCGGGCGTCGCCGCCGAACTGGCGTTCGCGCCGCTCGCGGGCGACGCGCCGGACACCGGCTCGCCCTTGCTGCTCAGCTTCACCGTATCGGGACCGGTTTCAGGCCATTCCATCGCGCAGCTTCTGACCCAGACGTCATAGACCGGGTGTTGCACGACATTGCGGTCGGGCCGTTCGCGAAACAGCCAGCCGGAAAAGGCGCGGCGCCACTTATTGTCTGCGGTGGACCGAACGTCGAGTTGCACGAACGCGCCGGTTTCCTGGACATTTTCCCAGGGTGCGCTGGTTTCGCAGGCCTGGAGGCGGACGATCGCATCGCCGACGCGCAACGCTTCGCCCGGCTTTATGGTCAGATCGCGGGTCAGGCCGTTGCGCTTGTTGAGCAGGCCGATGACGGCGGTGCGCTCGGCCATCGGCGTGCCCTGAATGGCGCCGTTGGCAGCCGCCCGGATCGGGCTGCCCTCGACCTTGACCGGGCCGGACTGGTTCGCGGCCGGCAGGTCATTCTTGCCGCATGCCGCCAGCGCCAGCGCGCAGGACAGGACGGGAAGCACATGCAGGATCGGCGGGAAATCCCCCGCCGGACGCCGGGTCATGCCGCGTCGGGGCTCCATGCCTCATAGTCGCCGGTCGCCTTCTGGCGCTGGCCGCCCTTTTCGAGCGCGCCCGACGGACGATAGGCACTGGCGGTGCCGGTGGCGTTGGGGGTGAATTCCTTTTCCCAGATGCGCGGCGGCGGCAGGAAGCTTTCGGGCGCGCCCTCGATCGAGTGATGCAGCCAGCCATGCCATTCGGCCGGCACGCGGCTCGCGTCATTGGCGCCGTTGTAGATCACCCAGCGGCGCGTCAGGCCATTGGGGTCGGTGCCGCCTTCATAATAGACATTGCCCTGATGGTCTTCACCCACCTTGGTGCCCTTGCGGGTCGTGAAGAGCCAGGTGCCGAAGGTGGCGCCATTCCACCAGGTGAAGATGTTAGCCAGGATTCCCATGGGGCAAGCGCTTAGCCGCTGCGGCGGGCGTGGGCAAGGAGGATATGGCGTCAGTTGGCGGGGGACGGGCAGAAATTCAGGTCGGTCGCGATCTTTTCCCTGGGGACGGCGCAGCCGCCCCAGGCCAGCCGGTCGCCTTCCGCGATTCCCAGTTCCGCTGCCCGCCCGCCGCGCAGTTCCAGCACGGCGGCGACTGGTACGCCCGCTGACACCGGGACGCGGGAATAGGGCTGCGCATTCTCCTTGATGAAGGCGATGGACCCGTCGGTATGGACGAACAGCATGTCGAGCGGAATCAGGGTGTCCTTCATCCAGAAACTCGCCGTGCGCGGCGGGTCCATCGGGAAAAGCATCCCGCCATCCGCCGCCAGTTCCTTGCGGAACATCAGCCCCTTTTCCTGCTCCTGCGGCGTGCGGGCTACCTCCACGTCGAAGCGGTGCACGGCGTTGGCGGTGCGGATGACGACCGGGAGCGGGGCCGTGGTCTGCGCCTGCGCATCATTGCCGGTGGCGGCCTGCTGGCTGGAACAGGCGGAAAGAAGGCCGAGGGCGAGGAGGGGAGCGATGCGGATCATGACGCCTGCCTAATGCGATTCGCGTCATATGGGGAGAGGGACTGGCTCTGTCGCCAAAGGAGAAGCGCCGAACCCTAAGGAAAAAAGGTCACGCCTTGCAGAACGCGGCCCTGCCGCGCCACGGTCGGCACCGTCGGCGGTGGCGTGCCATGTCGATGCCTGAACAGGCTGTTCCTCGCTTTACAGTGTCGCAGGAAGCGCATCTCCGCGCACGTCCTCCCTTTCGTTTCCCTGCCCTTGCGCTACTCTGCGGCGCTTCAGCCATGGGTAGAGGAGCGTGCCGATGACCAGCGACGGAAGCGATGATGAGCGCCCTGCGTCCGGGCGATTTCCCGAGGATCGCAACTGGATCGGCAGCACCGGGCTTCAGCGCCGCCATGTGCTGACCGGCGGCGCCTTTGCCGCCGGGTTCGCGGCGGCCTGTCGTCCGGTCGCCAGCAGCGCGGTGCAGACATCGGGGGAGGGGCTGACGGAGGAGAGCGTCTCTATCCCCACGAGCGACGGTTTCGCCATGCCCGCCTTCGTTGCCCGACCGGCAGGCAGGAAGAGCGCGCCGGTCATCGTTGTCGTGCACGAGATTTTCGGCGTGCATGAATGGATCCGCGACATCTGCCGCCGTTTCGCCAGGGCGGGCTATTATGCGATCGCGCCCGACCTGTTCGCGCGTCATGGTGACGCGACCAAGGTCGCCGACTTCAAGCAACTGGTGGGCACGATCGTGTCGAAGGCGCCCGATGCCCAGGTTCTGGCGGACATCGACACGACCTATGGCTGGGCGGGGAGCCATGGCGGGGACGCGAAGCGGCGCGGCATCACCGGCTTCTGCTGGGGCGGGCGGATCGTCTGGCTCTATGCCGCGCATAGCGGCGATCTGGATGCGGGCGTGGCCTATTATGGCCGGCTGGTGACGGACAAGACCGCGCTGCAAACGCTGAGCGCGATCGAGGAAGTGGCCAAGCTGAAAGCGCCGGTGCTCGGCCAATATGGCGAGCTGGACAAGGGCATCCCCCAGACCGACGTGGAGGCGATGCACGCCGCGCTCGCCAGGGCGGGCAAGTCGCCGCCCGACGCCATCACCGTGCACAAGGGGGCGGACCACGGCTTCATGGCCGATTACCGCCCCAGCTATAATGAGGCGGCGGCCAAGGCGGCTTGGGACGCGACGCTCGGCTGGTTCGGCAAATATGTAAAGGGGTAAGGTTTCGGCCCCGTTCGCTTCGGGCGAACAGCCCGAAGCGAACGGCGGTCAGTGATTACTTCCCCTTCATCGCCTCGACGGCGGCCAGCGTGCTCTTCACATGGCCGGCATAGCTCATCTCGCTGTGGACGAAGGCGATGCGGCCCGACGGCGCGATGACATAGGAGGTGCGGTCGGTCATCCCCGGCCGCATCTTGAGCGCCACGTCATAGCCCGACACGATACCCGGTCCGGCTGAGGCGACGGCGAACTTGCCCGCGCATTCCTTGGTCGAGAAGGCGACCAGATCGTCCACCGGATCGGCCGACATGCCGATGACGGTCGCGCCCGCCGCCTTGAACTTGTCGATATTCTCCGCGAACTCGCGCGCTTCGGCCGAGCAGCCCGGCGTGAAGGCCTTGGGGAAGAAATACAGCACCACCGGCCCGCGCTTCAGCTGGTGCGAGAGGGTCAGGGTGAAGGTCTTGCCCGCCTGCGCGCCGCGCGTGGTGAAGTCGGGCGCCTTGGCGCCGACCGCGAGCGCGGCCATGGCGGCGGCCGGCATCAGCGTGGCGGCAGCGACGGCTAGGAAGAGGGGGAAGCGCTTCATCAGGATGCTCCAATATTCAGGCGGCCAAAAGTCAGGAAGGCGTGGGCTGTTCCCACAATTCGATCGCATTGCCCTCCGGATCGTGAATGCGGGCAAAACGGCCGACTTGCGGATCGTCCCATTCGGGCTTGGTGATGATCTCAACGTCCGCCGCGCGCAAGTCCGCCAGCAGCGCGTCGAGGTCCGATACACGAAAATTGATCATATATTGCTTGTCGGCGGCAAAATAGTCGCTGTCTGCCTTGAACGGGGCGAAGACCATCGGGCCGCCCAGCGTCTGCCACACCCATTCATTCGCCTCCGCCTTCGGATCGGCGATGCAGCCGCCGCCGACATTCAGATGCTTGCGATACCAGGCGGCCAGCGCCTCGGGGTCGCGCGAACGGAAGAACAGGCCACCCACTCCCAGCACCGGCATGGCATCGACTCTCCTTGGTTATTTGGCCCGGATATCGTCGCACTGCCTAACATGGCGGCGGGTCCGAGTCATGCGGTGGGAACCGGGGAGTGGGCCGGATTGTTTTCGCCCGATGCGAAAGATCGTTCCGCTCCTGCCGCTGCTGTTGATCACTGCCTGCAACCAGAAGGATGGGCAGCAGGAGCAGCCGGGCGTCGTCTCCAATATCGTCGACCAGACGATACCCGAGGTGCGCGACGGGCCGACGCCGGCCAACATGATCACGCCGATCGAGCCGCCCCCGTCGATCGATACGCCGCCGCCTCCGGCTGCGCCCGACGGGCTGATCCCGGTTGGGCTGCAAGGGCGGTGGACCGGAATGGACGAACGTTGCGGCGATCGCGCCGCCGATCTGGAACTTTCCATCGCGCCGGACCAACTGGTCTTCCATGAAAGCGTCGGCACGGTGAAGGCGGTGCGGACGCGCGACGACGGCCTGATCATCGTCAACGCGGCCTTTACCGGCGAGGGGCAAAGCTGGACCCGGACGCTCCAGATACGGCCTTCGGCGGACGGCAGGACGATGACCATCAGCAATGACGGGACGGCGGTGGTCCGCAAACGCTGCTGATCGGCCAAGGGAACGCTTCCCCCCGCGCCCAGTCCCCGCTAAAGCCGCGCGATGATCGGCCGCCTGACCCTGAGCGATTTCCGCAATCATGCGGATGCGCTGATCCTGCCCGATCACGCCTTCATTCTGCTGACCGGCGACAATGGCGCGGGCAAGACCAACATATTGGAAGCCGTGTCGATGCTGGCGCCGGGGCGCGGCCTGCGCGGCGTGCCACTGAGCGCCATGGCGCGGCAGGATGGGGCGGGCGGCTTCGGCATTGCGGGGGAAGTGGACGGGGTGGTGCTGGGCACCGGTGTCGCGCCCGCCAGCCCGGACCGTCGGCAGGTGCGGATCGGCGGCGTCGCCTCGTCGGCGAACGCGCTGGCCGACCATCTCTCGATCGTCTGGCTGACCCCGGCGATGGACCGGCTGTTCCTCGACAGTCCGGGCGGGCGGCGGCGCTTCCTTGATCGGCTGACGCTGGCGCTGCATCCGGGCCATGCCGCGCACAGTGCGCGCTATGATGCGGCGATGAGGGCGCGTAATCGGCTGCTGGCCGACCTGCGCCGCGCTGATCCGGTTTGGCTGACCGCGCTTGAGGCGCAGATGGACGAGCATGGCGCGGCGCTGGCCGGTGCGCGGGCCGATCTGGTGGCGCGGCTCAACCATGTGCTGGCCGACCAGCCCGACGAACCCTTCGCCCGGCCGCTAATTGCGATCGAGAGTGAGGAGGGGAGCGAGGAACCTCTCGCCCCTCGACTGGCGCGCGAGCGGCGGCGCGATGCGGCAGCTGGCCGCACTCTGTCGGGTCCGCATCGCCACGACCTGGCTGTCACCCATGTCGCCAAGGGACAGGCGGCGGCTTTCTGTTCGACCGGGGAGCAGAAGGCGCTGCTGCTGTCGATCCTGCTCGCTCATGCCGCGCTGGTCGCCGCCGACCGGGGACAGCCGCCCGTCCTGCTGCTCGACGAAGTGGCGGCGCATCTCGACCCGTCGCGACGAGCCGCGTTGTTCGAACGTTTGGCCGCAACCGGCGGGCAGGTGTGGATGACGGGGACTGAATCGAGCCTTTTCAGCGACTTGTCGTCAGCTACTCGGCTGACGGTAACGGCCGGTCACGTCTTTCGTTCCGCAGCATAACGCATCGATAAAACGATTCGTCGCCCGACGCTTGTCCGTTCGTCCGCGCTCTGCCCTAAGAGCCTCAACGGGGTTAAGTTCTTAAAAAGTCGGGGTCGCAATCGGATGTTCGTCAAGTTTCGCGCGGTTTTCGCGGCATCTGTTCTTGCGCTCTCGACCCTGATCGCCCTTCCCGCCACGGCCGGCGTGTTGCAGTGCGCACCCTTCGCCCGTCAGGTTTCGGGTATCGACATCCACGGCAATGCGAACACCTGGTGGGGTCAGGCCGAAGGCCGTTATGACCGTGGTCATGAACCGCGCGTCGGCGCCGTCCTGTCCTTCTCGTCCAGCCGTTCCATGCCCGTCGGCCACGTCGCCATGGTGAGCAAGGTCGTCAGCGGTCGCGAAGTGCTGCTGACCCATGCCAACTGGTCCTATCGCGGCGGCGTCGAGCGCGACGTGCGCGCCGTCGATGTGTCGCCCAACAATGACTGGACCGACGTGCGCGTCTGGTACGGTCCGATCAGTGGCCTGGGCCTGCGCTCCAATCCGGCTAACGGCTTCATCTACGCCGATGCGCCGAAGATTTCGGACCAGCCGGTTCGTGTCGCCTCGGCCGACAATGCCGGTGGCGCTGGCCTCCGCGCTGCTTTCTGAGCCTTTAACCTTTTCCCAATCAACCCGGCTCTAGGATCGTCCCCGGTGGGGCGATTCTTGACGTTTCGGGATCGCAAATGATTCGAAAGACGAGCTGGGCGGCGGCATTGCTGCTGTCCGGGCTGATGGCTGTGCCCGCCTTTGGCGCGGCCGTGCTGCAATGCGTACCCTATGCCCGCACCGTGTCGGGCGTGGAGATACGCGGTGATGCGCTGACCTGGTGGGACCAGGCCGAGGGGCAGTATAAGCGCGGGCACCGGCCGAAGAAGGGCGCGGTGCTGGCGTTCCGTCCCAATGGCCCGATGACGCTGGGCCATGTCGCGGTGGTCAGCCGGATAGTGGACGACCGGCGCGTGCTGATCCGGCATGCCAACTGGTCGGCGCCCGGCGCGATCGAGGAAGATGTGCTGGCGATCGACGTGTCTGACGCGGGCGACTGGAGCCAGGTGCGTGTCTGGCACAGCCCGACCGGCCAGATGGGCGCGCGGATCAACCCGACCTATGGCTTTATCTATCCGGCCAAGGCCAAGCTGCATGACTTTAACCCCGACCCCTCGCTGGGCGCGAGCGTGCGCTTTGCCAAGGTGGCTACGGATGGTTGGGACGAGCAACCGGCAGTCCGGCGCGCAGCACTCTACATGCGCGAGCCGGCAGCGGAGCGCGCGCTGCTTGTGAAGGTCGCGCGCAAGGCGGTGCCGCGGCTGGAAACCGACATGGACGTGATCGAATTTGCTGACAATGCGCCCGCAGACCGGACGCTGAGCGCGATCATCGCCGACGTGAAGCGCGACACGATGCTGAACTGAGCATGTTCGACGCCGCTCGGCGGCTGGCCTGGAAAACTCGCAATAAAAAAGGGCGCCCGGATCGGCGCCCTTTTTTGTGTCGCTTATTCGGCGTCGGCGGCCTTTTCGCCTTCGCCCTCAGCCGGGTTTTCGAACCAGGCTTCGACTTCGCCGTTCAGCTTGATCGTCAGCGGATTGCCGTTGCGGTCGCGGGTCTTGCCGGCGGCGACGCGGATCCAGCCTTCGGAAATATTATATTCCTCGACGTCCTTGCGCTCGCGCCCCTTGAAACGGATGCCAATGCCGCGCTGAAGTGCCTCCATGTCGAAATGGGGGCTTTTCGGGTTGGTGGACAGATGGTCGGGAGGCGTGTCACTCATGGTCAAATTCCTTGGAAAGTTGGGCTGCGCCTAGCGCCTCGGCCCATATTTCGTCAACTGCCGCGCCGTTCGTCGACGTCGCAGAAGATGCGGCGGATGACGCCTTGGTCGAGCCAGGCGGCGAAGCGGCCTTCCACATCGGCAAGACTGACGAAGGGATAGGCGACCGGCCGCTCATCCACGGCACGGCTGGCGACGGTCAGGCGGGTAACGGCGTCGGGCGCGGTGGTGAGGATGCGGCCGCGCCGATCGGTCGAGGCGCTGTTGACGCCGACGACATGGCCGTCCTCGGCAAAGACCGGGCCGCCGCTGATGCCCGAAAGGGTGCCGTCGCCTTCGGGGATGCGTGCTCTTTCCGCCCATGCCAGCACCGGCTGGGCGAGGTCGCTGTCGCCGCGCCGCGCACTGGCGGAGCCAATCAGTTCGGATACCACCAGGGTCGGCTGGCCGGCGGGGAAGCCCATATGATAGCCGGGCGTGCCCGGTTGTGGCACTCGGTTGGAGAGGGGCAGGGCGTCGGGGCTGAGCAGTCCGTCGCGAACCAGCGCCGCATCCGCCTCCCGGCTTTCGACTATGCGCGAGACGGGTCGGGCGAAGCGGCCGTCCTCAAGGCCCACGCGGGTGCAGCCATGGGTGACATGTTCGGCGGTCAGCCAGGCGCCGTCGCGGTCGACGGCGAAGGCGGTGCCCATGGAATCGGCTGGCCCGCCGGGCCGGTCTTCGATCACGAAATGCTCGTCACCCCATTGGGGCAGGGGACGGCGCGGCGAGCGCGGGTCATATTGTTCGACCTTCAGTGGCGGCGCGATATCCTGTCCCAGCCAGGCGATCAGCAGGAGGCCGGCCAGCGCAAAGGGCAGGCAGCCGCATCCTCTCCTGCGCGCTCCGATTTGTACCATTGCTCAGCCCGCCACCGCGGCGGCGGTAAGGCAGGCGATTGCGGCCTTCATCATGGCGAGGAAGATGGCCGCCGACCGTTCATTGGCCTCGATCCGGGCGGACAATCCGCCCAGCAGGAAGTCGACCACACGGAAAGCGATGAGTTGCAGGACCAAAGTGACGCTGCCCCAGATGACAACGTCCCAGACATTGACCGACCCGGCGAGGCAGAAGCCCAGCGGCACGGCAAGGCCGATTGCCGCACCGCCCAACGAAATGGCTGCGGCCTCATTGCCCGCGCGGATCAGCGCAAATTCGTCATGCGGAGTTATCCACAGATAGATGGCGAGCGCCGCCAGCCAGACCAGAGTGGCGCTGCCAAGGTGCAGCAGCAGGATGGGGAGGCCGGACAAGAGGCTCTGGATCACGGGCATGGGATCGGTCATGCCGGGAAAATGCCGGAAGCGGCCTAAGGGTTCAATCGGTCATGTCGAGCGAAGTCGAGACATGCCATGAGCCGGCTGCTCGACTCCGCTCGATATGCGACGCGCCATGCGCGTCAGCGGCAGATGCGAACCCGCACGCGGCGATCGCGATAATGGTCGTAGCGCCATTCGTTCCAGCAACGCTGGCGATAAGCGTAGCGGCGATCGTAACCGCGATGGCCGCGCCAGTCGCGACGGTCGCCGCGCCAGTGACGCCGGTCGTCCCAGCGGCGACGATCATCCCAGCGTCGGTCGCCTCGGCCATCCCACCGACCGTCCCGGTCGCCGCGCCAGCCATAGCGATCGTCATGAGCCTGTGCGGGAGCCGTCGCCGCGCCGAGTCCGGCCACGGCCAGCGTCAGTGCCGCCACGCCTTTCCAGAAAAATTTCATGTCGCTTTCTCCTCCTAAGACCCCGTCGGGGGTATGAGGAGGAGAATGCGCGCGGCTGACTGAACCGGTCGGGAACGTGGCTGTCAGCGACGGTTAATGCGATTTCAACGCCCCCGCAGCGCGGCTTCCGCTTCCTGCATATAGTCGCGGGTAATGGGCAGGGAGCGGCGGTCGCGGACATATTGGACCTGATAATTCACCATGCCGCCATGTTCGAACACGGTCGCCGCACCGGCGAGATAGAAGGTCCAGAGGCGGAAGAAACGCTCGTCATACAAAGCGACGATGTCCGCCTTGTGCGCCATGGTCCGCTTGTACCATTCGCGGATGGTGAGGCCGTAATGGATGCGCAGCACCTCCACGTCCGTCACCATCAGGCGGGTGCCTTCGCTGCCCTGGATCATCTCCGACAAGGCGGGGATATAGCCGCCGGGGAAGATATATTTCTGGGTGAAGGCGTCGGTGATGCCGGGGCCATCGACGCGGCCGATCGTATGGATCAGCATCACGCCGTCGGGAGACAGCAGGTCGCGGCACTTGTTGTAGAAGGTGCGGAAATGGGCGGTGCCGACATGTTCGAACATGCCGACCGACACGATCCGGTCGAACGGTCCCTGCATGTCGCGATAGTCGATCAGCTCGAACCGGACATGGTCGGCGACGCCCGCTTCCTCGGCGCGCTGGCGTGCGACCTTGAGCTGCTCTTCCGACAAGGTGATGCCGGTCACGTCGACGCCGCAGGTGCGATGCAGATAGAGCGCCATGCCGCCCCAGCCGCAGCCGATGTCCAGCACCTTCATGCCGGGCTTCAGATGCAGCTTGGCGGCGATATGCGCCTTCTTGTCCTCCTGCGACTGTTCCAGGCTGATGCCGGTCTCATTGTCCGCATCGGGGAAATAGGCGCAGCTATATTGGCGGTCGCGGTCGAGGAAGAGGGCGTAGAGCGCCCCCGACAGGTCGTAATGATGAGCGACGTTCGCCTTGGACCGGCTCTTGTGATTGAGGCGCCAGAATTTCTGGCGGGCGGACTTGAAGCTGCGGCTGACGAAGGATTTGGCGTCGATGGAGCGGCCCTGCTCCCACGGATTGTTGGCGCGGATCATGGATACGAATTCCATGATGCCGCCGCCTTCGATGCCGACGCGGCCGTCGATCCAGGCTTCTGCCATGCCAAGGCGCGGATCCTTGATGATGTCGAGCGGAACGCGCCCGTCCTTGAAGCGGAGCGCCAGGTTGGGGAAGGCCGGATCGGGCTGTCCGACGGTGAAGCTGCCTCCGTTATGATAATGGACGGTGAGCTGGCCACGCGTGACCAACCGCTTGAGAACACGTTCAAACAGTTTCATGCAGCCACCTTGTCATGTCGTTTCGCAGGCGTCAAATGCCCGCATACCAGTCGTAGCCGGCATGGTCTTCCCAATATCCGCCCTTGCCTCTGCCGACGCTGGAAAGACTTTCCACCGCCTCGATCCGCATCAGATATTTGGCCTGTTTATAGCCCAGTTGCCGTTCGACCCGCAGCCGCAGCGGGGCGCCATTGGCGACGGAAAGGGGGCGGTCGTTGAGCGCGAAGGCGAGGATGGTCTGGGGGTGGAAGGCGTCGGTGAGATCGATACTCTCATAATAGGGCTGGCCGCTCCCCATCATGTCGGCGCAGTGAAAGACGAGATGGCGCGCCCGGTCGCGCAGGCCCGCGCCGTCGAGGATGGTCTTCAGGGGCACGCCGCGCCATTTGCCGATCGCGCTCCAGCCTTCGACGCAGTCATGGCGGGTGATCTGCTCGCGATGGGGCAGGCTGCGTAACTGCGGCAGCGAAATAGACAATCTCCGCGCGACGAGTCCGTCGACACGAAGCCGCCAGTCGGCGAAGCCGCTGCGCCAGATCATCTTATAATCGGGCGTATTGGGATTGGCGGTGCCGTTGGCGCGGAAGAAGGGAGAAATCTGGTCCGGCCGAAATTCATGCGCGAGCGCGTCGCGCGCCATCAGGCTGCGCTGCGCCCATTTGTGGAAATTCTCGGCGGAGAAGAGCGCCTCGCGAAAGGATTCATTGCGGGCAAGCCGGTCACATCCCGCAAGCGAGGCGGTCGCGCCGAGGAGGAGCGTGCGGCGGGTGAGGATCATGGGACCGCTCGCGACCGGGGCTTGGGCAGGCGATAGCGGCCGGTAATCATCGACCGCAATTCGTTCACCGGCCCGGCGAGCAGCACCATGAGGATATGGACGAGGAAGAAGGCGACCAGCGCGAAGGCGGTGAGGAAGTGAATCGACCGCGCCGACTGCCGTCCGCCGAACAGATCGACCAGCCAGGGCGAGGCCGCGTTCATGCCCGGTGACATGGTGAGGCCGGTCAGGATGATGAGCGGCAGCGCCACGAAGATCACGCCGATATAGCTGGCCTTCTGGAGCACATTATAATGCAGCGCGGCCTCGCCCGTCGGGAAACGGAGCCGGGCATGGTTCCGGATATCCTGCCAGACATGGCGGGGCGCCAGTTCATCGCGACGGAAGGCGAGGTCGCGGGCGATGTGCCGGTTGGTAAGGCTCCAGAGCATGTAGAAGAGCAAGGCGAAGGCGAAGACGGGCGCGGCGGCCAGATGCCAGTGGCGTGACAGCGCCAGGCTGTAATGGCCGGGCAGGGTGAGCCAGCCGGGAAAGCGGTCCAGTTCCAGCCAGGCATGGTCGAAATTGGCGCCATATTGCCCCCAGTAAAGGCGGGGATGGGCGTTGAAGATGCCGAGACCGCTGGTGAACAAGGTGTAGAGCAGCAGCGCGTTCAGCCAGTGCCATAGCCGGGTGGACAGGCGGTGCCGCCTGACGATCGCATTGGCGTTGTCGACCGGGCTGTCCATGACGCGATCCTATCGGATTTTCGGTCCCCGTCCAGAGTCGCCTTTTGTCAAGGGCATGCAGGGCGGGCTGTAACCGTTTTGCAACACAAGGGGCGAAATTGATTGAAATAAAGGCTGAACCCCTTTGCAACTCAATCTGGCGATCCTAGATGGCCCCTGCACGATCAAGATGCAGATCGCGCTCTTCTCTCTCTGATAATGGAGAGAAAAGAAGCAGGAGGAATCGTGAGAATAAGTTCATGATTGCTTGGCATCGAACCTGAACGCCGGATGAATACCTAAGTCACGGCGACAAGAATAATATCGAGGACTTTATGAAGACTGTGATTTTCGCAGCTATTGCTGCTGCCGCTGCTTTCTCCGCTCCTGCTTTCGCTCAGGACGCTGCGCCCTTCACCGGGCCGCGCGCGGGCGTGACGGCGGGCTACGACAAGTTCGACGGCCGTGACGGCTTCACCTATGGCGTGACCGCCGGCTACGACCTCGCCGTCACCCCCGGAGTGACCTTCGGTCCGGAAGTGTCGTTCAGCGACAGCACCACCAGCGCTGGCGCCGGTGCGGAAGTCAGCCGTGACCTGGCCGCTTCGGTCCGCCTCGGCTACACCCTGACGCCGCAGATCCTGGCGTTCGGCAAGGTCGGCTATGCCAACACCCGCATCGACGTCAGCGGCGCCGGCGCGTCGTTCGAAGGCGTGCGCTACGGCGGCGGTCTGGAATATGCCGTGACCCCGAACACCTACATCTCGGCTGAATATCAGCGCAGCGAATATGAAGCCAACATCGGCGGCCGTGACGCCGGCCTGGTTGGCGTCGGCTTCCGCTTCTGATCCCTCTCAGAAGATCAAAGCAGGAGAAGGGCGGTCCTTACGGGCCGCCCTTTTTTTTATTCGGGCAATGGCATGAGGTCGGGCGCCACCCAGTCGCGCCGCGCCTCCACCGACATCAGCCGCTCGCGCGACCAATAGGTGAAGGGCCAGTCCTTATCGCCCAGCGGCGAGGCCATCAGCGCGGCGAGGGCGGCTGCGGGTCTCACGCCATCGGGCAGCCCGGCAATCAGGCGGCGCGCCATGTGCAGCGATGCCTGGGTGATCGTTTCATGATAGCCGCTCGTGTCGCTGTTCATGCCGCCGACGCTTTCATTGTAGCGGCGGATCATGTTCGGCATGTCGCGTTCGGGCCGGATGTCGGGGCGTTTCAGCATCAGCCAGAGCGCGGTCGCGAAATGCGCCTCATGCGTCCAGCGTTCCTTGGGCAGGGCGCAGGCCAGAAAGCCCGTGGCCAGCCTGTCGATATCGTCGTCGGTCATCATCTCTTCCCCCATATCTGCCCCCAAAAAGAAAACCCCGCCGTTTCGGGCGGGGTTTCGTGTCGCACCCATGGGCGCAGCCTGTCAGCCCCGGATCATCCGAGCGCGGCTTGCTTTTCTTCGGCCAGGCGCTTGAGTTCGGCCTTGCTCTTCTTCTCGCTGGCGGACTTGAGCTGGCCGCACGCCGCCATGATGTCGCGGCCGCGCGGGGTGCGCACGGGCGCGCTGATGCCGCCTTCGAACACGATGTCGGAAAAGCGCCTGATCCGCTCCGGCGTCGAACATTCATAGTCGGTGCCCGGCCAGGGGTTGAACGGGATCAGATTGACCTTGGCCGGCAGCTTGTAATGGCGCAGCAGGCGGACCAGTTCGCGCGCATCCTCGTCGCTGTCATTCTTGTCCTTGATCATCACATATTCGAATGTGATGCGGCGGGCATTGTTGGCGCTCGGATAGTCGGCACAGGCCTGAAGCAGTTCCTCGATGCCGAACTTCTTGTTGATCGGCACCAGTTCGTCACGCACTTCCTTGGTCACGGCATGGAGCGAGACGGCGAGATTGACGCCGATTTCCTCGCCCGCGCGCGCCATCATCGGGATGACGCCGCTGGTCGACAATGTGATGCGGCGCTTGGACAGGGCCAGGCCGTCGCCGTCCATCACCACTTTCAGCGCGTCGCGCACGTGGTCGAAATTATAGAGCGGCTCGCCCATGCCCATCATCACGATGTTGGTCAGCATCCGGCCGTCCGGCGTATATTGCGACGCCTCGTCCGACTCGTCGTCATTGGCCGACGCCATGCTGCCCTTAGGCCATTCGCCCAGCGCGTCGCGCGCCAGCATGACCTGGCCGACGATCTCGCCCGGCGTCAGGTTGCGCACCAGCCGCATCGTGCCGGTATGGCAGAAGCTGCAATTGAGCGTGCAGCCGACCTGGCTGGACACGCAGAGCGTGCCGCGGTCCGCATCGGGGATGAAGACCATTTCATAATCCTGCCCGTCGTCGGAGCGGAGCAGCCATTTGCGGGTGCCGTCGGACGACACCTGCGCCTCCACCACCTGCGGGCGGCCGACGACGAAGCGTTCGGCCATCCAGCCGCGCATCGGCTTGGCGAGATCGGTCATCGCCTCGAAGTCGGTGACGCCGCGATGATAGAGCCAGTGGAACAGCTGCTTGGAGCGCAGCTTGGCGGCCTTCACGTCCAGCCCCGCTTCCTCCAGCGCGCCCTTGATCTGCGGGCGCGACAGGCCCATCAGGTCGACGCGCCCATCCTCGCGGGGCGTCACCGCGCGGGGCACGGGCACAGGATCGATAGCGCCGGGAATCGGCATGAGCGGGCTGGCGGCTGTCTGCATGGCCGCGCACATAGTCGATTTCGCCGGAATTTTAAAGACGCGTTGATTCTTGAAAGAACGGCGCCAGTCCGCATCCCCACCCGACCTCCCAATCACGATACACTGTGGGTGGTCGGGTGGAGGTGCGGGCTGGTGCGGCAAAATGCGCTTCTCCGCGCATTTTCATATCAGCGCAGTTTCGCGCACCCCAGCGCCGCTGCATCGATCGCTGTCGCGGCCCCGCGAAGCGCGTAACTGTCGGCAAAGGCGCGTCCGTCCGCGCCGACCGTCTGCACGCTCATGCTGCTGGCGGATCGCATCGCGGCGATGATCTGTGCATCGTTGCGGGCGTCGGGCGCCCAGGCGTCGACTTGCCCCGCGACCAGGGTGAAGCGCCGTTCGCCGACGCTCAATGTCACCGGCGCCTGCGCGGAGCGGGCGCGACTGAGGCGGACATGCAATTGCCCGCGCACGCGCTGGCGCGGCCAGTTGCCGACCGAGGCGAAGCCCTTGCGAGCCTGTCCGCGCCGCACCACCGGCTCAGCGATCGCATAGCAGCGCGGCCCGTTCTGACTGCCGCCAGGGTCACGAAAGGCGCCCCAATTCTCGAAAATGCCCAAGGAATCGCGCGCCAGGGCAGGCATCGACGCCAGCAGGATCAAGGTCGGAAGAAGGAGGGCGCGGCGCATTTCCCCGGCAAAGCCCAAGCCATTCGCTTTTGCAAGCGCGCTGATGCGAAAGCGTGAAGGCGACCCTTGCAGGGACCGCAACAGCGGTTATGAAGAAGCATCCATCATTGTCGCCGGGATTCGACCGAATCCTTGGCTAACGGCTTAAAAGAACGGACAGAACAGGGACATGAAGGCCACCATCGAACGCGCAACGCTCCTGAAGAGCCTGAGCCACGTCCAGTCGGTGGTCGAGCGGCGCAATACGATTCCGATCCTGTCCAACGTGCTGATCGAAGCGTCGGCCGATGGCGCGATCAAGCTGATGGCGACCGACCTCGACCTGCAAGTGGTGGAAAGCGTGTCGGCTCAGGTGGAGCAGGCGGGATCGACCACCATTTCCGCGCACACCCTGTTCGACATCGCCCGCAAGCTGCCCGAAGGCAGCCAGGTGTCGCTGCATGCGGCCGAGGGCAAGATGCTGATCCAGGCCGGCCGCGCCCGCTTCAACCTGTCGACCCTGCCGCGTGACGATTTCCCGGTGATCGCGGAGGGCGACCTGCCGACCGTGTTCGAACTGCCGGCCGAAACGCTCAAGCAGATCATCGACAAGACCCGTTTCGCCATCTCGACCGAAGAGACGCGCTATTATCTGAACGGCATCTATTTCCACGTCTCGGAAGATGCCAGTTCCGGGGGCCAGCCGGTCCTCAAGGCCGCCGCGACCGACGGCCACCGCCTTGCCCGCGTCACCGTGCCGCGTCCCGACGGCGCCGACGGCATGCCGGGCATCATCATACCCCGCAAGTGCATCGGCGAACTGCGCAAGCTGCTCGACGAGGTCGAGGGTTCGGTGCAGATCAGCCTGTCGGCGAGCAAGATCCGTTTCGGCCTCGGCAGTGCTATCCTGACCAGCAAGCTGATCGACGGCACCTTCCCCGATTACAGCCGGGTCATCCCGACCGCGAATGACAAGCTGCTGAAGATCGATCCGCGCAGCTTCGAGGAAGGTGTGGACCGCGTCGCGACCATCGCCACCGAAAAGACCCGCGCGGTCAAGATGAGCCTGGACAAGGACCGCATCACCCTGTCCGTGACCAGCCCGGAAAATGGCACGGCGGCCGAGGAGGTGCCCGGCGCGTTCCAGGGCGAGGGCTTCGATATCGGCTTCAACGCCCGCTATCTGCTCGACATTCTTGGCCAGATCAACACCGACCTGGTCGAGCTGCATCTGGCCGATGCCGCCGCGCCGACGCTGATTCGCGAAAGCGATTCCAGCCCAGCACTGTACGTGCTGATGCCGATGCGCGTCTGAATCGATTATTTGGCCGATATAAAGTCCACCGCCGCCCAATATTGGCGGCGGTGAAGTAATTCTCTGTCAATGACTGGTCGCCTATGAAGGATGCATGTCCTTCGTACGTGCTTCCCGTTCTGACAGCCCGGCCAGCCCCATCACCCTGATGATGGCGCTGGGACTGGCGCGGAGCGGCACGGAAGTCGCAGCGTCCTGGATTTCCGGGGCTTTCATCTCCATCGCCCGCTTGTGGCCGCTGATCCTGCTCGCCAAGATCTGCGTGCTCGCCTTGCTGAGACTGCCTTTCTACCGGTCTGGCGATGTCCAGCAGGCGGCCGTGCTGGCGATTATGCTGCTGGTCGATGGCACATTGATGATCCTGCCGCGTCAGAAGCCGTTCCAGCAGTTGATGCCGCATGTCCAGAACTGGCTGATGCTGCCGATGGTGTTCCTGTCGGGCCTGACCTACAGCCTGTGGCTGAACAGCGAGCCGAACGCCGCCTCGGACGCCATTTTCCTGGCGGCGGTGCCCGAACTGGCGGTGGCGTTGCTGGCCGTGTGCGTGTTCGGCGACCGGCGCTTGCTGGGGATCGTCTATTTCCTGGGCGCGCTGCTGGTGTCGGTGGTGGACAGGGCGGGGATGACGCAGGTCGGGCTGATGGCGAGCTGCGTCTTCGTGATGGCGATCGCTGCGGTGCGACAGGCGACGGCGGATCGCGAACGCGCGATCGAACGGCATCGCCAGGATCTTCGCGCGCAGCGGTCCGACCGGCTGTTGCAGGAACATGAGCGGACCGGGCGCGGCTGGTTCTGGGAAACCGATCGCCAAGGTTGCCTCACCTATATTTCGAATGCACTGGTGCAGACGCTGGATGTGTCGATGGGCGGTCTGATCGGTCGCCCGATCACCGAGATCATCCGCCATGGCGACAAGCGGCAGGGCGATGGCGAGCGGACGCTGGGCTTCCACCTGTCCGCCCGCACCGGCTTTTCCGACATTGCGGTGTGCGCCGCCCAGTCGAAGGAAGAGCGCTGGTGGTCCATTTCCGGCCAGCCGGTATTCAACGAATATGACCAGTTTCACGGTTTCCGGGGATCGGGCACCGACCTCACGGAAATGCGCCGCAGTCAGGCGGAAGTGACGCGGCTGGCCCAGTTCGATTCGCTCACGGGCCTTGCCAACCGTATCCAGATGCTGCGTTCGCTGGAACAGGCCGTGGCCGAGCGCCAGGGGCGGCCGGGCGATTGCACGCTGATGATGCTGGACCTCGACCGGTTCAAGAGCGTCAACGATACATTGGGCCATCCGGCGGGTGATGCGCTGCTGCGGCAGGTCAGCCAGCGGCTGCAACGGGTGATGGGCGACAAGGGGCTGGTCGGGCGCCAGGGCGGCGACGAGTTCAAGATCCTGCTGCCCGGCCGTCAGGACCCGGCGGCGCTCGCCCATCTGGCGCAGATGATCATCACCAGCATCTCGCAACCCTATTCGATCGAAGGCACGGCGGTGGTGATCGGGGTGTCGATCGGCATTTCCTCCTGCCCGCAGGATGGCATCACCGCCGATGCGCTGATCCGCAACGCGGACCTCGCCCTTTATGCGGCCAAGGGCAATGGCCGTGGCGTGCATCGCTTCTATTCGTCGGACATGCATGCCGATGCGGAGGATCGGCGCAGGCTGGAGGAGGATCTGCGTCACGCGCTGGCCGCCGACGGGCTGCATCTCGTCTATCAGCCGGTAGTGTCGTCCAGGACCGAGCAGATTACCGGATACGAGGCGCTGCTGCGCTGGAACCATCCGACCCGGGGCGCCATCTCGCCGGCGCTGTTCGTGCCGATCGCAGAGGATAGCGGCTTGATCGGACCGATCGGCGAATGGGTGCTGCGGACTGCTTGCCGCGACGCGGCGCAATGGCCGGGCGGCATCCGCGTCGCGGTCAACGTCTCTCCGACCCAATTCGCCAATCCGGGCTTTCCCTCCACGGTGATGAATGCGCTGGCCGCGGCGCAACTTGCTTCCGAGCGGCTGGAACTGGAGATCACCGAAAGCGTGTTCCTGAACGACGATGCCGGCACCGACGCCATGTTCGCGCGGCTGAAGGCGCTGGGCGTGCGGCTGGCGCTCGACGATTTCGGCACCGGCTACAGCTCGCTCGGCTATCTGAAGAAAGCGCCGTTCGACAAGATCAAGATCGACCAGAGCTTCGTGCGCGGGGCCGCGATCAGGGGCAATCGCAACAGCGCGATCATCAAGGCGATCGTCAGCCTGGCCGAGGCGCTGGGCATGGACACCACGGCGGAAGGGGCGGAGACGCAGGATGAGCTGGACCTGATCCGCCAACTGGGATGCAGCCATGTCCAGGGCTATATCTACGGCAAGCCGATGCCCGCCGACTCGGTGCTCATCACCCATCGCGGCGGAAGCACTGCAGCGGCACCCAACGGCTTTCAATCGAGCCGGCCGGAGCGCAAGACGATGCTGCGCACGGTGGCGATCCATCATGACGGTCATGTCTATACCGGGCGCGTGCGCAATATTTCCGCCACCGGCGCCCTGGTCGAGGGATTGTGGAACGTGCCGGCGGGCACCGTCTTCGCGATCGAGCTGAACGAGCAGATCAGGGTGAAGGCCACGGCGCGCTGGTCCAAGGACGACCGGATGGGCGTCGAGTTCGCCGGGGTGATCGACGTAGCCGACCTGCGCCAGCCCCAGCCCCGGTCGATGGCGTCCTGACGCGACGGACCGCTGCGGTTGCCGCTGGCGGTCGGCCTGCCATCATTATATATGACCCGGATCATGTCAGGGGCTTTCAAGGAGAGCGCCCATGCCTGTTTCGCGGCTGCCGCAACTGGATCGCCCCTTCCTGACCGATGCCGGGCTTGAGACCGACATGCTCTTCAACCGGGGGCTGGACCTGCCCTGTTTCGCGTCCATCACCCTGCTCCAGAGCGAGGAGGGGCGGCAGGCGCTGGACGAATATTTTCGCGGATTCCTCGATCTCGCCCGGCGGATGGAGACGGGAATCATCCTTGAAAGCGCGACCTGGCGCGCCAGCCCGGACTGGGCCGAGCCGCTGGAGATGGACGACGCGGAACTGGCGCGGCTGAACGATCATGCCGTGTCGATGCTGGTGCGATTGCGGGAGGATTATCGCGCGCACATCGCCGACATCATCGTCAGCGGCTGCATCGGGCCAAGGGGCGACGGCTATCAGCCGGGGCGGATCATGTCGGCGGAGGCAGCCTGCGCCTATCATCTGCAACAGGCGCGGCAATTGCATGAGGCCGGGGCCGACATGCTGAGCGCCATCACCATGACCAATATTCCCGAAGCTGTCGGGCTGGCGCAGGCGGCGCAGCAACTGGGCGCCGATATCGCCGTCAGCTTCACTGTGGAAACGGACGGGCGGCTGCCCACCGGGGACAGGCTGTCAGCGGCGATCGACGCGGTCGATGCCGCGACCTATGCCTATCCAGCCTATTATATGGTGAATTGCGCCCATCCGACCCATTTTGCGCCGGTGCTGGAGGCGAAGGCCGAATGGACCGAGCGCATCCGCGGCGTGCGCGCCAATGCGTCGCGGTGCAGCCATGCCGAACTGGATGCCATGACGCAGCTGGACAAGGGCGACGTCGCCGAATTCGCGGCCCTGCACCGTGAGCTGCGCGCCCGTTTCCCGCATTTGACCATCTGGGGCGGCTGTTGCGGCACCGACATCAGCCATGTCACCGCCCTTGCCGAGGCCTGCCTATCGGAGAGTTAGGCCGCGATCGCCACTGGCTCCTCGACCATGGTCAAGCCGCGCCCGACGGTGCGGATCAGGGTCATGAAGCGCTTCGCCTCCCGCACGATCATCGCCTTGTTGAAACAGGCGGCCGCGCCCCGATCCATCGCTTCGGCGACGATCGGCGCGCCCTCGCGCATCAGGCTGGACAGCATGATGACGGGGCAGGGGTCCATGTCCATGATCTCGTCCAGCACCGCCATGCCATCGCGGCCCGGCATGGCGATGTCGAGCGTCACGACATCGGGCTTTTCCAGCCGGATCATCTCGATCGCCTCTTCGCCATTGCGGGCGATGCCGACCACCTCGACGCGGCGGTCCTTCTCCAGCAGCGTCTCGATCATCGCGCGGATGGTCAGCGAATCATCGACGACCACAAGCCTCACGGGTTTCATGCCCAGTCTCCCCAACTCGTTACATGCGATCATAACGGCTGGGGAATGACGGGCTTTAGGCGTGACTAACGCTCATTTAACCACGCGGCCGGTTGCCGGCTCCGAAATTGGGGAAGAAGAGCTTGCGGAAGCTGATCGATATGGTCCGGCCCAGAGGGTCGAGATAGTCCTGCTGATAGCGCAGCGGCGTCGCGCCGGTCGCGTCGCGCACCTCGCGCCGCTGGTTGAAGATATTGTCGATGCCGATCGACACGCGCGCGCCGCGCAGGAAGGGGGCGTTCTTCGTCAGCTGCGGCATCTGCCCCAGATTGGCGAAGAGGCGCAGGTTGGCGGTCGCCAGGCTGCCGAAGTCGAGCCGCGAACTGCCGCCGAGCGCGCCGTCGACATGGGTGCCGCTTTCCCAGTCGACGCCCAGCCGCGCGCCGATGCCGTTGTTGGAATAGCCGATCCGCGCCTTGATCTCATGCCGGGGCTGGCCGCCCGACGATCCGGTGGCGTCGCCGTTCAGCAGGTCGAGTTCCGGCACGCCCGGCGCGATCAGGATGCTCTCCTCCAGATGCCAGGTGTGGTAGAGGCTGAAGCTCAGCCGCCCGCCGCCACCGCCGCCACCGGGACCACGTCCACCGCCAAAGCCGCCGCCCGGTCTACCAAAGCCACCGCCGGGACCACGCGGGCCATCGCCGCCCGGACCCGCTCCGCCCTCGCCGCGGGGGCGATCGCCGCCGCTCCCACCAGCCCCTTCGCCCGGCGGCGGGCCGCCTTCCTGGCCACCCTGACGCGGCTGGCGATTGCCGAACAGCGCCTGCAATTCGGGCGGGCGATCCTCGGGCTTGCCGCCCGATGCACGCCAGGCCTCCATCAGCTTCTGGATATGCGACTTGAGCGAAATGGACAGGTCGAAGCCCCAGCGCAGTTGCTCGCTCTGTGACCGAAGGAAGTTGATCGGCCGCGCATCGACCTGCAACAGATTGCCGTCCGCATCGCGCAGGAAGCGCTGCTTGAAGGCCTCCTCGATCGCGGGCGTCGGTGTCGGGAAGGCGGCGATCGGATTGCTGGTGCGGCTGTTGAGATAGGTGGCCGTCAGTGTCAGGTTCGGCTTCTCGAACGGCTTCACCGTCGCGCTGAGGCGGAACTGGTCGCGCACGCTTTCACGCAGCGAGGCGTTGCCGCCGGACAACTGGGTCACGAACACGCTCTGCCCGGTCGCATAGTCGAAGACCGAGACGTTGGGCGTGGAAATCAGCGGATCGGTGATTTGCGATCCGGTCGGCGCGGCGCGATCCTGATTGGCGGACGCCAGTATCTGCACCGCCTTCACCGGCTGCCAGCGCAGCCCATAGCCCAGCGTCGAGAGCGTGCCGAAGTCGGACAATTGCTGCGCCGCGACGTTCAGGTTGACGCCGATATCGCCGACGCCGCCCAGCACGCCCTTCGACCGGCTGGTAAGCGGCACGTCGATGCTGAACTGGCCGCTGCCGATCTCCCGGCTGTAATCGGTCGGGCGGTCGATGCCCGATCGGGTCGAGCGGCTTTCAAAGCCGTTGGCCGACCCGCCGACCCGGATGGAGGTCATGACGTCGCCCGCCGGCATGCGGAACAGCGCGCCGCTGACCAGCAGGTCGGCGGTCACCGACTGGCTCTTGGCGCGCGCGCTATCGGTCATGCGGGTGGCGAGCAGCCCCGGTGCGAAGTCGCCATAGGGGTTGACGGCCGGATCGCCCGCGTCGAGGGCCGCCTGGATCGCATCGGTGGACGCCCCCCGGTCGGTGCGGGTGCGGGTGATCGACAGGTCGCCATTGCCGGTAAAGGACCATTGCCATTTGCGGCCGATCTGGCCGTTCAAGGTCAGGCCGAGATGGCCGGTGGTGCCGCGGATCTGCTGCCCCAGCGCGCCGGCCTGCGCCAGATAGCGATAGAGGGTGACGTCCTGGCCGAAGGGCGAGAAGGGACTGCCCGCGCCAAGGCCGAGCGCGGCCGTGGACAACCCCTGGAGCGAGTCATTTTCCGACAGTTCCAGTCGCCCGTTGAGAGTCGCCGATACGCCGCCGAGCGCGCGGGCCAGCGTGGCATTGGCGGCGAAATTCTCGGTCGCGGGGCTGAGCGTGCGATAGCGGGTGATGTCGCTGATGTCGGTCACATTGGCGCCCGCGACGAAATCGCCGAGCGACGGCGCGCCATTGGCGGCGCTGGCGGGTACGCTGGCGATCGTCACGCCCTGGCCGGCCAGGGCCGACAGCGCCGGGTCGATCTCAGCCCCCTGCGTCGGGGAGGTGATATTGCCGATCAGCGAATAGGGGCGGCTGGAGGGGGTGGTGGCAATGTCGCGCTGGCTTTCCAGCAGGCGGGCCGCGCGGCTATATTCCAGGTTCAGGGTGAAGCGGTTGTCGCCGCGGATGCGCAGCAGGCCAGCTTCCACCTCGCCATTCTCGCGCCCGCCCTCGGTCGTGGTGCCGAGCTTGAACTCGCCGGTTTCGGCGCGGAAGCGCTGGCGCAGGACGATGTTCACCACCTTCTGCGTCGGCGCATAGCCATAGCTGAGCGCCACCTGCTCGGGCAGGATGTCGACCCGCTGCACCGCTTCGGAGGGAAGATCGCGAATCTCGGCAAAGCTGGAAATGCGCTTGCCGTTCAGCAGGATGATCGGCGTGCCGTTGGTCTGCGGCGACAATTCGGTGATGAGTTCGTTGATCGACGTGACGCCCAGCGCGCGAACGTCAGCGGGCGACAATTGCTGCTCCGGCTCGATCTCGCCGATCACCGCGCCGCGCTGCGGCTGGCCGGTGACGATGATCTCCTCGCCCTCGTCCATCTGCGCGGCGGCGGCCCCCTTGGGCTGATCCTCCTGCGCCATCAGCGCGCCGGGCGCGACGCCCAGCATGAAAGGCAACAGAAAGACGGATGCGGATCGACGCACGAAAAACCCCCAAGACAGACCGGAACCCCTATTCGTCTAGCCGCCACATGTCGCAAGATTCTGGCATTTGCCGGACAAATTTGTCGCAAATTGTAATGGGATGCCTGAACAGGGGCTGGCTGGTGGTCGAGAATGCGCTCAGGCGGCGTCGTGAAAGATGATCCCCAGCGTGTAGCGCGTGCCGGTCAAAAGGCGGCTCACGCCATGGCGCATCTGCACGCGATGGACGCCGCGCGCACCCATGACCGGCCGGTCGCGCACCGGGAAGATGACCGCGTCGCCCTGCGCCAGCGGCACGACTTCGGGACGGGACTGCATGCGCGGGCGCTGTTCGGTCAGGATGAAGGCGCCGCCGGTAAAGTCTCGGTCCGGCTGCGACAGCAGGATCGCCGCCTGCAACGGAAAGATATGCGGGCCATAGACATCCTGATGCAGCGCGTTCCAGTCGCCTTCCTCATAGCGCAGCAGCAGCGGCGTCGCCTTGTCCTGCCCGCCGAGCGCACAGCGGGCGAGGAAATCGGCGTGGCGCGCCGGGTAGATGTCGCCCGTCCCCAGCATCGCCGCCCAGCGATTGGCGACGTCCGCCAACGCCGGCCAGAGCGCCTTGCGCAGCGCCGCAACCGGCTGTGGCAGGGGATAGGTGAAATAGCGATAGCGCCCGCTGCCATAGCCATGTCGCGCCATCACCACGTCCTTGCGGAAAGCGGCGGGATCATCCCACAGCGCTATGATCGCGGCGCACTGGTCGGGGGAGAGCAGGGCAGGCAGGCGCGCCGCGCCATGGCGGTCGAGATCATCGAGCTTCATGGGCGGCAGGATGGCAGCGGTGCTGGGCTGCGTCATCCTGTGGTTTGCGGTCAAACAGGAAAGTTGCGCTCACCGGGGTGAAGGATCGATTCAGCCCCTGGGCTTGCGGAACCGGAACAGGAAGCGGTCGGTCTTGCCGCGCACCGCCGGATCGAAGACCAGCTTGGCATGATCGTCCGCTGGATTGGCGAGCAGCGGGCTTTCCGCCTCCAGCACGAAGCCGGCCGCCTTGAAGTCCGCCTTCACCACCGCCGGGTCGATCCGGTGCAGCTTGTCCACGACTTCGCGCGTGTCGCCCGGCGCGCCGACATGGTCGACGATGCCGACGATCCCGCCCGCTTTGGTCGCGGCGTAGAGATTCTTCACGAAAGCGGCCGGGTCGGTGCGCGGAATGCCATATTTGTCCGACTGCCAGTACAGGTCATGATAGCTCATGTTGATGATGGTGAAGTCGAAACTGTTCGCGGGCGCGCTGAACGCCTCGAACGGATAGCGGACCCACTGCACTTCGGGCCGGCGGGCGACCAGCGCCTGCCATTTCTTCTGCTCTTCGGGCTGGGTGTAGAACTGGTTCGGCTCGAACGCCGTCACCTTGCCCTTCAGCCCGACCGCATCGGCCATGATCTCCGCCCAATAGCCCGATCCGGTCATGATGTCGGCCGCCTTCATGCCGGGCTGGAGGCCCAGAAAGGCGAGCGTTTCGGCGGGCTTGCGGCTGGCGTCCAGTTCCTTCGCTTCCGCCGGACGCTTGGGGTCGGCCAGCGCGGCGGCATAGTCGGGCGCGGTGGCGGCGATGGCCGGGCCGGCGATCGCCAGCGTGGCGGCAAGGCAGAGCATGGAAAATGCGCGCATGATGGTCCCTCCTGAAGGCGCGGATGATGCGCCGCGCGGGCGCGCCGCTCAAGGCCGGTGGTCGATGCTTCAAGTCGCTGGTCGAAACGATCGGGGCTGCTAAAAGAAGCGCCATGCGCACGCTCTATCCCCCGATCATACCCTATGCGTCCGGCCATCTCGATGTCGGCGATGGCCATCAAGTCTATTGGGAGCGGGTCGGCACGCCGGGCGCCAAGCCTGCGGTCTTCCTGCATGGCGGGCCGGGCGGGGGCATTTCGCCCGACCATCGGCGGCTGTTCGACCCGGCGCGCTACGACGTGCTGCTGTTCGACCAGCGCGGGTGCGGCCGCTCGACCCCGCATGCCGATCTCGACGCCAACACCACCTGGCATCTCGTCGCCGATATCGAGCGGCTGCGCGCGATGATGGGCGTGGAGCAATGGCTCGTGTTCGGCGGCAGCTGGGGATCGACGCTCGCGCTCGCCTACGCCCAGACGCATGTGGAGCGCGTGACGCAGCTGGTGCTGCGCGGCATCTTCACCATCCGGCAGAGCGAGATCGACTGGTATTATCAGCAGGGCGCCAGCCGCATCTATCCCGACAAGTGGGAGCGGTTCATCGCGCCGATCCCGGAGGCCGAGCGCGGCAACATGGTCGCCGCCTATCGCGCCCTGTTGACCGGCGAGGACCGCGCCGCCCGCATCGCCGCCGCCCGCGCCTGGAGCGTGTGGGAGGGAGAGACGATCCGCCTGCTGCCCGATCCCGTCCTGTCCGCGACCCATGACGAGGATGATTTCGCGCTCGCCTTCGCGCGGATCGAAAATCATTATTTCGTCCATGGCGGCTGGCTGGAGGACGGGCAGCTGATCCGCAACGCGGGCCGGCTGAAGGACATAGCCGGCGTCATCGTGCAGGGCCGCTACGATATGGCTTGCCCCGCCGAAACCGCCTGGGCGCTCCACCGCGCCTGGCCGCAGGCCCGCTTCGAGATGATCGAGGGCGCGGGCCACGCCTATAACGAGCCGGGCATATTGGACGCACTGATCCGGGCTACGGATGGGTTTGCGGACTGAAGACGCAAGGAGGGGGGAATGATGCGACTGACCGGCACGGGAATATTGGGGCTTGCCCTGCTGATCGGCCTGACGCTGTCCGGCGTGCTGTGGGGGTGCCCCAGCTACAATGTCTATAGCAAGGAACAGGCCGGGCGCGCAGCGCTGGCCGAGGCCCAATCCTCGCGCCAGATCGCCGTGCTGGAGGCGCGGGCGAAGCTGGAAAGCGCCAAGATGCTCGCCGATGCGGAAGTGGTGCGGGCCGAAGGGGCTGCACGCGCCAACCGCATATTGCAGGATAGTCTGGGCGGCCCGGACGGCTATCTGCGCTATCTGCAGATTCAGGCCATCGACAACAAGGATGCCAGCCTCATCTACGTGCCGACCGAGGGCGGTCTGCCGCTGCTGGAAAGTTCGCGCCTCGCGCCAAGGCGACCGGCGGCGGAATAGGGAAGGTCAGGCGGCGCGCCGGGCGATGCGGGCGAGTTCCTCGCCATGAAGGCGGCGTTCCTCCTCCAGATCATAGTCGATCTGGAGGCCAAGGAAAAATCCCTCGCTCATTCCGAAATAGCGGGCGAGCCGTAAGTCGATATTGGCGTCGATCGACGCCTGCCCGGTCAGGATGGCGTCCAGTCGTTCAAGGGCGATGCCGGCGCCATCGACCACTTCCTTCGCCGGAATGTCGCTGCCGATCAGGAAATCCTCGCGCAGGATGGAGCCGGGATGGACATTGTCCAGCCGGTCGTCATCCTCGGTGATAGTCCTCGATCCGGACTTTTTCTGCGCTTGTCTCAGGCCGCGTAGATGGCCGGCCGATATCGGGCTTCGGGGATAGGATGGTCATTGTCGCGCGCAAAATCCAGCCACAGGCCGATAGCCACCTGCACTTCGGCAATCGCCTCCGCCGGCGTATCGCCATGGGCCGAGCAGGGTTTGAGGTCCGGCACGTCCGCAATCCAGACCTTGTCGTTCTTCGACCAGAAAACATTGATGTGATAATGGTGGTCCATCATTCGTCCATGCTGAGGCCGTAGGCTTCGACCATATCAAGAAACTGTTCGACCTGATAGGCTTTGGCATCCTTGCCGTTCGGCTGAATGATTAGCGGACGGTCGAGGCCGGTACGACCATAGACATGATGGCTTCCACTTATGCGTATCAGGCGAAATCCGAAGGGTTCGAGCAGACGCTGGAAATCGCGAAAACCAAGGTTGCGACTGCCTTGCAGAAGGCGCTGAAAGAGTTTGGCGGGCTTGACCAAGGATGATCCCTTCAATGTGACCTGCCACTTTAATGAGGCTTGGACGTCCGGAATTACCATCGTTGGCCATATCTTCTACGGACGCCATTTGGATAGCCGCCTATCCAAATGAAAATCATCGCCCGAACTTCTTCTGCACCTTCCCGTAACGCAGTTTCCTCGTCCCCGGCTTACCTTCTGTCGCGCGCCCCCGCGGCGCCGCCACCTGCTGCTCATGCGGCAAGCCCAGCTCTTCCGCCTCCAGCTTGCGGATTTCGTCGCGGATGCGGCCGGCTTCCTCGAACTCCAGGTCGGCGGCGGCAGCGCGCATCTTCTTTTCCAGATCCTCGATATAGGCGCGCAGATTGTGGCCGACGAGGTGCGGGCGATCTTCCAGCCCGGTATCGATCGTGACCTGATCCTTGCTCGCCACATGGGCGATGATGTCGCCGATGTTGCGCTTGATCGTGGTCGGCGTGATGCCATGTTCGAGATTATAGGCTTGCTGCTTCTCGCGCCGCCGCGACGTCTCGTTGAGCGCCCGCTCCATGCTGCCCGTCACCCGGTCGGCATAGAGGATGACCCGACCCTCGACATTGCGCGCTGCGCGGCCGATCGTCTGGATCAGCGAGGTTTCGGAGCGCAGGAAGCCCTCCTTGTCCGCATCCAAAATCGCCACCAGCCCGCATTCGGGAATGTCCAGCCCCTCGCGCAGCAAGTTGATACCGATCAGCACGTCATAGACCCCCAACCGCAGATCGCGGATCAGCTCGATACGCTCCAGCGTCTCGACGTCCGAGTGCATGTAGCGGACCTTGATCCCCGCTTCATGCATGAACTCGGTCAGATCCTCCGCCATCCGCTTGGTCAGCGTCGTGACGAGCGTGCGATAGCCCTGCGCCGCTACCTTGCGGCATTCGTTGATCAGGTCGTCGACCTGATCCTCGACCGGCTTGATCTCGACCGGCGGGTCGATCAGTCCGGTGGGGCGGATCACCTGTTCGCTGAACACGCCGCCGGTCTGCTCCATTTCCCATGGCCCCGGCGTCGCGGAGACGCTCACCGTCTGCGGCCGCATCGCGTCCCACTCGTTGAAGCGCAGCGGGCGATTGTCGATGCAACTGGGCAGGCGGAAGCCATATTCGGCGAGCGTGATCTTGCGGCGATGGTCGCCGCGCGCCATCGCGCCGATCTGCGGCACGGTCTGGTGGCTCTCGTCCACGAACAGCACGGCATTTTCGGGCAGATATTCGAACAGGGTCGGCGGCGGCTCACCGGGCAGGCGGCCGGTCAGGAAGCGGGAATAATTCTCGATCCCGGCGCAGCTTCCCGTCGCCGCGATCATCTCCAGGTCGAAATTGGTGCGCTGCTCCAGCCGCTGCGCCTCCAGCAGCTTGCCTTCGGCCACCAGTTCCTTCAGCCGCTCGGCCAGTTCGAAACGGATCGCCTCCATCGCCTGCTTGAGCGTCGGGCCGGGCGTGACGTGGTGGCTGTTGGGGAAGACCTTCACATAGTCGAGGCTCGCGACCTTCTTGCCGCTCAGCGGGTCGAACTCGACGATATCCTCGATCTCGTTGCCGAAGAAGCTGACGCGCCAGGCGGTGTCTTCATAGTGAGACGGGAAAATCTCCAGATTGTCGCCCTTCACCCGGAAATTGCCGCGCGCGAAGCCCGCATCGTTGCGCTTGTACTGGAGAGCGACCAGCTTGCGGATGATCTCGCGCTGGTCCTCGATCCCGCCCTTCTTCATCGCGAAGGTCATGGCCGAATAGGTTTCGACCGAACCGATGCCATACAGGCAGGATACCGACGCGACGATGATGACGTCGTCCCGCTCCAGCAGCGCGCGGGTGGCCGAATGGCGCATCCGGTCGATGCTCTCGTTTACGCTCGACTCCTTCTCGATATAGGTGTCCGACCGCGCGACATAGGCTTCGGGCTGGTAATAGTCGTAATAGCTGACGAAATATTCGACCGCATTGTCGGGGAAGAAGCTCTTGAACTCGCCATAGAGCTGTGCCGCCAGGATCTTGTTGGGCGCCAGGATCAGCGCGGGGCGCTGCAACGCCTCGATCGTCTTGGCCATGGTGAAGGTCTTGCCGGAACCGGTGACGCCCAGCAGCACCTGATCCTTCTCGCCCTCCTTCGCCGCCGCCACCAGTTCGGCGATCGCGGTCGGCTGGTCGCCCGACGGCTCATAGTCGCTGACCAGCGTGAAGGGCCTGCCGCCCTCGCTCTTTTCCGGGCGGGCCGGGCGATGAGGGACGAAGGATTCGCCGGTTTCCGGTTCTTCGAGGCTGGTGCGGATCTGAATCGACATGGGGCGAATATGGGATCTTTGACGGGGGACGCAATCCGCGTCGCGATGGTCAGGCTTCCGTTCGAACCCGACCTTGGGTCGCGGCGGGTCTCCCCGGCTGCACGATATAGACAGCATGATTGTCGGAATGGTCTGCGCGATTGCTCCTTTGTCGACGCGACTTATCATATCAGCAAGAACAAATAAAGAACATTCGCTCCTTTTGCCTCCTGTCATTGAACCCACGCGCAGCGGCGTTATGTTCAGGACAAGGGCAGAAACAGGGAGGAATATCATGCGCCGGACAGTCTTGATGCTTGCGGTTCTGACGGCGGGTCTTGCCGCCTGTGGTGACAAGCCCGGCGACAAGACCGGGGACATCGCCGCCACCGACGCCATGAGCAAGGCGGAGGTGAAGGCGGAAGTCGACAAGGTGCAGTTGAAGCCCGGCCAGTGGGAGGGGCGCTTTACCGTGCAGGATATCGACCTTGGCAACATGCCCGGCGCACCAGCCGGCATGAAGGATCAGATGAAGAGCATGATGAGCCAGACCTCGCTTAAATATTGCGTTACGCCGCAACAGGCCGCCAACCCCAGCGGCGACATGTTCTCCGGCCAGGAGAATAAGAACTGCACCTATGGCGGGTTCGAGGCGAAGGGCGGCACGGTGAAGGGGCAGGTGTCCTGCAAGTCGGAAGGCGGCACGATGAACGCCACCATGTCCGGCAGCTATGCGCCCGAAAAATATAGCATGGACATGGACATGAAGATGGAGGGCGGCCCCAACAACATGACCATGGCGATGACCGCGCGGTCGGAGGGCAAGTGGATCGGGCCGGAGTGCGCGCCGGGCAGTGCCGACTGACGCGCCGGAGCGCTGCTGGCTCTGCGACCGACGGTTGGGGCGGCGGGTGGAATGGCATCACCTGTTGCCCAAGAGCCGGGGCGGGCGGGACGTGGTGCCGCTACACCCTATCTGCCATCGCACTATCCATGCGACGCTGACGAATGCGCAACTCGCGCGGGCCTATGTCGACCGGGATGCGCTGCGCGCTCAGCCCGACATTGCCCGCTTTCTCGACTGGATCGCGATCAAGCCGCCGGACTTTCATGCGCCGACGCGCAGGCGGAGATAATTTCCCTTGCGCTTCATGGACAAGCGGTAGAGCCTTCATTCCGGTTCCTATCGAGAACAGGGGAGAGGATATGCGAAAGACCTGGCATGCGGCGCTGCCGCTGGCCCTTATATTTGGCGGCGCCCTTGGCCTGACTGCATGCGGCAGCGATCCCGCACCCGCGCCTCAGGCCGAGGAAGCGCCGGTCGTCATGAAGGCGGGCCAATGGGGGCTGACCCGCAAGACCACCGGATACAACACGCCCACCGTCACGCCGGCCCAATATCAGGAAGCGCTGAAGCAGATCGACGAGGAAAAGCTCTGCGTCGCGATCGACAAGGACGGCCTGCCCGATGCCAATGCGATCGCGGGCAAGGAAGGGACGGAGTGCAGCTACAAGGACAAGATGGCGCGCAAGGGGCGACTGATCGCGACGCTTAGCTGCAAGGCAGGCGCGGGCACGGCGGAAATCGCGGTGGAGGGCAATTATACCGCGGACTCGCTGACGCTGGGCACGACGATGACCAAGACCGAAGGCGGCAAGCCCGTCCTGCGCACCACCCATGACCTGACGGGAACCCGCGAAGGGGATTGCCCCGCCGCGTCCTGACGCGCGCTATATATCATTGCCGGGCGCGAAGGCGGCGAACACCTCCGCGCCCGTCATCACTTCGGTCTCTTCGCGGAAATTATAGCTGGCCGGCTTTTCCTCGATGAAGATCTGGGTGGTGAAGGGAAAGGCGCCGGGATCGGCGAAGGCCTGCACCGACACGGCGACCTGCGCGCCGTCCTTCGACCGCCAGAGCAGCGAACTGCCGCAAGTCTTGCAAAAGCCCCGCTCGCCCCATTCCGACGAGGCATAGACGCCCATCGCGTCGGGATCGGCCAGGACGACCTCCTGACATTCGACCGACAGGAACACGCCACCGGTCCAGCGCCGGCACATAGCGCAATGGCACGCGCCCATTTCCGCCCTGGCGATGACCGCGTCGAAGCGGACCGCGCCGCAAAGACATTGTCCTGCCTCTCGAACCGGTTCCGTCATTGTGCGCTCTCCTGTTGAAAGCCTGTGGAGGGCCTGTGGGCAGGCTGTGGATCGCCTGTGGATAAGTTGTGGATATCACTCCAACGCGCGCAGCGCCCGTTCGTCGCACCGCTTTCGCCCGATCGGCACCGGGCTGACCGTCGGCACCAGCAGCGACTGGCCGATCCGCAGCGGGGCGAAGCGCTTGCGCTCTATCCCCTCGCAGCGCAGCGCCAGTTCCAGCATCCTGGGCGGCGTGTCCCATTGTTCATAGGACAGGCGGAACGTGCCCCAATGGATGGGGATGGCGGTCGACGCGCCCAGCCGCCTGAACAGCTCCACCGCCTGCACCGGGCCGATATGCGCGTCCGACTGCATCTGCCCCTTCCAGAAGCGGAAGGCGCCGATCGGGATCAGCGCCAGCCGAATCGGACCGTAGCGCCGCGCCTCATAGGGCCAGCCCATGTCGCCCGCGCCGCTATCGCCCGCGAAGAAGATATTGCCCGCCCGCGTCTCGACCACGAAGCTCGACCAGAGCGCGCGGTTGCGGTCGGTGCCCCAGCGGCTGCCCCAATGATGGTTGCGCGTCACATGCACCTGATAGTCTGGGCAATGTTCGTAATTGCCGCACTGGATCACCGCCTGCGGCGCAAGTCCGTTGAGCGCCGCGCCGCTGATCGACTGGCCCCAGTCCAGCGCCGTCGACGTTATGCCCTCGCGCTTCAGGATCATGTCGTTGCCCAGGCTGGTGACGATCTTCGGCCGGTCCCGCTCCCACAGCTTCTTCAGCGTCGGCAGGTCCATATGGTCATAATGATTGTGGCTGAGGAGGATGAGGTCGATCCTGGGCAGGTCGTCGAAGCGGATACCGGGCTGCGCGATGCGCTTCGGGCCGATCGGCGGGAAAGGGCTGGCATGGTCGGACCAGATCGGATCGGTCAGGATATTGAGGCCCGCCGCCTGCACCAGCACGGTCGCATGGCCGACCCAGGTTGCGACCATGCCACGCGGCGCGGCGAAGGGAGCCGGACGGGCGGGCTTGACCGCGATCGCCACGGGCCATTGCGGGCGGTCGTCATGGCCCAGCAGCCAGCGCAGGATGAAGCCCTGCCGGTTGGTCCCCGGCGGCGCGGGCGTCTCGATCGCGCCATCGGGATTGAAGAAATGCGCGCCGTCATAATGGCGGCTGACCGGCCCCTGATAATAGATGCGGTCGAGGAAGGGCGGAATGATCGTGATCGTCAGGCACAGCGCGATGACAAGGAACAGCAGCGCGACCCCTGCGCCCCGGATGATGCTGATAAGGCGACCCATGTTTTTCGCGCCCATATGTCCTCCGCGCTGCCGACCCTCGCGACATAGCGCAAGCCGGCGGCTGGGCAAGGGCTGTGGATAAGTCCGGGGATATCCATGCCGTGTGTCAGGAGGGGGGGTAGCGGACATTTCTAAACCCTCTCCCCTTGGGGGGGCGGCCAGAGTCACTTGCCTCTGGCCGAAGCTGCGCAGACTTGGCAGCTTGCTGCCTGGTCGTAGCTGGGTGAGGGGGAAGCAACCTGACGGAAATAGGATGAACTTGCGCCAATCCCCCTCATCCAACTCCGCCTAACCGCTACGCGGTAAGGCTTCGTATCCTTCTCCCTCCGAGGGAGAAGGAACGGTAGAAAATGGCCCGCTTCCTGACCAGCCCACCCCATTGCCCAATGTTGCCGCTTTGCCACGCCCGGTAACATATTGCATCTGCGTGCAGCGCCGCGCGCTGCTTGTCACCATCCCGCCACAAATCGGGCCTAGCGGCCGGCTCATCCCGGACGCGGGGGCGCAGGGGCGCCGGCGTTCTGGTTTGAAACCAACAGATTATCGGGGAATAACCTTGACAAAACTCACTTTCGGACGGTCGGCGCTGCTGCTGACCTCGGCCCTGGGCGCGCTTGCCTTCACCGGCGCGGCCCGTGCGCAGGATGCAGGCGCCGCCGCCGATGACGGCGCGCTGGGCGAAATCGTCGTCACCGCCGAACGCCGGTCCGAAAACCTCCAGAAGGTGCCGGTGTCGGTCGGCGTCGTGCAGGGCGATGCGCTGCGTAACCTGACCGCCGGCGGCGGCGACATTCTCGAACTCGCCGCCCGCGTGCCCGGCCTCTATGCCGAAACCACCACCGGCCGCATCTTCCCGCGCTTCTACATTCGCGGCCTCGGCAATATCGACTTCTATCTCGGCGCGTCGCAGCCGGTGTCGATCATCCAGGACGACGTCGTGCTGGAGCATGTCGTGCTGAAGTCGAACCCGGTGTTCGACGTCAATCAGGTCGAAGTGCTGCGCGGCCCGCAGGGTTCGCTGTTCGGCCGCAACACCACCGCAGGCATCATCAAGTTCGACACCATCCGCCCCTCGATGGAATGGGAAGGCCGCGCCCAGGCCAGCTATGGCAGCTATAACACCGTCACCTTCGACGGCGGCATTGGCGGCCCGATCGTCGCGGACAAGCTCGCCTTCCGCGTCTCGGCTCTCTACCAGCATCGCGACGACTGGGTCGACAACACGTACACCGGCCCCAGCGCCGACGGCACTGTCTCGCCCAAGAAGGACGCGATGGGCGGCTATAATGAGAAGGACGTGCGCCTTCAGCTGTTGATGACGCCGACCGAAAATGTCTCGATGCTGACCAGCGTCCACGCCCGCGACTATGACGGCACCTCGACCATCTTCCACCGCGCCGGCCTCACCAAGGGCAGCAACAGCGTGGCGGGCGAACCCCGCTCGAAGATCGCCCTCGACGAAGCGATGAACAACCCTCAGGCCTACAAGACCTATGGCGCGTCGGAAAATATCGCGATCGACATGGGTCCGGTCACGCTGACCTCGATCACCGCCTATGAAACCACCAGCGGCTACAGCCGTGGCGACACGGACGGTGGCGCGGGCGCCGACTATCCGGTGGGTGGCGTGGCGAACGGCTTCGGCCAGAGCCAGGGCAATGTCCGCGATCTCGACCAGCTTAGCCAGGAAGTGCGCCTTGCCAGCAACGGCGACAGCGCCTTCAAATGGCAGGTGGGCGGCATGTATTTCGACAGCCGCGATACCACCGACTTCTACCAGCGCGCCTATTTCCTGACGACCGCCGCGCGTAATCCGAACAACTGGGTGCGCCTGCGCAACAAGAATGAAAGCTGGGGCCTGTTCGGTCAGGCGAGCTATGAAGTCGTCCCCGGCTTCACCATCACCGCCGGCGGCCGCTACACCAAGGACACGAAGGAAACCCGTCTAGTCCGCGCCACGGCCAATGCGGCCGGCGTGTCGACCTATGCGGGTCGCCGCTATGTGAAGCTGACCGGCAAGGAACCGAGCTGGGACGTCAGCGCGCTCTACGAAGTGACCCCCGAAGTCAGCCTCTACGCCCGCGTCGCGCGCGGCTTCCGTGGCCCGACCATCCAGGGCCGCTCGGCGGTGTTCAACAGCGACTTCACCACGGCGGATTCGGAAACGATCATGTCCTATGAAGGCGGCATCAAGACCAGCCTGCTGGGCAACCGCCTGCGCTTCAACCTGTCGGGCTTCGCCTGGAAGGTGAAGGACATCCAGCTCAACGGCAATGACGTGAACGGCAATGGCGTCCTGTTCAACGCCGACGCCGCCAAGGCCTATGGTCTGGAAGCCGACCTCGAAGCCCGTCCGTTCGAGAATCTCACTTTGTCGGCGGGCCTCAGCCTGCTGCACAGCGAGATCAACGACAAGAATGTCTATGCGCAGGTCTGCACGCTGAACGGCGTGGTGGTCTGCACGGTGGAAGACCCGACCGTCACCAATTCGCGCGGCGTCTTCGCCCAGATCGACGGCAACCCGCTGCCCAACGCGCCGAAATATACGGCGAACATCGCGGCCCGCTACGACGTGCCGCTGGGCAATGGCGGCAAGATCTTCGCGGCGACCGACTGGAACATCCAGGGCTACACCAACTTCGTCCTCTACAAGACGAAGGAGTTCTATTCGAAGGGCGACTTCGAGGGCGGCCTGAAGATCGGCTACACCGCGCCGGACGGCAAATATGAGATCGCCGCCTTCGCCCGCAACATCACGGGCGAGAAGAATATGAAGGGCGTGATCGAAAACTATATGGCGCCGGTGTTCAACGAACCCCGCATCATCGGCGTGTCGCTCAGCGGCAAGCTGTAAGAGGGGCGGGGAGGGAACTCCCCACTCGTGCAACCGAAAAAGCGCGCCGTCCCTCGGGGGTGGCGCGCTTTTTCGTTCAGCTGGGCTTGGTCCTCGCCACCGCGTCCGCCCAGTCAGGGGCATGCGGCACCTTGCGCCCCATGGTCCAGTTCGCCTCCAGCCGCACCAGCGGATTGGGCGCGCACCAGATTTCGCCGCTGTCGGACAATCCCGTCACCCAGATCAGATTATGCTCCTGCCCATAATCGATGACGGCGAAGGCATAGCCCTTCCCCTTGCCTTCGACATGGACGGGCAGGGGCGGGTCAAGCTGGGTGAAGGACATGGGGCACGCTCCGACATCAAGGTGCCGCAAACAATGCGGCGCGCGAACGGGAGTTCCCCGTTCACGCGCCGCCCTTGATCCGCATCAGTGAGATAATCGAAACCGCGTCGGTTACGCGCCTTCGAGCAGCTTCTCTTTCCTGATCTTCTCCTGCCACACCAGCGGGGCGAGGCGGTGGACATTCTGGCCTTCGCTATCGACGGCGACGGTGACGGGCATGTCCTCCACCGTGAACTCGTAGATGGCTTCCATGCCCAGATCCTCGAAGCCCACGACCTTGGCTTCCTTGATCGCCCGAGCGACCAGATAAGCCGCGCCGCCGACCGCCATCAGATAGGCGCTCTTGTGCGTCTTGATGCTTTCGGTCGCGGCCGGGCCACGCTCGGCTTTGCCGACGCAAGCGGCGAGGCCCTGTTCCAGCATCATGTCCATGAACTTGTCCATGCGCGTCGCGGTGGTGGGACCAGCCGGGCCGACCACTTCGTCCCGCACCGGATCGACCGGGCCGACATAATAGATGACGCGGCCCTTGAAATCGACCGGCAGTTCCTCACCGGCAGCCAGCATGTCGGCGATCCGCTTGTGCGCGGCATCGCGGCCGGTCAGCATCTTGCCGTTGAGCAGCAGCCGGTCGCCATGCTTCCAGCTCTGGACGACTTCGGGCGTCAGCGTGTCGAGGTCGACGCGGATCGCTTCCTTGCTCGGCTTCCAGTCGACCTGCGGCCATTCGCTGAGCTTGGGCGCTTCCAGATAGGCCGGACCCGAACCGTCGAGTGTGAAATGCGCATGGCGGGTCGCGGCGCAGTTGGGGATCATCGCCACCGGCTTGCCCGCCGCATGGCAGGGATAGTCGTGGATCTTGATGTCCAGCACGGTGGCGAGGCCGCCCAGGCCCTGTGCGCCGATGCCGAGCGCATTGACCTTGTCGAAAATCTCGATCCGCAGTTCCTCGATCTTGTTCTGCGGGCCGCGCGCCTTGAGTTCCCCCATGTCGATCGGGTCCATCAGGCTTTCCTTGGCCAGCGCCACCGCCTTTTCGGCTGTGCCGCCGATGCCGATGCCCAGCATGCCCGGCGGGCACCAGCCGGCGCCCATCTGCGGCACCATCTCCAGCACCCAGTCGACGATCGAATCGCTGGGGTTCATCATCTTGAACTTGGTCTTGTTCTCAGATCCGCCGCCCTTGGCCGCGACATCGATGATCACCTTGTTGCCCGGCACCATCTCGATATTCAGCACGCAGGGCGTGTTGTCCTTGGTGTTCTGGCGCGAGAAAGCCGGGTCTTTCAGGATCGACGCGCGCAGGCGGTTCTCGGGGTTCAGATAAGCGCGGCGCACGCCTTCATCGATCACCTCCTGCATCGAGCGGCTGTTATCGTCCAGGCGGCATTCCATGCCCCACTTGACGAACACATTGACGATGCCGGTGTCCTGGCAGATCGGGCGATGCCCTTCGGCGCACATGCGGCTGTTGGTCAGGATCTGGGCGATGGCGTCCTTCGCCGCCGGATTGGCCTCGGCCTCATAGGCCTTACCCAATGCCCGGATATAATCCATTGGATGATAATAGCTGATGAACTGGAGCGCGTCGGCGACGCTCTCGATGAGGTCGGCGGTCTTGATGACGGTCATCTACCCTGGTCCCTATTCTTGCGGCCCGCCTCTGCACGGCAGGTCCTGGCAAGGCGCGGCTATAGGCTTTTGGACCCATGAGTCCAGTCGTCGCGCCCGGCGTGGCGGTGGCCCGGTGATGGGCGCGATCCACCATCGGCCGACGGTTCGGACAAACCGACTCGCGATTGTCCGGCACGGTCGGATTCGCACGCCTTGTCATGCAGATAGCGCCCGATCGTACCGACTTGCGGTGGATCGGCTCCAACGGGCCACATCATCTTGTGTTACCCTTTTTTGACGACCCCACGCATTTGCGTGACAAGCCCCAATTTATTTTTTCTCCCCTTTTCCCCCTCTTGCCTTTTTCGGACTGCTGGAAAGTCCGTGCGTCGTTGCGATACGGCGTGCCGTGCCAGCGACGAAATGAATCGGATCAGCGGCGAACAGAGTCGCCGGAATGTCATTTACCCTCTTGCGTCAAAAACCGGCTGTGGCACTATCCCTTGTATCGGGTTAACGGGGGTTACCCAACAGATTGTGATTGTGACGCTGGATGCTTATCTGGTGCAGGGGCGTTTTTGTCCCCGCGATCCTCTCGGTTGGACCCATTTCCGTGCCCGTACGGGACGGTTCATGCTAGGATGCGCGCTGATGTTGTGCCCGGCCTTGACCGACTCGAACGGAACAGGAACATCGGGGACTCGCAATGGATTTTCGGGATAGCGGACAGACAGGTGCTGGCGACGTGGTAATGGAAGAAGTGTTGGAAGCAGCGATCGAGACGAACAAGCCGGCGCCTGCCAAGGCGGCCGAGCCTGTTTCCTACGACCCGGTCTCTTCTTCGACGGTGCTGGCGCGCCGGTTCGACGTGACCACCGACGTGTCGCGCGACGCGCTGCTGACGGAGTTCGGGAAGGACACGCTGAACGACCGCTATCTGCTGCCCGGCGAGAGCTATCAGGATCTCTTCGCCCGCGTCGCGGCGGCCTATTCGGACGACGCCGACCATGCCCAGCGCGTCTATGACTACATCTCCAAACTTTGGTTCATGCCCGCCACGCCCGTCCTGTCGAACGGCGGCACCGGTCGCGGTCTGCCGATCAGCTGCTATCTGAATTCGGTGGACGACAGCCTGGAAGGCATCGTCAACACGTGGAACGAGAATGTCTGGCTCGCCTCGCGCGGCGGCGGCATCGGCACCTATTGGGGCGCGGTGCGCGGTATCGGCGAGCCGGTCGGCCTCAATGGCAAGACCAGCGGCATCATCCCCTTCGTCCGCGTGATGGACAGCCTGACCCTCGCGATCAGCCAGGGCAGCCTGCGCCGCGGCTCGGCCGCCTGCTATCTCGACGTCTCGCACCCGGAGATCGAGGAGTTCCTCGAAATCCGCAAGACGTCGGGCGACTTCAACCGCAAGGCGCTGAACCTGCATCATGGCGTGCTGCTGACTGACGAGTTCATGGAGGCGGTGCGCGACGGCGCCGACTTCAACCTGCGCAGTCCCAAGGACCAGTCGGTGCGCGGCACCGTCAACGCCCGCGCCCTGTTCCAGAAGCTGGTCGAGGTGCGTCTGGCCACCGGTGAGCCGTACATCGTCTTCAACGACACCGTGAATCGGATGATGCCCAAGCATCACCGGGATCTGGGGCTGAAGGTCTCGACCTCCAACCTCTGTTCGGAAATCACCCTGCCGACGGGTCGCGACCATCTCGGCAACGACCGCACCGCCGTCTGCTGCCTGTCGTCGATGAACCTGGAAACCTGGGACGAGTGGAAGGATCACCCGACCTTCGCGGAAGACATCATGCGCTTCCTCGACAACGTCCTTCAGGACTATATCGACCGCGCCCCGCCGGAAATGGCGCGCGCCAAGTACAGCGCCAGCCGCGAACGCTCGGTGGGTCTTGGCGTCATGGGCTTCCACAGCTTCCTTCAGGCGCGCAACATCCCGTTCGAAGGCGCCATGGCCAAGTCGTGGAACCTGCGCATCTTCAAGCATATCAACGCCAAGGTGAACGAGGCGTCGATGATGCTGGCGCAGGAGCGCGGGCCGTGCCCCGACGCCGCCGACCAGGGCGTGATGGAACGCTTTTCCTGCAAGATGGCGATCGCGCCCACCGCTTCGATCTCGATCATCTGCGGCGGCACGTCGGCCTGCATCGAACCGATCCCGGCCAACATCTACACCCACAAGACGCTGTCGGGCAGCTTCTCGGTCAAGAATCCCTATCTGGAAAAGCTGCTGGTCGCCAAGGCGAAGGACAGCAGCGCGGTGTGGAATTCGATCCTCGAAAAGGGTGGCTCGGTCCAGCATCTCGACTTCCTGACCCAGGAAGAAAAGGATGTGTTCAAGACCAGCTTCGAAATCGACCAGCGCTGGCTGCTCGAACTCGCGGCCGACCGTACCCCCTATATCGATCAGGCCCAGTCGCTGAACCTGTTCATCCCGGCGGACGTGGAAAAATGGGATCTGCTCATGCTCCACTTCCGCGCTTGGGAACTGGGCATCAAGTCGCTCTATTATCTGCGGTCCAAGTCGGTCCAGCGCGCGGGCTTCGCCGGTGGCGTGGAAGCCGACAACACGATCGACGCACCCAAGTTCGAAATCGGCGAGACCACCGACTATGACGAGTGCCTCGCCTGTCAGTGATGTGACTTCCTCCTCTCCCCTTGTGGGAGAGGAGGGAATGGGGCGCTTGGACATGGAGATGATCGCATGAGGTCGTTTCTGAGAAGTCAGGTGCTTCGGTCGCTAGTGATCATCACGACTGCTGTCGTAGCAGTGCAGCTTGTATCGCACCTCATCGGTTTTGGTGTCTGGGTGGATACCAACTCCACCGCGAGGTTTGTCTGGAGATCATTTGCTATACTGCTTTTTAGCGCCATGGGTTTCTGGGCGCTATTCGGTAGTCATTCTGATGATCTTGAGATGCGGCCGGCATTTTATCGCCTCATCGGCGTTCTGTTTGTTGTTATTGCGGTTATTCACGCCACCATCCTATTTGGCGACCCGCTTGACCTTGTTTCGGAGTAACCCACCATGCCCCTTCTTCAAGCCAGCAAGGTCTACAAGCCCTTCGAATATCCTTGGGCCTATGAATTCTGGAAGCGCCAGCAGCAGCTCCACTGGCTGCCCGAAGAAGTGCCGCTGGGCGAGGATTGCCGGGACTGGGCGCAGAAGCTCAGCGACCATGAGCGCAACCTGCTGACCCAGATTTTCCGCTTCTTCACCCAGGCCGACGTGGAAGTGCAGGATTGCTACCACGAAAAATATGGCCGCGTGTTCAAGCCGACCGAAATCAAGATGATGCTGACCGCGTTCAGCAACATGGAAACGGTCCATATCGCCGCCTACTCGCACCTGCTCGACACGATCGGCATGCCCGAAAGCGAATATTCGGCCTTCCTCCAATATAAGGAGATGAAGGACAAGCATGACTATCTCGCCCAGTTCGGCGTCGACACGGACGAGGATATCGCCAAGACGCTGGCCATGTTCGGCGGCTTCACCGAAGGGCTCCAGCTCTTCGCCTCCTTCGCGATGCTGATGAACTTCCCGCGCTTCAACAAGATGAAGGGCATGGGCCAGATCGTTACCTGGTCGGTCCGCGACGAGACGCTCCATTGCGAAGGCATCATCAAGCTGTTCCACAGCTTCGTGAAGGAACGCGACTGCCTGACCGCGTCGGTCAAAGACGACATCATGGACATGTGCCAGAAGACCGTCCGCATCGAGGACGCCTTCGTCGATCTCGTCTTCGAAATGGGTCCGGTCCCCGGCATGACGCCCAAGGACATCAAGAAATATGTCCGCTACATCGCCGACTGGCGGCTGGGCCAGCTGGGCCTCAAGCCCATCTACATGATCGACGAGCATCCGCTGCCCTGGCTGACCCCGCTGCTCAACGGCGTGGAGCATGCCAACTTCTTCGAAACCCGCGCGACCGAATATTCGAAGGGCGCGACCCGCGGCCAGTGGAACGACGTCTGGGACGCCTTCGACCGCCGCCAGAAGATCAAGGGCACCGAACCGGCCAACGCCGACGCCGATCCGGACATGTTCAAGGCTGCGGGGATCGCAGCGGAGTAAATGCAATAGCGGAAGGCGGCATCGCTTTAACGATGCCGCCTTCCGGCCGGTTGGGGAACGGGGATATGCCGTTCCCCATTGCATCCATAACGGATCAACCTCCCGCCAAAACGGTGCGAATCTCGCTTATGCTCGCTCCATGACCGAGCAAGCCACACCCCGACACGCCTATATTTGCAATGTCTGCGGCAGCGACCATGTCACCCGCGATGCCTGGGCGACGTGGGATGTGGAGGCGCAGGACTGGATATTGGAGGTCGCGTTCGACCATGCCCATTGCCATAGCTGCATGGGCCATGCCCGCCTGGACCGCGTGGTCCTGACCAGCCCCGTCACCTTCTCTCTACCCCAGGCCGGCCTTTCCGCCACGCCGGGGTGAGGCTTCCTTAACTGCGCGGCCCTATTCTCCGCTGCATGCTTTTCGGCGTCCGTCTCCGCTCGCTTTTCACCAGTCGCTGGTTCGCCTTGCTCTGGGCCGTGCTGGTGATCCTGACTGCGATCCAGTTCGTTGGCCCCGGTGACGATGGCACCGCGCAGGATCGGCCGGATAGCAACGCCGCCGCCGATGGCCTCACCGCCGACCAGCGACAGGCCATCGCCAACGCATTCTGAAACGATCGGCTCTGACGCATGAACTGCCGGCGCGCTGGCTGGAGCATCGGGCGGAGCCAATAGCGCAGGAATGGCACAAAATGCGTCCCGATTGTCCAAGTCGCTGTCGGCGTACCGCCTGCGAGAGAACGAGGGGCCGCACCTCGCATTCCCTGTCCACCGGCTGAACGCGGCGTTTTGTTCCGTTCATGCAACATTCTGTAAATCCACGGGTTGTAGCAGCCAACCGCATTTCTCCGACGGAAGGAGCCTCACCCATGAACCTCTCGCTAAAACGCACCATCGTTGCCCTGTCGCTCGGCGCCATGGCCCTGACGGGTATCGCCGCCACCCCTGCTATGGCCCAGCCTGGCCGCGACGCGCGTGAGCATCGCCGCGATGTGCGCGACGCCCGCAAGGATTATCGCCGGGATGTCCGCGATGCGCGGCAGGACTACCGCCGCGACGTCCGCGACGCCAATCGCGATTACCGCAACGATCGCCGGGACGACCGTCGCGACTGGCGTCAGGACCGCCGCGGCGATATCCGCCCCGGCCGCCCGGTCTACAGCTATGACTGGAACCGCCCCGATCCGCGTTATGGCCGCACCTATCAGCCCAACCGCTATTATCGGGGCGGCTATGCCCCGATGCGCGTCGACCGCAACACCCGCATCTATCGCGGTGGCGACAACCGCTATTATTGCCGCCGCTCGGACGGCACCACCGGCCTGATCGTCGGCGCGGCGCTGGGCGGCCTGCTCGGCAACCAGATCGCGCAGGGTCAGTCGAACCTGCTCGGCACGCTCATCGGCGGCGGCGCGGGCGCACTGCTTGGCCGCGAGATCGACCGCGGTGGGGTCAGCTGCCGTTAAAGCATTCTGAAGTCGGCTGGAACAGCCGACGGCTCGCAATATGCGGTCATCAAAAGACCATGGAGCCGTGAACGATCCAATCTCATCGTGCACGGCTCCCAATCAGCACCAGGGATGGCGACCGCCATCCCAGCTCCGGGCGAGTCCTTCGGCGACCAGCATGCCGCCGATCGACTCGCCCTCGCGCGTCACGATGCGCAGGTTGCGGCCATAGCGATCGGTGTCCCGATCCCCGCTCTCCAGCGAGAAGGGTCCGTCATTCATCAAATCCTGCAACCGCCGCGTCGCCTGCGCGCCCAGTTCCCCCTCCGCCGCGCAGCGCGGGCCATGGGTTTCGGGCGTATCGATGTCGGCGATCCGATATTTCTCGCCCCGGAACCAGAAGGTGTCGCCATCGACCACGCAATTGGTCCCGCCGCCCCGATGGCAGAAGCCGAACCGGGCGGACAGCGCATCGGCGGGCAGGCTTTGAACCGGGGCGCCAGCCCGGGTCCATTCGAACCGCCCGGCCCATTCCGGCCCATACCAGCCGATCAGCAATCCCAGACACAGGGCGTAGACCAGCGCGGGTCCGCCGATCCCCTCCTTCTGCCTTGGCCGCTGAAATCGTGTCGCGCCGCCTGCGCGCCGCGCCTCCGCCAGCCAGGCCAATGCCACCTTTTCCTTGCGCGACGGCGCGCGCCGTCCAGTCCCTATTCTCGCCATGTCGCCCCTCTAGCGACCGACAGGCAAATGGTCCGTTAAGACTGGTCCGGCTTTCCGCCGATCCGGCGATGCTCCCATCCGGCACGCATCAATGCCGCGCCGATCCGTCCTGTCATGCTGCGCGGAACCATCCGAAACGGCGCCGATCGATGGGCGATCGCGCTGGCTGCCTAATCCTCATCCTCGTCGTCGCTCTCGCCATAGCTATCCTCTTCATCGTCCATCTGCGGCTCGCCGGCATAGGCATCCATGTCGATCCGCCCGGACCGGTCCATCGCCTCCATCTTCTCGACCAGATCCTCCACATCGTCGGGGATGATCTGCGCCGGATTGCTGCGACCGCCGCGCTCGCTATCCTCCGACAGGTCGGTCGACCGGACGCGCGCATCATTCGCCACATCCTGAGCCTGACTGCCGGTTTCGGTCTGTTCGCTATTCTCTTCCGGTCCTTGATCGGGAATGGGGTTCGCCATCTATAGTCTCCTTCAGGCAGGGCTGCTCTCCACCCAACGGTCCGCAAGCCGCCCCGTTCCGGCGAAAGCGCTGGACAGCGCCCAGCCAAGGGGGCAAAGGCGCGGGCGATCCTTTCGCACTGCAACAGGAATCCCCACATGCCCCGCCAGCTCATTTCCTCCGGCTCGCCCTTCGAGGCGCAGGTCGGTTACTCGCGCGCCGTCGTCCAGGGCGACTGGTGCTTCGTCGCCGGCACCACCGGCGCCGATCCCGAAACCAAGACCATGCCCGAAAGCGTGGTGGAGCAGGGCCAGAACGCGCTCAAGGTCATTGGCAAGGCGCTGGAGGATGCCGGCTTTTCCTTTGCCGATGTGGTTCGCGTGACCTACTACATTACCGATCCTGCCTATTGGGACGATCTGGGCAAGGCGACCGCGCCTGTCTTAGGCGACATCCGCCCCGCCGCCAGCTGCGTCGTCGTCGGCCTCATCAAGCCGGAAATGAAGATCGAAATCGAAGTCACCGCCTTCAGGGGCTAACAGGAGCCGACCATCATGATCACCATGTACGGCATCAAGAATTGCGACACGATCAAGAAGGCCCGCAACTGGCTGGACAATGAACGCGTCGTCTACAGCTTCCACGACTATAAGGTCGCCGGCGTCGACAAGGCCAAGCTCGAGGAATGGGTGATGGAGCATGGCTGGGAAACCATCCTCAACCGCTCCGGCACCACCTTCAAGGCGCTCGACGCGGGGGACAAGGCGCATATCGATGCGGACAAGGCGATCCTGCTGATGATCACCAACCCCTCAATGATCAAGCGCCCGATCCTCGACACCGGTCGCGAAACCATCGTCGGTTTCAAGGCGACGACCTATGAAAACGCGCTGCAGGGCGTGAAGGCGTGATCGGACGGGGGCTGCTGCGCATCGGGTTGATCCTGCTTATGAGCCTCATCCCCCTCCAGACTCTCCGGGCCGAGCCGATCCTGATCGCCCATCGCGGCGCCAGCGGCGAACGGCCCGAACATACGCTCGCGTCCTATGAACGCGCGATCGACCAGGGCGCCGATTATATCGAGCCGGACCTGGTGCTGACCAGGGATGGCGTCCTCGTCGCCCGGCATGAAAATGAGATTGGCGGCACCACCGACGTCGCCGACCATCCCGAATTTGCCGACCGCAAGACGACCAAGACCATCGACGGGATCGAGATGGTCGGCTGGTTCACCGAGGATTTCACCCTCGCCGAACTGCGCACGCTACGCGCCCGCGAGCGGCTGCCCGACCTGCGCCCCGCCAACAAGCGCTTCAACGATCTTTATCTCATCCCGACCTTCGAGGAGATATTGAAGCTGGTCCGCGCCAAGGAGGCGGAAACCGGCCGGCGCATCGGCATCTATCCCGAAACCAAGCATCCCGGCTATTTCGCGAAGATCGGCCTGCCGCATCAGGCGGCGCTGCTCGATATGCTCAGCCGCTACGGCTATGGCAATGCCGACGACCCGGTCTTCATCCAGTCGTTCGAGGTCGGCAACCTCAAGGCCCTGCGCGCCGCCACCCGCCTGCGCCTCATCCAGCTTGTCGATGCGGAGGGCGGCCCTGCCGACCTGCCCGGCACCAGCTATGCCGACATGCTGACGGTGCAGGGGCTGGCCGACATTGCGAGCTATGCCTATGGTATCGGACCTTCCGCCGCCCTGCTGATCACGCCCGAAGGTCCGAGCGCCCTGGTCGGACGCGCCCATGATGCGGGGTTGCAGGTTCATGTCTGGACGCTGCGCATGGAGAACAGCTTCCTGCCCGCCTTGTTTCAGCGACCCGACGACCCGCAGGGGCGGGGCGATTTCGCCGGTTTCGTCCAGGCGATCGCCGCGACCGGCGTGGACGGCATCTTCAGTGACTTTCCCGGCCAGGCGCGCGCGGCCCTGTCCGCCACGAACCCCTGAATCGATAATGCGGGGCCAGCCCGGAAAACTTCCTTCCCGACGGCTTCGCTCGACTTGCCAAAGGCCGCGCGCAGGCGAATAACGCATATATGCTGTCCCAGAAGACCCGTTACGCCATCCGCGCCCTCCAGCATCTCGCCGACCGATACCGCCAGGGGCCCGTGCCCCTGAACGAGATCGCGACGCGGCAGAATATCCCGGCCAAATTCCTGACCGTGATTCTGTCCGAACTCTCGCGCGAAGGTCTGGTCGCGACCCAGCGGGGCCGGGACGGGGGCTATTGGCTGGCGCTCGCCCCGGTGGATATCAGCTATGGCGACATCGTCCGGCTGACGCGCGGATCGCTCGCGTTGACCCCCTGCGCCAGCCGCTTCGCGCATGAAAGTTGCACCAATTGCCTGCCCGAATCGGAATGTCGTCTGCACCGCGTGATGCTGCGCGTGCGCGACGAGACGGCGAAAGTGCTGGACAGCATCAGCCTGGCCGAGCCTTTCGCGGTTGAAGGGGCGGAGTAGGCGCGATTACGGGAGGTCGTTCGCCTATTGTGTCGGGCGATGGGGTGGGTAGGGGAATGTCGGCTACTGGCTTAGCTACACAACAAGACCGACATTCAAGCGCTATGTTATTTTGAAAGAATCGCGATCCTGATAGCAATCGCAAAAAGGGTGGGGGAGGCCAATAAAAGGGCGATTGCAGGGGCAGCAAATGCGCCAGCCCCATCGTACGGTCCGCCTAGAAGCCAATATGCCCCTGCGACATAGACGATAATCCACGGCAAAAACCATCGTAAGGATATTAGCGCCGTCACGGCCAATGGGCCAAATGCAATTGCTGCAATTTTCAATAACAGCAGGGTTGCAGCCGACATCAGTCAAACTTTCCAGTCATTCGAGCGCTGCGAAGCTATGGCGGATCGAAATAGACCACAAGGTCCGCTTGTAGCGCTCCGGCCGCTGCTTTGGAATGCCCATTTCTGGTGGCCAGCAGACCACCACATCTTAGCCTCCCGCAGCGCCCATCCAGGCAGGACTTGCACATGCCTGCCTCGTCCGCCACATCGGGGCCATGACCACGCCGCCGCTCAAAGCCGTCCTCATCCCCGTCACCCCGCTCCAGCAGAATTGCACGCTCTTCTGGTGCACCGAAACGATGCGCGGCGCCTTCGTCGATCCGGGCGGCGACCTGCCGGTGCTCAAGAAGGCGGCGGCCCAGCATAGCGTGACGATCGAAAAGCTGCTCGTCACCCATGGCCATATCGACCATTGCGGGCAGGCGGGCGTGCTGGCGCGCGACCTCAATGTCCCGATCGAGGGGCCTCATGAGGATGACCGTTTCTGGATCGATCGCTTGGCCGCCGATGGCGAGCGCTGGGGCGTGCCGGGCGAGAGTTTCGAGCCGGATCGCTGGCTCAAGGATGGCGATCAGGTCAGCGTCGGCAATCTGACCTTCGACGTTTTCCATTGTCCTGGCCATACGCCGGGGCACGTCGTCTTCCACCACGCGCCGAGCAAGCTGGCGATCGTCGGCGATGTGCTGTTTCAGGGGTCGATCGGCCGCACCGATTTCCCGCGCGGCAATCATCAGGATCTGATCGACGCCATCACCGGCAAGCTCTGGCCGCTGGGCGGCGACACCGCCTTCGTGCCCGGCCATGGCCAGATGAGCAATTTCGCCCATGAGCGCCGGACCAATCCCTTCGTCGCCGATTCGGTGCTGGCGCGATAGTTGGTTTGAGAATGTGCTTTCGCACATTCTGCCAATCAACGCGCCGCCATCGTCGGCGGCGCGGGAAATTCCCGCGTCGCGCTGTAGGCCAGGCCGAGCGCCGTGGCTGCGATGGCCAGCATCACGCCCCATGTCAGCAAGGCGCCCCCGGCGCGGAGCGCTGTGGGCTTGTCGGCATCCATGCCGAACGCATGGGCGACCCGCGCCGCCACATAGACCAGAGCGCCGATCCACAGCCACAGCGATGCGCCCGCCGCCATCTCGACGAGCGCGAAGAGAATCAGCACGATCGGCGTATATTCGACGAAATTCGCATGGGCGCGCATTCGCTTCGCCAGCAGGCCATGCCCGGCGTCGCCATGCAGCACCTTGTCCCTGATCCGGAAACGCGCGCAGCGAATCGCCAGCCACATATTCAGCAGCGCGCAGGCGGCGGCAAAGGTCAGCGTGATCGGCAGCAGCATAATGAATTCCCTGTTGTCTGGCTGCCACAGCCTAGAGCGCCATGGCGCAGCGGCAAGACCAAAGGGGAGGGGCAAAGGGCAAGGCCGGGGGACAGGAAGGGCTTGCGCCTCCGGCAAAAACCGCTATAGGCGCAGGGCTTCGCGATCATCCGGCCGCATGGGTCTGCGGCGCCGTTGGCGTCGGCATCCTGTGGAAACCGGCCAGTCGCACAACCTGATTGTTATTTGGAATAAGGTGCCGACATGGCTGTCCCTAAGCGCAAAACCTCTCCCTCCAAGCGCGGCATGCGTCGCAGCCATGATTCGCTGCGCGTCGAAGCGTTCAACGAATGCTCCAACTGCGGTGAACTGAAGCGTCCCCACAATCTGTGCGACGCTTGCGGTCACTATAACGGCCGCGAAATCGTCGCTGTCGGGGCGTAAGCCCGTCTCTCTACTCCGCAAAGGGGTGAATTAAAGTGTCCAGCCAACCGCGAATCGCAATCGACGCGATGGGCGGGGATGAAGGCGTGCGCGTGATGATGGCGGGGGCTGCACTGGCCCGTCGCCGTCATGACGGTCTTCGCTTCACCCTGTTCGGCGACGAGGAGCGGATCAAGGCGGCGCTCGACCATCACCCCAATTTGCGGGCGGCGTCGGAAATCGTCCACGCCGATACGGTCGTCGATGGCTCCGACAAGCCGAGCGTCGCGATTCGCAAGAAGAGCAGCTCCATGGCCAAGGCCATCGCCGCCGTGAAAGCGGGGGAGGCCGGCGCTGCCGTGTCCGCCGGCAATACCGGCGCGCTCATGGCGATGGCAAAGCTTGCCCTGCGCACCATGCCGGGCGTCGATCGTCCCGCGCTCGCGGCGATGCTGCCGACGCTGGGCGACAATGACGTCGTCATGCTCGACCTGGGCGCCAATACCGAGTGCGACGCCCGCAACCTCGTCCAGTTCGCGGTGATGGGGGCGGCCTATGCCCGCATCGCCTTCGACCTCGACCGGCCGCGCGTCCGCCTGCTCAACATCGGCACCGAGGAACTCAAGGGCACCGACGAGATTCGCGACGCCGCCGCCGTGCTGCGCGCCGCTGATGCGCTGCCCCTCCAGTTCGACGGCTTCACCGAAGGCGACAAGATCGCCCGCGGCGACACCGATGTGATCGTCTGCGACGGTTTTTCCGGCAATGTCGCGCTCAAGACGGCGGAGGGCACCGCCCGCTTCGTCACCGACGTGCTGCGCAAGGCGTTCACCAGCTCGATCCGCTCGAAGATCGGTTTCCTGATCTCGAAGCCGGCCATGTACATGCTCAAGCATCATCTCGACCCCAACAACCATAATGGCGCGGTTTTCCTGGGCCTCAACGGCGTGGTGGTGAAGAGCCATGGCGGTGCGGACGAAAAGGGCGTAGCCAATGCCGTGCATGTCGCCGCGCGGCTGCTGGAAGAAGATATCACGCGTCGCATCGCCGCCGACATGGCGGGGATAGAAGGCCTGTCGGCTGCCGCGTCGAAGCTGGAGCTGCCCGTCAAGTGATCCGCCGTTCGATTCTCCTGGGGACGGGTTCGGCCCTGCCCGAACGCATCGTCACCAATGCGGAACTGGCGCAGACCGTCGACACCAGCGACGAATGGATCGTCGAGCGCACGGGCATCCGCACCCGCCATATCGCGGGCGAGGGCGAAACGACCGCGACGCTCGCCACCGACGCCGCGAAGGCCGCGCTGGACGCCGCCGGCATCGTCGCGCAGGACATCGACCTCATCATCCTGGCGACGGCGACGCCCGACCAGACCTTCCCCGCCGCCGCGACCAAGGTGCAGGCGGCGCTAGGCATCAACGATTGCGTCGCCTTCGACGTCGCCGCCGTCTGCTCGGGCTTCCTCTACGCCGTCACCGTGGCCGACAGCATGATCCGTTCGGGCGCGGCCAACCGTGCGATCGTGATCGGCTCGGAAACCTTCAGCCGCATCCTCGACTGGGAAGACCGCACCACCTGCGTCCTGTTCGGCGACGGCGCCGGCGCGATCATATTGGGCGCGGAGGAAAGCGAGGAGGGCCATCGAGGCATCCTGGCGTCGAAGCTGCACGCCGATGGCCGCCACAACCAGCTTCTCTATGTCGATGGGGGTCCGTCGACGACTCAGACCGTCGGCAAGCTGCGCATGAAGGGACAGGAAGTGTTCCGCCATGCCGTCACCAACCTCGCCTCCGTCCTAAACGAAGTGATGGCGCAGGCCGGCCTGCCCGCCGGCGACATCGACTGGCTGGTCCCGCACCAGGCCAATGCCCGCATCCTCGACGCCACCGCCCGCAAGCTGAAGCTGTCGGCGGACCGTGTCGTCATGACCGTCGACCGCCATGCCAACACCTCCGCCGCGTCGGTTCCGCTGGCGCTCGACCTGGCCGTGCGCGACGGCCGGATCAAGGCCGGCGATCTCGTCGTGCTGGAGGCCATGGGCGGCGGTTTTACCTGGGGCGCCTGCGTCCTGCGCGTCTGATCCCTCTTTTTGGGACCATCTTGCCGAATCATCGCGAATCAGTCAGATTCGGGACGGATCATCGGGGGGTGATCGCTACGATCAGGCGAGAGGGAACAGGGAAAATGACTGGCACATTGACGCGCGCGGATCTCGCGGAGACGCTGAATCGCAATGTCGGTCTATCACGCGCCGAAGCGGCGACGCTGGTCGAGTCCATTCTCGATCATATGTCGGCGGCGCTGGAGCGGGGCGAGAATGTCAAGATTTCGAGCTTCGGCACCTTCGTCCTGCGCGACAAGACGCAGCGCATGGGGCGCAACCCGAAGACCGGCGTGGAAGTGCCGATCGAGCCGCGCCGGGTGCTGACATTCCGGGCCAGCCAGACGATGCGCGACCGGGTGGCCTGATCGACGCCTCGATCTACCACTTTTTCCACTTTCCTTGTGATTTGGTACAGTTGACCTGACCGGGATGTTGGGTGCAACATCCTTGTCATGAAAAAAGCGGAGGGGGCATTCCTTACCATCAGCGAGCTGGCCGGCGAGCTTGGTCTGCCCCAACATATATTGCGTTATTGGGAAACGCGCTTTCCCCAGTTGCGGCCACTCCAGCGGTCGGGCAATCGCCGCTATTATCGGCCCGACGACGTGGTGCTGGCGCGCCGCATCCACCATCTGCTCCATGTCGAGGGGTTTACGGTCAAGGGCGCGCAAAAGGCGCTGACCGACGGCAATGGCGAGGCGCTGCCCGAAACCGCACCGGTTGCACCGCCGGCCGATGATGACCTCCTCGCCCGCCTGGAAGCCGTCCGTGCCGCCCTGGCGGCGGCGCTCAAGGTCTGACGCGGCTTACAGCATCCGGGTGTAGATCAGGTCGCGGAACGGCACGTCCCCGACCATGAAGACCATGTCGCCGATCTGCGCAAAGCCGTGCCGGGCGTAGAAGCGTCGCGCCCGCTCATTCTGCGGATAGACGGCGAGCAGCAGCCGCTTGGCACCACGTCGTCGCGCTTCTTCCTCGACCAGCCCCATCAGGGCATCGCCCCGGCCGCCGCCCTGCCATCCCGCGAGCAGGTAGATGCGCTTGAGTTCCAGATCCTGTGTCGCATCGGTCGGCACCGGCAGGTCGGGCGGCATCATCATCGCATAGCCCACCGGCGCGCCGAGCGGCGTCTCGCCGATCAGGATCGTCTGTTCCGGGTCGGCCAGTGCCGCCTCATAATAGGGCGCCCCATGCGCGCCCTGGATATGGGCGAGCAGCGCCGCGCCCGGATGGTCATGTGCGAAACTGGCAAGGAATGTCGCGCCGCCCAAAATGGAGAGCGCTGCGGCATCGCCCGGTTCGGCGCGGCGCCACAGGATCGGCGTCACGTCAGCGCGATCCCGGCCCCAGCGCGGGGTCGAGGTCGCGCGGGCGGGTGAAGCTCGCCAGCGTCGCGCCACCGGCTGCCGCCTGGCGCCATTTGTCGATCGCAAACTCCATGACCGCCAGGCTGGCGGTAGGCAGCTTGATCTCCACATCTTCGCGCAATGTGCTGCTGCCGTCATCCGGGACCAGATCGAGGATCAGTTCCTCGAAGCCCGGATTATGTCCCGCCATCAGGACGTTTTCCGCATTGTCGGGCAGGTCGCGCACGACGTCGAGCAGCGTCGCGGAGGAGGCGAGGTAGATGCGGCGGTCCCAATGGGCGTCCAGCGTCTCGCCATAGCCTTCGAAGAAAGTGTCCAGCGTCTGCGTCACCCGCACCGCGGGAGAGGCGACCAGATAGTCGAAACCCATGGCGCGCCGGGCGGCGAACTGGCCCATCAACAGCGCGGCCTTTTCCCCCCGCCGGTTCAGGGGCCGGTCGAAGTCGCGCGCCACCGGATCGTCCCAGTCCGATTTGGCATGGCGCAACAGGGTCAGGCGTTTCATTTTATCTCCTGTCGGGGCAAGCCGGATTCGTATCCCTGATGCCCGAAGCCGGCCGCTTCGCCAAGGCTTTCGCGGCGGGTTCCCGCGCTTACGGCGATGATTGCCTCGTCCAGCGTCAGGCGGCGGACCGGCGTGCCGGGCGGAAAGGCGCTCAGCAACCGGCTCGGCATGGCGGCCGAAAGGATGACGAAACTGCCCCGATCCTCGGCCCTTCGGATGAGGCGGCCGAAGGCCTGCGCCAGCCGTGCGCGGATCAGCCGGTCGTCATAGGCATTGCCGCCGCCCGCCAGCCTGCGAGCGGCGTGCAGCACGGTCGGCTTGGACCATGGCACCCCCTCCATCACCACCAGCCGCAGCGAATGGCCCGGCACGTCGACGCCATCCCGCAGTGCGTCGGTACCCAGCAGCGAGGCGCGCGGATCGTCGCGGAAGATGTCGACCAATGTCCCTGTGTCCATCGGATCGACATGCTGGGCGTAAAGCGGCAGCCCCGCGCGCGCCAGCCGGTCGGCGATCCGGGCATGGACCGCGCGCAGTCGCCGGATCGCGGTGAACAAGCCGAGCGTCCCGCCGCCCGCCGCCTCGATCAGCCGGGCATAGGCGCCGGACAGGGCGGCGATGTCGCCACGCTTGATGTCGGTGACGATCAGCACCTCGGCCCGGTCGGGATAATCGAACGGGCTGGCCGCCTCGAACCGCTCGGCGCCATGGGGCAGGTGGACAGCGCCACTGCGCGCCTCCGCATTGCTCCAATCGCCCCCGCCCTTCAGCGTCGCCGATGTCAGCAGCACGCCCTGCGCGGGTTTGAGCACCGTTTCGGCCAGCGGCCGCGTTGGATCGAGCCAGTGGCGGTGGATGCCGATATCATATTCGCGCCCCTCGACCCGGTCGACCGTCATCCAGTCGACATAGTCCGGGTCCGCCGGCCCGCCGATCCGCGCCAACAGCGCCAGCCAGGCCGCAATCAGGTCGCGCCGCCAGCCGAGCGAGGCCACCGCCCCCTCGATCCGCGCCCGCGCCGCGCCGTCCAGCCAGTCGGGCGCGTCCTCGATCACCGCCTCCAACCGCCGCGCCAGCCGCACCAATGGTTTGATGAGGGCATCCAGCGCCAGCGCTGCTTCCTGCGCGGCCTCGACCAGCGCGCCGTCGGGTTCGGCCAGTTCCGTCTCCAGCCCATATCCGGCATCCGCCTCGCCCGCCGCTTCCGCACGGGTATAGACCGTGCCCCGCACCGCGGCGAGCAGCGCTTCCAGCGGCCCGAACGGTTCGCCCGCGACCACCCGCTTCAGCCAGTCGTCGGCGGGCAGCGCCTGCGCCGCGTCGATCGCCGCGCGAATCGCCTGTCCGCCTTCCTCGTCATAGCTGGCAAGGTCCGACAGGCGCGCGGCGAGGCCCCGCCGCCGCCCGCGCGATCCGCCCTCCGGCCCCATGATCCAGCGGCGCAGCTCGATCGCCTCCTGCCCCGACAGCGCAACCGAGAAGGTCGAATCGGCCGCATCGAACAGATGATGGCCTTCGTCGAAGACGATGCGCTGCGGCCGCTGCCCCGTCTCCCGCCCGCGCGCGGCGTTGATCATCACCAGCGCATGATTGGCGATGACGATGTCGGCATCGGCCGACGCGCGCGCCGACCGCTCGATGAAGCATTTGCGATAATGGGGGCAGCCCGCATAGATGCACTCGCCCCGCCGATCGGTCAGCGCGGTCGATCCGTTGCGGCGGAACAAAGTCGGCAGCCAGCCGGGCAGGTCGCCGCCGATCATGTCGCCATCCTTGGTGAAGGCGGCCCAGCGCGCCACCAGTTGCGCCAGGATCGCGGCGCGACCGGAAAAGCCGCCCTGCAACGCATCCTCAAGGTTCAGCAGGCAGAGATAATTTTCCCGCCCCTTGCGCACCACCACGCGCCGCGCGGCGACGGCAGGATCGGGGAACAGGCGCAGCGATTCGCGGTCCAGTTGCCGCTGCAACGCCTTGGTATAGGTCGATACCCACACCGTCCCCTGAGCTTCGCCGGCCCAGAGCGAGGCGGGCGCGAGATAGCCCAGCGTCTTGCCGATACCCGTCCCAGCTTCGGCCAGCAGCATGTTGGGCTGGTCGCGATAGGCGCGCGGGCGGAAGGCGGCGCTGGCGGCGGCGGCATAGGCGCGCTGGCCGGGGCGCGGCTCCGCGCAGACACCGGTCAGTGCATCGAGCCGGGCGACGACCTGTTCTTCGGATAGATTGACGGTGCGCGGGGCAGGGCGGGGCTGCGCTTCCTCCCATTCGGGCAGTTTGGAAAAGAGCCAGCGTTCGGCCTCGCGCGGTTTGGGGATGCGCGGCGCGACCAGAGGCGACCAGGGCCAGCGCAGCCGGTGCAACGCCTGCGCCGCCGTCCAGCCGCCCTCGCGCTCCAACCATTCGGGCGTCGTAAGCCGCGCCAGCAATATCGCCGTCGCCTGTTGCAGCAGCGCGGGAATATCGCCTTCATTACCCGGCGCGGGCAGGCCCAATGCTTCCGCCAGCCCCTTGGGCGTCGGCACCAGAAAACGGGCCGGGTGGAGGAAAGCCCATAGTTCCAGCAGGTCGAGACCGTTGAGTTCGGGATAGCCGAGGCGCTGCCCGGTCAGCGGCGCATTCAGCAGCAGAACCGGCGTTTCGGCCGCGCGCGCTATCGCCTGCCCCTTGGCCAGCGCCTGGGTGCGGCCGTCTTCGCACAGCCAGATGCCGCCATGGCTGGCGTGGAGTGCGGGCAATGAGGCTGGATCGATCACCCGCCCGGTTTAGGCGAACGGGAACAAAAGGAAAACCTGTTTCAGTTCGCGCGGCGTCCGAATCCGCCCGTGATCGGCCCGGGGCTGGTGCGCGGCTGGAACGCAACCGGCGCGCGTTTCGCTGCGCGGGCCAGCTCCAGCTGTTCGTAGAAGGGGCCGTCGGTCAGTTCATAGGGAAAGCGGATACCCATCCGGTCTTCTTCGGACCATTGCACCGTGCCGAACACGATATGGCCGTCCAGATCGAGCTGGCACTGGGAGCGTGCGGGCAATGTGCAGCCGACCACCTGTGCGCCGCCTTCGCTCAGATCGACGATCGACCCTTCCAGGCTGTCGAGCACCGTCGTGACCACGATGGGGATATCGACGGCAATGCGTTCGCGGCTGCGTGTGATGTGCATAGTGCCTCCAATCCTATCGACTTTCCCTAAATGAAGTTAAGCAATATTTAAATTGAGAACAATTCTTAACATGCTTTTGCCTGCAAACACCGTTTTCTTTCGCGTCGTCCGGAGGTAGGGGCTTGGCGCATGACCGTGTCCGAACTTCTCCGCACCGCCGCGCAGGCGTCCAAGGCCTGGCCCTATGAGGAAGCCCGCAAGCTCCTGAAGCGCTATTCCCCAAATGGATCGGAGGGCGGCGCGCCGGAGAAAGGCCATATCCTGTTCGAGACGGGCTATGGCCCCTCGGGCCTGCCGCATATCGGCACCTTCAACGAAGTGCTGCGCACCACCATGGTCCGCAACGCCTTCCATGCGTTGTCGGACATTCCGACCCGGCTGGTGGCGTTCAGCGACGATCTGGACGGCTTCCGCAAGGTGCCCGACAATGTCCCCAACCAGGCGATGCTCAGCGAGTATCTGGGCAAGCCGCTGACGCAGGTGCCCGACCCGTTCGAGAAGTTCGAAAGCTTCGCGCATCACAATAATGCGATGCTGCGGGAGTTTCTCGATAGTTTCGGCTTCGACTATGAATTCGTCTCCGCGACGGAGCAATATAAGGCCGGCGCCTTCGACGAGGCGCTGCGCCAGGTGCTGCGCCGTTATCAGGCGATCATGGATATCATGCTGCCGACCCTGCGCAAGGAACGGCAGGCGACCTATTCGCCCGTCCTGCCGATTTCGCCCAAGAGCGGCATCGTCCTTCAGGTGCCGGTCGAGGTGATCGACGCCGAAGCTGGTCTCGTCCGCTTCATGGATGAAGGCGAGACGATCGAACAGTCGATCCTCGGCGGCGGCGCGAAGCTGCAATGGAAGGTCGACTGGGCGATGCGCTGGTATGCGCTGGGCGTCGACTATGAAATGGCGGGCAAGGATCTGATCGATTCGGTCACGCAATCGTCGAAGATCTGTCGCGCACTTGGCGGTCGCCCGCCCGAGGGTTTCAACTATGAGATGTTCCTCGACGAAAAGGGCGAGAAAATCTCCAAGTCCAAGGGCAATGGCCTCAGCCTCGAACAATGGCTGACCTATGGCCCGCAGGAAAGCCTCGCCTTCTACGCCTATCGCGAGCCGAAAAAGGCGAAGCAGCTGCACATGGGCGTGATCCCGCGCGCGGTAGACGAATATTGGCAGTTCCGCGGCAACTATCCCAAGCAGGCGATCGAGCAGCAGCTCGGCAACCCGGTCCATCATATCCATGACGGCAAGCTGCCCGAAGGCGAGCTGCCAGTGACTTTCGGCCTGCTGCTGAACCTCGTCGGCGTGATGGGCGACGCCAGCCGCGAACAGGTCTGGGGCTATCTCCAGAATTATGTCCCCGGCGCCAGTGCGGAGACCTATCCCGAACTGGATGCGCTGATCGGCCATGCGCTGGCCTATCACCGCGATTTCGTCGCCCCGACGCTCAAGCGCCGCGCGCCCGACGCCAACGAGGCCGCCGCGCTACGCCAGCTGGACGACCAGTTGGCCGCGCTGCCGGCCAATGCTTCGGCGGAGGATATCCAGAATATCGTCTATGCCATCGGCAAGGAGGAGGCATTCGGCTTTGCCGAGCTGCGCGACTGGTTCAAGGCGCTTTACCAAACCCTGCTGGGCGCCGATCAGGGGCCGCGCATGGGCAGCTTCATCGCCCTCTATGGCATCGACAACAGCCGCAAGCTGATCGCCGAGGCACTGGCCGCATAATTTATCGCCGGCATTGAGGCCAGAAGGGGAACATTCGGGCCGGATTTGCGTTTGCGCAAACGGTCCACCCCCCTTTCGGACTGGTGCTGCGTCGCAAGGCGCATCATCGGCCGCGTGCGCCTGGAAACGGGCGACGCGGCCAAGGGGCGGGAAACACAGAAAGGGCCCCGATCGGGGCCTTTTCCTTTTCCTGTTCGCGTCGGCTTACCAGAAGAAGCCGCGATGCACGTCCATCACCCGACCGGTGCGGACATTGACCAGCAGCACGTCATTATAGTGGCGCACCCAGCGCATGTTCGCACCCGGACGGGGCAGGCGATAGCGGTAGGGATCGGCGATATAATAGCGCGAGCTGTAATAGGTCGGACGCAGTTGCGCGCCACGGTTCCAGGCATTGTAGCGGAAGGGCGCACGCCAGTTGCCGCCGCGATAGACGTCGCGGTGCGAGCGGCGATAATCCTGCCAGTCCTCGCGCGCTTCCTGGCGGGCGTCACGTACGTCGCGGCGCGCCTCGCGGACATCGCGGCGGTCGCCATGGCGCTGCGCCTGGCGCAGGTCGCGCTGTTCCTCGCGCAGGCGCTGTTCGCTGCGGCGCGCTTCGCCATAGGACTGGGCCGAAGCGACGCTCGGCACGACGGTGGCGGCCAGCAGGCCCAGAATGATGAACTTACGCATATCTTGTCTCCCATTCGGTTTGGCGGCGGCGCCCTTTCCGAAGGGCTGGGCTCCTGCGCCAACACAAGGAGATATGCAGCCAGCCGCCTGAACGGACCGGGAATGAAGCAGTCAGATTCCAGTCATTTATGTCGCAAATTGTATCGGGGAGAAGATGGAATGCGCGAAAGCACATTCTCAATCCAAATCATCCCCAGGGCCGTTCGCGGAACCATTTGGTGACGACATATTTGGTCCCGCGCTCCACCGGTTTTGCGGCGTGCAAGCTGTAGCGGTTGGGCGCCCCGTCGCGGTCCATATTGTTCCAGATCAGGATCATCCCCTCGACCGGGGGCACCATGAATTCGCATTGCGGGAAATGTGTCTCGCCCCCGGCCTCGACCGGCGACAGATAGATCATCGCCGTCCAGGTCCGCTGGCCGCCGGTCGTGCGCATCCGCTGCCAATAATCGGCCGTCACCGGGAAATAGTCGCAATGGACCTTATATTCCTGACCCTGCGTATAGCGCTGCCCCTGCAATGTTTCGCCATGATTGGCGGGCAGCCCCGTGAGCGCGCAGATGCGGGCGGTGATGGTTTCGACCAGCGGATTCCAGGGGCTGAGGTTGCCGCTGTGGCTGGTGCGATATTCGGCATTGGCGCTGCCCGAAAAGAGCGAGGATGGCTTGGCGCTGGCGTCGATCAGTTCGCGCAGGCCCGCACATTCCTCCGCGCTGAGGAAATTCTGGCGGCCATAGATTTCCAGGTTGGGCGCATCGATCCGGCTCACCATCGGATTGCGGTCGAGGCGCGCGCGGACGCTGTCGCCAAATTGCGCGCGGGCGGTCGATGCTATCCCGCCATCGTCGATCATCTCGGTCATGCGTCTGCTCTGCCACAGCAGCGCCCCCCAAGAAAAGACCCCGGCGCGTCGCCACGCCGGGGTCAGTCACTCCTGAAGGCCAGTTCAGGAAGCGGGGAAACTCACCAGAAGAAATCGTTGATCACGTCGACGACATAGCCGTCGCGAATATCGACCAGCAGCGCGTCGTCATAATAGCGGATCCAGCGCAGCGTGCCGTAGGCGGGTGGCAGGCGATAGCTATAGGGATCGTCCATCCAGTAGCTGTTCGAATAGAGCAGGCTGTTCAGGTAGATCCCGACCGAAAAGCGCCGATAGCCATAATCCCAGCCGCGCGGGGCATAATAGCGGCCGGCCCGGTAGCGGTCGCCATAGCGGTTGCGATAGCTGTTCCAGTCATAGCGGCGATCGTTGCGCCAGCCGCTGTCCCAGCGCCGCTGGCTGCTCCAGCGGGTGCGATCATCGAAGCGCCGCCCGTTATTCCAACTGGTGCCGCTCCAGCCGCCGCGATTGTCCGACCAGCGCCGATCATCGCGCCGGTCGTCATCCCGGCGGTCGTTGCGCCAATCCTGCCGATTATCGCGGCCGTCATTGCGCCAGTCGCGCCGATCTTCCCGACCATTATTGGACCAGTTCGGACGGTCGTCCCGGCGCTCGGGGCGTACATCCGGCCTGTCATCCCGCGGCCTGTCATCCCGCGGCCTGTCATCCCGCCGGTCGCCGCGCCAATTCTGCTGCTGCTGCTCGCGGCGTTCGCGCACCTGCTGCTCGACCGCGCGATTGGCGGGCAGGTTGGGATCGCCGCGCCAGCGCGGATCGGGGCGCGGCGGCGCCATCTGTCCCGCCGGCCGGTCGGCTGCGCGCTGTTGCCAGCCCTGTCCGCCAGACGAACCCCGTCCACCGGCATCGCCACGCTGCTGCCAGCGCTGACCGCCATCATCGCCGCGCGGCTGAATCATGCGATTGCCGCGCGACACGGCGACATTGCCTTCGGGCCGCGCCATCCGTTCACCACGTCCACCGCGATCGCCACCTTCCTGTCTGGGCTGGGCCTGTCCTGCCTGGGCATAGGCCGGCGCAATGCCGCTCAGCAGCGTCGCGCCCATCAGACCGGTCAGCATCAACTTCCTGAACATCGTCCGTCTTCCTCAAGCGGAGACGGACAGACCGTCCCCTGATGATGCCGGTCTAAGCGATACGGCGTGTCGCAAGTCTGAACCCGTCCGTCAGCGTTCAGAAAGAATCTGGACATCGAATATGGACATTGGGGCATATTCTTCTCATGGTCGCTCCTGTGCGGTTCTGGGCTGAAAACGCGCTTTCTTGCGGGAAAAGCTGATCCAGATCAGTGCAATGCACCTACACTCCCATTAGGACTGCCGAGTGACGAAATCCCCCGATGCCGGCCGCGTCCGTCAGGCCCTGCGTGATGCGACGATGGCGAGCCATCGCCGGGTGGATGCGCTGTTCGCCGATTTTTCGCTCGATTCGCCCCGGAGCTACCGCCATTTCCTGACCGCCCATGGCCGCGCGGTCGGCGCGATCGAGCCGGCGGCGCGCCCTGATGCGCCGCGCCTGCCGCTGCTGGCGCAGGACATGGCCGCGCTGGACGCGCCCATGCCCACGCCGCTGCCGACGCCTGCCAATGATGCCGACGGCTATCGCTGGGGCCTGCTTTATGCGCTGGAAGGATCGCGGCTCGGCGGCGCGATGCTGTCGCGACAGGTGGGCGAGGGCCTGCCCAAAAATTATCTCTCCGCCGTCCATGGCAAGGGCGAATGGGTGGCCTTCCAGCACGCGCTCGACAGCGCGGCAGCGGAAGGCGGCGAGGGCTGGCTGGAGGATGCCGTGCAGGGCGCCCTCGCCGCCTTCGCCCTCTTCGCCGCCGCTGGCGAGGAAGCGCGGAAGACTGTCCATGGCTGACGGCGGCGACGCGACCGATTTCGCGGTCGACCTCACCAATTGCGATCGCGAGCCGATCCATGTGCTGGGCAAGGTCCAGTCCTTCGGCTTCCTGATCGCGTTGACCGCCGACTGGCTGGTGTCGCGCGCCTCGGCCAACAGCGCCGACTTCATCGGCCTGTCGCCCGATCAGATGCTTGGCCAGCCGGTCAGCGCCATTTTCGCGGCCGAAGCCATCCATACGCTGCGCAACCGCATCACCCTGCTGCGCGGCCCCGATTCGGTCGAGCGCGTCTTTTCGCTCGCCCTGATGGAGGGCGGACCCGCCTTCGACGTCGCGGTCCATTTCTCCGGCCCGCTGGTGGTGATCGAGGGTGAACCCGCCAGCCATGACGAGATGGAGGCGAGCAGCACCGTCCGCTCCATGGTCGCCCGTCTCGCGCAGGCCGACGGCATGACCGCTTTCCTGCGCGACGGCGCGCGACAGGTGCGGGCGCTCACCGGCTTCGACCGGGTGATGGTCTATCGCTTCGCCGACGCCGGCGATGGCGAGGTCGTCGCCGAAGCGCTCAAGCCCGGCGTCGACAGTTTCCTCGGCCTCCATTATCCGGCCTCCGACATCCCGGCGCAGGCGCGCGCCCTCTATCTGCGCAGCATCTTCCGCATCATCGCCGACGTGCAGGCGCAGCCGGTTCCTGTGGTTCCCGCGCTCGATCCCACCGGCGCCGCGCTCGACATGTCGCTCTGCCTGACCCGCGCGGTGTCGCCGATCCATATCGAATATCTCGGCAATATGGGCGTGGGGGCCTCGCTCTCCATCTCGATCATCGTCGAGGGCAAGCTCTGGGGCCTGTTCGCCTGCCATCATTACAGCCCGCGCCTGCCGACCTTTGCGCAGCGCAGCGCAGCCGAACTGTTCGGCCAGATCTTCTCGATGATGCTGGAAAGCCGCGAGCGCGCCGAAACCGCCAGCTATGAAGGCAAGGCGCGTCAGGTTGCCGACCGGCTGCTGTCGGCCGTGGCGCAGGACCATGATCTTCTGTCCAACGCGCGCTGGCTGGGCGATATCATCTTCGACACCATCCCCGCCGATGGCGTTGGCGTCTATATCGACGGGCAGATGACCTTTTCGGGCCTGACCCCCGACGAACCCGCCTTCGTCGCGATCGTGTTGATGCTGAACCGCGTCGCCGCCAGTCAGGTCTACACCACCGACAGCTTGAGCCGGGTTCTGCCTGAAGCCGTCGCCTATGCCGACCGCGCCTCCGGCATCCTCGCCATTCCGCTGTCACGCCGCCCGCGCGACTATGTCGTGCTGTTCCGCGCCGAACAATTGCGTTCGGTGCGCTGGGCGGGCAAGCCGGAAAAGGAAATCGAATATGGGCCGAACGGCCCGCGCCTGACTCCGCGCAAGAGTTTCGAGCAATGGTCGCAACTGGTGCAGGGCGTGGCCTTGCCCTTTACGCCTGCCGAACTGCGCGTGGCCGAAGCGCTGCGCACCGCGTTGCTGGAAGTGATCCTGCGCCTGTCCGATTCCGCCGATGCGGAACGGCAGCGGGCGCATGAGAAGCAGGAACTGCTGATCGCCGAACTCAACCATCGCGTCCGCAACATCCTCTCGCTGATCCGCGGCCTGCTGTCGCAGACCCGCGACAGCGCCCGCTCGGTCGACGAGTTTATCGGCACGCTGGAAAGCCGCGTCCATGCGCTCGCCCGCGCGCATGACCAGATCACCGCCGACCGCTGGAGCCCCGCGCGGCTCTACGACCTCATAGAGGTGGAGGCGGGCGCTTATCTCGGCGAGCGCAGCGACCGGGTGCGCCTGACCGGTCCCAATGTGCTGCTGACGCCCGGCTGCTTCACCGTGCTGGCGCTGGTGATTCACGAGATGCTGACCAATGCCGCCAAATATGGCGCGCTGTCCGACAATGGTGCGGTGGCGATCGACTGGCGCGTGGACGAGGATGGCAGCCTGTTGCTCGACTGGACCGAAAGCGACGGCCCGCCGGTCGTGGCGCCCACGCGGCGCGGCTTTGGTTCGACCGTGATCGAACGGTCCATCCCCTATGATCTGGGCGGCCATGCCGAGATCAACTATCGGCTCGCGGGGATCGAGGCGCATTTCTGCATCCCCTCGCGCCATGTCGTGTCGGTCCTGCCGGAAAGCAGCGGGCGGGAGCGCGCCAAGCCCGCCGCGCCGGCCACGCCCAGCCTGCTCAAGGGTCGCCATGTCCTGCTGGTCGAGGATAATATGATCATCGCCATGGACGGCGAGGATGCGCTGCGCGACCTCGGCGCTGAAGTGATGACGGCGGCCAGCGTCGGCCGCGCGCGGGAGGCGATCGCGATCCAGCAGGTGGACTTCGCCGTGCTCGACTTCAACCTTGGCCATGAAACCAGCCTGCCGGTCGCGGACCTGCTGGCAGAGCGCGGCATTCCCTTCCTCTTCGCCACCGGCTATGGCGACGGGCTCGAACTACCGGCGCGGTTCGAGCAGATAATGTTGGTCAAAAAGCCCTATTCGGGCGCGACGCTGGCGGCGGCGCTGGGACCGGTCATCGCAGCGCAGGGCTGAGGTTTCGGTAAAATCCGACAGCGAAACGGACAGTTTCCACTTGTCCGATTGCGGCGGGGCGGCGGCGTCCCGATGTAGCCGCCATGCTATATTCCCCTCTTCCTGTCCTATTTGAGGCGCCCATGATAGGATCACCTGCCATGACGTGTCTCGACCGTTCCTGTCCGACCGCTTCCGCTTTCCGATAGGATCGCACCCGCGCAACAAAATATCAGAATCTGCGGGAAACATGCGAAGTTAAGCCCGCGATTTCCTACAATCGAGACGATCATGACACAGCCGACTTTCTTCATCCCCCATGGCGGCGGCCCCTGTTTCTTCATGGACCCGTCCGATCCCGACCGGCCGCACAGCGATCCGATCTGGCATCCGATGCAGGATCATCTGTCGCATCTGATCGCCGACCTGCCCGAACGGCCCAGGGCGATCCTGCTCGTCTCGGGCCATTGGGAGGAGGATGACTTCACCGTCCATACCGGTGAGCGGCCGTCGCTGCTCTTCGACTATTATGGCTTCCCGCCGCACACCTATGAGCTGCGCTGGGATGCGCCCGGTGCGCCCGATCTGGCCCGCCGCGCCGCCGGCCTGCTCCGCGAAGCCGGTTTCGCCGCTGGCGAGGAAGCGGCGCGCGGCTGGGACCATGGCGTCTTCATTCCGATGAAGGTGGCGCTGCCCGATGCCAACATTCCGCTCGCCCAGCTTTCGCTCCGCCGCGACCTCGACCCGGCCGCGCATATCGCGGCGGGCCGGGCGCTGACCCCGCTGCGCGACGAAGGCGTGCTGATCGTCGGATCGGGGATGAGCTTCCACAATCTGCGCGTGCGCGGTCCGCAGGCGATCGCGCCATCGACCGCCTGGGACTATGCGCTGACCGCCGCCGTCACCGATCCCGACCCGCAGAGCCGCGCGACCCGCGTCGCTGCCTGGGACGCGCTGCCGCATGCCCATTTCTCCCATCCGCGCGAGGAGCATCTGCTGCCGCTGATGGTGGCGCTCGGTGCGGGCGGGGATGACGCAGCGACCTGCACCCATCGCAGCAGCGTGATGGGCTGGACCGTTTCCGGTTATCGTTTCGGCTGAGTATTTTGAAGTCGGCTGGAACAGCCGACGGCTCGCAAAATGCGACCACAAAAAATCATGAGCATTTTGAAGTCGGCCGGAACGGCCGACGGCTCGCACAACGCGCCCACAAATCAGAGGCGTGGGCGCGTCATTCGACGCGTTTACCCCTCGGATTGCCCGGACGCCCGAGCGCCGGCACGGTCTTCGCCGCCTCTTCGGGCGCGATGCCCGGCGGCGGCGCGGCGGCAGCCTGGTCGCCGCTTCCCTCATCTTCGCCCCGCATGATCCGGCCCGCCCGCTGGATCGCGCCGCGCAGCCGGGGATAGATGCCGCAGCGGCAGATATTGGTGATCGCGGCGTCGATCTCCTCGTCGGACGGATCGTTGGTCCGGCGCAGCAGCACCGATGCGGCCATGATCATGCCGGGGATGCAATAGCCGCATTGGGAGACATTGTCGGCGGCGAAGGCCTGTTGCAGCGGATGGCCGCGATCGGGCGACAGCGCCTCGATCGTGGTGACGAACCGCCCCTCGGTCTTGCCGATCGTCACCTGGCAGGACCGCACCGCCTCCCCATCGATATCGACGGTGCAGGCGCCGCAGTCGCCCGTGCCGCAGCCATATTTGGTGCCGGTCAGGTTCGACGCATCGCGCAGCGCCCAGAGCAGGGGCGTCTCCGGGTCCATGCGATACTGCACCGGCCGGTCGTTGACGGTGAAGCGGGTCATGCCGCTTCTTCCTCATCGGCCTTGTGGAACAATACCTCGTTGCGGATGTGGATGATCCGCGACGCCAGCCGGATTTCCTGAATGAAGGTGGCGAAGGCCGCTGCCTGCAACAGCATCGCCAGACTGAACAGGATCGCGATCGGGGTGCCCAGATGCGCGTTGAACAGATTGCCGGCGAACAGCAGGATCACGACCAGGCAGACGGCGCAGGCGGAGGCGACCGAGAGGAAGATCGCGATGTTGACCACGCTCATCCGGCGATCGAGCACGCGGATTTCGCTGACCATCCGGTCATGTTCCTTGCCGCGCGTGGACAACACCCATTTTTCCACGTCGCGCGCCCGGTCGATGATCCGCGACAGGCGGCTGACGCAGACGTTCAGGAAGGCGCCGATGCCCGCCAGCAGGAAGACGGGGGCCAGCGCCAGCTGGATCGTCTGGGCGACCTGGCTGACCTGGGGCAGGGCAGGGATCATGGTCATCTGCGCTTTTCTACCAACCAGCGAATAAGGAAGAAAGTGACGATGCCGGTGAGCGGCGTGAGGAGCAGGACAAGAAGGCCGTATCGGCTGGCCTTCTCACATTGCATATCATCGGCGTCAATGTGGCAGTCGCCAACTGCGAAGAAGAGAGCCGCAGCCAACATTAAAAGAATAACGGGCAGCGCCGCGATACAGCCGCAGCGCCCGCCCGCCTTGTCCGGTCTGTATGTCAGGCCGCGCCCTTGTTCGAAGGCATGTTGACCCCCATGGATTTCAGATATTGCTTGATGTTGCGGGCGGCCTGCCGCAGCCGCTGCTCATTTTCGACCATAGCGATGCGGACGAAGCCCTCGCCATCTTCGCCATAGCCCACGCCCGGCGCGACCGCGACCTTGGCATGGGTGAGGAGCTGCTTGGAAAATTCGAGGCTCCCCATCTCCTTGAGCGCCGGCGGCAGCGGCGCCCAGCAGAACATCGACGCACGCGCCGCCGGGATGTCCCAGCCTGCCCGGCCGAAGCTTTCCACCAGCACGTCGCGGCGCTTGTGGTAGAGCAGGCGGTTCTTCTCGACGATGTCCTGCGGCCCGTTGAGCGCGGCGCAGGCGGCCGCCTGGATCGGGGTGAAGGCGCCATAGTCGAGATAGGATTTCACCCGCGTCATCGCCGCGATCAGCTTCTTGTTGCCGACCGCAAAGCCCATGCGCCAGCCCGCCATCGAGTAGGTCTTGCTGAGCGAGGTGAACTCGATCGCGACATCCTTGGCGCCCGGCACCTGAAGGATCGAGGGCGTCGGATTGCCGTCATAATAAAGCTCGGAATAGGCAAGGTCGCTGAGCACCCAGACCTTGTTCTCCTTCGCCCAGGCGACGAGGCGCTCGTAGAAGGCGAGGTCGACCGTCTCGGCGGTCGGATTGGACGGATAGTTGACCACCAGGATCGACGGGCGGGGCACGGTGAAGGCCATCGCGCGATCGAGCGAACGGAAATAATTCTCGTCCGGGGTGGTCGGCACCGATCGAATGGTCGCACCGGCGATGATGAAGCCGAACGTATGGATCGGGTAGCTGGGGTTGGGCGCCAGCACCACGTCGCCCGGCTCGGTGATCGCGGTGGCAAGGCTCGCAAGACCTTCCTTCGATCCCATGGTCACGACGACCTCGGTCTCGGGATCGATGTCCACGCCAAACCGGCGGCCATAATAATTGGCCTGCGCCTTGCGAAGGCCGGGGATGCCGCGCGACTGGGAATAGCCATGGGCGCTCGGCTTCTGCGCGACCTCGATCAGTTTCGCGATGACATGGTCGGGCGGCGGCAGGTCGGGATTGCCCATGCCCAGGTCGATAATGTCCTCTCCCGCGGCGCGGGCTGCCGCTCGCATCGCATTCACTTCGGCGATGACATAGGGCGGCAGGCGCTTCATGCGGTAAAATTCTTCGGACATTATTGGGCTTTCCTGAAAGCTCGCGGTAGGGAATAGTGCGTGACGCGCCATGTGCGTGTCACAATCTGGCTATAACCGGCCAAGGGACGACGCGCCAGTGAAAGCCGCGCGCACCGGCGATGCCAAGAGGAGGAAGGTGGCCATGGAAAAGACCAACGTCATGGAGCCTCACCTGCCCACCTTGCAAGAGATGCAGCAATGGACGCAGGCGATCGGGCGCGCGCAGCAACTGATGCTGGAACAGGCCGCCGCCACCACCGGCCAGGCCCTGCCCTTCGATCCGGCGATCGTCGCGCGCATCCAGACTGGCTTCGCCGATGAAGGCCTGGCCATGTGGCAGCGCTTCCTCGATTCGGGCGGCCTGCTGCGCACGAGTCCCGATCCCGCACCTGCGACCAGCCCCGCTGCGCGCAAAGACCGGCGCTTCGCCGATCCGGCCTGGACCGAACATCCCTTCTACGACCTGATCCGGCAGAGTTACCTGCTGCTCTCCGACTATCTGCTCAAGCTGGCCGATGCGGTCGATGGCGTGGACCCGAAGCAGAAGGCCAAGCTGCGCTTCGCCACCACCGGCCTGCTCGACGCGATAGCGCCCAGCAACTTCCCCTTCACCAATCCGCAGGTGGTGGCCAAGACGATCGAGAGCGGCGGCGAAAATCTGGTCAAGGGCCTCAAGCACATGCTGGCCGATATGGAGAAGGGCCAGCTCACCCATACCGACGGCACCCAGTTCGAACTGGGGCGCAACATCGCCGCGACGCCGGGCAAGGTGATCCATGAGACGCCGCTCTACCAGCTGATCCATTATGCGCCCTCGACCGAAACGGTGCTGGAAACGCCGCTCGTCATCTTCCCGCCCTGGATCAACCGCTTCTACATTCTCGACCTCTCGCCCGAGAAGAGCTTCGTCAAATGGGCGGTCGATCAGGGGATCAGCGTGTTCCTGGTGTCCTGGAAGTCGGCCGACGCGTCGATGAAGGACATGGTCTGGGACGATTATATCCTGAAAGGGCAGGTCGACGCGATCGACACGGTGCGCGACCTGCTGAAGGTCAAGAGCGTCCACACCATCGGCTATTGCGTCGCCGGCACGACGCTCGCCGCGACGCTGGCGTTGCTCGCCGCGCGGGGCGAGGCGGACAAGGTGGCGAGCGCGACCTTCTTCACCGCGCAGGTGGATTTCAGCCAGGCCGGCGACCTCACCCTGTTCGTCGACGACGATCAGATGAAGATGGTGGATCAGCTGTCGTCCAAGGGGTTCCTCGACGGGCGCTACATGGCCGCGACCTTCAACCTGTTGCGCGGGCGCGACCTTATCTGGAACTATGTCGTCAACAATTACCTGCTCGGCATGGATTATCCGCCCTTCGACCTGCTCTACTGGAATGGCGACACCACCAACCTGCCGGCGCGCTGGCACCGGGACTATCTGACCCAGCTCTATCGCGACAATCTGCTGGTGACGCCCGGCGCGATCAGCGTCGCGGGTACGCCGATCGATCTGACAAAGATCCAGACGCCCGCCTATGTTCAGGCCGGTCGCGAAGATCATATCGCGCCGCTGGAAAGCGTCTGGAAGCTGACCGAAAATCTTTCCGGACCGACCCGCTTCCTGCTTGCCGGCTCCGGTCATATCGCCGGCGTCGTCAATCCGCCCGCCGCGATGAAATATCAATATTGGGCCTGTGATGAGGCGCATGACACGCTGGACGCCTTCCTTGCAGACGCGAAGGAGACCAAGGGCAGCTGGTGGCCCGACTGGCGCGTGTGGATTGAGCGACTCGATTCGCAAACCGTGCCCGTGAAGGGCGCGCGCGTGCCTGGCAAAGGCAAGCTCAAGGCGATCGAGGACGCCCCCGGACGCTACGTAAAGAACCGGTAAACCACTGTTTTCTCACTATTGCGACAAGCTGTGACTGGTTTGCGGCAAGCCGTCCATGGCAATTTTGTTGCACTGCACAATAATGCTTGCGCGACGTTCCGGAAAAGCATATTGTGCAGTGCAACAAGCGGAGGATGGTGATGGCCGATACCCCGAAGACCCCGAGGAGCACACCGCGCAGCAAGGCCGGTTCGACGACATTGTCGGCGAGCGAGGCGCTGAAAGCGGCCGAAGCGGCGATCGGAGGCGATACTGTGAAGAAAGCTCCTCCGCTCAAGCCCGCGCCGAAAAAGGTGGCGGCATCGAGCGTGAAGCCGATTGATACCAATCCCCAGGCGGCCAGCGTCAAGCCGATCGACACCAACCCGCAAGCTGCGAAGGTGAAGCCGATCGACGCTAATCCGCAGAGCCAGGCCAAGCCTGCCGACCCGGTCGCCATAGTCGCTGCGACGACGGCGGTCGATGCGGCGCCCGAACCGGAACCGGTGGCGGAAAAGCCCGCGCCCGAGCCGGTCCCTGAGCCGGTCAAGGCCGAACCGAAAATCACAGAGAGCCTGACCAAGGCCGAAACCACTGCGACCCAGCCGCTGCCCGCCACAGAAGGAACGAAGATCATGAACGACGTCATCGAGACCGGAAAGAAGTTCGCCGAAGAAACCAAGGCCAAGTTCGAAACCGCCTATTCCGACTTCAACGAGAAGACCAAGGCCCATGTCGAAAAGTCGACCAAGGCCATCGAGGAACTGAGCGACATCGCCAAGGGCAATGTCGAAGCCCTCGTTGAATCCAGCAAGATCGCGGCCAAGGGCATCGAAACGCTGGGCCAGGAAGCGGTCGACTACAGCCGCAAGAGCTTCGAGAAGGCGACGGCCTCGTTCAAGACCTTTTCGAGCGTGAAGACGCCGACCGAATTCTTCCAGCTGCAGAGCCAGCTCTTCTCGGCCAGCTTCGACGAGTTCACCAAGGAAGCCGCCAAGAACAGCGAAGCGCTGATCAAGCTGGCCGGCGATGTCGCGCAGCCGCTGACCGCGCGCGTGACCCTCGTCACCGACAAGGTGAAGTCGCTGGCCGCCTGAGGCCTTCCGACGAACCCGTCATAGCGTGAAGGGCGTCCCTTTCTTCGGAAAGGGGCGCCCTTTGCTTTGTCGATGTTCGCCGCGCGCGCCGAACGGCTGCGCCGCCCCCTTGCCATGGACGGACGAATCGCCATATCCTTCTGCATCATGAACAGTGTCACCACCGCATCGGCGTGGTCCGTAAAGATGGCGGGCCGGGATCAGGATGATCAGGGCGAGGGGCCGGGCGGTCCCAACGTCGGCATCGCCACCCGCACGCGCACCCGCACCAAAAAGCCATCGCTCTACAAGGTGCTGATGCTCAACGACGACTATACGCCGATGGAATTCGTCGTGCATGTCCTGCAGAGCTTCTTCCGCATGGACATGGAAGAGGCGACCCGCGTCATGCTCCACGTCCATCAGCGCGGCGTCGGCATATGCGGCATCTTCAGCTATGAGGTGGCCGAGACCAAGGTCAACCAGGTGATGGATTTCGCCCGGCAGAACCAGCATCCACTGCAATGCACGCTGGAAAAGGCCTGACGACAGGCGGGCCTTTATGCGCTGCATATCATTGTAGCGCTTATATTTCAGTAAATTACATCATTGAAATATAAGGTTTTTTCAGACATTCGCGGCATGATGAACCCCACTGAAATGAAGTGGGGACTTCAATCATGACGAGTATCACCAGTTACACCATGAATATGCCGCCGTCGCCGCGCATGGCGATGGATCGCAAGATCGACGCGGCGGTCGAGGCAGGATCGCTCTCGGAGGTCGATGGCGACGCGCTGGAAACCGCGCTCGATTCGATCGGCGATGCGCTTTCCTCGTCGGCGATCGACAGCAGGTCGCGGCTCGATCCGTCCGAGATGAAGGACCGGATCGATTCCCTGATCGAGGATCAGGTGTCGGCCGGAACCCTGACCGAAGATCAGGCGGCGACGCTGCAAAGCTTCTTCGCGCAGGGGCCGGGCGGATCGATGCAGACCGCCGACGCCAGCGGCGAAGGCATGAGCGACGGGAGCATGAGCATCGAGGGCATGGGCGGCGTCGGCGGCGTCGGCCCGATGCGCGGCCCTCCACCCGGGCCGCCGCCGTCGGGGTCGTCCGACGACAGCGACGACAGCAGTTCGACCGGCAGCACGGACACCGCCAGTGCCACCGAACAGCTGGATTCGATCATCGCCTTTCTGGAAAATCTCCGGTCGAGCATATCGCAGTCGCTATATGGCAGCGCGGCGAGCAGCGCCGACAGCAGCAATAGCGGGCTGGTGGTCGACAGCCTCGCCTGAATCCTTTCGTCACCGGGGGCATGGGGTGCAGGAGCGGGGGCTGTTTTGTGCCTAGAGCATCGTTCGGAGCCGAAGGCCAGCGCAGCTAAAAGTGGGAACCGGTTTTACCTACGCTGGCCTTTGGCTCCGCTTAAGACGATGCGACAACAAAAACTTAGAGCGCGCGACCTGCTTCGGATTTAACGCAGCGCGCTCTAATGCGCTGCGGCAGGGATAGTCGCGCACCGGTGATGAACCGGCGGGAAGGAGGCTCCTCCCCGCCGGCTTTTCCGTTGGCGCTTTCCTTGGCCCGCGGCGCGTCCTACAGCTTTGGCGGTGAGCGAGGAGAGCCAAGCCGCCATCCATGATCTGGCCGTCATCGGCGGCGGGGTGAATGGCTGCGGCATTGCCCGCGACGCGGCGGGGCGAGGCGCACGGGTGCTGCTGCTGGAGCGGGGCGACCTGGCGCAGGGCACGTCGTCGGCATCGACCAAGCTCATCCATGGCGGGTTGCGCTATCTGGAACAGGGCGAATTCGCTCTGGTCCGCGAAGCCCTGTCCGAACGCGAGCGGCTGTGGCGGATCGCGCCGCATATCATTCATCCGATGCGCTTCGTGCTGCCCTGGGCGCCGGGGCTGCGGCCGCGCTGGATGCTGCGGCTCGGGCTTTTCCTCTACGATCATATCGGCGGGCGTCGTGCCTTGCCGGCGACGCAGGCGATCGACCTGCGCCGGCATGCGGCGGGTGCGCCGCTCAAGCCCGGCTTCGGTCCGGCCTATTGCTATTCCGATGGCTGGGTCGACGATGCCCGTCTGGTCGTCCTCAATGCGCGCGATGCCGCCGACCGGGGCGCGGAGGTGCACACGCGCACCGAAGTGAGGAGCCTGGCGCGGGCGGGTGGTTGTTGGGAAATAGGGGCGGAGACGGGTGATGGTGTGCCAAAGCGATTTCGCGCGCGGGCGTTGGTCAACGCAACCGGCCCTTCGGTACTCGATCTCATGCGCCTTGCCCATGAAGGGGCCGCCGATCGGTCGATGCGGCTGGTGCGCGGATCGCATATCGTGGTGCCGCGCCTGTTCGACCATGGCTTCGCTTATTTCTTCCAGCTGCCCGATGGCCGCATCTTCTTCGCCATTCCCTATGAGCGCGACTTCACCCTGATCGGCACCACCGATCGCGACCATGCGGGCGGGCTGAATCATGTCGAGGCCGGCGCGGAGGAGATCGCCTATCTGTGCGAAGCGGCGAATCGCTATTTCGCGCGCGCCATCACGCCCGCCGACGTCCGCTGGTCCTATGCTGGCGTGCGTCCCCTGATCGATGACGGATCGGCGCGTCCCGAATCGGCGACGCGCGGCTATCGTCTGGAACTGGACACAGGCGGGCCGGGGGCGGCGCCTTTGCTTCATGTGCTGGGTGGCAAGATCACCACCTATCGCCATCTCGCGGCCGAGGTGGTAGCCCTGCTCCAGCCGCATCTTCCGGTGTTGCGAGGGGGTGACTGGACGGCGGAGGCGCCGCTGCCGGGCGGCGATTTCGCCATGACCGGGCTTGGCGAACTGGTCGTCGGGCTGGCGTGCGACTATCCCTTTCTCGACACCGCGACCGCCGACCGGATCGGGCAGGCCTATGGCACGCGGGCGCGGGAATGGCTGGGCGAGGCACGCGAGATTGTCCAGCTCGGTGTCCATTTCGGCGCGGGCCTGACCGAAGCTGAAGTCGCCTATCTGGTCGACCAAGAATGGGCGCGGACGAGCGAGGACATCATCTGGCGCCGGACCAAATTGGGCCTGCGGCTGGACGGGGCGCAAGTGGCCGCGCTCGATGCGTGGCTGAAGGAGAGACGATGAGCGAGCGCATGATCCTGGTGCTGGACGAAGGCACGACCTCCACCCGCGCCATGCTCTACACCGCCGATGGTGTGCGGGGCGCCATGGCGCAGCGGGAATTGTCGCAATATTATCCCCGGCCCGGCTGGGTCGAACATGATGCGGCCGAGATCTGGGAGCGCACCCTGGCCTGCGCCCGCGAGATGGTCGCCCATGTCGGCGGCGCGGACCGGATTGCGGCGATCGGCATCGCCAACCAGCGCGAGACGGTCGTCGCCTGGGACCGGCGCACCGGTGCGCCATTGTCGCGCGCCATCGTCTGGCAGGACCGGCGTACCGCCGACCGGTGCGAGGCTCTGAGCGCCGAAGGCCATGAAGCACTGATCCAGTCGCGTACCGGCCTTGTGATCGATCCCTATTTTTCCGCGACCAAGATGCGATGGCTGGTCGATCATGTACCGTCGGTCGCGGCGGCAGGCGACGCGCTGGCGCTGGGTACGATCGAAAGCTGGCTGGTGTGGAAGCTGACCGGGGGCCTTCATATCACAGACGCAAGCAATGCCAGTCGCACTCAGTTGATGACGCTCGACGGCGCGGGCTGGGACGATGAACTCTGCGCGCTCTTCGGCGTGCCGCGCGCCGCGCTGCCGGCGATCGTCGACAATGCCGCTATGCTGGGGACAACGGTGCCGGACCTGCTGGGCGGCGCGATCCCCATCACTGGCCTTGCGGGGGACCAGCAGGCCGCGACCATCGGGCAAGGCTGTCTTTCGCCCGGCACGGTCAAGGCGACGCTGGGAACGGGCGCCTTCATCCTGGCGTCGACCGGCCCGGCGCTGCCCGTTTCCGCGCACCGGCTGCTGGGCACGGTGCTGTGCCAGATCGACGGTGTCCGCCATTATGCGCTGGAAGGGTCGATCTTCGTGGCCGGCAGTCTCATCCAATGGCTGCGCGATCGGCTGGGGCTGATCGCCGCCGCGGCCGATACCGATGCCATCGCCCGGTCGGTGCCCGACAATGGCGGGGTCGTGCTGCTGCCTGCCCTGTCGGGGCTGGGCGCGCCTTATTGGCAGCCGGGGGTGACGGGCAGCATTCACGGGCTGACCCATGGCACGGGCAGGGCGCATATCGTGCGGGCCGCGCTCGAATCGATCGCGCACCAGGTGCATGATCTGGCCGCCGCGTTCGCGGCCGATGGCGCGCCCTGGCATCGGTTGCGGATCGATGGCGGGATGAGCGCGAACGACTGGATTGCGCAGGACATGGCGGACATTCTGGGCCTGCCGGTCGAGCGCCCGGCGGATATCGAGACGACGGCGCGTGGCGCGGCGATGCTGGCCGCCGTGGGGGCTGGCCTGTTTCCCACGCTGGAATCGGCCATGGCCGGCGGATCGGGGGGCGCGGCGTTCGAACCCGTCCTGTCCGGCGTCGCACGGGATCGGCGGATCGCCGCCTGGCAGGCGGTGCTGGCAGATGCGATCCGGGCGGATGGCGGCAGGGGCGGCGCGGCGCTGGACCGGCCGTGAGCAAATATTAAGGATAGCATGGTATCGCGGTCGAACCATGTTGCGGTTCGTCCTTCGCCATCCTTCGCCTCTGTTCGCGCCGCTTATGACCGGTTGTGTCTATTTCGCGGTGGCGTCGGTTGCTTTGCTCATATCGCGTTTCGAAGGCGGGCTGGCCTTCATCTGGGGCGCCAACGCCTTTCTGATGGCGGAATTGCTGACCTCCCGCACCGCCTATTGGCCCCGCGCGATCCTGGCCTGTGCGCTCGCCAGCGCGCTCGCCACCCTGCTGTTCGGCATGGGCGCATTCGCGGCGCTGCCGATGGCGGCCATCAATGTCGGCGAAGCCCTGATCGTCGCCGTCATTTGCCGTCATTTTCTGCATGATCGGGCAGTGACGGGATCGGTCCGCCCGCTCGTGGTCTTCATCCTCGCCCTTTGCGGGGTGGCCGATGTGGTGACGGGTTTGGCGGCGGCCTCGGTTGCGGCCCTGCTGTCGCCGGTCGGCTTCACCGCGTCCTGGTTGCAATGGTATACCGGCCATGCTCTGGGCGGCCTGATCTGCACGCCGATCCTGCTCATGCTGTTGCAGGGCGAGTTCGGCCGCTGGATGCGCGACACGTCGCGGTCCGTGAAGGTCGAGGCGCTTGCCCTGCTGGCGCTGTTCGCTCTGGTGGCGGTGCATATTTTCTACTGGGCCAGCTACCCCATGCTGTTCGCCCCGCTGCTGCCGCTGGTGCTGATCGCCTTTCGCGTCGGCCATATGGGGGCGGCGGCCGCCATCCTCCTCCTTGCCATCATCGGCGGGCTGGCGACGCTCCAGGGCATCGGGCCATTGATGATCATTTCGGCCACGCTTGGCGAGCGGGTCCAGGCCTTTCAATTCTATCTGGCGCTCAGTTTCCTGCTGTCGATGCCGGTGGCCGCCGAACTTAACGGCCGCCAGCGGCTGTTTCGGATGTTGCAGGACAGCGAGGCCCGCTTCCGCGCCATTGCCGAACATAGCGGCGATGTCGTGCTCGATATCAGCCTCGACGGGATGATCGAATATGCGTCCCCCTCGGCCCTGGACCAGATTGGTTGCGCGCCCGATCTGCTTGTGGGCCAGTCCGCCGCCAATCTGGTCGCTCCACAGGATCGCGCCGCCGTCATCGCGGCTCACCAGCAGGCGCTGGCGCAGCCGGGCACCGTGCACAAGGTGGAGTTTCGTCCCCTTCTGTCGGTCAGCGATCTCGACTGGTGCGAAATGGTCAACCGGGCGGTGGTCGACGGGCATGGCCAGCCAAGCGGCGTGATCGGCATGATCCGTGATATATCGCGGCACAAGGCGCGACAAAGGGCGTTGCAACAGGTCGCCGCGCGCGATTCGCTGACCGGCGCGGACAGCCGGCGCGCTTTCCTGGAAAAGCTGGATGGCGAAATCCTGCGGGTCGCAAAAGGCGGGCGGTCGAGCCTGCTGTTGATCGATATCGACCATTTCAAGTCGGTCAACGACCGCTTCGGCCATAGCGCCGGCGACCGGGTGCTCAGCGCGTTCGTCGACAGGCTGCGGCAGGGGCTGCGTGGCGCCGACAGCGTCGGACGGCTGGGTGGAGAGGAATTCGCCATTCTGTTCGTCGATTCCGATATCGCCGGGGCCAGCATGACATGTGAAACGCTGCGCGCCCGAATGGCGATGCCGATCGAGGTCAATGACAGGGGTGAGGCGATCGCCATCACCTTCAGCGCCGGGCTGGTGCAACTGGATGGTTTTTCACCCCGCTCGACGATGCTGGAGGCGGCCGACCGGGCGCTCTATCGCGCCAAGCATAGCGGTCGGAACTGTCTGCGCCTGGCTGCCTGACGCCGACCGCGCAAGGCGCGCGCGGCCAGTAAATTTCCCCAATGTTATGTTGTAACTTAAAGCGGGTTGTCCTATGTAGCAGCGACCATGCCGCAGAGCCTTCGCCATGCCCTTTTCACCGGACGACTCGATCGCATCGCGATCGCGGTGTCGGGACTATGTGTGGCGCATTGCTTCGTCACGGCCGTGGTGCTTGGGTTGCTGGCATCGGCCGGCGGCATTTTCGAAAGTCCGATTTTCCATGAGGTCGGCCTCGGGCTGGCTATCCTGCTCGGCGCCGTGGCGCTGGGGCATGGGGCGCTCGTCCATCGGTTCATGATGCCCGCCGCGATCGGATCGCTGGGGCTGGGCGTCATGGCCGGCGCGCTGACCATGGACCATGGCCCGCAGGAAAGTCTCTACACATTGATCGGCGTCGGCATATTGGCGCTGGGCCACGACCTCAACCATCGCGCGGGCCGATAGGACATTCTGAAGTAGGCTGTTACAGCCGACGGCCCGCAGAATGCGCTCTGGCGCAGCATGAAAAAGGAAGCCGTTTTCAGGCTCCCTCTTGCGTTCACCAACCGGGCTTCGATCAGTTGCCCCGATGGTCGGTCCGATGTTCGCCCTTCACCCAGCGGACCGTGCCGGTGCTGGCGCGCATCACGACGCTTTCGGTGGTGAGCTTTCCGCCGGGCAGCCGCTTGACCCCGTCGAGCAGCGATCCGTCGGTTACGCCGGTCGCCGCGAAGATGCAGTCGCCCCTGGCCAGTTCCTTCAGGTCATAGATGCGATCGAGATCGGTGATGCCCCATTTGCGGGCGCGCGCCTTTTCATCCTCGTTGCGGAAGAGGAGGCGGCCCTTGAACTGGCCGCCGACGCAGCGCAACGCGGCGCAGGCCAGCACGCCCTCCGGCGCGCCACCCGATCCCATATAGATGTCGATCGTGGTTTCCGGGTCGGTGGTGGCAATCACGCCCGCCACGTCGCCGTCGGGGATCAGCATGATGCCGCAGCCGATCGCGCGCAGTTCCGCGATCAGCTTTTCGTGTCGCGGGCGATCGAGCACGCAGACGATGAGTTCGTGCGCATCGACACCCTTGGCGGCGGCGACGGCCTCGACATTCTCTTTCACCGATTTGTTGAGATTGATGATATCTTCGGGATAGCCGGGACCGACCGCCAGCTTCTCCATATAGACGTCGGGCGCATTGAGCAGGCCGCCCTCTTCGGAGATGGCCAGTACCGCGAGCGCGTTGGGACCGGCCTTGGCAGTGATCGTTGTGCCTTCCAGCGGGTCGAGCGCGATATCGATCTTCGGTCCCGTGCCGATCGCATTGCCGACCTTCTCGCCGATATAGAGCATCGGCGCCTCGTCGCGCTCGCCCTCGCCGATGACGACGGTGCCGTCCATGTAGAGATCGTTGAAGGCCAGGCGCATGGCTTCGACGGCGGCGGCATCCGCGGCCTTCTCATCACCGCGGCCGATCAGCTTCGATGCGGCGATCGCGGCGGCTTCGGTGACGCGGACCATTTCCAATACCAGGACACGGTCGAGAATCGAGCTTCCCTGCACCATCTTGTTCCTCTTCCCTTTGCTTTGACGAAGGGCGATAGGCGCTGTGCCAGCCCTTGTCGAGCGTCGGCCATCATCCCGCCATCATTGGATGATTCCCTCCTCGACCGATGAAATCGCCGGGCCTCCTCCTTGCATTGATGCTGTTGGCGCCGGGTGGCGCTCGGGCGGCCGGAATGGATGATGCGATGGCGGTCTATCGCGCCAAAACGCAGGCTGTGAAGCCCTGCGACCGAGGTGGCGGCGCTATAGTCGTCTGCGGCAATCGGGCGGAGCGCAATGCGAAGGAGCGGCTGCCCCTGCCGCGCGAACCGGTTGAAGGCGGGATCGTCAAGGGCGATGCGCCGCGCGCTTCTGCCGCGCCCGTGAGGCAGGGCGGCTGCGGCGTCGTCGGCGGGCAGGGGGCCGGATGCACAGGCGGCCTGCCGATATTCCAGGCGGTCGGCGCGCTGGTGAAGGCAGCGACCGCGATCATCGATCCGGACGCCGATCTGTCGCCGTCGCCTGGGCTGCCCGATCGCTTCAACGGCGCCGGGCAGCATTGAACCTCAGTCGAGGATGTGCATCACCATCGGCGTGTCCAGCAGGCTGTCCGATCCGGCGAGCCGCTCCAGCGTGTTGCGCACGGCGCGTTCCTCGCTGGCATGGGTGACGATCGCGACCAGCACGCCATCTTCCTGATGCGCGCCCCGCTGGATCATGCTTTCGATCGACACGCCCGCGTCGCGGGTGGCGGCGGCGATTTCGGCCAGGACGCCGGGCTGGTCCTTGACCTTGAAGCGCAGATAGGCGCGGCCGATCCGCTCGCCGGCGTCGGCGGTCTTCTGCGGCGTAAGCGCGGCGACCGGCATGGCGAAGGCATCGCCATATTCATCGCGCGCCACGTCGATCAGGTCCGCGACCACCGCGGACGCGGTCGGGCCATCGCCGGCGCCGCGCCCCTGGAAAAACAGGCGGCCGACGAAATTGCCTTCCGCCACCACGGCGTTCAGCGACCCGTCGACATGGGCGAGCGGATGGTCGAGCGGCACCAGCATCGGGTGGACGCGCTGGAACAGGCCTTCTGATCCGTTCTGCGCCATGCCGACGAGGCGAATGCGAAAGCCCAGGGCAGCGGCTTCGGCGATGTCGGCGGCGATGACATGGCGAATGCCGGTAGTGGCAACGGCGTCGAAATCCAGTTCGGTGCCGAAGGCGAGGCTGGCGAGGATGGTCAGCTTGTGCGCGGCATCCACGCCGTCAATGTCGAAGCTCGGATCGGCTTCGGCATAGCCCAGTTCCTGCGCTTCCTTCAGAACCTCGTCGAAGCCCCGGCCTTCCTTTTCCATGGTGGTCAGGATGTAGTTGCAGGTGCCGTTGAGGATGCCATAGACGCGGCTGATCTCATTGGCGGCGGCGCCTTCGCGCATGCCCTTGATGACCGGGATGCCGCCGGCGACCGCGGCTTCATATTTAAGGGCGATCCCGCCCTTCTCCGCCAGCCGCGCCAGGTCGAGGCCGTGATGGGCGAGCATCGCCTTGTTCGCGGTGACGAAAGGCTTGCCGACCGTCAGGCACTGGCGGGCGAGGGTGAGGGCGGGGCCGTCCGCGCCGCCGATCAGTTCCACCACCACATCGACATCGTCGCGCGTGGCAAGAGTCGTCATGTCATCGACCCATTCATAGGGCGACAGGTCGACGCCGCGATCCTTGTTGCGATCGCGCGCGGAGATGGCGACGATCTGGATCGGGCAGCCGGCCCGTCGCGCAATCAGGTCGCCATTCTTCTCCAGCAGGCGAATGACGCCGCCGCCCACCGTGCCGAGGCCGACGAGCGCGACGCGCAGCGGGGCATGGCGGTGCAGATTGGTCATGGCGGCTATCTTCCCTTCCGACTTTTCAAGAGCGGCGCTGATAGCCGCCTCTTCGCCCCTGTCCAAAGGAAAAGCGCGAATCAGCCACCCGTTCGTGAGCGCCCGCACGGACCGAGCGCATCGATCACCAGCTTATAGTCCGCGCGTGCCGCTTCGGCATCGGGCACCGCCAGGGTCCGCACGGCCTGGGGCGGCAAAGCGGGCGGCAGGCCACAGGCAAGCCGATACCAGAGCAGGCTGCCCTGTTCGGGCGGACGGGCGGCTTCATCGACGATCTCGCCCAGCGCGACCGCCCAACGCGGGGCCTGGCCGGGGCGGCGCAGGATGGAGAGCGAGACCGGGTCGCCGGTCTCGGTCCGCAGGAAAATCTGCGTCTCGCCTTCGCCCGCGATCGTACCGGCGACATGGAAGGCGTCCCCCAGGCCGAGAATCGTCGGCGGGGCATCGGGCGCCACCAGGGCGGAGAGAATATGCTTTACCCGCTCGACCTCGGCCGGAGCGGCCGGGATTTGCGCATCGGGCGCGACCAATTGGATTTCTCCCGGCCGGCTGCCGGCCCGCGCAAAGAGGATGACCTGCGCCTTTTTGAGCTTGGGCAGCTTCCCCCGACGATCGAGCGGGACGTCGTAAAGATAGGTGACGGTCGGACTGATTCCCCCGTCGCCGCGAATCAAACCGGTCACTTCGGCCTCGATATAGACCCGTTGATGCCCCTGCGGGACGGTTCCAGCCTGCTCGGGTCTGACTTTGATGATGTTGCGAATGCGCACGTTGGCCACAAGCGGGGCATGGTCGGCAAGGTCCACTATGTCGGCATAGGAGAGGGCGGCGGACTGCCCCGGTCGCACAATCGGTGATTGCGTTACCATTTGGTCGCCCTGTGCAAATGCTGGGAAAACCGCGGGATATGCGGCGGAAATGAGGCAAGCGAGGCCCAGGCAGCGTAACGGGGTGGCGGGTTTCTTCAACAGCTTCGTCCTATGGTTTTGGCCCGTGGCAAGGATATCACAGGCAAGTCTTTCTGATAGGATTTGGTACACGCAAATGAGGATATCGATAAAGCGTTTGCGTGCCACGGTGCGCCGCGATAGGAGTTCGCTCGGTAGCAATTGGACGGACAGGGGCCAAAGGTGGCCGGGATAGCTCCCGGACAGCTTGGGTCGTTTTTGGCTGATTTGTATAAACCACTGGTAAGATGAGTTAAGGAGTGTCGTTGCCGAATGGCCTATGCTGACCACTCGCAAGGATCGAGTCGCACGATATCGATCGTCATCGTCGCCCTGATTCACGCTGTTCTCGGCTATGCCTTCGTCACCGGTCTTGGCATGAAATATGTCAAAAAGGCGGCGGAACAGCTGAACGTGATCGACGTGAAGGAGGAACCGCCGCCACCGGACGAGGAGCCGCCGCCGCCGCCGCCAGACCAGCCGGTCGAACCGCCGCCGGTCGTCGCGCCCCCGCCGATCGTTCAGACCCCGGCGCCCGCGCCGCCGATCCAGACGGTTCGGACGCCGCCGCCGGTGTTCAATCCGGTCCCGGTCGCCGCACCGCCGCCCCCGCCGCCGGCCCCGCCGCCGCCGCCTCAGGCCGCAACACGCGCAACGCCGCGTGGTGCACCGGGCAGCTGGCTCAGCGATGCCGACTATCCGAGCCGCGCGCAGCGCGAAGAACGTTCGGGTACGGCCGGTTTCCGTCTGGAAATCGGCGCGGATGGACGCGTCACCAACTGCACCATCACCTCCTCGACCGGTCATGCCGACCTCGACGAGGCGACCTGCCGCCTGCTTCCGCGCCGTGCGCGGTTCAAGCCGGCCAAGGGTTCTGATGGTCAGGATATGCCCGACACCTACAACGGGCGTATCACTTGGCGTCTGCCGGAATAATCCTATCGGGAAGGCGCGCGCCCGGCGCCGCCTGTCCCTAGCTTGATCTCATTGAGAGGGAAGTCTTGAACATGTTGATGTATCTCGCAGCTGCGGCTCCGAAGCCGGAAAACCCCTATGGCCTGATGGAAGCCCTGGAGCAGGGCGGCACCATCGCCTGGACCGTCTTCATCATCCTTTGCGGTATGTCGGTCGGCACTTTCTACATTCTGTTCACCAAGCTGATCGAACAGCAGAAGGTGATCAACCAGGGCAAGAAGGTCCGTGCGACCTTCTGGCGCGCCGCTTCGCTGAAGGAAGCTTCGGCCAAGCTCGACAAGAACTCGGCCTACAAGCAGATCGTCGACGACGGCATCAAGGCTCAGGACGAGCATGGCAAGCTGAAGGATCCGGTCGAAGCGCATGACTGGCTGCACGGCTCGCTGGCCCGCTCGGAAGCCGCGATCAACTCGTCGCTGAACGGTGGCCTGGCCTTCCTCGCAACCGTCGGTTCGACCTCGCCGTTCATCGGTCTGTTCGGTACCGTTATCGGTATCTACCGCGCCCTGATCAAGATCGGCGCCGCCGGTCAGGCCTCGATCGACGCCGTTGCCGGCCCGGTCGGTGAAGCTCTGATCATGACCGCCCTGGGTCTGGCCGTGGCCGTTCCCGCGGTGCTTGCCTACAACTTCCTGCAGCGCCGCAACAAGTCGATCGCCGAGCAGCTGAACGGTTTCACCGTCGACCTGCTGGCCTATCTGGTTTCGGACGGCGCTGTGAAGCCGACCGTTGCTGCTGCCCCGGTTGCTTCGGCCGCCAAGCCGGCTGCTGCGCCGACCAAGGCCTGATTGCCTTAATACTCCGGTTCGGGAACCGGGTGGCGGCTGCGACCGCCCGGTTTCCTGCCGGACGTGGGCCTCGCTCAGCGGGGCACCATCGACACCAAGGTTAGGATAGTATCAATGGCAATGAGTGTTGGCCCCGGCGGCGGTGACGACAAGCCCTTGTCCGACATCAACACGACGCCGCTCGTCGACGTCATGCTGGTGTTGCTCATCATCTTTCTCATCGCGGTCCCGGTCGTCGTCCAGACGGTCGATCTGCAGCTTCCCAAGGTGGCGTTCGAGCCGACCACGACGAAGCCGGAAAACGTGTCCCTTTCGGTCACTACCGGTTCTGACGGTGCGTGCGCAGTTTTCTGGGGCATGGCGCCCGTCAGTTCGAGCGAACTGCTCGATCGTGCGGTTGCAAAGCTCGAAGCAGACATCAAGAAGGCTGGCGGCGTTGAAAACATGACGCCCGAGGATCTGCCCGAAGTGCATATCCGCGGCGACATCAACACCCCCTATCGTTGCATCGGTGGCACCATCTACACGATGCAGCGCGCCGGTTTCCCGAAGGTGGGCTTCATCTCCGAGCCGGAACCCGGCACGACGACGACCCGCCTCTGACCGGCTGATTAAGGAGATTTCGCTATGGCAATGAGCATGGGCTCCGATGATGGCGAGCCGATGATGGAAATGAACACGACGCCGTTGATCGACGTCATGCTCGTTCTCCTCATCATGTTCATCATCACCATTCCGATCCAGACCCACGCGGTGAAGATCGACCTGCCGCAGAACGCGCCGCCCACGGACAGCGTGATCGACCCGGTCAAGAACAAGGTCGCGATCGACGCCGGTGGCGTCATCACCTGGAATGGCGCGCCGATCGACCTGCTGACCCTGCGTCAGTATCTGCAGCAGTCGCTGCGCCTGCCGGTCGAGCCGGAACTGCAGTTCCAGCCCGCCGCGGCAACGCGCTACGTCGTCGTTGACGAGGTGCTGGCAGAGATCAAGCGTGCGGGCGTGACCAAGCTGGGTTTCGTCGGCAACGAACAATATGGCAGCTTCTAAGATCTGAACTCCGGCCGGTCCGCGTTATCAGGACTTCCCCTCCTCGCGGGGCGGCAGGAACGGATCTTCCTATGCTGGGATTTGCAGGGGTCGCCTTTGGCGGCCCCTTTTTTTGACTTCCGCACAATCGCTTAACTTTTTTCTTACCCTGATGCTCGATGCTGGAAGCATGGGCGCGGAATCGCATCTCGATCAGGATCACAAGCAGCGGACTGCCGAACGGCGTGCTGTGCAGATTGGCGTCAAGGTGCGGCGGCCGGGGGAAACCTGGTTCACCAGCCGCATCGCCGACCTGTCGATCAGCGGTTTTCGTCTGCAAAGCTTCATGAAGCTGACCACCGGCAACGAACTATGGGTCATGCTGCCCGGTTTTGAGGGGCGTCGCGCGCGGGTGCTGTGGACGCGCGGTCATGAAGCGGGCTGCGCGTTCGAACGCCCGCTGCACCCGGCTATCCTCGATCATATCGTTCGCCTGAGCCAGATCGCGCTGCGCTGAGCCAGAGCCGTGAACGATTGATTGGATCGTTTACGGCTGATTTGTCCTTCGATTACCGCCCTCTGCGAGCCGTTATCCGTCCTTGCCAACTTCAGAATATTTTACAGCGCCCCGCGTGAAATCCGAAGCTCCAGGCAATCCTGATCACGCGGAATGTGCGTCAGGCGACGGGACTGTCGTGAAATTGCAGGCTTGCCAGCCGGGCATAGAGGCCGCCGTCGGCGACCAGCGTGGCATGGTCGCCCTGTTCGACGATCCGCCCTTCGTCCAGAACCACGATGCGATCGGCAGCGCGGACCGTCGCCAGGCGATGGGCGATGACGATGGTCGTGCGCCCCTGCATCAGCCGCCCCAGCGCGTCCTGCACCAGTCGTTCGGATTCGGCGTCGAGCGCCGAAGTCGCTTCATCGAGCAGCAGGATCGGCGCATCGCGCAGCAGGGCGCGGGCGATCGACAGTCGCTGCCGCTGGCCGCCCGACAGGCGCGCGCCCCCTTCGCCGAGAAATGTATCCAGCCCTTGCGGCAGCGCGCGCAGGAAGGTTTCGGCATTGGCGGCGCGTGCCGCGCTCCAGATCGCGTCGTCACCAGCATCCCAGCGGCCGTAGCGCAGATTGTCGCGTACGGAGGCCGCGAAGATCACGCTGTCCTGCGGCACCATCGCCATCATCGCGCGCGCCATCGCCGGGTCTGCATCCGGCAGGGGAATATCGTTCAGCCGCACCGTCCCCCGCTCGGGATCGTAGAAGCGCAGCGCGAGCTGGATCAGGGTCGACTTGCCCGCCCCCGAAGGACCGACCACGGCCACCGTCTCGCCGGGCGCGATGTCGAGCGTGATGCCGTTGAGCGCGGCCTGGTCCGGACGGGTAGGGTAGTGGAAATGGACATCCTCGAAGCTGAGTCGCGCGCCTTGCGCGGCAGCGGGCAAGGGCGCGGGTCGGGACGGCGGGACGATGCCCGGTTCCGCCCGCATCAATTCGTCCAGCCGGCTCGCAGCGCCAGCGCCGCGCAGCAGGTCGCCCCAGCTTTCCGACAACGAACCGAAGGCGCCCGCGACCAGGCCGCCCGTCAGCACGAATGCAGCGATGCTGCCCCCCGACAGACGCCCCGCGGCAACGTCGATCGCGCCGAGCCACATCACGCCGGTGATCGACCCGAATACCAGGCCGAAGGCAAGCGCCGTCATGGCGGCGCGCAGCAGGATGCGTTTCCGCGCGGTGGCAAAGCCCTTCTCCACCGTTGCGTCGAACCGCGCCGCCTCGCGCGCTTCCTGACCAAAGGCCTGGACGATCTTCATCGCGCCCAGCACCTCGGTCGTCAGGCTGCCGATATCCGCCAGCCGGTCCTGACTGTCGCGCGACAATTTGCGCACGCGCCGGGCAAGGCCCAGCAACACCAGCAGGATGACCGGGATGCCGAGCAACAACAGCCCCGCTAGCTTGGGCGCGAGCGTGAACAGGTAGACGAGGCCGCCGGTCGCTGTCACCAGATTGCGCAGCGCGACCGACACGGTCGAGCCGACCACCTGTTCGACGATCGCGGTATCGGCGGTCATGCGCGACGCTATTTCGGAGGGGCGGTTCTCCTCGAAGAAGCGGGGCGCCTGCCGCAGCAAATTGGCCTGGGTGGCGCTGCGAATGTCGGCGACGACCCGCTCGCCCAGCCAGGACACGAAATAGAAGCGCAGCGCGCTCGCCAGCGCGAGCACGACCACGATTATCAGCAGATATTCGAACCAGCGGCTGATGTCGCCGCCGCCCATGAAGCCCTTGTCGATGACCAGCCGAAAGCCGTTGGGGATGGCGAGCGTCGCGGCGGACGAGACGATCAGCGCAGCCAGCGCCCCCGCGATCCGCGCCGGATAGCGCCGGGCGAAATGCCAGAGCATCGCCAGGCTGCCGAGGGCGGGGCGCCTGGACGCAGGCGGCGAAGTGGGTGCGACATCCTCCATGCGCGGCGCTTAGCAGGCCGCTTCGCCCGCCTCAATGGCCAGCCTTGAAGAGGAGGGTCAGCCCCCCGGCGCGATCGTGCCCGCCAGTTCCATGATGCGGCGCGGGGCGGCTTCCCCGGTCAGGGCGTAGGCCATGTCGCCCACTTCCCAATAGGCGCTGACGTCGCCGGCGCGCTCGGCCAGCAGGGGCTTGCCTTCCGCCGGCGTTTCGGCGCGGTCGGCGAAGAAGGAAAGATGTTCGCCCCGCCCCGTTTCCAGCGACATGGCGATGGCCGGACTGTCGGCGGTGGGGAAGAGCTGGACGTCGGTGACGCGCCAGTCGGCGGGCAGGGCGGGCAGGATGATGCCGGTCGCCCGTTCTATCTCCTGCGGGTTGAGCGTCGCGCTTTCGACCTGCGAGGCCATGGATTGTCGCAGCAGGCCGGTGCGGCGGGAGGCGGCGGCTTCGTCGAGGAAGCTGCTCGCCTGCGCCGCCTGCGGGAATTCGCCCAGTTCGCCGCGCGCGATCCATCCGGTCGCGATCAGGGCGGCGATGGCGGCGGCGCGGCCCATGTGGCGCAGGGTGCGGCCCGCTTCATTGTCGTTGGCGACCGGCAGGGTAACGTCGCGGCGGCGGCCGACCAGCGTGCCCTTGGTCCCGTCCTTCATCAGGCGGAAGTCGATATGCGGCCAGCGCTGCCGCCAGCGCCGCGCCACCAGCCGCTCGCCGGGCCGCGCCGCATCGTCCAGCAGCACCACGCCATGGGGGGAGAGGCGGGCGAACAGGCTGTCGGCCGCGCCGCGCACCAGCGGATGCACGCTCCAGGGCGGGCCGTCGATGATGATGAGGTCGATCTGCTCGGGCAGCGTGTCGATCGCATACCAGCGGCCCGGCCAGTCGGCGCTTTCGTGGGTCAGCGGCGCATGGCGGATATCGACGTCGAGACGATTGTCGGCCAGCCATTGGCGCGTCGCATCGACGAAGCCGCCATGCTGGTCGAAACTGTGCAGCCGTCCCCCGCCATGGAGTTGCAACGCGCGCGCCGCGACCAGCGAGGACGCGCCGGCGCCCAGTTCCACCACATGGGCCGGCCGCAGCCGGGTGATTTCGCGCACGATATGGCGCAGGAAGCCGACATCCGCCTTCCAGCTGCCCAGATGCGGCAGGGCGTCATGGGCAAGGCCCAGGTCGTCCAGCAGGGCGCGCTTGTCGGCCTTTCGCCCGCCCGACAGGCTGGCGAGCAGCCAGGGCCAGCCGATGGCGCCGAAGCCGATGCGCCATGCCATGTCGGACAGGCGGCGGGGCAGATCATCCTCGCCGGCTTGCGCCTCGCTCAGGGGAAGAAAGCCGGTCAGTTCACGGGATGTCACGGAAAACGCATTCCTTCTGAAAAGGCGGACTTATGCCCAATCTCCTGTTGTCCAGTCTCCTGTGTCAGGCATATGACGCTGACGGGTCAATTGCTGACGCAGGGAACGCCGATAACCCGTAAAATTTCCGCGACCATTGCGCGCCGGGGCATCCGCCGTCAAACGGAGAAGGACCGGAATGGGGGCGCATCCTGCACGATGCGTCCGCGCCATCCCGGTCCGCCGTGGAGCGGGGGCGTAATGCCCCGGCAATCGGGTCCAGCCTCAATAGCCCAACGTCAGGCCGACCGCATAATATTTGGGGCCGACATTGGCCTTGGCCCGCAGCTTGGGAATGATCGGCATGGCGAGCGTCGCATAGGGACGTATATTGTCGCCGCTGAAGCGCACGCCTGCGCCGATCGTGGCCGACATCGGCAGGGTATAGGCGGCCTCGACCCGGCCATAGAGCTTGGTATCGCCATCGCGCAGATAGACGCCGCCACCCGGCGTCAGGCTGAATCCGGCAATGCCCATCGCATAGCCCGCGCCGATCTCCGTCCCCCAATGGCCGTCCGCGCGCCCATAATTGATTTCCGCGCCCAGACCTTCGGCATGGGCGGTGGCGGGGAGGGCGGCGGCCAGCGCGGCGGCGGTGAGGGCAAGGCGAAAATTCTTCATGTTGAAGGCGGCTAGGAGGATGGTCCATCCCCGGCAAGGGTTGGAGGGACGAGGCGAGTCGGTCCTGCGGCAGGATGCGGTTTCGGCGCCGCATCGACGCGACGGTCCGATGTTCCCGATGTCGTCGAGCATTTCGCGCCGGCTCGCAGAAATTGCGGCAGGCGCGCGACAATGGGCATCGCGGCGGCGACGGGCGCGAGAGGTTGGGCGCATGGCTTGGGCAGGCGAGTTGGATGGCGCTGGCCCATCGGACGGGATGCAACAGAGAAAATCCCATGCCGAAAGACGCATCCGGATGCTCCGCGCCATGGTTTCCGGTGCAGGAAGATGGGCAAGAGCGGTCTAGGGGGGACGGGCAACTCCTGCGCCATCATCCCTACGGAAAATGAGGATTCGTCTCTCCAACGCTGCGGCTGAAGTGACGACAGGAGCGTGACCCGCGCCTTCGGGGAAGTGGCGAACGGGTGGTTAGGGGACATAGTCTCCTCTCCCGCCGGGAGAGGAAGGGGCCCGCTCGGCGCAGCCGAGTGGGAAGGTGAGGGCGAGTATTGCTGCGTCCTCCCCTCACCCTTCCGCCGTGCTGCGCTCGGCTCCCTCCCTCTCCCGATGGGAGAGGGAATGTCCGCAAATGGTCGTCTCCAGGTCGCCCGGATTTGCCGAAGGTCTAAACCCGCCGGAACGGATAGGGCGCGATCGTGCGTTCATAGCTGTGCAGGTCCAGCGCGCGTGTTACCGGCGGCAGCGCCCGGTCGGGGCAGTCGCGCCGCTCGCACACATGGCAGGTCGGGCCGACCGCGATCGCATCGTCCTTTTCCGTATCGATCGCGTCGGCATGGACGATCCGCTCGGCATGTTTCGCCTCGCATCCCAGCGCGATGACGGAGCGGCTGCGACCGCCATCCGCCCCGGCCGCCGTCCCCTGCGGCAGCGCCATGGCCAGGGTCACGAACCGCCGCCCGTCCGGCGTTTCGATCAGCTGGGTCTCGACCCGGTCGGGCAGGCGCGCGTCGCTGGCGTCCCAGCGCGGGCAAAGCCCGCCATAGCGGGCGAAGGGCCAAGCCTCGCCATCGAAGCGCTTGGACAGGATGCCGGCCCGGTCGATCTTCGCCATGAAGAAGGGGATGCCGCGCGCGCCGGTGCGGTTGAGGCTGGTCAGGCGATGCGCGACCTGCTCGGTCGATACGCCGAACCGGTCGCGCAGCAGGGCGATGTCGTGCCGGTTCTGCTCGGCCGCCTGACGGAAGCGGTCATAGGGCATGATGAGCGCGGCGGCGGCATAGTTGGTGAGTGCGATGGTGGCGAGGCGGCGGCTGTCCTCGTCCGGCGGCGCGGCGCGGGCGACCTGTGCGCCGATTGCCTCGGCCAGTTCCTGCGCGCAGAGATGATAGGCGATGGCGAAGAGGCGGCCCGATGCCGGCAGCCGCTCGCTCAGCATCAGCCGTCGCCGGTGCATGTCATAATGGCGCAGCGACCCGGCGATCACGTCGGCGCGCATCACCTGCACGCTCATATTGTGCCGTTCTTTCAGCCGCGCGCGCAGTTCGGCCTGAAGCAGGGCGGGGTCGTCGCTCATCTGCGCGGCGATGGCTTCCGCGCCCGCATCCAGTTCGGCGAAATGATTGCCCGCGCGCGCGATGATCTCGCGCAGCCAGTCGATCGGTGCGACCAGCGGCGCGGGGCCGCTGCGGTCCGCCGCTTCACCGGGCAGGCGGCGCAGATCGCCCAATGCTCGATAAAAGCGGGCGATCGCTTCGCTGACGCCGGGATAATTTTCCGCGACCTCCAATATCTCGTCGCGGGCGATGCCGATGTCGCGGACCAGCGCGTCGGACAGGATTTCGCTCAGTTCGCCGGGGCCGGCCTCGGCCGGAGACGCGGTGAAATCGCGAATATCGATGTCATAGGTGTTGGCCAGCCGCAGCAGCATCTGCGCGGTCAGCGGGCGCTGGTTGCGTTCCAAATGGTTGAGATAGCTGGGCGACACGCCCAGTTCCTCGGCCATCCGCGTCTGGTTGAGGCCCAGTTCGCGGCGCAGCACGCGCAGCTTCGGCCCCAGATAGAGTTTGCGGTCGGTCAGCTCTGCCATAAAGTCATAATGTCATAGAATGACAAAATGACCAAATATGATTATGACTTCGCGCCACTCATCGGCCTTACCGGATGCGGCGAGATTGTCTATTTCGATGTCCATGGCCCGCACCAAGGGCATGAAGCAGAGGAAGAATTCATGACCACCGACACGATCGAACAGCCCCAGCCCGCTCGCTCGCGCGCGGTTTTCAGCCAGCAGGATTTCGGCCTGATCCGCACCGCCATCGCGCACTATCTGAAGGAAGTTCAGGACCAGCCGGAATCGATCAAATATGCCAACCTCTATCACCGGCTCGGCCGCGTGGCATAACGCTCAAGGCGAGGGAGGAGAGGGGGCGCGGCGGGAAACCGACCGCGCCCCAATCGCGTTCAGAACAGCTTCGTCAGGCCGTAGAACAGCGCGCCGATCGCCGCCGAGGCGGGCAGGGTGACGACCCAGGCGACGATGATGCTCGACGCCACATTCCACCGCACCGCCGACAGCCGCCGCGATGCGCCCACGCCGACGATCGCGCCGGTGATGGTGTGAGTGGTCGATACCGGCACGCCCAGATGGGTCGCCATGAACAGGGTGATGGCGCCCCCGGTTTCCGCGCAGAAGCCCTGCGCCGGGGTTAGGCGGGTGATCTTCGACCCCATGGTGTGAACGATCTTCCAGCCGCCCAGCAGCGTGCCGAGGCCCATCGCCGCCTGGCAGCTCAGCACCACCCACATCGGCACATGGAAGCCCCCGGTCAGCATGCCCTGCGAATAGAGCAGCACGGCGATGATCCCCATCGTCTTCTGCGCATCATTGCCGCCATGGCCGAGCGAGTAGAGCGAGGCGGAGACGAGTTGCAGCTTGCGGAATACCCGGTCGGCGCCCTGCGGCGTGAACCGGCGGAAGATCCAGCTGATCAGCAGCACCAGCATCAGCGCCAGGAACAGGCCTACCGCGGGGGAGATGACGATCGCCGCGCTGGTCTTGAACACGCCGCTCCATACGACTGCGCCAAGGCCCGCCTTGGCTGTGCCCGCGCCCAGCAGCCCGCCGATCAGCGCGTGGCTGGAGGAGGAGGGGATGCCGAGGCCCCAGGTGATGAGATTCCAGGCGATCGCGCCCATCAGCGCGCCGAAGATGACCTGCGCATCGATGATGCTGGCGTCGACGATGCCTTTGCCGACCGTCTCGGCCACATGCAGGCCGAAGAAGAGGAAGGCGATGAAGTTGAAGAAGGCGGCCCAGGCGACCGCATATTGCGGCTTCAAAACGCGGGTCGACACGATGGTCGCGATCGAATTGGCGGCGTCGTGCAGGCCGTTCAGAAAATCGAAGGCGAGCGCGACGCCGATCAAGGCGATCAGCAGCGGAAAAGCGATATGGGCTTCCATGGGATCGGGTTCCGACGCGCGCGATCAGGCGTGGTCGATGACCAGGCCGGAAATCTCGTTGGCAACGTCCTCGAACCGGTCTGTCACCTTTTCCAGATGGCTGTAAATCTCGTTGCCGACGATGAAGTCCATCGGATTGCCCGCCCGCGCCTGCGCATAGAGCGCCTTGAGGCCGGCCTCGTGCAGGATGTCGGCATGGCCTTCCAGCTTGACCAGCCGTTCGGTCAGGTCATGAAGGCGCGTCGAATTGAGGTTCAGCGAGCGCAGCAGCGGCATCGCTTCCGCGGTGATGCGCGCGCATTCGACGATCAGCGCGCTCATATCCTGCATCTGCGAGGGGAATTCCTTCGCCTCGAACAGGGCGATCGCCTTGGCCGTCTGGTTCATCTGGTCGATCGCGTCGTCCATCACGCCGATCAGGCCGGTGATGGCGCTGCGATCGAAGGGGGTGACGAAGATGCGGCGCACGTCCTGCAACACGTCGCGGATGATATCGTCCGCCTCATGTTCCTGGTCGGAAATCGTCTTGATATGCTCGGCCATATCCGGCCCGCCCTTCAGCAGCCTGGCGAGCGCATCCGCGCCTGCGACCAGGGTGGTGGCATGATCCTCGAACTGCTCGAAGAATCGCCCCTGCTTGGGCATCAGCGCGTGAAACCAGCGCAGCATTCCAGTCCTTTCACTTTGCTTCTCGCGGATCGCCAGCAGCAACCGGATGAACCAGCCCGGATCGGCGGGCGGTTCGCGGAAGGCCGCGATGATCGATTGCAGGTCGGGCTCGTCGACCGCCTGCGCAGCTTCGGCCACGGGGAACCAGCGCAGTTCCCTTTGACCCTGTTCGGGCCATTGCGTCAGGTGGCCTGTGACCGCAAGCGGAAAAACCTCCACCTCGGCCTCGCGCGATCCGCCCTTGCGCTTGCGTTTGTCATACCGATAGCGGCCGAGCGGGGCAGGACAGGCGATGCCGTGGATGCCCGCTTCCTCATAGGCTTCCAGCTCGGCGGCGCGGTGGCCAGCCAGTCCCTTGATGCGATTGCCCTTGGGAATCACCCAGCGTCGCGTCTCGCGCGACGTGATCAGCAGGATTTGCATCGATCCGTCGGCGGCGGTGGAATAGGGCAGAGCGGCGATCTGGCGCATCGACCATATGTAACAATATTGTCATAATGCGCAATGAACTAAGTTCAGGGCCGGGCGCTTCCGCTGTCCCGGCCCTGAACAGATGTTACAGCGAGAAGCGCGCGGTGACGCGGATGTCGCGGCCTGCGAGCGGCGCGAAATCCTTGAGCACGCTGGCGTGGCGGCGGGCCTCCACGTCGAAGATATTGTTCGCCGACAGCAGCAATGTGGTGCGGTCATTGCCCTTGAACGGCTTGAAAGAGAGCGATGCGTTGACCAGCGTGAAGCCGTCGGTCGGGGTTTCCGTATCTGCGATGCGGTTCTGCTCGAACACATGTTCGACCTCGGCACGGGCGCTGATCCGCTCGCCCTGCGCCTCGATCCCGCTCAGCAGGCGGAGCGGAGGAATGCGCGGCGCCGGGCCGCTGCCCTTGATGGTGGCGCGGACATAGTCGGCGACGCCGTCCAGATTGATCGCATAGCCGCCCAGTTGTGCCAGCTTCACCGATCCCTCGGCCTCGAAGCCGTAATAGCGGGCATCGGCCTGGCTGTAGGCGTAGCAGGGAAATTCCAGTTCCGCCCCGCCATTGGCCGTCTGGCATACGCTGTCCGCGACGATAGCATCATAGATATAGCCGCTGAACCAGTTGTGATAGGCGGCCAGGCTCACGCTATAGCCTTCGCCCTTGCCGCGCAGCGTGCCTTCGACGCCCCAGCTTTTTTCCTTGCCGAAGGTCGGATCGCCCAGTTCGAATGCCTGGGTGCCGGCATGATTGCCGCGCGCGAACAGTTCTTCGGCCGACGGCGCGCGTTCGCTGCGCGAGGCGTTGAGGCCCGCGCGCCAGCCAGGCACGACTTCCTGACTGATGCCGATGGAGCCGGACAGCGCATTGAAGTTGCGACGATAGCTGCCGACGAACAGGTCCGCGTCGGCATTCGATGCGAGATCGGTATGCTCGAACCGCGCCCCAGCCTCGATCCGGGTGCTGCCCAGATCCACCGACTGGAGCGTGAAGACGCCCAACTGGTTGGTCTCGTTCTTCGGCAGGAACTTCTCCTCGCCGATCGCTTCGAACCTGCGGGTAAAGAATTGCGCGCCGAACGCGCCGTCCCAGCCGCCTTGCTTCGCCTGGACGAATTCCAGCCGACTTTCCATCGACTGGTTTTTGAAAGTCGTGCCGACCTCGCCCGTAGGTTCGATTTCCTGATGCTGGTAATCGGCGAAGCCCGCGCGCAGGCGGATGCTGTCGAGGAAGCCGCCGCCCGTCGACACTTCGCCGCGCAGGTCGGCGCGGGTCTGCTTCATCGACAGCGTAACATCCTCATGGGTGTGGCCCGGTTCGTCGTCATGATCATGGTCGTGATCATGCTTCTCGGTCACGTCGATGCGCGACGGCACGCCATAGCGATTCTCGCTGTGCGACACCGACATGCCCAGATTGCCGCCATTGCCGACATAGGCGAAGCCGCCCGCCACTTCCCAGGTTTCGGCGGCGGTGTTGGGCAGCTTGCCCTTCCACTGGCCATCCTCGCGGATTTCGGAGTCGTCGGACTGGGCGGCCAGCGCCCGCATCGGCTTCGACAATATATATCCGCCGGTGCGCAGATCGTCGGTCTTGGTCCAGCTGCCGTCGAAATGGACGACGAAATTCTCGGTCAGCGGCGCCTCGACCTCGCCGCTCACGGTGCGTTCGTTCGCGGCGCTGCCATAGGTGGCGATGCCCTCGACATGGATCGCTTCGTCCGGCACGCGGCGCGGGATGCGGCTGTCGATCACATTAACCACGCCGCCGATCGCTGACGATCCATAGAGCAGGGCGGCGGGGCCACGCAGCACCTCGATCCGGTCGGCGGTCAGCGGATTGATCGCGACGGCATGGTCGACTGAGGTGTTGGAGACGTCGAAACTGCCGATGCCGTCGGTCAGGATGCGCACGCGCTCGCCCTGGAAACCGCGCAGGATCGGGCGCGACGCGTTGGGACCGAAGGAGGTGGCCGACACGCCGGGCTGGCGGGCCAGCGTCTCACCGATGCTGGGGCGCAGGTCGCGGGTCAGCTTCTCGCCGGCAAGGACTGAGGTGCCCGACAATATGTCGCCCTGCCGGCGCGGGATCAGGGCGGTGACGACGATGTCGGACTTGGCGTCGTCATGATAGGCCTGGTCGGGCGCGGAATCAGTCGGCGCCTGGGCAAGGGCGGCGGGCGCAAGGCAGAGGGCGGAGAAGGCGCAACCGGCACGGAGCGACGAAAAACGGGACATCAGGGACTATCATCCTTGGCATAGGGCGGGAGAGGATGAGACCCTGTATCCAGTATGTTACAATATATCAATACCGGTTGGGCGCGTTTTTGTTGCGCCGCGCCATGTCTGACGAAGGAGCGTGGCCAATCCGCTACAAGATATCATGCCCACCCCGTTTGCTTCGCCTGTCCAGCAGCGCGCCGCGGCAGATCAGAGAAACAGAAATTCCGCCAGTGCCTCGACCGCCGGCGTCTCGGCCGCGCGCGGGCTGGTCGCCTGCCTTATCTCGATCGGAGGCAAGGGCATGTCGAGCCGCACCCGGCCGATCCCGTCCATCCGCCCCAGATCGCGGGCCAGCGCGCCGAAGGCTGGGAACAGCCCCGCCCCTTCGCGCAGCGCCGCCATCACCGCGAACATGTCGTCGCTTTCCATCGCCACCGGTCCCAGCCGGGCGCGGCCGCGCTCCAGCGCTTCCTCGATGATCGCGCGCGTGGCGTTGCGCCAGTCCATCGCGATCATCGGGCTGATCGCCAGATCCTCGCGCGATACGCTGTCGGCGCGCGCCAGCGGATGCGCCGCGCCGGCATAGAGGTTGAGCTGTTCCGACCAGCCATAGCGCGACGGAAAGGCGTCGGGGGCGCCCATGGCGTAGAAATAGGCGATGTCCGCCCCGCCCCGCCGCAGCGCCATCGCTGCATCCTCGGCCGACTGGACATGCAGGTCGAGCGTGATCGCGATATCCTCGTTCGCCGCCTCGAACGCCGACAATTTCTCCTGCAAATGGCCGAAGACCGGCGCGGGCGCGGCAAGCAGGATGGTCTGGCGTGGCGGTTCGGCGGGCTGTTGCGGGACCAGCGGCGTGGTCAGGATGATCAGCGCCGCCGTCTCGACAGCGGTCGGGAGAGGGGGCGGGGCCGATGTCGGCGCGGCCGGCTCTGGCGTCTCGTCCGGCAGTTGCGGGTCGTCATCGCCCAGCAGGGTCATGGCCTGCGCCGTCTTGCGCCCTGCCGGGGTCAGTCGCGCGGCGCCTTCCAGATCCTCGAACAGGCGATAGCCCAGCCGCATTTCCAGCGACGCCATGTCGCGCGCGATCGCATCGGCCGGAACGCCCAGCATGCTGGAGCATCGGGCGAGGCTGCCAGCCGCAACCATCTGCGCGAAAAGGTCGAGTTGGCGCAGGGAGGGCCGATCCATGACAGTCTGATAGAGGAAATCGGCAACTTGGGTAAGGGTGATCTTGACGAGACCCCTGCGATGATGGCAGGGCGCTCTCCTGCCGGGCGGGTATAGCTCAATGGTAGAGCACTAGCCTTCCAAGCTTGTGATGCGGGTTCGATCCCCGCTACCCGCTCCAGCAGTTTTCTCTTATAAATCATTCACTTTTTCCGCCGCGCACAAGCTTTAGTGCTGCGGTGTGTGCGGTAACAGTGCGGTAAGCGCCCGGAGCGAGGGTCTCGATCTCGTCGATGACCTCTCCCATGGCGCGTAGAGTCAGCCCATTTTCGCCGCCGCGATCATTGGCGGGTCGCCTCAGAGCAGCGCCAGGGCGCATTCCGGCGTAGCAATATCGTCCAATGTGACGATTTGGCATTTGGAGCCAAACAGTCTCCTTGCTGCATCTGCTATCTCGCCATGCTCATCGAGCGGGAACAGGGCGTCATCGATCATCATGTAGCGATAGCCCTGCGTTTCTCCGACCACCAGCAGGACTCTCTTCGCGTCTCTGCCCTTCTGTTTCAGGCGGTTCAGGCGTTTGGTGAGCAATTCTCCGGTCGATCGGATATTGCCCGATATATCCCGATTGCGACCCTCTTTGCCGGCCGCAAATCTGTGCCAATTATAGTGCGCCAGAACATAATGATGTGCGATGTTCAGCGTGTAATAGCCAAAAGTGCTGTCCAGCAGCCGGTTCAGGCCCGCCATGGTCGGCGATACGGCCAGCCGGTCGATCTCTTCATAGGTCGAAAATGTGAACCGCAGCCCTTTGCCATGCTGGTCATGCTCGAAATTTTCGAATTTCAGGCAGGCTGTATGGCCTTGCTGCAAGTCGATCCTATCGCTCTCCAGCATTTTCGCGACAGCGGAAGGGGGGAAGAACCCGCTATCGAACGCCAGCGATTCTTGCTCAATGCCCAACTGCTTGATGATCTGCGCTTTGGTGAAGCACCGGAACCCGGCGGAGATGATCGCCAGCTCTCCACTGGCAATGCGGTTGCGCAAGCTGCTTGCGGCAACAGAGATATTCTCATCCATGGGTCATCGTTAGGCACCCCGCAATGGGCGTGCAATAGATGGCGGCCGACGATAGTCGGATCGACATTTCAGTCAGGCTCCAGCCTTCTCTCACCCTTCCTTCGCCGGCGGTCCCGAACTGCCCCGCTCGATCAGCGTGAACTGGAATTCCGGCGCATCGACCGGGCCGCTGGCCAGCGCCTCGATCACGGTGCGGCCCATATCCTCCAGCGGCTGGCGCACGGTGGTCAGTGGCGGCCAGGAGGTGAGGCTGGCGGTCGTGTCGTCGAAGCCCGTCACCGACAGATCCTCCGGCACGCGCAGCCCGACGCGGTGCGCCAGCGTCAGCACGCCCAGCGCCATCTCGTCATTGGTGGCGAAGACCGCGCTCGGAGGCCGGGGCAGGGCGAGCAGCGTTTCGCCTGCCTCGATCCCTGACGCGAAGTCGAACCGGCCCGGCACGAACAGCGCTTCGTCCACCGCGATTCCGGCGGCGGCCAGACCCTCGCGAAACCCCTCGACGCGGCGCAGCGCGGCGTGGTGGGTGTCGGGCGGAGTGATGACGCCGATGCGCCGATGGCCAAGGCCGATCAGATGGTCGGCCATCATCCGGCCCGCCGCCTGTTCGGGCGTTTGGATGGTGAAGCTCGGCGCGTCGACCGACCCGGCGATCCGGGCGCAGGGCAGGTTCATCTCCGCCAGACGGGCAAGCAGCCCCTCATCGTCCGACAGCGGCGGCACCAGCAGCACGCCGTCGGGGCGCAGCGCCGCGACCAGCCGCTCCAGCACCTCGAACCGTTCCTCCGCGCCCGGCGAGATCGGCTCGACCACCAGATGATAGCCCAGTTCCCGGCAGCGCCAGGCCGCGCCGATCTGGATGCGGCTGACATAGCCGGGGGCGGGATTGTTGTAGAGGAATGCGATCATGAAGGATCGTCCGCCGGCCAGCCGCCGCGCCGACTGGTTGGGACGATAGCCCAACTGATCGATCGCCGCCTGCACCCGCTCGCGCAGTTCGGGGCTGACATTGGGCGCCTTGTTGACGACACGCGACACCGTCTTGATTGAAACCTTGGCGAGGGCGGCGACGTCGTGGATGCTCGTCATGGGTGTTGCTCGGAATGCTGGGAAAAGGTTGTCATGCCCGGAATCCGGGCCTCTTGGCAAGATGCGGCCCCCGGCCTTATGCTGTCACGATGAGCAATGTCATCAATCTGCGTCAGGCGAGGAAAGCAAAGGCGCGATCGGACAAGGCGCGGGAGGCCGACGCCAATCGCGCGAAGTTCGGCCGGACCAAGGCGCAACGCGCGGCCGATGCCGAAGAGGAAAAGCGGCGGGCGGCCTTGCTTGATGGTGCGCGTCTGGATCGGACTGAAGATAAGGATGCCGATGGCGATCAGTAATGGTGCCGATCATCTGCATCTATTCTTGTAAATATAACGTTCATGTTGAAATGAACGGATATTAATATTGATCGGAATAACGCGGACTGCACTCGATTCATCGCGATTCAGCCGAACTGGGTGAGATGAATCGTCCGGTCGTTGGTTTCTCCTCTGCTATGACTGGACATATTCGCAATATCCGCCCCGCCAGGGCCGCGATCGCCGCTGTTCTGGCTTTGAGTGCAACCCCTCTGCTGGCGCAGACCGTAATGACGCCGCCGACCGCGCCGACCACCGTTCCGGAGACGGCGCAGCCGCTACAGGCGCCTGCCCCCGCAACTGCCGCCCCGGCCCCGGAAGCACCGGCCGCTGCCACACCTGCGCCGATCTTCAAGCCTAGCGAGCCGGTCGTCCAGACGACCCCGCCGGTTGAGGACCGCATTGCGGCCGCGACTGCGGCTGCCGAGGCCGAGAAGGCTGCGTCGCAGCCTGCGAACCGCACCGCCGCGCCGCGTGCGCAGGCTGCACCGGCGCCGCGCGCCGAGCCTGTGGCGGAACGCGCACCTGCGCCGATGCCCGCACCGGTTGCTGCTGCGCCTGCCGCCGCGCCCGTACCCGTAACGCCTGAACCTGCTGCGGCAGAAGCGACCGCGCCGACACCGGCGCCCGTGGTTGCCGAAACACCGGCCGAAACGGCGCGCACGGATGATGCACTTCTCTGGGCCATGGGTGGCGGCGCGCTGCTGCTGCTCGGCCTGGGCGGCGCTGCGCTGATGCGTCGTCGCCGGACCGAGGAGGAGTATGTCGAGGCTCCGGTGGTCGAACCGTCGATCGTTCCCGTCGCCGCGAGGACGCCGGCGCCCGCCCCGGCCCGCCCTGTTGCCGAGCCGGTCGTCCGCCCCGACTATGCTTCGGCGGCGATGACCCCGATGGCCGCAACGACGGCGGAAGAGGCAACGCTCGAAGCGATGGTTGCTGCGCCGCCCAGCGCCGAAAATCCCTTCGCCACCCGCGCGAAGCGTCTGCGCCGCGCCAAGTTCCTGCTGACGCAGCAGGAAGCGGCGACCGCGCCCCATGCCGCGCCGCAGACGATCGATGCAGAACCCACTATGGCTCCGGCGATGGACCGCAGCCAGACCGTCTACCGCTTCGGTTCGGATCGTCAGCGCCAGGGCTTCATGAAGCCGCGCACCAGCTGATCCGATCATCGGCACGACAGGAAAGCCGGGCGTCCCGACGCCCGGCTTTTGTCATGTCCGGTTGCGCTTTGGCGGCTTGCCTGATACCGGGCGCGCGCATCAATTCCGCGTCCTTCTGCACGAAAAGAGTCGCCAGCCATGTCCGATTCCATCAACAAGATCGTCCTCGCCTTTTCCGGTGGTCTCGACACCAGCGTGATCCTGAAATGGCTTCAGCAGACCTATCAGTGCGAAGTCGTCACTTTCACCGCCGATCTGGGGCAGGGCGAGGAGCTGGAACCCGCCCGCGCCAAGGCCCGCCTGATGGGCGTCAAGGAAGAGCATATCTTCATCGACGATCTGCGCGAGGAGTTCGTGAAGGATTATGTCTTCCCGATGATGCGCTCCAACGCGCTCTATGAAGGCCTCTATCTGCTTGGCACCTCGATCGCCCGTCCGCTGATCGCCAAGCGCCAGATCGAGATCGCGAAGATGGTCGGCGCCGATGCGGTCAGCCATGGAGCGACCGGCAAGGGCAATGACCAGGTCCGCTTCGAGCTGGGCTATTACGGCCTCGCCCCCGACATCAAGGTGATCGCGCCCTGGCGCGAATGGGATCTGGCCAGCCGCACCAAGCTGATCGAGTTCGCCGAAAAGCACCAGATTCCGATCCCGCGCGACAAGCGTGGCGAAAGCCCCTTCTCGACTGACGCGAACATGCTGCACACTTCGTCGGAAGGCAAAGTGCTGGAAGATCCGTGGGAGGAAACCCCGGACTATGTCTATTCGCGCACGGTGAACCCGGAGGACGCGCCCGACGCGCCTGAATATATCACCATCGATTTCGAGCGTGGCGATGGCGTCGCGATCAACGGCGTCGGCATGTCGCCCGCGACCCTGCTCGAAACGCTCAATGAATATGGCCGCAAGCATGGCATCGGCCGCCTCGATCTGGTCGAGAACCGGTTCGTCGGCATGAAGTCGCGCGGCATGTATGAGACGCCGGGTGGCACCATCTATCATCTCGCCCATCGCGGTATCGAGCAGCTGACGCTCGACCGTGGCGCGGCGCATCTCAAGGACGAGCTGGCGCCCAAATATGCCGAGCTGATCTATAACGGCTTCTGGTTCTCGCCCGAGCGCGAGATGCTCCAGGCCGCGATCGACTACAGCCAGGAAAAGGTGACGGGCACCGTCCGCCTGAAGCTGTACAAGGGCGGCGTCTATGTCGTCGGCCGCAAGTCGCCTTACTCGCTCTACAGCGAAAAGGTCGTGACCTTCGAGGACGATGCCGGCGCCTATGACCAGCGCGACGCGGCGGGCTTCATCAAGCTCAACGCCCTGCGTTTGCGCCTCTTGGGTCGTCGCGATCGCTGATTGCTTCTCACGCCGCCCGTTACAGTTTGCGACAAACAAGCGGGCGGCGTGACAAAGTTGCGGGACAAATTTTCCTCATAAGCGTCTTCAAGGACGGCGGACTGCCGTTCAGCAAGACACTGGAAGGAAGTTGGACATGCTCCGCAGATTTTTCACCACCGTCGCGGTCGGATCGCTGTTCGTCGGCGGCCTCGCGGCAACCCATGCCGTCTATGCCCAGCCCGGCGCCGAAGGCGGCCCCGGCGGCCCGCGCGGCGGCATGATGGAACAAGCCGACACCAACAAGGACGGCAAGATCAGCAAGGCGGAACTGACCGCCGCGCTCGAAGCCCGCTTCGCAAAAATGGATGTCGATCGTGACGGCCAGCTGACGCAGAAGGATCGCGACCTCAAGCGTCAGCAGCGCATGGACGAACGGTTCGCCGCGCTTGATACCGACAAGAACGGTCAGATCAGCAAGGCTGAATTTACCGCCGGTCATCAGGCTCGCGCCGAAAAGCGCGACGAACGCCGCGCTGAGGCCGGCAAGCCCGAAGGACGCGGCTGGGGCGGCCATCATCGTGGCCCGCGCGGCGGCATGATGCGCCATGGTGGTCAGGGCGGTCCCGGCTTCGGCGACGCGAACAAGGACGGCACCATCACCAAGGCCGAGTTCATGGCCGGGCCGCTCGCCATGTTCGACAAGGCCGATGCCAACAAGGACGGCTTCGTCACCGCTGACGAGATGAAGGCGGCCCGCCCCCAGATGCGGGATCATATGCGCGGGCCGATGGGCAAGCGCGGCCCCGGCCCGGAAGGCGCGCCGCCGCCCCCGCCCGCCAACTGAGCAGCATGGGCGGCGGTCCGGCGCGGGGTTTTCCTCCCCCTGGCCCCGCGCCCCCGCCGCCCGACCGGGAAGGGCGAAGGCTTGCCCTCTTTCACGCCTTCGCCCTTCCAACCTCCTGAAGGCCATGACAGACAGGCAAGATGAGCGACCGTCCCCATCTCCTGCTCGTCGATGACGAGCGTTCGATCCGTGAACCGCTGGCGCAATATCTGTCGCGCAACGGCTTTCGCGTCACCGCCGTGGAAAACGCCGCCGACGCGCGGCTGCGCATGAGCGCGAGCGCGATCGATCTCGTCATCCTCGACATCATGATGCCGGGCGAGGATGGCCTGTCGCTCTGCCGTCACATTCGCGAGACGAGCGAGATCCCGGTCATTCTCCTGACCGCCAGGTCGGAAGAGACCGACCGCATCGTCGGCCTGGAAATGGGCGCGGACGATTATGTGCTGAAGCCCTTCTCTCCGCGCGAACTGGTCGCCCGTATCAAGGTGATCTTCCGCCGCGTCGCCACCGGCGGCCAGCGCGTCACTGCACCCGACGGCGCGAGCTACGCCTTTGCCGGCTGGTTGCTCAAGGCGCAGGAACGCACGCTAGTGGATAGCGAGGGCGTGTCGCTGCCGCTGTCGACCGCCGAATATAATCTGATGCTCGCCTTCGCCACGCGCCCCAATCAGGTGCTGAGCCGCGACCAGCTGCTCGACATCACGCAGGGACGCGAAGCCAATGCCTTCGACCGCGCGATCGACAACCAGATCAGCCGCCTGCGCAAGAAGATCGAGCCGGACCCCAAGAACCCCACGCTTATCAAGACCGTCTGGGGCGGCGGCTACACCTTGTCGGCCGAAGTGCGGAAGCTGTGAAGCGGCTTCGTCTCTGGCCGCAAAGCCTGGTCGGCCAGATCATCCTGCTGGTCGCGATCGGGCTGTTCGTCGCGCAGGCAATCAATTTCGGCCTGCTGCTGCGCGAACGCAACCGGGTCGATCTGACCGGCCAGACCGCGCCGGTCGTGTATCGCGTGATCAACGCACTCGACGCGCGCGGGGACCGCTGGCCCGGCCGCGCCGACCGGCGGGACAGTGACGATCGCGATCGGAATGAGCGGCGCAATGTCGACTTCGCCACGACCCGCCCCGTCCTCGACGGCAAGCCACGCCCCGACGTGCAGGCGCGCGCGAAGGCCATGTTCGACGATATCGGCCTGACCGTCCACTCCGTCGCCGCGGCCGAAGACAGCCGGATCATGCCGCTGCGCCGCTGGGAGCAGATTCGCAGCCGCGCCACCGGCGAAGTGCCGCGCGACCGCCGCATCGGCCGTCTGCGCCTTGCGGTCGAATATGAACCGGGCAAATGGGTCGTGACCGAAGCCCGCATCGGCAATCGGCCCGCGCGGTTCGGCGGCTGGCTGATAGGCCAGACGCTGATCCTCTATGTCATCGTCCTCCTGCCCCTGCTCTGGGTGGGCCGCCGCATGGCTCGTCCGATGAAGCAACTCACCGCTTCCGCCCAGCAATTTGCGAAGAGCGGCGCGGCCGACGCCGTCGATGAACGCGGCCCCGGCGACGTGCGCGACCTCACCATGGCGTTCAACGCCATGCGGTCGCGTATCATCGCCATGCTGGACGAGAAGGACCGGATGCTGGGCGCGATCGGCCATGACCTGCGCACGCCGCTCGCTTCGCTGCGCGTCCGCACCGAATCGGTCGAGGATGATGGCGAGCGCGCCCGCATGTCCGAGACGATCGACGAGATGAACCGGATGCTGGAGGATATCCTCTCCCTCGCCCGCGCCGGGCGCAGCACGGAAAGCCCGCAGAAGGTCGACCTCGCCTCGCTCGCCGATGCGGTGGTGGAGGATTTCATCGAGCTGGGATCGCCCGTCGACCTCGCCGACAGCGACCGCGCCGTCGCCGTCGTGCGGCCGCAGCAGATCCGCCGCGCGCTCCGCAACCTCATCGAAAACGCGATCGTTTATGGCGAGCGCGCCCATGTCTCGGTTCTCCACGAAGCGGGGACGATCCGCATCGCCGTCGCCGATGACGGTCCCGGCATCGCCGAGGACCGGATGGAGGAAATGCTCGAACCCTTCACCCGCCTCGAAGGATCGCGCAACCGCGAGACGGGCGGAGCGGGCCTGGGCCTCGCCCTCGTCCGCGCGATCATGGCGGAGCATCAGGGCGAACTGCGCCTCGCCAACCGGCCGCAGGGCGGGCTGGAGGCCAGTCTGGTGCTGCCGCTCTAAGCCGCAGCTGGCCGAGCGAAACCGCTCTCGTCGGTCACTGGCGGCGAGAGGTCCGGCAACGCCTTGTCCACTGTCGCCGGTTCGTCGCTCTTCAGCAGTGCGATCGCTTCTGCTCTGGTTTCCACCGCTGGCGGCGACCCGCGCAACGGCAGCCCCGCCGTCTCGCGCACAGTCAACATGGTGATGACGCCGATCAGGCCCGCGCCCATCAGATAATAGGCCGGCACCAGCGGATCGCCGGTCGTCTGCACCAGCCAGGCGGTGATTAGCGGGGTCGTGCCGCCGAACAGCGATACCGACAGGTTGAATGCGATCGACAGGCCGCTGTAACGCACGGGCGTATAGAAGAGCGCGGGCAGGGTGGACGGCATGGAACTGGTGAAGCACACCAGCACGATCCCCATCACCATCAGACCCAGGAAGATCAGCGCGTCATTGCCCGTGCCGATCAGCAGCATGCAAGGAATGGACAGGATCATCAGCGCGAGGCACGCCCCGATGATCATCGGTCGCCGGCCGAGCCGATCGCTGAACAGCCCGCCCGCAATGTTGAGCGGCATCATCACCAGCATCACGATGATGATGAGCAGCAGCCCCTTGGTTTCGGCATATCCCATGGTCACGCTCAGATAATTGGGCATGTAGGTCAGCAGCATATAGTCGGTGACGTTGAACACCAGCACCAGCCCGACGCATTTCAGCAACTGCCGCCAATGGAGGCGGAACAGCGTGCCCAGGCGCGGCCGATCGCTCTCGCGCGCATCGACCTGCTCGCTATAGGCCTGAAATGCCGGCGTCTCTTCCAGCTTGAGCCGCATATAGAGGCCCAGCAGCCCCAGCGGCCCGGCGACCAGGAAAGGAACCCGCCAGCCCCAGTCCAGCATCTGCGCGTCGCTCAGCGCCATCTGCAACGCCGTGACCGTACCCGCGCCGGCGATGTAGCCGCCCAGCGTGCCGAACTCCAGCCAGCTCCCCATCAGCCCGCGTTTCCGGTCTGTCGAATATTCCGCGATGAAGGTCGCCGCGCCGCCATATTCGCCGCCGGTCGAAAAGCCCTGCACCAGCCGCGCGGCCAGCAGCATCAGCGGCGCGCCGATGCCGATCTGCGCATAGGAGGGGATGAGGCCAATGGCGAAGGTGCCCGCCGCCATCAGGATCATCGTCAGCGCCAATATCCTGTGCCGGCCATAGCGGTCGCCCAGCGGCCCGAAGACGAGGCCGCCCAGCGGGCGTACCAGAAAGGCCACGGTGAAGGTGGCAAAGGTCGCGATCAGCTGAAGGGCGGGATCGCTCGACGGGAAGAAGACATGACCCAGCGTGACGGCGATATAGCCATAGACGCCGAAATCGAACCACTCCATCGCGTTGCCGAGCGCGGCCGCGCCGACGGCCCGGTTGAGCAGGGACCGGTCGACCAGCGTGACGTCGTCGACCTTCATGTCGCGGCGGCGTTTGAACCAGCCGAAATGGGCGTGACGCGCGGACTGCGCGTGGGATGATGACAAATTATTCTCCCGGCCCGTCCAAGCGGGCGCGAGCAGCGCGCCACCAAAGCGTCAGACAGGCGATTATGGGCGCAAAGCAGGCCCAAGAATGTTGCGACGCCGCATTGGCATCAAGCGAGGAGCCGGAGACATAGGGATGATATCCGCAAAAAGGTGCAACAAAGGGACGGGCCGTGGCGTCACAGGGGCAGGGCGCAAAATGCCGTCCTGTTGCATTGCAAGGTATTAAGCCTCGGTCCGGCCCCTTTGACCGGTCATCCACTCGCATCATCGACGGACGCGACAAGGCAATGCTGGAAATCTTATTTCCAGTATAGGTAACGAAATTTCAAAATGAGCGGATAGAATGAATTTAAACGGGCGTATCGACCCCGCTTTATTTGCGCGCGGCCTTTTCGGCATCCTGCTCTGAACAGGGTGGCGCCGGTCCGAGGAGGGGCGCCGCGCCAGACGGCGCCCCTGCCCGAGGAAGGTCAGGCCGCGGCGCGGCGTTCCTTCAGTTCTTCGTTGAGCATTTCGGCCAGCAGGAAAGCCAGCTCCAGGCTCTGCGCCGCGTTCAGACGCGGGTCGCAATGGGTGTGGTAGCGGTCGGCCAGCCCCTCGTCGGTGATGGCGATGGCGCCGCCGGTGCATTCGGTCACATTCTGCCCGGTCATTTCGGCATGGATGCCGCCGCCGAAGCTGCCCTCGGCGCGGTGGACGGCGAAGAAGCCGCGCACTTCGGCCAGGATGCGGTCGAAGGGACGGGTCTTGTAGCCGTTGGCCGCCTTGATGACGTTGCCGTGCATCGGGTCGCAGGACCAGATCACCGGATGGCCTTCGCGCATGACTGCCCGCACCAGCTTGGGCAGGCCGGCCTCGATCTTGTCATGGCCGTAGCGGGTGATGAGCGTGATGCGCCCGGCTTCCCGCTTCGGGTTCAGCGTGTCGAGCAGGCGCAGCAAAGCGTCCGGCTCCAGGCTGGGGCCGCATTTCAAGCCGATCGGATTGCCGATACCGCGCAGATATTCGACATGGGCCGACCCTTCGAAACGGGTGCGGTCGCCGATCCACAGCATGTGCGCCGACGTGTCGTACCAGTCGCCGGTCAGGCTGTCCTGACGGGTCAGCGCCTGTTCGAATGGCAGCAGCAGCGCTTCATGGCTGGTGTAGAAGCTTGTCCCGCCCAGCTGCGGCACGCTGTCCGCGTCCAGGCCGCAGGCGCGCATGAAGTCCAGCGCCTGACCGATCTGGTCGGCCATCGCCTCGAACTTCGCGGCCCAGGGGGAGCGGCCCATGAAATCGAGCATCCAGCCGTGGACGCGATCCAGCGACGCATAGCCGCCGGTCGAGAAGGCGCGGACCAGATTGAGCGTTGCCGCCGACTGGTTATACGCCTGCACCATGCGCTGTGGGTTCGGCTCGCGGGCTTCGGGCGTGAAGGCGATGTCGTTGACATTGTCGCCGCGATAGCTGGGAAGTTCCACGCCGCCGATCGTCTCGGTATCGGCCGAGCGCGGCTTGGCGAACTGGCCCGCCATGCGGCCGACCTTCACCACCGGCAGCTTCGACGCGAAGGTCAGCACCACCGCCATCTGGAGCAGCACGCGGAACGTGTCGCGGATATTGTTCGGATGGAACTCCGCGAAACTCTCGGCGCAGTCGCCGCCCTGCAACAGGAAAGCGTCGCCGGTCACGACCTTGGCCAGATCGGCTTTCAGATTGCGCGCCTCGCCCGCAAAGACGAGCGGCGGAAACTGGCCAAGCTGGGCCTCTACCGAGGCCAGCGCCTCCTGGTCCCGATAAAAGGGCATCTGGATGCCCTTATGCTCCCGCCAGCTTTCCGGCGTCCACTTCGCCGCCACGTCGAGTCTCCTTCGCTCAAGATAAAATAGGGGCCGCCCCTACGCTTGTCTGGGGGGCAAGGCAAGATTGTACCAGTTAGGCCATCGGAATGCGCAATGATTTGTCCCGATCAGGCTGATCGCCCCGCTCTATTTTTGGCAGGGATGGCGATCGTTGAGCGCCACGCTGACAAGGACCGAGGCGGGCGCCTTGCGCTGGTCGGGCCAGCGTTCGAGATAGGCGACGACGATCTTGCGCGCCTCGTCCGCGCTCATGCGGTCGGGCCAGCAGACCGGACGGCCCCGGCCGATAAAGGCATCCTTGCGAATGCCATCGACCACGCCGACGATATAGGCGGTGCAGGCCAGCGCATATTCGGGCGCCTTGTTGCGGCATTTGGCCAGCAGGCTGGCGCCCGTTTCGAACATGAAGGCGCCCGTTCCGGCGGCGGGGGCCGTCGGAGCCGCAGGGGAGGGCGAGGCGGCGAGGCTGGCTGCCGCCATCGCGATCGGAAGCGCGCGTATCATGATCATCCTGAAGCCGATGCTTGTTGCCCGCCCGTAACCAGGCGATGCTGAACAACGCCTGTCCGTTTTCGACCTGTCCGTGTCGATGCCATAGCTTCCCGAATCGCGCCGGGCCAGTGCGCGGCGGGATTACTCCTTCCGTTTGGCGGTGAAGTCGAAGGACAGGGCCACCTGTGGGGTCAGGCCAGTGCTGCTGTCGCCATTACCGACGCCAAAGGCGCTGCGCGCGATGGTGGCGCTGCCCGACACTTTGCGGACGGCGTCCTTGCCTGAAAGGGCGAAGCGGATGGCCTGCGGCTTCGAAACGCCCTTCAGTGTCAGCGTGCCGCTGGCGCGGTAGCGGTTGGGACCGGTTGCCTCCGCCCCCTTGGCTACGAAGGTCGCGGTGGGGTGGGCCGCTACGCCGAAAAATTCTTCGCCCGGCAGCATCCCGTCCTTGTAGGCGTCCCCCACGCTGGCCGAGGCCATGTCGATCGTGACCTTGATGTCCGCGCTGTCGGGATGATCGGGGTCCATGACGATGGCAGCGGTCCATTTGGCGAAACTGCCCTTGATCGTCTCGCCATCATTGCCGATCGAAAAGCCGATGCGGCCGCCGGGCTGGACGGTCCATGCGGGCGGCGGGCCGACGGGTTCTTCTTGAGCAGCCTGTGTCGCGTTGGCGGCGGCATTGTCGGCCGGCGCTGTGGCGTTGACCGCTTCCATCTGGGCGAGATTGTCTATTTCGGTGTCGGCCTGTTCCGCTACCGGTGGCGGAACGGGGGTGGGGGCGGCCTGCGGGGCGGGCAGGATCGCGCGTCCGGCGACGACACCGCCCAGGATCAGTGCGGGCAGCGCCACCAGCAATGCAGTCGAGCGGCCCGGCACCATGCGCCAGATGAGGCCGTCGCCCATCAGAAAATGATGGCGCAGTGCGCCCGCGGCATGGAGCAGGAACAGCGCGATACCGAGCCAGGCGAGCAGGCCATGGCCGTTTTCGGCAAGGGTGTGGCTGGCGGCCGGCAGGGGCAGATGCGGCAGCGGCAGGACGCCGAACAGCAGGGTCGGCACCTGGACCTTCGCCGTGGATACCAGCGCCCAGCCGGTCAGCGGCGCGCCCAGCATGAAGGCGTAGAGGCCGACATGCACGCCCGATGCCAGCGCGCCCTGCCAGCCGCCCTCCAGCTTGGCCGGACGCGGTTTCCAGTAGCGGACGGCGATGCGGACGAGGGTGAGCGCGAGGATCAGCATCCCGACCGACTTGTGCCACTGGTAGAGCGAGAAACCGCGCGCGCCCAGATCCTCCAGCGCCCAGCCGACGGCGATCTGGAAAGCAAGCAGGGCGGCGATCGCCCAGTGCAGGATGATGGCGACAAGGCTGTAGCGTTGCGTCATGAATTACCCCGGAAATGACCCTGATGATTGGGCGCAAATTATGTCGCGCTCGTAACCAAGTCCATTGCCCGGGGCGGAAACGATGGGTTGCAGCTTGAGCGCGCGCGGTCATGAATGGGGATCTGGAAGCTATCATATTCCGTCATCCCAGCGAAAGCTAGGATCTCAGGCCAAGTCGCGCAACCTCGCCTGAGACCTCAGCCTTCGCTGGGGTGACGGCCAAGAAGAACAGCCGACAGTCCCCTAACCACCCAAAACGCTCGCGCCCAGCCTAGCGCCCCAGATCGATCGCCGGCTTCTCCGCGTCGGGCAGTTCCGCGCCCATGACCCTGGCGAGCGTCGGCGCAATGGCGCGCATGTCGATCTGGCCCAGATCCTTGCCCGGCGCGACGCCTTTGCCCATCAGCAGCAGAGTCGATTGAAGGTGGGCCGGACCGGGGAAATAGCCGTGCATGCCCCTGACCGGGCTGGGTGCGACGATGGGGGCTGCCGGGCCGCGGAAAATGTCGGTGACGAAGCCGGGCTTGAGGTTGATGGCGAAGCTGGCCTGCGGGTTGCCGCCTATGGCCGCCACTTCTGTCCTGTCGGCCACTCTGGCGATGCCGTTCGCCGGATTGGCGGCGAGCTGGTCGAGCAGCTTCTTCACGCGCGCGGCTAGCATCTGATCGTCGGGACGGGCCAGCATGATCGCGGCCGATCCCCCGGCGATCCACGGCATGGCCAGCCAGGAGGCGACCTTGCCATCCTTGCCCAGCGTGATGAGGCCGGCATCGATGAAGGGGCGGTAGAGGTTGAGCGCCGTGTGGGTCGCTTCGAACCCATGGTCGCTGACCAGCGCGATCACCGCGTCGGGATGCGCTTTCGCTTCTGCCGCGACAAGATCGCCGATGATGGCGTCGATCTTCTCCAGCACCGCCTTCGCCTCGGGCGTGTCCGGACCCTTTTCATGCTGCTCATGGTCGAGCGCGGTCAGGTAGACGGTCAGGAAATCGGGCTTGTGCGCGGCGATCAGCGCCGTGGCGAAGCGGCCGCGCAGCTGGTCGCCGGGCAGACTTTCGTCGATGCCCATGGCGTAGGGATGGCCGACCTTGGCCTCCAGCTCAGCCTTCAGGCCCGGCGTCGCCAGCGCGTCGAGCAGCTTGGCGTCGTCGGCATGGCCGGTGCGCCAGATCTGCGGCAGGTTCCAGGTCACGCCCTTTGCCGCAACGCTGACCGGCCAGTGGATATTGCCGGTGGACAGGCCCGCCTTGCTCGCGGCCTCCCACAGCATCGGTACCTTGACGTCCTGCGCATACCAGTACCAGCCGCCCTGGTTTATGCCGGTCGGATCGAAGCTGTTGTTGGCGACGATGCCGTGCCGGGCGGGCGCGGCGCCGGTCATCAGCGTGGTGTGGCTGGGATAGGTGAGCGTCGGCAGCACGCCGGTCACGCCGCTTGCATGCGCGCCGTCCTTCAGGAAGCGGCGCAAATGGGGAATGGACAGGCCGCGCTTGTCCGCCTCCAGCACGTCGCCGGGCCGCAGCCCGTCGATCGAGATCAGGAGGACGGGTTCGGCCCGGGCCATGGCCGGGAGGGCCATGACCAATGTCGATGCGACAAGCGCGACTGTCTTCATCTTTCTATCTCCGGCGCGAGCTTCAGAAGCCGGTCTTCAGCGTCGCGAAAAATTGCTGCGGCGCACCGACCAGCAGGGTCTGCGCATCGCCGCTATTGCCGAAGCCGCCCGAACCGATGGTGCCGACATATTTCTTGTCGAACAGGTTGGTGGCGTTCAGCTGCACCTCGATCTTGTCGGTGAAGCGATAGCCGAGCGAGGCATCCACGATCACCCGGCCGGGGACCGAGGCGTCGTTGGTGTAGCTGTAGAAACGCCGCGACATATAGTTGACGCCGACGCGGAAGAAACGCTGGCCATCATCGAAGTTCAGTTCGCCGCGCGCCATATGCTTCGGGCTGTCGACGACGGTCTTGCCCTTGATCGCCGCGACCAGCGTGCCGTCGGAGCTGTTGAGTACATCGTCACGGTAGGTGGCGTCGGTATAGCTGTAGCTGGCATAGAGGCCGAAACCGCTGCCCAGCTTCAGGTCGCCCGCCGCCTCGACGCCGACGGCGCGCACGCCGCCGACATTCTGGAGCGCGGATGCCAGACCCTGGATTGGGCTGCCGACCTGAACCGCCAGCAGGCGGTTGCGGAAGTTGACCAGATAGGCGCCCAGCGTGCCGTTGAAGACCGGCGTGTTGTAGCGCAGGCCGAGTTCATAGGTATCCGATTCCTCGGGCTTCAGATCGTCCTTGATCGCGTCGAAGCCGGCCTGATTGGTCGAGAAGGGACCGGTGGTCGTGGCGCTGGCAAAGGCGCGCGTCACCTGCGTGAAGCCGCCGAAGATTTCCGCCTGAGGCGTGATTTCGACCGCAAAGCCGGCATGGGGCTGGAACCAGTCCTGCACCTTGATCTTGCCTTCGGGGAAGGTCGATGACACCACGGCTTCGGCCTTGTTGGTGACGCTGAACCCCTTCCACCCCAGATTGACCGTCACCATGCCAAGGTCGATCTTGTCCTGAACATGATATTGGAACGTGTCGGTGGTGAAATCGAATTCCCACTGGGTCGCGAAGGGATTTTTGGGATAGTCGCGGAAGCTCAGGCCCGGATCGGTGCGGCTGGCGAAGGCGTAGAAGCGGCGGGCCTGGTTGAACTTGTTATTCTCATACCAGGCGCCGACGCTGAGATTCTGGATGCCGAGCCTATAGTCGACACTGCCGAACGCGCCGATCCGGTCCATCTCATATTCTGTGGTACGGACCGACATGGGCACGCCGTTGGGGCTGGGGGTATAGGGCGTCGCCCACAGGCCCATACCGCTATTATTGTGGTAATAGCCCTTGATCTTGAAGGTCGCCTGCTCGCCGATCGGCGTCGTGATGCCGATCGCGCCCAGCCAGTCCTTGCGCAGGCCGGCCGCGTCATAATAGGCGTCGTCGGCGCTGGTGACGTTGCCGGGATAGGTCTGTCCACCGGCCACCGATGCGCCGCTATAGTCATAGAAGCCGTCGGGGAAAGGCGACCCGCCGCTGTTGCTGATCCGGTCGACGTCGTTCAGGCGGCTGGCATAGTCGATCGCGCGGGCATAGTCGGGGTAAGTGTTGTCCCAGTCCCAGCCAAGGCGGCGGATCATGCCCATCGACATGTCCTGATAATCCTGCTCGCGGCGGTCCGAATAGCTGAGCCAGCCGTCGACCGTCGCATCGCCCACGGGGATCACGACCTTGGCATTGCCCATATGCTGGTCCTGCGTGCCCTGCCCCTTATATTTGTCGGTCGAGCCATAGCCGTAGGAGACATAGCCGCGAATGCCATCCTTGCTGCCCAGCGCCAGCCGGGCGAAGGCGCGCCAGGTTTCGTCGCTGCCATAGGTCAGGTTGCCCTGCGCGCCGAATGCGCCGCCGCTCAGATAGTCGGCCGGGTCGGCGGAGAAGGTCTCGACCGTGCCACCGAGGTTGCCGGTCGCCTGCGTGCCGAGCGAGCCGGCGCCCTGCGACACGCGCACGCTGCCGATATTCTCGCTGCTGATCGCGCGGGTGATGTGCAGGCCGTTATGGTTGCCATAGCTCATGTCGCCCAGCGGGATGCCGTCGAAGGTGAAGCCGAGCTGGTTCTGGTTGAAGCTCCGGATGGTGACGCGCTGCGACCATTCATAATTGCCGAACGGATCGGCCGACTGGAAATTGACGCTGGGCAGTTTTTCGATCGCCTTGAGCGCATTGGTGCCGGGCGTCAGGGTGACGAGATCCCTGGCCGCGATTTCCTGCACCTGGCGGGTTTCGCCACGGCCGAAGACGATGATGTCCGCGCCATCGGCAGCAGCGGCGTCGGCTGCCGGCGCGACGTCCTGCGCAAAGGCGGGTGTGGCGGCGAGAATGGTGGACGCAAGCAATAGGGCGTTGATCGGACGCATGGTGAAATCCCCCTTGGAACCCTGTTGGATGACTGGCTCTGCCGGGGGCCTTAAGCGCGCGATGTTGCACTGCGGTGTGAACATGTTGACGGATCGGTGACGCTCTTGTGACACGTGCGTCATGATCGAACGAGCCGTTCACTGGATCATGGCCGGTTGCTTGCCGATTGTGTCATAAAGGTCGCAGTCCTGCCATTTTCACTGGCGCGATTGCATCGACGATCCGGGCGGCTATGGAAATGTGACAGAAAATTCCAAAGGGAAAGCAGGACATGGCCAAACCCGAATCCTGGCGGTTCAGTCCCGAAGCCTATCGCTTCGTCACCAGCATCGACACGCGCTTCCAGGATCTGGATACGATGGGCCACATCAACAATGTGGCCATTTCTGGCATCTTCGAAACCGCCCGCATCCGCTTCCATCATCATATGGGGCGTCATCCGCAGGAACAGGGGGTGCGCTGGCTGGTGGCCAATGTGAACCTCAACTTCATCGAGGAATCGCATTTCCCCTATCCGTTCGAGGTGCATTGCGCGATCGGCCATATCGGCCGCACCAGCTGGACGATCAGCTCGGCGGGGTTCCAGAAGGGCATGTGCGTCGCCACCTGTGACACGACGGTCGTGACCCATGGCGCGGAGGGCCGCCGCTCGATCGACGATACGCTGCGCGAGGCGATGGAGCGAAATTTCCTGCGCAAGCCGGATTGATCGGGCCGGGATGAGCGGGCCTATCTGAAGCCCGCCATCCGCCGGCTCCATTGAAAGGCGATGACCCCGCCCTTTATCGGCTGGATCATCGCCACCGCCAGCAAGATCGCCAGCCCCGGCCAGATCAGCGCCTGCCAGCCGAGCGGGATGGCAAAGGCGGCATTCACCTCTATCATCAAGGGCACCAATATATGCCCCAGGAGCAGGATCACGATATAGGCGGGGAAATCGTCCGCCTGATGCGCGTCGAGGTGAAGGCCGCAGCGCGTGCAGGTCGGCGCGGCCTTGAGGAAGCAGGCAAACAGCCGGCCCTCGCCGCAGGCTGGGCAGCGTCCGCGCAGTCCATGGCCGATCGCCGGGCCGATCGGGCGGTCGGTTCGGGTGTCCGGGGCAGGATCGGTCATGGATCGATGGCTAAGCGCTGCAAACTGTCCATGCAACAGAGCATCGCCGTCTTGCGCTCTTCCGCTGTCGACAAAGCCTGTTAAGAAGCGCCATGCGTCTCCCCGGTCCCGACGAGCCTTTCTGCCTGTTCGACGATGCGCGCCTGCGTGGCGCGGCGCCGGCGCGGCTCTATCGCGATCCTGTCGGCATTATCGCGGCTCGGGCCATGGCGGAGGTGCAGCCCGCGCTCGACCGCGTGGCCGAAGCGCGCGAGGCGGGGCTGCATGTCGCGGGCTATATGAGCTATGAGGCCGGGCTGGCGCTGGAAGACCGGCTCGCGCCGATCGCGCGCCGACGGGACGATGCGCATACGCCCCTGCTCTGGTTCGGCCTGTTCGAAGGAGTCAGGCTGATTGCGCCCGGTGCGCTGCCGGGCCTTCTCCCCGATCCGGTGGGCGCTGCCGCCGGGCCGTTGCGACCGTTGGTGGACGAGGCGGGCTATCGCGCCGCCTTCGCTCAGGTGCAGGACTATATCTGCGCCGGCGACATCTATCAGGCCAACCTGACCTTTCCCTGCGCGGTCGCGGTCGACGGCGACCCGATGGCGCTCTACGCCGCAATCCGGCCGCGTGCGGCGGCGGGCTATGGCGGGGTGATCCGCGACGGGGGGCAGACCATATTGTCCTTCTCGCCCGAACTTTTCTTCACCCAGGTGCGCGGCCAGCTGACCGCCCGGCCGATGAAGGGGACGGCGGTCCGTGCCGCCGATGTGGACGAGGATGCCGCCAACGCCCGCTGGCTGGAGGCGGATGCCAAGCAGCGCGCCGAAAATCTGATGATCGTCGACCTGCTGCGCAACGACCTGTCGCGGGTGTCGCAGGCGGGCAGCGTCACCGTGCCCGACCTGTTCAGGGTGGAGAGCTATCCGACCGTGCACCAGCTTGTCTCTACCGTGCGCGCGCGGGTGCTGCCGGGCCTGTCGCCGGTCGATGTGCTGCGCGTGCTGTTTCCCTGCGGATCGATCACCGGCGCGCCCAAGGTACGGGCGATGGAGATCATCGACGCGGTCGAGCCGCACGCGCGCGGCGTCTATACCGGCACGATGGGCTGGATCGATCCGGAAGGCGATGCCGCCTTCAATGTTGCCATTCGGACGCTATGCGTCGAAGAAGGCAATGGAGTCGGCAGGCTGGGCCTCGGCTCGGGCATCGTCGCGGATTCGGAAGCAGGCTCCGAATGGGCGGAATGCCTGGCCAAGGGGCGCTTTCTTTCGCCGGCGTGATGGCATGATGTGCAGGGGCTAGAAACAATAGCAATGTCTTTGGCTGACGGACGGTTCGACCTGCTTGAAACCATGGCCTTCGATCCGCATGAGGGGATCAGGCTGCTTGAGCTGCATCTGGCGCGGCTAAAGGCCAGCGCCGATGCGATGGGCTTCGCCTTCGATCGGCATGGCGTGCGCAACGAGCTGCAGGCGGCGACCTTCCGCTTGCGGGAGGCGAGCCGGGTACGGCTGCTGGTGTCGCGCGGCGGCGCGCTGGCGATCGAGGTGCGCGATCATGGTAGCTGGCCGCAGGCGATCGTCCCGGTCGCCGTGGTGCCGCGCAACGCGCCCGCCGACGACCTGCGCCTGGCGCACAAGACCACCGACCGGGCGCTGTACCGCGATGCGCTCAAGCGCGGCGGCACCTATGAGGTGCTCATGACCGACGCGGCCGGCTATCTGACCGAGGGCAGCTTCTCCACCCTCTTCGTCGAGCGCGGCGACAAGCTGGTGACGCCGCCGCTGTCGCGCGGGCTGCTGCCGGGCATATTGCGGCAGAGCCTGATCGACATGGGCGAGGCGGTGGAGGGCGACCTGCGCATCCACGATCTGGAGCGCGGCTTCTTCATCGGAAATGCCGCGCGCGGCATGGTGGCGGCGACACTGTCGCGCTGATTTTCGCCCGATAGCAACGCTATGCTGCCGTAAAGCCATTAACGCCCATCTGGCCGGTTGCCCCTTCGTCCGTTGCGCACTAAGGGACGCGGCGTCCGCTTTTATTGCGGGCCTTTGGGGATTCATTATTTTGGGTCGCGATTTTCGAGTCAGCGGGCTGTTCCGCCTGCTTTGAAATCGCTCTGGAGAAAGATTATTACCATGAGCCAGACTTCCGCCGCCCTCGGTCGCATCCAGCCCTCCGCCACCCTGGCGATGAGCGCGCGCGTGAATGCCCTTAAAGCCGAAGGCGTGGACGTTATTGGTCTCTCGGCCGGCGAACCGGATTTCGATACGCCCGACTTTGTCAAAGAGGCGGGCATTGAGGCCATTCGCAAGAATCTGACCCGCTATACCGACGTGGACGGCACCGCCGACGTCAAGGAAGCCGTCGCCTTCAAATTCAAGCGTGACAATGGCCTGATCTACAAGCGCAGCCAGATCAGCGTGAATTCGGGCGGCAAGCATACCCTGTTCAACGCGCTGATTGCGACCGTCGATGCGGGCGATGAGGTCATCATCCCGGCGCCCTACTGGGTCAGCTATCCCGACATTGTGAACTTCGCGGGCGGCACCCCCGTCTTCATCGAAGGTCCGGCAAGCCAGGGCTACAAGATCACGCCCGCCCAGCTGGACGCCGCGATCACCCCGCGCACCAAGTGGGTGATGCTGAACTCGCCCTCCAATCCGTCGGGTGCGGCCTATTCCGCCGACGAGCTGAAGGCGCTGGCCGACGTGCTCCTGCGTCACCCCCATGTGCTGGTGATGACCGACGACATGTATGAGCATGTCTGGTACGCGCCGACGCCCTTCGCCACCATCGCGCAGGTCTGCCCGGAACTGTACGACCGTACGCTGACGGTGAACGGCTGCTCCAAGGCCTTTTCCATGACCGGCTGGCGTATCGGCTTCGCCGGTGGTCCCGAATGGATCATCAAGGCGATGGGCAAGCTTCAGTCGCAGTCGACCAGCAACCCCTGCTCGATCAGCCAGGCCGCCGCCGCCGCCGCGCTGACCGGTCCGCAGGACTTTCTTGAAGAGCGCAACAGCGTGTTCAAGAAGCGCCGCGATATGGTCGTCGCCATGCTGAACGATGCGCCGGGCCTCGACTGTCCGACGCCCGAAGGCGCCTTCTACGTCTATCCCGACGCCAGCGGCCTGATCGGCAAGACCACGCCCAAGGGCGAGGTCATCACCAGCGACGAAGCGCTGATCGGCTATTTCCTCGACGAAGCGAAGGTCGCGGCTGTCCATGGCGCCGCCTTCGGCCTGTCGCCGGCCTTCCGCATCAGCTATGCGACCTCGGACGAGGTGCTGAAGAAGGCCTGCACCCGGATTCAGGAAGCCTGCGCCGCCCTCAAATAAGCCGTCGCGATTTCGCATCTGTGACAAACGGAAACCGGCGTGAAAGCGCCGGTTTTTCTATCCTGTCAAAAAACGGAAACGGTCTTTTTCGCACTGCGGCGTCTTGCGATTGACGCCGCAGCGTCTATATGCCCGTTGCGGAAAGAAACCGAATTTGGACTTGGCCCCTTCGTCGTTCCCTGGCCCACATTGGTCGAAAGTCGCTCCCGCGACGCGGCCGGTTCAGCCAAGGGCAAGGCGCCGGGGTATAGCCGCCGGTCGAGTTGGCCGAAAAGGACTGTAAGAAAGGCACTGCCATGATGGCATTTTTGAAATCCGACCTGTTCCTGCGCTTTCTGGGCGGGTTCGCGATCGGCGCCGTCGGCATGTTCCTGTTGCAGCCGTCGGAACCGCCGATGCTGAGCACCACCGCCGTCGCGGCGACCACGACCAATGGAACGGCGCTCTAAAGCCCTAACCTCCCTCTTTCTAGCGGCGCTCGTCGCCGCGCCGCCGTTGCATGCCGCATCCGCCGTCCAGGCGCCGGTCCCGACCATAGATGCCGCCCCGACCCGCACGCTGGAAACCGCCATCTTCGCGGGCGGCTGTTACTGGGGCGTGGAGGGCGTCTTTTCCCATGTGAAGGGCGTCCATCTCGCCGTCTCCGGCTTTGCCGGCGGGCTGAAAGGGCGGCGCGTCGACTATGAGACGGTGAGTGGCGGCGAAACCGGTTTCGCCGAGTCGGTCCGCGTCACCTATGACCCGGCGCAGGTCAGCTACGGCACCCTACTGCGCATCTTCTTCTCGGTCATCGTCGATCCGACGACGCTCAACTATCAGCGACCCGACAGCGGCACCCAGTATCGCAGCGCGCTCTTTCCCCTGAATCCTGAGCAGGACAGGGCGGCCCGCGCCTATTTGGCCCAGCTCGGCAAGGCGGGCCTGTGGCGCGACCCGATCGTGACGCGGGTGGAGCCGTTCACCGGCTTCCAGGATGCCGCGCGCGACCATCAGGACTTTGCGCACAGGAACCCGCTGCATCCCTATATTCTCCGCTGGGACAAGCCGAAGATCGCCGCGCTCAAGGCGATGTTCCCGACGCTCTACCGGGAAAATCCGTCGGCCTGATCCGACCGGCACTTTTGCCAGCTTGTCATTGAAGCCCGGCCACCTACTTCCTGATCCCAGATAGAAGGAGCATTCCCATGGGCGACACGCGCGGCCTCAAGATCCTGTCCACCCTGGCCGAGGATGGCAAGCTGACCGTCCAACTGGTCGAGGAAAGCCTGCCGCCTCCCAAAGGGCATGAGATACTGGTCCGGGTGGAAGCCGCGCCGATCAACCCATCCGACCTTGGTCTGCTGTTCGGCCCGGCTGATGTGGACAATGCCGACTATGACGATGGCCGGATCGTGGCCCAGATGCCCGATCCGGCGCGTCGGGCCATGGCATCGCGTGTCGGGGAAGCGATGGCGGTCGGCAATGAAGGTGCCGGGACGGTGGTCGCGGCGGGCGATGCGCCCGAAGCGCAGGCGCTGCTGGGGAAGCTCGTCACCTGCGTGCCGGGCGGGATGTTCGCCCAATATCGGCTGGTCGACGCCCGGTCGGTGATGGTGCTGCCCGATGGGGCGAGTGCGGAGCAGGGCGCGTCCGCCTTCGTCAATCCGATGACCGCGCTGGGTTTCGTCGAGACGATGCGTCGCGACGGGCACAAGGCGATCGTCCACACCGCTGCCGCTTCCAATCTCGGCCAGATGCTGGTGCGTATCGCCAAGGAAGACAATGTCCCGCTGGTCAACATCGTCCGCAATCAGGCGCAGGTGGATACGCTGACGGCGCTGGGTGCCGAACATGTGATCGACAGTTCCGGCGAGGATTTCCGCGCGCAACTCCAGAGCGCGATCGAAGCGACCGGCGCCACCATCGCGTTCGACGCGATCGGCGGAGGCACGCTGGTCGGCGAAATCCTGCACGCGATGGAGCAGGCGGCGAACAAGGGGGCCGCCTATAACCGCTATGGCTCCGACATACTCAAGCAGGCCTATATATATGGCGCGCTCGATATGGCGCCGACGGTCATCACGCGCAGCTTCGGCTTCAGCTGGAATGTGGGCGGCTGGCTGCTCTTCCCCTTCCTCCAGCGCGCTGGCGCCGAAACGGTGGACCGGATGCGCCAGCGGGTGCGTGACGGACTCACAACGACCTTCGCCAGCCCCTACAAAGCGCGCATCTCGCTACAGGATGCGCTCACGCGGGAGGCGGTGTTGACCTACAACGCCAGGCGGACGGGCGAGAAATATCTGATCGTGCCGAACGGCTAGAGCATTCTGAAGTCGGCTGGAACAGCCGACGGCTCGCAGAATGCGGTAATCAAAAGACAATAGAGCCGTGAACGATTCAATCTAATCGTTCACGGCTCTAGGCTGTAGTGACATTTTAGGGATTCACGGCGCCGGGTCTTTGTGATTCAACAGTGGCTTTTGGAGGCTGGTGTGGAAGGCGAGGTACTTCGGGACGATCAATGGGAGCGATTGCGGGAGTTCGTTCCGGGCGGGCGCAAGGGTAAGCGTGGTCCGCGTAGCGACGGCAGGCGTTTTCTCGATGCCTTGCTGTGGCTGGCGCGCTCAGGCGGTCGTTGGCGCGATCTTCCCGAACGCTTTGGTCCCTATCAGACAGCCAAGCGGCGCTATTATCGCTGGATCGAGCAGGGTGTGATCGACCGGATATTCGCGGCGGTGTCCGATGATCCCGACATCGAATGGCTGGCGATCGATGCCACTGTCATCCGCGCTCAGGCTCAAGCGGCAGGGGCTCGGATAAAAAGGGGGGCGTTCAAGCCCAGGCTCTCGGGCGGTCGAGAGGTGGGTTCGGCACCAAAATCCACGCCGTAGTCGATGCCCTCGGTCTGCCGATCCGCTTCATTCTTGGCCCCGGACAGCAAAACGACATGGCTCCAGCCTGCGACCTGATCCGGGGCATCCCGGCAGGCAAGGTGCTGGCGGATCGCGCCTACGATGCCGACCGCCTGCATGACCTCATCTACGAGCAAGGCGGCGAGCCGGTCATCCCACCACGCCGCCACCGCAAGTACCAACACGGCTACGACCGCATCGCCTACAAACAGCGTTGGGGCATCGAAGGATTCTTCGCCAAACTCAAACAATGGCGGCGCATCGCAACACGCTACGACAAGCTCGCCCCCAACTTCCTCGGATTTGTCAAACTCGCCAGCATCATGCTCTGGCTCAAATGATTAAATCGTCACC